>NZ_JACCJY010000028.1 GCF_014596085.1 Azospirillum tabaci
GGCGGCTCGCAGGCGCCCATTTCCGAAGGCGCGCGCTGGATGCAGATCGTCGTCGGCATCGTCTGCATGGTGGCCGCGGCCAACATCCAGTATGCCTGGACGCTGTTCGTGCCGGAAATCCAGGCCACCCATGGCTGGACCCGCGCCTCGATCCAGACTGCCTTCACCGTCTTCGTCGTCGTCCAGACCTGGCTGACCCCCATCGAAGGCTACTTCATCGACCGCTACGGCCCCCGCGCCATCGTCGCCTTCGGCGGCGTGATGACCGGCCTCTCCTGGATCATCGACAGCTACGCCGGCTCGCTCGGCATGCTCTATGTCGGCTCGGCCATCGGCGGCATCGGCGTCGGCTGCGTCTACGCCACCTGCGTCAACAGCGCGCTCAAGTGGTTCCCGGACAAGCGCGGCCTCGCCGTCGGCCTGACCGCGGGCGGCTACGGCGCCGGCTCGGCCGTGACCATCCTGCCGATCGCCAACATGATCCATTCCTCGGGCTACCAGGCGACCTTCTTCTGGTTCGGCCTGCTGCAGGGCACGATCATCCTCATCGCCGCCTTCTTCCTGCGCGCTCCGCAGAAGGATCAGGTCAAGGCCTCGACCAAGGTCCTGCAGTCCCGCCGCGACTACACGCTGAAGGAAGCGCTGCAGACGCCGGTCTTCTGGGTCATGATGGTCATGTTCATCTGCACCGTGTCGGGCGGCCTGATGGCGGTGGCCCAGCTCGGCGTGATCGCCCACGATCTGGGCGTCAAGGAAGCCCCGATCAGCCTGTTCGGCATCACCATGGCGGCTCTGCCCTTCGCGCTGATGCTCGACCGCGTGATGAACGGCATCTCCCGTCCGCTGTTCGGCTTCATCTCCGACCACATCGGCCGTGAAGCGACGATGTTCATCGCCTTCACCTTCGAAGGCCTCGGCATCCTGATGCTCAGCCGCTTCGGCCACGACCCGATCATGTTCCTGATCCTGTCGGGTCTGGTGTTCCTGGCCTGGGGCGAAGTGTACAGCCTGTTCAGCGCGACCTCGGCGGACACCTTCGGCACCAAGCATGCGGCGAAGATCTACGGCGTGCTGTACTGCGCCAAGGGCGTCGCGGCGCTGCTGGTCCCGCTGGGCAACCTGCTGATGGAAGCCACCGGCACCTGGGCGACCGTGCTCTACATCTGCGCCACCATGGACCTCATCGCGGCCTTCTGCGCCATCGCGGTCTTGCGGCCCATGCTGCGCAAGCACCACGCCCGAAACGCCGAGCTCGCCGCCCGGCAGGGCGCGGGGGGGCTGGCGGTGCAGACCGGCCACTGATCGGTCCGCGCACAACGGGTTACTGCCCTCGGAGAAAGGCCGCCGCGCGCACCCCGCGCGGCGGCCTTCTTTCATTCCAGGAAGAAGGGACGGTTGTGGCCCTCGCCGGACTGGTTGAAGCGGTCCGACGACCAGAGGCCGTCCGGCTGCTCGTCCTGCGGATCGGAAGTCCACTCGTCGTCCTCCCGCATCAGCAGGGTCAGGCCGTGGCCCATCAGGCCGGCCAGGGCGACGAAGGCGATCATCTGGGATTCGAGCATGGGACGGGCTCCGGGCACTCGGGAGGGGCTTTGCTTCTTGTTGTGAAGCAGCATAGCGGCCCGGCTCAGGCTGCGCAATGGGATTTTGTATACCAGATAATGGATACCAGAACCGCAACAATTGCATTGATCGGGTGGGATTCGCCGTGAATCGCGTTGACGTGGGTGGGGCGGATCGTTCAGCATGGCGACGTTCCAAGGGGAGCCCCATAGCACGGGGCTGAGATGATGCCGTAAGGCGCCGAACCCTTTGAACCTGATCCGGGTCGTACCGGCGTAGGGACAGGAACAAACGGGCCACGGTCACGCGCACCCTATCGCGCACCCCTTTATGGGGACCGCTCCGGTCGTCCGTTCTGCCGCTCCGTCACACCCGGGTCTCCAACGATCCTATGTGCGATGGAGATCCAAGCAGATGCCCGACTCTCTTCCCCCCGCTTCCCAACAAGCCACGCCGTCCGACCATTTCTCGGTGACGACCGGCCCGCTGCCGTCGTCCAGCAAGGTCCATGTGGCGGGGGAGCGCTTCCCCGACCTCCGTGTGGCGATGCGCGACATCCATGTCGGCGGCGGCGAGCCGCCGGTGCGCGTCTACGACACCTCCGGCCCCTACAGCGATCCCGCCGTGCAGACCGACATCCGCCGCGGCTTGGCGGAGCTGCGCCGCTCCTGGATCGAGGGGCGCGGCGACGTCGAGGCCTATGAGGGCCGCGAGGTCCGTCCGGAGGACGACGGGCTGCGCGCCGGCGAGACGCGCGCCGTGCCCGTCTTCGACCGCGCCGGGCGCCGTCCGCTGCGCGGCAAGCCGGGCCGGGCGGTCACGCAGATGGCCTACGCCCGCGCCGGCATCGTCACGCCGGAGATGGAGTACATCGCCGTCCGCGAGAATCTGGGCCGTCGGCGGATGGCCGAGGCAGCGGCGCGGGACGGAGACGATTTTGGCGCCTCCATCCCCGACCATGTGACCCCGGAGTTCGTCCGCGACGAGGTGGCGCGCGGGCGGGCGATCATCCCGTCCAACATCAACCACCCCGAATCGGAGCCGATGATCATCGGCCGCAACTTCCTCACCAAGATCAACGCGAACATCGGCAACTCCGCCGTCGCCTCCTCGGTGGGGGAGGAGGTGGACAAGATGGTCTGGTCGATCCGCTGGGGCGCGGACACCGTGATGGACCTGTCCACCGGCCGCAACATCCACACCACCCGAGAATGGATTCTGCGCAACAGCCCGGTCCCCATCGGCACCGTTCCGATCTACCAGGCACTTGAGAAGGTCGGCGGCAAAGCCGAGGACCTGACCTGGGAGATCTTCCGCGACACGCTGATCGAGCAGGCGGAGCAGGGGGTGGACTACTTCACGATCCACGCCGGCATCCGTCTGGCGCACATCCCGCTGACCGCCAAGCGCACCACCGGCATCGTGTCGCGCGGCGGCTCGATCATGGCGAAATGGTGCCTGTCCCACCACCGCGAGAGCTTCCTCTACGAGCGGTTCGAGGAGATCTGCGAGATCATGAAGGCGTACGACGTCGCCTTCTCGCTGGGCGACGGGCTGCGCCCCGGCTCCATCGCCGACGCCAACGACGCCGCCCAGTTCGCCGAGCTGGAGACTCTGGGCGAGCTGACCAAGATCGCCTGGAAGCACGACGTGCAGGTGATGATCGAGGGGCCGGGCCATGTGCCCATGCACAAGATCAAGGCCAATGTCGACAAGCAGTTGGCGCTGTGCGGCGAGGCGCCTTTCTACACGCTCGGGCCGCTGACCACCGACATCGCGCCGGGCTACGACCACATCACCAGCGCCATCGGTGCCGCCATGATCGGCTGGTTCGGCACGGCGATGCTCTGCTACGTCACGCCGAAAGAGCATCTGGGGCTGCCGGACCGCGACGACGTGAAGGTGGGCGTGGTCACCTACAAGATCGCCGCCCACGCCGCCGACCTCGCCAAGGGCCATCCCGGCGCCCAGGAACGCGACGACGCCCTGTCGCGCGCCCGCTTCGAGTTCCGTTGGCGCGACCAGTTCCACCTGTCGCTCGACCCGGAGACGGCGGAGCGCTTCCACGACCAGACCCTGCCGGCAGAGGGGGCGAAGGTTGCGCATTTCTGTTCGATGTGCGGGCCGAAGTTCTGCTCGATGAAGATCACGCAGGAGGTGCGGGAATACGCCAACTCCGGCATGGCCGAGATGTCGGAGAGCTTCCGCGCCAAGGGCGGGGAGATTTACCTGGAGGAAGGGCAGGCGGCGGACTAGCGCCCGAAATGGAAAGGGGACGCCCTTGCGGGCGCCCCCTCGCTTCGGCTCCTTCCCCAAGCGGGGGGAGGGGAAGAGAGCGTCAGGGCGTTGCCGTCACGCTCCGGCCGTTGGGCGTGCCCAGCGACTCGGCGGCCATGCGGTTGCGCATCGGGCGCAGGACGAACAGCGCCAGCACGGCGGCCAGCGCGTTGACCCCGGCGGCCAGCAGGAAGACGGCGTGCCAGCTTCCCGTCGCGTCGGCGATGATGTTGGCGAAGGGGATCAGCAGCGCCGCGGTGCCCTTGGCGGTGTAGAGCAGGCCGGCGTTGCTCGCCGCGAACTTCGACCCGAAGGTGTCGGCGCAGCAGGCCGGGAACAGGCTGTAGATCTCGCCCCAGGCGAAGAAGACCAGACCGGTCAGCAGCACGAAGGCCACCGGGTCGCGGCCGTAGAGGCTGAGCGCGACGATGCCCACCGCCTCGATCGCGAAGGCGATGAACATGGTGTTCTCGCGCCCGATGTGGTCGGACACCCAGCCGAAGAAGGGACGGGTCAGCCCGTTCAGCACCCGGTCGATGGACAGGGCGAAAGTCAGGGCGGGCAGGGTCAGGCCGAGGATGCTGACCGGCGCGTGGGCCAGCCCGAAATCCTGGGCGATCGGGCCGAGCTGCGCCGTCGCCATCAGCCCGCCGCCGGCCACCATCACGAACATGGCGTACATGACCCAGAAGACCGGGGTGCGGACCATCTGGCTCGGCGTGTACTGCCGCTGCGCGGGCGGGGCGGAGTATCCGCCGCGGGCGAGCGGAGCGGAGGGCGGCGCCACCAACAGCCAGGCGAGCGCGAAGACGACCAGCCCCTGGCCCAGCCCGAAGGCCATGAAGGTCGCCTCGTAGCCCGAGGTTTCGATCATCGTGGCGATTGGCACGACCGTCAGGGCGGAGCCGGCTCCGAAGCCGGCCGCGGTGATCCCGGCCGCCAGACCGCGCCGGTCGGGGAACCACTTCAGCGCGTTGCCCACGCAGGTGCCGTAGACGGCGCCCGCCCCGATGCCGCCGATGGCCGCGGCGACGTAGAGCACGAGCAGCGAGTCGGCCACGGCGTTCAGCGCCCAGGAGGCGGCGCAGAGCACCGAGCCGAACAGCACGACGATCCGCGGGCCGAAGCGGTCCACGAACCAGCCCTCGACGGGCACCAGCCATGTTTCGGTGACGATGAAGATGGTGAAGGCCACCTGGATGGCCGCACGGCCCCAGCCGTGCTTGTCGTCGATGGGTTCGACGAAGAGGGTCCACCCGTACTGGAGATTGGCGATCATCGACATGCAGATGACGCCGGCAAGCAACTGCATCCAACGCCCGCCGACAGGCAGAGCGCTCCGCGCACCGGTTTGGCGCATATGGTTCCTCCCGGATGGTCCGCTATCTCGTTCTTGTCCTGGCGCGCGCGGGGTGCGTTCGGTGCCCGACCGCTTCGCTTTGTCCTTCGAACGGGGCAATCCGGTTGCATGCCGTTGGCATGCCAGACGCCGTATTCGTGATGCCTTGACGGTGAGTGTGGCGGATGATCCGTGGAGTCAGCAAGAAATTTTCGTGAGCGGGCGCCGCTCTGGCCATAAGTGATATATTAAATCGGCCGGCGGTGCCCCGCCCGTCACAGGACCAGAACGGCGCGGAAGTCGTTGACGTTGGTCAGGGTCGGCCCGGTCACCAGCAGGTCGCCGAGCGCGCTGAAGAAGCTGTAGCCGTCGTTGTCGGCCAGCCGCTCCTTGGCGTTGACGCCGACCTCGGCGGCGCGGGCCAGCGTGTCGGGGCCGAGCAGGGCGCCGGCGTTGTCCTCCGTCCCGTCGATACCGTCGGTGTCGGCAGCCAGGGCGTGGACGCCCTTCATCCCGTCCAGCGCCACGGTCAGTGCCAGCAGGAACTCGGCGTTGCGCCCGCCGCGTCCCTTGCCGCGCACGGTCACCGTGGTCTCGCCGCCGGACAGCAGGACGCAGGGCTTGGCCGCCGGCTGGTCGTGCTCGACGATCTGGCGGGCGATGCCGGCATGGACGAGCGCCACCTCGCGCGACTCGCCCTCCAGCGCGTTGCCGAGGATGACCGGGGTGACGCCGGCCTTGCGGGCGACCTCCGCCGCGCGTTCCAGCGCCATCTGCGGGGTGGCGACGAGGATGGTGCTGACGCGCTCCAGCCGCGGGTCGCCGGGCTTCGGGCTCTCGTCGCGCCCGGCCAGCAGATGGTCCATGACCGGCTGCGGCGGGGTGATGCCGTACTTCTCCAGCACGGCCAGCGCGTCGGCGTAGCTGGTCGGGTCCGGCACGGTGGGGCCGGAGGCGATCACCGACAGATCGTCGCCCGGCACGTCGGAGATGACCAGCGAGACCACCCGCGCCTTGGTTGCTGCGGCCAGTCGCCCGCCCTTGATTGCGGACAGGTGCTTGCGCACGCAGTTCATCTCGGTGATGTTCGCGCCGGAGCGGAGCAGCGCCTTGGATACCGCCTGCTTGTCGGCCATGCTGATACCCGGCGCGGGCAGGGCGAGCAGGGCGGAGCCGCCGCCGGAGATCAGGCAGAGCATCAGGTCGTCGGGGCCGAGCGAGGCGGCGATGTCGAGGATGCGCTTCGCCGCCTGCTGGCCGGCCTCGTCGGGGACGGGATGCGACGCCTCGACCACCTCGATCCGCTCGCAGGGCACGTTGTGGCCGTAGCGGGTGACGACCAGCCCGGACAGCGGACCCTTCCAGTGATCCTCCACCGCCTTCGCCATGGAGGCCGCGGCCTTGCCGGCACCGACGACGACCGTGCGGCCCTTCGGCGGTTCCGGAAGGTGCGGCGGCACGCACAGCGCCGGCTGCGCCGAAGCGACGGCGGCGCGGAACATGTCGGTCAGGAGCGCGCGGGGGTCGGTGGTCGTCATGGTCTGGTTCTGTCCCTTCCCTGAGCCGCGCCGTTCACCGGCGCCGGTCCTCATGTGCTGGGAATGCTAACGGATTTGGCGCGGGGGGCAATGGGGGAAGTACCCCTCTCCCGTCCCGGGAGAGGGTGCCCGCGAAGCGGGCGGGTGAGGGTCGCGCAAGGATCAAGGCACTGTTCCTTGGCGGCACCCTCACCCTCCCATGCTATGCATGGGCCCCTCCCTCTCCCGGGGCGGGAGAGGGAGATAAAGAACAACTTCACTCCGCGGGTTCGGTCACGCGGTGGTTCTGGCCGATCTCGTGGTTGGCGAGCAGCTCCAGCGCGCGGACCATGCCGGAGTGGTCCCAGGCCTTGCCGCCCTGGGCCGCGCAGGCGTTGAACAGCTCCTGGCAGGTCGCCGTGTTGGGCAGCGACACGCCGAGCGCGCGGGCACCGGACAGGGCCAGATTCAGGTCCTTCTGGTGCAGCTCGATGCGGAAGCCCGGATCGAAGGTGCGCTTCACCATGCGCTCGCCGTGCACCTCCAGGATGCGCGAGGAGGCGAAGCCGCCCATCAGGGCCTGACGGACCTTCGCCGGGTCGGCGCCGGCCTTGGACGCGAACAGCAGGGCCTCGCCCACCGCCTCGATGGTCAGGGCGACGACGATCTGGTTGGCGACCTTCGTCGTCTGGCCGTCGCCGTTGCCGCCGACCAGCGTGATGTTCTTGCCCATCTTCTCGAACAGCGGCTTCACCGTCTCGAAGGCCTTGTCGGGACCGCCGACCATGATGGTCAGCGAGGCGGCCTTGGCGCCGACCTCGCCGCCGGACACCGGGGCGTCGAGGTAGTCACAGCCCAGCTCGTTGATGCGCTGGGCGAAGGCCTTCGTCTCGATCGGGGAGATCGAGGACATGTCCACGACGATCTTGCCGGCCGACAGACCCTCGGCGACGCCGTTCGGGCCGAACAGGGCGGCCTGCACATGGGGGGTGTCGGGGACCATCGTGAAGACGATGTCGGCCTTCTGCGCCACCTCACGGCTGGAGCCGCAGGCCGTGGCGCCCTTGGCGAGCAGGTCTTCGGGGGCCGGGTTGATGTCGTAGACGAACAGGGTGTGGCCGGCGTCGGCCAGATGACCGGCCATGGGGCGGCCCATGATGCCGAGACCGATGAATCCAACGTTCATGGCTGTGTCCTCAAATCTTCTGTGTTCGGGCGGTCGAAAAAGGGGTGGGCGATCAGGTGGCGGCCCTCAGGCGGCTACGGTCTCGCTGGGGGTGGCGGCGCGCATCCAGCCCAGCCCTTCGCTGGTCCCCTTGGCCGGCTTGTACTCGCAGCCGACCCAGCCGTCGTAGCCGATCCGGTCGAGCGCCGCGAAGACGAAGGGGTAGTTGATCTCGCCGGTGCCCGGCTCGTTGCGGCCGGGATTGTCGGCGATCTGGACATGCGCGATCTTCGGCAGCAGGCGCTGGATGGTCGGGACGAGGTCGCCCTCCATGATCTGCATGTGGTAGACGTCGTACTGGATGAAGAGGTTGTCGGAGCCGACGGCCTCCAGGATCCGTTCCGCCTGCGCGGTGTTGGTCAGGTAGAAGCCCGGAATGTCGCGGGTGTTGATCGGCTCGATCAGGAAGCGGATGCCGGCCTGCTTCAGCGCCTTGGCGGCGAAGGACAGGTTGTCCACGAAGGTGCGCTCCAGCGCGTCCGCCGCCACGCCCGCCGGGGCCTTGCCGGCGAGGCAGTTGATCTGCTTGCAGCCCAGCGCCGTGGCGTACTCGATGGCGCGGCCCACCCCGTCCTGGAACTCGCCCACGCGGTCCGGCAGGACGGCGATGCCGCGCTCGCCCGCGTCCCAGTCGCCCGCCGGCAGGTTGTGCAGGACCTGGGTCAGCCGGTTGGCGGCCAGCCGCTCGACCAGCGCATCCTTCTCGAAGGCGTAGGGAAACAGATACTCGACCCCGGTGAAGCCGTCCTTCGCCGCCGCGGCGAAGCGGTCGAGGAAGGGCAGCTCGTTGTAGAGCATCGTCAGGTTGGCGGCGAACTTGGGCATGTCTCTCTCCCGGATGGTCGTTTCGGGCCGGATGTTCGTTACGGACTTGGCCGGTTGGCGGTCAGGATCGAAGGGCGATGGCGGAGGCGTCAACGCGACGTCCGCCTTTTTCCACCCTGCGGAACTGTGGATCTGGCGGAGCCGCGTGCCCCCACCCTGACCCTCCCCCGTTTCGCAGGGGAGGGGATTTGGGCGCGCGGCGTGTTGATCAGACCCGCACCAGCTCCGGCTCGTCCGCGGGCACGTCCAGCACGTCCTCGAACTCGGTGATGTTGTTGATCTCCGTGCCCATGGCGATGTTGGTGACGCGCTCCAGGATGACCTCGACGACCACCGGGACCTGGAACTCGTCCATCCAGGCTTGCGCCTGGGCGAAGGCGGATTGCAGGTTGTCCGGGTCGGTGACGCGGATGGCCTTGCAGCCGAGTCCCTCGGCCACCGCGACGTGATCCACGCCGTAGACGCCGATCTCCGGGGCGTTGATGTTCTCGAAGGAGAGCTGGACCTGGAAGTCCATCTGGAAGGCGCGCTGCGCCTGCCGGATCAGTCCGAGGTAGCTGTTGTTCACCAGAACGTGGATGTAGGGCAGCTTGAACTGCGCGCCCACCGCCAGCTCCTCGATCAGGAACTGGAAGTCGTAGTCGCCGGACAGCGCGACGATCTTGCGCTTCGGATCGGCCACCCGCACGCCGAGCGCCGCCGGCAGGGTCCAGCCGAGCGGGCCGGCCTGACCGCAATTGATCCAATGGCGCGGCTTGTAGACGTGCAGGAACTGCGCGCCGGCAATCTGCGACAGGCCGATGGTCGAGACGTAGCAGACGTCCTCGCCGAAGGCGCTGTTCATCTCCTGATAGACGCGCTGCGGCTTGATCGGCACGTTGGCGAAGTCGGACTTGCGCAGCATGGAGCGCTTGCGGACCTGGCAGGTCTTCACCCACTCCGACCAGTCGCGCAGCTTGCCGTCGGCCTTCCACTCCTTCGCAACCTCGATGAAGAGGTCGAGCGCCGCCCCGGCGTCGGAGACGATGCCCAGGTCCGGTGCGAAGACGCGGCCGATCTGGGTCGGCTCGATGTCCACATGCACGAACTTGCGGCCCTTGGTGTAGACGTCGACCGAGCCGGTGTGGCGGTTGGCCCAGCGGTTGCCGATGCCCAGCACGAAGTCCGACGCCAGCATGGCGGCGTTGCCGTAGCGGTGGGCGGTCTGGAGACCGACCATGCCGGCCATCAGCGGGTGATCGTCCGGAATGGCGCCCCAGGCCATCAGGGTCGGGATGACCGGCAGGCCGGCGACCTCGGCGAACTCGACCAACCGGTCGCTGGCGTCGGCGTTGATGATGCCGCCGCCGGCCACCAGCAGCGGACGCTCCGCCGCGTTCAGCATGGACAGCGCCTTCTCCACCTGGGCGCGCGTCGCCGCCGGCTTGTAGGTGGGCAGCGGCTCGTAGGCGTCGGGATCGAACTCGATCTCGGCCATCTGCACATCGATCGGCAGGTCGAGCAGCACCGGGCCGGGCCGGCCGGAGCGCATCAGGTGGAAGGCCTGCTGGAAGGCGTAGGGGACCTGCCCCGGCTCCAGCACGGTGACCGCCCACTTGGCGACCGGCTTGGCGATGGACGGGATGTCCACGGCCTGGAAATCCTCCTTGTGCAGGCGGGCGCGGGGCGCCTGGCCGGTGATGCACAGGATCGGAATGGAGTCGGCGGAGGCCGAATAGAGGCCCGTGATCATATCGGTGCCGGCGGGGCCGGAGGTGCCGATGCACACGCCGATGTTGCCGGCCTTGGCGCGCGTGTAGCCTTCGGCCATATGCGACGCGCCTTCGACATGGCGCGCAAGAACGTGGCCGATGCGGCCGTTGCGTTGCAGCGCCGCGTAGAACGGATTGATGGCCGCTCCGGGGACGCCAAAGCAAACGGACACACCTTCCTTTTCCAGGACATGCACCGCCGCTTCAATCGCCATCATCCTAGCCATGGCTTGGTCTCCTCCCTCGCGTAACGGGTCGCTGTTGCGTTGGATTGAGCTTTCATCAGCGGGGCGGCTATTGGCAAAGTGTTGGCGAATCCTTTCCGCGTGATGGAAATCGCGCCGAACGGGGCAGTCCTTCACGGCGCCGCGGACAATTATGCTGCACTTGCACAGTCCCGATGGCGCTGTCATCGTGATCGGATGATGGCGATCCCGAGTCCCCGCCTCCTGGCGATCACGGACCGGCGGCAGGCGGCGCAGCCCTTGCCGGATCTGGCGGCGCGTCTGTTCGCCGGGGGCCTGCGCTGGCTGTCGCTGCGGGAAAAGGATCTGGACGAGTCGCGGCAGGTCGCCCTGGCCCATGCGCTGGTGGAGCGGGCACGGCCCTGGGGGGCGCTGGTCACGCTGCACGGCGATCCGGATCTGGCGCTGGCCGCCGGGACCGACGGGGTGCATCTGCCGGAAGGGGCCGACGTGGCGGCGGCGCGGCGGCGGCTCGGCCCCGGCGCCCTGGTCGGGCTTTCGGCCCACGACGCCGAGGGGATTCGGCGGGCCGCGGCGGGCGGGGCGGACTACGTCACGCTGTCGCCCATCTTTCCGTCGCCGAGCAAGCCGGGCTACGGCCCACAGGTCGGGACGGAAGGGCTGGGACGCCTGGCCGCGGACTCCACCCTTCCCATCATCGCGCTCGGCGGTGTGGAGTCGGGCAATGTTGGAGAGTGCTTGGCCGCTGGAGCCGCCGGAGTGGCGGTCATGGGCGGGTTGATGCGGACGCCGGACCGCCTGTCCGATCTGCTCAAGGCCTTGAAAGGATGAAGACGGGAAGAAAAGGCGCCGGTTGAAACCGCCCTTTCTTTATCGTGGTTCTGGACTTTTCAGCCGGAAATGTGCATCTGGTATCTCATATACGAAAACGATGCGATGCCTTTCGCACGACCGGGCCGGCGCACAGTGGGGTGCTTCCGGACGGCCAGCATTGAGGAACGGTGCCGACCATGAACCCTCCGCCGATCAACGTCCAGCCGCTCGACACCGGAACGACCTTCCGCAGCCAAGCGTACCACGCGTTGAAGCAAGCCATCTCGCAAATGGACATTTACGACCATAACGACGAGATCCGGCTTGAGGAGCGGCAGCTCAGCGAGTTGCTGGGCGTCAGCCGGACGCCGATCCGCGAGGCGCTGACCCTGCTGGAGCAGGAGGGGTTCATCCGCCTCCAGCCCCGCCGGGGCATCTTCGTCATCCGCAAGACCAAGGCCGAGATCGTCGAGATGATCCAGGTCTGGGCGGCGCTGGAGAGCATGGCCGGGCGGATGGTCGCCCAGCAGGCCACCGACGAGGACATCCGCACCCTGTGGGACCTGTTCCGCAACTTCGAGATGCGGAACCCCAAGGAGCATGTCAACGAGTACTCCGACGCCAACATCGCCTTCCACAAAAGCATCATCCGGCTCAGCGGGTCCAAGCTGATCCAGGAGATGACCGACAACCTGTTCATCCACATCCGCGCCATCCGCAAGCTGACCATCGGCCAGGACAACCGGGCGGAGCGGTCGATCAACGACCACAAGGAAATCATCAAGGCCTTGGAACGCCGCGACGTCGATCAGGCCGAACACCTGATCCGCGACCACACGCTGGGTCTGGCGGCGCACGTCGAAAAGCATTGCGACTTCCTGGAGTGAGGGGCGACTTCCTGGAGTGAGGGTGCCCCGCCCCCGGTGAGGGGGGAAGGGCACGCACGGGTGGTCAGGCCGGCTCGTGGAGCTGTGCGGTCGTCACGCTGTTCAGACCGTTCGCGGTGATCGTGACCACGCGCAGGCTGTTGGTGGTGCCGGGCGTTCCGAAGGGGACGCCCGCCGTCACGATCAGCGACTGGCCGGGGGTGCCGATGCCCTCCTGGGCGGCGACGAGGCTGGCCCGCTCGACCATTTCCGCGAAATTCGCCACGTCGGCGGTCCAGACCGGGTGCACGCCCCAGGCCAGCGACAGCAGGCGGGCGGTGCCGCGTTCGGCGCTGAGGCCGAGGATCGGCACGGTCGGCCGCTCGCGCGAGGCGCGCCGCGCGGTGGAGCCGGTGCTGGTGAAGGTGGCGATGCCGGCGGCCGAGATGGTCTCGGCGATCTGGCGGGCCGCCGCGGACAGGGCGTCCGGGGTGGTCGCCTCCGGGCTCGGATGCTCGGAGTCCATGATGCGGCGGTAGAGGGGATCGCGCTCGACCCGGCGGATGATGCGGTCCATCATCGCCACGGCCTCCACCGGATGCTTGCCCGACGCCGATTCCGCCGACAGCATCACGGCGTCCGACCCGTCATAGACGGCGGTCGCCACGTCCGACGCCTCGGCGCGCGTCGGCGTCGGCTCGGTGATCATGGATTCCAGCATCTGGGTGGCGACGATGACCGGCTTGCCGGCGGCGCGGCTCAGGCGGATCATCCGCTTCTGCAGGCCGGGCACGTCCTCCGGCGGCAACTCCACGCCCAGGTCGCCGCGGGCGACCATCACCGCGTCCGACAGGGCGATGATCTCCTCCAACCGGGGCAGGGCGGCGGGCTTCTCCACCTTGGTCATGATGTGGGCGCGGTCGCCGATCAGGGCGCGCGCCTCCAGGATGTCCTCGGGCCGCTGCACGAAGCTGAGGCCGATCCAGTCCACACCCAGGGTCAGGCCGAACTGCAGGTCGCTGCGGTCCTTCTCCGACAGGGCGCTGAGGGCCAGCGTGGTGCCGGGGACGTTCATGCCCTTGCGGTCGGACAGGGTGCCGCCGACCATGACCTCGGTCTCGGCGTGGTCGGGGCCGCAGCTCAGCACGCGCAGGCGCATCCGTCCGTCGTTCAGCAGAAGCTCGTGGCCCGGCTCCAGGCTGGCGAAGATCTCCGGATGCGGGACGCAGACGCGGCTGCGGTCGCCGGGGGTCGGGTCGAGGTCGAGGCGGAAGCGGTCGCCGCCGGCCAGGATCACCGCCACTTCCTTGAAGGTGCCGACGCGCAGCTTCGGACCCTGAAGATCGAGAAGCACGCCGATGGGGCGCCCGACCGTCTCCTCGACCGCGCGGATCTGGCGGTAGCGTTCGGCGTGGTCGCGCTGCGTGCCGTGGCTGGCGTTCAGGCGGAAGACATCCACGCCGGCCTCGGCGAGGGCGAAGATCTGGCTGTAGGTCGAACTGGCCGGCCCCAGAGTGGCGACGATCTTGGTGCTGCGGTTGCGCTGCATGGCGCGGGCCTCCTGAGAGGGCGATGACGAGGCGGTGACTGGTCGGTGTTGGGGTGATGCTGCGACCGGGGCGGGGCGGGGGTCAAACCGACGCTATGGCTTTTCCACATAGCGGGAAGTCACACGGTTGGTTTGACCGGGGGTGAGCCGTGGGCGGACACTGAACGCCCGCGACCAGACAGGACGATGCCATGAACACGCCTGCCATCAACACGCCTGTCGAGCCGCTTCCCGCCGCCAGTCTGATCTTTCTGCGCGACAGCGTGGACGGGCTGGAGGTCTTCATGATCCAGCGGCACCGCGACCTTCGCTTCGCGCCCGGCGCCACGGTGTTCCCCGGCGGGCGGCTCGACGCGGAGGACAGCGCGCTTCCCTGGCGGGAGCTGTCCCTGCCGCTGACCGACGACATGCCGCAGCGGATGGCCGCGATCCGCGAGGCGTTCGAGGAATGCGGCCTTCTCTTGGCCGGCGGCTCCCTGGATGCGTCCATTCTCGACGGGCTGCGGACCGCGCCGGGCGGAACCTTCCTGGACCGGTTGCTGGCGGCGGGGCTGGAGCCGGACGTGGCGGCGCTGGTCCCCTTCGCCCGCTGGCTCACGCCGGAGAGCGTCTGGCGGCGCTACGACACCCTCTTCTTCCTGGCCAAGGCGCCGCCGCGCCAGACCGCGGTGGTGGACGGGGTGGAGGCGGTCGCCGGATTCTGGGGCACGCCGCGGGCCATCCTGGCCGAGGCGGAGGCGGAACGGCTGTCGCTGGTCTTCGCCACCCGTATGAATCTGCTCCGTCTGGCCGGTTGCCGCACGGTGCGGCACGCGATGGAGGAGGCCGCGCGATTCCACCCGCTGGCCCCCATCCTGCCCCGTCCCGCCGACACCCCCGAAGGCCCGGCGCTGTGCATTCCAGAAGGGCTCGGCTACCTCCTGACCCGTATCCCTCTGGAGCAGGCACGGCTGGGCTGAGCCCACAGGGAGATCGCGCATTTCCGGCCCGAATTTCTGGGCAACAATTCGCCTAAAATTCCGCTATGCGGAATTTCCCGTGCCTTTTTTCGCCGCCGAAGCGTTATCGTCGCAAATGCGACTATTTGTGCATTGCACTCAGTTCGTAAATTGGCATTATGAGGAAATAAGATATCGGTTTGACCGGAGAAATTTTCCGTTCATGTCCACTGGGTGCCTGAACACCACGCCGACGCGAGGATAGGTCCATGCTCCACCAGTCCATCATCCAAGGCTCCACCGACACGAGCGGCGCCATTGCCGTCGGTGCCGCCGTGGTTGCCGGGCACCAGGCGCTGCCGGCGGCCGGTGGACAGCGGTGGGTCTACGCCTTCGGCGGTGGTGGTGCGGAGGGGCACGGCGGCATGCTGGCGGAGCTGGGCGGCAAGGGCGCCGGGCTGGCCGAGATGGCGCGGCTGGGCGTGCCGGTGCCGCCGGGCTTCACCATCGTGGCGGAGGCCAGCCGCCGGCACCGCGCCGGGCAAGGCGGCTTTCCCGCCGGGCTGACCGCCCAGGTCGAGGAAGCGCTGACCCGGCTGGAAGCCGTGGCGGGCGCCCGCTTCGGCGGGTCGGAGAATCCGCTGCTGGTGTCCGTCCGGTCGGGCGCGCGGGCGTCAATGCCCGGCATGATGGACACGATCCTGAATCTCGGCCTGACCGACGCGACGGTGAAGGGGTTGGCGGCGCGCAGCGGCGACGCGCGCTTTGCCTACGACTGCTACCGCCGGCTGATCCAGACCTACGGCACGGTGGTGCAGGGGGTGGGCGCCCACGCCTTCGATGCGGCGCTGGAGGCCTACAAGGAGGGGCGCGGGCTGACCCGCGACGCCGACCTGAACGCCGCCGACTGGCGCGCCGTGGCCTCCGCTTATCGCGAGGTGATCGAACGCGAGGCGGGGGAGCCCTTCCCGCAGGACGCGCGGACCCAGCTTTTCGCCGCCATCGGCGCCATTTTCCGCTCCTGGGGCAACGCCCGCGCGGTGGCCTTCCGCGCGCTGCACGGCATTCCCGACGACTGGGGCACCGCGGCGACCGTGCAGGCGATGGTGTTCGGCAATCGCGGCGGCGCCTCCGGCACCGGGGTCGCCCACAGCCGCGACCCCTCCACCGGCGAGGCCGTGCTGTGCGGCGAGTTCCTGCCAGACGCCCAGGGTGAGGACATCGTGTCCGGGCTGCGCACGCCGGGGCCACTGGCTGGCGCCGACGCCTCGCTGGAGGCCGTCGCCCCCGAGGCGTTCGCCGAGCTGGGCCGCATCGCCGACCGGCTGGAGCGCCATTTCGGCGACATGCAGGAGATCGAGTTCACCGTCCAGCAGGGGCGCCTGTTCATCCTGCAGTCGCGTGCCGGCAAGCGGACGCCGGAGGCTGGGGTGCGCATCGCCACGGAAATGGCGCAGGCCGGCATTATCTCGCGGGCCGAGGCGGTGCAGCGCGCCGACCTGCCGGCGCTGGCGGACAGCCTGCGTCCCATTCCCGACCCGGACGCGCCCCACGAGGTGATCGCCCGCGGCCTGCCGGCCTCCTCCGGTGCTGCCACCGGTGCCGCCGTCTTCACGTCGGACGAGGCGATCCGGTTGGCGGCGGAGGGCGTGGCGGTGGTGCTGTGCCGTCCGGAAACCTCTCCCCACGACGTGCACGGCATGCAGGTGGCCTGCGCGGTGGTGACCGCCCGCGGCGGAGCGACCAGCCACGCCGCCACCGTCGCCCGCGCCATGGGGCTGCCCTGCGTCACCGGAGCGCGCATGCTGCGCGTCGATCCAGCGGCCGGCGTGATGACCGTGGGCGACCTGACCGTCCGGGCGGGTGAGATCATCACCGTGGACGGCGGGGCGGGCCATGTGATCCTGGGCAGCGTGCCGATGATCCGCCCCGAGCCTCCGGAAGCCGTGGCGCTGTTGCTGCGCTGGGCCGAGGGCGCCAGCGAATGATGGGGCGAATGATGGTTTGACGCCATGAAGAAAGGCCCGCCGTCCGATGGGACGACGGGCCTTCCGGCTGGGGCCTTTTCGCTTCCGCCGGGCCGCGGTCAGTGGGCGTAGACCGGGGATTCCTGAGGCGGGGGCTGGGTGTGGGCGACCATTTCGGTGAGCTGGAGCTTGGTGAAGTCGCGGGCGCTGACGACGCCGACCAGCGTGGAGCCGTCGAGTACCGGCAGGTGGCGGATGTGGTGGCGGTCCATCAGTTCCAGCGCATGGACGAGGCTGTCGTCGGGCGAGCAGGTCTGCGGCGCGCGCGACATCAGCATGAAGACCGGCGTCTTCAGGACCGAGGCGCCGCGCTCCAGCAGGGCGTAGACGACGTCGCGTTCCGACAGCATGCCGGCCACGGCGTTGCCTTCCGTCCGGCAGACGTCCTTGACCACCAGGGCGCTGATGTTTTCCGACTTCATCAACCGGATCGCCTCCTCGATGGTTTCGCCGGAACGGACGGTGACGACGCGGGATTCCTTGGTCCGAAGAATGTCGGCGACTTTCATGGCGAGCCCTCCACCAGACAGCGGGTTGCGTAAGCGCGCCCTGCACGGAGACCCCCGCGGGGGACCGGAGCTTGACCGGTGGAGCCGCGTCGGGCCGGTCGAAGGCCGTCGGCGGCACCTGGGCATCGGGCAGTGGCAGGCGATGGATATTTGGTATACCAGATGCCACGACACGTCAATGGCTAATATAGCAAACAATCAGTGAAATGACGTTTTTGTGAAGGGGCGTCGCTGGCCTTTGCCGTCGTTCCTATGGCGATTGTCAGGGTGCCCACAACGATAGCTGGCATGCCAAATACTCAGAAGGCTGACGGTGGGGGTCCGATGGTTGCCATGGTGCTGCTGATGCTCGCGGCGTTCGCATCGGGCGTTCTCAACGCCGTCGCCGGGGGCGGGGCCTTCATCACCTTTCCGGCGCTGCTGTTCGCCGGGGTGCCGCCGGTCAGCGCCAACGTGTCGAGCACCGTCGCCCTGTTCCCCGGCCAGATGGCCAGCGCCTGGGCCTACCGCAACGAGATCCGCGGCGTGACGGAGGTCAGCGTCACCGCATTCTCCGTGGTCAGCCTCGTCGGCGGGGTGGTCGGGGCCGTCCTTCTGCTGACCACGCCGGACCGCGCCTTCGCCGGGCTGGTGCCCTGGCTGCTGCTGTTCGCGACGGCGGTCTTCGCGGTGGGAAGCTTCATGCCGGCGCTGGCCGCCCGGCTGCGGCTGGGGGGACGCTCCGTTCTGGTCGTGCAGTTCGTCATCGCCATCTACGGCGGATATTTCGGCGGCGGGATCGGCTTCCTGATGCTGGCGGCGCTGACCCTGTTCGGCCTGCGCGACATCCACGCCATGAACGGTCTGCGCATCCTGTTGGCCGCGCTGATGAACGGCGCGGCGGTGGCGGCCTTCTGCCTGTCCGACGCGGTGTCCTGGCCGGAAACCGCCGTCATGGCGGTGTCGGCCATCGCCGGCGGTTACGCCGGCGCCCACGCGGCGAAGCGGGTCAGCCGCGACGTGATGAAGTGGGTGGTGGTGTCGATCGGCGTGGGGCTGACCCTGTACTTCTTCATCAAGGGCGCCGGAGCCTGAGGGCGCCCCACGCCGGGATGCCTCAAGGCTGCCCGGGAACGGCGATCGGGCGTAGCCCCTTGGCGTAGCTCTTCCACCGCTCCCGGTAGACGGCGGCGGGGGCGCGCATGCGCTCCACATCCTCGTCCGACAGCGTGCGCACCACCTTGCCCGGCGCGCCGAGCACCAGCGAGCGGTCGGGGATCTCCTTGCCCTCCGCGATGAAGGCGTGGGCGCCGATCAGGCAGTCACGCCCGATGCGGGCGCCGTTGAGGACGGTGGCGCCGATGCCGATCAGGCTGCCGTCGCCGACGGTGCAGCCGTGCAGCATCGCCAGATGGCCGATGGTCACGTTGCGCCCGATGAGCAGCGGGAAGCCCGGATCGACGTGGAGGACGGCGTTGTCCTGGACGTTGCTGCCGGCGCCGATGTGGATGCGCTCCTCCTCGGCGCGCATGACCGCGCCCCACCAGACGGACACGTCCTCCTCCAGCAGGATGTCGCCGACGACGGTGGCGCTGGGGGCCACCCAGCACTGGGGCGACAGTTGCGGGACCTTGTCGTTGAAGGCGTAGATCACCCGTTCCTCCTTCATTCTTCGCTTGGGCATCCTACCGCGGAACGGATCGGCGGCGTGAGAATGCTGCACCGCGCTATACCCATAAGAAAATTGCGTGATATGATGGGTGCGCTTGGTTCCCGACCCGTGTGAGGATCCCCATGCCGCTCTACTCCTACCGCTGCACCGCCTGCGATCATGACTTCGAAGCGCTGGTGCGCTCGTCGGACACGCCCGTCTGCGCCTCCTGCGGGTCGGCGGCGCTGGAGCGGAAGGTGGCGCGCATCGCGCCGGACACCAAGGCCGACAAGTTCCTGAACACCGCCCGCCGCGCCGCCGCCGCGGAGGGCCACTTCAGCAACTACAGCAAGGCCGAGCGCTCGCGCATCTAACGCGCGGCGCTCACGTCCCGTCCGGTATCCCGTACTTGCGCAGCTTGTTCGCGATCATCGTGTGCGAGGTGTGGAGCCGGGCGGCGAGCTTGCGGCTGGACGGGTAGCGCGGGTAAAGGCGGCGGAGCAGGCCGCGCTCGAACGCCGCCGCCGCCTCGTCCCAGCTGGACGGCTCGGCGGGCTCGCCGCCGGTTTCGGCCTCCATGCGCGCCCCGGCCAGTTCCAGGTCGGCGGCGTCGAGATAGGCGCCGTCGCTCATCGTCACGGCGCGGAAGATGACGTTCTCCAACTGGCGGACGTTGCCCGGCCAGGGATTGGCGAGCAGGGCGGCGCTCGCCGCGACGGTCAGCCGGCAGGGTGGGCGGCGGGCCTGGGCGCAGGCGCGGGCGATGAAGTGCCGGGCGAGCAGAAGGATGTCGTCGCCGCGCTCGCGCAGCGCCGGGACTTGGAGCGACAGCACGTTCAGCCGGTAGAACAGGTCCTCGCGGAAGCTGTGCTCGGCGACCATGGCGTCGAGGTCGCGGTGGGTGGCGCTGACCACGCGCACATCCACCGTCTGCTCCCGGTCTCCGCCGACCCGGCGGAACCGCCCATCGTTGAGGAAGCGCAGCAGCTTGGCCTGGAGGTAGGGCGACATCTCCCCGATCTCGTCGAGGAAGACGGTGCCGCCCTGGGCAAGTTCCAGGAGGCCGGGTTTGCCGCCGCGCTGCGCCCCGGTGAAGGAGCCGGGGGCGTAGCCGAACAGCTCGCTCTCCGCCAGACTCTCCGGCACGGCGGCGCAGTTCAGCGCCAGGAAGGGCTTGTCGCGGCGCGGGCTGGCGCGGTGGCAGGCGTGGGCGATCAGCTCCTTGCCGGTGCCCGTCTCCCCCAGGATCAGCAGCGGGGCGTCCACCGCCGCGACCCGCGCCGCCCGTGCCTTCAGCGAGCGGATCGGGGCGGACTCGCCGAGGATGCGGTCGAAGCCGCCCTCGTCAAAATTTTGCAGCGCGTTCAGCCGCTCGCCCAGCCGGCTCGGCGCGAAGAGGGTGACCACCCCGCCGGCGGGCCGCCCGTCCTCCACAATGGGGGTGGCGTCCAGCAGGAAGGGCTGTCCGTTCAACGTGACCTCCTGTCCGGCGCTGAGGCGGAAGCCGCTGTCCACCAGCAGGTCGGACAACTCCGCATCGCCGAACAGCCGCCCGAAATCGGCGCCGGTCAGGGCGGCCTCGCTGCGCCCGGCGACCGTCGCGGCGGCGGCGTTCGCCACCACGATGCGGCCCGCGCGGTCCACCGCAAGCACCGGGTCGGGCAGGGCGGCCAGCAGGGCGTCCAGGTGCAGTCGCCGCCGTGTGCCGGGCAGGATGTCGATGGGGGTGACGGACTCCACGCCCGGCACGGCGCGCAGGGCGGCGTCGAGCGCACCGAAGCCCGGCACGTCCAGTTCCGGCGCGTCGATGTGGATGTGCGGCGGGTCCACCTCCACCGCCACGACGTTCAGGCGCCGCTTGGCGAGCACGGCCAGGATCTCGTGGGCGATGCCGACCCGGTCGGCGAACAGGACGTCGATGCGCATGGCTCTTCCCGATGGAGGGGGTGAGTGTACCACGACGGGCGCATCCGTAAACATCCATGTACGCCGTAACGATTTCTATACGGATAAAGCAACTCGTTGCTTTAACTGTGTATATCTGGGGGGCAGAGAGCGCATTTCGAGCGCCGTGTAACGATTCGTATACGGCTTGGTCCGGCGCGGAACCGTCCGCCCCAGCATTTCCGCGGCATCCGGCACTTGGCATCGCGCTTGCGAATGAGATGCGAACAATTCCGTGATCTCGGGAGCCTTCACATGCGCGTCATCGTCCTCGGCAGCGGCGTCATCGGCGTTTCCACCGCCTATTTCCTGGCGAAGGCCGGGCACGAGGTCACGGTGGTGGACCGGCAGCCCGGCCCGGCGCTGGAGACCAGCTACGCCAACGCGGGCGAGGTGTCGCCGGGCTACTCCGCCCCCTGGGCTGCGCCGGGCCTGATGGCGAAGGCGGTGAAGTGGATGCTGATGAAGCACTCCCCGCTGGTGATCCGGCCCAAGCTGGACCCGGCCATGTGGTCCTGGTGCCTGAAGCTGCTGGCCAACGCAAACGAGCGTTCCTATGAGATCAACAAGGGCCGCATGGTCCGGCTGGCCGAATACAGCCGCGACTGTCTGCGCGCTCTGCGCGACGAGACCGGCATCCGCTACGACGAGCGCGCCAAGGGCACGCTCCAGCTCTTCCGCACCCAGAAGCAGGTGGACGCCGCCGCCACCGACATGGCCGTGCTGGACCGCTTCAAGGTGCCCTACAGCCTGCTGGACGTGGAAGGCTGCGCGGCGGTCGAGCCGGCGCTGCGGCTGGTCAAGGAGAAGATCGTCGGCGGCCTGCTGCTGCCGGGCGACGAGACGGGCGACTGCTTCCGCTTCACCAACGCGCTGGCCGCGCTGGCGACGGAGCTGGGGGTGGAGTTCCGCTACAACACCGGCATCCGCAAGCTGGAAAGCGACGGGCGCCGCGTCACCGGCGTGGTCACCGACGCCGGCACGCTGACCGCCGACGCCTACATCGTCGCCATGGGCAGCTACTCCCCGACGCTGGTGAAACCGTTCGGGCTGGATCTGCCCGTCTATCCGGTGAAGGGCTATTCGCTGACCCTGCCCGTCGTCGATCCGGCGGGCGCCCCGGAATCCACGGTGATGGACGAGACGCACAAGATCGCGGTGACCCGCCTCGGCGACCGCATCCGCGTCGGCGGTACGGCGGAACTGACCGGCTTCGACCTGTCCCTGCGTCCGGGCCGCCGCGGTCCGCTCGACCATGTGGTCGGCGATCTGTTCCCGACGGGTGGCGATCTTTCAAAGGCGGAGTTCTGGACCGGTCTGCGGCCCAACACGCCGGACGGCACCCCCATCGTCGGTCCGACCCCGGTGCGCAACCTGTTCCTCAACACCGGCCACGGCACGCTGGGCTGGACGATGGCCGCCGGTTCGGGCCGGGTGGTCGCCGACGTGGTCGGCGGGCGCCAGACGGAGATCGATATGGACGGGCTGACGGTCGCCCGCTACGGCCGCTCCGCCGCGACGGTCGGCCGCCCGACGGTCGGCGGCGTGGCCCGCCCGGCGGCCTGACGGGGCTTTTGCTCCCGGCGCGCCTTAATCCTGACGGGCTTGGGCGCCCTGATTCAGACGCGCGGTGTTGAACTCCTTCATGCGCGCCGCGTCGAAGGAGCCGAGCGCCTTGACCTGATCCGGCGTCGCCTGCAACGTGACGGAGGTCAGGCCCGGCTCCAGCGCCGCCGCTTTCCAGGCGACGGCGTAGGGGCCTTCGCCCTCCGGTTCCGGCGTCACCACGACGGCCCTGAGCGCGCCGTTGCGGTCGAACACCAGATCCTCCACCGTGCCGAAGAAGCCGGCCTCCGTTGCGCCGCCCGCCGTGTTGGCCGGCTGGCCGATCAGGGCGGAGACTCGCCAGTCGCCGGGCCGGCTCGCCGCCTGCTGCTGGCGCCGGATCAGGTCCAGCGTGTCGGGGCCGGTGACCGGATAGGCCAGGATGCCGTCCACCGATCCGGGCATGAGCTGGTGCCAGGGCACGGTGAAGCGCGCCTCGCCGACGTCGAGCATGCCGCTGGCCTCGATCACCGCGCTTTCCAGCCGTCCGTCCGGGCCGACGACGAGATCCACCACCTGACCAAGCTCTTCGCCGAGCAGCCCCTCGACCTCCGTCCCGACGATCACCCCGGCCCGCCAGCCTTGGTAGAGCCGTGGGTAGGACGCCTCCGTGGTTCGCACCGTTTGGGCGGACTGGGAAGGTTGAGCCTGGGCAGGTTGAGGAACGCCCAGGGTCAGGGACGTGGCGATGGCGAATGCGGCGAGGATGCCCGCCGAAGTGCCGCTGTAACGCATGGGTCTTTGCTCCCGATTGTGACGCGCGGTCCGTCAAAGGGAACATGGGGGGTGCGTGGCGGTTCCAGAGGGAACTCCCCAGAGGTACGCCGGTTGCTGACCGGACAGGCCAACCGAGGAGGTGATCCCATGGCAGGAAAGCTGGAGAAGAAGACCGTCGCGGTTCTGGCGACCGACGGCTTCGAACAGGTCGAACTGACCGAGCCGGTGAAGGCGCTGCGCAACGAAGGCGCCGACGTGCGGATCGTGGCGCCCCAGGGCGGACAGATCCAGGGCTGGAACCACCACGACAAGGCCGACCGGGTGGACGTGGACGTCACGCTCGATCAGGCGGATCCCGGCACCTTCGACGCGCTGGTGCTGCCGGGCGGCGTCATCAACCCCGACGCGCTGCGGCTGGAGCCCAAGGCCATCGATTTCGTGCGCAGCTTCGTCCAGTCGGGCAAGCCCATCGCCGCGATTTGTCACGGCCCCTGGACGCTGATCGACGCGGGCGGCGCCAAGGGCAAGCGCATGACCTCCTGGCCGTCGCTGAAGGCCGATCTCGGAAACGCCGGGGCGAATTGGGAGGACAGCGAAGTCGTCACCGACCGGGGGCTGGTGACGTCGCGCAAGCCGGATGATCTGCCGGCCTTCTGCCGCAAGATGGTCGAGGAGTTCGCCGAAGGCCGCCACAGCGGCAACCGCCACGCGGCGGAGTGAGGTGCACGTCCCCTCTCCCCGCGCTGGGAGAGGGGACAGACTCTCTAAACGGACACCAGCGGCGACAGGCCGTTCTGGATCGCCCAGACCGCAGCCTGGGTGCGGTTCTGGGCGTTGATCTTCCGCATCACGTTCTTGAAATGCATCTTCACGGTCGATTCCGTGATGTGCAGGTTGCGCGCGATCGCCTTGTTCGATTGCCCGGCGAGCAGACAGCGCAGGATCTGGATCTCGCGCTTCGACAGCTCGTTGCTGGCGGGCTGGGCGCGCTCCGGCTGCGGGCGCTCGCTGTTGGCGTTGGCGATCAGCAGGCTGGCGACGTGGGTCGGATAGACCACCTCGCCCAGCATGACCAGTTGCAGGGCGCGCAGCAGGGACTCGCTCGACATCGACTTGTTCAGGTAGGCGTCGGCACCAGCCTTCAACGACAGCGATAGCGTGCGGTCGGCGATGGCGTCGGCCAGCACGGCGATGCGGGCGCTGGTGGCGGTACGCAACCGTTTCACCCCGCCGGCCTCGTCGTTCGTCGCCTCACCCAGGGCCACCACGATCAAGTCGGGCTGCACGCCCTGCGCGATGGCCGCCTCGGCATCCTCCACCGTCGCGGCATGGTGGCAGACGCGGAAAGGGCCGCCGCCGATGAGCGTTCCCAGCGCCGCCGAAAACAGCCGATCATGGTCCACGAGCATGACGTTCCAGGTTCTCATCGAAACTCCTCCGCGACGCCACCCGTGACGAGCAGCGCACAACGCCAATCGTTGTCCGTTTCGCCTGGGAAAAGGGAAAAAAGCCGCCTTTATTGTATCGAAAAAGCGTGCTTTACGCTGGTTGTCCCGATGATTTATACGGATGGTCAGGGAGCGGCGCAAGATGCTTGGAAGAAGCTCGATACGAATGAATCATAAATGGCTTCGAAACGATAGAAATTCGCATGGCGCTGCTTCTGCAAAGTCCAAAAGAGGTATCTTTATACTTTTCCGCTGGACAGAAAGCTGGGCTGGTTTGGGGCTCTTTTGTTTTCCAGATCGGCTTTCGGCGGCTTGATGGGGTAGCAAAGCAATGGAAGTTCAGCTGCAGACGCGCGGCAAGGAGCGGTCGGTGGCCGGTAGGGCGCAGACGTTTTTGGTGGTGGACGACCATCCCTTGGTCCGGCACGGCTTCGCCCTCTCGGTGGGGGAGATCCACCCGGACGCGCAGGTGCTGGAGGCTGGCTCGCTGGACGAGGCGATGGCCATCGCCGACCGCACGCCGGATCTGACGCTGGTCCTGTTCGACCTCAATCTGGGAGACCGCAGCGGGCGCGACGGGGTGCGCCGCATGGTCGAGGTGCTGGGAAACCGGCCGCTGCTGGTCATCTCCGGGTCGGACGAGGTGGCGGACATCGTGGACAGCGTGCGGCTGGGGGCCAGGGGCTATATCCTGAAGACCAGTTCCACCGCGGTCCTGGAGCACGCGATTTCCCTGGCGCTGACCGGGGAGACCTTCCTGCCGCTGCCGCGCGCCGTTCTGTCCGGCAACGTCGCGGCGGAGGTCGCGCGCCCCTCGGGGCAGATCCTCGACCGGCTGACCGACCGGCAGCGCGACGTGTTCCAGCTTCTGCTGGCCGGTCACTCGAACAAGGAGATCGCGCGGGAGTTGGGCGTGCTGGAAGGCACCGTGAAGGTCCATGTGCGGGCGATCATGCAGAAGCTGGGCGTGCGCAACCGCACCCAGGTCGCCGTTGTGGCCGCCCGCAGCGGCTGCTTCCCAGAGGACGCCTGACGCCCTTCCCGAGCCGTTTATCCATCCGAACCATGCCTTTATGGGTAGACGGCCGGGCCCCCATTGCGGCCTGCGGAGACTTTCCGGCACTATGACGGAAACGCCCGACAGGAGGGACAATGACGGGCTCTGTGCGTTTCGTGCTCGGCGGACGGGTGGTGGAGGTGCGGGACGCCGATCCCACCACCACGGTGCTGAACTGGCTGCGCGCCAACGGGCGCCCCGGTTCCAAGGAGGGCTGCGCCGAGGGGGATTGCGGCGCCTGCACGGTGGTGCTGGGCGATCTCGCCCCGGATGGGCGCCTGCTCTACCGCGCCGTCAACGCCTGCATCCTCTTCCTGCCGATGATCGACGGCAAGCTGCTGCTGACCGTCGAGGATCTGGCCGGCGAGGACGGAGACCTGCACCCCGTCCAGGCGGCGATGGTGGACAAGCATGCCTCGCAATGCGGCTTCTGCACCCCCGGTTTCGTGATGGCGCTGTTTGCGCTCCACCACCAAGGGCGCGCTACGGACGGCAGCGGTCTGACCGATGGGGCGATTCACGACGCGCTGGCCGGCAATCTGTGCCGCTGCACCGGCTACCGCCCGATCCTCGACGCCGCCCGAACCATGATGGCGGAGCGGGCCGAAGACCGATTCGACCGGGCAGAGGAGGGGATCGCCACAGTGCTGCGCTCCATCCGGCGCGACGGGCCCCTGACCATGACCCACGGCGCCGCCAGCTTCCACGCGCCGCGGAGCGTCGATGAACTGGCCACCCTGTTCGCCGCGCATCCGAACGCCACGCTGGTGGCCGGGGCGACCGACGTGGGATTGTGGGTGACCAAGCAGGGGCGCAGCCTGCCCACTCTGATCCATCTTGCCCAGGTGCGGGAGCTTCGTCGGATCGATGAAGGGGCCGATGCGCTGGAGGTCGGCGCCGCGGCGACCTACACCGATCTGCTGCCGGTTCTGGAGCGCCGTATACCCGAGCTGGCCGCTCTGGTCACCCGCATCGGAGCGGCGCAGGTGCGCAATTCCGGGACGCTGGGTGGCAACGTCGCCAACGGCTCGCCCATCGGGGACAGCATGCCGGCCCTGCTGGCGCTGGGCGCCTCGCTGGTGCTGAACCGGAGCGGGGTGCGGCGGGAGCTGCCGCTGGATCGCTTCTACCACGGCTACCGCAAGAACGACCTGAAGCCTGGCGAGTTCGTCGAGCGCATCCGCATCCCCCTGCCGCGCGAGGGCCAGCGCTTCGCCACCTGGAAGGTGTCCAAGCGGCGGGACCAGGACATTTCCGCCGTCTGCGCCGCCTTCCTGGTGACGCTGGATGGGGAGGGGCAAGTGGCGGCGTTGCGGGCCGGCTACGGCGGCATGGCCGCGACCCCGGCCCGCGCCCCGGCGCTGGAGGCGGCGCTGGTCGGGCAGCCCTGGACGGCCGACGCCGTGGCGGCGGCCATGCCGGCGCTCGACCGCGACTTCCGGCCCATGACGGACATGCGGGCCAGCGACCGCTACCGCGCGCTGGTGGCGAAGAACCTGCTGATGCGCTTCCTTCTTCACACGACCGGGGGCGAGTTGCCCTCCTTGGAGGCCGTGCATGGCTGACGGCGGCACCATCGCCCAGAAGGAGGGCGCCATCCACCCGATCCGGGGCGGTGTCCATCGCGGCATCGAGCATGAAAGCGCCCGCAAGCATGTGATGGGCGCCGCGGCCTACACCGATGACATCCCGGAACTGCCCGGCACGCTGCACGTCGCGGTGCGGCTGTCCGAGCGGGCGCACGCGCGCATCCTGGGGATGGACCTGTCGCGGGCGAAACAGGCGCCGGGCGTTCACGCGGTCCTCACCTATGCCGACATTCCGGGGGACGGCGACATCGGCACCATCCAGCGCGGCGACCCCATCCTGGCCGACGAACTGGTCGAGTATGCCGGGCAGGCGGTGGTTGCCGTGGCGGCGGAAACGCTGTTGCAGGCCCGCGCGGCGGCCCGGCTGGTGGAGATCTACTATGAGGACCTGCCGGCGGTGCTGACCGCCGAGGCGGCGCTGGACAAGGGCAGCTTCGTCTCCCCGCCGCTGACCTTCCGGCGCGGCGACGCGGCGGCGGAGGTCGCCGGGGCGCCGCACCGCCTGACCGGAACTCTGGAGGTCGGCGGGCAGGACCATTTCTATCTGGAAGGCCACATCGCCTACGCCATCCCCAAGGAGGACGGCGACCTGCTGGTCCATTCCTCGACCCAGCACCCGGCCGAGGTCCAGCACGCCGTCGCCCAGGTGCTCGGGCGTCCGATGCACGGCATCGCCGTGGAGTGCCGGCGCATGGGCGGCGGATTCGGCGGCAAGGAAAGCCAGCCGGCGCAGATCGCCGCCATCGCCGCCCTGCTGGCGAACGCGACGAAGCGGCCCGCAAAGTTCCGTCTGGACCGCGACGACGACATGCTGATGACCGGCAAGCGCCACGACTTCTTCGTGCGCTACGACGTCGGGTTCGACGCGGAGGGGCGCATCCAGGGTTTGGAGATGGACCTCGCCGGGCGCTGCGGCATGTCGCTGGACCTGTCCAACGGCGTGGTGGACCGCGCCATGTTCCACGCCGACAACGCCTACTTCCTGCCGGCGGCGCGGGTGACCGGGCATCGCTGCAGGACGAACACGGTGTCCAACACCGCCTTCCGCGGTTTCGGCGGCCCGCAGGGCGTCATCGCCATCGAGCATGTGGTGGACGAGATCGCCCGCTCCCTCGGCAAGGACCCGCTCGACGTGCGCCGGGCCAACCTCTACGGCGGGCCGGGCCGCGACACCACCCATTACGGGATGCCGGTCGAGGAGCCGGAGATCCTGGCCGAGTTGATGGACCGGATCGAGCGGGACGGCGACTACCGCCGCCGCCGCGCGGAGGTCGACGCCTTCAACGCCCGCAGCCCGGTGCTGAAGAAGGGTCTGGCGGTGACCCCGGTGAAGTTCGGCATCTCCTTCACCGTCAAGCACCTGAACCAGGCGGCGGCGCTGGTCCATGTCTACACCGACGGCTCCATCCAGGTGAATCACGGCGGAACGGAGATGGGGCAGGGCATCCACACCAAGATGGCCCAGATCGCCGCCCAGGAATTCCAGATCGACGTGGAGCGGGTGCGGGTCACCGCCAGCGCCACCGACAAGGTGCCGAACGCCCCGCCCACCGCCGCGTCGGCCGGCACCGACCTGAATGGCATGGCGGTGCGCATCGCCGTGGGGACCATCCGCGACCGGCTGGTGGCGTTCCTCGCCCAGCACTGCCACACCACGCCGGACAAGGTGGAGTTCCGCGACAACGCCGTCTTCGCCGGCAACCACGCCATGACCTTCGCGGAGGTGGCGAAGCTGGCCTATCTGAACCGGGTGTCGCTGTCCTCCACCGGCCATTACGCCACGCCGAAGATTTGGTGGGACCGCGAGAAATGCGAGGGGCGGCCCTTCTTCTACTTCTCCTGCGGCGTCGCGGTGACCGAGGCGCTGATCGACACGCTGACCGGCGAATACAGCTTCCCCCGCGCCGACGTGCTGCACGACTGCTCGGGCAGCATCAACCCGGCCATCGACCTCGGGCAGGTGGAGGGCGCCTTCGTCCAGGGGCTGGGCTGGGTCACGTCGGAGGAGCTGTGGTGGGACGGCGAGGGACGCTTGCGCACTCACGCGCCCAGCACCTACAAGATCCCGACCTCGCGCTCGCTGCCGGAGGATTTCCGGGTGGCGCTCTACACCGACCGCCCCAACCGGGAGGACACGGTGTTCCGCTCCAAGGCGATCGGTGAGCCGCCGCTGATGCTCGGCATCTCGGCGTGGCTGGCGCTGAAGGACGCCGTCGCGGCGGTGGGCGGCCACCGGCTGCCCGTGCGCCTCGACGCGCCCGCGACGCCGGAGCGCGTGCTGCTGTCGGTCGAGGATGTGAAGGCCCGGGATATCAAGGCAAGGATGGGTTCCGCTGGTGGCTGACGCGTTGATGAAGAAGGTCGCCGTCCACGGTGCGGCGACGGTGCGATTCGAGCATCGCCATGGGGCCACGCGCCTCGCCACGCTCTACCACCACGACCCGCTGCGGGTGCTGCTGCCCGACCCGCGGGCGGGAGACCTGCCCATCGCGGTGCTGGTCACCACCTCCGGCGGGCTGGTCGGCGGCGACCGGTTGGACGTCGCCCTGTCGGCGGGGCCGGGGGCGGCGGCGCTGGTGACGACGCAGGCGGCGGAGAAGGTCTACCGCTCCGCCGGGCCGGACTGCCGCATCGACACCCGCGTGACCGTGGAGGCCGGCGGCTGGCTGGAATGGATGCCGCAGGAGGCCATCGTCTTCGAGGGCTCCCGCCTGCGCCGCCTGACCCGGCTGGAACTGGAAGCGGACGCCCGACTGATCGCCGGGGAGATGCTGGTCTTCGGGCGCGCCGCCTTCGGCGAGACGGTCACCCGCGGCCTCGTCCGCGACGCTTGGGAGGTGGTGCGCGACGGACGGTTGGCCTGGGCCGACGCCCTGCACATGGACGGCGACCTCGCCGAGACGCTGGCCCACCCGGCTGGCTTCGGCGGAGCCGGGGCCTGCGCCACGCTGCTCTACGCCGCCACCGACGCTGGAAGCCGGCTGGAGGCGCTGCGCGAGGCGGCGGAGGGGCTGGAGGGCGTGCGGGTCGGCGCCACGGCTTTCGACGGGCTGCTGGTCGTCCGCATCCTGGGCGGCGAGGCGCGGTCGGTGCGTGGCGCCTACGCGGCGCTGTGGTCGCATTTGCGCTCGGCGGCGGCGGGGCTGCCGGTCAGATTGCCGCGGCTTTGGGAGGTCTGACCCCCCTTGTCAAAGGGGGATTGCCGGCGTAGCTCCCGTCCCATGCGATTCACCATCGTCACCTACGGTTCCCAGGGCGACATCCGTCCTTACGTCGCTCTTGGAAAGGGCCTGCGGGCCGCCGGGCATTCCGTCGCCTTTCCCGCCGACCGCGAGTTCCGCGGCCTGATCGAACGGCATGGTCTGGACTACAGCCCGCTGTCCGGCGACCTGCGCGCCGTGACCGGCAGCCGGGAGGCGGACGGGCTGTTCCGCGACGGCATCAACCCCGTCAAGATGATGCGGGCGCTTCTCCGTCTCGGCCAGGACCACGCGCAGGACTGGATGCGGGAATATTGGGAGGCGGCGTGGGGAAGCGACGCGATCATCGCCTCCGGCCTCGCCTTCTACGCGGGCGTGGCGGTGGCGGAGAAGCTGGGCGTTCCGGTCGTCGGGACGGCGTTGCAGCCGATGGCGCCGACGCGGGCCTTCCCGCCGCCGATGATGCCGCCCCGGCGTCTTCCGGGCGTGGTGAACTACGCCCTGCATCTGGCGATGATGCAGCTCGTCTGGCAGACCTTCCGGGCGCCGACCAACCGGGCGCGGCGCGCGGTGTTGGGTCTGAAGCCCTCCTTCATCGGGCCGGGACCGTTGCTGATGACGGCGAAATGGCCGATGCCCTACGCCTTCTCGACCCATGCGCTGCCGCGGCCAGACGACTGGCCGGACTTCATCCGGGCGACCGGCTTCTGGTTCCTGGACGAGGCCGACGCCTACACGCCGCCGCCCGACCTCCTGTCCTTTCTGGAGGGCGGCCCGCCGCCGGTCTATGTCGGATTCGGCAGCATGGCCGGGTTCGATCCCGCCGAGACGACGCGGCTGGTCGTCGAGGCTCTGAACGGGCGGCGCGCCGTGCTCTCCGCCGGGTGGGGCGGGATCGACCGGTCGGCCTTGCCGGAGACGGTCCATGGCCTGGAGTCGGCGCCGCACGATTGGTTGTTTCCGCGCGTGTCCGCCGTCGTCCATCACGGCGGCGCCGGCACCACGGCGGCGGGACTGCGCGCGGGCGTTCCGGCGGTGGTGATCCCCTTCATGGGCGACCAGCCCTTCTGGGGCGCCCGGCTTCACGATCTCGGCGTCGCGCCGCCGCCGATTCCCCGCCGGACGTTGACCGCCGACGGGCTCGCCCGCGCCATCGAGGCGACCGGCGATCCGGGCATGCGCAGCCGGGCCGCGGCGCTCGGTGCCCGCATCCGGGCCGAGGATGGTGTCGGAAACGCGGTGCGATTCATCGAAGAGGGATTGGCGCACCGCAGCAACGTGGCATAATCCCGCCAACCCAATGGGAAGGCGGAGAGACAGCCCCATGAACCTGACACCGCGCGAGAAGGACAAGCTTCTCGTGGCCATGGCCGCCATGGTGGCGCGCCGCCGGCTGGAGCGTGGCGTGAAGCTGAACCATCCCGAGGCGGTGGCCCTCATCACTGATTATGTGGTGGAGGGCGCGCGCGACGGACGGACTGTGGCCGAGCTGATGCGCGACGGCGCGACGGTGATCACCCGCGATCAGGTGATGGACGGCATCCCGGAGATGATCCACGAGATCCAGGTCGAGGCCACCTTCCCCGACGGCACCAAGCTCGTCACCGTCCACCAGCCGATTCGCTAAGGGGAGCCCCGATGAAACCCGGTGAAATCATCCCCGCCGCGGGCGAGATCGAACTCAACGCCGGCCGCGACACGGTGGAGCTGGACGTCGCCAACGCCGGCGACCGCCCGATCCAGGTCGGCTCGCACTACCACTTCGCCGAGACGAACGGGGCGCTGACCTTCGACCGCGAACAGGCGCGCGGCTTCCGGCTGGACATCCCCGCCGGGACGGCGGTGCGCTTCGAGCCGGGCCAGACGCGGCGCGTGCGGCTGGTCGCCTACGCCGGCAACCGCGTGGTCATCGGCTTCAACGGCAAGGTCAACGGCAGCCTGTAAAGGGCGCCAGCGGAGGGCATCAGACAATGGCGCATCGCATCGACCGGGCCGAATACGCGGCTCTCTACGGCCCCACCGTGGGCGACCGTGTCCGGCTGGCCGACACCGACCTGATCGTGGAGGTCGAGAAGGACCACACCGTCTATGGCGAGGAGGTCAAGTTCGGCGGCGGCAAGGTGATCCGCGACGGCATGGGGCAGGCCCAGACCTCGCGCCAGGGCGGCGCCGTGGACACTGTCATCACCAACGCGCTGATCATCGACCACTGGGGCATCGTCAAGGCCGACATCGGCATCATCGGCGGGCGCATCGCCGGCATCGGCAAGGCCGGCAATCCGGACGTCCAACCGGGCGTGACCATCGTCGTCGGGCCGGGGACCGAGGTCATCGCCGGTGAGGGCAAGATCGTCACCGCCGGCGGCATCGACGCCCACATCCACTTCATCTGCCCGCAGCAGGTGGACGAGGCGCTGAACAGCGGCGTCACCACCATGCTGGGCGGCGGCACCGGCCCGGCGGCGGGCACGTCGGCCACCACCTGCACGCCGGGGCCGTGGCACATGGCCCGGATGCTCCAGGCGGCGGAAGGGTTGCCGATCAACCTCGGCTTCTTCGGCAAGGGCAACGCCAGCCGTCCTGACGCGCTGCTGGAGCAGATCGCGGCCGGCGCCTGCGGCATGAAGCTGCACGAGGACTGGGGCACCACCCCGGCGGCCATCGACACCTGCCTGACGGTGGCGGAGGAGACGGACATCCAGGTGGCGATCCACACCGACACGCTGAACGAGTCGGGCTTCGTGGAGAACACCATCGCCGCCTTCAAGGGCCGCAACATCCACGCCTTCCACACCGAGGGGGCGGGCGGCGGCCACGCGCCGGACATCATCAAGGTGGCGGGCCTGCCCAACGTGCTGCCCAGTTCCACCAACCCGACGCGGCCCTTCACGGTGAACACGGTGGACGAGCATCTCGACATGCTCATGGTCTGCCACCACCTGTCGCCCCGCATCCCGGAGGACGTGGCTTTCGCCGAGAGCCGCATCCGGCGCGAGACCATCGCGGCGGAGGACATCCTGCACGACCTCGGCGTCTTCTCAATGCTGAGTTCGGACAGCCAGGCCATGGGCCGGGTCGGCGAGGTGATCATCCGCACCTGGCAGACCGCGCACAAGATGAAGGTCCAGCGCGGGCGCCTGGCCGAGGAGACGGGCGAGAACGACAACTTCCGCGTCAAGCGCTACGTCGCCAAATACACCATCAACCCGGCCCTGTCGCACGGCATCGCCCATGTCGTGGGCTCGGTCGAGGTGGGCAAGCTGGCCGATCTGGTGGTCTGGTCGCCGGCCTTCTTCGGCGTGAAGCCCGACATGGTGCTGAAGGCCGGGACCATCGCGGCGGCGCTGATGGGCGACCCCAACGCTTCCATCCCGACGCCGCAGCCGGTGCATTACCGCCCGATGTTCGGCGCCTACGGCCGCGCGATGCAGGCCAGCTCCCTGACCTTTGTCAGCAAGCTGTCGCTGGAGAACGAGGCGCTGCGCTCGCTCGGCCTGCGGCGCGAGCTGGTCGCGGTGACGGGGGTGCGGGCCGTCGGCAAGAAGCAGATGATCCACAACGATTCCACACCCCACATCGAGGTCGATCCGGAAACCTACGAGGTGCGCGCCGACGGCCAGCTCCTGACCTGCGAGCCGGCGGACGTGCTGCCCATGGCGCAGCGGTACTTCCTGTTCTGAGGCGAGAATGGAACATTTCCCTCTCCCGACCCGGGAGAGGGTGCCCGCGAAGCGGGCGGGTGAGGGTCGTTCGAGGATCAGGGCGCCGATCCTTGTCGGCACCCTCACCCTCCCACCGCTTCGCGGTGGGTCCCTCCCTCTCCCGGGGCGGGAGAGGGAATTCGAGGCAGAGGGTGAAGCGTTCGTGATTGGTGTTTTCGATTCCGGGCATGGCGGTCTGACGGTGCTGCGCGCGCTGGTGGCCGCCGCTCCCGGGCGTCCCTTCGTCTATCTCGGCGACCATGCCGCCGCTCCCTATGGTCCGCGCAGCGAGGAGGACATCTACCGCCTGACGGTCCAGGGGGTGGAGCGGCTGTTCGCCCAGGGCTGCGGGCTGGTCGTCCTGGCCTGCAACACGGCGGCGGCGGTGGCGCTGCGGCGGATGCAGCAGACGTGGCTGCCCGTGGTCCACCCGGGACGCAACGTGCTGGGTGTCCTGGTGCCGATGGTCGAGGCGATCACCCGCGTGCCCTGGATGCAGGATGGCCCCGCCGCCGACTGGCGTCCGGAGCCGCGGACGGTCGGCGTCTTCGCCACCCCCGCCACCGTCGCGTCGGGCTCCTTCCCGCGCGAGATCGGCAAGCGGGCGCCCGACGTGCGGGTGGTGCAGCAGGCCTGCCCGGACCTCGTCCCGCTGATCGAGCGGGGGGCGGGGGATGCGGAGCTGGCTCCGGCGGTGCGCGGCTATGTGCGGGCGCTGCTGGAGCAGCTCGGCGGCCAACCGCTGGACGCGGCGGTGCTCGGCTGCACCCATTACCCGCTGGTGGCGCATCTGTTCGCGGAGGCGCTGCCGCCGGGCGTGGAGGTGCTGTGCCAGCCCAGTCTGGTCGCCCGGTCGCTGGACAACTACCTGGAGCGCCACCCCGAATACGCCCCAGCCCCGTCCGCTGGCGAGGCGGCAGGCGCCCTTCGTTTCTTCACCACGGGAGCGGCGGAACCGGTCGGCGCCCTCGCGGGACGTTTCTTCGGCCGGCCCACACCCTTCGAACGGCTTTCTCCATGACCGACACGCTCCGCCGCGCCACCCGAGTCCACGCCCGCGGCCATTGGCCGGCCGAGCGCGAGGCCGGCACGGTGACCCTCGCCTTCGACGACCGCCATCGGCGGCGCATGGTGATGACGGACGATGCGGGGTCCGACTTCCTGCTGGACCTGCCGCGCGCGGTCGCGCTCGACCATGGCGACGGGCTGGAACTGGGCGACGGCGCTTACCTGCGCGTGGTCGCCGCCGACGAGGAGCTGATGGAGGTGCGCTGCGGCGGCGGGACGGAGGGCTTTGCCCGCATCGCTTGGCACCTCGGCAACCGCCACCTGCCGGTGCAGATCGTCGGCGAGACCATCCGCCTGCGCCGCGACCATGTGATCGAGGACATGCTGAAGGGGCTGGGGGCCAACGTCGCCGCCATCCACGCGCCCTTCGCGCCGGAGGGCGGGGCGTACTCGGGGCAGGGGCATGGCCACTCGCACGGGCACGGCCATGAGCATGGGCATGACCACGACCACGACCACGATCATGGTCATTCGCATTCCCATGGGCACTCCCATTCCCATGGGCATTCCCATGGGCATTCGCATGACTGAGGGCGCTTGCCCCCTCCCTAACCCTCCCCCGCTTCGCGAGGGAGGGGATCTGGCCCTCCCCTGCGCAGCGGGGGAGGGAGGGACCCGCGCAGCGGGGGGGTGGGGGCCCGTCTCGGCCACCCACCTCACCAAGCTCCTCGCCTGGCTGTCGCCGTCCTTCCCGGTCGGCGGCTTCTCCTACAGCCATGGCATCGAGGCGGCGGTGGAGCAGGGCCTCGTCCGCGACCGCGACACGCTGGCGCGCTGGATGGACGGCATCCTGCGCCACGGCGCGGGGCGCACCGACGGCATGCTCTTCGTGGCCGCCCACCGCGCCGTTCTGGCCGGCGACGAGGAGAGCTTCGCCTGGGCGGTCGAACGCGCCGACGCCATGCGCGCCTCCTCCGAAACCGCGCTGGAGAGCCGCGCGCAGGGGCAGGCCTTCCTCATCGCCGTGCGCGCCGCCTGGCCGCTGGAGGGGATGGAGCGCTGGGACCGGGTGATCGCCGACAGCGGCCGCCCGGTCGCCTACGCCGTCGCCGTGGCGCTGGCCGCCGCGCTGATCGGCGTGCCGGAGGGGCCGGCGCTGTCGGCCTACCTGCACGCCTTCGCCGCCAACCTCGTCTCCGCCGGGGTGCGGCTGGTGCCGCTGGGGCAGACGGACGGGCAGAAGGCCCTGGCGGCGCTCGATTCCGTGGTGCACTCTGCGGCGGAGGCCGCGCTGGCCGCCCCGCTCGACGACCTGGGCAGCCGCGCCATGGCCGTCGATTGGACCTCCATGATCCACGAAACCCAATACACGAGGTTGTTCCGCTCATGACCGCCCCGATTTCCAAGAGCCATGGTGGCCCCCTGCGCGTGGGCATCGGCGGGCCGGTCGGCTCCGGCAAAACGGCGCTGACCGACGCGCTGTGCAAGCGCATGCGCGACGACTGGGAGGTCGCGGCGATCACCAACGACATCTACACCAAGGAGGACGCCGAGTTCCTCACCCGCTCGGGCGCGCTGAAGCCGGACCGGATCATGGGGGTGGAGACCGGCGGCTGCCCGCACACGGCGATCCGCGAGGATGCCTCGATCAACCTCGCCGCCGTCGACGAGATGAATCGCAAGTTCCCGAACCTCGACCTGATCTTCGTCGAATCGGGCGGCGACAATCTGGCGGCCACTTTCTCGCCGGAACTGGCCGACCTGACCATCTACGTCATCGACGTGTCGGCGGGCGACAAGATCCCGCGCAAGGGCGGGCCGGGCATCACCCGGTCGGACCTGCTGGTCATCAACAAGATCGACCTCGCCCCGCTGGTCGGCGCGAGCCTGGAGGTGATGGACCGCGACGCGAAGAAGATGCGCGGCGACCGGCCCTTCGTCTTCACCAACATCAAGACGGGGCAGGGGGTGGACGCGGTCCAATCCTTCATCGTTCAGCGGGGCGGGTTGCCGCTTCCGGGCTGACCGCTTCGCGGAAGAAGCATTCACGGAACCTCCGTCTTGGCCGTGCTGTTTTCCACGCGTGAGAAGCACACGCACGGAAACCAAGCCGGAGGCACCGACGATGAAACGCCTGCTCCTCAGCGCCGCCATGATCGCGGGGGCGCTCGGGCCTTGGCCGGCTCTCGCCGAGACCTGCCCGGAGGGGGTGAACCGGCTGGGCCAGCGCATCGGCGCGCTGGAGGCCGCCGGCAACCAGACTCCCGCCTCCATCAGCCCGCAGGAGATCGGCCAGCTCCGCGCCCTGCGCCAGACCGCCGAGCGCGCTGGGCAGCGGGGCGGCGAGCCGGCCTGCCAGACCATCCTGAGCGAGGCCGACGCGTTGCTGCGCTCGGTCGAGCACCCGCGCGTGGTCGCCGCCGACGACTTGGCCAAGGCCAAGCTGCACAACGCCAGCGGCGAGGAGATGGGCTCCATTTCCGAACTGGTGGTCGATCCGAACACCGGGCGCGTCGCCTACGCCGTGGTCGAGGCCGGCGGTTTCCTCGGTCTGGGCGAGCGCAACTTCCCGGTTCCATGGGCATTGGTCCAGCCGGCGCAAGGAGGGGCGGCGCAGTCCGGTGACGGCTATGTCCTCAACGTCACCAAGGACCGGCTGACCGCGGCGCCGCAGTTCACCCGCTCCAACCGTCCGGACATGTCGGACCGGCAATGGGCGGTGGCGCTGCACACCTATTACGGGGTCCAGCCCTATTGGATGCGCGACGGTGCGGCCCTCGCCGCGGTTGGTATGCCGGAGGGCGGTGCCGCGGGTTCGCCGCAGCTCCAATCGGAGGTGCAGCGGCTGTCGCAGGAAGTCGACCGGCTGAACCGCGAGCTGTCGCAAGCCCGCACGCTGGCCGATACCGCCCGCAAGCCAGACGGGGCGGCGCAACCGGGCTCGTCCGGTTCGACCGGCGCCACGCCGGCGCCGGGCCAGGGCGGATCCACGCCGCCCACCCCGCAGCAGTGACCATAGAAAAAGATCGAGGAGAGCAGCGATGGCGATGACGAGCCAACAGGGCATGGGCAGCCGCGACGCGGCCCTGCCGGACGATCTCGAACGCATGATCAACGTCGGGCACACCGAACGCTTGGTCTCGCTGGTTGGCGGCGGGCTTCTCGCCGTGCTCGGGCTGCGCCGTCCGACCGTCGCCGGGGCGGCGTTGGCGCTGGCCGGTGGTGCCCTGGTCGCCCGCGGGTTGACCGGTTACTGCCCGGCCAAGGCGTTGATGGAGGACTGGGGCGGCCAAGACAGGGCGAGGGGCACCCCCGCCGAGGATGTGGATCAGGGCATCCATCGTTATTCCCGCCATCCCGGAGACATCTACGACGATGCCGACGAGAAGGAGAAGGTGGACGAGGCGTCGATGGAGTCCTTCCCGGCCAGCGATCCGCCGTCCTTCACGCCCGGAGCCGTTTGATCGTCTCCAGCCCTGTGAAAAGGCCCCTCCGGATGGTGGGGCCTTTGTCTTTGTTGCGGTCCTTTCCATGAATACGCAAGAAAGGGGTATGGAGCGCTGCCACGGACTTCGCGTCTTCGCTGTGTGAAGGCTGTGTTACGGATAAACAAAGCGATAATGTCGGTTATATTGCGACTTTAACAAGTTGCCTATGACCTTCGATTGCATTATGGTGCGTTGCACAATTCGAGTGATCCGATCTGGCGCACTCTGAATCCGGCCACCTTGCAATCCGGGAAAGCCAGCCCATGACCACGATCATCCCCGCCGCCGCCACCCTTGAAGGCAAGAAGGGCCTCGTGCTCGGCATCGCCAACGATCAGTCGATCGCGTGGGGCTGCGCCCGCGCCTTCCGCGCGCTGGGCGCGGATCTCGCGGTCAGCTACCTCAACGACAAGGCGAAGCGCTTCGTCGAGCCGCTGGCCCAGCAGCTCGAAGCGGAGATCTTCGAACCGGTGGACGTCACCGGCGAAGGTGAGCTGAAGGCCATCTTCGAGAAGATCGAGCAGAAGTGGGGCAAGCTGGACTTCGCGCTGCACTCCATCGCCTTCGCCCCGAAGGACGATCTGCACGGCCGCGTCGTCGATTGCTCCCGCGAGGGCTTCCAGATGGCGATGGACGTGTCCTGCCACTCCTTCATCCGGATGGCCCGCTACGCGGAGCCGCTGATGAAGGACGGCGGTTCGCTGTTCACCATGTCCTATTTCGGCGCCAACCGCGTGATCGACAATTACGGCGTCATGGGGCCGGTGAAGGCCGCGCTGGAGGCCAGCGTGCGCTATCTGGCGGCGGAGTTGGGCCCGAAGGGCATCCGCGTGCACGCCATTTCCCCGGGTCCGATCAAGACCCGCGCCGCCTCCGGCATCGCCCATTTCGACGAGCTGATGGAGAAGGCCGCGGAACGCGCGCCGGAACAGCGCCTCGTCACCATCGAAGAGGTCGGCTACACCACCGCCTTCCTGGCGACGGACGGTGCCAAGGGCATCACCGGCAGCACCACCTATGTGGATTGCGGCTATTCGATCGTCGGCTGACCGAGCGGTCGTTCGCGGATAAGTTGGGGCGGCCGATCATCGCCTCTTCTTGATAAAGTCGATGGAAAGGCAAGGGAAACATGGTGTTTCCCCTGCCTTTCTGCGTCTTTGTTTTGGTGCGGCAAAATGCCATGTGACGATCGTATGCGTTCGTTTTGTAGAAAATGCGCCCATAATGCAGGCAAAGGCCGCCGGTTCGGAGTCGGCGGTAACAAGGGGCGCGGCGTTTGGAATTTACGGTTTCTTGACGGATTGCGCACCTTCATCTTCAGTTGCGCAGATGCGGCGCGCTTCCCTTCAATGCGGTGGCTTTCGGCGGAATTGCCCGGTGGCCGCGGAAGACAGGGTGCGGAGGGTTCATGGGTGTCATTACGTGGAGGCGGCAGCTCAGCGTCGGCCAGCCGTCCATCGATGAAGATCACAAGCACCTGATCGAGTATCTGAATGAACTGGACGCGGCGCTGAATTCGCGCAGCTTCATGCCCGTGCGTGTCGCCAAGATCCTCATGAAGCTTCTGGAATACACCCAGCAGCACTTCGCCCGCGAAGAAAAGATCATGCAGGCCGTGCATTACCCGAAGTTCGAGGAGCATGTCCGCCAGCATCACGAGGCGGTGCGGACCTTGAGCGAATTGTCCGCGGTCTTCACGCGGGACCCGACCCACCAGAACGCCGAGCGGATCTACACCTTCACGGCCAATTGGCTGGTTCACCACATCATCATGCAGGACACGCAATTGACGCCCTATGTGCGGGGCGTCTGGGTCTGAGAGCCGAACGGGCCGTTACAGGAAGGCGCTGCGCCGACGTCCGGCGGCGTTCTCCCACGCCCATTCGACGACGAGGCTCAGCAACCGCTCCAGGGTCGGGCGCACCTGACGCGCCGACTCCTCGCGGAAGCCAAAGGGGGCTTCCTCGTCCATGTAGGTGACTTGCGACAGTTCGAGCTGGATGGCGTGGATGTTGTCGGCGGGATTGCCGTAACGGCGGGTGATGAAGCCACCCTTGAAGCGCCCGTTCTGCGCCGACGAAAAGCGCCCGGTCGCGGTGAGCACGTTCATCACGCGGCCGACTAGGGCCGGCGAGGCGCTGGTCCCTTCGACCGTGCCCAGGTTGAAGTCTTGGATCTGTCCGTCGAAGAAACGCGGAACACGCGACCGGATGGAATGGGCGTCGAACAGCACCGCCACGCCGAAGCGTTCCTTCAGCGCCTGAAGCTCGCCGTCGAGCCGCTCGTGATAGGGGCGCCAATAGGCACCGATCCGTCGCCGCATCTCCGCCGCATCCGGTTCCTGCCCCGGCTGATAGACCGGCTGGTGATCGAAGGTGGTGAGGGGACAGAGTTCGGTGTTGCCGGCGCCGGGGTCGGCAGCGGCGCCGTCGGGATCGCGGTTCAGGTCGATCACGTAGCGCGAAACGATGGGCCTCAGGAAGCCGATGCCCAGCGCCGGGGCGAAGTGATAGAGGCGGTCGAGATGCCAGTCGGTGTCCGGCACCGCCAGGGCAGCGTCGGTCATGGTGGCCGCGATGTCCGGCGGCACGACGGTGCCGACATGCGGGATGCTGAGCAGGACGGGGGTCTCCCCCGGCTGGAAGCGGAACGTCTCCATGCCAACACCCTTGGTTTCCTGGCCCCACCCATCAGGCCATTCGTGCAACAACGGTTTGATGCGCCGCAGCATAAACGGAACTATGCGGCGCAACCGGCATGGCGGTCAAACCCTATTGCGTATTTGTTATAAAGGCTTCAACGCGTTGTGGCAGCCGAAGCCGCCGCAACCGCCTTCACATCTGTCGCCGGCTCACGCTTCCAGGTCGCCTTCGCTTTCCTCCGCCACATGGTCGACCATGTCCGACAGGACGCGCCGGATGTGCTCGTCGGTGATCAGATAGAAGACCCGGTTGCCGCGCCGTTCCGCCTGGATCAGCCGCCCTGCCCGCAGCAGACGGAGGTGATGGCTGACCAGCGACGGCGACAGGCCCAGCGCCGCCGCCATGTCGCCGACCGAGGTCGAGGTGTCCAGGCAGGCCAGGATGATGCGCAGCCGGCTGGGGTCGCTCATCAGGCGGAACATGTCGGCCAGTTCGGTGGTCTGGTCTTCGGACAGGCGGAGATGCGCCGGCTTGTCCTTCGGTGCTGCCCCTTTTTGCATGCCGCGTTGATTCCCGCTCGTTAGGTTTTTATCGGTGGTTGCCGCTCTTACAAAGTATAGGTCAGCGGCCGCGTCAATCCCATAGGTCGGCGAAGCAGCGTCCGAAGTCGCCGGGCGGCGGCATCTTACGTATGGCCTATCGCTCGCCTGTTGACCTTCGGCGAAGGCTCGGAAACAATTCGGCCACAAGCACGACGGTCCAGGATAAGGCCGCACAGGACGCCTTCAACGGTCGAATAAATGATCGAATGAACGGTCGAACGACCGACCGAAACGGTCAGGATCGAGGGGGAGGACCGCCATGACGTCGCGCCGACAGGTTCTGCTGCCGCTCGCGCTGGCCCCGGTGGCCGGCTGGGCGATCTGGGCCACCAACGCCAGCGAACCCACGCATCCCGCCGGACCCTTCCATCTGTCGTTGGATGACACCACGGCCCTGTGGCGGGATCTGGTCCAGGTCCGCATGGAGGGACCGGCCGCCAACCCGGTCTTTCCGACCCGTGTCAAGGCGTTGGAGGGAAAGCTGGTGACGGTGCGCGGCTTCATGGTGCCGCTGGGCGACGCGCCGTCCCACAACCGCTTCATCCTCGCCGCCAATCCCATTTCCTGCCCGGCCTGCCATCGGCCCAGCCCCTCCACCATGCTGTATGTCCACAGCCAAATCCCGGTCCGCGAATCGCAGGCCCCGGTGCTGATTACCGGCACGTTGCGGCTGAACCCTTTGGAGGGGTTGTTCTATCGTCTCGATCGCGCGGAGCTTCGCTACGCCTGATCGTTGCTCGCCAGATAAGGAATTCCCTTTTCCGGTGCGCCGTGGGATGTTGACGCCGGATCGACTCGAACAGGTTGCGGGGAGCGGGTGGCCGGACGGGATGTGGCGCTGTGGCGTGCCGCCGGGCTGTCGCTGGCTTTGGTCCTCTATGGTCTGCTGAGCGCGCCGGCACCGGCGGAGATCCGCTTGGTCGAAGCGGCCATCGGCGCGCTGCTGGCTTTGGGCGTCGGACTGCTGCATCCCCTGTCGGTGGCGACCGGCCACACGCTGCTGGAACGCGAAATGCCGCCGTGGGAATTGCCCGCGGTGCTGGCTCTGGCGGTGTTGCTGTGGTGTCCGCTGATGCGCGGCGTTTGGCTCGGCTGGGCGCCGGGCGACATGGTGCGCGACGTGGTCCCACTTCTTTATCTGTTCCTTCCCGTGCTCTTGGTGCCGACGCTGCGCGCCGCTCCCGACCGGGCGGTGGGGCTGCTGACGGTCGGCATGGCGGTGGCCGGGGTTGGATTCGCGCTGCGTTGGTGGAAGCAGGCGGAATGGGGATTCGGCGCCGTCGGTATCCGGGCGATGGCGGATGGCGGTGTTTACCTGCTGAACGCGCCATCGGTCCTGTTCGCCGCAATCGGTTTGCCGGCCTTCGGAGTTGGGATGCTGGCGCGCGGTGGCTGGCTGCGGCGCGTCACTGGAGTGGTCGCGATTGTGGGCGGTTTGCTGTGTCTGGCGGCGCTCGCCGGGGCGGTGCACCGCATGGCGCTGGGGCTTGCCGTCATGGCCTTCGCCGCCCTGGGGCTGTGGTGGCTACGCCGGGCGCCGTTGGCCGGGCTCGGGGTAGGGGTGGCCGCGCTGCTGCTGGTGGCGCTGTTTCCCGAGTCGCTGTTCGGCGCCTTGGGACAGGTGGCCGAGAAAACCCGGCTGGCCGGTGCGAACACCCGGTGGGAGGAGGCGGAGGCTGCGCTCGGGCAGACCCTGTCCTCCCCGGCCGCTTTCCTGTTCGGGCAGGGATGGGGGGCGCTCCTCGCCAACCCGGCGGTGGGCGGCTGGCGCGTGTCCTACACCCACACGCTCGTGACCTACGCACTTGCCAAGACCGGGGTGGTCGGCCTGTGCGCCCTGATCGCCTATTTCGGCGGTCTCGCTCCACGCGCGGTGGCTCTGTTCCGCACCGATCCCGCGCTCGGCTGGGCGGTGGTGGCGCCGCTGCTGATGGCGCTCGGCCTGCACACGAGTTTCAAGTACCTCGACACCGGTCTCTTGCTGACCTTGGCGGTGCTGGCGGCGGAACGCGGGAAGCGGTTGCCGACACACTGATGGAAATGCATACTTATGCGTGTCAATCCATCTTTGAGATCTTTCCCTCGTGGATTCACCGTCCATCCTGTTCGTAAACCGTGTGTTTCCTCCGGACAAGGGGGCGACCGGGCGTTGCGTGTCCGACTTGGCGGAGCGCATGGCGGCGATGGGGTGGCGGGTCACCGTCGTGGCGGACGGGTGCGGACCCAGCGACGCACCGCCCGGCGTCACCGTCCGCCGCACGGGTGGGGAGAACCCGCGGGATGCGGGAGCGGCGCACAGAGACGCGCGTCTGACCGCCCGCGGCTATCTTGCAGCCGCGTTTCGGCTGATACAGCGGACGCTGCGCCTGCCGCGGCATGACGTCGTGGTGACCATGACCGATCCGCCGCTGCTGGCTTGCGCGGGGCCACTGATCGCGGCCCGCCATGGCGCGGCGTCCATTCATTGGAGCCAGGATGTGTTTCCGGCGTTGCTGCCGGTGCTCGGCATCCGCATGCCGGAACCGCTGAGGTGGATGACGGAGCGGGCGAGCGTTCGGGCGCTTCGCCGCCAGGACGCGGTGGTGGCCATCGGGCGCTGCATGGCCGGGCGGCTGGCGGCGGCAGGTGTGCCGGCGGAACGGATCACCATCCTCCCAAACTGGCCCGATCCGCGCATCCGCCCGGTGCCGCGCGCGGACAACCCCTTCCGGCTGGAGCATGGGCTGGGCGACCGCTTCACTGTGGCCTATTCCGGAAACATGGGGCTGGCCCACCCGATGGACGCCGTGCTGGACGCGGCGACGCTGCTGGCGCGCAGTGATCCCGCCGTCGCGATTCTGCTGATCGGTGAGGGGCGCCGCCGGGCCGCCGTGGCGGAGGCGGTGGAGCGGCGCGGGCTGGCGAACGTTCGGCTGCTGCCGCTCCAGCCCCCGGAGCGGTTGGCCGAGAGCCTGTCAGCCGCGGATCTGCATCTGGCGACCATGGACCCGCGGGCAGAGGGGCTGCTGGTGCCCAGCAAGGTGGCCGGCGCGCTGGCAACCGGCCGGCCGTGCCTGTTCCTGGGGCCGGCGGGCAGCGACGCGGCGGCCATGCTCGATGGCTGCGGGCAAAGGCTGGCGTCCGATGACGCGGCGGGATTGGCCGCTGCGGTTCGCCGCTACGCCCACGATCCGGCTCTGTGCGCGGCACAGGGGGCGCGGGCGCTGTCCGTTGCATCGGCTTGGGACGCGGCGGCGGCGGCACGGCGCTTCGCGGCGCTGGCGGACGGACTGCGCCAAACGAGGCTGCGCGGCGCCGCCATTCTGCCGGGGCGGAGACTGCCGCATGCCTGATGGAATGCGGTTGGGCCGCTCCCCGTTGGAGGCCGAAGCGGCGGAGTCGGGCCGACGGCTGCGGCGCTTCGTGTGGACGATGCGGGAGGGCTGGCCGATCCTGCTCATCGGGACGGCGCTGGGCATCGTGGCGTCGGTGACCGCCTTGCGGCTGGTCGTGCCGCAATACACCGCGGTGATGGTGATCGGGCCGACCGCCCGCGTCGGTGCGGCGGCCATGGGCGCGCGGCTGCCCGTGCTGATCGGCCGGGAAGCCGCTGCCGCCGCGTCGGAACCCGGTCCGGGGGACGAAATCCTCTCGGATTTCGCGCGCTACCTCCAGCTTTTCACCTCCATCCCGGTGGCGGAGCGGATGATGGCCGATCCGGTGCTGCTGCGCGGGCTGTTTCCGGACCGTTGGGACGAGGAGACGGGAGGCTGGCGCCCCGCGCCCGGCCCCGTGGCGTCCGTCAGGCGGCTGTTCCTCGCGCTCGTCGGCCGGTCGGACTGGGTCGAGCCCGACGCCGAGCGGGTGGCGAGCGCGCTTCGGGACCGGTTGACCGTCGACATGGTGGGCAGCGGACCGATGCGGCGGCTGCGGCTGCGCCATCCCGATCGCGTCATGGCGCTGCGGATTTTGTCCGCCGCCGCCCAGGCGACCGACGCCCATCTGCGGGCGGAGGCGTCCAGGCGCAGCGCCGCGCAGATCGCCCATGTCCGCGCCCGTCTGGCCGGAATCACCGTGGCGGAGCACCGTCGTGCCCTTGCCGACCTGCTGTCGGAGCAGGAGCGCATCGCCATGATGATCGAGGTCGATCTGCCGCTGGCGGCGGACGCCATCGAACCACCCGCTGCGGCCCAGCGCGCGGACTGGCCGAATCCCCTGACGGTGGTTCCAATGGCGGCGCTGGTTGGGCTGGTGACCGGAGCGATCGTCGTCAGCCTGCGGCGCCTGTGGCGCGCGGGTGGGGAGGCGGCTCCGTGATCCCCGTATCGGTCGTGGTGATGACCCGCAACGAGGCGGTCAATCTCCCTCACTGTCTGCCAGCGCTCGACCGTTTCGCCGAACGCTTCGTGGTGGACAGCGGCAGCACCGACGGGACGCTGGCCATCGCCGAGGCGGCGCGCGCGCGGGTGGTGCCCTTCGAGTGGGACGGACGGTACCCGAAGAAGAAGCAATGGTGCCTGGACCACCTGCCGTTTCATCAGGATTGGGTCCTGTTCCTCGACGCGGACGAGCGGCTCAGCGGTGCTCTGGTGGAAGAGATCGCCGCGGTGATGGCCACGGGCCCGCGGCATGCCGGCTACTTCATCGACGGCCGTCCGGTGTTTCTCGGCCGGCGCCTGCGCTTCGGCGCGGGCAACCGGAAACTCGCCCTGTTCGACCGCCGGAAGGCGCACTTCCCGTTGGTACCCGATCTGGATGTCGCCACCATGTGGGAGGTGGAGGGGCATTACCAGCCGGTGATCGCCGGCACGGTCGGACGGCTTCGGCACAGCCTGGACCATGCCGACGACAAGCCGGTTGCGGCCTGGTTCGAACGGCATGCCCGTTACGCCGATTGGGAAGCGGCGCTGCGTTCGGATGAGCGGATGACGGAGTTGATCGCACGGGACTCCGGGTCGCGGCGGTGGCTGAAGATGTGGTTCAACCGGTTGCCGGCCCGTCCGCTCCTGGTATTCCTGTATGGATATGTTTTGCGGCTGGGCTTCCTGGACGGCGGTCCGGGGTTCCAACATGCGTTGGCGCGGGCGTTTTACTACTGGCAGATCGGCATGAAGATCGCGGACGCGAGACGGCGGGCCGTGTCACCCGCGTCCACCCATGACTGAGGATCGGACGGCGGTGCCGTGCCTTACACCGCCTCGTCCAGGGCGCGTTCGCCGCCCAGCGCTTTCAGAAGGTCGAACGTCCGCTTGCGCACGGAGGGGTCTTCGATGCGGTAGTAGGCCCGCACCAGTTCCAAAGTCTCGCGGCGGGCCATCGATTCGAATTCTTCCGTTTCAGACGGCGGAACGTCGGGCGACGGAGTGGCGATGTGCTCCGGCGACGGCATGTCCTCAAAGAAATAGCTGACCGGGACGCCCAGGACCTGCGACAGGTTGAACAGCCGGCTGGCGCTGATGCGGTTGGACCCACGCTCGTACTTCTGGAGCTGCTGGAAGGTTATGCCCACCGCCTCGCCCAGTTTCTCCTGGCTCAGGCCGAGCAGGGTGCGGCGCAGGCGCAACCGGGCGCCGACATGGATGTCGATCGGGTTGGGTCCCTCGCCACGGCGTGACAGCGTGTGAGCGGGTGATAGCTTGGATTTCGTGGCGCTCATAATAGACCCTCAGTATGGAGGTGGCGCGCGCCACCAGGGAAATTGGTTAGTTCAGAAAGTAAATTCTATGCAACTTTTCGTGCGCATCAATAGCTAGATGCGTGAAACAGTCGTCAAAGCTTATGAAAGAAATGATTGTTCATTTGATGAGAAACGATATTTCGCGTAGAGCCATGGAATTTTCTGGCGCAGGGTAAGGGCAAGCCATTGTAATCCCCACAATGTTGCGTTGGCCGTGCGGCCGAGCCCGAGCAGCTCGCGGCGGATGATCGCCTGCTCCCGGCGCCCGCGCGCCGGGTCCTGCTGCGACCGTCCACCGGCGGCGAAAATGCAAACCGAAAGTGGCAGGCGGTGCGCCGGGAGCCCTTGCTTGAGGACCGTCAGGGTGAACGCATAATCGGCGGCCAGCCCATGACGCAGATCGAACCGGAGGCCGGACGACTCGACCAGACGGTAGACCATGGCCTGGTGATGCGTGAACATGCCCAGCACGGCGCGGCGGTGCGACCGTGCCCGCTTCACGACCAGACGCCCGCCGGGAAGCTCCTCCAACGCGTCCCCGTAGAACAGACCGGTGTCCGGACGCTCGCCCAGGATGGGAAGAAGCCGCTCCAGAACCCGGTCGTCGGCCATCCGGTCGCCGGCGTTGAGGAACAGGACATGGCTGCAGGGTGGCCTGCAGGAGAACGACCGTTCGGCGATGGCGTCCAGGGCGAGGTTCATGGCGTCGTACAGGCCGCGGTCGGGCGACGAGCGCCACCAGGCCACCTCGTTCTGGTGGCAAGCCAGCCAGGCGGCCGTCCCGTCGCTGGAGCCCCCATCCGCCACGAACCAGTCGTAGGATGCCAGGGTCTGGGCGCGCAGACTGGCATGGGTGGCGAGCAGGCCGGGCAGGTCGTCGCGGACCACGGTGACCACGGCCAGCCGGACCATTCCCGCTTCAACCGTCACTCGGAGATCACCGCGATGGCCGCCGCCGAGATGGCGAGCTGGCCGAGGATGGTGCCGATGTTCTTGGAGAATTCCATCAGATCGAACGGCTTCGGGTCGCGCGGCACCACGATGGAGGAGCCGGGCGGGATCGCCGTCATCGTGTGGTTCCAGGAGGAGAGTGACAGCGGCTGCGCCCGCCCGTCCGGCAGAACCAGGAAGATGCGGGCATCGTCGGCGTTGCGGCTCGCTCCCCCCGCCTCCCGCAGATAGGCGTCGGCGGTCTTTCCGCTGACAAACTGCGCGGCGGTCGGATGAAGCACCTCGCCGGTCACGGTGACGGTGAGGGGGCGTTTCGGGACGATGATGCGGTCGTCCGGCTCCAGCAGCACGTCCAGTTCGGGCCGCCGGCGAAGCACCTGTGGGTCGGCCTCGACGACGATGCGGCCCAGCGGTTCGGCACCGCGCAATTGAGTCGCGAGTTGCCGGGCCAGCCCGACCACGTCCGAGCGTGCGGCTTCGCCCTTCTCGACCTCCTGCACCATCCAGCGTTCCAGGTCGCGGGCCTGCTGGTCGAACCAGGCGCGCTCGCGCTTGCGCTCGCTGTCGCGCAGGAAGCTGGTCCCCGCGGGATAGGCTTCCTCCGTCAGGCCGCCGGCCCGGTCGATCAGCGAGGAGAGCGTCTCGCCGCGCGCCACGTCGTAGCTGCCGGGGCGGCGCACCGCGCCGGAGATGGTGACCGCCCGCGCCTCCAGTGCTTGTGGTGACGGGTTGATGCGCAGGCTGTCGCCCGGATGCAGCGCCGTCCGTGCCGACGCTCCGTCGCGCAGGTCCAGGCGGCGGCGCTGGCCGGTGGCGGTGGTGATCTCCAGGCTGGCGGGATCGGCGGTCGCGGCCGGGCCGCCGGCGGTCGCCAGAAGGGCCTCGACGGTCGCCGCCTCCGCCACGGGATAGGCGCCGGGGGTTCGCACGGCGCCACGCACCTGCACGCCGCGTTCCCGCACCAGCGCTGTGACGTCGATGGGCAGCGGTGGTTGAGCGTCGGCGGGTTGCGCTTCTGGTTTGCCGTCCTTGTCCGGATGATTGGTCAGCGAACGGATCTCGGCGATGGAGAGCAGCCGCACCCGATCACCGTCGGCGAGCGCGCGGTTCGCCTGTCCGGAGGCCACCTCCTGCGGAGAGAAGGGGATCAGGCGGCGGGCGAGGGTGCGGCGGTCGAAGCGCTCGATGACCCCCAGCAGGGGATAGACATCCCGTTTCAGGGCGTCGCCGCCGGTCAGCGCGTCGCGCAGCGTGGCGCCTCCGGCAAGGGGGCGGACGCCGGGACGGCGGGCATGGCCGGTCAACTCATAGACGGGGGCGTCCGGCTCCAGAATGGCCCCGGCCGCCGCCGGACGGCGTGGTGATGCGCCGCCAACCGAGGGCGTGTCGTAGTACGCGCCGGACTCCGGACCTCCGGCGGCGAGCGCCAACTCCGCCGCGCTGCCCCGTCCCACGGAGGGATAGAAGCCGGGGCGGGGCACCCCTCCCATCAACAGGGCGGAATGCTCCAAGGCGAAGACGAGCAGGTCGGGAACGGCTTGGAACAGGTGCGGGCAGGGCGTGCGTCCACCGGTCAGTCCCGCCGCCGCCCGTGCCTGAGGACCGCTGGCCAGCGGACCGTCGGGTTGGGCGGTTAGTGCGCGGGCCAGCACGACCAGTCCGCGGCACGCGTCCGGAGCCGGCTCGCGTGCACCGCGCAGCAGCTCCAGAACCGGTTCGGAGGTCAGGAAATCCACGTCCTCCGCTCCCAGCACGTAGAGGGTGTCGCTCTCGGCCAGAGGGCGGCGGTCGCGGCCGCTGAGCACAGCCCCCAGATCGATCGGCTGGAGAACGCGCGCTCGGCTGCCCGGACGGGTCGAGGCCAGCACGGCAAAGGGGAGATAGGGCGCCGGCCCCAGATCCGCCGTCGAAACCAGGGCCGCGATGGTCGGGGTCCGCTCCAGCGCCCGCGGACCGGGACGCAGAACATGGCCGTCCAGACGCAGGTCGCCGCGCCGGTCCTCGCGGCGTGGCGCCAGCATCAGCAGGTCGCCGTCGGCCAACTGGGTCGCATCCGCGTCGGACAGCTCCTCCGCCCGCTCCTCGCCGTTCGGGCCGATGGCGTAGCGGAGCACCCGATGCGCGCCGGGCCGCAGGAGGCCACCGGCCATCTCCCGCGCCATGGCGACCGGCAGGCGGTCCTGGCCGGGAGGAAGCTCATAGACGCCGGGCCGCTTCAGCGGACCGGCCAACGCCACGGTGGGGCCAAGCGGCGGCACGAAGACGCGGTCGCCATCGCGCAGGCGGAGGCCGGCATTCGCGCCGTCTCCCGTCATGAACAGGTCGTACAGGTCGATGGGCAGCCCGCTGGATGGGGCGCCTCCCGCGGCCTGGGCGTGGAACAGGCGGATGCGGCGCAACGACCCGGCGCGGGTGATACCGCCCGCGGCGGTCAGCGCGTCGATCAGCGTGGCGAAGGCGCCCACCTCTTGCCGGCCCGGACGCACCACGGCGCCAGTCACCAGCACGCCGATCCGCCGGATTTCGGTCACCGAGACGTACACCTCGGTGTCGGGAAAGGAAGCGGTCACGGCGCTGGCCAATTGGGCGCGCAATTCCGCCAGGGTCAGACCCTGCGCCACGACGGGGCGGACGTCATCCGCGGTGAGCAACCCCGCCGCGTCGATGACGTGGCGCTTGCTGGAGGATTTCTGCCCGCGAAGGGTCACAAGAAGCTCGTCGCCCGGACCCAGCGTGTAGTCCGCCTGCACGCCGCCCGATCCGTCGCGCCGCCGCGGCTCCTCTCCGAACTGGTCGTAGCCGAACTGGAGAAGAACCGAGCCCGCCCGCTCGCTGTAGGCGGCCTCGATCGGCGACAGAGCCTCCGGAAGCGGGGCGGGTTTCGCTTGAGGCGGCGTCCCCGGAGCGCGGGCATGAAGCGCCGGGGACGTGGGCTCCGCAGCCGATACGGCGAGCCCCCAGACGATCAGCGCCGCCAACGGCACCAAAAGGGTGAAAATTCTGCGCAATGAGTCACACATGAATTGTGTTGGCGCTGTATCCCCGTTCCATATTGATCGTTTGGTCCGGGCGCGATGAGTACTATCGCGTGCAGATCCCTCAAAAGGCAACGGCCAAGCTGTGTTGCCGCATCATCACGCGGCGTGTAGACTGCGAGGCATTGCGTGGAGTGCGCAGGAGCCGCGGCCAATGGTTGCCGGTGTATCGTCCAGTGGCGTTTATGGCGTGCCGCTCCTGCGGCCCGGCCAGCAGGCGCGTGACCGGAGCCCGGACGGCCAGAAGGACATTGGCCAAAACACCGCCGGCCTGTCCGGCACGCTGACCGACGATCAGCAGCGGCAGGTCCAGGAACTCAAGCGCATCGACGCCAACGTCCGCCAGCACGAGGCGGCGCATCAGGCCGCTGGCGGCCCCCACGCGGGTGGCGCCTCCTTCACCTTCACCCGCGGGCCGGACGGCAAGAATTATGCGACCGCCGGCGAAGTCCAGGTGGACGCCGGTGCGGAGAGCGATCCCGAAGCCACCGTCCGCAAAATGGACACGGTCAAGGCGGCGGCCTTGGCACCTTCCGACCCCTCTGCCCAGGACCTCCGCGTCGCCCAGCAGGCCGATGCCACCAAGATGCAGGCGCAGCAGGAGTTGCGGCGGAAAGGTTCGGGGCCGGGCTCACGGAGCGGCGGTTCGTCCGATGGGCAGGATGGCTCAGAGGGCGGCGCGACGCCAAGCGACACCGCCGCGCCGGCGCTGGCGGCGCGCGGTGCGGCGGCTTACGCGTCGGCTTATGGAATCGGCCAGCGGACCGGCACCGCCGGCATCATGGTCTGACGCCGGACGGTCCGGTTCCGAGTCTCAGCGGCGGACGGGAGACTCGCCGTCAAGGGTCAGCAGCGGGCCGTACAACTCCGGCCGGCGGTCGCGGAAGATGCCCCAGGACGCGCGCTGGGCGGCGATGCGGTCGAGGTCGAAGCTGGCGGTCAGGACCGCCTCGCTCTCCCGGTCGGCCTGCGCGACCAGTTCCCCGGTCGGCCCGGCGATGAAGGAGGAGCCATAGAAAGTGATCCCGCAGGTCTCACCCTCTTCCCGGCCGATGCGGTTGGAGGCTACCAGCGGCATCAGGTTGGCTCCGGCGTGGCCCTGCATGACCCGCGTCCAGTGGGCTTGGCTGTCCAGCGAACCATCCTGCGGCTCGGATCCGATGGCGGTGGGGTAGAACAGGATCTCCGCCCCCTTCAGCGCCATGGCGCGGGCCGATTCCGGGAACCACTGGTCCCAGCAGATCGCGCAGCCGATGGCGGCGTAGCGGGTTTCGTAGACCTGGAAGCCGGTGTCGCCGGGGTTGAAGTAGTATTTCTCCTGATAGCCGGGACCGTCCGGGATGTGGGACTTGCGGTAGACGCCAAGGACCGTGCCGTCCGCGTCGATCATCGCCAGGGAATTGTAATAGGCGTTCCTCGCCCGCTCGAAGAAGCTGGTGGGGATGACCACGGACAGTTCGCGGGCGAGCGCGCTCATCCGCGCGATCACCGGATGATCCTCGACCGGGTGGGCGAGCGCGAACAGGTCCTGCTTCTGGTCCTTGCAGAAATAGGGCGTCTCGAACAGTTCCTGGGGCAGGATGATCTGGGCGCCGCGCGCCGCCGCGTCGCGCACGAGGCGTTCGACGCCGTTCACATTGGCGTCGCGGTCCCAACCGCAGGCCATCTGGGTCGCCGCGACGGTGACGGTGCGTCCGGTGGTGGGGCGCATAGGCTGATGCTCCTGTGCTCTTGCGTGGTGCTGTGCCGTGTTAACGGGCTGACGGTCGGGCGCGCAACCCATCTCCGCCCTGTCACAAACCTTTCAGATTTGTCCACGTTACCGGGCCGGACGGTTTCTTTGCCCAGCCGTTGCCGATGGTTGGTCACAGAACTCGACAGTCATACGCATAAATATGAAAAACGCACGCCAGGGATCGCGCGCTGGTTATGCGACATATTATTGCATGCACGAGAAATAAAAGTCCGCAATTGCTTTACGATTTTTCCGAGAGCAGATATGATCGGGTAAGTTGATTTCGTCCGCTGCACCGCGCCACGGCCTGACGGACGTCTGCCGAAAGATCGTCGTCATGGTTGGGCGTTTCAAGAGACAGGAACCCGTGGTCGCTGAGCCGCGCCAGGAGGATGCGGACGGACTCCCTCAATCCGGCGCGACCCTGCCGCGGGCCGTGCGGGAGGCGCACCGCGCGATCGCGCGTGCCCTGCAACTCCGCATCGCCGATCACGGCGTCAGCATAGGGCAATGGTACTTTCTTCGCGCCTTGTGGGAGGAGGACGGGCTGACCCAGCGTGAACTGAGCCAGCGGGTCGGCATGATGGAACCGACCACCGTGGCGGCACTGAACAATCTGGAGCGGTGCGATCTTGTTCAACGGGTGCGCAACCACCACGACCGGCGCAAGGTGAACATCTACCTGACGCCGAAAGGCAAGGCGCTGCGGGCCGACATACTGCCCTGCGCCGAGGAGATCGAGGAGACCGCCGCCCAGGGCGTTTCTCCGGACGAATTGGCGCTGACCGTCAGCGTGTTGCGCCGCGTGTCCGCCAACCTCGGCTGCCTGCCGCCCATCGCCGGTGACGATGATCTGGGATGACGGATGCGGCGGCGGCCCTTCTCGTCCGATTGGTCGTTCCGGTCAATCGTCCGGATCGGGCGGCGGCGGCAGGCTGGCGCCGGTCAGGTTGGCGCCGGAGAAACGCGCGTCGCGGATGTTCGCGTCGCTGAGAATGGCCCCGGTCAGATCGGCGTTGGAGAAATCGCAGCCGGCCAGATTCGCCCCACGCATGTTGGTGCGGATGCAGGAGGCCCCGGTGAAGTTGCTGCCGGTCAGGTTCGCCGCCCACAGCCGCCCGGTCGGTCGGCCGTCCGGCCCCTTGATATCGACCCAGCCGATGCCCGCCCCATCGAAGCGGGCGCCGGACAGGTTGGTGCCGCGAAGGGTCGCCCCGTCGAGGATGGCGCCGCCGAAATCGCTGCCGGTCAGGTCGGCCGCGGAGATGTCGCACATGATGAGCAGGGAATCGCGCATCTTGGCGCCGACCAGCCGCACCCCGCGCAGGTTGGCTCCGGACAGATTCACGCCATGAAGGTCGATGTGCGACAGGTCCGCCCCGCTGAGGTCGGCGCGCGACCCCATGGCGCCGTTGGTGTTGATCCAGGTGTAGTGATTGTGCAGGGCTTCCTGGATCTGAATCGAGAAATTCTCGGCGGAGCGCGCCATGTTGGCGCCCGTGGTGTCCGCCCCGGCAAGGTCCGCTCCCTCCATCTTCGCGCCCTGGAGGTCCGCGTTGCGCAGGTTGGCGCCGGCCAGCACCGCGCCGTTCAGGTTGGCGTCGCGCAGGATGGCACCCTGAAGATTGACGCCGGACAGGTTGCAGCCGCGCAGGTCGGCGCGGGCGAGGTTGCAGTTCTTCATGGTCGAGCGCATCAGCGTGGCCCCGGCCATCAGCGCGCCTTCGCAATCCGCCCCGTTCATCGACACGTCGGTCAGATCGGCGCCGGACAGGTTGGCGTTCGACATCATCGCGTCGTCCATGTCGCTTCCGGAGAGGTCGGAGCGGACGAAGTCCAGCCCCTTGCTGCCGTTCGCCCCGTTCCCGCCGTACAGCAGCGCGCCGCCGCGCAGGTCGGCTTCCTTCAGGATGGCGCGTTTCAGCTTGGCGCCGCGCATGTGGGCGCCGCGCAGATCCGCCCTGTAGAAGTTGCAGCCGGTCAGGTCGGCCTTGGTCAGGTGGGCGGCGAACAGGTCGGCATGGCTGAGATTCGCGTTGGACAGGTCGCAATGGGCCATGTTGGCCCCCGACAGCTTGCCCTGAGTCAGCTCCACCCCGGCGAGGTTCGATCCCTCCAGGTTGGTCATGGTCAGGTTGGCGCGCGTGCCGCCCGACCGGTTCTTCAGCCAACGCTCGTGCTTTTCCAGCACGGCGACCAACTCATGTGGCGTCATGACCCCGTCCGACAATCGGCCCTTCCCGGCACAGCGCAGGGTTCGGGGCGCGGTTACTCCAGCGCGTTAGCAGTGTCATAAGATAATCTGGTTTAATTGTTAACATGCTGTTCCGCAGCCGGGCGCAAGACGACGCCGGACCATCGCGGTATGGCCCTGAAACAAGGAAAAGGGGTTGGGAATGAACGGCGGACACACGGTGGCGGCCTTCGATGCCGAACTGGGGCGCCTGCACCAGATCATCGTGACCATGGGGCAACGGGTGGAAAGCCAGTTCGCCGCCGCTTTGGAGGCCATCGCGGAGCGGGACGCCGGCAAAGCCGCGCGGGTGGTTGAGGCCGACGCCGAGATCGACCGGCTGGAACTGGAGCTGGAATCCCTGAGCGTACGCTTGCTGGCCCTGCGTCAGCCGGTGGCCAAGGATCTGCGCGACATCGTATCGGCGCTCAAGATCGCCTCCAATCTGGAGCGCATGGGCGATTTCGCAAGCTCGGTGGCCAAGCGCGCGGTCACTCTGGCGGAAATCCCGGTCGAACCGCCCGTCGCGTCGCTGGCCTGGATGGGCGAGACGGTGCTCGGCATGATCCGCGACGTGGTCGCGGCCTATGACGAACAGGATGCCGAGCGGGCGATGGCCGTCCGCAACCGGGATGGGCAGGTCGATGCCGCCTACACCAGCCTGTTCCGGGAATTCCTGACCTACATGATGGAGTCGCCGGCGCAGATCACCGGCTGCACCCACCTGCTGTTCGTGGCGAAGTCCATTGAGCGGGCCGGGGACCACGCCACGAACGTGGCTGAAAACATCTGCTACATCGTTCAGGGACGGCTGCCGTCCGAGGAGCGGACCAAGGGCGATCTCAGCAGCTTCACGGTGGTGGAGAAGGAGTGAGGGCACGCAATGCGCGCCCATGACGTTGTCCGTGGCCGCCGTGGCGCTTCAGTGCTTGGGGCGCCAGCCGCTGCCGTCCGGTTCGTAACGTCGCCGGACCGCGGCCCAGGCGACCTTGTGGGCCAGACGTTCGCGTTGCAGGGCCTGACGCGCTTCTGGCGACCGGCAGGCTTGCCATGTGTGATTGAAGGCCGAACGGTAAATGTCCTGCGCGGGCGGCGGCAGGCATCGCTTCACCGATTCGGGCAGTTCGGTGTTCCTGCGGAAGGTCATCGGGCATTCCTCCGTCTTATGGTTGCTTGATTGCCTCCAGTATAGCCGCCATTCCACTGGAGCCCGTAGGGCTTTTTCCTGCGACGTTGGAGGTAGGCGGCGGCGGTGGACGGCTTAGGCCGAAGGTTTGAGGCACGAAAAAAGCCCTTCCCCAATCGGTGGGGAAGGGCTTTTCGATGAACCAAGCAGCGTTGCGAAGACCCGTACTGATGGCCTGTCTTACGGAGTGCGGCGCGCGGTGCGGTGCGCCGGGATCGGGATGGGCCGGATCGCCTGCTCTTCACGGCGGCTGGCCGACATGTCGATCTCGATGCGGGCCAGAGCCTTGCGCAGCTCGTGCACCGCTTCCGACAGCGTCTGGATCGACGCTTCGCCCGGCTGCTGGCGCCAGCCGCGGTAGGCGTTCAGGCAACCGCGCGCGGTGTCGCGCAGCCTGGCCTCGACGGCATCGACCGGCGGAGGATTGGTGCCGGCGGGGCGGCTTCCATCCGCCGCGGCGGGCTGCGGAGCGGTTTGGGCGGGGGCTCCCGTCGGCTGGACCGGGGCCGGCTGAACCGGCACCGGCTGGGCAGCCGGCTGCGGCTCCGGACGGTTGAGGCGCAGCGTCTCGGTCTGAGCGGGAGCGGACGGCTGCGGCGGAGCGGGCTGGGGAGCTGCTGCGGCCGGGGCTGCGGCCGGAGCCGCCGTTTGGGCGGCCGGAGCCGGAGCCGGAGCCGTGACCGGGGCGGCGGCGCGGCGCGCGGGCTTGGCCGGTGCCGGTGCTTCGGAAGCAGCAACCTCGGAAGCAGCAACCGGAGCGGGCGGCGGCTCCTCCGCCATGGCGTCGCCGGCCGGCGCTTCCGCGGCGTCGCCGGCGGTTCCCTCTTCGGCCGGCGCATCCTTGTCGCTGGCCGCGTCGCTGGCTGCCTCGGCCTTGCGGATGATGTAGGAAATGGCGCTCGGCGTGCATTCGAATTCACGCGCGATCGCCGACAGGGTAGCGCCGGAACGGTAACGCTCAAGAATCTGCGGCCACGCCGACTGGGGGATTCGTCCGCGCTTCTTCGGAGCCTCCGGTTCGGACCCGGTTTCTGCGTTCATTATGTCGCTCGGTTGCCAAAGTGAATTTTGAGTCATGCGTACGCTGCTTGGGCCGTATCGCGCGCCTTCTGACGCAGTGGCACGCGGGCGCGTGCACGAGCATCACGTCAGGAGCCGTTTTTGCGTGCGATGTTGTCGGTAAAGATGAATATCGGGAACTTGCTGGGAAAATGCCAGAAGAACTTTGCGCCGCATGGAAAAATTGCGCTTAGGCGGGTTGCCGGAGCCTTAGTCCGAAGGCTGGATTGCCTTGTGGCGTCGCCCGTGCGAACCGCATAGGAACATCCGCGGATAAGAATTTTAAAAACTGTATTTCACGAATCGGTCGTGCAGGAAGCGGTTGCATAGAGGTTTGAAAATCCGCGGCGGTCCGGAATGCGTTGCGGAGTGTTCTGTTGACGTGTAGCGCCCATTGCATGGTGCGCGCTGTCCGACAGGCGGAGTTTGTTCATGCCGCATTCCATCGATCGATTCCGGGCCCGGTCCGGCTTCGTCCGGCGCCAAGCTGGATTGAAGACCGGATTGACGAGTGGATCTGCGTCGCGATCGGCGGCGCCCGCCGCGTCTGCGGGGCTTGTCGCCGCCATCCTGGCTTTCTCGGCACCAGTGTTCGCGCAGGATGCGGGAAGGGACGCCGCTGTGGCCCCGGCCGCCCCGCCGCTGGCGTCCGTCCTGCCGCCCAACGCCCCCCCGACCTTCGCCGAACTCGCAGAAAAGCAGTTGGACGCCGTGGTCTTCATATCCACCACGCAGGCGCCCCCGCAGGGCGGTCCGCAAGCGGGACCGCGCGGACCGGAGATGCCCGGCTTTCCGCCCGGTTCGCCCTTCGAGGAATTTTTCCGTGAGTTCCGCGACCGCCAACGCGGCCAGCCGCAACAGCAACAGCAACAGCAACAGGCGCCGCGCCCAACGGCGGCGCTGGGCTCCGGCTTCATCATCGACCCGGCGGGCTTCGTCGTCACCAACAGCCATGTGGTGTCCGAGGCAGCGGAGATTTCCGTCACCATGCACGACGGCACGAAGCTGCCCGCGAAGCTCGTCGGCGTGGACGGGCCGACCGACCTTGCCGTTTTGAAGGTGGACAGCAAGAAGCCGCTGGTCGCCGCCCCCTGGGGTGACAGCGAGGCGTTGCGGGTCGGCGACTGGGTGGTCGCCATCGGCAACCCCTTCGGCCTCGGCGGGTCGGTGACGGCGGGCATCCTGTCCGCGCGGCAGCGCGACATCCAACAGGGGCCGTACGACGACTATCTGCAGACCGACGCATCGATCAACCGGGGCAATTCCGGCGGGCCGCTCTACAACCTCAACGGCGAGGTGATCGGAATCAACACGGCCATCTATTCGCCGACCGGCGGGTCGGTGGGCATCGGCTTCGCCATCCCGTCCTCCGTCGCGCGTCCGGTCATCGAGCAATTGCGCGACCATGGGCAGGTGCGCCGCGGCTGGCTGGGCGTGCAGGTGCAGAGCGTGACTCCGGACATCGCCGAGAGCCTCGGCATGCAGGAGCCGGCGGGCGCCCTGGTGACCAGCGTGTCGCCGGAGGGCCCGGCGGGGAAAGGCGGCGTCCGCCAGGGCGACGTCATCACCCGTTTCAACGGCGAGTCCATCGAACAGATGCGCGAGTTGCCGCGCGTCGTCGCCGCGACCAAGATCGGGTCTTCCGTGCCGCTGGAACTGGTGCGCGAGGGCAGGGCGGAGACTCTGACCGTGACGGTGGGCGAACTGGAATCGAAGGAGCAGGTCGCGCTGTCCGGGTCGAGCGGAGCGCCGCCCCCGGAAACCACGGTCGACAGCAAGCAGGTCCTCGGCCTGACCCTGTCGCAACTGACCCCCGGTCTGCGCGACAGCTTCTCCATCAATCCCGACGTCGAGGGGGTGGTGGTGACCGAGGTCGGCGATGCCAGCGCCGCCAGCGAGCGCGGGATCGAGGCCGGCGACGTCATCGTGGAGGCCGGGCAGGAGCCGGTGAAGACGCCGGAGGATCTGAACCGTCTGGTCGACGACGCGCGCAGCCAGGGGCGCAAGACCGTGCTGATGCTGCTCAGCCGCGACGGCGACCTCCGCTACGTGCCGATGCCGATCGAAGACCGCAAGGGCTGAGGGCGGCCAGAGGCTGCCCCCAAGGGCCGTCCCAACCTTTTCCTCTACCGTTTGCCGGGCGGCGGGAGTAATTTGCCCGCCACTTGGCGAATGGGATTAATCCAGTGAGCGTAGATTCCGAGGGCCGTCCGCCCGTGCGGCTGTCGGTCGTGGTTCCGGTCTTCAACGAAGCCGAAAACGTCCTTCCCCTTCTCGAAGAGATCGAGCGCGCGCTGTCGCCGGCCGACGTGCTGGGCCGCGCCTTCGAGGTGATCTATGTGGACGATGGGTCCAGCGACGACACGCTGACGCGCCTCGCGCCCGTGGTCGCCGCCGGCCGTCTGCGGCTGGTCCGCCATGTCCGCCGGTCCGGCCAGAGCGCGGCCGTGCGCACCGGGGTGAAGGCGGCGCGCGGGGAGTGGATCGCCACCCTCGACGGCGACGGCCAGAACGATCCCGCCGACATCCCCGCCCTGTTCGCTCTGGCCGCCAAGGGCGGTCCGGATGCGCCGGTCCTGGTCGGCGGTCTGCGCAAGAAGCGGCAGGACACGCTGTCCAAGCGTCTGGCTTCGCGCTTCGCGAACGCTGTGCGGCAGTCCTTTCTCCAGGACGGCTGCACCGACAGCGGTTGCGGGCTGAAGCTGTTCCGCCGGGACGCCTTTCTCGATCTACCCTTCTTCGGGGCGATGCACCGCTTCCTGCCCGCCCTCTTCCGGTCGCACGGCCATCCGGTGGCCTATGTGCCGGTCAACCACCGCCCGCGGGAACGCGGCGTGTCCAAGTACACCAACTGGCGCCGCGGGCTGATCGGCGTGGTCGATCTGCTGGGCGTCTATTGGCTGAAGCGGCGCACCGCGTTGTCGCCAGCGGTCGAAGACCGCTGAACCCTCCTCCGTCCGGACCGGTTGCCGCCCGATGCTCGAACGCGCCATCGCCTGGTACCAGAGTCAAAGCACCGCCGACCTGATCTGGGTCGGCGTCGGCTTTTTTGCGCAAGCGCTCTTCATGATGCGCTTCGTCGTGCAGTGGATCGCCAGCGAGCGCGCCCGGCGCAGCATCGTGCCCGACCTCTTCTGGTACTTCTCCATCGGTGGTGGGGTTCTTCTGTTGGCCTATTCGATCCAGCGGGGTGATCCGGTGTTCATGTTCGGGCAAGGGCTGGGCCTCATCATCTATTTCCGAAACCTCTATTTCGTCTGGAGCAATCGCCGGAGCGGCGGGGCGGACGGCAACGCGGCGGGCACGCCGTGAGCGCGGTGCCGAACGCCTCGGGCAGCCGACTTCCGGTCCTGGCCTATCTGGCCCTGGCGGTGATCAGCGTCCTGCTGTTCCTGCCCGGCTTCTTCGATCTGCCGCCCTTCGACCGGGACGAGGCGCGCTTCGCCCAGGCGTCCCACCAGATGCTGGAAAGCGGCGACTATGTGGACATCCGCTTCCAGGACGAAGCGCGCCACAAGAAGCCGGTGGGCATCTACTGGCTGCAGACCGCGGCGACGCGGCTGGTCGACGGACCAAGCGGGATGCCGAAGGAAATCTGGACCTTCCGCATTCCATCCCTGATCGGGGCGGTGCTGGCGGTGCTGGCGACGGCCTGGACCGGGACGCGGATGTTCGGCGGGACGGTCGGGTTCCTCGCCGGGCTGATGTTGGCCTCCTGCGTCGTGCTGGGCGTCGAGGCGCGCATGGCGAAGACCGACGCGGTGCTGCTCTCCACCATCGTGATCGGGCAGGCGGCGCTGGCCAGCCTCTATCTGAACCGCCATGCGGAGCGGTCCGGGTGGGCGGCGCCTCTCGCCTTCTGGATCGCCGCGGGGATCGGCATCCTCATCAAGGGACCCATCGTCCTTCTGGTGTCCGGCACCACGGCGCTGGTGCTGGCGGTGCTGGACCGCCGGGCCGGCTGGCTGAAGCGGCTGCGCCCGCTGGTCGGGCTCGCCATCGTGGTCGCCATCGCAGCACCCTGGCTGATCGCCATCACCCTGAAGACCAAGGGCGCCTTCTTCGCCGAGTCGGTCGGCCACGACATGATGGGCAAGGTGGTCAGCGGGCAGGAGGCGAAGGGCCTGCCGCCCGGCTACTACCTGGGCACCTTCTGGGTGACCTTCGCGCCTTGGTCCTTCCTGGCGCTTCTGGCCGTTCCCTGGGCGTGGCGCCACCGCAAGGGCACCGGGCCGGTGGCGGACGCCGTGCGCTTCTGCATCGCCTGGATCGTCCCGAGCTGGCTGGTCTTCGAGGCGGTGCCAACCAAGCTGCTGCACTACACGCTTCCGGTCTTCCCGGCCATTGCCATCCTGACCGCCGCGGCGGCGCGCGAGCATTTCCTGCGCCGTGCCGACGCGCCGCGATGGGCTCTGTTCTCGGTCGCCACCGCTCTCGGGGCCATCGGGTTCGGCGCTCTGACCGTCGCGGTCGCGGTGATTCCCTATCTGGTGGACGGGCGCGTCGATCCGGTGGCGATCGCCACGCTGCCGGTGGTCCTGGTGCTGTACGCGCTGGCCGTACGCCTGTTCGCCCAGCGCCGCGAGAAGCCGGGTTTCGCGGCGGGTCTGGCGGCGGCGGCGGCGCTGTACGCGGCCACCTACGGCGCGGTTCTGCCGGGCATCGACGGTGTGTGGATCAGCCGGCAGGCCGCGCGGACGGTCGCGGCGGTGCGCCCCTGCGCCGACAGCGTGGTCGCCTCCGCCGGCTATTCCGAACCGAGCCTCGTCTTCCTGCTGGGGACCGATACGCGCCTGACCCACGGGACGGAAGCCGCCGCCCATCTGGCCGAGAATCCCTCCTGCGGGCTGGCTCTGGTGACGGACCGTGAGGAGACGGAGTTCCGCGCCGCCCTGAAGGGGGCGGAGCCGGTGCCGCTCGGCCGGTTCACCGGCTTCAACTACAACACCGGCAAGCGGCTGACCCTGACGCTCTACGGCGCGGCGCGCCCCTGAACGTACCGGAATGGGGTGTCCACCGGATGGAGGCCGCGGGCTGAGTAACCCGCCTCCTCCCTGGACATGCGCGGCCGCATCCGGCGGAATCCGTCTTCCACACGCAAAAGTATGGAAGGCCGCCGTGTCATGCTTCGAACGATGACTGTAGCGACCCTCGCGGTGCTGGCCTTTGCCGCACCCGCCGAAGCGCAGAGGCAGGAATACCCCTCCTGGGTGTATGAGGAGATGGTGCCGACCGGCCCCCACATGCGCCGCATGGAGGAGGCTCAGCCGATTCCCGGGGCACGGCCGTCCCATTGGGGCGCCATGGGCAACGGCGAGCAGTTCCGCGCCGGTTCGCGCGGCTACGGCACCGATCCGGCCCGCGCCACCCCGTCCTACTCCCGGACCAATTCGCTGACACCGCCGGTCCGCGATGCCCGCGGCGCAGCGGCGGCAGCGCGCAGGGGCGGCGGGGACAATATGCCCGGTACCCCGCGCGAGGTGACGCTCAATCCGGAATACACCTTCGAGCGGTAGCCGCGGCCTCCTCGGGCCGCCAGAGCCAGGCGGCCCCGCGGACTCCGCTCGAATCGCCGTGGACGGCCCGGCGGACCGGCGTGTCCACGCTGTCCGAGAAGGTCCAGCGGGCGATAACCGGGGGTAGGGCGGCGTAGAGGAACCCCAGGTTCGACAGTCCGCCGCCCAGCACGATCACGTCCGGGTCCAGGACATTGACGATGCCCGCCAGCCCGCGCCCCAGCCGGTCCACCAGCCGGTCAAGGGTGGCACGGGCCGTAGCGTCGCCGCGCTCCGCCAGCGCCGCGATGGTTTCCACGGACAGGTCCGCTCCGGTGGTCCGGCGGTGGTCGGCGGCAACGGCGGGGCCGGACACGAAGGTCTCCAGGCAGCCCGACTTGCCGCAATAGCAGGCCGGTCCGGGCCGCTCGTCGTCGGTGGGCCAGGGCAGGGGATTGTGCCCCCATTCGCCGCCGATGGCGTTGCGACCGCCCAGCGGGCGGCCTTCGACGACGATTCCCGCCCCGCAGCCGGTGCCGAGGATCGCCGCGAAGACCACGCCGCAACCGGCCCCGGCCCCATCCGCAGCCTCCGATACGGCCAGACAGTTGGCGTCGTTCTCGATCCGCACCGGACGCTCGAGCGCCATGGCCAGATCGCGGTCGAAGGGCTTGCCGATCAGCCAGGTAGAGTTGGCGTTCTTCACCAGCCCGGTCGCCGGGGAAATGGAGCCGGGAATGCCGATCCCAACGGTGGCGCCCGTCGATCCCGCCGCGCTCTCCAGCCGTGCGACCAGGTCGGCGATGGTCCGCACCGTCGCGTCGTAGTCGCCGCGCGGGGAGGGGACGCGGAAGCGGGCGCGCTCCCCGCCGGTTGTGTCGAGCGCGATCCCCTCCGTCTTCGTGCCGCCGAGGTCGATGCCGATGCGGATGGCCGATGGGGTGCCGTCGGTGCGCTTCATGGGAAAAGTGCCCTGATGTGTGGCCCGCGTCACAGACGGACGCCTGGGCTGTTGCAATACTGGGAAAGACCGGCAACCCGCAAGCCAAGCAACCGCCGCTTGGTGGATCGTCGCTTCCCGTCGACACCCGTGCCACAGGCTGGGACAAATGGTCTTTGCGCGGGTGATATGGGTTGACCGTCTGTCGGGATCTTGTAGAACCAGCGAAGGAGAGGGCGTGATCCGTCGGATTCCGCCCGTCAATCAGGGCCACCGGAGCCGGACCAACGATGAATCGCCAGCGCGCCGCCCATCGCATTCCTTCTTTCACCTTGCGCACCGCCGCCGTCGGCCTCGCCGTGCTGTTCGCCGGCGCCGCGCTGCCGGCCGCCGCCAAGGAGGCGGCGAAGCCGGCCGCTGAAAAGGCGGCTGCGACGAAGGCCTCCGCGAAGCCGGCCACTGCCAAGAGCACCGCGTCCAAGGCCGCCGCGACCAAGCCCGGCGCCTGCTACAGCCGCGCGGAGCACGCCGCGGAGCAGACCATCCGCATGCACACCGAGATGATGGTCGTCGGGTTGACCTGCCAGCAGGTGAACCCGGACAAGAAGCCGTTCAACCTGTACCAGGACTTCACCATCAAGAACCGTTCGCTGATCTCCAATTCGGAAGCGTCGATGATCGACCACTTCCGCAAGAAGGGCGGAGGCAACGCGACGCGGCAGTTCGACATGTTCCGCACCGAGCTGGCGAACGAGGTCAGCCGCCGCGCCGCGGTGATCGGGACCGGGCTCTATTGCGCCAACTTCGTCGACCGCTCCAAGGCGGCGATGGACCTGACGGCGGACGACATCCGCGTCCTGACCGGCGATGAAAAAAGCGCCGGCCTGATGCATTTGTCGTCAAAGCCGTTGTGCGACGTCCAGGTCGTCAGCAACCCTGACGTGAATTACGACGTTGCCCAGGCCCCGGCCTCGCGCGGCGGCAGCGCGGCGGCGCCGTCCAAGTCGACCGGCAAGGCGACGGCCAAGGCTCCGGGAAAGCCCAAGGAGCCGGCGAAGGCCCAGGTGGTCTCCGCCAAGCGCTGACCGTTCAGTATCGATGGTGATGCCGGACGCCATGGGTGTCCGGCATCATGCATCGCAGCAGTGGCACAGTTGTTGCGAAGCCCTCTTCACCACAGTGAAGAGGGCTTTTTTCATGCGATGCATTCGCTATGGTAGAAAGCAAGCGCAAAGTTCACGGAACTGACATGAATCGATATTGCAAATTCTCGGAAAATTGGTATTACCGCAGATAGAGTGCGGGTTTGCCCTCTTGCTCTGTTGAGAGCCACTGGGCTAACGTTCCGCTTACACAACAATCTTGGCCCCGCGCTCAAGAGCCCGGGTAAGCCAATTCGGGGAGTGGCACTTCACGTGACTGGTGTACGAGCGCGCTTGTCTCGCTCGCCGAAGCCTGCGCATCGCGCCGAGGCGAGGTAAGACAATGGAATACTTTCTTCAGCAGTTGATCAACGGCCTGTCGCTGGGCGCCATCTACGGCCTCATCGCGATCGGATACACGATGGTGTACGGCATCATCGGCATGATCAATTTCGCCCACGGCGAGATCTACATGATCGGCGCCTTCGTGGCCCTCATCACCTTCCTGGCCATCGGCAGCCTGGGGATCACCTGGGTTCCGCTGGCTCTTCTCGTCATGCTGGTCGCATCGATGCTGTTCACCGCCGTCTACGGATGGACGGTGGAGCGCATCGCCTATCGCCCGCTGCGCAGCTCGCCGCGTCTGGCGCCGCTGATCTCGGCGATCGGCATGTCGATCTTCCTGCAGAACTACGTCCAGATCCTGCAGGGCGCCCGCAGCAAGCCGCTGCAGCCGATCCTGCCGGGCAACCTGACCCTGATGGACGGGGCGGTGTCGGTCAGCTACGTGCGACTGGCGACGATCGTCATCACGATCGCCCTCATGTACGGCTTCACCCAGCTCATCACCCGCACCTCGCTCGGCCGCGCTCAGCGCGCGTGCGAGCAGGACAAGAAGATGGCGGGCCTGCTGGGCGTCAACGTCGACCGCGTCATCTCGCTGACCTTCGTCATGGGCGCCGCCCTGGCCGCTGTCGCGGGCATGATGGTCCTGCTGATCTATGGCGTGATCGACTTCTACATCGGCTTCCTGGCTGGCGTTAAGGCCTTCACCGCCGCGGTGCTCGGCGGCATCGGCTCGCTGCCGGGCGCGATGCTGGGCGGCGTGGTCATCGGCCTGATCGAAGCCTTTTGGTCGGGCTACATGGGCAGCGAATGGAAAGACGTGGCGACCTTCACGATTCTCGTGCTCGTCCTGATCTTCCGTCCGACCGGCCTGCTGGGCCGTCCGGAAATCGAGAAGGTGTGAGGCCATGACCGCGATTTCCATGTCTTCGCCGCGGGCCATCGCCTGGCCCGCGATCCTCAAGGAGGCGGCGATGACCGCCTTCGTCGCCCTTCTCCTGACGATTCCGCTGGTCGGCCTGCGCACGGTGGACCGTCCCACCGGCCTTGGGCTGGAAACCCGCTGGAACGAGGTGGCCGCCGCCGTCGGTCTGGTCTTCCTCGGCCGTCTCGGCCTCTGCCTGATCCGCGAGGGCCACGCGGTCACCGTCCTGGTCCTGGCCGCCGCCGCCACCGCGGCGGGCTTCTTCATCGCCATGCCGACGGAGGCCCTGCGGGTCATCCTGATCGGCGGCGGTGCGGTCATCGCGATCCGCGCCATCCTCGCCATCCGCACCGGCCGCTCCAAGCTGTCGCAGGCGGAGCGCGACAAGCGGATGGACCACATCGCGGCGCAGGTGCAGCACGCCTCCCGCTGGCTCGGTCCGATCGCCGTCGTCGTGGCGCTGGCCTTCCCGTTCACGCCGCTGGCCGACCGCCAGCTGCTGGACATCGGCATCCTGCTGCTGACCTACATCATGCTGGGCTGGGGGCTGAACATCGTGGTCGGCCTCGCCGGCCTGCTCGATCTCGGCTATGTGGCCTTCTACGCGGTGGGCGCCTACTCCTACGCGCTGCTGGCCCATTATTTCGGCTTCAGCTTCTGGGTCTGCCTGCCGCTGGCCGGCTTCCTCGCGGCGATGTCGGGCGTTCTGCTGGGCTTCCCGGTGCTGCGTCTGCGCGGCGACTATTTCGCCATCGTGACGCTGGGCTTCGGCGAGATCATCCGCATCATCCTGATCAACTGGTACCAGTTCACCGGCGGCCCCAACGGCATCTCCGGCATTCCGCGCCCGAGCTTCTTCGGCATCGCCGACTTCACGCGGACTCCGGCGGAGGGCACCGCGGCCTTCCACGAGATGTTCGGCCTGGAGTTCAGCCCGCTGCACCGAATCATCTTCCTCTATTATTTGATCCTGGTGCTGGCCCTGGTGGTGAACCTGTTCACCATGCGCGTTCGCAAGCTGCCGCTGGGCCGCGCCTGGGAAGCGCTGCGCGAGGACGACATCGCCTGCGCCTCGCTGGGCATCAACCGCACGAACATGAAGCTGGCGGCCTTCGCCATCGCGGCGATGTTCGGCGGCTTCGCCGGGTCCTTCTTCGCCACTCGCCAGGGCTTCATCAGCCCGGAAAGCTTCACCTTCATCGAATCGGCGATCATCCTCGCCATCGTGGTGCTGGGCGGCATGGGCAGCCAGATCGGCGTCGTCGTGGCGACCCTGCTGGTGATCGGCCTGCCAGAAGCCTTCCGTGAACTGGCCGACTACCGCATGCTGACGTTCGGCATGGGCATGGTGCTGATCATGCTGTGGCGTCCGCGCGGCCTGCTGGCCCACCGCGATCCGACCATCCTCCTGCACGGCCGATCCAAGGGCGGAAGCGGCGGCCCCGCCGCGGGCACCGCCGCGGCCGGCGGGCAGGGCATCGCCGGGGGGAGCGCGAAGTGATGGAAGGTACAGTGATGACGGGTCATTCCATGACCACCACGCCCCTGCTGACGGTCGAACACCTCACCATGCGCTTCGGCGGGCTGGTGGCGGTCAACGACGTCTCCTTCTCGGCCAACAACGGCGAGATCACCGCGATCATCGGCCCGAACGGCGCTGGCAAGACCACATTGTTCAACTGCATCACCGGCTTCTACACTCCCACGGTGGGCCGGCTGACGCTGCGCCATGCCGACGGGAAGGAATTCCTGCTGGAGCGGATGCCGGGCTACCGCATCTCGCAAAAGGCCAGCGTCGCCCGCACCTTCCAGAACATCCGTCTGTTCGGGGGCATGAGCGTCCTGGAGAACCTGATCGTCGCCCAGCACAACAAGCTGATCCGCGCGTCGGGCTTCTCCATCGCCGGCCTGCTCGGTCTGCCGTCCTACACCAAGACGGAGCGTGCGGCGGTCGATCTGGCCAAATACTGGCTGGACCGCGTGCGGCTGCTGGAATTTGCGGACTGGGAGGCGGGCAACCTCCCCTACGGCGCCCAGCGCCGGCTGGAGATCGCCCGCGCCATGTGCACGGAGCCGGTGATGCTCTGCCTGGACGAGCCGGCGGCGGGCCTCAACCCGCGCGAGTCGGGCGAACTGGCCGAACTGCTCACCTACATCCGCGACGAGCACAAGATCGGCGTGCTGCTGATCGAGCATGACATGAGCGTGGTGATGACCATTTCCGACCATGTCGTCGTGCTGGATTACGGGCGGAAGATCTCCGACGGCGATCCGGCCTTCGTGAAGAACGATCCGGCGGTGATCCGCGCCTATCTCGGCGAGGAAGAGGACGAGGAGTTGCCGGCGGTGGTCGCGGCCGACCTGCCGGAAGTCGCCAAGCGAGCCGAGGAGGGGGCCTGAGCCATGCTGAAGGTATCGGGCGTCCACACCTTCTACGGCGCCATCGAGGCGCTGAAGGGGGTCGACATCGAGATCGGGGCCGGCGAGATCGTCTCGCTGATCGGCGCCAACGGCGCCGGCAAGTCCACGCTTCTCATGACCATCTGCGGCAGTCCGCGCGCCCGCATGGGCCGGATCACGTTCGAGGGGCAGGACATCACGCAGATGCCCACCTACGAACTCGTCCGCCTGGGCATCGCCCAGTCGCCGGAAGGCCGCCGGATCTTCCCGCGCATGAGCGTGCTGGAGAACCTGCAGATGGGCTCCATCACCGCCAAGCCGGGCAGCTTCGCCAACGAGCTGGAGCGGGTCCTGACCCTGTTCCCGCGCCTGAAGGAGCGCATCAGCCAACGCGCCGGCACCATGTCGGGCGGCGAGCAGCAGATGCTGGCCATCGGCCGCGCGCTGATGAGCCAGCCGCGGCTGCTGCTTCTCGACGAGCCGTCGCTGGGCCTCGCCCCGCTGGTGGTGAAGCAGATCTTCCAGGCGGTGAAGGACATCAACCGCGAACAGAAGATGACCGTGTTCATGGTCGAGCAGAACGCCTTCCACGCGCTGAAGCTCGCCCACCGCGGCTACGTGATGGTCAACGGCAAGGTCACCATGTCGGGGACCGGCGCGGAACTGCTGGCGAACGAGGAAGTGCGTTCGGCCTATCTCGAGGGAGGTCACTGATGGACGGCGTTCTCGGGTCCTCTCTGCCGGTGTTCCTGGGCCTGACGGTTCTGGTGTTCGGCGGCTGCGGCGTTTTGACCGGCCAGACCCTGGCCGAAGGCTGGAAGCCGCTGTCGAGCGCCATCGCCTACTCCATCCTGCTTGGCTTGGGCGACCGGTTCCTGGTCTGGGGCCTGTTCGGCGGCCAGCTCCTGTCGGTGTATGGATTCGTGGTGCACACCCTGGTGATCGGTGCGATCACCCTGACCACCTACCGCATTTCGATGGCGCGCCGGATGGTGTCCCAGTATCCTTGGCTGTACGAGCGTTCGGGACCCTTCGGCTGGCGCGAGCGCGTCGGCGGAACGCTCGCCCAGTGATTGCGAATTCCATGGGTCCGATCAGGACCAGGACGCGGGTGAAACTGTCGCACTTGGCGATGATCGGACTATAGTGGAACCTTGTCGGCACCGGCGCCCCCAGCCCTTGGGGGACCGGTGAAAAGGCCCCGGCGGGGCCGGCGTACGACTCATAACAGGGAGCCAACGAAACTATGAACTACAAGCTTTCCCTCCTCGTTGCGGTTGCGGCGACCGCTATGACCGCCTCGGTGGCGAAGGCCGACATCGCGGTGGCGACCGCCGGCCCGATCACCGGCCAGTACGCCACCTTCGGCGAGCAGATGAAGAAGGGCATGGAGCAGGCGGTTGCCGACATCAACGCCGCCGGCGGTGTCCTGGGCCAGAAGCTGAAGCTGGAAGTGGGCGACGACGCCTGCGACCCGAAGCAGGCCGTCGCCGTGGCGAACCAGCTCGCCAAGGCGGGCGTGAAGTTCGTCGCCGGTCACTTCTGCTCGGGCTCCTCGATCCCGGCCTCGCAGGTCTACGCCGAGGAAGGCGTCCTGCAGATCTCTCCGGCCTCGACCAACCCGAAGCTGACCGAGCAGGGCCTGAAGAACGTGCTGCGCGTCTGCGGCCGTGACGATCAGCAGGGCCAGATCGCCGGCAAGTATCTGCTGGAGAACTACAAGGGCAAGAACGTCGCGATCCTTCACGACAAGTCGGCCTACGGTAAGGGTCTCGCCGACGAGACGCAGAAGGCGCTGAACGCCGGCGGCCAGAAGGAGAAGATCTACGAAGCCTACACGGCGGGTGAGAAGGACTACTCGGCTCTGGTCTCCAAGCTGAAGCAGGAAGCCGTCGACGTCGTCTATGTCGGTGGCTACCACACCGAGGCCGGCCTGCTGGCGCGCCAGATGAAGGATCAGGGCCTGAACGCCCCGATCGTGTCGGGCGACGCGCTGGTGACGAACGAGTATTGGGCGATCACCGGTCCGGCCGGCGAGAACACCATGATGACCTTCGGCCCGGATCCGCGCGAGATGCCGGAAGCCAAGGAAGCCGTGGAGAAGTTCCGCAAGGCCGGTTACGAGCCGGAGGGCTACACCCTCTACACCTACGCTGCCCTGCAGATCTGGGCTGAGGCGGCCAAGCAGGCCAACTCGACCGAATCGGCGAAGATCGCCGATGTTCTGCGCAAGAACAGCTACAACACGGTGATCGGCAAGATCGGCTTCGACGCCAAGGGTGACGTGACCTCTCCGGCCTACGTCTGGTACCGCTGGAACAACGGCCAGTACGCCCAGGTCAAGTAATCCGGGGTCAAGTAATCCGGGGTCAAGAAACCCGGTCGTTCGATCCGGTTTCCTCAGGGAAACGAAGACGTGCGAAGGGCCGGCGGGAATCCGCCGGGCCTTTTGCATGGCTTGGTGGCCGGGACTTTGGTCAGAACGTGGCCGGTTGCGCCGGCATGGCGGGCGCCCCCCGGGGGCGGGGGGGGGGGGGCGCCAGGGCGGGGGAGCGCTCCGCCAGAAGCCTCTCCGAGGTGCGCATCACATCCCGCCAGAAGGCGGCGGCGCGCAGGTTGTTCGCAGCCGTGAGCTCGACGAGGCGGACGCGGCTGATGCGGATGGCGGACTCGCCCAGTTCTTCCACGAGGCGGGTCGCGAACAGGAGCACGTCGTGATCGATTTTCATGACGGCATCAACACGCCGGATCGACGGTTTGTTCCGCAGGTGCGAAGACGGTTGTTGCAGCACCGCTACATCCCGGCTGCGGTGTGCGTGAGGCTCGCAGCGGGCACTCGCCAACCGGGGGCGGTTTGGTGTTTGAATGGTCTGCCGTACCCGCAGGGTTGGCGGGTTTGACGTTTTGGGTTTTGGAGATTGGATATGCGCAGAAAGCGCGAAGTCGTCGAAGGCCAGATGTTCCGCAAGTTGGGTCCCGGCGGTGGCGTCTGGCAGGTGATCGCCATCCGCAAGGATGGGCTGGGCACCCAGCATGCGCAGCTGCAGCGGTCCGACGATCACAAGACCCTGAAAACCTTGGCGGTTTCTACCCTGCTTGACCCCACCCAGTTCGAAACGGTCGCCGAACCGCAGGATTGACCCGAGCGCCGCTACCGGTTCCGTCCGCATTTCATCATGTGGCTGAAGCGCTGTTCCCTGCCGACGGCGGGTTGCGCACGTATGTCCGGTTGTTGGTCCTAGGCGCAAATCCACCCCGAAAGTTATGGGTTGCGCCCAAAGGTGTTAGGAAGAATTCGCCAAGCGAATGCTTTGAACTCGAAGGAATATGAAGAGCGAGACGAACGTTCGAGTAATGCAGAAATGCAACATCTCTGTGCATCTTATCACAGGGCACTTGTGGCGGTGGGTGGTTGCTGATATTTCGGAGTCATGACGTTTCAACCGCCGACGGAATGCGGCGGGCTCGCCCGATGAAGGCGGGTGTCGTCAGACACCCCGCCGTTCGAACGGTTGGCTTCGACAGCCCCGGCAACGCCGTCTACAAAGGAAAGAAGAAAATGACTCTGCGTGGGATTCTGCTCGGGACGGCGCTCGCGGCGATGCTGCCGACCGCCGCCATGGCCGCGACCGAGGGCTTCTACGTCGGCGCCGGCGCCGGCGTGAACTGGACTCGCGACGCCGATCTGCGTTTCGAGAACACCCCGACGGACGCCAGCACCAGCTTCAAGCTGGGCGGCATCGGCGACATCTCCGCCGGCTACGCCACGGCCGCCGGCCCCCGCGCCGAGCTGGAGTTCGCCTGGCGCTGGCGCAACGCGATCGACAGCACCGACAGCTCCAACGCGGCGGTGAACGGTCTCGGTGGCAAGGCCAGCTCGCTCGCCTTCATGGGCAACGTGCTGTACGACATCAACACCGGCACCGCCTTCACGCCCTACATCGGCGTCGGCGCCGGTATCGCCCAGGTCCGTCTGGATCTCGGCGGCTTCGATGACCGCGACTGGGTGTTCGCCTACCAGGGCATCGCCGGCGTGTCCTACGCCCTGACCCAGAATCTGGCGCTGACGCTGGACTACCGTTACTTCGCCACGCTCGACCCGAAGTTCGACCTGGGCGGCCCGGCCGGCCTCGCCAGCTCCACCGTGAAGGGCGAGTACCAGAACCACACCATCATGGCCGGCCTGCGCTACACCTTCGGCGCTCCGGCGGCGGCCCCGGCGGCGGCCCCCGTCGCTCCGGCGGCTCCGGTGCAGGCGCAGCCGCAGTCGGAGTATCTGGTGTTCTTCGACTGGGACAAGGCCAACATCACCGCGGCGTCCGACAAGATCATCGGCGATGCCGCCGCCTCCGCCGGTCAGGTGCGGGCGGTCAGCATCCATGTGGTCGGCCACACCGACACCTCGGGATCGCCGGCCTACAACCAGCGGCTCTCGCTGCGCCGCGCCGACGCGGTCAAGAACGCGCTGGTCGGCAAGGGCGTTGCCGCCAACCAGATCACCGTCGAGGGCAAGGGCGAGACCCAGCTTCTGGTGAACACCGGTGCGAACGTCCGCGAGCCTTCGAACCGCCGCGCGCAGATCCTCATCCGCGTGCAGTGATCCGGCCGGCCGCCGGCCCCCTTCGCGGGGCCGGTCGGCGCGATCAGGACCGAGAGAAGGGCGCCGCCTCCGCGGCGCCTTTTTCGCATCTGCGGCAGAAGCACGCGCGGCATTGCGGAATCATGCATCAATTGTGGCATGAAACCTCCTGTCGGCGTATGAGGTTCATACCGGAAGCCGCACTTTGGTTTGAGACGACCAAGTCCGGCCCGGTCCCAGCGGACCCTGTCCCATTGGGTCATCCCCTCCAGCCGCCTTCGCCGAAGCAGGGTTGTCATGCAGGTATTGATCGCCGACGATCACTCCATCGTTCGCAGTGGCCTGACCCATCTGGTCGGGGAGTTGGACGAACAGGCCAGCGTGGCGGCGGCGACCAGCTTCGGCCAGTTGACACAGCTGCTGGACCAGGGACCCTACGACCTCGTCATCATGGATCTGCGCATGCCCGGCCTCGGTGGGCTGGACGATGTGGAAGCGGTGGTGAAGCGGGTGGCGCCGGTGCCGGTCGTCGTCTTCTCGATGATCGACTCGCCGGACGAGATGCGCGCCGTGCTGTCGCGCGGGGTGCGGGCCTTCATCCCGAAATCCACCGACGACGTGCTGGTCGTGAACATCCTGCGTCTGGTCATGGCCGGTGGGTCCTATGTGCCCCCGGTGCTCGGCATGCCGGGGATCGCCCAGGCACCGGCCGCCGCGAAGGCGCAGGAGCCGAGCGTCTTCGACGGCATGACCCGCCGCCAGTTGGAGGTTCTGGACCTGTTGGCTCAGGGTCTGTCGAATCAGGAGATCGGGGAACGGCTCGGCCTGAACCTGTCCACCGTCAAGACCCACGTCACCGGCGTGCTGAAGGCGCTCGGGGTCGGCAGCCGGACCCAGGCGGTGCTGCTGGTCAAGGAATCAGGCCGCGACCGGCTCGTGTAGGCTGCGGACCAAGGGAACCCCCACAGCGAACACCGTTCCGCGCCCTTCGATCGAGCGAAGCTCCAGCGGATGGCCGAGCAGCTTGGCCAGCCGGTCGACGATGGCCAGCCCCAGCCCGATCCCCTCGCTGCGGTCTCGGTCGGGCCGGTCGAGCTGGACGAACTCCTCGAAAATGCGGCGGCGGTCGGCCTCGGCGATGCCGCGTCCGGTGTCGTAGACCTCGACCCACACCGTGCCGCCGCGGCGCCGGCAGCCCATCAGCACGCCGCCCTGTTCGGTGTAACGCACCGCGTTGGTCAGCAGGTTGCGCAGGATGCGTTCCAGAAGGAAAGGGTCCGTCCGCACCGACAGATACGTCGGCACGACGCGCAGCCGCAGCCCCTTGTCCTCGGCGATCCCGGTGAACTCCGCTTCGAGCTGGTCGAACAGGCCGGACAGGGAGACATCGGCGGGCTTCGGTTCGACCACGCCGGATTCCAGCTTCGAGATGTCCAGGATGGCGTTCAGCAGATCGTGCATGGACCGCTGGGCGAGTCGCAGATCCTTCACCAGCGCCAGGGCGCGGGGCTTGTCGAGCTGCCGTTCCAGCATGCCGGTGAACATATTGATGGCCTGGAGAGGCTGTTTCAGGTCGTGCCCGGCGTGGGCGAGGAAGCGCGACTTCGCCAGATGGGCCTGTTCCGCCGCCACCTTCGCCGTGTGCAGTTCGGCGGTGCGGGCGCGCACCTGGGCTTCCAACGTAACGTTGGTCTGTTCCAGCGCCTGCGTCATGCGTGTGATGTCCGCGAACTGGCGCTGCACCTGCCGGACCATCGGGCGGAAGATCACCAGAACTTCGGCGCACAGGGTCAGCAGAGTCAGGATCAGGGCGGCGAAGCCGAGATTGTGCAGGGTGGCGAAGCCGCGCTCTCCCGCCTCCTGGTAGCGCGCCACCATGTCCTCCAGCCCCGCCAGCAATGGACCGAGCGCCTGATGGGTCACGAGGTCGGCCTCGGGCATGTCGGGGGGCAGGCCGGCGGAGCCGGCGGCGATGACCGCGCGGAGCGCGGCGATGTGGCGGAGCACCAGATCGTTCAGCGGCTCCGGCCCGTCGAAATAGAGGCGCCGCACGTCCTTGCCCATGGCCGGCCCCTCGTCGGCGCCGGTCAGGCGACGGTGGGCGCTCTCGAACATGTCCGTCGCCTCGGCCAGGCGGGCGGTCAGGGCGCTCCGTTCGGCGTCGGTCGGGGCGTTGCGGAGCTGCTCCGCCAGCAGGGCGGTGCGCTGGGACAGCATGCGCTGACGACCTGAGATGTTCACCACCTCCAGCATGTCGGCGTGCTGGTCGATGACCCGCTCGGTCATGATGAATCCGGCCAACGTGCACAGCGCGATCACCCCGAGCGCCAGCCCGTAGCGAAGCGTCATCCAGCGCGCCGTGGTGTTGCCGATGGGGACCATGCCGTCCGTCCTTCCGGTGCGGACCTTGACGACGATCAAGGTCGGGTGGTGTACGAAGGATCACTGTACCGCCATCGCCGATGCTCGGCATTCGCGAATGCAGCAACGGCAGGGCGGCGGAAATGGAGGGGGAGGGCGACCATCATGGCGATCAGTCGCGCGGATCTGTTCCGGGGGCGCTTCCGGTCCGAACCGACAGCGCTCCAGGCACCCTCGGCGGCACCGCAAGCGCTGGAAGCGCGCATCGGCGCGGGCTGCCTGTCCTACACCGGGACCGACTGCCGGATGTGCGGCGACCATTGCGACCACGGCGCGATCCGCTTCCGTCCGCTGGGACGGGGACGCTGGCTGCCGCTCATCGAGGAGGGCAGCTGCACCGGCTGCGGCGACTGCGCGACCGTGTGCCCGGTCAAGGCCGTGACCATGGAGGCGGTGAGCGCCTGAGATTGCGGGCCGAATCTGGGAACGCTGCTTCTAAACCCTCTGTTGGTTAGGCGGTTTCATCCCCTGTCTGCCAACGGAGAGACACATGTGGTGGCGCAACGTAACGCTGGTCTACGCCGCGGCCTTTACGGCCATCGGCATACTGGGCTTCATTCCGACCTTCCTGAGTCCGCCTCCGGAAGGCATGACCCTCGCCGTCGAATCCTTCCACGGTTATCTGCTCGGGCTGTTTCCGGTGAACCTGCTGCACAACGTCGTGCATCTCCTGTTCGGCCTCTGGGGTTTCTTCGCTTACTTCTCCAGCCGTCTGGCCTCGCGCAGCTATCTGCGCAGCGTGGCCGTGGCCTACGCCGTGCTGACCGTTCTCGGTTTCATCCCGGGTCTGAACACGCTGTTCGGGCTGGTGCCGCTGCACGGCAACGACATCTGGCTGCACGCCGTCCTCGCCATCGTGGCCGGCTATGTCGGCTTCATGGTGCATGAGACGGAGGCTGGCACGGAGAAGCGCGCCGAGTGGCGGACGTAACGGCCCGGCGGCCCGGCCGTCAGGCCGGAACGTCTCCTTGAAAGCCGCAGGCGGCGAGCGCTGCGCGCATGTGGGGCGGAACCGGCGCCACCGCGCCAACCGCCTCGCGGGAGGGATACAGGGGCAGCGAGATGGCCCGCGACTGCAGATGAAGCGGATGCCCCTCCGGCCCGCCATATTGCGGATCGCCCAGCAGGGGGCAGCCCAGCGCCGTGGCGCAATGCACGCGAATCTGGTGCGTGCGTCCGGTGTGGGGCTTCAACTCCAGCCATGTCATGCCGTCGCCGCGGCCCAGGACCCGGTAATCGGTGACGGCGCTCTGCCCATCGTCGGCCACGACGATCCGCCAGCCGCCGGTGCGGTTGCTCACCTTCTGCAACGGCAGCTCGATGCGTCCCTGCTCCTCCGGCGGGGTGCCGGCAGCGACCGCCCAGTAGGTCTTGTCGACCTTGCCGTCCTGGAACAGCTTGCCCAGCTTGCGCAGGGCCTTCGGATGCCGTCCCAGGATCAGGCAGCCGGAGGTGTCGCGGTCCAGCCGGTGGGCGAGGCCCGGCGGCTTCGGAAAACCGAAGCGCAGGGCGTCGAAATGGCGCTCCAGATTCGGGCCACCGCCCGGTCCGGCGTGGACAGGCAGGCCGGCAGGCTTGTCGATGATGAGCATCAGCCCATCGCGGTAGAGAACGCGGGCCTGGATTTGTTCGGGTGTCATGATGCCTTAACGGACGAGTCGGTCAATCTTCGTCATCGTCATCAGGGTTGAAGGCCGCTTCGTCAACTGTCGTCAGCACGTCGGGCCGGATTGCGGCCAGTGCAAGCAGCACCGCCCGGACCGATTCCGGCGCGTGGGCATCGCCCGCGACCTGGGCCACCAACGCGTCCGTCACCGGTGGGGCGGCCGGGATGCGGCGGCGGATCGCGCGGATTTCCTTCTCGATGGCTTTGCGCTCCTCCGCCACGTCATTGGCGTAGTGCGTCTGGTAGCGCATGGAGAAATCATGCAGGCGCCGGTTCACGATGACCTCGGCGGCGAACAGGGCGCGGCGCTGCGCGTCGGCGATTTTGGCGGTTGCGTCATTGGACATGGCGAGTCCTTGAATAGCAAACACTTGCCCCCACCCTGACCCTCCCCCGCTTTCGGCGGACCTTCGGTCCGCCTGCCGCGTCAGCGCAAACCTTCGGTTTGCGCTGACGCAGGGGAGGGAAATGGTAACGGCGGGCGTCAGGCCAGCTTCAATTCCTTGAAGAAGTCGTTGCCCTTGTCATCGACGATGATGAAGGCCGGGAAGTCTTCGACCTCAATGCGCCAGATCGCTTCCATGCCGAGTTCCGGATACTCGACGCACTCCACCTTCTTGATGCAGTCCTGGGCCAGACGGGCCGCGGCGCCGCCGATGGAGCCCAGGTAGAAGCCGCCGTGCGTCTTGCAGGCCGCGGTCACTTCCGGGCTGCGGTTGCCCTTGGCCAGCATGACCATCGAGCCGCCTGCCGCCTGGAACTGCTCGACGAAACTGTCCATGCGGCCGGCGGTCGTCGGACCGAAGGAGCCCGAGGCGTAGCCTTCCGGAGTCTTGGCCGGACCGGCGTAGTAGATGGGGTGGTTCTTGAAATAGTCCGGCAGCGGCTCGCCGGCGTCCAGTCGCGCGCGCAGCTTGGCATGGGCGAGGTCGCGGGCGACGATCAGCGGGCCGGTCAGCGACAAACGGGTGCGGATCGGATACTGCTTCAGCGTGGCGAGGATCTCGCTCATCGGCTGGTTGAGGTCGATCTTCACCACCTCGCCGGCCAGATCGCCGTCGGTGATCTCCGGCAGATACTTGGCCGGATCGGTCTCCAGCTGCTCCAGGAAGATGCCGTCCTTGGTGATCTTGCCCACCGCCTGACGGTCGGCCGAGCAGGAGACGCCGACGCCGATCGGCATGGAGGCGCCGTGGCGCGGCAGGCGGATGACGCGGACATCGTGGCAGAAGTACTTGCCGCCGAACTGCGCGCCGATGCCCATGGTCTGGGTCAGCTTGTGCACCTCCGCCTCCATGGCGAGGTCGCGGAAGGCGTGCGCGTCCTCACCACCTTCGGTCGGCAGGTTGTCGAGGTAGCGGGCCGAGGCCAGCTTCACCGTCTTCAGATTCTGTTCCGCCGACAGGCCGCCGATGACGATGGCGAGGTGGTAGGGCGGGCAGGCCGAGGTGCCGAGGTAGCGGATCTTGTCCTCGAGGAACTTCAGCAGCCGGTCCGGCGCCAGCACCGACGGGGTGGCCTGATGCAGGAAGGTCTTGTTGGCCGACCCGCCGCCCTTGGCCATGAACAGGAACTTGTAGGCGTCCTCGCCCTCCGCGTAGATCTCGACCTGGCCCGGCAGGTTGTTGCGGGTGTTCTTCTCCTCATACATGGAGATCGGGGCGAGCTGGCTGTAGCGCAGGTTGCGCTTCAGGTAGGCGTCGCGGGCGCCTTCCGACAGGGCTGCCTCGTCGCCGCCCTTGGTGAAGACGCGGCGGCCCTTCTTGCCCATGATGATGGCGGTGCCGGTGTCCTGGCACATCGGCAGCGTGCCGGCGGCGGCGATGTTGGCGTTCTTCAAAAGGTCGAGCGCCACGAACTTGTCGTTCGGCGAGGCTTCCGGATCGTCGAGGATCGCGCGGATCTGGCCGAGATGGCCGGGACGCAGCAGGTGGTTGATGTCCTTGAAGGCCTCTTCGGCCAGCAGGCGCAGGCCCTCCGGCTCGACCTTCAGGATCTGCTCGCCGTCGAACTCGACGACCGAGACGTGATCCGAGGTTAGCTTGCGGTAGACTGTGTCGTCCTTGGCCAGCGGAAACAGCGTCGCGGCGCCGCGGGCGGGGCTGATGTCATCGGGCATTCGGGGGGCTTCCTTCCTGTTTTTGGGTCACAGGCCCCGATGCGGCGCGCGGCAGCGCGCAAAAGGGCCAGGGCCACGCTCGCGCACCGTTATACACCCCTGCGCCCGGCGCACAACGGGAACGGAACGCCCTGCGGCGATAAGGAAAGGGCGTTGCCCCAGCTTGAAAAGGATACGGCCCGGACCCACCGCCGAAGCGCTGGATGCCGGGCCGCAACAATTCAGCATCGACGAGAGCTTATGCAGCGCTCTTGAACTGCTCTTTCAATTCTGATTGACCGTCGGTCACCGGCTCCGCCGGGGCGCCGGCCCATTCGGTGTGCGCCGGGATCTCCTCGCCCTTCATGACCAGGGTCAGCGGGCCGAGATGGGCATAATCGCCGACGCTGGTGTCGTACAGCACGGTGGACCCGGCGCCGATGGTGACGCCGCGGCCGACCTTCACGCAGCCGACCTTCATCACGCGGTCTTCATAGAGGTGCGTCTGGAGGGCCGACAGCGCGTTCACCGCGCTGTGGTCGCCGACCGACACGCAGTCGAACTCCGTGATGTCGGTGGTGTCCATGAAGACGCCGTCGCCGAACTTCGTGCCGAACAGGCGCAGCACCCAGGGCAGCATCGGCGTACCGCGCAGGTGGTCCAGCAGCACCTTGCCGGCGAGACCCCAGTAGAGCACCGCCACCGCTTCGGTCTTCATGGCCCACCAGGACCACATCGGCTTCACGGTCGGCGCGTAGCGGCCCATCAGCAGCCACTTCACCAGGATCACCACCGCCACCATGGCAACCGGAATGGCGACGCTGACGGCCAGGAACTGCGCCAGGAAGGCGCCGTAGCGCTGCTCCAGGATGGCCGGGGCGAACAGTTCCACCGCCAGCGTGCCGAAGGTGATGAACAGCATCGTCGGCATCGATAGGCTGAAGGCCTCGAACACCGCGCGGCACAGGCGGCGGGCCTTGGACGGCTCGTAGGTCCAATTGGCGCCGACCCCGTCGAAGCGCTGGCGCACCGGCAGCTTGATCGGCGGGCTGCCGAACCACGTCTCCCCGGCGGACATCGCCTCGTTGGCCGGCGGCTTGGACTTGATGCCGATCAGCGAACCGGTGGGGATGCTGGCCCCCGCCGGCACCACCGCGTCGTTGCCGACGAACACGCGCGCCTCGGTCTTCACCGGCTTCAGGAACATCCAGCCGCGGCGGATGTCCTCATCGCCCAGAACCACCTCGTCGGCGATGAAGCACTTCTCGCCGATCTCCACGAGGTCGTAGCGCCCGGCGAGGTTGGTGGAGATCTCCGCGTCCTTGCCGATCTTGGCGCCCATCAGCCGGTACCACGCCCGCATGTAGACCGTGGCGTAGAGCGAGCTGAGCGTGTCCAGCATCACCTCGGTGGACAGCGCCACCATCCATTTGCGCAGGTAGAAGCCGCTGTGCACCGAATAGGTGCCAGCCTCGACGCGCGGCAGGACGATCCAGCGCACCGCGGCGATCATGCAGACCGTCACCGCGACCAGCGCCATGGCGGTCGGCCAGGCGATCAGCGGCAGGTAGTAGAGATAGCTGACGCCGAAGGCCGACCCCAGCACCCCGTCCAGATTGTCGAACAGGTAGAAGGCCGGAAAGATCGGCATCAACGAGATCGGCGGCAGGGCGAGCAGCATCACCGTGTAGAAGGCGGCGTTCAGCCCGCGGCGCAGCCGTCCGGCGGTCGCCGTGGCCGGCAGCTCCGTCCGGTCGACGCTGCCGACGTGGCGGGCGGGCGAGCCGTCCCAGCGTTCATAGGCGCCGGTGCGGGCGCCGGCGGGCAAGGCGGTCAGGTCGGCCAGTTCCGTGCCGTGACCGATCACCGCGTCCATGCCGATGACGCAGGACGTGCCGACATAGGCGTCGGCGCCGATCTCCACCGCTCCGATGACCAGCTCGTTGCCGATCACCTCGGCGTTCGCCAGCTTCACCTTGCCGCCGATCGAGGCGCCGGCGCCGATGGTGACGAGGTCGATGGCGCCGGACTCGAACTCGCCGATCAGCGCCTCGTCGCCCACCTTGGCGCCGAGCGTGCGCAGGAGGACCCGCATGACCGGCGAGCCCTGGAACCACTTCAGATGGACAAGGCTGATGAAGCGCTGCGCCAGCCACCAGCGGTAATAATAGGCGCCCCACAGCGGGTAACGCCCGGGTTTCGTCCGCCCGATGACCAGCCACTTGGCCGCGACGGCGATCACCACCGTGGCGGCGTTGATGATCATGTAGACGCCAAGCAGCGTGACGATTTCCTGAAGGAAATTGGCGTCCTCGCCCGACAGCAGCATGTAGCTGACGAACACGCCCAGCCACTGCGCCGTCATCAACGCCAGGATGAAGGGCAGGGCCGCCGCCTGCGCCGCCCCGCACAGGAAGCGGCGGAGCAGGGGAGGCGGTGTGAAGAAGCGGTCCTTGCGCTCTACGTTGCCGCCGTTGCCGCCGCGCGGCGCGCGGGCGTCCAGCCGCTCGGCCATGGAGCGCAGGCTGCGGGCGCCATAGACGTCCTGCAGGGTCAGCCCGTCGAGATGCCGGGTCTCCCGCACCGCCGACACGAACCGCGCGGCGAGCAGTGAATGCCCGCCGAGGTCCATGAAGAAGTCGGCCTCCAGCGGCACCGATTGGCCGGGAAAGACGCGCTTGGCGGCCTCCAGAAGGGCGGCTTCCGTCGGGGTCTGCGGTTCATCCTGTTCGCCGGGGCCGGCGTCGTCGGTCAGCGGAGCGGCCTGCAGCGCCTTGCGGTCGGCCTTGCCGGAGGTCAGGCGGGGCAGGCGGTCCGTCACCTCGAAATGCGACGGCACCATGTAGCTCGGCAACTGGGCGCGCAGCTGGTCGCGCAGCGCCGACTTGTCCAGCGCGGCGCCGGCTTGCGGCACCACGAAGGCGACCAGCCGGTCCAGCCCGTTGTCGTTGCGCAGCACGACGGTGGCTTGGCTCACGCCGGCCATGTCGGCCAGCTTCGCCTCGATCTCGCCCAACTCCAGCCGGAAGCCACGGATCTTCACCTGATCGTCGATGCGGCCGTGGAACAGAAGGTTGCCGTTCGGGTCGATGCTCACCGCGTCGCCGGAGCGGTAGAGCACCGGGTCGTTGCCGTGGATGGCGAAGCTGTTGCGGATGAACTTCTCGGCGGTCAGGTCCGGTCGCCCCAGATAGCCCTGCGCCACGCCCGGCCCACCGATCAGCAGTTCGCCCTGGGTGCCGGGGGCGGCCAGCGCCATCGCCTCGTCCACCACATAGCAGCTGTAATTCGGGATCGGCCGGCCAATGGTGACCGGCTCGTCCGGACGCACTTCCGCCACGGTGGCGACCACGGTCGCCTCGGTCGGGCCATAGCTGTTGAAGATCGTCCGACCCGGACGGCACCAGCGCGCGGCCACCGCGGGCGGGCAGGCCTCGCCGCCCAGAATGATGACGCGCAGGCTCGGCACGTCCTTGGGCAGCATGGCGAGCAGCGTCGGCACGGTGTCCAGAACCGTGATTCCGGCGTCGTTCAGGACGTCAGCCAGCCGGTCGGCCTCGTCCAGCACCTGTCGGCTCGCCACCCAGAGCGTCGCGCCGGCCAGATACGGCACGAAGATCTCTTCCAGTGACAGGTCGAAGGCCACCGACGCGCCCTGAAAGGCGACATCCTCGCCGGTGATGCCGTAGAGGCTGTTGGCGGCGCGCAGGTAATGGCAGATGTTGGCGTGGCTGATGACGATGCCCTTGGGCTTGCCGGTGGAGCCCGAGGTGTAGATCGCGTAAGCCGGATGATCGCGGGTGACGCCGTCCGCGCGCAGGTCGGGCGCGCGCTCATCGTCGGAGGCAAGGTCCTCCAGCCGCAGGGCGGGCACAGCGAGCCCGGTCGCCTTCGACGCGGTCACGGCGTCCACGAGAATGGCGGGCGCGGAGCAGTCGGCCAGGCTGACCGCCACGCGTTCGGCGGGCGCGTCGGCGTCGAAGGGCAGATAGGCAGCGCCGGCCTTCAGAATGCCGAGAAGCGCCACATGCAGATCAAGCGACCGCGTCATCCACAGCCCGACGAAGGTCCCCGGACCGTAGCCACGCGCGCGCAACGCGTTGGCGACACGGTTCGCCCGAGCTTCCAACTCCCCATAGCTGACGCGACGCCCGTCAAACAGGATGGCGGTCCGCTCCGGCATGGCCCGCGCGGTGTCCGCGAAGATGTCGGACAGCAGTTCATCCCGAAGCAGCTCCGGCATCGCGCTGCCCCGCAGTACGCCGGAAACAGGGAGAGAGGAAAGGGGAGTGGAGAGGGCATCGTTCGAAGATTCGGACGAACGATGGCCGGCGCCCGGGGCTTCGACCAAGGTCGGCGTGCGAAGCAATGTCACGCTTGTCAGCCTTTATAAAATGGTTCAGCGCAATCGCGGCGGTCGGACCTGTGTCTGATGGTCCCGGCGGTCGGCTGGCGGCTGCTTTGTGCCGTTGTGCAACCTTACGGGATTTTGGTTAACGAACCATTGATTACTGCCGCGCCCAAGCTGAAGGCCCCTTCAGCCGGTGGTCAGACTATGCGGCCCTCTGCGTGGCACGACCAATGAAAAGGGTGTCATGTGCGTTCCGACAGGGCGGGAGAAAAATCGCCTGGGGTCGAAAAAAGTGCTTGCCACCCCCGGGGCACCCCGCATATAAAGCGCCTCCCGACGCGGTGGCCGCCAACGAGGCGCCGACGGGTCGGGAACACAGAGACATTCTGGCCCTGGCGGCCCACTCCTTCAAGGGAATGGGCGCGGGGTGTTGCGGTTCTCCTGGGGCCGCGGGATCTTGGATATCGTTGATACCGTGTTGTGAGAAGGGATGCGCAGGCGGCGGTTTTGGCCGTTGGCCGCGGACCGGTTCCGGATGGGACTGGCATCGCGGGTCGCTTGAGCATCTCGGTCAAGCAGTAAGAGACTTCAGTTTCGAAAGCTTGGGTGAGGTCG
>NZ_JACCJY010000029.1 GCF_014596085.1 Azospirillum tabaci
GCCGGGCTGTTCCATCGGCTCGGCGAGCTGGTGCGGCTGGTCGCCCTGGCCCGCTGGAACCCGAAATGGGTAGTGGGGCTGGTCGATCCGGAGACGGTCCCGGTTTGGAGCGGGCGGGGCGGCGGCCGGCGGCGGCTGGAAGAGCGACCCGGCATCCTCTATCACCAGAGCGGTGTCGGGCGGCTCCCGCTGCACCTCATGCGGTGGGGGCGCCACGCCGTGTATATGGATCTCGGTATCTGCGGCAGCCCGTCCTGGTGAACGAGGCCGCCGTCAGGTCAATGAAGCGTCTGGACGTCGACGGCGGACAGAACCGCACGGCGCCCGCCCTCCGCCCAGCCGTACAGGGCGTGGGTGTAGACCAGCGGCTTTCCCATACCGGTGACGCTGATCCGGTTGAACAGAGCTTCCCCGGCCCCGATGCTTTCCGCGTACTGCGCGCCCACGGAATGGGCGAACTCGGCATGCGGATCGACAGCCTCGCTCCGGCCGAGCATGGACCGTCCCCAACCACGTCCGAGGACGCGGAGCGTTGGGTCCCCGATGTAGAGGAAGCGTAGCTCTTCGCTGCCCACATCGGAGGCCAGAAACGTGCAGCGGTCGAGGAGGCGGTTGTCCTTCAGGAACGCGAACACGCTGGGCGTCAGCAGCCGTTGGCGACGGCACTCCTCAGCAATGGCCTTTTGCCAGTCGGTCGCATCGGCCAAGGTCAGGCGGGTGATGGACGTCACGACGGCGGACCGGGGTGCGGTGCTGGGAAAGCTCACGATGGACATGTCAGGCGGCCTCTAAGAGGAAAGCCGCCACAGCGGCCCGATAGCCGGCCCGGAACCGCTCCGGATCAACTCCGGCCTGTTCCGCGGCGGCGACCATGCAATCCGTCGGCTCCGCCGGCAGCTTGACGCGTCCGGCCTCGGCGAAGAGGGCGGCTGTCTCATTGAAGGTGGCGGCCGTGTCGGTGATGGTCTCGTTCGCGGCCATGGCCCGCAAGCCGGCCTCCAGGCTGCGCGCGGCAGTGAGGTGCAACTTGTCCTGCCCGATCTCCAGGCCGATTTCGGGATTCGTCAGGAGGCTGACGACGGCGATAGCATCGGCCGGGGTGACGGGGACGGTAGCTGCGATGGTCTGCGCAATTTCCCGGCGGATACCATAGGCGTCGCGGTCTCCCGCGGCGTTGAGGTCGGCGAGGGACGCGGCAAGCCGGGCGGAGAGGGCCGGCAGCGCGGCACTTTCTCCGGGCACAGCTCGGCCGTGGGTGATATGGTCAGAACCGATCAGCATGGGCTTGGAAGGCTCCTTCATGTTGGTCTGGGCCTTAGCTGTTGCTGCAGCTTGGGCAGTGGGCGCCCGGTCGTTGCTGCGACCGGGCGTTTTCTTTTGCCCGCGCCGGGCAGGAATGATCCTTGCGCAAATTTCTACCCATAACGTATAGTCTTGCCGATTTGGCGTCAACACACTTTGGGTAGAAATATGCATAATGTAACTTTATCACCTGAGCAGTGCAGGGCCGCGCGAGGCTTGCGTGGGTTGACCATTGAGCAGCTGGCGGAAGCTACCAAGCTGACGCGAAAGACGCTTTCGGATTTCGAGAATGGAAAGACCACGCCCCAGCCCCGCACCATCCGGGACATCGTGGTAGCGCTTGAGCAGTTCGGCGTGGAATTCATTGCCGCTGGCGAGCTTTCGCCCGGCGGCGGGGTTGGTGTGCGCCTTCGCTTGTCGACGAAGGAGTAGTCGCTCCGCAATTTTGACGCGCGCATCCCCTTGCGCTTCCTTCGCGGGAGGGGCACATTCTGTCGCATCACTCGCTCCAGAGGTGAGTGCTCGGGCCGGTGTGCGGGTGCTATGGTTGGCGCCAGACCCCGCACACCGGCTTCGTTTTTTGCCGACTAATTACGCGGCGAGCGGCTGAATGAGCAGCCAGCAACCATCATTCGCCGAGAGCAGGCCTTCCGCGATGGCCTCTTTGTGGTCGGGCAGATGATGGCCGGCGGCGGCGAAGGCCATGCGGGTGTTCTCCCACGCCGCCTCCGCTTCCGGGCCGCTGGTGGCCGGGAACGGGTCATGGATGATCGCATTGCCGGCGCCGTAGAGGTCGGCGCCGATCTTCAGCGCTCCGCGGGTGTCGAGAAGGATGGCATGTAGCGCCGCGTCGGCCAGCTTCGGAACGGCATACCTGCGGCCATGCTCATGGGTCTGGGCGTCGCTCAGGATGGCCTTGACCTGCAGGAACGCCTCGTCGCGGTCCGTCTCGGTGTGACCGAAGCGGCTCACCATCGCGGACTCATAACGGCTGAGGTCGATCTCGGTGACGTTCGTGTGACCCATTCTTTCAATCCTCATGATTTGCGCGTGATTGCGCGGGACATCGCTGCGATTTTCCCGACCAGCTTAGAAATTGCTGAGAGGTCATCAGCAGCGAATTCTTTCTGGCGTAGACGGGCTTTCATCCCGTCTTTACCGTTGATTTGATTGTAGACGGTCCTTGGAGAGCTTCCCCGAAGTGCGCCTATGGATTCCGGCGACAGGCCGGCACCTATCAGGGCGGCTACGTGCGCTTGGGCATCCGGTAAGCCGAAGGCTGCCCGGAGGCTCGCCGCGACCGATTCGGCGTCATCACCAAACCGGGCAACCACCAGGATCACCGTGCGCTCGAGCGCGCCAGGAGCAATCGCCATTAGCAATGGGTCGCCTTTGTGCCGCCGCAGGAAGATGGTCTGTGGTTGCCGGTTCGCCACGACCGCGGCCACCACCGTGCGCAGCTCCGGGCCGGCTTCCCGCATGACTGCCGTGACGTGCCCGGCCTCGTCCAGGCACACCCCATCTCCTACGACAACCGCCTCGTTGAAGCTGGCGTTGCCGTGGATCAGGACGCCGTCATCACGGCAAAGGGCGACGGCGAGATCGAGTGCATCAAGAGCCGAACTGAGCCCGACCAGGGCTCGACGTAGCTTAGCGATCTCGAACAGATCCTCGCCGCCGTCAGCCGTGGGCAGGTATTGCTCTACAGACAGGGATGGAAGACCGACGCGAACCTGGACGCATGTGCCATCGGGCAGGCAGAGATTGGAGACCGCCATGTGGCCGTGCTGGTAGGCTCCGACCCACTGCAAGCGCTCTTTGACTCTGCGCTCAATCGTCTTCCGAGCGAGGTACGAAACGGGATCCCGATTGATCTCCGCGCTAACCATCGCTCCAGAATTCAGCACGTTCCAGAATAGCGATGCGTAGGTTTCTTTCAGGTAATCAGAGCATGGAAAAGCCATTACTTGGGCATGATTCACCCATGAAACGGCGTCATCCGGTGAGTAGATCAATACAGCCCCGTCGAATTCTTCGGCGGTACTAATCATCGCCATAGCGGAAGGCGGAAGGCTGGGTGGAGGCGCGTCTCGCATTGCGGAGTGGTCTTTTGGCCGTCTGGTGCGACCGACGGTAGGCCTCATAAGCCGAAGGTGCATGGTCAAAATTACACATATTGGAGAGGGTCAATGCGATTATTTAGAGAAAAACCCTCAGTCCAATATATACCTGAGCATGCACCTGAGCGGCTCAGACCAACTTGGCGCCGTTCAGTGGAGGCTGATGTGTTCTATATTGGTTCCATCATGTGGGCGTCCTGCCCACATGATGGAACTTCCAACCTTAGTCACCGCCGCTTCCCGTCCATCCAAACCCGAATCGCCACCGTGCGGACCTGTGTGCCAGCAAAGGTCCCAGCTGGAAGGTCGCTCCACTCCGCCTTGAGCGCTTCCATCCGGTCGCGGAACGTCCTTGCCCTTGCCGAAGTATGGAACTTCACCCCAGCCGACATGATTGCGACCAAACAGCCGTCAGGCTTGAGGAAGTTCAGGGCTTGCACAACATGGTCCACATCGATTCCGTGATCGAAAGGCGGGTTCATGACGATCCGGTCATAGAGCGGTTCGGCGCCTAGCGTCAGGAAGTCGGCGGCAATCACCCGCCGGTAACGGCCAGCCGCTTCGAGTTGGGCGGAAAGGGCGGCGTTCACCTCGACGCAATCCACGGTGGCCCCGCGGTCGGCGGCGCGGCTGGCGAGCGCTCCGGTGCCGGCTTGTGGCTCCAGCACGAGGTGGCCGGGTCGAATCATGGCGTCGCCGATCACCTCATCGGCCAGCCAATCAGGAGTTACGAACAGGTGCGGAACGGCGACCACGTGAATACCAGCCTTCAATACGTCGCGCAGGTCGTCCGCCTCGGTGCGGGGCGGCGGTAGCTGGACCGCGCGAGACTTCACCACTGCGAGAGCAGCGAAGGCGATATCTGTTCCGCTGGACTTCGTTGGCGGTGCCGGCGGGCGCTTGGTCGGCATGTCGGTGATGTAGACCTGCACAGCCTTCCACCCTCCGGCCGGCATCTGCCGAACCCGGTGGGTGCCCGCCGTATCGGTCGCCTTGAGCGTGTGCACATAGGTGAAGTCAGACCACTGGTTCCGAGCACTCCAATCCGCCTTGGTCATCTCACGGAAGCCCTCACCTGGGTAATTGCAGAGCGGTGGGAGCTTGTTCGTTTCCTTCACCTTGTCCGAGTCGGCCTTGGTTGGGGCCGCATAGTCCTTGATCTTCTCGATGCCGTGCTTCCACTGGCTGGTCCAGGTGACGCCCCGCGGCGGGGTGGTGGTGACGCTGGACGCCGTTTCGCCAGTCTTGTTCACCCGCAGGATCACCAGCCATTCGCCTGCGATCAGCGCTCGGCCGCCGGGCTCCAGATCCCAGCGGGACGCCATGGCGTTTTCGGTTGCCTCGTCCAGGCCCAGCGCTGCGGCGAGCATGGCGCGCTCATAGGCCAGACGGTGATTGCAGTGGGCAATCCAGCGTTCGGCGCGGGCGATTGCGGCCGGGTAGGCGCGCTGCGCAACCTCCACCACTGCCTCGACGGTCCACCGTGGCGGGTCGTCGCGCAGGACATCGTAAGCCGTGGTCCCGTAGGGCTTGCCCGCCTCGCGCTCCACCGTCAGCCAGCATCGGCCGGCGATGGCGCGTGCTTGGTCAAGCGTCAGTTCGGCTGCACTCCAGAGCTTCAGCCAGCCGGCGGCCTCTTCCTTCTCCCGCTCGGCCCGACGCTGATCCGCCTCAATGGTCTTGATCCGGCGATGCCGCACGGCCGGCATTTCCTTGTATTTGGCAGCCCGAATCGCCCCGTCCGCGCGTCGCGTCCAGTAATCGGCGGTGTCCCACAGCTTAACCGCCCGGCGCATGCCGCCCTCGATCCGCTCGGCGTCCTTCCGTGCCCGGCGCTCGCTGTGGTGACCGACCAGGATCGGCTGGCCGAGCGGGATGTGCTCCATGATCGAGTCCACCGCGGCCTTGGCCTGCCGCGCCTCGCTGGCCCGGCGGTCGCTATAGCCCTCGAACCGGTCGGCCCGCTGCTCCGCCCGCTCGGTAAGGGTGGTGTCTTCGTCGCCGATGTCGCCGCACAGCTCCAGCAACAGATCCTCGCGCGCTGGGGTCCAGGCCGGCGCCACGATGCATCCCTGCTTCGGGGCGGAAACGAATCCCGCAGCACGCAGCCGGTCGTAGGTTTCGCGGTCCAACCGAAATGCCGTGTAGAGCCGGAGCTTATTGTCCTCGGGGGAGTAGGTGGCAGTGTGCGGCGTCACCACGTCCTCATCCGCCAGTAAGCCTTGATCGCACATTCATGTTGCCTTTCTGGTAGAACTACTGAAAAAGTGTAGCTATCAGAAAGCGACGCGGCGACATTAAAAATGAAGAATGACATAAAATCGGAACTTACGCCGCTGCTGTGTCGCCTTGGGCGCACGGCTGCCGAGCTGACGCAGGACCAGTTGGCTGCCGAGATCCGCGTGTCAACCAAGACAATCGCGCAGTTCGAGGCCGGCAACACGAACCCTCAGCGCCGGACGCGGGAGGACATTGCGGCAGCGTTGGCGCAGCGCGTGGTGTTCATTCCAGAAGGGCCAGACGGCGGGCCGGGTGTTCGCCTGCGCAAAGCGGGTCAACAGGTGCCCGCGTCGACCGCACCCCGGAGCCTGCCCGACATCATCGGCACGCTGCCGGAGCCAAGGCCCGACGAGCTGTCGGACGGTGCCGATCAGTCAGCGCGAGGCCGAGTGACCTACCTATTGGGCGGTATGCTTCCAAAGGTGCGCGAGATGGTTGACCTTCTGCGTGACCGTCACCCGACCCAGGCCGAGGAAGTCGCCGCCATCTTCGGTATTTCCTCAGACCCCGTGCCTTGAGTGACTTGACCAACCGAGGCATGTCTATGATGCCAACAACGTTGGCCCGCTGCTTAAGTGTCTGGGGCTTCGTGTGGGTGATGCTGAGGCGCTGAGAGATGATCGGCCGGGAACCCGAGGCGCTAGACGCGCAAAAATTGCTTCGCCATAAATGACACTGTCGCGCTGGGCACCTCTGCGCGCAAATCCACAAACTCAGGCTGTGACATGAAATCGATGAGGGGGCTGTGGGCCTCGCTGATCCTCACTTGCTCTTCAGCGTTGCCTTTGGCGAGCGAGGCTCTATCCGCCCAAGCCTTGATTGTTGGAACTACAAATGTCGGACAGTCTACGGTGTGCGGTGTTCCTATAAAAGTCGAGGCTGTCGAACATAAAGACCTAATGGCTCTGAAGTCGTCTTACTTTGTACGGGTCACGCCGCTTGACGGGAAGATCGGTGATGAGATTGACCTCAATGATGCCGATGTGAACATCATCAACACAGCAATTACGAATGCGCCGAAATTCGGCAAGGTTGACTACAAAACGGATTCCGGGGTCATGACGGTTGAACGCGCTGGCTTGTGGGTCGTGGCGCGATCTGGGCAAGCAAGCGAAACGCTCGTCCAGATATTCTACAAAGGACGGATCTCGAAGAATTGCGATGCCGGATCGCTGCAAGAGCTTCGACGCCTCCTGTTAGACGCCCTGTCTGCGGTCATATCGATGAGGAAGTAACGGGCGTCGGGGGGCATCATCCGGCGGATCGCTCCGGGTGAAGCTGGACAACGTTGCCAGCGGGCGGATTGACGATGCTGTTTACCCTGGCGGCCCAGCGCTCCAGGGCGTCACGCTTTTCGTCCAGGTAGGCGAATCGGTCGTAGACACCCCGCACCCCGCCGATGACGTGTCCAATGACTCGCTCGGCGATGTCGGAGCCGACCTTCAGTTCAGACATGCCGGTGCGCAGCGTTCGCCGAAGGTCATGCAGGGTCCAGCCGTCGATGTCGGGAAGTTCGGCCTTGATCCGCTGTGCTGCCACCTGGGCGTCGAGCCGCGCCTTGCACTTGCTGTATCCGCTGAAGTGGCTGTCCTTGTTGGTGGCGAATACGAAGTCGTCGGACAGCTTCGATACGCCGTTGATGATGTCCTTCACCGCCTGGGTGAGCGGCACGACGTGGACGATCCCCGTCTTGTAACGGCCGGCTGGGATCGTCCAGAGGCCAGCTTCCAAGTCGAGTTCGGCCCAGCGCATCGCGCCAACCTCTTCGCGGCGCTGTCCGGTCAGAAGCAGCACCTTCACGATGGCAGGGAAAGGGCCGGATAGCGCCTCGCACCCTGCCCACACAGCGGCCAGATCCTCCGCGGATAGAACACGGTCGCGTTTCTCACGCCGGAGAACCCCGCTTCGCTTCCGCCCGCGGCTCGGACTGACCAGCAGGTTCGCCTCAAGGTCGCCGCGGTCCACGGCCCAGTTGACGATCCTGACCACGATCTCGCGGACCTTGTGCGCCTTCTGGACGTGGCCGGCGGCGATCATCGGATCGAGGAGGGAGGTCAGGTCACGGCGGCGTAGGTCGGCAGCTGGTCGATCCTTCCAGGCCGGTTGCACCTCCCGTTTGATGATGCGTTCCAGCTCGGAGCCACGCCGCAGGCTGGGGCACTCTTGCTCTATATATATAGATGCCATCGCGCCGAAGCTGTCCGGGAGGAACCCGGTCGCTGTCTTGTGATCCTGGGCGGCGGCGGCGGCGGCTTTCGCAGAAGCCTTTTCCGCAGCAGGGTCTTCCCCCCGCTCGACCATCTGTAGGGCTTTCCCGGCTGCCTCGCGGGCTTGCCCTAACTGCATAGTAGGGAAGTGGCCCAGGGTGTGCCGCCTCTGTTTCCCACCGTGCCGGTAGATGATGAACCATGTCTTCCGGCGTTCCCCGACGCGGAGGCCGAAGGCAGGCATGCTTGCATCGAATAGGTCGGTCTGAATGCCCGGCACAGGTGTCTTGGCGTTCTCAACGGTCTTGGTGGTGAGCTTGACCTTAGGCATGGGCCGGGCGTCCTGGGCGGGTTGGTTGGGCGACTAGGTAACAGATTAGGTAACGGGAGGTGTGTCAACTTGGGTGAGGTTGTGTTACCTAGGATTACATCGCTCGCCAAAAAAATCAAGGATTACAACGTCATCAGGTGCTGTTGGGTTCGCTCGGGTTATCTTGGTGCCCTTCGTTTACACCGAGAGGGTCGGGGGTTCGAAACCCTCATCGCCCACCATCGCGCCCGATCCTTCCAGTCAGCGCTTTTCAAATTCGTGATTGACAGGCCATGCATCGGGCGGCTAGAAACCGCCCATCGGCGACGGGGCTTGGCCCCGGAAACTGCGCTGCGATCCTATGACACGGACGCTTGTTTGTGCGCGTTTCACTTCGCCGCGTTGCGCGGGTGTAGCTCAGTTGGTTAGAGCGCCGGCCTGTCACGCCGGAGGCCGCGGGTTCAAGTCCCGTCACTCGCGCCATCCTCTTCCTCCCCATTCTCCTTTTCGCTATGAAAACGAAGCCTTCGCGGCTTTACCGGCAGGCCCGTGATCCCTATATCCGATAAGCTCGACCCGCATATCCGATAAGCCGGATAGAGAACAGGGTCATTTAAAAAGTTTGGTAATACCAAGGACATCCGCTCATTTCCGCAGAGTGGATTCATTGGCTGAAAGCGATTCAAAGCGCTTTCCTTGATCACGCTCTCGTCATATATTCCGCCCCGTCTGATGGGCTAATCCAAGGCATTCCAGCCACGACACCGCGCGTCGGCCGATTACGGGCCGTACCGGCGATCGTGGCGTGGGCTTATGGGAGGACCGCGGTGACCAACCCGCTGATCATTGAGTACCTTCCGATCCTGGTGTTCCTGTTGATCGGTATCGCGCTGGCCGTGGTGATGGTTGGCGCGTCTTACGTCATCAGCCCGAAGAATCCGGATTCGGAGAAGCTCTCCCCCTACGAGTGCGGCTTCGAGCCGTTCGAGGACGCCCGCACGAAGTTCGATGTGCGGTTTTACCTGGTCTCCATCCTGTTCATCATCTTCGACCTCGAGGTCGCCTTCCTGTTCCCGTGGGCCGTGGCGCTCGGGGACATCGGCCTCTTCGGCTTCTGGTCGATGATCGTGTTCCTCGGGATTCTGACCATCGGCTTCATCTATGAGTGGAAGAAAGGAGCTCTGGAATGGGAGTAGAGGCTGCCAAGCTGGCGCCGATTCCGCCCGGACCGGAACAGGACGCCTATCTCCGCGCGGTCACCGAGGAAATCCAGGAAAAGGGTTTCATCACGGCGAAGTACGAGGATGTGCTCGCCTGGGCCCGCACCGGATCGCTGTGGCCGATGACCTTCGGCCTGGCCTGCTGTGCGGTGGAGATGATCCACGCCTACATGAGCCGGTACGACCTCGACCGTTTCGGCGTCATTCCGCGCCCCAGCCCGCGCCAGTCCGACTGCATGATCGTGGCCGGCACGCTGACCAACAAGATGGCCCCCGCGCTGCGCAAGGTCTATGACCAGATGCCGGAACCGCGCTGGGTGATCTCGATGGGCTCCTGCGCCAACGGCGGCGGCTACTATCACTATTCCTACTCGGTGGTGCGCGGCTGCGACCGGATCGTTCCGGTCGATATTTACGTGCCGGGCTGTCCTCCGACCGCGGAAGCGCTGGTTTACGGCATTCTGCAACTCCAGAAGAAGATCCGGCGCGGCAACCGCATCGCTCGCTGAATAAGAAAAAGGCAGGTCCTGGCCATGTCCGAACAGGCGTTGAAGGAACTTGGGGACCATATCGCCGCGACGCTCGGCGATGATGTCCTGAAGGTCGAGCTGAAGCTTGGCGAGCTGATGGTGACCGTCCGCCGGCCCTCGCTCATCAAGTCGCTCACCTTCCTGCGTGACGATCCGACCTGCTCGTTCGAGCAGCTGCTGGACGTCACCGCTGTGGATTGGCCGGAGCGGGAGGAACGCTTCGAAGTCGTCTACATCCTTTTGAGCTACAAGCACAATCGGCGCCTCCGCGTGAAGGTCACGACCGACGAGGACACGCCCGTGGCCTCCGCCGTGCCGGTGTACAGCGCGGCCGGCTGGTTCGAGCGTGAAACCTGGGACATGTACGGGGTCTTCTTCTCCGACCATCCGGACCTGCGCCGCATCCTGACCGACTATGGTTTCGAAGGTCATCCGTTGCGCAAAGACTTCCCGATGACGGGCTACGTCGAGTGCCGCTACGACGAGGACCAGAAACGAGTCGTCTACGAGCCCGTCCGCCTGACGCAGGATTTCCGCAGCTTCGACTTCCTGTCGCCCTGGGAAGGCATGACGAACGTGATGCTGCCCGGCGACGAGAAGGCCCAGGCCCCTGATACCGGGAGCAAGCCGTGACCATCGCCACGTCCGCACACCCCTCCGCCGGGCAATCCGGTGGCAAGACCCAGATCAAGCCCTACACCATGAACTTCGGGCCGCAGCACCCTGCGGCCCACGGCGTGTTGCGTCTGGTGATGGAGCTGAACGGCGAAGTCGTCGAGCGCTGCGACCCGCACATCGGCCTGCTGCACCGCGGCACCGAGAAGCTGATCGAGTACAAGACCTATCTGCAGGCCGTTCCGTACTTCGACCGCCTGGACTACGTCAGCCCGATGTGCATGGAGCACGCCTATGTGCTCGGCATCGAGAACCTGCTCCAGATCAAGGCACCGCTGCGCGCCCAGTACATCCGCGTTCTCTTCTCCGAGATCACGCGCATCCTGAACCACATCCTGTCGATCACCACCGGCGCGCTCGACGTCGGCGCGATCACGCCCGCGCTGTGGGGCTTCGAGGAACGCGAGATCCTCATGGAGTTCTACGAGCGTGCTTCGGGCGCGCGCCTGCATGCGAACTACTTCCGTCCGGGGGGCGTGGCCTGGGATCTGCCCGCGGGCCTGACCGACGACATCTGGGAGTTCACGGAGCGCTTCCCGAAGTTTGTTGACGATATCGACAATCTGCTGACGAACAATCGCATTTTCAAGCAGCGGACCGTCGACATCGGCATCGTTTCCAAGGAAGAGGCGTTCGATTGGGGCTTCACCGGCCCGATGCTGCGCGGTTCCGGCGTCGCCTGGGATCTGCGCAAGTCGCAGCCCTACGAAGTCTACGACCGCATGGATTTCGACGTTCCGGTCGGCCTGACGGGCGACTGCTGGGCGCGCTACCTCGTCCGCATGGAGGAGATGCGCCAGTCGAACCGCATGATCCGCCAATGCCTGAAGGAACTTCCCGACGGCCCGGTGCGCGTGGAGGACCGCAAGGTCGCGCCGCCGCCGCGCGGCGAGATGAAGCGGTCGATGGAAGCGCTGATCCATCACTTCAAGCTCTTCACCGAGGGCTTCCACGTCCCGGCGGGCGAAACCTACACCGCGATCGAGGCGCCGAAGGGCGAGTTCGGCGTGTATCTGGTGTCGGACGGCACGAACAAGCCGTACCGCTGCAAGATCCGCGCGCCGGGCTTCGCCCACCTGCAGGGCCTCGACTTCATGTCGAAGGGCCACATGCTGGCCGACGCGGTGGCCAACATCGCGTCCATGGACATCGTGTTCGGAGAAATTGACCGATGAGCGCCCCGGCTCACGACCCGGCCAAGGAGCCGGCCTCCTTCGCCTTCACTCCGGAAAATCTGGAACGGGCGAAGGCCATCATCGCGAAGTACCCGGCGGGCAAGCAGGCCAGCGCCTGCATGCCGCTGCTCGATCTGGCCCAGCGCCAGAGCGACGGCTGGCTGCCGCGCGTTGCCATGGACGCCGTCGCCGACCTGCTCGGCATGCCGCGCATCCGCGTGTACGAGGTCGCGACCTTCTACACGATGTACAACAAGACCCCGGTCGGTAAGCACGTCATCCAGGTCTGCACGACCACGCCGTGCTGGCTGCGCGGGTCCGACGACATCGTCCACACCTGCGAGCGCAAGCTGGGCATCGGCGTCGGCGAGACGACCGCGGACGGCCAGTTCACGCTGCGCGAGGTCGAGTGCTCGGGCGCCTGCGTCAACGCGCCGGTGGTCCAGATCGGCGACGACTACTATGAAGACGTCAGCCCGGAACACATGGAAAAGATCATCGACGCCCTGAAGGGCGGCGAGATCCCCAAGCATGGCTCGCAGATCGGCCGGCAGTCCTCCGAACCGGTGGGCGGCCCGACGACTCTGAAGGCCTTCACCACCACGGCCGATTGAGGGGGATGCGATGCTTCGCGACGAGGACCGCATTTTCACCAACCTGTACGGCTACCAGAGCTTCGGCCTGGACGCCGCCCGGAAGCGTGGTGACTGGGACAACACCAAGGCCCTGATCGCCCAGGGCAAGGAATGGATCATCGAGCAGGTCAAGGAATCCGGCCTGCGCGGGCGCGGCGGCGCCGGCTTCTCCACCGGCATGAAGTGGTCCTTCATGCCGAAGAACGTGACGGACAAGCCGGTCTACCTCGTCATCAACGCCGACGAGGGCGAGCCGGGCACCTGCAAGGACCGCGACATCCTGCGCCACGATCCGCACAAGCTGATCGAGGGCTGCCTGATCGCCGGTTTCGCCATCGGCGCCTCGGCCTGCTACATCTACATCCGCGGCGAATTCTACAACGAGGGCTCCAACGTCCAGCGCGCCATCGACGAGGCGTACGAGGCGGGGCTGATCGGCAAGAACGCCTGCGGCACCGGCTACGACTACGACATCTACATCCACCGCGGCGCCGGCGCGTACATCTGCGGCGAGGAAACCGCGCTCATCGAGTCCATCGAGGGCAAGAAGGGCCAGCCGCGCAACAAGCCGCCGTTCCCCGCCCAGGCCGGTCTCTATTCCTGCCCGACCACGGTGAACAACGTCGAATCCATCGCGGTGGTTCCGACCATCCTGCGCCGTGGCGCGGCGTGGTTCGCCGGTCTCGGCCGGCCGAAGAACACCGGCACCAAGCTCTTCTGCATCTCCGGGCACGTCAACAAGCCGTGCAACGTGGAAGAGGAGATGGGCATCCCGCTGAAGGAGCTGATCGAGAAGCACGCCGGCGGCGTGCGCGGCGGGTGGGACAACCTGCTGGCGATCATCCCCGGCGGCTCGTCGGTGCCGCTGCTGCCGAAGTCGATCTGCGACACGGTGCTGATGGACTTCGACAGCCTGCGCGACGTGCGGTCGGGTCTGGGCACCGCGGCGGTGATCGTGATGGACAAGTCCACCGACGTGGTGAAGGCCATCGCCCGCCTGTCCCAGTTCTATGCCCATGAAAGCTGCGGCCAGTGCACGCCGTGCCGCGAGGGCACCGGCTGGATGAACCGCATCATGCAGCGCATGGTGACCGGCAACGCGCGCGTCGAGGAAATCGACATGCTGCTGGAGGTCACCAAGCAGATCGAGGGGCACACCATCTGCGCGCTCGGCGATGCCGCGGCCTGGCCGATCCAGGGCCTGTTCCGGCATTTCCGGCCGGAGGTCGAGCGCCGCATCCTCGACTACCGCAACGCCGCCAAGTCCTTGGCGGCCGAGTAAGGAGCCCGGTTTCCAATGCCGAAACTCACCATCGACGGGATCGAGATCGAAGTCGAGCCGGGCACCTCGATCCTGCAGGCCTGCGAACAGCTGGGCATCGAGATCCCGCGCTTCTGCTACCATGAGCGGCTGAGCGTGCCGGCGAACTGCCGCATGTGCCTCGTGGAGATGGAGCGTGCGCCGAAGCCGGTGGCCGCCTGCGCCATGCCCTGCGGCGACGGGATGGTCGTCAAGACCAACACCGACCTCGTGCACAAGGCCCGCAAGGGCGTCATGGAATTCCTGCTGATCAACCACCCGCTGGACTGTCCGATCTGTGACCAGGGCGGCGAGTGCGATCTCCAGGACCAGGCGATGGCCTACGGCTTCGACCGTGGCCGCTACGGCGAGAACAAGCGCGCCGTCCAGGACAAGTACATGGGGCCGCTGATCCGGACCGAGATGACGCGCTGCATCCACTGCACGCGCTGCATCCGCTTCGTGAACGAGATCGCCGGCGTTCCCGACCTCGGCGCGGTGAACCGCGGCGAGCACATGGAGATCACCACCTTCGTCGAGAAGGCCATCGGGTCGGAGCTGTCGGGCAACCTCGCCGACGTCTGTCCGGTGGGCGCTCTGCTCTCCAAGCCCTACGCCTTCACGGCCCGTCCGTGGGAGCTGCGCAAGACCGAGACGGTCGACGTGCTGGACGCGGTCGGCTCGAACATCCGCGTCGACACCCGCGGCCCCGAGGTGATGCGCGTCCTGCCGCGCGTCAACGAGGACGTCAACGAGGAGTGGATCGCCGACAAGACCCGCTTCGCCTATGACGGGCTGAAGCGGCAGCGTCTCGACCGCCCCTACGTCCGCAAGGACGGCAAGCTCCAGCCGGCGACCTGGGCCGAGGCCTTCCAGGCCATTGCCGCCAAGGTCAAGGGTGTCCCGGGCAACCGCATCGCCGCCATCGCGGGCGATCTGGCCGACACCGAGTCCATGCTGGCGCTCAAGGAGCTGATGGCCGGCCTCGGCTCGGCCAACATCGACTGCCGCCAGGACGGCGCCCTGTTCGACACGTCGTCCCGCGCGGGCTACCTGTTCAACAGCGGCATCGCCGGGATCGAGCGGGCGGACGTCATCCTGCTGGTCGGCACCAACCCGCGCTGGGAAGCCACCATCGTCAACGCCCGCATCCGCAAGCGTTACCTGATGGGCGGCCTGAAGGTTGCGGTGATCGGCGAGGCCCGCGAGCTGACCTACCCGTACAGCCATCTCGGCACGGGAGCCGGCGCCCTGCAGCAACTCCTCGACGGCACGCACGCCTTTGCGGACGTGCTGCGCGGCGCCAAGAACCCGATGGTCATTCTCGGCGCCGGTGCCTTCCGCCGCAAGGACGGTGCCGCCGTCCAGGCTGCGGTGCGCAAGCTGGCCGAGACCTTCAACGTGGTTCAGGACGGCTGGAACGGCTTCAACGTGCTGCACACGGCGGCATCCCGCGTCGGCGGCCTCGACATCGGCTTCCTGCCGGGCGAGGGCGGTCGCGGCACCGCCGGCATCGTCGAGGGGGCAGGCAAGGGCGAGATCGACGTGGTGTACCTGCTGGGCGCCGACGAGATCGACACCGCCGCGCTCGGCAACGCCTTTGTGGTCTACCAGGGCCACCACGGCGACAAGGGCGCGCACCGCGCCGACGTCATCCTGCCGGGTGCCGCCTACACCGAGAAGAACGCCCTCTACGTCAACACCGAGGGCCGCCCGCAGCAGGCGCGTCTCGCCACCTTCCCGCCCGGCGAGGCGCGGGAGGACTGGAAGATCCTGCGCGCCCTGTCGGAACAGCTCGGCCACAAGCTGCCCTACGACAGCCTGACGCAGATCCGTCGCCGTCTGGCCGAGGTCAACCCGGTCTTCGCGGCGGTCGGCATGCTCACGCCGGCTCCCTGGGGGCCGTTCGGGGCGGAGGGGCTGGTTGACAACTCTCCGTTCTTCTCGCCGGTCGCGAACTACTACATGACCGACCCGATCAGCCGCGCCTCGGTGACCATGGCTCGTTGCGCCGAGACGTTCGTGAAGCCCGCCGAGAGCGCTCAGGAGAGGACCGGTACCCATGGCTGAGTTCTGGAGCGGCTTCCTGCTGCCGCTGATCATCATCGTCCTCAAGATCCTGGCGATCGTCGTGCCGCTCCTGGTGGCCGTGGCCTTCATGACCTACGCCGAGCGTAAGATCATGGGCGCCATGCAGCTCCGCCAGGGTCCGAACATCGTCGGCCCGTTCGGGCTTCTGCAGCCTTTCGCGGACGGGCTGAAGCTGTTCGCGAAGGAGCAGATCCTGCCGGTCGGCGCGAACCGCTTCGTGTTCTATCTGGCGCCGATGCTGACCTTCTTCCTGGCGCTGGTCGCCTGGGCGGTCATTCCCTTCGACTACGGCATGGTGCTGGCCGACATCAACGTCGGCATCCTGTACCTGTTCGCGATCTCGTCGCTGGGCGTGTACGGCATCGTGATGGCCGGCTGGGCGTCGAACTCCCGCTACGCCTTCCTCGGCGCGCTGCGCTCGGCGGCGCAGATGGTGTCCTACGAGGTCTCGATGGGCCTCGTCATCATCTCGGTGCTGCTCTGCGTCGGGTCGCTGAACCTGACGAAGATCGTCGAGGCGCAGGAGACGATCTGGTTCGCCATCCCGCTGCTGCCGATGTTCGTCATCTTCTTCATCTCGGCGCTTGCGGAAACCAACCGGTCTCCCTTCGACCTGCCGGAAGGCGAGTCGGAGCTGGTGGCCGGCTTCATGGTGGAATACAGCTCGGCCCCCTTCGCGCTCTTCTTCCTCGGCGAATACGCCAACATGATCCTGATGAGCGCGATGACCAGCATCCTGTTCCTGGGAGGCTGGCTGCCGCCGCTGCCGTTCGCGCCCTTCACCTGGATCCCCGGCCCGATCTGGTTCGCCCTGAAGATCGCCTTCTGCCTGTTCGTCTACGTGTGGGTTCGCGCGACCATGCCGCGCTACCGCTACGACCAGCTGATGCGTCTGGGGTGGAAGGTGTTCCTGCCCTTCTCGCTGCTGTGGGTCGTGCTGACGGCCGGCGTGCTGGTGACGTTCGGCTGGCTGCCGAAGTAACCGGCGCCTGAACGGACCACCGGATCGAGTTTCAAAGAGAAAGCGCGGGCGTCACCCGGAATGGGGCGCCCGCTAGGAAGGAGACGAAGAGGCCATGGCGTTCCTCGATCGTGCGGCGCGCAGCCTGTTCCTGACCGAACTGTTGGGCGGCCTCGGGCTCACCCTGCGCTACATGTTCAAGCCCAAGGTGACCCTGAACTACCCGTTCGAAAAGGGCCCCATCAGCCCCCGCTTCCGCGGCGAGCACGTCCTGCGCCGGTACCCCGGCGGCGAGGAACGCTGCATCGCCTGCAAGCTGTGCGAGGCGGTGTGTCCGGCCCTGGCCATCACCATCGAGGCCGAACCGCGTGAGGACGGCAGCCGCCGCACCACGCGCTACGACATCGACATGACGAAGTGTATCTACTGCGGCTATTGCCAGGAGGCTTGCCCGGTGGACGCCATCGTGATGGGTCCGAACTTCGAGTTCTCCACAGAGAACCGTGAAGAGCTTTTCTACAACAAGCAGAAGCTGCTGGCGAACGGCGACCGCTGGGAAGCGGAGATCGCCCAGAACCTCGCGGCCGAGGCGCCGTACCGGTAAGTCGTTGCAGTGCGGTAAGCGGAAACGGGGATAACGATGATTGTTCAAGGCATCGCCTTCTACGTCTTTGCCGCGCTGCTGGTGGCCTCCGGTGTGATGGTCATCTCGGCGCGGAATCCGGTTCATTCGGTCCTTTATCTGGTCCTGGCCTTTTTCCAGGCCGCCGGCCTGTGCGTGCTGCTCGGGGCCGAGTTCATCGCGATGATCCTGGTGATCGTCTATGTGGGCGCGGTCGCGGTGCTGTTCCTGTTCGTGGTGATGATGCTCGACATCAACTTCCGCGAGCTGCGGGCGGGCGCCTTGCAGTATCTGCCGATCGGCGGACTGATCGGCCTCATTCTGCTGGCGGAACTCGCCGCCGTTCTCGGCGGCTGGATCATCGCCCCGGCGGCTGAGAAGGCCGCCTCGGCGCCGGTCGCGGCGATGAGCGGGGCGACCAACACCGAGCAGCTCGGCCAGCTGATCTACACCCACTACGTCTATCTGTTCCAGGCGTCGGGCCTCGTGCTGCTGATCGCCATGATCGGCGCCATCGTCCTGACCCTGCGTCAGCGCGAGGGTGTCCGGAAGCAGAACATCGGCTCCCAGCTCGCCCGTCGGCGCGAGGACGTGGTCGCCATCCGCAAGGTGCCGACCGGGGAGGGCGTGTGATCATGGAAATCGGTCTCGGGCATTATCTGACGGTCTCGGCCATCATCTTCACGCTCGGTGTCCTCGGCATCTTCCTCAACCGGAAGAACGTCATCATCATCCTGATGTCGATCGAGATGATGCTGCTCGCCGTGAACCTGAATCTGGTGTCGTTCTCGGTCTTCCTGAACGATCTGGTCGGGCAGGTCTTCTCCATGATCATCCTGACCGTCGCCGCCGCCGAGGCGGCCATCGGTCTCGCCATCCTGGTGGTGTACTTCCGCAACCGCGGCTCCATCCGGGTCGAAGACATCAATCTGATGAGGGGCTAAGGCAGCGCCATGGAAGTCCTTGTCGTATTCCTCCCGCTCCTGGCATTCCTCGTCGCGGGTTCCATCGCTCTGTTCGGCGGACCGAAGGCGGAACCGGCGCATGCCGGTGGCCACGGTCACCACGACCATCATGGCCACGACCACGGTCATGGCCACGACGCCCACGCGCACGACGAGCACCACGATGACGGCCACGACGACCATCATGTCGTCGCCGGGCCGCCCACGGTGGGCGACCGTGCCGCGCAGTTCGTCACCACCGGTGCCGTTCTGCTCTCGGCGGTCCTGTCCTGGGTGCTGTTCTTCGACGTCGCCGTCGGCGGCCATCCCCGCACGATCGAGCTGATGAGCTGGATGCGCAGCGGCGGCCTGGACGTGTCCTGGGCGCTGCGCGTCGACCAGCTCACCGCGGTCATGCTGGTGGTGGTCAACACCGTCTCGTCGATGGTGCATCTGTATTCCATCGGCTACATGGCCGAGGACCCGCAGAAGCCGCGCTTCATGGGCTATCTGTCGCTGTTCACCTTCGCCATGCTGATGCTGGTGACGGCCGACAACCTCGTGCAGCTCTTCTTCGGCTGGGAAGGCGTCGGTCTCGCCTCCTACCTGCTCATCAACTTCTGGTACGAGAAGCCCTCGGCCAACAACGCGGCGATCAAGGCGTTCCTGGTCAACCGCGTCGGCGACTTCGGCTTCGTGCTCGGCATCTTCGCGATCTTCGTGCTGACGGGCTCCGTCCAGTTCGACGCGATCTTCGCCAAGGCGCCGGAACTGGTCGGCCAGAAGCTGCATTTCCTGAGCTGGAATGTCGATGCGCTGACCGTCACCTGCCTGCTGCTCTTCATCGGCGCCATGGGCAAGTCGGCCCAGCTCGGCCTGCACACCTGGCTGCCGGACGCCATGGAAGGCCCGACCCCCGTGTCGGCGCTCATCCACGCGGCGACCATGGTGACCGCCGGCGTGTTCATGGTCTGCCGTCTGTCCCCGGTCTTCGAGTACGCGCCGACGGCGCTGGAGATCGTGGCCGTGGTCGGCGCCCTGACGGCCTTCGTCGCGGCCACCATCGGTTTCACCCAGTTCGACATCAAGCGCGTCATCGCCTATTCGACCATGAGCCAGCTCGGCTACATGTTCTTCGCCGCGGGCGTGTCCGCCTACGGCGCGGCGATGTTCCACCTGTTCACGCACGCCTTCTTCAAGGCCCTGCTGTTCCTCGGCGCCGGTTCGGTGATCCATGCCCTGCACCATGAGCAGGACATGCGCAACATGGGCGGCGTCTGGCGGAAGATCCCCTTCACCTACGCGGTGATGTGGATCGGCAACCTCGCGCTGGCCGGTCTGCCCTTCTTCGCCGGCTACTACTCCAAGGACATGATCCTGGAGGCGGCCTTTGCCTCGGCCAGTCCGGTCGGCAAGTTCGCCTTCGCGCTCGGCATCGCCGCGGCCCTGCTGACCGCCTTCTACTCCTGGCGCCTGCTGTTCATGACCTTCCACGGCAAGCCGCGGATGGAGAAGTCGGTCTTCGACCACGCCCATGAATCGCCGATCGTCATGCTGATCCCGCTGGCCGTCCTGGCGGTGGGCGCGCTGTTCGCCGGCTTCGGCTTCCACGAGCTGTTCATCGGCCACAGCATGGAGCATTTCTGGGGCAAGACCATCCTGGTGCTGGCGGACAACAACAGCATTGAGGCGGCCCACCACCACACCCCGGGCTGGGTCAAGCTGGCTCCGCTGGTCGTCGGCCTGATCGGCATCGCGCTCGCCTACATCATGTACATGGCGATCCCGGGCCTGCCGGAGAAGGTCGCCACCACGTTCCGTGGCGTGCACCAGTTCCTGTACAACAAGTGGTACTTCGACGAGCTGTACGACCGTCTGTTCGTGCGCACGGCCAAGTATCTGGGCTACGGCCTGTGGAAATCCGGCGACGGCGCCGTGATCGACGGTGTCGGTCCGGACGGTATCGCCGCCGTCACCCGCGATGTCGCGGCGCGCGCCAGCCGCCTCCAGTCCGGCTACGTCTATCACTACGCCTTCGCGATGGTGATCGGTGTGGTGCTGCTGGTCGCCTGGCTCTCGGTGTTCGGTTGAGCGGTTTGAAGGGGAACAAGAACAATGGCTAGCTGGCCGCTCCTGTCGTTCACGACCTTCCTGCCGCTGGCCGGTGTGGCGCTGATCCTGCTCTTCTGCAGGGGCAACACGCCGGATGTGGTTCGGAACGTCCGTTACGTCGCGCTCTGGACGACGGTCATCACCTTCGTCCTGTCGCTGTTCATCTGGTTCAACTTCGACCCGCGCAACCCGGGCTACCAGCTCGTGGAGAAGGCGGAGTGGATTCCCGAATTCGGGATCTCCTACCACATGGGGGTGGACGGCATTTCGATGCTGTTCGTCATCCTCTCCACCTTCCTGATGCCGCTCTGCATCCTCTCTTCCTGGGAGGCGGTGCAGACCCGGGTGAAGGAATACATGATCGCCTTCCTCGTGCTGGAAACCCTCATGGTGGGGATGTTCTGCGCGCTGGATTTCGTCCTCTTCTACATGTTCTTCGAGGGCGTGCTGATCCCGATGTTCCTGATCATCGGTGTCTGGGGCGGCGCCCGGCGCGTCTACGCGGCGTTCAAGTTCTTCCTCTACACGCTGCTCGGTTCGGTCCTGATGCTGCTGGCCATCCTGGCCATGTACTTCGCGGCCGGCACGACGGACATCCCGACGATCACGGCGACCCATTTCCCGCGCAACATGCAGCTCTGGCTGTGGCTGGCCTTCTTCGCGTCCTTCGCGGTGAAGGTGCCGATGTGGCCGGTGCACACCTGGCTTCCCGACGCCCACGTCGAGGCGCCGACCGCCGGTTCGGTCATTCTGGCCGGCGTGCTGCTGAAGATGGGCGGCTACGGCTTCCTGCGCTTCAACATCCCGATGCTGCCGGAGGCGACCGAGTATTTCGCTCCGATGGTCTACGCACTGTCGATCGTCGCGGTGATCTACACCTCCCTCGTCGCCCTGGCGCAGGAGGACATGAAGAAGCTGATCGCCTACTCGTCCGTCGCCCACATGGGCTTCGTCACCATCGGCATGTTCGCGCTCAACCAGCAGGGCATCGAGGGTTCGATCTTCACGATGCTGTCGCACGGCATCGTCTCGGGCGCGCTCTTCCTCTGCGTCGGCGTCGTCTATGACCGGCTGCACACCCGCGAGATCGCCCGCTACGGCGGTCTGGTGAAGAACATGCCGAAGTACGCGGTTGTGTTCCTGTTCATGACCATGGCCTCGGTCGGCCTGCCGGGCACCTCCGGCTTCGTCGGCGAGTTCCTGGTCCTGCTCGGCGCCTTCCGCGACAACACCTGGGTCGCCTTCCTGGCCGCCACCGGCCTGATCCTGGGCCCGGCTTACGCGCTGTGGCTGTTCCGCCGCGTCGTGTACGGCAAGCTGGTCAAGGCGGACGTCCGCGCGATGTTCGACCTGAACACCCGCGAGGTTGCCATCTTCCTGCCGCTGATCGTCGTGGTGCTGTGGATGGGCGTCTATCCGAACAGCTTCCTGAACGTCACCTCGGCGTCGGTCGGGCAGCTGATCCAGACCTACCAGACCAAGCTGGCCGCCGCTCAGGGCGGGGCCGACGTCTCCGTCGCCGCGCGCTAGAGGTTCCGACATGACCGCTGTGTTTCCCGACATCTGGCCGGCCCTGCCGGAAATCTTCCTCGCCTGCGCCGGCATGGCCCTGCTGCTGATCGGCGTGTTCCGCGGCGACGGCTTCACGCGCCCCATCGGCTACATGACGATGGTGGCGCTGCTGCTGGCCGCCATCCTGACCATGGGCTACGGCACCGGCCGGGTCGTCACCTTCAATGGCCTCTTCGTGATGGACGCGTTCGGCGTCTTCATGAAGGTGCTGATCCTCGTCGCCGCCTCGCTGTCGGTCCTCCTCGCGCTCGGTTTCAACGAGCGCGAGAAAATGGCTCGGTTCGAGTTCCCGGTGCTGATGCTCTTCGCCACGCTCGGCATGTTGATGATGGTGTCGGCCAACGACCTCATCTCGCTCTATGTCGGGCTGGAGACGCAGAGCCTCGCGCTCTACGTCATCGCCGCCTTCCGCCGCGACAGCGCCAAGTCGTCGGAAGCGGGCCTGAAGTACTTCGTGCTCGGCTCGCTCTCCTCGGGCATGCTGCTGTACGGCGCCTCGATGGTCTACGGCTTCGCCGGCACGACCTCCTTCGACAAGATCGCCGCCCTGTTCGCCGGCGGCGCGCATCCGTCGGTGGGCGTCATCATCGGCCTGGTCTTCGTGGCCGCCGGCCTGGCCTTCAAGATTTCCGCCGTTCCGTTCCACATGTGGACGCCGGACGTCTACGAGGGCGCGCCGACCCCGGTCACGGCCTTCTTCGCCGCCGCCCCGAAGGTCGCCGCCATCGCGCTGTTCACCCGCCTGCTGATCGAACCGTTCGGTCATCTGGCCCACCAGTGGCAGCAGATCATCATCGTCAGCTCGATCCTCTCGATGTCGCTCGGCGCTTTTGCCGCGATCACTCAGAGCAACATCAAGCGGCTGATGGCCTACAGCTCCATCGGCCACGTTGGCTACGCCCTGGTCGGACTCGCCTCCGGCACCCAGGAAGGCGTGCGCGGCGTGCTGATCTACATGGCGGTCTACATCGTCATGAACATCGGCACCTTCGCGGTCATCCTGTGCATGAAGCAGCAGGGCCGCATGGTCGAGGAGATCAAGGACCTCGCCGGCCTGTCGCGCACCAACCCGCTGCTGGCGGGCGCGATGGCGGTGTTCATGTTCTCCATGGCGGGCATCCCGCCGATGGCCGGCTTCTTCAGCAAGCTCTACGTCTTCCTCGCCGCCATCGAGGCGCAGCTCTACACGCTGGCGGTGATCGGCGTGCTGACCAGCGTCGTGGGCGCCTACTACTACCTGCGCATCATCAAGATCATGTATTTCGATGAGCCGGTGGAGGCGTTCGACAAGATCGGCGACGACGGGATGACTGGCATCCTGATCGCCACCGGCCTGTTCACGCTGCTGTTCTTCGTGGTTCCGGCCCCGATCCTGAACTACGCGGCGGCGGCGGCGGCCTCGCTGTTCGCCGGATGACGGCAGGCAACGAAGCGGAGGCGGCGCGTTTGCGCCTGCCTCCGGGCTTCCGGGTGATGGCCTTCGACTCCGTCGGCAGCACGAACGACGAGGCGAAGGCCTTCGCGCGTTCGGGGGCTGCCGAAGGGACCATCGTCTGGGCGAAGCGGCAGGAGTCGGGCCGCGGCCGCCGCGGACGGGCCTGGACCTCGCCGGAGGGCAATCTCTACAGTTCGACCATTCTGCGCCCCTCGCGCCCGCCGGCCGAGGCGGCGCAGATTTCGTTCGTGGCGGCGCTCGCCATCGCCGACAGCGCCGCCGCCGTCCTTCCCGATCCCGACGGCGTGCGCTGCAAGTGGCCGAACGACGTGCTGGTGCATGGCCGCAAACTGTCCGGCATCCTGCTCGAGTCGGAGGCCGCGGCCGGGGGAGGGATCTCTTGGCTGGTGCTCGGCGTCGGCATCAACCTGCGGCATTTTCCCGAGGGCACGGACTACGCGGCCACGTCGCTGGCGGCGGAGGGCGCCCCGGCGCTCCAGCCCGCGGCGCTGCTGGAAATCTACGCGGAGCAGTTGGCGCGCTGGTACGGCGTCTGGGCGGAGCATGGCTTCGGCCCCGTACGCGACGCTTGGCTGAAGCGGGCGCGGGGTCTGGGCGAGCCCATCGTCGTCCGTCTGCCGGACCGCACGCTGACCGGTACGTTCGCCGATCTGGACAGCGACGGCGTTCTGTTGCTTGATCGGGATGACGGGGCGGGGCGCCAGCGCATCGCCGCCGGAGACGTGTTTTTCCCACCCGCGGTGGAGACCTGAGAGATGCTGCTCGCCATCGACGCCGGAAACACCAACGTGGTGTTCGCGATCTATGAGGGCGACCAACAGCGCGGCCTGTGGCGCACGGCGACCGACAAGAAGCGCACCGCCGATGAGTACATGGTGTGGCTGACCCACCTGATGGCGCTGAAGGGCCTGCGCCCGGCGGACATCGACAGCACCATCATCGCCAGCGTGGTGCCCGGCGCCACTTTCAACCTGAAACGTCTGTGCAAGGATCATTTCGGCTGCGAGCCGCTGGTGGTCGGCCAGCCGGACGTCGATCTCGGCACCCGCGCGCTGGTGGACCGGCCCGACGAGGTCGGCGCCGACCGGCTGGTCAACACGGTGGCGGCGGCGACCACCTACAGCACGCCGCTGATCGTCATCGACTTCGGCACCGCGACGACCTTCGACGTGGTCGACAGCGATGGCAACTACCGCGGCGGCGTCATCGCGCCCGGTCTGAACCTGTCGCTGGAAGCGCTGCAAATGGCGGCAAGCAAGCTGCCCCGCGTCGAGATCCAGCAACCGGGCCACGTAATCGGAACCAACACCGTCGAGTGTATGCAGTCCGGCGTCTTTTGGGGCTATGTCGGCCTGATCGAAGGGCTGGTCAACCGCATCCGGGCGGAGTACGGCGAGCCGATGACGGTCGTCGCGACCGGAGGGCTGGGTGTGCTTTTCGCCAAGGCAACCCATGTAATCGAACACACCGACGGCGAACTCACGCTGCGCGGCCTCCTCCTGATCCACAAGCGCAACACGGCCCAATGACCCAACCCGACTCCGCTCCCTCCGTCCACCCGGTCGAGGGAGACGGCGACCTGTTCGCTCCCGAGGACGATGCGCTCTACTTCCTGCCGCTGGGCGGTTCGGGCGAGATCGGCATGAACCTCAACCTCTACCGCCATCGCGGCAAGTGGTTGATGGTGGATCTCGGCATCTCCTTCGCGGACGACACGATGCCGGGGCTGGACGTCATCATGCCGGATCCCGCCTTCATCGCGGAGCGCCGGAACGACCTCGTGGGCATCGTGGTGACGCACGCGCATGAGGATCACCTTGGGGCCATCCAGTATCTGTGGCCGCAGCTCCGCGTGCCCGTCTACTGCACGCCCTTCACCGCCGCCGTCCTGCGCGCCAAGCTGCACGAGCGCGGGTTGGCCGGGGTGGTGCCGGTGCACGAGGTGGCGCTGGGCAGCACCATCGAGGTTGGCCCCTTCTCCGTCGAGTATGTGACGGTCACCCATTCTATCCCCGAGCCGAACGCCCTGGCGATCCGTACCGCCGCCGGCACGGTGCTGCACACCGGCGACTGGAAGCTCGACCCCGAGCCGCTGGTGGGACGGGCCACCGACGAGGAGCGGCTGCGCGCCATCGGCGAGGAAGGCGTGCTCGCCCTGGTCGGCGACAGCACCAACGCTCTGGTGCCCGGCAGTTCAGGGTCGGAAGGGGAGGTGCGCAAGGCGCTGACCGAGCTGATCGGGCAGTTTCCCGACGTCCGCGTCGCGGTGAGCTGCTTCGCCACCAACGTCGCGCGACTGGAGAGCATCGCCCACGCCGCGGCGGCGCACGGGCGCCACGTCGCCCTGGTCGGGCGGTCGATGTGGCGGATCAACGAGGCCGCGCGTTCCAACGGCTACCTTGCCAACGTGCCGACCTTTCTGACCGAGCACGACGCCAATTACGTACCGCGCGACAAGCTGGTGCTGGTCTGCACGGGCAGCCAGGGGGAGCCGCGCTCCGCGCTCGCCCGCATCGCGTCGGACGATCATCCCCAGGTGTCGCTGCAGCGCGGTGACGTGGTGATCTTTTCCTCCCGCGAGATTCCGGGCAACGAGCGGGACATCGGCCGCATGCAGAACCTGCTGGTCGGGCAGGGCATCCGCATTGTCACCGCCGACGAGGCACCGGTCCATGTGTCCGGCCACCCGGCGCAGGACGAGTTGCTCCGCATGTACCAGTGGGTGCGTCCGCGCATCGCCGTGCCGGTTCATGGAGAGCAGCGCCACCAGCTGGAGCACGCCAAGCTGGCCCGCGCCTGTCAAGTGCCGGAAGCTCTGGTTCCCGCCAACGGCGACCTGATCCGGCTGGCGTTCGACGCTCCGCCGCGGGTGGTGGCCCAGGTTCGGGCCGGCCGCATGGCACTGGACGGCAAGCGGCTGATCCAGCTCGACACCGGGCTGATGCGGGCGCGCCACCGGATGGTTCACAACGGCGCCGCCGTGGTCACGCTGGTGATGAACGGCAAGGGCGAGCTGGTGACCGCGCCGCAGATCGCGGTGATGGGGTTGCTGGACGACTCGGCGGATCGCGACATGCTGCTCGACGTGGTTGACGCTGTGCGCGAGGCCGTTGCCGAGATGCCGAAGTCGGCGCGCGCCGACGACGAACAGGTGCGCGCCGCCGCGCGGATCGCCGTCCGCCGCTGCTTCAACGCGACCCACGGCAAGAAGCCGGTGACGGACGTGCACCTGGTCCGTGTATAAGCGTTTCCGACTTTACGCCTTTCGGGAGGACCCATGATCGGGAAGCTGAACCACGTCGCCATCGTTGTGCCGGATCTGACGGCGGCGACGGCGCTCTACCGCGACACGCTGGGCGCCGCGGTGTCGCAGCCGGTGGACCTGCCGCCGCACGGAGTCACCGTCGTCTTCGTCACGCTGCCCAACACGAAGATCGAACTGCTGCATCCCTTCGGCGAGAAGTCGCCGATCGCCGGCTTTCTGGAGAAGAACCCGTCCGGCGGCATCCACCACATCTGCTACGAGGTGGACGACATCCTGGCCGCCCGCGACCGGATGAAGGCGCAGGGCGCCCGCGTGCTGGGCGACGGAGAGCCGAAGATCGGCGCCCATGACAAGCCGGTGCTGTTCCTGCACCCCAAGGACTTCTGCGGGACCTTGGTCGAGCTGGAGCAGGCCTGAGTCGCAAAAGGCTAGGACCGGAGGCATGCGATGGGTTGGGTGACGGGCATCAGCGTCTATGTGGTCGTCTGGTGGGTGGTGCTGTTCGCGGTGCTGCCCTGGGGCGTGCGCACTCCGGCCCAGCCCGAGCCGGGCATGGCGAGCAGCGCCCCGGAACGCCCGCGCATCCTCCTGAAATTCGCCGCCACGACGCTGGTCGCGGCGGTGGTGTGGCTGGTCATCTTCGCCATCGTGCAGTCGGACCTGATCTCCTTCCGCGAGATGGCCAAGCCGCACTGATGCCCCTGGACGGAGCTTTCGCGTGAGCCTGACCTACTGCGACGCGGCGCCCGGCCACGCGCATCACGGCCCCTACCACGACACCGAGTACGGGTTTCCCAGCGCCGACGACCGGGTGCTGTTCGAGAGGCTGGTGCTGGAGATCAACCAGGCGGGCCTCTCCTGGCTGACCATCCTGAAGAAGCGCGAGGCCTTTCGCGCCGCCTTCGAGGGCTTCGACATCGACCGCGTCGCGGCCTATGGCGAGGCGGAGCGGGAACGGCTGCTCGCCGACCCCGGAATCATCCGCAACCGGCTCAAAATCGACGCCGTCATCGAGAACGCGCGGCGGATCGTGGCCTTGCGCGACGCGTACGGGTCCTTCGAGGGCTGGCTGCGCGCCCATCACCCGTTGAGCAAGGCGGACTGGGTCCGGCTGTTCAAGCGCAGCTTCCGCTTCACCGGTGGCGAGATCACCGGTGAATTTCTGATGAGTCTCGGCTACCTGCCGGGCGCGCATCAAGCCCGTTGCCCGGTCTGGTCCGAAGTTGCCGCGCTCGATCCGCCCTGGATGGCCGCCGTTCGGCAGGGCTTTGCAGGATACGACGCCCATAAATCGGGCATAGTTCAGCCTATGACGTAATCAACCGCCTATGTCTTGGGCGAGAACAAAGAATTATTCGATGACGACTTGGTTTAGTCCAAATTCTGCCTTGTCATCGGGTGGGCTCGGGTTCAATGTACTTTGTGTGACGAGAGGGGTTCTTCCCTCTTTTCCGACGCCTGGTGGCGATTCCTCCCTAAACCTCGGGCCGCGCCGCGATCGCCGCGCGGTCCTTTTTTCGCCTCCGTCCGGTCACGATGCCCGCGCCGGCGTTTGTCCGTAGGCAGACGGAGCGTTGTGCTTCGGTACAGAATGAATTAACCCTTTATCGGCTATAGCTGATCCACTGTGCAGGAAGCGGGCAAGCGTCCGTTCCGACTTTGGATTCAAGCGCGTCGGCATTCGCAGCCGGGATTGCGACCGTCAGCGGGGAGAACGATGTCGAGGCGCCGATGACCGCGGGTGATAATGAGAAATTCGAGCAGTTCGCGGCCATCCTGACCACCGAACTGCTCGACCGTACCCGCAAAAGTCTTGAACTGCTGACCCCCGAAGAGCAGCCGGCGGCCAAGCTCCCCTTTGCCTTGACCCCATCCTTTCAGGAAATCTACGCCGAGCTGGTGCGGGTCGGAATCTTCCCGGTGCTGCTCAGCCGCCGGCCGGTGCGGGCGATCGTTGGCGACGTGGATTGGCCGCGGGACGGGCGCGACTATTTGCTGACCGTCCTCGACGACCGCTCCAACGCCGTCTTCACCGCCTGGGATTACGCCTGGGATGCGTTGTGGGACGAGCGGAAGGTGGGTGCCGACAGCGGCTCCTCGGCGCCGGCCAAGAAGAAGGGGTTCTTCGCCTCGCTGTTCGGGCGGAAGGCGGACAAGCCGGAAAGGAAGACCAGCGAGCAGGGCGCGGAGGGCGACGTCATGGCCGGTCTCTACACCATGCTGAACGAGCAGGCGGAGCGGCGGGGATACCTGCCGTTGTTCCATGACGACATCAAGGTGCTGAAGGGGCTGATCCGCGTCAAGCCGGCGCGCATCTTCCAGGCATGGAAGGAGATCAACCAGTACCATCACCAGGAATTCTACCTGTCGGGCCAGGACCAGGCCAAGCCGGGGGTGACGTCGGACTGCCTGCAGAAATGGCATTACAACCTGCCGGACCGGATCGGCGAATTCCTGGTGCTGAAGGCGGCCGTGGATATGGAGTTCGTCAACAAGCCCTTTCTAGGCAAGTACATCCGGCAGTCTGCCCGCACCCAGGAAGAGGCCGAGAAGGGCATGCCCTATCTCGCCACCTACTGGAAGTCCATGAAGCAATCCGCCGCCGCCCAAGGCTGAGGTCGTCCATGATCCACCGCTCCATCCTGCTCCTCGCCGCCCCCCTGCTGGCGCTGTCCGGTGGGGCGGCGGCGCAGCCGATCGACCTGTCCGCCTGCCGGTTCCTGACGGCCCACCGTCCAGCGGCCGGGGTTGAGTACACGCCGGGCGTGGACGTGAACGGCAAGGCGGTGGCCCCCGCCGACCTGCCGGGCTCGGCGGGGGCCGCGCCGCCGCTGGAGCGGTTCGACATCCCGGTGACCGTGGGTTTCGCCCGCCGCATGGGCTTTCCGGTGCCGCAGGGTGCTGCGGCGCTGGGTGTCGAGGTCGGCTATCTGACCTGGTACGCCAACCGGCTCTACTTCAACGGCCAGCCCATCGGCGCGCCGAGCGAGGCCGAGGTCTACGCCTATTGCCGCACCGTCCGATAGGCCGATCCGTCCCTCGCGGCACGCCGTGACGATGGACAAGCGCGCGGTGGCTTCCTAAAGTCGCTCTCCCTGTTGCGGCCCGGCGCACCGCCGGACGAATCCCCTCGAAACCGAGAGCAGAGCCATGCGGCTGTCCACCTTCTTCCTGCCGACCCTCAAGGAGACCCCGACCGAGGCGCAGATCGTCTCGCACCGCCTGATGCTGCGGGCCGGGATGATCCGCCAGACCAGCGCCGGCATCTACGCCTGGCTGCCGCTGGGCCACCGGGTCCTGAAGAAGATCGAGCAGATCGTCCGCGAGGAGCAGGACGCCGCCGGCGCCCAGGAACTGCTGATGCCGACCATCCAGTCGGCGGAGCTGTGGAAGGAAAGCGGCCGCTACGACGATTACGGCAAGGAGATGCTGCGCATCACCGACCGTCACGACCGTGAGATGCTGTTCGGTCCCACGAACGAGGAGATGATCACCGACATCTTCCGCGCCTTCGTGAAGAGCTACCGCCAGCTTCCGCTGAACCTCTACCACATCCAGTGGAAGTTCCGGGACGAGATCCGCCCCCGCTTCGGCGTGATGCGCGGCCGCGAGTTCCTGATGAAGGACGCCTACAGCTTCGACATCGATGCGGCCAGCGCCCGGCGCTCCTACCAGAAGATGTTCCTGGCCTATCTGCGCACCTTCGCCCGCATGGGGCTGAAGGCCATCCCGATGCGCGCCGACACCGGCCCCATCGGCGGCGATCTGAGCCACGAATTCATCATCCTGGCCGAGACCGGCGAGAGCGGCGTCTTCTGCCACAAGGACTGGCTGACCCTGGACGTGCTGCAGAACGCGCCGGGCTTCGACGAGGACCTGCAGCCCTTCTTCGACACCTACACCTCGATCTACGCCGCGACCGACGAAAAGCACGAGCCCGGCAACTGCCCGGTTCCGGAGTCGGATCTGGTCTCGGCCCGCGGCATCGAGGTCGGCCACATCTTCAACTTCGGCACCAAGTATTCGAAGCCGATGAACGCCGTCGTCGCCGGTCCGGGCGGCGAGCCGGTTCCGGTGGAGATGGGGTCCTACGGCATCGGCGTGTCGCGCCTGATGGGCGCCATCATCGAGGCCAGCCACGACGACAACGGCATCATCTGGCCGGATTCCGTGGCGCCCTTCAACGTCGGGCTCGTCAACCTCAAGGTCGGCGACGCCGAGACCGACCGCGTCTGCCAGGAGCTGTACTACAAGCTCCGCGCCAACGGGCTGGACGTGCTGTACGACGACCGCGACGAGCGTCCGGGCGTGAAGTTCGCCGACATGGACCTGATCGGCCTGCCGTGGCAGCTCGTCGTCGGGCCGCGCGGCCTGAAGAACGGCGTGGTCGAACTGAAGCGCCGCGCCACCGGCGAGAAGCAGGAGCTGTCGGTGGACAGCGCGCTGGAGAAGCTCTCGGCGTAACACCGTGGGGCAGGGGAGCGGGAGCCTTGGAAGGTCGCCCTTTTCCTGCCACGGTTAAGCACTTATGTTGCGGGGCGGCGGACTGGTTGCGGTCCGCCGCCTTTGCTTTTGCCGGGCCTCTATCGCCCGCCCTTCGCTCATCGGGAGCCGCATGATCTTCTCCGCCTTCGAACGCATGGTCGCGATGCGCTATCTGCGGGCGCGCCGCCAGGAAGGGTTCATTTCGGTCATCGCGGGATTCTCGCTGCTGGGCATCGCGCTCGGCGTGGCGACGCTGATCATCGTGATGTCGGTGATGAACGGCTTCCGGGCGGAGCTTCTGGGCCGCGTGCTCGGCCTGAACGGCCATCTCAACGTCTACAGCGTCCGCGGTGGCCCCTTGCCCGACTACGACCCGCTGGTGCAGCGGCTCCAGGGCGTGCCCGGCGTGGTCGGGGTGACGCCGACGGTCGAGGGGCAGGCGCTGGTCTCGGTGCGCGGGGTCGCCTCCGGCGCGGTGGTGCGCGGGGTGCGGCCGGAGGATTTCCGGGTGCGGCCGACGCTGTCGCGCAACATCGTGCGCGGCACGGCGGAGGCGTTCGGTGACGACAACATCGCCATCGGCCTCCGCATGGCGCAGCGGCTGGGTCTGGCGGTCGGCGACCAGCTCACCCTGATCGCGCCGCAGGGCAACGTCACCGCCTTCGGCACCGTGCCGCGGATGCGCAGCTTCACCATCGGCGCGGTGTTCGACGTCGGCATGTTCGAATACGACAACAGCTTCATCTTCCTGCCCCTGCCGGAGGCCCAGGCTTTCTTCCGCACGGGCGAGGCGGTGACCTCGCTGGAGGTCTTCGTCAGCGACCCGACCCAGATCCGGGCGGCGCGCGACGCCATCCAGTCGGCGGTGGCCGGGATTGGGCGGGTGGTCGACTGGCAGCAGTCCAACGCCAGCTTCTTCACGGCGCTCCAGGTCGAGCGCAACGTGATGTTCCTGATCCTGTCGCTGATCATCACGGTGGCCGCCTTCAACATCATCTCCAGCCTGATCATGCTGGTGAAGGACAAGGGGCGGGACATCGCCATCCTGCGCACCATGGGCGCCACCCGCGGCATGATCATGCGCATCTTCTTCCTGTCCGGCGCCTCGGTGGGGGTGGCGGGAACGCTGGTGGGCGTGGCCCTGGGCGTGTCCTTCGCCCTGAACATCGAGACGATCCGCCAGGGCATCCAGGCGCTGACCGGAACCAACCTGTTCAACGCCGAGATCTATTTCCTGTCGCAACTGCCGGCGAAGATCGACTGGTCGGAGGTGGTCCAGGTCACCCTGATGGCGCTGGGCCTGTCCTTCGCCGCCACCGTCTACCCGTCCTGGCGGGCGGCCCGTCTCGATCCGGTGGAGGCGCTTCGCTATGAGTGAGCCGATGCTGGAACTGTCGGGGATCGTCCGCACCTTCGAGCAGGCGGGGACGGAGCTTCAGGTGCTGCGCGGGGCGGAGCTGACCGTCCATGCCGGCGAGTTGGTCGCTCTGGTCGGTCCGTCGGGCGCCGGCAAATCGACCCTTCTGCACATCGCCGGCCTGCTGGAGCGGCCGACGGCGGGAACCGTGCGGATCGCCGGGACCGACGTGTCCGCCCTGGACGACGGGAAGCGGACGGAGGTGCGCCGCCGCTCGGTCGGCTTCGTCTACCAGTTCCATCACCTGCTGCCGGAATTCTCCGCTCTGGAGAACATCGTGCTGCCGCAGATGATCAACGGCGTGCCGAAGCGCACCGCCCGCGAGCGCGCCCTGGAACTGCTGCGCATGGTCGGTCTGGAACCGCGCGCTGGCCACCGTCCGGCCCGCCTGTCGGGCGGCGAGCAGCAGCGGGTCGCCATCGCCCGCGCGCTGGCCAACGGGCCGGGCCTGCTGATCGCCGACGAACCGACGGGCAACCTCGACCCGCACACGGCGGAGGGGGTCTTCGCCATGCTGACTTCCATCGTCCGACAGGCCCGCGTCGGCGCACTGATCGCCACCCACAACCTGGAGCTTGCGAACCGCATGGACCGGGTGTTGGAAATGAGCGAAGGGGTCCTTGTGGAGCATGCGAGGGTCTGATCGGCCTCATGGCACGGCCGCGCAACCGGCCGAACCGCGCAACCGGCCGAACCGCGTAAGAGTGGCATCGCCGTTCGGCGGATTGGTGATCGGAGCGTCCTGGGGCAGACTTCGCGCAACCCAACAAGGAGGGACCGGAGTCCATGGATCAGAAGATCATCGATTTGTACGACGAGTACACCCATCGGCCGCTGCCGCGCCGCGTCTTTCTGGAGCGGCTGGCGGTGCTGGCGGGCAGCGCGGCGGCCATTCCGGCGATCCTCTCCCAGATCGAGCCGAATTACGCCCTGGCCGCCGAGGTTCCGCAGGATGACAGCCGAATCGCCACGGACCGCGTCACCTTCCAGGGCGCGACCGGCGACGTTCATGCCTATCGCGCGCGCCCGAAGCTGGCCGAGCAGGCGCCGTCGGTGGTGGTGGTCCACGAGAACCGCGGCCTGAACCCCTACATCGAGGACGTGACGCGGCGGCTGGCGGTGGCCGGCTTCGTCGCGATGGCCCCGGATCTGTTGTCCCCGCTCGGCGGCACGCCGCAGGACCCCGACCGTGCCCGCGAGATGATCGGTCAGCTCGACCCCGACAAGGCGGTGAACAACCTGATCGCGTCGATGAGCGATCTCATGGCCTACCGCTACTCCAACGCCAAGGTGGGGGCCATCGGCTTCTGCTGGGGCGGCGGCATGACCAACCGGTTGGCCATCAAGACGCCGGACCTCAAAGCGGGCGTCGTCTTCTACGGTCCGTCGCCCGACCCGGCGCTGGTCACCACCATTAAGGCGCCGCTTCTGCTCCATTACGCCGGGTTGGACAACAACGTGAACGCCAAGGTCCCGGCCTATGAGGAGGCCCTGAAGCAGGGTGGCAAGTCCTACGAACTCTTCATGTACGAGAACGTGAACCACGCCTTCCACAACAATACCTCGGCGGAGCGTTTCAACAAGGAAGCGGCGGACCTCGCCTGGGGCCGGTCCGTGGAGTTCCTGAAGAAGAACCTGACCTGACCGGTCACGAGCGGTGAGTGGCGGGCCGTGCGGAGGGCAGCTTCAGCACGGCCACCGCCAGCCCGGCGAGGACGAGAAGCGCGCCAGCCATCTTCAGCGGGGTGAAGCTCTCCCCCAGGACCAGCGCGCTGGAACTCATGCCGAAGACCGGCACCAGCAGCGAGAAGGGAGCCACCAAGCTCGCCGGGTAATGGCGCAGCAGGAAGCCCCAGGCGGCGAAGCCGAACAGCGTCGCGCCGAAAGCGATGTAGGCCACCGCCCCGATGCCCAGCGGAGTCAGATGGGTCAGGGCCTGCCACGCCCGCTCCGGCCCCTCCATCCCCAGTGACAGCAGCAGCAGCGGGATGGGCGGCACCACGCTGACCCACAGCATCATGCGGAACAGGTCCGGCGCCTTGGCCTGCTTCATCAGCAGGTTCGATACGCCCCAAGCTGCGGCGGCGGCCATGACCAGCCCCAGCCCGAGCAGCGAATCGCCCGCCGGCATCTCCATGGCGATCACGCCGATCCCGGAGAAGGCCACTGCCATGCCAAGTACTTGCTTCGGACCGGGCCGCTCCCCCAGAATCAACGCGGCGAACAGGGCGGTGAAAAAAGCCTGGGATTGCAGCACCAGCGATGACAGCCCCGCCGGCATGCCGATGTCCATCCCGACGAACAGCAGCGAGAACTTCACCACCCCCAGCACCAGACCGATGCCCAGGATGAAGCGCCACGGCACCGGCGGGCCGCCGCGAACCCCCAGCACCAGAAGCGGCAACGCCGCCAGCGCGAAGCGCAGGGCGCAGAACAGGATCGGCGGGAAGTCCGCCAGCCCGACCTTGATGGCGACGAAATTGAAGCCCCAGATCGCCGCGACGGCGACGGCGAGGCCGATGTGAGCGGTGCGCATGGGAGTGGAGGCTAGAGGCGCGCAACCCGCCGGTCAATGCGGTGCCCAATGCACCCATTGCGGGTCAGATCCCCGAAACCCTTCACTTATCCGTATGTAGGATTCGACACTCGTCCAGGGCGGCCAGCGCCCAGGAGGACCCGCCCAGATTGACGTCGCCGATCTCCGTCCCGCCGCCGTCCCGCTGCAGCGTCACCGCGCGCGACCGCATGAAGGGTTCGAAGAGATCCTCGTACTTCGGCAGTTCGACCGGAACCACCACGCCGCCGTCGGGCAGGGGGCTGGCCTCCAGCGCCATGGTCTCGCCGTCGGGGAAGATGGCGGTCAGGCGGCTTTCCGTGTCCTTGTTGGCCTGGGCGTGCTGGTCGGCGTTGACCAGCATGGCCGCCCCCTTCGCCGTCGCGCGGAAGGAGAGGGGGGAGGAGTCGTCCGCTCGCGTGGCGTAGCAATAGGCCGATCCGGTCTTGGTCGCCGGGTGCGCCCGCACGACCCAGCCCTTGTTCTGCGCGACGACGCGCCCCGGAGCGTCGGACAGGGGGGAGGCGGGCGTATTGGTCGGCGGCGGCCGGTGGGTCTGCTCCGCGGACGGTGCGGGGGCGCCGGTGGTCTGGCAAGCCGTGAGGAGCGTGGCCGCCAGCACCGCCAGGACGGCGCTGGAGCGGATGCGGCGCATGGAACGGGTCATTCTTGGATCGTGGCTCTGCCTCTTTCGATAGCACGAACACGCATGACCGGGGAATCTTCCCTTACCTTTGATCGGTCCGACGCATCGCCGCATGGCCGGGCCCGCGCTTGGTCCCTTGCAGTGCGGGGCGGGATGCGCGACGACTAGGGGAGACGTCCCCCCTTCGCTGGAACCGGTGCCCATCTCCACCATGCCCCACGCCGACTTCATCCACCTGCGCGTCCACTCCGCCTATTCCCTGTCCGAGGGCGCCATCAAGGTGAAGGAGCTGGTCAAGCTCTGCCAGAAGAAGGAAATGCCGGCGGTCGCCGTGACCGACACCGGCAACCTGTTCGGCGCGCTGGAGTTCGCTCTGGCCGCCGCGGATTCGGGCGTGCAGCCGATCATCGGCACGGTCCTGGGCATCACCCGAGTCGGTCCCGCCAACGGCAAGCCCGGCCTGCCGGGCAAGGCGGCGTCGGTCCCCGACCAGCTCGTCCTGCTCTGCCAGACCGACGAGGGCTACCGGAACCTGATGAAGCTGGTTTCCAAGGCCTTCCTGGAATCGGACCCGATGGCCGGGCCGCAGATCCCGCTGGACGCGCTGGAAGGTCATTCCGCCGGGCTGATCGCGCTGACCGGCGGCCCTGCCGGCTCGGTCGGTCGGCTGCTGGGCGAGGGGCAGAAGGATCTGGCGCTCGACGTGCTGGAGCGCCTGAAGCGGCTGTTCCCCGGCCGGCTCTACGTCGAGCTTCAGCGCCACCGCGACCATTTCGCGGTGATCGAGGACGCCATCGAGCCGGCGCTGATCGACCTCGCCTACGCCCACGACCTGCCGCTGGTCGCCACCAACGACTGCTATTTCGCGACCGAGGACATGTACGAGGCGCACGACGCGCTGCTCTGCATCGCCGAGGGCGCCTACATCAGCCAGACCGAGCGCCGCCGTCTCACCCCCGACCACCGCTTCAAGTCGGCCGACGAGATGCGGGAGCTGTTCAAGGACCTGCCGGAGGCGGTGGACAACACGGTCGCCATCGCCCGGCGCTGCTCCTTCCTGCTGAAGCCGATCAAGCCGATCCTGCCGCCTTTCCCCTGCGAGGGCGGTCGCGACGAGGGGGAGGAACTGCGCGCCCAGTCCCGAGAAGGCCTGGAGATGCGGCTGAACAGCGTCGTCTACACCCCGGACATGACGCCGGAGCAGCGCGCGGAGACCCGCAAGACCTACTTCGAGCGGTTGGAGTTCGAGCTGGACGTCATCGTGTCGATGAAGTTCCCCGGTTACTTCCTGATCGTGTCGGACTTCATCAAATGGGCCAAGTCGCACGACATCCCGGTGGGGCCGGGCCGTGGTTCGGGCGCCGGCTCGGTCGTCGCCTGGGCGTTGACCATCACCGACCTGGACCCGCTGCGCTTCGGCCTGCTGTTTGAGCGATTCCTGAATCCCGAACGCGTGTCGATGCCCGACTTCGACGTGGACTTCTGCCAGGACCGCCGCGAAGAGGTGATCCGCTACGTCCAGGACAAGTACGGCTACGACCGCGTCGCCCAGATCATCACCTTCGGTAAGCTGCAGGCCCGCGCCGTGCTGCGCGACGTCGGGCGTGTGCTCCAGATGCCCTACGGGCAGGTGGACAAGATCTGCAAGCTGGTGCCGAACAACCCGGCCAACCCGGTGACGCTCCAGCAGGCGCTCGACAGCGAGGAGATGCTGCGCCAGGCCCGCGACGGGGACGAGACGGTGGCGCGCCTCGTCAACATCGCGCTGAAGCTGGAGGGGCTGTACCGCCACGCCTCGACCCACGCGGCGGGCGTGGTGATCGGCGACCGGCCGCTGCACGATCTGGTGCCGCTGTACCGCGATCCGCGCTCCGACATGCCGGTCACCCAGTTCAACATGAAGTTCGTTGAGCAGGCCGGGCTGGTGAAGTTCGACTTCCTCGGCCTGAAGACGCTGACCGTGCTGAAGACGGCGGTGGACCTGATCCCCGAGAAGCCGGACCTGACCACCGTCACGCTGGACGACGTGAAGAGCTACGAGCTTCTGGGCCGTGCCGAATCGACCGGCGTGTTCCAGCTGGAAAGCTCGGGCATGCGCGACGTGCTGCGCCGGCTGAAGCCGAACCGGCTGGAGGACATCATCGCGCTGGTGTCGCTCTACCGCCCCGGCCCGATGGACAACATTCCCAAATACATCAAGGTGAAGAACGGCGAGGAACCCGCCGACTACATGAACCCGGCCCTGGAGCCGATCCTGAAGGAGACCTTCGGGATCATGATCTACCAGGAGCAGGTCATGCAGATCGCCCAGGTGCTGTCCGGCTATTCGCTGGGCGGCGCCGATCTTCTGCGCCGCGCCATGGGCAAGAAGATCAAGGAGGAGATGGACGCCCAGCGGAAGATCTTCTGCGACGGCGCCGCCGGCCGCGGGGTGGACCCCGATCAGGCCAGCATGATCTTCGATCAGGTCATGAAGTTCGCCGGCTATGGCTTCAACAAGAGCCACGCGGCGGCCTACGCGCTGGTCGCCTACCACACCGCCTATCTGAAGGCGAACCACCCGGTGGAGTTCATGGCGGCGTCGATGACGCTCGACCTCGGCAACACCGACAAGCTGAACGTCTTCCGGCAGGAGCTGGTGCGGCTGAAGATCAAGCTGCTGACACCGGACATCAACAAATCCGACAGCATCTTCGGGGTGGAGGCGCTGCCCGACGGCGGCAAGGCGGTGCGCTACGCGCTGGCCGCGGTGAAGGGTGTCGGCCTGCCGGCCATGAAGGCGGTGGTGGAGGAGCGCCGGAAGAACGGTCCCTACAAGAGCCTGTTCGACTTCGCCCGCCGCCTCGACCTGAAGACCATCAACAAGCGCCAACTCGAAAACCTGACCTGCGCCGGCGCCTTCGACGGCATCAACCCGAACCGCGCCCAGGTCCACGCGGCGCTGGAAACGCTGATCCGCTACGCCCAGGCGGAGGCGGCGGAGCGCGACAGCGGCATCGGCAACCTGTTCGGCGGCGCCGGGGGCGGGCTGAAGGAGCCGGACCTGCCCAAGGTGAAGGAGTGGGAGCCGCTGGAGAAGCTGAAGCACGAGTTCGGCGCCATCGGCTTCTACCTGTCCGCCCACCCGCTGGACGCCTTCGCCGGCCCGCTGGCCCGCATGAGGGTGGTGCGGTCGGCGGACCTCGCCACGGCGGTGACCGGCGGCGGCTCGACCCGGCGCAGCGTCGCCGGCATCGTGGTCAGCCGCAAGGAAAAGACCGCGAAGTCGGGCAACCGCTTCGCCTTCGTGGAACTGTCCGACTCCAGCGGCGGCTACGAGGTGACGGTCTTCTCGGAGGTGCTGGCGACCAACCGCGACCTGCTGGAGGCCGGGCGCCCGGTGCTGATGACCGTGGACGTCCAGATGAACGGCGAGGACATCCGCCTGACCTGCCAGGAGGTGAAGCCGCTGGAGGACGCCGTCGCCCAGGTCTCGGACGGCTTGAAGGTGGTGGTGCGCGACGGCGGGCCGGTGGAGAGCATCCGCGGCATGCTGGAGCGGCTGGCCCGCGGCAAGGGCAAGATCCACCTGCTGGTCGAGATCGACCCGTTGAAGGAGGTGGAGATCCAGCTCCCCGGCTCTTTCAACATCACCAACCAGAGCCGCGCCGCGCTGAAGGCGGTGCCGGGGGTGGTCGAGGTGGTGGAGCTGTAGAGAATGCGCTTCCCATGACGAAGCGGTGCGCGATGCACCGCATTCGTCGCCAACCAATTGGCAAACCGGTGTTGCCAAAGCGGTTGCGGCGGGCTATGTAAGCGCCGTCGTCAAAACCTCACGCGGGCTGGCGGTCCCTCGGCTTTACCCCGATGGCCCGATCCGGTGTCCTGTCAAACGGACAGTGCCCGCGGCGGAGCAACCGGAAAAGGACTTTTCCAAATGGCTATTCCGTCTTTCACCATGCGCCAGCTGCTCGAAGCCGGCGTCCACTTCGGTCACCACACCCGCCGCTGGAACCCGAAGATGGGTCCGTACATCTTCGGCGTGCGCAACGGTGTGCACATCATCGACCTGGAGCAGACCGTCCCGGCGCTGCACCGCGCCCTGCAGGCCGTCCGTGACGTCGTCGCCGGCGGCGGCCGCGTCCTGTTCGTCGGCACCAAGCGCCAGGCTCAGGAGAAGGTGGCCGAGGCCGCGTCGAAGTGCGGCCAGTACTACGTCAACCACCGCTGGCTCGGCGGCATGCTGACCAACTGGAAGACCATCTCCCAGTCGATCAAGCGCCTGCGCGAGATGGAAGAGCGTCTGGCCGGCGACACCTCGGGCCTCACCAAGCGCGAAATCCTGGAGCTGACCCGCGAGCGCGACAAGCTGGAGCGCGCGCTGGGCGGCATCAAGGAGATGGGCGGCCTGCCGGACGTCCTCTTCATCATCGACACCAACAAGGAGTCGATCGCCGTCAAGGAAGCCAACAAGCTCGGCATTCCGGTCATCGCGGTGATCGACAGCAACTCCGATCCGGACGGCGTGGCCTTCCCGATCCCCGGCAACGACGACGCCCTGCGCGCCATCGACCTGTACTGCGAGCTGGTGAACGGCGCCGTGCTCGACGGTCTGCAGGCTGAGATGAGCGCCGCCGGCATCGACGTCGGCTCCTCCGAGGAGGCTCCGGCCGAGCAGCTGCCGGAAGAGGAAGGGGTCGAGGCCGAACAGGCCCAGGCCTGATCCCGGTGATACGGGGCAGCCGGGCCTTATGACCTATGGCCCGGCTGCCTTTTTTATGAGTTGTTTGGATCAACCCGATCCGCTTGGATCTGTTCGGAAGGAAGAGGGCGATACCATGGCCGAGATTACCGCCGCGCTCGTCAAGGAACTGCGCGAGAAGACCGGCGCGGGCATGATGGACTGCAAGAAGGCGCTGGCCGAGACCCAGGGCGACCTCGAGGGCGCCGTTGACTGGCTGCGCAAGAAGGGCCTCGCCGCCGCCGCCAAGAAGTCGGGCCGCGTCGCCGCCGAGGGTCTGGTCGCCGTCGCCACCGCCGGCACCGCGGGCGCCGTCGTCGAGGTGAACGCCGAGACCGACTTCGTCGCGCGCAACGACAAGTTCCAGGCGTTCTCCTTGAAGGCCGCCGAGCTGACCCTGTCCGGTTCGGGCGACGTCGAGGGCCTGAAGGCCACCGCCTATCCGGACGCCGGCCGCACGGTCCAGGAAGAGCTGACCAACCTGATCGCCACCATCGGCGAGAACATGAACATCCGCCGCTCGGCCAAGCTGTCGGTTCCGGCGGGCGTCGTCGTGTCCTACGTCCACTCGGCCATCGCGCCGGGCCTGGGCAAGATCGGCGTTCTGGTCGCCCTGGAGTCGACCGGCGACACCGCCAAGCTGAACGATCTGGGCAAGCAGATCGCCATGCACATCGCCGCCGCCCGTCCGGACGCCCTGGACATCGCCGACGTCGACACCTCCGCGCTGGAGCGTGAGCGCAACGTGCTCGCCGAGCAGGCCCGCGCCTCGGGCAAGCCGGAGAACATCGTCGAGAAGATGCTCGAAGGCCGCATCCGCAAGTACTACGAGGAAGTGGTGCTGCTGGAGCAGACCTACGTGATCGACGGCGAGACCAAGGTCCGCAAGGTGGTGGAGAACGCCGCTAAGGACATCGGCGCCCCGGTCAAGGTGACGGGCTTCGTCCGTTTCGCGCTGGGCGAGGGCATCGAGAAGGCGGAGAGCGATTTCGCCGCCGAGGTCGCCGCCGCCGCCGGCCAGAAGTAAGGAACCGGCGACCCGCCGCACGCACTCTTCACACCAACCGGGAGAAAGCCCCCCATGGCCCAGACCACCGGGACCACCGAGCCGGCTGACGGCATCCGCTTCAAACGAGTCCTGCTGAAGGTGTCGGGCGAGGCGTTGATGGGTCAGCGCGACTACGGCCTCGACCCGGAGGTGGTCAACCGCGTCGCCAACGAGGTGAAGGCGGTGATCCAGCTGGGCGTCCAGGTGAGCCTGGTCATCGGCGGGGGCAACATCTTCCGCGGCGTGAAGGGTGCGGCGAGCGGCATGGAGCGCGCCTCGGCCGACTATATCGGGATGCTCGCCACCGTGATGAACGCCCTGTCGATGCAGAGCGCTCTGGAGCGGATGGGGGTCGCGACCCGCGTGCAGTCGGCCATTCCCATGTCGTCGGTGTGCGAGCCCTACATCCGGCGCCGCGCCATCCGGCACATGGAGAAGGGCCGCGTGGTGATCTTCGCCGCTGGCACCGGCAACCCCTTCTTCACCACCGACACCGCCGCCGCGCTCCGCGCGTCGGAGATGGGCTGCGATGCCCTGCTGAAGGGCACGCAGGTGGACGGCGTCTACACCGCCGACCCGAAGAAGGTGAAGGACGCGGAGCGTTACGAGCGCCTGGGCTACCTGGAGGTCCTGGCGAAGGACCTGCAGGTGATGGACGCTTCCGCGATCTCCTTGGCGCGCGAGAGCCACATCCCCATACTCGTGTTCTCGATCCACACCCCCGGCGCCTTCGCCGAGGTGATGCAGGGCCGGGGCAAGTTTACGATCATCAACGAAGAAACGGAGTGAGCCCGTGGCTGCGCCCGACGCATCGGATCTCAAGCGCCGCATGGAAGGAGCGCTTGAGGCGTTTCGCAAGGAGTTGAGCGGTCTGCGCACCGGCCGCGCCTCCGCCAGCCTGCTTGAGCCCGTGACCGTCGAGGCCTACGGCGCCAGGATGCACCTCAAGGAGGTGGGCACCGTCAGCGTGCCGGAGCCGCGCCTGATCGTCGTGCAGGTGTGGGACCGCGGCATGGTCAAGGCCGTGGAGAAGGGCATCCGCGATTCGGGCCTCGGCCTGAACCCTCAGACGGAAGGCCAGTCGATCCGCGTTCCGTTGCCCGACCTGACGCAGGAGCGCCGCAAGGAACTCGCCAAGGTCGCTCATAAGTACGCCGAGCAGGCCCGCGTCGCCGTGCGCAACGTGCGCCGCGACGGCATGGACGGGCTGAAGAAGGCGGAGAAGGCCGGCGACATCTCGCAGGACGAGCACAAGGGGCTCGGCGAGAAGGTCCAGGCGCTGACCGACCAGTACATCAAGCTGGTCGACGATGCGCTTGCGGCGAAAGAAAAGGACATTATGCAGGTCTGACGGCATGCGCGACGCGGAAGACAGCCGCCCCCTGCGCTCGCCCGCGCACGTGGCCGTGATCATGGACGGCAACGGGCGTTGGGCGAAGTCCAGAGGGCTGCCCCGCACCGCCGGCCATAAAAAGGGCGTGGACGCCGTCCGCCGGACGGTCGAAGCCGCGGGCGAGCTGGGGATCGGCTATCTGACGATCTTCAGCTTCTCGTCCGAGAACTGGCGTCGGCCGGAGGAGGAGGTGTCCGACCTCATGCAGCTCCTGCGCTTTTACCTGCGCAGCGAGATTGCCGACCTCCACCGGAACGGCGTGCGCCTGCGCGTCATCGGCGACCGGGCCCGCCTGTCCAAGGACATCGTCGGCCTGATCGAGAACGCGGAGACCCTGACCCGCGACAACCGCAAGCTGACCCTTGTGGTGGCGTTGAGCTACGGTTCCCGCCAGGAAATCACGCTGGCGGCGCGGCGTCTGGCCGAGGAGGTCAAGGCGGGGACGCTCGACCCCGCCGACATCACCGAGGATCGGCTGTCCGAACGCCTGTTCACCGCCGACATCCCGGACCCGGACCTGATCGTCCGCACCAGCGGCGAGAAGCGCATCAGCAATTTCCTGCTGTGGCAGGCGGCGTACGCCGAGCTGGTCTTCGTGGACACGCTCTGGCCTGATTTTTCCAAGCGTGACCTGGAGGCGGCGATTGAAGAGTTCCACCGACGGGAACGTCGCTTCGGCGCAACCACCGGCATCCGCTAAATCCGGCGATCTGAAGACGCGCGCCATCTCGGCGCTCGTGCTGGCACCGCTCGTCCTGGCCGCGGTCTGGGCCGGCGGCTGGATCTTCCACGGCCTGATCGCGCTCGGCGCCGTGGCCTCCGCCGTGGAGTGGAGCAACCTCGTTCCCTGCCGCCGCAAGGGCGCGGCCATCGCGTTATCGGTGGCCGGCGTCCTGCTGGCGCTGGCCGCGCAGATCGCCGCCGGGCCATGGGCGGCCGTCGTCGTCGCCGTCCTGGCCACGGCCGGCGTGGCTTTGGCGTCGGGCGGGCCGGACCGCGGTCTGGCCGGGGCCGGCGTCCTCTACGTCGTGGCGGGTCTGGCCGGGCTGATGTGGCTGCGCGACGATCCGGAGTCCGGTCTCGCGCTTTTCCTCTTCACCATGCTGGGTGTCTGGGCGACCGACATCGGCGCCTACGCCGCCGGGCGAACCATCGGCGGGCCGAAACTGGCCCCTCGGATCAGCCCGAAGAAGACCTGGGCCGGCCTGATCGGCGGCATGGCCTCCTCGGCCCTGGTGGGGTGGGGGGTGGCTCTGGCCGCGGGGGCGCAACGGCCGCTTCTGGCTCTTGCGGTGGGCGCCGTCCTGGCCGTGGTGGCGCAAGCGGGCGACCTCTTCGAATCCGCGGTCAAACGCCGTTACAACGTGAAGGACAGCGGCCATCTCATTCCTGGTCACGGGGGAATCCTGGACCGCATCGACGGGCTACTCTCTGCCGCCCCGGTGCTGGCCCTGTTCCACGCGACCCTCGGCATGGCAATCGCATGGTGGTGACGGGGTTATGGTTGTGAAGGCTGAAGGGGCGGGGGACACGCCGCGGCGCGTGACGATCTTCGGTTCGACCGGGTCGGTCGGCACGCAGACGGTGGACCTCGTCGCACGCGATCCGGAGCGCTTCGTGGTGGAGGCGCTGACCGCCAACCGCAACGTCGCCCTTCTGGCCGAGCAGGCGCGGCAGCTCCGTCCGAAGCTGGCCGTGGTCGCCGACCCGGCGGCCTACGCCGACCTCAAGGAGGCCCTGGCCGGAACCGGCGTGGAGGCCGCCGCCGGGCCGCAGGCCGTGGCCGAGGCCGCGGAGCGCCCCGCCGACTGGGTGATGGCCGCCATCGTCGGCGCCGCCGGGCTGGAGCCCACCCTGGCCGCGGTGCGCCGCGGCGCCTGCGTCGCCTTCGCCAACAAGGAGGTGCTGGTCTGCGCCGGCGCCCTGATGATGGAGGAGGTGCGCCGCCACGGCGCCAACCTGCTGCCGGTCGACAGCGAGCATTCGGCGATCTACCAGGTCTTCGACTTCGACCGGCTGGACAGCGTCCAGCGCCTGATCCTGACGGCGTCCGGCGGCCCCTTCCGGACGAAGGACCGCGCCTTCATGGCCGCGGCGACGCGCGAGCAGGCGGTCGCCCATCCGACTTGGGACATGGGCGCCAAGATCTCCATCGACAGCGCCACCATGATGAACAAGGGGCTGGAGATCATCGAGGCGCATTTCCTCTTCGGCGTCCCCGAAGAGAAGATCGACGTGCTGGTCCACCCCCAATCGGTCGTGCATTCGCTCGTCGAGTATGTGGACGGTTCGGTCCTGGCGCAGCTCGGCACGCCGGACATGCGGACGCCGATCGCCTACGCGCTCGGCTGGCCCGCGCGCATCTCGACTCCCGCCGAACGGCTGGACCTCGTCAAGGCGGCAACCCTGACCTTCGAGGCGCCGGACCCCGAGCGCTTCCCGGCCCTGCGGCTCGCCCGGGCCGCCTTGCAAAGCGGTGGGGGCGCTCCTACTATTCTCAGTGCCGCCAACGAGGTGGCCGTGCAGGCGTTTCTCGACCGTCGGATCGGCTTTCTCGACATCGAACGGATCGTCGAGGGGGTGTTGGGCACGCTGCCGCACCGGCCGCTCCGCGACCTGGGCGCGGTGCGCGACACCGACGCCGAGGCGCGCCGCGTGGCGGTGGACCGGGTCGCGGCCCTGGCACGCTGAGTCTTTTTCCGGGCGCGGACCACGAAGGAGCCGCTCCGGGATGCAAAGGATGTGATGGACGTCATGGGCGGCTTCGGGACCACGCTTCTGTCTTTTCTGCTGGTCCTCACCGTGCTCGTGTTTGTGCACGAACTCGGTCACTACCTCGTCGCGCGCCGCAACGGCGTGCGGATCGAGGTCTTCTCCATCGGCTTCGGCCCGGAGCTGTTCGGCTGGACCGACCGCTCCGGAACGCGTTGGAAGTTCAGCGCCATCCCGCTTGGCGGCTATGTGAAGATGTTCGGCGACGCCGACCCGGCGAGCACGCCCGGCGCCCACACGCAGAGCATGAGCGCCGAGGAGCAGGCGGTGTCCTTTCACCACAAGCGGCTCGGCCAGCGGGCGGCCATCGTGGCGGCGGGACCCATCGCGAATTTTCTGTTCGCCATCGTCGCCCTGACCATCCTCTTCGCCACCGCCGGCCAGTCCTTCACCCCGCCGGACGTCGGCGGGGTGCAGCCGGGCAGCGCCGCGGAGCGTGCCGGGCTCCAGCCGGGCGATCTGATCGTCTCGATCAACGGCAGCGACATCCAGCGATTCGAGGAAATCCGGCAGATCGTCTCGATGCAGCCGGGGGCGCCGCTGGAGATGGTGGTGCAGCGGGACGGGCGCTCGGTCAATCTGACGGCGACTCCGGACGTGCGCGAGGTCACCGACCGACTCGGCAACACCCACCGCATCGGCCAGCTCGGGATCATGCGCGGCGGGGCCGAGACGAAGCGCCATGACCCGCTGACCGCCCTGTGGCAGGCGGGCCGGGAGGTCGTCGGCATGGTGTCCGGCACCTTCGTGGCGCTCGGCCAGATGATCGAAGGGTCGCGCGGCACCGAGGAGCTGGGCGGGCCGCTGCGCATCGCCCAGATGTCCGGCGAGGTCGCCCAGTCCGGCTGGTACCCGCTGATCTGGTTCATGACCTTCCTGTCGGTCAACCTCGGCATGATCAATTTGTTTCCGGTTCCGCTGCTTGACGGCGGCCATCTGATGTTTTACGCCCTTGAAGGACTCCGTGGGCGTCCTCTCGGACCTAAAGCGCAAGAATACGGTTTCCGCATCGGCCTTGCTTTGGTATTAACGCTCATGGTTTTCGCCACGTGGAACGATCTGGTTCAGCTTCGCGTGGTGGATTTCTTTAGGGGGCTCATTTCCTGAGGGATGCCCCCAAAGCCAGGGAGCGAGCTTTGCGGGTGTCGAGCAGGGTTCTGGCGTTCGGCCTGATGGCCGGTTGCGCCATGACGACGGTTTCTCTTGCCCTTTCCCACGCAGCCTGGGCCCAGGCGGGCGCGCCCAAGCCGGGTGCGGCGAAATCCGCCGCGTTCGGCGACGGGACGCTGGTCGCCCAGATGTTCTCGGGCGGCACCATCCGGGACATTCGGGTGGAAGGCGTCCAGCGCATCGAGCCGACGACCGTCCGCTCCTACCTCGCGGTGGCGCCCGGCGATCCCTTCGATCCCGACCGCATCGACCAGTCGCTGAAGGCCCTGTTCAACACGGGTCTGTTCGCCGATGTGGTGCTGAAGCGCGACGGCGACGCGCTGGTGGTGCAGGTGGCGGAGAACCCGATCATCAACCGCATCGCCTTCGAGGGGAACCGGCGCATCGAGAAGGAGAATCTGGAGAAGGAAATCCAGCTCCGTCCCCGCGTCGTCTACACCCGCACCCGCGTTCAGAGCGACGTGCAACGCATCCTGGACATCTACCGCCGCCAGGGGCGCTTCGCCGCGACCGTCGAGCCGAAGATCATCCAGCTCGACCAGAACCGCGTCGATCTGGTGTTCGAGATCAACGAGGGTGTGCGCACCGGCGTGCGCAGCATCACCTTCATCGGCAACGAGAAATTCTCCGACGGGACGCTGCGCGAGGCGATCCAGACGCGGGAAAGCGCCTGGTGGCGCTTCATGACGTCGGACGACAACTACGATCCGGACCGCCTAAACTACGACCGCGACCTGCTGCGCCGCTATTACCTCAAGGAAGGCTACGCCGACTTCCGCGTGGTGTCCGCCGTGGCGGAGTTGACGCCGGACCGCGAGGACTTCGTCATCACCTTCACGGTGGACGAGGGTGAGCGCTACAAGTTCGGCAAGATGGACATCAGCACCTCCCTGAAGGCGTTGGACCCGGAGCAACTGCGCAGCGTGCTGACCACGCGCGAGGGCGACTGGTACAACGCGCAGGAGGTGGAGAACACCATCACCAAGCTGTCCAACGCCGTCGGCGACCTGCAATACGCCTTCGTGGACGTCCGCCCGCGGATTTCGCGCAACCGCGAAAACCAGACCATCGACATCGTTTACGACATCGTTGAGGGGCCGCGCGTCTTCGTGGAGCGCATCGACGTGACCGGCAACGTCCGCACGCTGGACAAGGTGGTCCGGCGCGAGATGCTGCTGTCCGAAGGCGACCCGTTCAGCACGACCAAGCTGCGCCGCTCCGAGCAGCGCATCAAGGATCTGGGCTATTTCGAGCGCGTGAACATCACCACCGCGGAGGGCTCGGCGCCCGACCGCACCGTGATGAACGTCGAGGTGACCGAGCAGTCCACCGGTGAAATCTCCATCGGCGCCGGCTACTCGACCTCGGACGGTCCGCTGGCCGACTTCTCGATTCGCGAGCGCAACCTGCTGGGCCGCGGCCAGGATCTCCGCTTCGGCGCCACCGTGTCGGGAAGCCGCCAGGAATATGACGTCTCCTTCACCGAGCCGTATTTCCTGGACCGCGACCTGTCCGCCGGTTTCGACCTGTTCCGCATCACCCGCGACTATCAGGACGAAAGCTCCTTCGACGAGAAGAGCACCGGCATGGCCCTGCGCATGGGGTATCCGCTGACGGAGAACCTGCGCCAGCGCGTCTACTACCAGCTCCAGAACACCGACATCACCAGCGTTCCCAGCTCGGCGTCCCGCTACATTCAAGAGCAGAAGGGCGCCCGCTTGACCTCGCTGATCGGCCAGGAACTCACCTACGATCGCCGCAACAGCCGCCTGACCCCGACGGAAGGCTATTACATTCGCCTGACGAATGATCTCGCGGGTCTGGGCGGCGACGCCCGCTTCCTGCGCAACCGTCTCGGCGCCGGCTATTACCTGCCGCTGTTCGACGAGAGCTGGGTCGTCAGCGCCACCGGCGAGGTCGGCTACATTGTCGGCATCGGTGACGACGGCATCGCCCTGTCCGATCGCTTCTTCATCGGCGGTGACACGCTGCGTGGTTTCAACACCGCCGGCATCGGCCCGCGCGACCTGCGCACCGGCGACGCCCTGGGCGGCACCCGCTATTACCGCGGGTCGGTCGAGATGACCTTCCCGGTCGGCCTGCCCGAGGAATTCGGGCTGAAGGGCCATGCCTTCACCGACGTCGGTACGCTGGGCAAGGTCGACATCAACGACCCGCTCGTCCCCGACGACGAATCGATCCGCCTGTCGGTCGGCACCGGCTTGTCTTGGCGCTCGCCCTTCGGGCCGATCCGCCTTGACTTTGCGGTCCCGATTCTCAAGGAAGATTACGACAAGAAAGAGATCTTCCGCTTCAGCTTTGGAACCAGGTTCTAACATGCAGTTCAGCAAGCTCAGGGCGCTGGTCGCCGCCGGTGCGGTGATGGCGGGCGTCGCGATGGCGACGCCGTCCTTCGCCCAGGACAAGCCGACCGACAACCTCAAGGCGCCAGTCATCGCCGTGGTCGACGTCCAGAAGATCATGCAGGAGTCGAACGCCTCCAAGGGCGTGTCGAAGTCCTTCGAATCGCTGCGCGAAACCTACCAGAAGGAAATCGCCTCGCTGGAGGACAAGCTGCGCAAGTCCGAGGAGGAATTGCGCAAGCAGCAGACCGTGCTGGCTCCGGACGCCCTGGCCAACAAACGCCGCGACTTCGAGAAGCAGGTCGGCGAGGTTCAGAAGACGGTGCAGAGCCGCAAGCGCGCCCTGGAAAACGCGCTGAACGAGGCGATGGCCGTCGTCCACAAGAACATGGTGGAGATCGTCGCCGACGTGGCGCGCGAGCGCGGCGCCAACCTGGTCCTCGCCCGCCAGCAGTTCGTCCTGGTCGACACCCAGCTCGACGTCACCGACGTGGTGCTGGAGCGGGTGAACAAGAAGCTGCCCCAGGTCGCGCTGACCGTTCCCAAGCAGTAAGGTTCGGCTGGATGGGCCGCCACGCTTCCGCAGGGGAGCGTGGCGGCCTTTTTCATAGGCGCTGGACGCACAGGACCCCGGAAGCCCGTCGGCGTCGGGATTGCCAAATCCCTGGAAATGGGGCACAAGGGGGCTTCGTCCCGTGCCGCCACAGGCGCGGCGCGGGGCGTTTTCGTGGATTTTGAAAGGCGGGCGGCCGGACCATGGATGTGACGGCGGACAACAAGAAGATAGCCGACCTCGACATCATGCGGATCATGGAAATGATCCCGCATCGCTATCCGATTCTGATGATCGACCGGGTGATCGACATCACGCTGGGCGAGAGCGCCACCGGCGTGAAGAACGTCACCATCAACGAGCCGTTCTTCCAGGGGCACTTCCCGTCGCGACCGGTGATGCCGGGCGTGATGATCATCGAGGCGATGGCCCAGACTTCCGCCGTGCTGGTGGTCGCCACGCTGGGCAAGGAGTCCGAGGGCAAGCTGGTCTATTTCATGACCGTGGACGAGGCGCGCTTCCGCCGCCCGGTCACCCCCGGCGACACCATCCACATCCACGTGACCAAGCAGCGCCAGCGCGCCAATGTGTGGAAGTTCAAGGGCGAGGCCAAGGTCAACGGCGTCCTGGTCGCCGAAGCCGTCTATTCCGCCATGATCCTGGACGAGAAATGAGCGTTTCCATTCACCCGACGGCGGTCGTCGATCCGGCCGCCAAGCTGGGCGAAGACGTTTCCATCGGTCCCTTCTGCGTGGTCGGGCCGGACGTTCAACTGGGCGACCGCGTGCGGCTGACCTCCCACGTGGTGGTCGAGGGCCGCACGCGCATCGGTGACGACTCGGTCATCTTCCCCTTCGCGTCCATCGGCCACCGCCCGCAGGACCTCAAGTTCAAGGGCGAGCCGTCCGAGCTGATCATCGGGCGCAACAACCAGATCCGCGAACACGTCACCATGAGCCCCGGCACCGAGGGCGGCGGCATGGTCACGCGGGTCGGCGACAACGGCCTGTTCATGGTCGGCGTCCACATCGCCCACGATTGCGTCGTCGGCAACAACGCGGTTCTGGCGAACAACGCCACGCTGGCGGGCCACGTGGAACTCGGCGATTTCGTGACCATCGGCGGGCTGTCCGCGGTCCGCCAGTTCGTCCGCATCGGGTCGCACGCCATGATTGGCGGCATGTCCGGCGTGGAGAAGGACGTGATCCCCTACGGCCTCGTCATGGGTGACCGGGCGCGTCTGGCCGGTCTGAACCTCGTCGGGCTGGAGCGCCGCGGCTTCCAGAAGGACGAGATCCACGCTCTCCGTGCCGCCTACCGCCTGCTGTTCGGCAACGAGGGCACCTTCGCCGAGCGCATGGAGGAGGTCGGGCGCGACATGGGGCAGCAGACGCTGGTCGCCGACGTGCTGACCTTCGCGCGGGCCTCCCGGTCGCTCTGCCAGCCGCGCGAGGGCTGAGGGCCGTACGCGCCCTGTTTCTTTGTTCTGTTTCCTGGGAGAGTCCCGGCCATGTCGCAGCCTCTTCCCAAGCTCGGCATTCTGGCGGGCGGCGGCACCTTGCCGGCCCGCATCGCCGCCGCGGTGCGCGGCCAGGGGCGCGAGGTCTTCGTCGTCGCCTTCGACGGCCACACCGACCCTGCCACCGTCGATGGCCTTCCTCATCTGTGGAGCCGCTTCGGCGCCGCCGGCAGCATCATCGAACGGCTGAAGAAGGAAAAGGTCGGGGAGCTGGTCTTTGCCGGACCGGTGCGCCGGCCGTCCTTCACCGAGCTGCTTCCCGATTGGTACACCACCAAGTTCCTTGCCAAGGTCGGCACCCGCGCGCTCGGCGACGACGGGCTGCTGCGCTCCGTCGCGCGGGAACTTGAAGGGGAGGGGTTTCGCGTGGTCGGTCTGCACGAACTCCTCGGTGAGCTTCTGACCCCGGCGGGGCCGGTGGGTCGGCTGCGTCCGGACGCCGAGGCGGAGCGCGACATTGCCCGCGCTGTCGAGGTCGCCCGCGCGCTCGGCGCTCTGGATGTCGGGCAGGGGGCCGTGGTGCAGCAGGGGATCGTGCTCGCCGTCGAGGCCATCGAAGGCACCGACGCCATGCTCGCCCGCTGCGCCTCGCTGGCGCGGCCCGGTCCGGGCGGCGTGCTGGTCAAGGTGAAGAAACCGCAGCAGGACCGCCGCCTCGACCTGCCCACCATGGGGGTGACGACCGTGGAGAACGCCGCCCGCGCCGGCCTGCGCGGCATCGCGGTGGAGGCCGGCGGAAGCCTGCTGGTGGACCGCGCCGCAGTGGCCGAGGCCGCCGACCGGCTGGGCCTCTTCGTGGTCGGCATCACCGTTGCGTCGGAGACCCGGGCGTGAGCGATCCGCTGATTTTCCTGATCGCCGGAGAGCCCTCCGGCGACGCGCTGGGCGCGCGGCTGATGGCCGCCTGCAAGCGGCTGACCGGCGGGCGGGTGCGCTTTGCCGGCATCGGCGGCGAGAAGATGGTGGCCGAAGGGCTGGACAGCCTGTTCCCGATGGGCGAGCTGACGCTGTTCGGCGTGTTCGAACTGCTGCCCCATCTGCCGAACCTGCTGCGCCGCATCGACCAGACGGTCGCGGAGATCCTGCGGCTGCGGCCCGACGCGGTGGTGGGCATCGATTCGCCGGGCTTCACGGTGCGGGTGTCCAAGCGCGTCAAGGCGCAGGCGCCGGACATCCCGCTGATCCATTATGTGGCGCCGACCGTGTGGGCGTGGAAGCCGAAGCGCGCCGCCAAGTACGCGGCGATCTACGACCATCTGCTGGCGATCCTCCCCTTCGAGCCACCCTATTTCGAGAAGGAAGGGCTTCCCTGCACCTTCGTCGGCCATTCGGTGGTGGAGAGCGGCGCCGGGCATGGCGATGCGCAACGCTTCCGGGAGGCCCATGGGCTGGGCCCGGATGCGCGGATCGTCGCCGTCCTGCCGGGCAGCCGGAAGGGCGAGGTGTCCCGCCTGCTCCCCGACTTCCGCGCCACGCTCGAACGCTTGCTGCCGACCCATCCGGGGCTGGTCGCCGTGGTGCCGACCGTCGCGACGGTGCGCGACCGCGTGGCGGCGGAGGTGGCGGGCTGGCCGGTGCCCACCATCCTTGTCGAAGGCGACGGCCCGAAATACGACGCCTTCGCTGCGGCGGAGGCCGCGCTGGCGGCGTCTGGGACGGTGGCGCTGGAACTGGCTCTGGCGCGCCTGCCGACGGTGATCGCCTACCGCCTCAACCCGGTGACGGTGGCCTTGTACCGGCGGCTGATCCGGGTCAAATACGTCAATCTGGTCAATCTGATGCTCGACCGCATGCTGGTGCCGGAACTGCTCCAGGAGGACTGCCGCCCCGACCGGCTGGCCTTGGAACTGGGCCGCCTGCTCGACGATCCCGCCGCCCGCGCGACGCAGATCGACGGGGTGGCGGAGGTGGCGCGCTGGCTGGGGCAGGGTGGAACGCCACCCAGCGAACGCGCTGCCCGCGTGGTCCTGGAGGTCGCCGCCGGTCGGCCGGAAACGACGACAGTGCAAGAACCCGCTTGGGAGAAGAGACCATGAGCCAATTCCGCCTGCTGCACACGATGCTCCGGGTCTATGATCTGGAGAAGTCGCTGGACTTCTACACCCGTCTGCTCGGCATGAAGCTGCTGCGCCGCAATGACTATGAGGGTGGCCGCTTCACGCTGGCCTTCGTCGGCTACGGTGACGAGAAGGACACCGCCGTCCTGGAACTGACCCACAACTGGGACCAGGCGGAGCCTTACGCCATCGGCACCGCCTATGGCCACATCGCGCTGGGGGTGCCGGACATCTACGCCACCTGCGAGCAGCTCGCCAAGGAAGGCGTCAAGATTCCGCGTCCGCCCGGCCCGATGAAGCACGGTAGCACCGTGATCGCGTTCATCGAGGATCCGGACGGCTACAAGGTCGAGCTGATCGAAACGAAGTAAACGCCGTCACAGCGTCTTGTAGAAGAGGACGGTGTCGTGAAAGGCGCCGTCCGCTTCCACCGTGTAGCCGGGGATCCGCCCGGCCCTCCGCCAGCCTGTCGCCTCGTAGAAGGGTTCGCCGCTGTGGCCCTTCAATGTGTCGAGCACCAGTAAGGACCGGCCCAGCCCGCGGGCGGTTTCCTCCACCGCCGCCATCAGACTCCGCGCGACGCCGTTCCGGCGATGGCGGGTGAAGACGAGCAGCTTCTGCACTTCGGCGCGGTGCGCTCCGTTCGGCTTGGTGCACAGCGCCAACTGCACGCTTCCCAGCAAGTCTCCCCCCGAGCCGCGGGCGATCAGCAGACGGTGCGCGCCGCTGGACAGCAGCCCGCCCACGCCGTCCCAGAAGGCTCGTTTCCAGTGAGATTCCAGCGGGGCGTGATAGCCAACCGAGGCGCCGCCGTTTACCGCATCCTCCAGGAGGGCTTCCAACTCGGTGCGCAGGCGCCCGTCATCAAGAGCGGGAATGTCGGTGATTGATAACGTCATCGTCATGGTTCGTGCCGGGATGGTTCTGTTCGTGCTCTAAGCCTGCCCGGTACCCCCGCAGTCCACAATTGACTTCGCGGGGCATGGGTGTGAGAAATCCTCACAGTGAAAACCGCCAGCGCCTGCGATGCCGCGTCTCCCCTTCACCGCCCTGGCCGCTTTCGAAGCGGCGTCCCGACACGGCAGCATGACCCGCGCCGCCGACGAACTTGGGCTGACCCACGGGGCGGTCAGCCGTCAGGTGGGGGATCTGGAGAAGCGGCTGAAGGTCCGCCTGTTCGACCGTACCCCGCAGGGGCTTCACCCGACCGACGCCGGACGCGACCTCGCGCAGGCCTGCACCGCCGGACTTGGGCGCGTTCAGGAAAGTTGGGACCGCATCGCCGGCAGCGGGCCGGAACGCCTGCGCATCGCCGCGCCTCGGACCTGGGCGGCCCTGTGGCTGGTGCCGCGTCTGGGGCGCTTCCTGGAGGGCTGGCCGGATCTGCGCCTGGACATCGAGGGGGGCAACACCGACCGCGCGTCGGAGGCCGAGGCGGGCTGGGCGGTGATCCGCTATGCGCGCGGGGGCGATCCCGATCCCGCGGGGGCGCTTCTGTCGGAAGAGCCGCTGTTTCCGGTCTGTGCACCGTCGCTGGCCGAACGGCTGTCCGGCCCGGCCGACCTGTCCCGCCAGACGCTGCTGCATTATCAGGCGTCCCCGGATTGGAGCCTGTGGCGCGCCGGCTGCGGGTTGGACCTGGACGGAGGGCGCAGCCTGAGCTTTTCGGAATCGGTCATGGTGATCCAGGCGGCCATGGCCGGGCAGGGGATCGCGCTGGGGCGCCCGTCGCTGGTGCTGGAGGCGCTGGAGGCTGGACGGCTTGTCTGCCCCTTCGGACCGGCGGTGCCCTGCGGCGACCGCTACGTGTTGACGGCCCCGGCCGAAGGGCGTGGGCGCGGCGTGCTCCGCGCCTTCCGGCACTGGCTGTTGGAGGAGGCCGCTGCCGATCAGGCGCGGCTGGAACGGCTCGGCGTGCCGCTTCCGAACGGTCGTGCTGGCGCCTGACTCCGTTTCGTGGTTGTATCCGCCATCGGATGGATTTGGAGCGGAGACACGCCCCCATGCTGCGCCTTTACGACAACCTGTCTTCCGGAAACGGCTACAAGTGTCGGCTGCTGCTGCACAAGCTCGGCACCCCTTATGAGCGGATCGAACTGGACATCGACCGGGCGGAAACCCGCACACCGGAGTTTCTGGCAAGAAACCCGAACGGGCGCATTCCGACGCTGCAACTGGAGGACGGCAGCCATCTGCCGGAATCCAACGCGATCCTCTGGTATCTGGCGGAGGGCACGCCCTATCTGCCCGACGATCGGGAGGGACGCGCGCGGGTTCTGCAATGGATGTTCTTCGAGCAGTACAGCCACGAACCGAACATCGCGACCGTGCGCTTCTGGATCACGCACCATGTGGAGATGACGGAGGAACGCAAGCTGGGGCTGGTGACCAAGCGCCGGCTCGGCTACGACGCGCTGGGCGTCATGGAAGGCCATCTGGCGGAGCGTCGCTTCTTCGTGGGCGACCAATTCAGCATCGCCGACATCGCGCTCTACGCCTACACGCATGTGGCGGAGGAGGGTGGCTTCGACCTGTCCGGCTATCCGGCGGTGCGCGCATGGATGGAGCGTGTGGCGGCGGAAGGGCCGCACATCCCCATCACCCAAGGCTGACAGATCAGATCAGCACCACCGCGGCGATCATCGCCACAATCACCGCATAGAAGACGATGCGGCGCAGCCGCCGCGACAGCGGCGGCTTGTTGTCGTTCGCGGCCGGCAGGCCCAGACGGGCGCGCCGTGCCGGAACGATGGACGCGGCCGGGCTTCGGGCGGCTCCGTCGGAGCCGCCCGTCCCGATGTGCGCTGTTGGCCGGTTAGCCACGCTCGGCCAGCGGGATGAAGTCCCGCTTGGTCTCGCCGGTGTAGAGCTGACGCGGACGGCCGATCTTCTGCACCGGGTCCTCGATCATCTCCTTCCACTGGGAAATCCAGCCGACGGTGCGCGCCACGGCGAACAGAACGGTGAACATGCTGGTCGGGAAGCCCATCGCCTTCAGGATGATGCCCGAGTAGAAGTCGACGTTCGGGTACAGCTTCTTCTCGACGAAGTAGGGATCCTCAAGGGCGATCTTCTCAAGCTCCATCGCGATGTCGAGGAGCGGCTCGTCCTTGATGCCCAGCTCGGCCAGCACCTCATGGCAGGTCTTGCGCATGACCTGGGCGCGCGGGTCGTAGTTCTTGTAGACCCGGTGACCGAAGCCCATCAGGCGGAAGTTGTCGTTCTTGTCCTTGGCGCGGCGGACGATCTCCGGGATGCGATCGACCGAGCCGATCTCCTCCAGCATCTTCAGCACGGCCTCGTTGGCGCCGCCATGGGCCGGACCCCACAGCGAGGCGATGCCGGCGGCGATGCAGGCGAACGGGTTGGCGCCCGACGAGCCGGCCAGACGGACGGTCGAGGTCGAGGCGTTCTGCTCGTGGTCGGCGTGCAGGATGAAGATCTTGTCCATGGCCTTGGACAGGACCGGGTTGACCTTGTACGGCTCGCACGGCGTGCCGAAGGTCATGTAGAGGAAGTTCTCGGCATACGACAGGTCGTTGCGCGGGTACATGAACGGCTGGCCGACCGAGTACTTGTAGGCCATCGCGGCGATCGCCGGGATCTTGGCGATCAGGCGGTGCGCGGCGATCTTGCGCTGCACCGGGTCCTCGATGTCGGTCGAGTCGTGGTAGAAGGCCGAGAGGGCGCCGGTCACGCCGCAGAGGACCGCCATCGGGTGGGCGTCGCGGCGGAAGCCGCTGTAGAAGCGGGTCAACTGCTCGTGCACCATCGAGTGGCTGCGCAGAATGCCCTCGAACTCTTCCTTCTCGGCGGCGTTCGGCAGGTGGTTGTTGAGGAGGAGGAAGCAGACCTCCGGGAAGGTCGCGTGCTCGGCAAGGTCGTCGATGGCGTAACCGCGGTGCAGCAGAACACCCTCATCACCGTCGATGTAGGTGATCTTGGACTCGCAGCTGCCCGTCGAAGTGAAACCCGGATCGTAGGTGAAACAACCGGTCTCGGCGTAGAGCTTGCGGATGTCGATCACGTCCGGACCCGTGCTTCCCTTCATCACGGGCAGGCTGACCTGCTTTCCAGTCCGGTTGTCAATCAGGGTGAAGGTGTCGGCCTTGTCCGCGGTTTGGGTCATCTCGGCACGTCCTTATCTTTAGGGTTGGGGCTTAACGCCCTTTTCGAATGCGCGCAGCATAGTTCTATGCCGGGCGGATATCAACGCACGGAAGTTATCCCCGTGCTGCAGTTGCGGCATCCTTCATCCGGGCCAGCGTTTCCGCGCGGCCGAGGATCTCGGCCACCTCGAAGATGGGCGGCGACACGGTGGAACCGGTGAGCGCGGCGCGCAGCGGTTGGGCGATCTTGCCCAGCTTCTCACCCCGCTCCTCGGCGAAGGCGCGCACCAGCCCTTCCAGGGCGGCGGCGGTGAAGTCCGCCTCGGCCTCGAAGCGGGCGGCGAGGTCGGTCAGGACGCCGCGGCCCTTCTCGTCCAACAGAGCGGCGGCCTTCTCATCCATCGCCAGCGGACGGGCGGCGAGGTAGAAGCGGGCGCTCTGGGCGAGGTCGACCACGGTGCGGGCGCGCTGCTTCAGCCCGTTCATGGCGCGGGTCAGCAGATCGCGCTCCGACTCGGTCAGCGCGCGGCCAAGCTCGGCCTCCAGGCGCGGAGCGGCCAGACCCACGAGGCGGGCGTCGTCGGCCTGCCGCATGTAGTGGGCGTTCAGATTCTCCAGCTTGGCGAAGTCGAAGCGCGAGGGGGAGCGCCCGATGCCCTCCAGGTTGAACCACTCCACGGCCTGTTCGGTCGAGATGATCTCGTCGTCGCCATGCGCCCAGCCGAGCCGCAGCAGGTAGTTGCGGATCGCCTCCGGCAGGTAGCCCATGTCGCGGTAGGCGTCGACGCCCAGCGCGCCGTGACGCTTCGACAGCTTGGCGCCGTCCGGACCGTGGATCAGCGGGATGTGGCCGAACTCCGGCAGGTCCCAGCCCATGGCGTTGTAGATCTGGATCTGGCGGAAGGTGTTGGTCAGATGATCGTCGCCGCGGATGACGTGGGTCACGCCCATGTCATGGTCGTCCACCACCACCGCCAGCAGATAGGTCGGGGTGCCGTCGGCGCGCAGCAGGATCAGGTCGTCGAGCTGGGCGTTCTGAACCGTCACCTCGCCCTGGACGCGGTCCTTTAGGACCGTCTCGCCCTCCTGCGGCGCCTTCAGGCGGATCACCGGCTTCACGCCGGCGGGCGCCTCCGACGGATCGCGGTCGCGCCAGCGCCCGTCGTAGCGCACCGGCTGGCCCGCGGCCTTCTGGGCGGCGCGCATCTCCTCCAGCTCCTCGGGGCTCGCGTAGCAGTAATAGGCGCGGCCTGCGGCCAGCATCTGCTGCGCCACCTCGGCGTGGCGATCCTTGCGGGCAAACTGGCTGACCGCGTCGCCGTCCCAGTCGAGGCCGAGCCAGGATAGGCCGTCGAGGATGGCGTCCACCGCGGCGTCCGTCGAGCGCTGGCGGTCGGTGTCCTCGATGCGCAACAGGTACGTGCCGCCGTTGCGTCGGGCGTACAGCCAGTTGAACAGCGCGGTGCGGGCACCGCCGATGTGGAGAAAGCCGGTGGGCGACGGGGCAAAACGGGTGACGACGGTCATGGGTGGCTCAATTCCGGGTTCAGCGCTGCTACAGTGCTGCGGCGGCCGTGCTGCGGCGGCTGCGGTGCGACTGCGGTGGTGCGGTGGTGTAACACATTAACGGCGCCGGAGGCATTTGCCTTGCGCGCATAGGCGACAGTATGGCCCACGGGGTTGAAGAGGGCTTGGCCGGAGGTTTGGCGGCGGAGGAGGGCGATGCCGGTCCTGTCCGTCGCGGCGTCGCCGCGCGCCTTTCCGCGGCGGCGGTGGAGTGCCTCGCTGCGGAGCGGGACCGCTGGGCGCTGTGGCTTCCGGTGGGGACCGGGGCGGGCGTGACGCTGTATTTCGGCCTGCCGACCGAGCCGCCGCTCTGGCTGGGGCCGGGTGTTGCGGTCGGTTGCCTGCCTTTGCTGTGGCTGGCGCGGCGGCGTCTGGCGCCGCTCGTCCTGCTGCTGGGGGTGCTGAGCGTCGCTCTGGGTTTCGCCGCGGCGCAACTCCACAGCGTGGCGGCGATGGCACCGATGCTGACGCGGGAACTCGGACCGGTGCACCTGACCGGGCGGGTGCTGGCGGTCGAGCGGCAACCCACCGGCACGCGGCTGATGATCGGGGAACCGACGGTGGACCGGCTGGCCCCGGAGGCGACGCCGGCGCGGGTCCGATTGCATCTGCCGACCAAGGTGACTCCGCCGGAGGCCGGGACGGTGGTCCGGTTGCGCGCCATGCTCCACCCGCCGGCCGCTCCGGCGGAGCCGGGGGCGTTCGACCTGCAGCGGCGCGCCTATTTCGAAGGCTTCGGCGCGGTCGGCTTCGTCATCGGCGTTCCCGTGGCGCAGGAAGCACCACCGCCCGACGGCTGGCGCCGGGTGACGGTGGCGTTCGAGCAGGCCCGCGCCGCCATCGCCGAGCGGGTCCGCGCCGTCGTGGCCGACTCCGCGGAGGCCAGCGTCACCGCCGCCTTGCTGAACGGCGATGCGGCGGCGATTCCCGAACCTATGATGGACGCCTTCCGCGACAGCGGCCTGGCGCATCTTCTGTCGATTTCCGGCCTGCATGTGGGCATCGCCGCGGGGATCGTCTTCTGGGTCGTGCGGGCGCTGCTGGCGCTGCTTCCCTGGGTGGCGCTGCGCTGGCCTATCAAGAAGATCGCGGCGCTCGCCGGCATCCTGTCGGCCATCCTCTACACGCTGCTGGTGGGAGCGCCATTGCCGACGCTGCGGTCGGTGCTGATGACCGGCCTCGTCATGGGGGCGGTCATCGCCGACCGGTCTCCGATCAGCATGCGGCTGGTCGCCTTCGCCGGCCTCGTCACCGTCCTCTACGACCCGGAGGGGATGCTGGGGCCGAGCTTCCAGATGTCCTTCGCGGCGGTCGTCGCCCTGATCGCCGCCTTCGAACGGTTCACGCCCTGGGCGGTGCGCCGGCGGCGGGAGATGGGCTGGCTCGGCAAGGGAGCGATGACGCTGGGCGGCATCGCCTTTTCCAGCGTGGTAGCGACGGTCGCGACGACGCCCTACGGGCTCTACCATTTCCAGCAGGTCGCCTTTTACGGGGTGCTGTCCAACATGGTGGCGATCCCCATCACGACGGTGTGGATCATGCCCTTCAGCCTGCTGTCCTACCTGCTGCTGCCCTTCGGGCTGGAAGGGCCGGCGGTGACGGCGATGAGCTGGGGCGTCCGGCTGGTCATCGAGACGGCGGAGCGGACCGCGGCGCTGCCCGGAGCGACGGCGTTCCTGCCGGTCATGCCGGACGCCGCCATCGCGGCGGTCACGCTGGGCGGGCTGTGGCTGGTCATCTGGACAAGGCGCTGGCGCTGGCTGGGGCTGGTGGCCTTGGCCGGCGGGCTGGTCGCCCCGGCCGTCGCGCCGCGGCCCGACATTCTGGTGTCGGAGGACGGGAAACTGATGGCCGTGCGCGGCGCGGAGGGGATTCTCAGCCTGTCCGCCGCCAGCGACGGGCGGGTGGCCGACAGTTGGCGGCGGCGCGACGGCATGGAGAAGCCGGGGGACAAGGCCGGTCAGGATGTCTGGCCGCTCGCCGGGGTCAGCCTGGACGGACGGCTGCGCTGCGACGCCCTGGGATGCGTTTACCGCGCGCAGGGGAAGACGGTGGCGCTGCTGCGCCAACCGGATGCCTTGCCGGAGGATTGCGCGGTGGCCGATGCGGTGGTGATCGCGGTCCCGTCGCGCGGGTGCCGGGCGCCGCTGGTCATCGACCGTTGGGAACTGCGGCGGGAGGGCGCGCAGGCGCTTTACCTGTCGGACAAGGGCATCCGGGTGGAAAGCGTGCGCGGTCGGCGCGGCGACCGCCCGTGGACGATGGGAGGAAAGGTATCCGATGGAAAGCCCGGGGCGCGCTGAGCCGCCGCCCCGGAGCATCCTACCGTCAGTACTTCCGCACCAGACCGACGAGGCGGCCCTGCACCCGAACGCGGTCGGCGCCGAAGATGCGGGTCTCGTAGGCGGCGTTGGCCGGTTCGAGCGCGACGGTGTTGCCCTTGCGGCGCAGGCGCTTCAGCGTGACCTCGGCGTCGTCGACCAGGGCGACGACGATGGAGCCGTTCTCCGCACTGTCGCAGCGCTGGATGACCACCGTGTCGTGGTCGAGGATGCCGGCCTCCACCATGGAATCGCCGGCGACCTCAAGCGCGTAATGGTCACCCATGCCGAGCATGGCGGCGGGAATGTCCACGAAGGCGGAACCGTCGCGCAGCGCCTCGATGGGCGTGCCCGCGGCGATCCGGCCGTAGAGCGGAAGCTGGACCGATTCCGACGCCGGGTTCGCCTCCCGCCCCGCGAAGTTGAAGTCGCCCTTGATGACGTTGGGCTGGAACTTGGCGCGCGGCGGCCGGGCGCGGGCGGTTTCCAGCCCCTCCGGCAGGCGCAGCACCTCCAGCGCGCGGGCGCGGTGGGGCAGGCGGCGGATGAAGCCGCGCTCTTCCAGCCCCGTGATGAGGCGGTGGATGCCCGACTTGGACTTCAGGTTGAGAGCGTCCTTCATTTCGTCGAAGGAAGGGGACACACCGCCCTGCCCAAGCCGCTCGTTGATGAAAAGCAGCAATTCATGCTGCTTGCGCGTGAGCATTTGTGCCTCCCGACCGGTTCCGCACTAGATATGGAACAAAAGCAAAACGTTCCCTTATGTTCTAGTTTGGTTCTTAACCCCCGTCAAGCCCTACGGATGAAATCATTCGCAAATCGACGGACAGGACTCCCAAAGGGATCGCCAAAGGGATCGCCAAAGGGATCGCCAAAGGGATCGGTGGTGCGGAAGGGATTAAAGCGACAGCACACCGCCGCTCAGCGGGATCACCGTCACGCGGTCGCCCGCAATGGCGGCAGGGTCCTGCGGCTCGCGGACGATCAGGGCGTCGGCCTGGGCCAGCCGGGACATCATCGCGCTGTCCTGGCGCGGGAAGGGGGTGGCGACCGGCTCCCCGTCTGGTCCGGGAGACAGCGTGGCGCGCAAAAAATCCGTGCGGTCGTCGTTGGCCTTCAGCGGCGCGCCGAGCCGGACCGTGAGCGTGGTGTTCTCGGCGGGCAGCCCCTGGAGACGGCGAAGTACAGGCACCAGGAACAGCACGGCGGCCACCCCGGTGGACACCGGATTGCCGGGCAGTCCGAGCAGCGGCACGCCGTTCGCCGTCCCGAAAATCAACGGCTTACCGGGCTTCATGGCGACGCGGTAGAAGTCCAGCGACAGCCCGCCCAGCACGTCGCGCACATGGTCGTGCTCGCCTTGCGAGGCCCCGCCCGTGGTCACCAGCAGGTCGCAGCCGGCCGCTCCGGCGGCCATGGCGGCGAGATGCTCCGGATCGTCCTTGGCGACGCCGAGATTATGGGCGACGCCGCCCTGGCTGGCGATCAGCGCGCAAAGGCCGAGCGCGTTGGAACTGACGATCTGGCTGGGCCCCAGCGGATCGCCGGGCAGGGCGATCTCGTCCCCGGTGGCGAGCACGGCGACCCGCGGGCGGCGGTGGACGCGCAGCCAGGGCAGGTTGGCCGCTGCGGCCAGGGCGACGTCGCGGGCGGTGAGCAACCGTCCCTTGGGAAGCAGATCCTCTCCCGCGGTGAAGTCCAGACCGGCGGGGCGGATGAAGCGGCCCGTGGGCACGGCGCGCCCGACGCGCACGCGGTCCCCGGCGTCCTCGCAATCCTCCTGCATCACCACGGCGTCGGCCCCGGCGGGCAGGGGGGCGCCGGTGAAGATGCGCACGGCCTCACCCGCTCCGACCGATCCGGCGAAGGCGTGGCCGGCCGCCGACTCGCCGATCCGGCGCAGGGTGATGGGCGCAACCTCCGACGCCTGGACGATGTCGGCGGCGCGGACGGCCCAGCCGTCCATGGCGGCGGCCGCGAAGGGCGGCTGGGTCAGCCGGGCGACGGCGGGCTCCGCCAGGACGTGCCCCAGCGCGTCGGGCAGCGGCACCGTCTCCGCCGGCAGAGCGGTGAAGGCGGCGAGGATGCGGGCGCGGGCTTCACCGACCTGCAGCATCAGACCGCGCTCCCCCAGTCGCCGCTCTTGCCGCCGGCCTTGTGCAGCAGTTTGACCTCGGTGATGGTCATGCCGCGGTCCACCGCCTTGCACATGTCGTAGACGGTCAGCGCCGCGACCGACACGGCGGTCAGCGCCTCCATCTCCACACCGGTCTGGCCCTTCAGCTTGCAGGTGGCGGTGATGTCCACGGCGTTGCGCTCGGGGTCGCAGGTCAGGTCCACCTTGACCGAGGACAGCATCAGCGGGTGGCACAGCGGGATAAGGTCCGGCGTGCGCTTGGCCCCCATGATGCCGGCGAGGCGGGCCACCGACAGCACGTCGCCCTTCTTGACGCCGCCCTGCAGGATGAGCGCCAGCGTTTCCGGCTGCATCAGGACGGAGCCGCGGGCGGTCGCCGTGCGTTCCGTGTCGGCCTTGTCGGACACGTCCACCATCACCGCGCGGCCTTCGGCGTCGAAATGGGTGAAGCCGCTTGCGGGTTGGTCGGTCATAGGGGTTTCTCCATGAACAGGCTCAGCGGGTCCGGTCCGTAGGGGCCGAAGGGGCCGCGGTCGGCAAAGCCCTGCTTGCGGTAGAGCGTGATGGCCTCGTCCTGATAGACGCCGGTTTCCAGCCGCAGCAGAGACAGGCCAGCGGTACGGGCCTCGTCCTCAATGCGCTCCAGCAGGCGGCGCCCGATCTGGCCACCGCGCGCGTTCGGCTGGACAAACATCCGTTTGACCTCGCCGTAGCCGCCCTCGGTGTCGATGCGCACGGCGCCGCAGCCGACCACGGTTCCCGACCGCCGGGCGACCAGGAAGCGGATGTCCGGCTTCGCCAGCGATTGCAGGTCGAGCAGGTGGTTGCTCTCGGCTGGGTACAAGTCGCCCAGATAACGGTCCAACTCCTCGATGAGCTGAATCACCTCGTCCTGGAGCGGGCTTTCACGGGCAATGGTCACGTTCGGCACGGCGTCGCTCCTCCCCATTGCTTTTTTTATTTGGTGTCAGGCGAGCAGGGCGCGGGTGGCCGCGGCCACATCCTCCTGCCGCATCAGCGATTCACCGACCAGGAAGCAGCGCGCGCCCACAGCCGCCATGCGGGACAGGTCCGCCGGGCTGTAGAGACCGCTTTCGGCAACCAGCATCCGGTCGTCAGGGACATGGGCGGCCAGCTCCTCGGTCGTGGCGATGTCCACCGCCAGCGTCTTCAGGTTCCGGTTGTTGACGCCCAGCAGCGGGGTCTTGAGCGCCAGCGCGCGGTCCAGCTCCTCGCGGTTGTGCACCTCGACCAGCACGTCCAGGCCCCACGCTATGGCGGCGTCCTCGATCTCCGCGGCCTGGGCATCGCTCAGCGCCGCCATGATGATCAAGATGCAGTCGGCGCCCAGCGCGCGTGATTCGGCGATCTGGTAGGGATCGACCATGAAGTCCTTGCGCAGCACCGGCAGGTCCACCGCGGCGCGGGCGGCCAGCAGATAGTCGTCGCAGCCCTGGAAGTAGGGTTCGTCCGTCAGCACCGACAGGCAGGTGGCGCCGCCCTCGCGGTAGGCGCGGGCCAGCGACGGCGGGTCGAAGTCCGGACGGATCAGGCCCTTCGACGGGCTGGCCTTCTTGATCTCGGCGATCAGGCCGTAGCGGCCCCCGTCCACCGTGCGGCGCAGGGCGCGGATGAAGCCGCGCGCCGGGTCGGCGGCGCGGGCGTCCTCTTCCACCACGGACAGCGGGCGGGCGGACTTGCGGGCTTGGACCAGCGCGCGCTTGTCGTCGCAGATGCGGGTCAGGACGTCGCTCATGGCGCGGCAACCGGTTCGTTGGTGGCAGACGAGTTGGTGATGGATACGAGGTGCTGGAGCACGGCGCGGGCGGCGCCGCTGTCGATGGCGTGACGGGCCTGCTCGACGCCCTCCTTCAGGTCGCCCGCCTTGCCCGCCACATGCAGCGCGGCGGCGGCGTTCAGCAGCACAATGTCGCGGTAGGCGCCCTGGGCGCCGTCGAACAGCGCGCGGATGGCCTCCGCGTTCACATGGGCGTCGCCGCCCTTCAGATGCTCCGGCCGGGCGCGGAAGATGCCCGCCTGCTCCGGCTCGATCTCGAAGACCGTGACCTCGCCGTCCTTGAGTTGGGCGACGGTGGTCGGGCCGGTCGTGGTGATCTCGTCCAGCCCGTCGGAGCCATGGACGATCCAGGCGGCCTCCGACCCGAGGCGTTGCAGCACATGGGCCAGCGGCTCCACCCACTGCCTGGCGTAGACGCCGAGAAGCTGGCGCTTGGCGCTGGCCGGGTTGGACAGCGGACCCAGCAGGTTGAAGATGGTGCGGGTGCCCAGCTCCACGCGGGTCGGGCCGACGTTGCGCATGGCGAGGTGGTGGCGCGGCGCCATCAGGAAGCCGATGCGGGCGTCCCACAGGGCCTTGCGCACCAGACCCATGTCGCAGTCGAGGTTGACGCCCAGGGCACCCAGCACGTCGGCGGCGCCCGACTTGGAGGACATGGCGCGGTTGCCGTGCTTGGCCACCGGCACGCCGCAGGCGGCGATGACGACCGCGGCGGCGGTCGAGATGTTGTAGGTGCCCGAGCCGTCGCCGCCGGTTCCGCAGGTGTCGATGGTGCCGTCGGGAGCCTCCACCGGGATCGCCTTGGCGCGCATGACGCGGGCGGCCCCGGTGATCTCGTCCACCGTCTCGCCGCGCACGCGCAGCGCCATCAGGAATCCGCCCATCTGCGACGGGGTGGCGTTGCCCGACATGATGATGTCGAAGGCCAGCGAGGCCTCCGGCTCGCTCAGGGCGTTGCCGGCGGCGACCTTGGCGAGGATGGCCTTCATGTCGGTCAGGTCGCCGTGCGGCGCGGACGGCGTGCTCATGCGGCGGTCTCCAGCCGGCGGGTCGTGTTCAGGAAATTCTCCAGGATCTTGTGCCCGTGCTCGCTCTCGATGCTTTCCGGGTGGAACTGCACGCCGTGGATCGGCAGCTCGCGGTGGGACAGCGCCATGATCAGCCCGTCCTCCGTCTCGCCGGTCACTTCCAGACAGGCGGGCAGGGTGGCGCGCTCGACGATCAGCGAATGGTAGCGGGTGGCCCGGAAGGGCGAGGGCAGGTCCTTCAGGACGCCGCGCCCCTGGTGGAACATGCGGTCGACCTTGCCGTGCATCGGCACCGGCGCGCGCAGCACCGTGCCGCCAAAGGCCTGTCCGATCGCCTGATGGCCCAGGCACACGCCCATCAGCGGAACGCCGACCTTGGCGGCGGCGTCGATCAGCGGCAGGCAGATGCCCGCCTTGTCCGGGTCGCAGGGGCCGGGCGACAGCACGATCCCTTCGGGGCGGAGCGCCATGGCCTCCTCCACCGTCAGGCTGTCGTTGCGGCGGACGTCGAGTTCGGCGCCCAGTTCGCCCAGGTAATGGACGAGGTTGTAGGTGAAGCTGTCGTAATTATCGATGAGCAGCAGCATGGGGCGCCCCGGCATCCTTCCGGCCTATCGTTTCCGGTCCGTCGGTCTCGGCCCGATCGTCCCGGAATACCGTTCCGGCCTTGTTCCAAGGCGGGTACCCTAGCGGCTGAAGCAATGGATTTCCAGCCCGTCCGAACCTGGAAACGGCGGAGACTCAGCGGCAGAGGAACTGTGGTGCGGCCGCGGGCTTGTCCAGAACGATGCCCCGCGCGTCGGTCTCCTCGGTGATCTGGCAGCGCCGCACCGTGCGCGGCAGGTCGATGGCCAGCGTGGCCTGCGTCCCGCTGTAGCGGCAGATCAGGAAGACGTTGGTGCGCCGCGCGGCGGGGAAGTCCCATTGCCGGGTTTCCGAGCGGCCCCGCCGGAGGCTGCGGTCCGGTTCCAGCGCCGCCGGGGCGGGGGGCGGGGTGGGAGACGTCATCTGCGCCGCGCGGTCGCCCTCCACCAGAGCGACGCCCGCGAAGGCGTGCTGGTCCTTCGCCGGGTAGGGCGACCAGCCTCCGGGCGCCTCCGGCTGGGCCTGCACGGTCAGACTGGCCGGGCAGCGGACCTCGTTGGCGAGGGTGGGGCCGGCGGTGACGGCGGCGAGGATCGGCAGTGCGGCGAGGGTACGGACCATGGTGGGTCACAGCATAGTCCCAGCCGGCGGTCGCCTCCACCCCGCTCCGCTGTTGCAGCGACGGGGCGAGGGTGCCACCTTGCGCACAAACCGGAAACCAGGGTTCGAGATTCCTTTCCATGGCCAGACAATCGCCGCGCAAGCCCCAGAAGGCGGCGGCACGGAAGCCATCGCCGAAAACGCCGGCCGCCGCATCCGGACGGGCGACGCCGGGGCGCGCCGTCTCCCCGATCCTGCTGGCGCTGGCCGGGGTGATCGCGGTCTTCGTGGTGGCGTTCGGCGCGCGCTTCCTCATCGGGCGCGACGCGCCGGAGACGGACATGGCCGTCGTGGAGCGGGAGGCGCCGGTCATCGCCCCGGCCGTTCCATCCGCCATCGCCCCGGTCAAGCCGCCCCCGCCCAAGGTCGCGGAGACACCGCCTTCGCCGGAGCCGCCGGCCCAACGCGAGCCTGAACCCACGCCCGCGCCGCCGTCTCCCCAGGTGACCGAGGCCCCGGCCGCCGTTGCGGTTCCCGCACCGCCCCCTCCGCCGGCCCTGACGCCGAAGCCGGTGGTGGCGATGCTGCCGCCTCCCGTGGCTCCGGCGGAGCCGCCCAAGGCGGCGCCTGGATCACCGCTGTGGAAGAAGAACGCGCTGCCCTTCCGCGCCCCGCCGGGCAAGCCGGCCATCGCCATCGTCATCGACGACATGGGCGTGGACCGCAAGCGCTCGAATCGCACGGTGTCGCTGCCGGCGCCGCTGACGCTCGCCTGGCTGCCCTATGCCCACGAACTGCCGGTCCAGGCCCGCGCCGCCCGCGCCGCCGGGCATGAGTTGATGCTGCATCTTCCCATGGAGCCCAGCGGCTCCGCCGATCCGGGGCCGCAGGCGTTGCGCGTGTCGCTGGACAAGGGGGAGATCCTGCGCCGGACCAAGGCGGCGCTGGACAGCTTCGACGGCTACGTCGGGGTGAACAACCACATGGGCAGCCGCTTCACCGCCGATCACGCGGCGATGGCGCCCGTGCTGGGGGAGATCGCGCGGCGCGGCCTGTTGTGGCTGGACAGCCGGACCACCGCGAAGAGCGCCGGCCTGACCATTGCACGGGAGCTTCAGATGCCCTTCGCCGGGCGCGACATCTTCCTCGACAACGAGATGACCGTGCCGGCGGTGCGCAGCCAACTCGCCAAGACGGAGCAGGTGGCGCGCAGCCAGGGCTACGCCATCGCCATCGGCCACCCGCACGATGCGACAATCGACGCACTGGCCTCCTGGATGCCGGAGGTGCAGAAACGCGGCTTCGTCCTGGTTCCGGTCAGCGCCGTCGTGCGCGCCCATCACACCGGCGGGTGACCGCCGGTCCCGCTTGAGGAGAGTTCCATGGCTGACACCTACAAGGTCGGCGGCATGACCTGCGGCGGTTGCGCCCGCTCCGTCACCAACGCCATCGGCAAGCTGGCGCCGGGCGCCGCCGTGACGGTGGACCTCGACGCCGGCACCGTGGCCGTGGAGGGCGGCGTTACCCCCGAGACGGTGAAGAAGGCCGTGGAAGGCGCCGGCTTCGACTTCGGCGGTCGAGCCTGAGACGGGCTTCAGGCTTGAGAAAGACTTAGGCCGCCTGAGGACGGCGCAGCCGCCACACCAGCAGGCCGCCGGCCCAGGACAGCGATACCGCCAGCGCGACGCCGAGCGCCACGAACCGTCCGGCGGGCTCGGCCAGCAGATGGGCGGTGGTCAGCGCCAAAGCGAGGCCGGGGTTGGTCAGCAGCGCGCTGCGCATCGCCGCGGCGACCACGCCGCCGCCCATGCGGCCGTGCAGGATCACCGTCAGGCTGGTCAGGGCGATGGGGAAGACGGCGGCGATGCCTGTGGCCGCCGGCCCGATGCTGTGGCTGAGCGTCGTCACCGTGGCGACCAGCAGGCCGACGAGACCGGCGCGGGCCGGGATGTCGTACCAGCGCGACCGCGCCACCCGGACGGTCTTGTCCTGCGGGATCGGCGCCGACACCGCCCAGGCGGCGATCCCGTAGCAGACCAGAGTCAGCAGCAGGGCCAGCGGCAGCGTCCAGGCGACGGCGGAGCGCAGGGTGGACGCCACGGCGATCCAGAAGATGGAGCTGGTGACGACCGTTGCCGGCATGCTCCAGCGCGGCGCGATCCGCACCAGAAGCGCCAGATAGAGGACGATCGTCGCGTTCCCCACCATTCCCGACAGGGCGGCGTCCGCGACGAAGTGGTCGCCATGCTCCATCGCGAGCATCACGAAGGCCGGGCCGGTCGAGACGGGCAGGGCAGTGATCATGCCGCCATAGAAGGGACCGGCCTTCTCCGCCGCCAGCGAGGCGGCGACGACGACCAGGGCCGCCGCCGCGATCTTGACGATCAGCGGCAGCAGCAGCGCATCGAGGGGCATTCGGTCCCTACCGGGCGGAGGTCTCGCGGACGGTTTCCTCCGCGGCGCGGATCAGGGCCATCGACTTGTTGACGGTCTCCTGATACTCGGCCTCCGGATCGCTGTCGGCGACCACGCCGCCGCCGGCCTGCACGTACATCATGCCGTCCTTCAGAACGGCGGTGCGCAGCGCGATGCAGGTGTCCATGGCGCCCGACGCGCCGAAATAGCCGACGCAGCCGGCGTAGACGCCACGGCGGGCCTTCTCCAGCTCGTCGATGATCTGCATGGCGCGGACCTTCGGCGCACCCGACACGGTGCCGGCCGGGAAGCCGGCGATCAGCGCGTCCAGCGCGTCGTGCTTCGGGTCGAGGTCGCCCTCGACGTTGGAGACGATGTGCATGACGTGGCTGTACAGCTCCACGATCATCTTCTGCGTCACCTTGACGGTGCCGGTCCGCGCGACGCGGCCCACGTCGTTGCGCCCGAGGTCGAGCAGCATCAGATGCTCGGCCAGCTCCTTCGGATCGCTCAGCAGATCCTCGGCCAGCGCCTGATCCTCCGCCGCCGTGGTGCCGCGCTTGCGGGTGCCGGCGATGGGGCGGACGGTCACCTTGCCGTCGCGCACGCGCACCAGGATCTCCGGGCTGGAGCCGACGACCGACAGCTCGCCGAAGTCGCAGTGGAACAGGAAGGGCGACGGGTTCAGGCGGCGCAGCGTGCGGTACAGCGCCAGCGGCGACGGCTTGAAGGGGAATCGGATGCGCTGGGACGGCACGACCTGGAAGATGTCGCCGGCCCGGATGTACTCCTTCGCCCGCTCCACGATCGCGTGATACTCCTCGCGCGTCGTGTTGGAGGTCCAGGCGAGCGGCAGCCCGTCCTTGGTCCGCGGCTCCCGCCGGTAGGGCAGGGGGCGCTCCAGGTCGGCCACCGCGTCCATCAGCCGCTCGCGGGCGTCGCCGTAGGCGGCGGTTCCGTCGATTCCCGGCTTCGGCCAGACGGGGGTGACCAGCGTCACCGAATCGGTGTGGCTGTCGAAGATGGCGACGATGCTCGGCCGCGAGAGGATGGCGTCGGGAATGCCCAGCTCGTCCGGGTTGTCGTCCGGTAGCCGCTCCATCAGCCGGACCATGTCGTAGGTCAGGTAGCCGAACAGGCCGGCGGCCATTGGCGGCAGGGCGTCCGGCAGGTCGATGCGGCTCGCGTTGATGAGGGCGCGCAGCGACTCCAGCGGGGCGGCGTCGATGGGCTCGTAGGCGTCGCGGTCGTGCAGGGCGTTGCGGTTCACCTCCGCCCGGTCGCGGCGGCAGCGCCACACCAGATCGGGCTTGAAGCCGATCACCGAGTAGCGGTCGCGCCTCGATCCCGCCCCGCGCTCCGCCGATTCGAAGAGGAAGCCGAAGGGCCGCCCGTCGGCCAGCTTCATGTAGGCGGAGACGGGGGTCTCCAGATCGCTGACCAGTGTGGTCCACACCACCTGCGGCTTGCCGGCCTCATAAGCGGTGTGGAAGGCGGCGAATTCCGGCTGAACCTTCACGGGACTGGCCTCGATTGAGTGTGGTTAGTTGCCGCTGGCAAAGAACTGGTCGATGCGGTTGCTGTGAACCTCGACCGGGTAGCTGTTGCGCAGCGCGTTGCCGAACTGGGCCATGATGTCGCTTTCCAGCCCCTGGGCGACGGTGCTCTCCACGGTCGCCAGCATGGCGTCGCTGGCCGCCGGGTCCGCCGGGATGATCTCCTTCAGGCGGGCGACGATCTGGCTGTCGGCGGTGGCGCCGGTCACCGTCTCGCCGGGCTTCACCTCGAACAGCTTGCGCACCAGCTCACCCGACAGCCCCTCGACCGAGCGGGCGTCGCGAGTGAAGGGCGTGGTCATGGCGAAGCTGGCGCCGGACTGGCTGGCGACGTCCTGCGCCGCGGCTTCCGAGCCCTGCTTCAGCTTGGCGGCGATGTCCTGGGCCTTCTCAGCGGCCAGCTTGGCGCGCTTGTCGTCCTGCCAGCCGGCGACGGCCTGATCGCGCACCTCGGCCAGCGGCTTGGGGGCGGCGGGGGTCACGCCGTCGACGCGCACGGCGTAGAAGACGTTGTTGGGGGCTTCGGTCAGGTTCGAGGTGGCGCCGGAGGCGAGCTGGAAGGCGGTCTGCACCATGGCGGCGAAGTTCGCGCGGCCCGGAGCGGCGTCCTGGCCGTCCGGCGCCTTGGCGCTGCTGTCCACCGCGGCGATCTTGGCGATGACCAGCCCTTGGGCCTGGGCGACCTCCTCCAGCGGGGCGCCGCTGGCGAGCTGGTCCTCGACCCGGTTGGCGATGGAGTAGAGCGAATCCATCGCCTTCTCCTTGCGAAGCTCGCCCAAGAGCTGGTCGCGGGCCTCCTCGAAGCTCTTGGTGGCGCCCGGCTGGACGGCGGTGACCGTCAGGACGTGCCAGCCCAACCCGCTGCGCACCGCGTCGCTGACCGCGCCCTGGGCCAGCGCGAAGGCGGCGTCGCCGATCTCCGGCAGCTCGTTGCGGGTGACGTTGTCGAGCGTGATGACGTCGGTCCCGGCGTCCTTGGCGGCGGCGGTCAGTCCCTTGGTCTTGGCGGCCTCGGCGATCTGCTTGGCCTTCGCCTCGTCGTCGGCCAGCACCATCTCCACCGTGCGGCGCTCCGGTGTGCCGAGTTCGTCGGCGCGCTCGTCGTAGGCGGCGCGCAGCTCGGCGTCGGGAATCTGGATGTCCTTGGCGATCTCGTCGGCGGAGAGCTGCGCGATGCTCAGCGCGCGGTATTCCGGCGCGGTGAAACGGACCTGATGGTCCTCGTAATAGCGGGTCAGCTCCGCCTCGTCGGGCACGCCGACGTCGCCGATGGCGGCGTTGGGCAGGGTGACCACCTCGGCCACGCGGCGCTCCCCGCGGAAGCGGTAGAGGTCCTGGACCAGCGGCTTCGGCGGGGTCACCCCGGCGCCGACCGCTCCGGCCACCAGCTCGCGCGCGGTCTCGCGGCGCAGCAGGGCGACGTAGCCGTCCTCGGTGAGCTGGTTGTTGCGCAGCACGCTGCGGAACTGGTTCGGGTCGAACTGGTTCTGCGCGTTGCGGAAGGCCGGCTCCTCGGCGATGCGCTGGCGCACCACGTCCGGGCCGACCGAGATCCCGGCGTCGCGCGCCGCCTGATCGTAGAGCGCGCGCTGCACCAGCGCCGACAGCGACTGGTCGAGCAGGCCAAACTGGCGCGCCTGCTCCGTCGTCAGGTTGCCGCCCACCATCGGGCGCAGCCGCTCCATCTGGCGGCGGAACTCCTGGTCCAGCTCCGCCCGGTCGATGTCCACCTTGCCGACGGACGCGACGGTGCTGGAGATCCCGCCTGTGCGGATCATGTCGCCGATGCCCCAGGCAGCGAAGCTGACGATGAGGAGCACGAACAGGATCTTGACGACCCACGAACCGGCGTAAGTGCGGATGAACTGAAGCATGGGACCCGAAGTGAGTGCGCAAAGGGCGGCCCTGCGGCCGGGGCGGCATCATAGGCACCCCGCGAAAGCCCGGCAACACCCCATTTCCCCCGCGATTCCCCATCGGAAAGAACCCGTTGGGCGGGTGGAAATGCCCGGCGCTCCTTGCTAGACAGGGGGCGCACTTTGAAAACGAACACCCGCACCAACAAACGAGAGCCGGAGGACGAAAACGCCATGGCCGCACGCCGCAAACTGATTGCCGGGAACTGGAAGATGAACGGGCTGAAGGCCGACGGGCTGGATCTGGCCTCGGATCTCGCCGGACGCCTGACGGGGGCCGGGACGGTCGCCTTCGACATGCTGGTGTGCCCGCCCTTCCCGCTGCTGTTCCCGGTGGGCGACGCCATTTCCGGCAGCCCGCTGGCGCTCGGCGCACAGGACTGCCACGCCAAGACCTCCGGCGCACACACCGGCGACGTCAGCCCGGCCATGCTGACCGACGCCGGTTGCCGCTACGTCATCCTCGGCCATTCGGAGCGCCGCGCCGACCACGCCGAATCCGACGCGCAGGTCGCCGCCAAGGCCGCCGCCGCCCACAAGGCGGGCCTGATCGCCATCATCTGCGTCGGCGAGACGGAGGCCCAGCGCGACGCCGGGCAGGCGAACAGCGTCGTCGCCAGCCAGCTCAAGGGCTCGATCCCGGAGGGTGCCACGGCGGCGAACACCGTCATCGCCTACGAGCCGGTCTGGGCCATCGGCACCGGCAAGACCGCCACGCCCGACGACGTCAAGGCGATGCACGCCCACATCCGGGCGGAGCTGGCCGGCAAGACCGCCGATCCCGACGCGGTGCGCGTCCTTTACGGCGGCTCGGTGAAGCCGGGCAACGCGGCGGAACTGATGGCGGTGGAGAACGTGGACGGCGCGCTGGTCGGCGGGGCCGCGCTGAAGGCGGACGATTTCTGGGCGATCGCCACCAGTTGCCGCTAGCATATCGCGCAGGACCGCGTTAAAAACAGTGGGCGCGCGCCACGGGCCCTTGCCAAGGTCCGTGGCGCGCTGTTGGTTTGGGCGGTCCCTGCGGATCGCTCCGGGAAGGGATCAAGGGAACGGGTTGCATGGAATCGGTGCTTCTGGTCATTCACCTGCTGATCGCCCTGGCGCTCGTCGGGGTCATCCTGATTCAGCGGTCGGAAGGCGGCGGTCTCGGCATCGGCGGCGGCAACATGGGGGGCATGATGTCCACCCGCGGCACCGCCAATCTGCTGACGCGGACCACCGGCATCCTGGCGGGCTGCTTCATGGCGACCAGCCTGGTCCTGGCGATCCTGGCGGGCGCGCACAAGGCGCCGACCTCGATCATCGACACGATGCCGGCCCAGCCCGTCGCCCCGGCGGCCCCCGCCCAGCCGGCGACGCCGGCGCAGCCCGCTCCGCCGGTCGCCCAGTAAACGCGGCCCGGCAAAACGCGACGCGGCTCCGGCCGGGTCCGACGCGAGGCGGCCTCCCCCGAAGCCGCCTCTTTCTTTTGAGGATCGTCGATCTGGGCAGCGCCCGGGGGACGGTCCGAATTCGGGGAACGGATCAGGCTCTGAAGGTCTTCGGACGGACATGACTCGCTACATCTTCATCACCGGTGGCGTCGTTTCCTCGCTGGGCAAAGGTCTGGCGTCGGCGGCGCTTGGGGCGCTTCTCCAGGCGCGCGGCTACAAGGTGCGGCTTCGCAAGCTGGACCCGTACCTGAACGTGGACCCCGGCACGATGAGCCCGTACCAGCACGGCGAGGTCTATGTGACCGACGACGGTGCTGAGACCGACCTCGACCTCGGCCATTACGAGCGCTTCACCGGCGTGGCCGCGCGCCGTGGCGACAACATCACCACGGGCCGTATCTATTCGACGGTGATCGCCAAGGAGCGCCGGGGCGACTATCTGGGCGCCACCGTGCAGGTGATTCCGCACGTCACCGACCAGATCAAGGACTTCATCCGCGCCGACACGACCGACGAGGACTTCATCCTCTGCGAGATCGGTGGCACGGTGGGCGACATCGAGTCGACCCCCTTCCTGGAGGCCATCCGCCAGTTCGGCAACGAAGTCGGTCCGGAGAACGCCCTGTTCATCCACCTGACCCTGCTGCCCTACATCCCGACGGCGGGCGAGCTGAAGACCAAGCCGACCCAGCATTCCGTGAAGGAGCTGCTGGGCATGGGCATCCAGGCCAACATCCTGCTCTGCCGCGCCGATCGCCCGATCCCGGACAACGAGCGCCGCAAGATCGCGCTGTTCTGCAACATCCGTCCGGAGCGCGTGATCGCCGCCCTGGACGTCGATTCGATCTATCAGGTGCCGGTCAGCTACCACGAGGAAGGCTTCGACACCCAGGTGCTGGCCTATTTCGGCCTGCCGACCGAGGGCAAGCCGGACCTGTCGCGCTGGACCAGCATCGTCGAGCGCGTGCGCAAGCCGCAGGGCGAGGTGACCATCGCCGTCGTCGGCAAGTACACCAGCCTGCTCGACAGCTACAAGTCTCTGGCCGAGGCGCTGACCCACGGTGGCATCGCCAACAACGTGAAGGTCAAGCTCGACTGGATCGACTCGGAGATCTTCGAGGACGACAGCGCGGTGCAGCGGCTGGAGAACGTCCACGGCATCCTGGTGCCGGGCGGCTTCGGCTCGCGCGGCACGGAGGGCAAGATCCGCGCCGCCCAGTTCGCCCGCGAGCGCAAGGTGCCGTATTTCGGCATCTGCTTCGGCATGCAGATGGCGGTGATCGAATCGGCGCGCAACATGGCGGGGATCGTCGACGCCGGCTCGACCGAGCTGGGCAAGCCCGGCAACCCAGTGGTCGGCCTGATGACCGAGTGGATGCGCGGCAACAGCCTGGAGAAGCGCACGGAGGGCACCGATCTCGGCGGCACCATGCGGTTGGGCACCTATCCGGCGAAGCTGGTCCCCGGCAGCAAGGTCGCGGAGGTCTACGGCGCCACCGACATCACCGAGCGGCACCGCCACCGCTACGAGGTGAACGTCTATTACAAGGAGCGTCTGGAGAAGGTCGGACTGCTGTTCTCCGGCCTGTCGCCGGACGGCGAGCTCCCCGAGATCGTCGAGATCCCGGACCATCCCTGGTTCATCGGCGTGCAGTTCCACCCGGAGCTGAAGTCCAAGCCCTTCGACCCGCACCCGCTCTTCACCTCCTTCATCAAGGCGGCGATCGAGCAGAGCCGGCTGGTGTGATGTGACCAAACGGGGGAGGCGCATCCTCCCCCGCGCGTTCCGGTTCCGGGTTTCCGGTGGGTATAGTGAAAGCGGCGGCCGAGCCAACGGCCGCCGCTTTTGCGTTACGGGCCGGGGAACAACCAAGAGGCCCCGAAAAACCAAGAGGCTGGAGACACCATGACCGACATCAGCATTCCCGCCGGCGACGGCGGCAGCTTTTCCGCCTATGTGGCCAAGCCGGCGGGCGGCGGGCCGGCGCCGGGACTCGTCGTCATCCAAGAGATCTTCGGGGTCAATCAGGTCATGCGCGACCTGTGCGACGGCTTCGCCGCCCAGGGCTGGCTCGCCGTCTGCCCGGACCTGTTCTGGCGGCAGGAGCCGGGAATTCAACTGACCGACAAGACGCAGGAGGAGTGGAACCGCGCCTTCGCGCTGATGAACGGTCTGGACCAGGGCAAGGCGGTGGAGGACCTCAAGGCCACTCTGGCGTGGCTGCGTCAGAACCCGGATTGCACCGGCAAGGCAGGGTCGGTGGGCTACTGCCTGGGCGGACGGCTCGCCTTCATGATGGCGGCGCGCTCCGATTCCGACGCCAACGTCAGCTACTACGGCGTCGGCCTCGACGGTCTGGTCGGCGAGGCGGCGAACATCTCCAAGCCGCTGCTGATGCACATCGCGGAGAAGGATCAGTTCGTCCCGGCGGAGGCGCGGGAGAAGATCCTGGCCGCGGTGAAGGGCAACCCGAACGTGACCGCCCATGTCTATCCCGGCATGGACCACGCCTTCGCCCGCGAGGGCGGCGCCCATTTCGACGCCAAGGCGGCCGAGCTTGCCAACGGACGCACGGCAGCCTTCTTCAAGCAGCATCTGGGTTGACGCCATTCCGGTTGACCGGGATCGCCAATATCTGGGAAGGAATGGGCAGCGCGAGGGGGCCTTCGGCATGCGTCCCCTCGCATTGCTTTTTGGAGAGCACGGGATGACCACCGCCAAGACCGTCCAGATCGGCAACCTGACCATCGCCAACGACCGGCCCTTCACCCTGATCGCCGGCCCGTGCCAGATGGAAAGCCGCGACCACGCGCTGGAGACGGCGGCGGCTCTGGTGGAGATGACCGGCGCGCTGGGCATCGGGCTGATCTACAAGTCCTCCTTCGACAAGGCCAACCGCACCTCCATCAGCACGGCGCGCGGCCTCGGCATGGACAAGGCGTTGCCGATCTTCGCGGAGATCAAGGAGCGGTTCGGCTGCCCGGTGATCACCGACGTGCATGAGGCCGACCAGTGCGCCGCGGTGGCCGAGGTGATGGACGTCCTCCAGATCCCAGCCTTCCTGTGCCGCCAGACCGATCTGCTGATCGCCGCGGCCAAGACGGGCCGGGCGGTCAACGTCAAGAAGGGCCAGTTCCTCGCCCCCTGGGACATGAAGAACGTCGCGGCGAAGCTGGTGGCGTCGGGCAACGACAAGGTGCTGCTGTGCGAGCGCGGCGCCAGCTTCGGCTACAACACGCTGGTGTCGGACATGCGGTCCCTGCCGATCATGGCGGAGACCGGCTTCCCGGTGGTCTTCGACGCCACCCATTCCGTGCAGCAGCCGGGCGGGCAGGGCACCACCTCCGGCGGCCAGCGCGAGTTCGTTCCGGTGCTGGCCCGCGCGGCCATCGCCGTGGGCGTCGCCGCCGTCTTCATGGAGACCCATGAGAATCCGGACTGCGCCCCCAGCGACGGCCCGAACATGGTTCCGCTGAAGGAAATGCCGGCCCTGCTGGCGCGCCTCCAGGCCTTCGACCGTCTCGCGAAGAGCTGACGAAAGGACAGGTTCGGGAACGGCTTGCCGGTCCCGGCGTTGCCCAGGCACCGCGGGCGCCGCGCTTATGGTGGAGCGCCCGCGGACAAAGCCATGGAGCAACGCCATGAAGCCGATCCGCCTGTGCGCCATCGCCGCTTTCGCCAGTGTCGGCGCGATGATCGCCGTTCCCGCTTTCGCGCAATCGACCGCGCCGTCTTCGTCCACGCCTTCGACCGCGCCGATGCCGCAGGCCAAGCCGGCCATGCCGCCGGGAACCAGCGGCTCCACCACGGCCCCACCGATGGGCAGCGGGTCTTCGACGGCGAAGGCCAAGGTCATCGACCTCAACACCGCAGGTAAGGATGAGCTTCAGACCTTGCCGGGAATCGGCGAGGCGCGGTCCGAGGCCATCGTGAAGAACCGCCCCTACCGTTCCAAGGACGAGCTGGTCAGCAAGAAGATCGTGCCGCAGAACGTCTACGACGACATCAAGGGCCGGATCGCCGCGGTCGGCGGTTCGAAAACCAGCGCGTCGGCGGCAACCGTCCCGAAGAAATGAGCCAATTCCCTCTCCCCCTGGGGAGAGGGCTAGGGTGAGAGGGATGTGCGTGTCGGTACGTTCGGCACAAGCGCACCCCCCCACCGGCTCTCAGCGGATGCCATAGGCATCCGCCTGCCGCCGTCAGGGCGGGCCTTCCGCCAGCGCGAGGGGCCCTTCGGGGCCCCCCCTCCCCCCGGGGGGGGGGGCTACGGCAGGGTCACAGGAGGCTGAAGCTCCGGTAGGTGATCGGCGCCTCGGCCGTGCCGCCGTCCTCTGCGGCTATGTCGGCGAGCAGCACATGGTGCTCCGACAGGTCGCACACCGGGTCGGTGTTGTCGGCGCTCCCGGTCAGCGCCAGCGCTTGGCAGCGGCAGCCGCCCCAGTCGATCTCCTTCTGGTCGCAGCTCCGGCAGGGCTGCGGCATCCAGTCGGTCCCGCGGTAGCGCTGGAAGGCGGCGGAGTTGGCCCAGATGTCGGCCAGCGGGCGCTCCGTTACCCGGTCGAAACTCATGCCGGGGATCGTTTCGGCGGCGTGGCAGGGCAGGACCGAGCCACTGGGGGTGACGTTCAGGAACTTGCGGCCCCAGCCGCCCATGCAGGCCTTGGGGCGCTTGGCGTAATAGTCGGGCACCACGTAATCGACGACCAGCCGGCCCTTCAGCTCCGGCAGGCGGGAACGCACCCGCTCGTCCATGCGGACCAACTGCTCGCGGGTCGGCATCAGGGCGGCCCGGTTCTTCAGCGCCCAGCCGTAATACTGGACGTTGGCGATCTCGATCCGGCCGGCCTTCAGCTCCAGCGCCATGTCGATGAAATCATCCACCCGGTCGATGTTGTGGCGCTGCACGATGGCGTTGACGGTCAGCGCCATGCCGACGTCGGTGACCGCGCGCGCCACCTCCAGCTTCTTCGGCTGGCCGCCGGGGAAGCCGCTGATCAGTTCGGCCTTGGCGGGCTGCGTGTCCTGGAATCCGATCTGCACATGCTGGAGCCCGGCGTCGCGCAGCCGCTCCAGCCGCGTCCGGTCGAGCAGCACCGCCGAGGTGATGAGGTTGGCGTACAGCCCGACTTCGGTGGCATGGGCGATCAGCGCCTCCAGGTCCTTGCGCGCCGTCGGTTCGCCGCCGGAGAAATGCACCTGGAGGATGCCGAGGTCCGCCGCCTCGTCGAGGACGCGGCACCAGGCGGCGGTGTCCAGCTCCCGGCTGGCCGGGTCGAGCGCCAGCGGGTTGGAACAGTAGGCGCAGCGCAGCGGGCAGCGGTGCGTCAGTTCCGCCAGCAGGGCCAGCGGCGGTTCGAGTCCGGTCGTGGCGCCACAGAAGGTCATCGGGTCAGGAACCCCTTCGTGATCATGTCGCCCAACACTTCCAACACATCCGCGGCGATCTCCTCCCGCGGGGCGTCGAATTGCGCGGCCAGCGCCGCGATGGCCGCGCCCACCGTCACCGGAGGTTGGGCCCCCGGAGGCTGTGTAATGACGGCGCGCACCACCTCCAGCGCCACCTCGTCCAGGATCAGCACGCGCTCCGGCCCCAGAAGCTGCCAGTGGCCGCGCACCCGGTCCTGGCGGAGCATGACGCCTGGGGCCAGCCGAACCCGGTCCTCCTCGCGCACGCCGTCCGTCATCGCGTGTAGACCGTCGGTTCCATATCGTCCGGCACGAAGGCGCCGGGCGGGATCAGGCCGGGCGACACATAGGCGTGGTGCAGCGCGTCCAGCTGCGCCCAGAGAAGCTCCGCCTTGTGGCGCAGCGCGCCGATCACCTGCTGCTGCTGCTCCGGGGTGCGGGCGTTGTCCAACACATACTGGAGCCCGAATTCGACGTCGCGCGGCGCCTCGTCCAGACGCTTGCGGAAGTAGGACAGGGTGGCGTCGTTGGCGAATGCGTAATAGGCCTCGAACCCGGCGATGCGCTCGCGGTGAATGGCCGGGGCGAACAGCTCGGTCAGAGACGAGGCGACGGCCTCCAGCGTCGACTTGCTCGACACGAAGTTGACGTAGGAATCCACGGCGTAGCGGGTCGCCGGCAGGATGCCCTTCAGCGAGGTGACGTAATCGCGGTCCAGCCCCAGCCCGTCGGTCAGGCGCAGCCAGCGCTCGATCCCGCCGACCTTGCCTTCCTCGCGCTGGCCGCTTCCGCCGAAGCCGTCATGATCGAGCACGCGCTGAATCCAGATGCGGCGCAGCGCCGGGTCGTCCATCCGCGCCATCAGGGCCAGATCCTTTTTGGGGATGCAGACCTGATAGTAGAAGCGATTCAGCGCCCAGGCCTGGACCTGCCCGCGCTTCAGCTTCCCGCCATGCAGCAGTTTGTGGAAGGGGTGGAGGTCGTGGTACTGGCGCTCGCCGATGGCGCGCAGCTCGCGTTCCAGGTCCTCGCGCGACAGCGCTGACGTCATAGGGTGAACTCCATCCCGTCGTGGGCGATCTCCCAACCTTCGGCGGTGGCGGCGGCCCGTTCGGGCGAGTCGTCCAGCAGAGCCGGGTTGGTGTTGTTGATGTGGACGAAGACCTTCCGCCGCACGCCCAGGTCCTCGAAGGCGGCGATGGAGCCGTTCGGGCCGGACATCGCCATGTGGCCCATGCGCTGGCCGGTCTTGCTGCCGGTGCCGGCGCGGATCATCTCGTCGTCGGTCCAGGTGGTGCCGTCGAACAGCACCAGCGGCGCTCCGCGCAGCCGGTCGGCCAGCCAGCCCGGCATGGCCGCGCAGCCGGGGATGTAGAAGAACTCCCCGTCGCCGTTGCGGTCGCGGACGCGCAGCGCCACCGTGTCCTCCGCCACCGACCCGAAGCCGGCGGCGGACGGATCCTCCAGATAGAGCGCGACCTTGCCGGGAACGGCAAAGGCTTCGATCTCGAAGGGGAAGGGGGTGCCGGCGGCGTCGGCGGGAACCCAGGGACGGTCCAGCGCCATGGCGCGGCGCGGCGCAAGCTCCGGGTTGACCACGCGGAAGACCGCGTTCCCCTCCAGCACACGGTGCACCCGGTCGGTGGCGTAGACGGCCAGAGGCTGGGATTCGCGCAGGGTCAGCAGGCCCGCCACATGGTCGATGTCGGCGTTGGTCAGCACCGCCGCGGCGATGGGGCTGTGGCGAAGGCCGGTCTGCGGGTGCAGCGCCGGGTTGGCGAGGATCTGCTGGCCGATGTCCGGCGAGGCGTTCAGCAGCAGCCATCGCCCGTCGCCGCCGCTGACGGCGAGCGACGACTGGGTGCGCGGGCGGGCCGCCGGGTCGCCGGAGCGGGCGCGGCGGCAGCCCGCGCAGTTGCAGTTCCATTGCGGAAAACCGCCGCCCGCGGCGGAGCCAAGGACGAGGATCGTCAGCATGGGATGCCCTTCCGGTTCAGGCGGCGGTCGTCACGCATGGAAACTGGCCGGCGCTCAGAGGCGGGCGCAGGCGTAGGCGTTGATTTCGGTGCCGACGGCGATTTCGACGATCTGGGGCTTGCGCCAAGTCTTCATGGTTGGGTCCTCCGCGCTTGGATTGGCCTTGGGATGACTCCCAGGGGGGTGTTGCCGCCCGCCGCGGGCGGCCCCGCTAGCGAACGTTAGAACGCTACGAGTGCGGGACAAGATGGTCTATGCGACTTTGGAAGCAGGTGCGCTGCACAACCGGATAGGGTGCTTCGCCGACTGGGCGTTCTTCCGTGAGCGTTTGCATCCCAGCGGCCTTGCATCCCCCCGCACGCAAGGCTATCAAGCCCGCGCGCTTCTTTTTCGCCTGGAAAGATCATCCGGTGGACGCGCGCAACGCGGAGGAAGGACAAACATGAGCGCCATTACCGAAATCCACGCCCGCGAGATCCTCGACAGCCGCGGGAACCCGACCGTCGAGGTGGACGTCCTGCTCGAATCCGGCGCCTTCGGCCGCGCCGCCGTCCCGTCGGGCGCCTCGACCGGCGCGCACGAGGCGGTGGAGCTGCGCGACGGCGACAAGGCCCGCTACGGCGGCAAGGGCGTGCTGAAGGCCGTGGAGTCGGTCAACGGCGAGATCTTCGACGCCATCGCCGGCCTCGACGGCTCCAACCAGCGCGCCCTCGACCTCGCCATGATCGAGCTGGACGGCACCCCCAACAAGGGCCGCCTCGGCGCCAACGCCATCCTCGGCGTCTCGCTCGCCGTCGCCAAGGCGTCCGCGGAAGAAGCCGCGCTGCCGCTGTTCCGTTACGTCGGCGGCGCGTTTGCCAACCTGCTGCCGGTGCCGATGATGAACATCATCAACGGCGGCGCCCACGCCGATAACCCGATCGACATCCAGGAGTTCATGGTCATGCCGGTCGGCGCCGAGAACGGCGCCGAGGCGATCCGCAT
>NZ_JACCJY010000030.1 GCF_014596085.1 Azospirillum tabaci
GCCGAGGCTGGGGTGGTTGTGCTGTACGAGGGCAGCACCGCCCTGGGCACGGTGACCGCTGCGGCGGCGGGTGCCTGGAGCATCGCGGCGGCCTCGCTGAGCGACGGTGCGCACACGCTGACGGCCACGGTGACCGATGCGGCGGGCAACACCTCGGCCGCCTCCACCGCCCTGACCGTCACCATCGACACCGGGGCACCGTCCGTTGCCATTGCGCTGAGCAAGACGACGATCGGCTTGGGAGAGACGGCAACCATCACCTTTACCTTCAGCGAGGCGCCGCTCGGCTTTTCCCTCTCGGCGGTCACCACACAGAACGGGACGCTGTCAAATCTGTCTGTCCTGCCCGGCAGTGACGGTCGGGTCTATACCGCCACCCTGACCCCAAGCGCGGAGACGGTTGCTTCCGACAGCCGGATCACCGTGGCAGCAGGGTGGAGCGACGCCGCTGGGAACGGTCCGACAGGCACCGCGACCTCGGTCGGTTATGCAATCGACACCCGGAGTCCGCCCAGCAACACGGCCCCCGTCATCGATGGCGCGGTGGCTGGCCAAGCGGTCGACGACACCGCCAGCCGCCGGCCCTTCACCACCTTGACCGTCTCCGACAATGAGACCACCCAAGCCCAGACAGTCGTGGTGACGGTCCGCGATTCTGGCGGCACGGTCGGCGACGCCACCGGCGTCTTCACCGCCGCGAGCCTCACCGCCAGTGGATTTATCAAATCTGCCGCCGGTACCTACACCCTGACCGCCAGTTCCACGGCGGCAGCCCAGGCCGCCTTGCGCCTGCTCGACTTCCAGCCGGTTGCCAACCGGGCCGCTCCGGGCACCCATGAGACCACGGCCTTCACCGTGACGGTCACCGACGCGGACGGCGCCTCGGTGACGAACACCGCGACCAGTGTCAACGTCCTGTCGGTCAACGACGCTCCGGTGCCGGCCCAGGCGCTCGGCACCCGCAACGTGGATCAGGGACAAACCTTTTCCTACACGGTACCGGCGGGAGCCTTCAGCGACGCCGACACCGGCGACAGCCTGACCTTCAGCGCAACCAGCGGCGACGGCTCGGCGCTGCCCGCCTGGCTCAGCTTCGATGCGGCCACCGGGCGCCTGTCCGGCACGCCGGGCAACGCCGATGTCGGCACCCGGACGGTGCGCGTCACCGCGACCGATGCCTCCGGCGCGACGGTTTCGGATCTGCTGACCATCCAGGTCGCCAACGTCAACGACGCTCCGGTCGCGGCGAACGATACAGGCGGCACCGACCGGCTCACGCCGGTCACGGTGGTTGCGGCCAATGGCGTGCTGTCCAACGACGCGGACCCCGACGTCGGCGACCGGCTGGCCGTCAGCGCGGTGAACGGCGACGCCGCCAACGTCGGCCGGGCGATCACGCTGGCCGGTGGCGGCCGGCTGACCCTGAACGCCGATGGCGGCTACAGCTTCGACCCGGCAGGCGGCTATGGCACGCTGCTGTTCGGCCAGACCCGGCAGGAGACGGTCAGCTACACCGTTACCGACCAAGCCGGTGCGACCTCCACCGCGACGCTGACCATCACGGTGCGGGGCGTCAACACCGCACCGGCGGTGCAGGAGGCCAAGCACGTCGCCATCGACCAGAACTCCAGCCGCGTCGGCCTGTCGATCGACAAGCCGGTCGATCCGGAAGGCGATCCGTTGACCATCACGGTCACCGGTCTGCCCACGGTCGGGACGCTCCAGCGTTACGACGGCACGGCGCTCGCCGTCGGCGACACGCTGACACCGGACCAACTCGCCGCGGTGATCTACACACCACCCTTTGGCGCCACCGGGGCCGTGGGGGCCTTCAGCTACGCCGTGTCCGACGGGACCAATCTGGTCGGCCGGGCGGTGACGATCAGCCTGACGCCGGTCCAATGGTTGAGCCTCACCCCGTCCAGCCTGTCAAGTGCGGAGGGCAACAGCGGTTCCTCCAGCCTGACCTACACGATCACCCGGCGCGGCGACACCTCGGGTGCCACCACGGTCAAATGGCAGGTCGAAACGACCGGCTTGAGCGGCAGCCTTGCCGACGCGGCTGACTTCGGCGGCACGCTGCCTAGCGGCACCGTCACCTTCGCCGCCGGCGAGACCAGCAAGACCATCACCGTTCCGATCAGCGGCGATCGGCAGGTCGAGGGCAACGAACAGTTCCGGGTCCTGCTCTTCTCCCCCTCGACCACGGTGACCGACGCCAAGATCACGGTGGAGACCGCGACGGCGACCGGCACCATCCTCAACGACGACCGTGCCGCCACCGTCACCGGGGTGACCGGTCCGGCCGCCGGACGTTATCTGGCGGCGCGCGGCGACAAACTGGATTTCACCGTGTCCTTCAGCGACGCGGTCAGCGTCTCCGGCAGCGGTTCGCCGCGGCTGGCGCTGACCGTCGGGACCCAGACCCGCTACGCCACCTTCCTGCGCGTGGACTCCGGCAAGCTGGTGTTCCGCTACGCCGTCGCCGCGGACGATCTGGACGGCGACGGCATCGTGGTCGCCGGGACCATCGACCTGAACGGCGCGCAGATCCGCGACAGCGCCGGCAACGCCGTGACCAACCTCGGTTTCGCAAGCGCCGCGCCGGTCACCAGCCACGTGCTGGTCAATGTCCGCGGCGGCCACGCCATCGATGGCTACATCGCCGGCGCCACGGTGTTCGCCGACGCCAACGCCAACGGCCAACTCGACGCCGGAGAGGCGTTCGGGACCACCAACGCGGTGGGGAACTGGTCGATCCCCGGCGGGGCCGGCCCCATCGTTATGATCGGCGGTACCGACATCTCGACTAACCTGCCCTTCACCGGCGTCTACGAGGCGCCGGGCTCGGCGTCCGTCATCACGCCGCTGACCACCATCATCATGGGCATGGCGGGGCTCGCCGGAACGGACAGCGAGATCGCGGCGGCGGCGACCGAGCTGAAGAGCAAGCTCGGCCTCGATGCCGGACTCGACCTGCTCACCTACGACCCCATCGTCGCGGTGACGTCGACCGGGGCGGACGCCGCGGCCATCGCGACCGCGCTGAAGACCCAGGCCGCGGCGGCCAGCGTCGCCAACGTGATCGTCCAGGGCAGCGCCGTGCTCGCCGCGGTGGTGATCGGCACGCCGCGGGCCAGCGGCGTGATCGGTCGGGCGTTGGTGGGCGCCATCGCCGACGCGGTCAAGGCCATCCCGGCCGGCGGCACGATCGACCTCGCCGATCCGGTGGTCCTGGCCGCCATCCTGGCTGCCGCGGGGGCGCGGATCGGGGCCGTGGACAGCGCCAAGCTGGCCGCGGTGACGGGCGGTGCCGCCAACGTGATCGCCGCGTCGAACGGCGCGGTGATCACCGCGGGCACGACCAACAGCGGCGGCCTCGACGGGCTGACCCAGATGGCCCAGGCCCAGGTGGTGGCGCAGGGCACGGCGGCGGACGAGCTGCGCAGCGGCACCGCCGCGGGCGACGTGTCGGGCGCGGTCGCCGCCTTCACCGGCACGAACCTCCAGCAGCAGATCAGCGCGGCCCAGGTGGCCGTGGTCGTCCCGTCGCGCCTCGCCATCGCGGCGACCGACGCCGACAAGCGCGAGGGCGACAGCGGTTCCACTGTCTTCACCTTCACCGTCACCCGCGCCGGCAACACGGGCGGCGCTCTGACGGCGGCTTGGACGGTGGCGGCCGGCGACGGGGCTGGAGGCGCCACGCTCAACGCCGCCGATTTCGGCGGGACCCTGCCGTCGGGCACCGTCTCCTTCGCCGATGGCGAATCGACGAAGACCATCACCATCCTGGTGTCGGGCGATGCGGACATCGAACCGGACGAGACCTTCACCGTCACCCTGTCCAACCCGTCGGTCGCGGCGACGGCGATCGAGACGGCGTCGGCGTCGGGGACCATCCGCAACGAGGACCCGATCGACCCGAAGCTCGCCCTGCCCACCGCAAGGACGGTGGTGGCGGGGACGGCCACGGCCATCGCCGGCTTGTCGGTGATGGACGGCGACAGCGCCACCGTGACGGTGACCCTCACTCCCGGCAACGGCCGCCTCGGCCTTGCCGGCCCCGCATCGGTCAGCACGGCCGGCGACGGCGCCGTGACGGTCAGCGGCAGCGTGGCCGACGTCAACACGACGCTGGCCACGCTGGTCTTCACCGGGTCGGGAGGGCAGACGTCGGGCAGCATCGCGGTGACGGTGGTTGACGGCGATCCTTCGACGCCGGACGCCTCGGGCACGCTCGCCATCGCCATCCAGTCGCCGCCGGCCAACGTGCTGCCGAGCAGCCCGACCCTGGTCGCCGGCCGCTCGACGGAGGTGCTGGGGCTGGAGATCACGGACGTCGACGGCGGCACGATGACCGTGGTGCTGACGCCGACCAACGGCGCCCTCACCCTGCCGCTCTATGGCTCGGCCACGACGAGCGACCTCGGCAACGGCACGGTCCGGCTCACCGGGTCGCTGGAGGACGTGAACCGCACGCTGCAGCAGCTCGAGTTCACCGCGTCGCGCAACGTCACCAGCGCGTCGATCCGGTTCGAATCTTCCGACGACCAGCCGCTGACCCCCGACGCCGACAACCTGCTGGTCATCGGCGTGCTGTCCTCGCCGGAGCACAGCGTGCCGACCGCCCTGTCGGTGATTTCCGGCGTGGCGACGGCGGTGACCGGCCTGTCGGTCAGCGACTACGACAGCCCGATTCTGCAGGTCACGCTGACCCCCGCCAACGGCGCGCTGGCCCTGACGGCGCAGGGCGGGGTGACGCTAACCCAGCCGTCCGCGGGCGTCTGGCGCCTGCTCGGCACCCAGGCCGACATCACGGCCACGCTGGCCACCGTGACCTTCACCGGCACGACGGGCCAGACTTCCGGAACGATCCGGGTGACGACCAGCGACCTTGGCACGCTGACCACCGACGCCGAGACGACCATCGCCGTGACCATCGCCGACCCGGCGACCCTGGTCGCCCCGACGCTCACGCTGCCCCAGCCGATCACCCTCGACCAGGGCCTCGCCACGGCGCTGACGGGCATCCAGGTCGCCGATCCGGACAGCCCGTCGATCACGGTGACCCTGACCCCGTCCCAGGCGACCCTGGGGGCCACGGCGGCGGGGCAGGCGTCCGTCGCGACGGCGGGCGACGGAACGCTGACGATCAGCGGCTCGGTCGCCGACGTGAACGCGACGCTGGCCGCCCTGCGGATCACCGGCGGCACCGCCGCCACGGCGACGGTCGCGGTGACGGTCAGCGACGGCCTCACCACGCCGGCCAGCGGCACGCTGACCCTGCCGATGGTGGACGTCACCCCGCCCGGCAGCCCGACGATCACCGCGGTGAGCGCCGACTCCGCCGGCACGCTGCCGGTGACGGCCACCAACACCAACCGCAACCGGCTCTTCGTCCGCGGCACGGCGGAGGCCAACAGCCGGGTCGTCCTGTCCGATGGCGGGGCGGAGGTGGCGACGGTCACCGCCGACGCGCAAGGCGCTTGGGTCGCCGATCTCAGCGCGACGCCCCTGGCGGACGGCACCCACGCCTTCACCGCCCGGGCCACCGACGCGGCGGGCAACACCGGTCCGGCCTCAGGCGCCCTGTCGGCGATCGTCGACACCGTTGCTCCGACGGCGCCCACGCTGGCCTTCGCCGATGCATCCATCGACCGCGACAAGCAGAGCAGCGTCGGATTTGCTCTGTCCGGCGGCGAGAGCGGGGCGGTCTACCGCTGGACCCTCTCCTCCTCGGGCGGCGGCGGCCCGCTGACTGGAACGGGGACGCTCTCCGGGTCCGGCGGCACAGTCGGTGGCATCGACGTGTCCGGTCTGGCCGACGGCACCCTGTCCCTGGCGGTCACGCTGACAGACGCGGCGGGCAACGTCTCGGCGGCTGGGACGGCGACCGCGGCGAAGGCGGCGGGAACGCTGGTGGACGGCGCGCATGTCCAGACACTCGCGTCGCAGTCCAACGGAAAGGCTGTCAGCACCGTGGTGGTCCAGGCACCCGCCGACGGCCGCCTGGAGGACCTCGCCAGCCCGAACGCCCGGCTGGCCGACGTGCCGCTGGTCCGGGAGACGGTGACCGACCCCTCGGCCGGACAGCCGTCGACGGCGACCACGCTGCAGGTCGGCCTGCCGACCGGAGTGGGCGTGACGGCGAGCGGTCCGGCGGCCCGCGAGGGGGCGTTCCTGGCGCAGGCCGACCTGATCCGCGAGATCGAGGCGCGCACGACGGCGGGATCGGCATCGCGGTCCGACCTGTCCAGCGGCGGCGCCCGTTTCCTGAACACGCTGTCGCAGCAGGCGTCCCTGCTTCTGCGCACGCTCGCCTTCACCGCGTCCGGCACGCCGGGGACGGCGGTCCGGGTCACCGGCGCCACCCTAGGCCCCATCCTGCCGACGGCTCTGATCATCGACACGACCGGGGCTGCGGGACCGCTGGCCATCCAGCTTGACACGGTGTCGTTCGCTGCGGTCATCGGATCGGCGACGCTGACTGGGGGCGAGGGCAACCAGGTGGTGTATGGCGACGCCAGCCGCCAGTCGATCATCCTCGGCCCCGGCGACGACCTCCTGTCGGGCGGTGGCGGCAACGACACTGTGGCCAGCACGCTCGGCAACGACACGCTGTATGGCGACGACGGCGACGACCTGATGCACGGAGGCGACAGCGACGACCTTATGGATGGCGGCGTCGACAACGACACGATGGGTGGTGGGGCCGGCAACGACACGATGGGCGGCGGTGCCGGCGACGACATCCTGATCGGTGAAGGCGGCGACGACGCTCTGTTCGGCGGCACGGGCAACGACACCCTCTTCGGCGTTGACGGCAACGACACTCTGTTCGGCGAGGACGGCAACGACATCCTGTCGCTGGGAACCGGCAACGACTTGGCCGATGGCGGGGCGGGCAACGACACGCTGTTCGGCGAGGATGGCAACGACACTCTGTTCGGTGGGACCGGCGACGACATCCTGTCGCTGGGAACCGGCAACGACCTGACCGATGGCGGAGCGGGCAACGACACGCTGTTCGGCGAGGACGGCAACGACACGCTGTTCGGCGGGGCCGGCGATGACCTGTTGGTCGGCGGGGCGGGGGACGACCTCCTGTTCCTCGGCCAGGGGGCCGACACGGTGTGGGGTGGTGCCGGGGCGGACACCTTCGCCCTTGGTGGAGCGTCCGGCGGGTCGGTGGTGATGGATTTCTCAGCCGGCACCGACCGGCTGGCGCTGTTCGACCCCTCGCTCGATCTCAGAAGCGTGATCGCCTCGGCGAGGGTCGTGAACGGCAACACCGTGCTCGATCTGCGGCCAGGGGTGAGCGTCACCGTCGTTGGGCAGACCGGTGATGTCGCCCGCTGGTTCGCCTGACGGAGAGGGCGGCCGCGCTCCCCTCCTTCCGCGCTGTTGGCCGCGGAAAAGGCGATGCTATTGTCGGGTATGGCTGCGCGTGTGCTGAGGCTTTTTCCGGGACCGTCCGAAGAGATGGCATTGACCGGTCTCTATGTGGCCGACGCGCTCCATACCCTGGGCAGCGCCGCGGCGCCGTTCGTCTATGCGAGCTTCGTCGGCAGCCTCGACGGGCGCATCGCCTTGCCGGATGCCGTCACCGGAGCCAGCCACCTGCCGGTCGAGATCACCAGCGAGAACGATTTCCGCCTGTTCCTCGAGTTGCAGGCCCAGGCCGATTGTCTCGTCACCCACAGCGGCTATCTGCGCGATCTCGCGGCGGGCCGGCTGGATGATGTGTTGCAGATCGGAACGCGCGCCATGGACCGCGACCTCGCGCGGTGGCGGCTGGAGAACGGCCTGTCCGCCCAGCCCGCCGTCGTGGTCGCCAGTGCCAGCCTGGATTTTCCAATGCCTGAGTCGGTGATCCGGGAAAAGCAGCGCGTTCTGGTTGCGACCGGCCGGCAGGCTCCGCGTGATCGGGTCGACGCGTTGCGCGCGCGTGGGTATCCGGTGCTCATCGCTGGAGACGGCGCGTCGGTGGAGGGGGCGCCTCTGGTCCGGGAACTCGGCAAGCTCGGCTTCCGCAGTGTGTATCTGCTGACCGGCCCCCGCATGCTGTCCACCATGCTGCGGGATGGAGCGCTGTCGCGGCTTTACCTCACCATCGTGCACCGCGTGGTGGGTGGCGAGGGCTTTCACACCATGGCGACGGGTCCACGCTTGGAGGGCGCCGGCCGTATGCGTCTGTCGTCACTGCACTATGACGCCGCGGGGCCGGACGGCGCGGGCCAATGGTTCGCCCGGTTCGAGCCGTTGCGCCCGGCGTGAATCCGGTGCCCAAGCTCAGGCCGGCCCTTGCTTGGCAACCTTGTCGAAACAGGCGAGCGGGCAGCGGAGACGAGGCTCGCCGCTGCCCGCTCAAAAGTCGGTGGTGGGCATGATGAGTCACACGGCATTGCCGTTACCACGCCATCAAAGCTGGGCGCAGGCGTAGGCGTTGATTTCGGTGCCGACGGCGATCACACGGATTTTCGGTTTGCGCCAAGTCTTCATGATGCGCTCCCTCAGTTTCTGGATGGATGAAAAGGACCATCTGTGGTTTTGGCCCTCTTGAGGAAGCCTACCGACCCAATCCTGGAGCGGCCACCCTACGAAGGGATAGTGGCGTGGAAAATACGTATGAATGTTTTGTGGTGAAAGAAAGCCGAATTTATTCGGATCTGTCTTTGATCGGTTGGTCGACCCCGCAGCAATCTCCGGCGTAAATCGCCAAATGCGTGCTTGAGGCGGATTGCTTGGTCGTCACACCATGGGGACGCGCTTCTTGGGACTGACCAGCATGGACCCGAACCGATGACAAGGAATGGTGCTCTTGTTGCGTTGATCGCGGTTCTGATCGGATGCGGCACGGCGCAGGCCGAGGACGGCTATCCCACCTACGCCCGCGTCGATTACGTTCTCGGCTGCATGGTGTCCAACGGACAGGGACCGGACGTCGTGCGCAAATGTTCTTGCAGCATCGACGAGATCGCCGCGCATTTCCCCTACGACAGCTATGTGGCGGTGGAGACCGCGCGGGGCATGCAGGAGGCACCGGGCGAGCGTGCCGCGCTCATGCGCGACGTGGGGTGGATCAAGGACCTCCTGAACGAGTTCCGGCAGGCCCAGGTCGCCGCCGACCTGAAATGCTTCTGACCGGTCCGACGGCGCGGCGCGCTCCGTTCATGAACCGGAATTGGCGCGGATCGGCCAGCTCTCCTGGAAAACCCGTCCGTTCGAATCCTCGGCGGTGACCTCCAGCGTTCCCTGCTCGTCCGGCACCAGGGAGAAATGAATGCTGGGGTCTTCGCTCAACGAGATGTCCGATTGCACGTCGAGCACCGGCGCCCCGTTGTAGCGGATGGCGACGGTTTTCACATAATGGGCCGGAATGAAGTAATAGTTGAGCTGGTCGTATTGCATGCCGGTGTAGTTGGGGTGGCTGATCAGCAGCTGCGCGGTCAGCGGCTTTCCGGCGACGATGCTGTCGGGCAGATTCAGCTTCATCTTGCCCATGCGGGCAACGGCGAGCTGGGCGTTCTTCAGCGCCGGGGCGGAGCATCCTCCGGACGCCTTGACGAACTGCGTGGTGCGGAGCAGCCGCCCGTCGACGGTTTCCGCCACGGCGGTGACGTTGGTGTAGGCGTTGACCCGGACGCGGGTGTCGACCGCCTGCGGGCTGTCGCCGTGGGCGAACCGGAAGGTCGCGGCCATCGGCACAGGATTCTCATCGACGATGAGATGGACCGCGGTCACCTGGACGCCGCCTTCCGGCGCCGTCACGATCCGGATGGGAACGACCGCCGCGTCATTGGCGCGCTTCGGAGCCTCCAGGCTGAGGAGCGGCCCGGCATCCTCGACCGTGCGACCGGAGAAATACATGTCGCGCAGCATGTCCCAGCGCTCTTCCTGCGGCGAGGCCGCCAGAGCGCTGGCGCTGCACAGGCTCAGCAGCGCCGCTCCCGCCAGCGTGGAGCCCGACAGCGTGGAAATGGTCCGGTGCGGTGTGGTCATGGTGTCATTCCCATTCCAGTTCGGCGAAGGCCGCCGTCACATTGCGCGGGTTGTAGGACTCGAACAGGCGCCAGCGCGGCGCCTCGTCGGCGGCGGCCGTTTCGACCGCCTGCTGAATGGTGCCGTGGGCGGCCTGCACCTTGCGGACGCCTTCGACCACACGACCCAGGTAGCGGCGCAGGTCCGCAGCGGAGTCCGGCCAGGGGGCCGAGGGCGGGCCGTGTCCGGGAACGACGCGCGCCGCCGGTTCCTTGGCCAGAGCGTCGAGGGTGCGCAGCCAGCCGAGGACGGAGCCGTCGATGGCTGGCGCCCGCTCCATGAACAGCAGGTCCCCGGCCCACAGCGTCTTGGTCTGCCGGTCGAGCACCGTCAGGTCGTTGTCCGTGTGGGCCACCGGCCACGCGACGAGGTCGAGCACGCGCCCTCCCAGATCCAGTTCCAGGCGGTCGGAGACCACGAGGGTCGGCGGGATGATCCGGACCTCCGCGGCGGCGGCGTGACCGACGGCGGCGTCGAACGCTTGCCGGTAGTGGTCCCCGCGCGCCGCCAGGGCCGCCTGGAAGTTGCCGTGCGCCACGAAATCAGGCTGGTCGGGTAGGAAGGCCGCGTTCCCCAACAGATGGTCCGGGTGCATATGGGTGTTGACGACGTAGCGGATGGGCCGGTCGGTGTGGACCCGGATGGCTTCGCGCAGGCGGTGGCCGATGGTCGGAGACCCGCCGCTGTCGATCACGGCGACCGCGTCGTCCCCGATGATGAACCCGCAATTGGCGATGTCACCGGCGTTGGTCGCGTCGGTTTCCTCGTGGCGGCCCGCGTGCACGAACACACCGGGAGCGACCTCGAACACGGGCAGGGGATCGGCCGGCGCCGGGGCCGCCCAGGACAGCCAGACGAACAGCCAGACGCCGGCCAGCGCCGCACGCGCGGACGGCCGGAGGAACGTGGCCGCAGCAGCCATCGTCCGGTCCTGCGTTGTGTTCAATTGCGCAAGTATGTGACCGCGTCGACGGGCGCGGCAATCGGGCAAAGGTGTTTGTGCGACGCACCGTCGAAGGCCAGCCAGCCGACGCTGACGGCGGGAGCGAACCATCCCGCGCGCTCCCGCAAGGCCGGCGCGACCGGCAGATGCGCTTCGAAGTCCCGATAGGCCGATCCCCGGCGTTCGGCCAGACGTCGCACCAGGAACCGGCCAACCCCGGCGCCGACGAGCGGAGGAGCGTCCGCCATCAGACCCCGCGACAGCACCTGATCGAGCGCGTCCTCGATCTGACGGAACTGGCGTTCGGCGAGATGGCCGGCGAGGCGACGGGCCTTCGGGAGGCCATCCGGCTCCAGGTCGTCGCCCACCATCCGCAGCAGGCGCCGCGCGCTGGCCGCGACGCCATGCTCGCGCCCGTCCGCCGTCGGGTGCTGGTCGGCGCCCTCCGGCAGCGTGCCGGTAAGGCGATGGACGTCGGCCATCGTCGCGAACAGCTCCGCCATCAGCGTGCGCCAGCGCCCGTCGTAGGGGATGGCGCGGGCCACCGCCATGACCGGGGTGCGCACGACCCCCGTGTAGACCAACTCGCCGCTGTCCAGCCGCTCGGCGTCGGAATAGCCGGCATGGCGTGGACCGCCGCCGACGAGCGGGACGATGTCGGTCGTGGTGCTTCCGACATCCAGCAGGACACCGTCTCCGCCCGCCGCGGCCAGCAGCGCCGTGGCGTACCAGTTGGCGGAGGCCACCGCCTCCGCGCAATCCGGCACAGCATCGACCGGGACCAGCCCGCGGGGGCCGGCGAAAACGGTGAATGTTGCGGCGGGCAGGGCGGACCGCATCGTAGCGGTGATACGGCGCACGCCGTCCGCGCGGTCGTCGAACAGGTCCGCCAACTCTCCGGTCATCGTCGCGGCAACGTGGCATGGCTGGCCCCAGCGGGCGATCACCGCCGCGACGGCCTGCTCCAGCCGGTCGAGACCCTGCCAGAGCGGGCAAGGCCATTGGTCGAGGTCGCGGAGCGTTCCCGTCTCGTCGAACAAGGCCGCCTTCAGATGCGCCCCGCCGATGTCCAGCCCGATCAACGCGCCGCCATCCATGCCTCACTCCTCCAGCGTCAGAAGGACCGGTTCGATGCGCGTCACCGGCTGCGGCGGGACCGGCGGTTCACGCGCCAGATCCAACACCGCGGCGGCGACGTTCAGCCCCGTCGCCCGCCGCACACCAACGGAGGAGGTGGTGAGGCGCGGGTTGACCTCGATGATCGTCGGCCCATCGGGACCGACGATGACATCGACCCCCACGCACCCGAACAGGCCGGGCAGCGCCGCCGCAACGCCCTGCGCGAGATCGGAAAGGACGGGGGACAGCGCCATCCCACCGACGACGCCCCCGCCGTAGGAGAAGCGGCCGTTGGACAGCGAGACATTTTGGCGGTTGGCGGTCAGCAGCCAAGCCCGCCCATCGCGGCAGAGCATCGACAGGCTGGCCGGTGTGCCGGACTGGAAGGGTTGCACCACGAAGCCGCTCCGGTCGGCCTCGGCCAGCCAGCCCCGCCAGTCGGTATGGTCGCGGATCAGCCGAGTGTCGATGCACCCGGCCCCGTCGTCGGGCTTGACGACCCAGGGACCGTTCCCCGGCGGGCCGTCCGCAGCGACGGTGCCGACCCGCCAGACCGGGACGACGGGCAGGCCGGCCGCCGACAGCATAGCCGCCGTCGCCGCCTTGCTGGACGCGACAGCCACGGCCTCGGCGCCGCTGTTGAACAGGCGGCACCCGCTGTCCTCGACCATCCGGCTGAAGCGCTCCAGCACGCCGTCCGTTTCCGGGGCGACGGGCCAGACGCCGTCCGCCTGCCGGGCGAGGTCCTCCCAAAGGGACCAGGACTCGCGCGGGTTGCTGATGGTTATGCTGCGCACGGGTGGGGCGAGCGACGGAAGGCGGGCGTCCCGCGTGACCGTCACCTCCGCTCCCGGCACCTCAAGGAGGTCGGCCAGCAAGGCGTGGAGCATCAGGTCGCCTTCGCGGGCGAGGCTGGCGGGGATGGCGGTTTCCGAGGGCATGCCGCCGCCGGTCACGAACTCAACAACCAGGATGCGCATGCCGTCCGTCACCATGCAGCCGAGGGAGGGCGAGATGTTCCACGTCGTTCCGGTGATCGACCTGAGGGATGGCGGCGTGGTTCATGCCCGCCGCGGCGACCGGCGCCGCTACCCGCCGCTGCGCTCCCCGCTGTGCGCCGGCAACGACCCGGTGGCGGTGGTCGGCGGCCTGCTCCGCCTGCATCCGTTCCGGGTCGTCTATGCCGCCGACCTCGACGCCATCCAGGGCAACGGCGACAACCGGCCGGCGCTGGCCCGGCTGAAAACGGCCTATCCCGACGTCGGATTCTGGGTCGATGCCGGGCTCCGCACCGCCGACGCGGTGCGTGGCTTCGTCGCGTCGGGGCTTGGCGACGCCGTGCTCGGCAGCGAAAGCCTGGACGGTCTCGCGCCGCTGGTTGCGTTGAAGGCCGATCCGGCCTGGGCGCGGGTGATCCTCTCGCTCGATTTCCGCGACCGTTTCGTCGGGCCGCCCGGCCTGCTGGACCGCCCCGACCTGTGGCCGCAGCGGATCATCGCCATGACTCTCGCCCGCGTCGGGTCGGGCGAGGGGCCGGACTGGAGCCGCCTCGCCGAGATCGGCCAGGCCAAGCCGCAGGCAAGCCTGTTCGCCGCCGGCGGGGTGCGCGACGGCAACGATCTCCGGGAACTCGCGGCGCGCGGCAGCGCCGGTGCCCTGGTGGCGACGGCGCTGCACGACGGCCGCATCGGCGGCGCGGAGCTGGATGCCCTGTCCCGATAAGCCCGTCACGCGGCGAAGGGATGCTTCACCTTGTCCTTCCGGCTCAGCAGGTCCTGCGCGCTCGGGAAGCTGGCGACCGCGCGTTCGATGGCTTCCTTGGTGGCACGGTAATTGTAGTCCTGGATCTTGGCGTTGTCCTTGGCTTCCCAGTGGATGAAGACGCCGACACAGATGAAGATGTTGTCGATCTCCTCCTGCGGGATGGTGCCTTCCGACACGCAGTCGGCCACGGCTTTGGCGACGGCGTGCTGGGCGGGACCGAACATTTGCACCGCCTGTTCGGCGCCTTTGATGGTGACCTTGTTGAACAGGATGGTTGCCGGTTTGCACATCAGGTTGGGCGCGACGACGGCGAGAAGGGCGGTGAAGCCGTCCTTGTTGTTGGTCAGCGCGTTGCAGAAGGCCGTTTCCACGGCGCTGCCGCGCGGTCCCATGATCAGGTCGATGTGGGCGACTTCGTTCCCATCACCGACCAGCGATTCACCGACGAGCACGCGGTTGATCTTCGTGGATTGTCCTCCCCACATCGGCATGTCCTTTCTCCCTAGTGATGTCGGCGTTCTTCGCGGAGCGCGTCGTCTTGAAGAACGTCCGTTATTACGGGCGGCTACGGCGATTGCATGAGCCAGAACGCGAGCAGGCAACCCACCACAATATCCGCGGTCGTTCCCGGGTTGACGCCATTGTATTTGAGGTCCCGGTCCATTTCCGCCAAGCGCGATCGCGTTAGCGTGAATGCACGATCCGGGGCCGTGTTTTCCCTCAATTCCGAAGCCCGCGCGCGTAACCATTCAGAGCGCTCCCGCCCGTATTTTCGGATGACATGGCTGTCGGGCACGGTGGCGAGAAATTCGACATAAATCATCTCCGTGGCCCGCTCGAGATCCACTCCGGCGTCCAGCCATCGCCGCAAGCTCGGCACACCGGTTTCGAAGATGTCCGCGAAGTCCGTCACGTATTGCCGGGCGATCCGGTCGCGGTCTCGCGCTTCCCGCATGGCGTCGAGCAGGGTCACCCGCGCCGGGGCGTGTACGTCCGCTCCTTCCACGCTGCCCAGTCCGGCGGGTCCGGCCAGCGCGATGGCCTGGAAGGCCAGTTCCGCGTCCGCCACCGTCAGGGTGGCGAGAACGTGGCCCAGCCGGTCGCGCAAAGGGCTGCCGCCGGGCATCAGCGCGGCCTGGGCCAGTGGCGCTGCCAGCAACAGGATGCCAAGGTTGGTGTTGCAGCCGGCGGCTTCCCGCGTGGCGAGGACGGCGGCGTGCAGCCGCTCCCCGACACTCAGCCCCGGCCGGGCGAGGATGGGTGCGGTCGCGTCGGCGCTGGCGAGGAACTGGCCGACGGTCATGCCGTGACCGTCGGCATGGATGTGGACGTTTCCAGGCTTCAGCGCGCGCAGTTCCAAGTGGCAGGCGGCGCGGTAGGCGCCGGCCACGCCGGACGCAGGATCAGGGGGGATCGGCGCCCAGGCGATCATGCGCCCACCCGCTCCACGAAATCCGCGGCCAGGGCGTCGGCGATGTTCACCGCGCTGACCCGCTGCAACCCTTGCCACGCCGGCATGCTGTTGATCTCCAGAACCAGCCAGTGCCCAGCCCGGTCCTGGATCAGGTCGACGCCGGCATAGCTTGCACCGACCACCGCCGCGGCACGGACGGCGAGCCCGGCGGCTTCGTCGTCGTCGGGAGCGGCCTCGCAGTCCGCCCCCTGATGGACGTTGGTGATCCAGCTCCGCCCATGCCGGGTCATCGCAGCGACGGCCCGCCCGCCCACCACGAAGACGCGGCGGTCCTGCCACGCGCCCTCGTTCCGCGGCGGGATGAAGGGCTGAAGGTAGTAAACCCCGGCGACCGGCTCGGCATCGGGCAGCGCCCCCGGCCCGTCGAGCCGTTGCAGGCCGCGACCCTGCGCGCCGAACAGCGGTTTCAGCACCTGGCCGGGCGCGTGGTCAATGATGCGCCGGGCCGGCTCGGCCTCCTGCACGGCGAGGGCCGGCGGGGTGGGCAGCCCGGCGCGGCCCAGCAGGAAGCTGGTCATGCTCTTGTCCACGCAGCGCTCGATGGCCCGCGCGTCGTTGTGGACCGGCACCCCCAGGTGACGCAACGCGTGGAGCACGCCCAGACGCAGCGTCACCTGTTCGAAGCTGCCCTGGCCCACCGCGCGGACAAACACACCCGCCGGCAGGGCATCCTCGAAGCCGGGGATCAGCAGGCCCGTCGCCGTGTAGCCGACGGCGATCCCACAACGCCGCGGCGAGACGCAGCGGCAGGCCAGGCCGCGCGCCTCGATGGCCCGGACCAGTCGCGGCGTGTGCCAGTCAGGCCGTTCGGTGAGGATCAGGGCGGCGCGCTCACCGGACATCGCGGAACGACCGCTCCACGAGGTCCGGCGCGAGGGTCCCACCGTGGAAGCTGCGCCCGCTGTCCAGGGCGGTGACGGTCACGCGCGCCGGGCTGAACAGCATGGAATCGATGGCGTAGAAGTCTCCCTTCGCCGCCGCGAAGATCTCCGCGAAGGGGCGCCCGTGGTCCCGCGAGGCGGAGGAGGGCAGGCGGCGCGCCAGATCCTCCGCCTCGCCGTCCGCGCCGGTGACGTGCAGATGGACCGTGCCGCCGTAGAGGATCGCGTCGTTGGTGCGGCCCATCGCGGTGAGGAAGCCGCCACCCGGTGGGGGAAGCGGCGCCATGCCGATGCCGTCGACGACGCGGTCGAGCGGGAAGCCGAGGACGTGCAGCTTGTGCAGGGCGACTTCCAGCACCCGGGCGACCACCTGGGTGGTCCCGGCGAGGCTCTGGGTCGGGGTGAGAACCAGGGTCAGCCGGTCCGTGGCGATGCCGCAGGTGGCGGCGATGTGGGCGACCAGTTCGGCGGGTGGCACCGCCGTCGCCTCCATGACGAAGGCCGCCGCGTCGGCCATGTCGCGGTAGGCCAGTTCGTCGAACAGAGTCTCCTGCCGGGCCAACGCGCGGCCGGGGCCGGAGCCCAGCGCGAAGAAGGCCCCCTTGCCGCTGCCGTGGCTGAGGCTCCAGCCGGCATACTGGCTGCCGAGGCAGGCGAGGACCGGCTGCGCGCTGTGGACGGTGACGCCGAACGGCCAGGACGGCGGGCCGGGGACCGGGCCGAATGCCACCCGGCCAAGGCCGCCCATGCACAGTTCGGCAATGCGCCGCCCGGCCTCCAGCCCACCGGGATGGCCGATCCCGGCATCGACGACGCAGGCCCCGCCGACCCTCTCAATGCCGATACGAAGCACCGGGGCATCGGCCACCAGCCGTTCGACCAGCGGCGCCGACAGCGCGGCGAGGCTTGGACGCGGATCGGACGGCGTTTCCGTGGTCATCACTGCATCTCCATCGCGGCGAGGGCCGCCAATTCGCGTTGCCGCCGTTCGGCATGACGCCGCGCCGCGGTGGCGCTGGGACCCTCCCCGAACACCGTGCAGACCGGCTCGTCGCGCCCGATCATGGTCGGTGCCGCCGGCCGGTCGGCGGTCCAGGCCGGCCAAAGCCGGCCCGCCTCGATCCGGGTGGGGACGTCGGCGTAGAACACCAACGCCGCCCGACACCCCAACAGCACCGGAAGTTGCTCAGGCAGGCGCCCGCCGCAGGCGTCGAGGTGAAGGCCAAGCAAAGGCGGCATCGGCGGACGGTCGAAGACGTCCAGAGTCGCGCCCGGTCGCGGGTTGATCTCCAACAGATGAATGGCCGAGCCGGTCACCAGGAAATCGGCGCTGTTCAGCCCGACCAGCTCGAAGGCCGCCGTGAGACGGCCGATCATGGCGGGCAAGGTGCGGGTCCACCGCTCCGGGCTGCGCCATGGTCCGGCGGCACCGCCGTAGCGGTAGGGGCTTGCCGCGATCGGTGCGGTCCACTGCCGGCTCAGCCCGACAATGACCGCGCGGTCGCCGTCCGCGAGGAAGAGGACCGACAGAGCATGGCCGGCAACCCGGCGCTGGACGTACCAGCCCGGCTTGGCCTGGACTTCCGTCGCGGCGGTGACGTGCGCGCCGCCGCTGCCGCCGATCCGCTTCCGCAGATGGACGCCGGGCGATCCGTCCAAGGCCGGCGCGACCGGTGGATGGGGAATGCCGAGCCGGTCCAGGGCGGCGGCGAAGCGGAACGGGTCCTTGACGCGCGCCACCACCTCGGGCCGGTTGCCCATCAGGGGGCGGTCCTCCGCGACGCGCGCCAGCAGCGCCGGATCGTCTTCGAAGCCGGCGCCGTAGACCAGAGGCAAGCCGCGCAGTTCCGCTCGGGCCAAGGCGTCCCGAAGGAGGGCGGATTCCAGGCGAAGCGCTTCGGAGGGCAACCGCAGGCAGGGATCGGCAAGCCGTCTGGTGTCGAGATCGGCGAACAGATCGATGGCCGCCGGGCGATGACCGGCGCGGCGGGCGGCGGCGGCCAGCGCCCGCGCCGACAGGGCCGCGACCACGATGTCCGGCCCATCACCCGGCGACTTAGCCGGCGATCTGGCGGGCCGCATCGTAGGCATCGCAGAAATCCAGATACACCGCTGTCTTCGCTGCAGCGAGACGCGTCAGCAGGGCGTGCTGCACCCGGAACTTGACGGCGCCGACCGCCAACGCGCCGACGCCGACGCCGCGCCCGCCGGGGAGCGGCGTGCCGTTGTCCTTGGGGCCGACCCCTTCGATGCCGGACGGTGGCACCGCGTTGATGTCCGCCGCGACGAGCAGCCGGCCCGCCGCGGCGAGGTTGCGCGCCGACAGGATCTGCACACCCGCCCGACCGCAGCCGAACACCACCTCGGCATCGGTGAGCAGTGCCTCTCGGGCCGCGTCGTCGGGCGCGTCGGCGCAGGCAAGCTCCACTCCGAAGCGCCGTCGGAACTCGGCCGCCTTGGGCTCCACGCCCGACAGGCCACGGTGGCTGACCAGGGTGACGCGAGCGCCGGCAAGCGCCGCGATCACGGCGGCGATCCCGCCGACCACGCCGGTCGCGCCGAAAACCTTGAGAGTCAGCCCCTTGATCCCGTCCGGATGGCTGCGGCGCAGGGCGCGCTCGACGACGGCGACCATGGCGCCGGCCGTGGTGAAGGCGCCCGACGGATCGGCCATCACCGAGATGGTGAAGGGCGCGAACATGGCCTTGCGGGCGGCGTCCATCATGTCGAGCGCCAGCACGGCGTCGCGCCCGCCGATGAACAGCCCGGTGCGCGCCGCGTTCGCGGGGTCGCGGGAGAACATCGCGTCTTGGGTGATGCCGGTGACCTCCTCCAGCGCGACGCCGGTGTAGGGGAACAGCGGCCCCATGCCGGCGTCCGCCGCCATGTTGACGTCGAAGGCGCTGACGTGCTTGAGCGGCGTCAACATGTGCAGAACATAGGGTGCGGCCATCGCGCGCCTCCCGCTTGGCTCGGGTGTTGGGGTCAGGAGGCCCGCAGAACCACTTGGTCGGTGGTGGATTCCAGCGTCGCGCCGTCATTGCGGCCGCGGGCCAAGTGGAAGTCCAGCGGGGATCCTGCCCAGCGGCGCCGCGCCTCCGCCAGCAAGGCCTCCGCCCGCCGGGCGTCGCCGACGATGGCGAAGCCGGTCGGCCCCCAGGACGTCTGCCCGACGCCGGGAATCCCCTCGGCTTCCAGCCACGCCAAGGCGTCGGCCACCAGGGGACTGGTGAAGCGCCCGCCCTGGACCGGGGCGAAATGGTCCCCCACCGTGCGCTGCAACTCGCCCACCGCCTGCCCGAAACGGTCGGCGTCGCCCTCGATCAGGGCCGGAAGGGCCGCCATGACGATCAGGCGGCACAAATGCCCGGCCCGCTCCGCCGGAAAGGGCGGCAGCGCCTTGAAGGCTTGCAGTTCGGCGGTGCCGTGCAGCCCCTGGCCGTCGCGGTGCAGGATCAGCAGCACGCGCCACGCCTCCGGAAAGGGCAGGCGGGCGACGATAGGAGGCGGCGCGTCGTCCGGCCCGCGGCCGCCGTCCAGGATGACGCCGCCGTTCTCGAAGGCGCCGATCCCGATGCCGGAACGGGCGCCGCGCTCAAGCTCCGCGGCGAGACGGCGCACCGTCGAGGGCCGGCCGTGCAGATGCGCCAGGGCGGTGCCGACCGCCAGCCCGAGCTGGGTGCCGGACCCCAGCCCGACATGCTCGGGAATGGCCTCCTCCACCGTCAGTTCGGCGCGCGCCGGCCAGCGGAATCGGTCGCAGACCGCCCGCGCAGCCTTCAGCGCACGCTCCGCCGATGGGCCGCTTGCGCACAGGCGGTCGGAAGGGCGCACCCGGAGGGTCGTCGCCATCCCGTCGAGCGTCAGCCCCAGGCTGCCGAAGCGGCGGCCCAGACCGCCGTTCATGTCGAGAAAACCCAGATGCAGTCTCGCGGGCGCCGTGACCCGCACCTCCCCGACTTCATCGACGCCGAGTGGCATGAGGACCTCACTCGCTTAAGGAAAGTTGCGTCGTTCTTTTGAACATGATAATCTTGCGTTAAAAAAAGACCCCGATCCAATAGTATATACCTCTTCGGGGTGAGGACTGTTCGGTCGCTTCGGGGAGGAAGACATGACCGCGGTTCAGGAAACCACCTATTCCGATGCAGAAATCGCTGAGCGACTGCAGCAAATATTGCCGCGGTGGCGGTTCGAGGACGGCTGGATTCGGCGGAAGTACAAGACGAACAGTTGGAAGGGCACCCTGATGGTGATCAACGCGGTCGGCCATCTGGCCGAGGCCGCGTGGCATCACCCGGACCTCACGGCTTCCTACGCCTGGGTCGAGGTGCGGCTGAAGACCCACTCGGCCAAGGGCATCACCGACAAGGATTTCGAGCTCGCCCGCAAGATTGAGGAGGTTGTCCAATGGCAGCCCGCCCGTGACGGCGGCGCGCTGGAAGGGACGCCCCGCGACGATCCGCGCTTCGCCTACATCAAGTACGATTGACGGCATGGCGAGCGACCAGCCAACCCATCCCCTCGTCCAGCCCGTCGTCCGCCCCGTCGTTCATCGTGACGTCGTGTGCCCATTCTGCGGCCTCGGCTGCGATGACCTGACCGTCGAGGAGGAGCCGCCTGCGACGCTGGCGGTGCGCTCCACCGATTGCCCGGTGGCGCGCGAGCGCTATGCCCGCATTCCGGCGCCCGAACCGCCGCGCGTCGCGGGCGTTCCGGTTCCGCTGAAGGAAGCGGTGGAGGCCGCCGCCGCGGTGCTGGGCGCGGCGCAGGCGCCTCTGGTGGCCGGGCTCGGCACCGACGTCGATGGGGCGCGGGCCGCCCTGGCGCTCGCCGGGCGGCTGGGGGCGGTGGTCGATCACGCGCTGTCCGACGGGCTGTACCGCAATCTGGCGGTGCTCCAGCGCACGGGCTGGATCGCGACCACCTTGGCAGAACTGCGCAACCGCTGCGATTTTCTGCTGGTGGCCGGACCGGACCCGGCGGCGCTTCACCCGCGCCTTTTCGAGCGCTGGGTGACGCCCACGGCAACCTTCCAGACGTTGCCATCGCGGGAGGTGGTGTTCCTGTGCGGCGAACCGCTGGACGGCACGCGGGCCATCCTCTCGGGCCTTCCCGTCACGGTCCTGGCCGGCGATTCCGCAAGGGTTGGGGACGCGGCGGCGGCGCTGGCCGCGGCCTTGGCCGATCCATCCCGCGCCTCGGGAGCCGCCGGCATCGCCGCGGGCGACATCGCCGCGCTGGCGGAGCGGGTGCGCAAGGCGCGCTATGCGGTCGTGGCCTGGGCCGCCTCCGCTTTTGACGGAGCGCACGCCGACCTGACGGTGGAACGGCTGGTCCACCTCGTGCGCGACGCGAACCGACACACCCGCTGCGCTGGACTGCCGCTCGCCGGGCACGACAATGTGGTCGGGGTCAATCAGGTCTGTACCTGGCAACTCGGCGTGCCGCTGCGCACATCCCTCGCCGGAGGGGCGCCGCTGCACGATCCGCATCGCTTCGCCTGGGCGCGGTATGCGAAGGTGGCGGACGCCGTCGTCTGGGTGTCCGCCTTCCAGCCGGAGGTGCCCGACTTTCCTGCGGGTCAGACCGTCATCGCGCTGGCCTCGCCGGGAACGGCCTTTGCCGACGAGCCGGCGGTGTTCATTCCCGTCGGCACGCCGGGCATCGACCACCCAGCCCATGTCTTCCGCAGCGACACGGTGGTCGCCCTGCGGGCGCGGCGCCTCGTCGACCGTGGCTTGCCGGACACCGCGACCGTGCTGAAGGCCATCGCCGCCGCGCTGCCGCAGGAGGCCCCTACATGCTGATGAAGCTCGCCGGAGCGCGCATTTACGACCCGGCAAACGGGCGCGACGGCGCGGTGGGCGACCTGTTCGTCCAGGACGGGCGGATCGTCGGCGATCCCGGACCCGGCGCCGCGCCGGACGAGGTCCACGACCTGGCCGGGCGGGTCGTGATGGCCGGCGCCATCGACATCCACAGCCACATCGCCGGTGGAAAGGTCAACATCGCTCGCCTGCTGATGGCGGAGGAGCATCGCGGGGCGGCGGAGGAGCCTTGCGGTTGCAGCGGCCTCGCCACCCCCTCCACGCACGTCACGGGCTGCCGCTACGCCCAGATGGGCTACACGGCGGCTTTCGAGCCGGCGATGCTGCCGAGCAACGCCCGCCACGCGCATCTGGAGATGGCGGATATCCCGTTGATCGACACCGGCGGCTATCTGGTGCTCGGCAACGACGACCTGCTGCTGGAGCTTCTCGCCTCCGGCGCCGGGGAGGAGGCGGTGGCCGATTACGTCGGCTTCATGCTGAACGCCACGCGCAGCCTTGCCGTCAAGGCGGTGAATCCCGGCGGGATCAACGCCTTCAAGTACAACCAGCGCCGCCTCGACGTGGACGAGAACGGCCCGTTCCACGCCATCACACCGCGCCGCATCCTGACCGCTCTGGCGGGGGCGGTGCAGCGGTTGGGCATCCCGCACCCGTTGCATCTGCACGGCTTCAACCTCGGCGTGCCGGGCAACGTGGAAGCGACGCTCGACAGCATCGCGGCGGTCGATGGCCTGCGTCTCCACCTCACCCACGTCCAGTTCCACGCCTATGGCGCGGAGGGTGACCGGAAGTTCTCCTCCGCCGCCGCGCGGGTGGCCGAGGCGGTCAACCGCCGGCCCAACATCTCGGTGGATGTCGGGCAGATCATGTTCGGCCAGACGGTGACCGCCTCGGCCGACACCATGGCGCAGATGAACAACGCCGGGCTCGCCCACCCGAAGAAGTGGGTGATGATGGACATCGAATGCGACGCCGGCTGCGGGGTCGTGCCCTTCCGCTACCGCGACAAGGCTTTCGTCAACGCGCTGCAATGGGCGATCGGGCTGGAGCTGTTCCTGCTGATCGAGGACCCCTGGCGGATCTTCCTCACCACCGACCACCCGAACGGTGCGCCCTTCACCAGCTATCCCGAACTGATCCGCCTGCTGATGGACCGCGACCACCGTCTCGCCCGGATGGCGGAGCTGCACCCGGCGCTGCCGGAACACACCATCCTGGGGTCGCTGACGCGCGAGTATTCGCTGGGCGAGATCGCCACCATGACCCGCGCCGCCCCGGCGCGCATCCTGGGCCTGACCGATCGCGGCCATCTCGGTCCGGGGGCGGTCGCCGACATCACCGTCTACACCGACCGGCCGGACCGCCGCGCCATGTTCGAGAAGCCCGATCTCGTCTTCAAGGACGGCCGGCTGATCGTCCGCGATGGTGTGGTGGTGGCTCTGGTGCCCGGGAGCACGCATGTGGTGGAGCCCGCCTACGACCCGAAGATCGAAGCCTGGATGGGGCGCCGGTTCGACGAGCGCATGGGCCAGCGGCTGTCGCATTTCCGCATCGCGGAGGAGGAGGTCCGCGGCGGCAACGGCCTGATCCGCCACGCCTGCCGGCCCGGATCATTTTGATGGGGGCGTTCTGATGCGGCTCAACGGCGTCCACATCGAGGACACCTTCGCCGAAGCCTTCCCCATGCTCGGCACGCGGCTGGTGATCACCGCCGACACGCCGGCCTGGGTCCAGGCGGCGGTGGTCAGCATGACGGGCTTCGCCACCTCGGTGATCGCATGCGGCTGCGAGGCGGCGATGGAACGCCCGCTGCCGGCGGACGAGACGCCGGACGCAAGGCCCGGCGCCGCGGTGCTGCTGTTCGCCATGTCCAAGGCGGAACTGGCTAAGCAGGTGGCGCGTCGCGTCGGGCAATGCGTGATGACTTGTCCCGGTACGGCCTGCTACGCGGGGCTTCGGGACGGCCCTGCGATCCCGCTCGGCAATGCGCTGCGCTACTTCGGCGACGGCTGGCAGATCGCCAAGCGGATCGGCGGCCGCCGCTATTGGCGCATCCCGGTGATGGACGGCGAGTTCCTGTGCGAGGCCGCCACCGCGGCGGTGGACGGCGTCGGCGGCGGCAACTTCATCATCCTGGCGGCCGACCGCCGCGCCGGGCTGGCGGCGGCGCAGGCCGCGGTCCTGGCGATCCGCGAGCTGCCGGGGGCGATCCTGCCCTTTCCCGGCGGGGTGGTCCGCTCCGGCTCCAAGATCGGCGGCAAGTACAAGGGGCTGATCGCCTCCACCAACACCGCCTTTTGCCCGACCTTGCGGGCGGCGGTGCCGGCATCGCTGGTGCCGGAAGGGGTGGAATCCATCCTCGAACTGGTGATCGACGGCGTGAGCGAGGCGGCGGTCGCCGCCGCCATGCGCGTGGGCATCGCCGCGGTGGCGGACCTGGGCGCCGCGGGCGGCGTCGTGTCGGTCACCGCCGGCAATTACGGCGGCAAGCTCGGCCGCTACCAGTTCCGCCTGCACGAGGTGATGGCATGAGCGGCGTCGTCCTCACCATCCGCGAGCCCGCCGGTCCGCCCATCGACATGACCGGCGTCCTGCCCGAACGGCTGGCTGAGGGCGGGCGGAAGGCGCTGGCCGGGCTGACGCTGGTCCGTGGGCGGGGGCGCCATCGGCTGGACGCGCTGTTCACGTTTCAGGACGGCGGCCCTCCCGGTACCCTGATCCTGCGTCCCGGCGGCGCGGTGCTCGACGGGGTGGGGACGGGCATGACCGCCGGGGACATCGGGGTCGAGGGGGATTGCGGTGCCTACGCCGCCAGCGCCATGCGCGGCGGCACGCTGACCATTGAGGGAAGCTGCGGTGCCTTCGCCGCGGCCGGGATGGCCGGCGGGTCCCTGCGCGTCGCGGGCGATGCCGGCGATTTCCTGGGAGCGCCGCTGGCCGGCGGCACGCGCGGCATGAGCGGCGGCTCCGTCGTCGTCATGGGGGACGCTGGCGACCGCGTCGGCGAGCGGATGCGCCGTGGGCTGATCGCCGTCCATGGACGGGTGGGGAGCCTGTGCGGCGCCCGGATGATCGCCGGGACCATCGTCGTCGGCGCCGGTTGCGGCCCCGATCCGGGGCAGGCCATGCGCCGCGGCTCCATCCTGCTGCCGCGAGCGCCGGAGCCTGTTCCGTCCGGCTTCAGCGACGGCGGCATGAACGACTGGCTGTTTCTGGAACTGGTGCGGAAGGAGCTGATCGATGGCGGGGCATGGCCCAGTGGATTCCCAACCGCCGGAACCCGTGCCCGGCGCCTTATCGGCGACCGGTCGGCCGGAGGGATCGGAGAGGTGCTTATCCTGTCAGAGGCGTAGCGGGCGCCCTCCCGTGGGCCGGGCCGCCGCCCTTCTGACCATCGCCGCAGCACTCCTGCTTGGGGTCCCGGCGTGGGGCGCCGATCCGATGGTGGTCCGCATCGGCTATCTGACCCGCGCGGAGGAGCCGCGGATTCCCCAGACCTTCCTCGAACCGGTGTCGGACGACGAGGGTGTCCAGGGCGCCCGCCTCGCCATCGCCGACAACAACACGACCGGGCGATTCCTCAACCAGCGCTTCGATCTGGTCGAGGTGACGGTGCCGGAGGACGGGCGCGTCGAGGACGCGGTGCGCGACCTCGCCGGGCAGGGCGTGCGCCTGCTCGTCGCCGACCTGAAGGAGGACGCGCTGCTCGCCGCGGCGGCGGCGCCCGAGGCGGGCGACATGCTGCTCTTCAACACCCGCGCCCCCGACGACGACCTGCGCAACGAGCGCTGCCGCGCCAACCTGCTGCACGTCACGCCCAGCCGGCGGATGCAGGCCGACGCGCTGGCCCAGTATCTCGCATCGCGGAAATGGATGAACTGGCTGCTGGTGGTCGGGCGGACGCCGCAGGACGCCGCCTACGCCGACGCGATCCGCGCCGCCGCCAAGCGCTACCGCGCCAAGATCGTCGAGGAGAAGCGCTGGACCTTCGAGGACGCGAACCGCCGCGTCGACACCGGGCACGTCACCGTGCAGTCGGAAATCCTCACCTTCACCCAGGGCACCGAGCACGACGTGCTGGTCGTCGCCGACGAGGCGGACGGGTTCGGCGAATATCTGCTCTACCAGACGTGGCTGCCCCGCCCGGTCGTCGGCACCCATGGCCTCGTTCCGACGGCGTGGTCGCGCGTGCACGAGCAGTGGGGGGCGACGCAGATCCACAGCCGCTTCGAACGGCAGGCCGGACGCTGGATGCGCCCGCGCGACTACACCGCCTGGATGGCCGTCCGCGCGGTGGGCGAGGCGGCGACGCGCACCAAGTCCGCCGACCCCGCGGCGCTCGCCGCCTTCGTGCGCGGTCCGGATTTCACCCTGCCGGCCTTCAAGGGGCAGGGGCTGACCTTCCGCGACTGGGACGGGCAGCTTCGGCAGCCGGTGCTGCTGGCCGGGCCGCGGGTGCTCGTCTCGGTGTCGCCGCAGCCGGGCTACCTGCACCAGTACTCGGAACTCGACACGCTCGGCGACGATCGCCCGGAAAGCCGGTGCCGCAACCGCTGAGAAAGGCCCCGCCAGGGGGCAACCATGGGAGGGAACGTGATGTCGTTAACCGGAGGAGCGGCCCGGATCGGCGCGTTAGCGCTGCTGGGCCTTGCCGTCGCCCAGCCCGCGCAGGCGGACACGATCTATGTGTCGAACGAGAAGAGCAACACCGTCTCGGTGGTGGACGGTGGCAAGCTGCAGGTGATCGCCACGATCAAGGTCGGCCGCCGGCCGCGCGGAATCACCTTCAACGAGGACATGACGCAGATCTTCGTCTGCGTCGGCGACGACAACCGGATCGACGTCATCGACGTGGCGACCCAGAAGGTGGTCGACCGGCTGCCCTCCGGCCCCGATCCTGAGCTGTTCGTCCTGGACCCGCAGGGGCACCGGCTCTACGTCGCCAACGAGGACGACAACATGGTCTCGGTGGTGGACATCGCGAGCAAGAAGATCATCGGCGAGATCCAGGTGGGGGTGGAGCCGGAGGGCATGGGCGTCAGCCCGGACGGCAAGATCCTGGTGAACACGTCCGAGACGACGAACATGGCGCATTTCATCGACACGGAGTCGCACAAGATCATCGACAACGTGCTGGTCGACGCGCGCCCGCGCGTCGCGCAGTTCACGGGGGACGGGCGGTTCGTCTGGGTGTCGTCGGAAGTCGGCGGCACGGTCAGCGTCATCGATGTGTCGTCGCGCAAGCTCGTCCACAAGATCAGTTTCGCGGTCCAAGGCGTCCCGCGCGAATCCATCCAGCCGGTCGGCATCCAGTTGACCAGCGACGGGCAGCGCGCCTTCGTCGCCCTCGGCCCGGCCAATCGGGTCGCCGAGATCGACGCCAAGACCTACGAGGTGAAACGCTACCACCTCGTCGGCCAGCGCGTCTGGAATCTGGCGCTGTCGCCGGACGAGAAGCGCCTCTACACGACGAACGGCGTCAGCAACGACATGTCGGTGATGGATCTGGAGCGCGGCCGGGTCGTGAAGTCGATCTCGGTCGGCGGCGCGCCCTGGGGCGTTATCGTCAAACCGTGATGGGCAAGCTCCCCTCTCCCGCCCCGGGAGAGGGTGGCCGCGAAGCGGCCGGGTGAGGGTCCTGGCAAGGATCAGTGCCTTGATCCTCGTCCGACCCTCACCCTCCCGCCTTCGGCGGGTCCCTCCCTCTCCCCAGAGGGGAGAGGGTTTGAACAGCGGCAGTGATGGGCGATGGAGACGACATGGATTGCTTCGAAACGGCGCCTCCCGAGCCGCGTGCCGTTCCCGGTGACGCCGCGGCGGCCCCGGTCCTGGTGGTCGAGGGGCTGAGCCACAGCTTCGGGGCGCGGGCGGCGCTCGACGGTGTGTCGTTCGGCGTTCCCGCGGGACGGTTCACCGTGTTGCTGGGGCTCAACGGTGCCGGCAAGACAACGCTCTTCTCGCTGATCACGCGGATCTACAACACCCGCCGGGGGAGCATCCGGGTCTTCGGCTTCGACATGCGCCGGCACCCGGCCCAGGCGCTGGCGCGCATCGGCGTGGTGTTTCAGCAGCCGACGCTCGACCCGGACCTGACCGTCATCCAGAACCTGCGCTACCACGGCGGGCTCCATGGCTTGGCGTCCGCCGACATCGAGGCGCGGGCGGGCGAGGAACTGGCCCGCATCGGCTTGGCCGAACGTGCGGACGAGCGTGTGCGCACCCTGTCCGGCGGACAGCGGCGGCGGGTGGAGATCGCCCGCGCGCTGCTTCACCGCCCGAGCCTGCTGCTGCTGGACGAACCGACCGTCGGGCTCGACATCGAGCTGCGCCGGCAGGTGCTCGACCATGTGCACGACCTCTGCCGGGAGCGAGGGCTGGCCGTGCTCTGGGCGACCCACCTGATCGACGAGGCACGCGACGGCGACGGAGTCGTGGTGCTGCACCGCGGGCGCGTGCTGGCGTCCGGGCTGGTGGACGAGGTGCGCGCCGCCACCGGTACCGCGACTTTGGGTGATGCCTTCGCCCGCCTGACGGCGAAGGGGGTGGTGGAATGAACGCGACGCTCTATTGGCGCTGCCTGCGTGCGGTCATCGTCCGTGAAGGGTTGCGCTTCGTGCACCAGCGCGAGCGGTTCTTCGCCGCGCTGGTGCGGCCGCTGGTCTGGCTGGTCATCTTCGCGGTGGGCTTCCGCGCGGTGCTCGGCCTGTCGATCATCCCGCCCTACGAGACCTACATCCTCTACGAGGATTACGTGACGCCGGGGCTGGTGGGCATGATCCAGCTCTTCAACGGGATGCAGAGTTCGCTGTCCATGGTCTACGACCGGGAGATGGGCAGCATGAAGACCTTGTTGGTCAGCCCGCTGCCGCGTTGGTACCTGCTGGTCTGCAAGCTGCTGGCCGGCGTGCTGGTGTCCATCGCCCAGGTCTATGTGTTCTTCGCCATCGCCTGGTTCTGGGGCGTCCAGCCGCCGGAACTCGGCTATCTCGCCGTGCTGCCGGCGCTGGTGCTGAGTGGCCTGATGCTGGGCGCGCTCGGCCTTCTGCTGTCCTCCTTCATCCGGCAGCTGGAGAACTTCGCGGGCGTGATGAATTTCGTCATCTTCCCGATGTTCTTCGCCTCCTCCGCGCTCTATCCGCTGTGGCGCATCCGCGAGGGCAGCCCGACGCTCGCCTGGATCGCCGGGGTCAACCCTTTCACGCAGGCGGTCGAACTGATCCGCTTCGCGCTGTATCTGCAATTCAACGGCACGGCGTTCCTCGCCGTCACCGCCGGCCTTGCGCTGTTCCTGGGGGCGGCGATCCTCGCCTACGATCCCGGTCGGGGCTTCTGGGCCCGCCGCGGCGGGCCTGCGGAACAGGCATGACGGGACAGGCGGAACCGCCCCCGGCGACCTCCGGTTGATGGAGCAGACGACCGTCCGGTCATCCTGCCGGGCGGGCTCGGGTGGAGGAAACGTCATGACCGGAAAATCCGACAAGACCCAGGACCAGCCGCGCGGCGAGAAGAGCGTCCTCGGCAGCAAGCAGGATTTCAAGAAGGACGAACCGCAGGACGCCGGCCGGGACGAGCGGGCGAAGGAGGACATCGGCCGCATGGGCGAAGCGTCCCGCCAGAACCGGAGCACGAAGGACGTGGGTTAGGAGCGCCAGATCTTCCAACATCATGCGGAGGAGAGGTCCATGAAACATCGACACATCCTGGCCGGTGCATCGGCGCTGGCGCTTGCCGCGCTCGTGGCGGCGGTCCCGGCGTCGGCGCAATCCACGGGCGGCGCGACGCCGCAGGGCTCCGGAGCCCAAACCAGCCCATCGACCGGCGCGCTGCCGGACAACTCCCTGGCCGGGCAACGGCAGGGCACCGTCGGCGGCGGGGTCACCCAAGGCGGCGGACAGAGCGGCACGTCCGGCTCCACGACGCCCGATTCTTCGGCGTCCGGTGCGTCCGGCGGTTCCACCAGCGGCACGGGGGCGCTGCCGGACAACTCGCTGGCGGGACAGCGGCAGGGCACCATCGGCGGCGGCTCGGTGACGCAGGGCGGCAACAGCGCGTCCGAACCGCCGAAGCAGGGCACCGGGCAGTAGCGGCCCGTAAGGTCAACCGCTGACGGGTTGTCTCGGGACGGCGTCGCGGACCATGGCCAGCGCGGCCGGGTCCAGCGCGCCGCCCCGGTCTCCGTGGGCGCACAAGGCCGTGCGAAAGCCCAGATAATCGGGCCTGAGCGGCAAAAGCACCGGGATGTCCTCCCGCCTCAGCGAACCGGCGAGGCCGGTGAGCAGGCCGAGACCGCGCGCCTGCGCCAGGAAGCGCGCCAACTCGTTGTTCGTCTTGTGTCGCAGCAACCCGCCCGAGCCCTTCCCGGCGGTGTCGAGCATGGCTCCGGCGAAGCCGGCTTGTGCAAGATCGGGGAGCAGACCGCCGGCGTCGGTCCAGAGATCGGCGAACAGCACGGCGACGATGCGAGCGCCACGCCGCGCTTCCGGCGCCAGTGCCGCCACGCAGCCCGCTGGATCGCCGGACGGAAACAGGCCGATCTTCACGTAATCGATCCCGTAGGCCCAGGTTTCGGCCACGCGGCCCGTCACCGCCGCCGGCTCCATCGGCAGATCGCCCACGGTGGCGCTCAGCGGCGCGCGGATGGACCATCGGCGAACCGTCTCCATGGCGCGGGCGATGCCGTCCAGCGGCCATGCGCCAAGCGCACCGGCCTTGGGATCCTTCAAATCCAGGATGTCCGCGCCGCCCCGCGCGGCGAGCGCGAGTTCTTCCAGCGAGGCGACGCTGGCCAGCAGCCGGGTCATGGCGCGGCTTCTCCGCCGGCCCGGTGTTCGGCGATGCGGTCGAGCAGCCAGCCCCACGCTTCCAACTCCACCGGGCCGGCGGTTTTGCCGATGGCGATGGACAGATAGTCGATTTCGCGGTCGATCTTCTCGCGCGGCAGGAGATGCAGGCGGCTGACCAGGATGGCCCCCTCCACCACCGCGCCCTGCGCGCGGTTGAAGCCGCGGAAGGGGCGGTGGGTGACGAGGTGCACCGGGCGGCACTGCAGGCGGGGGCGCACGCCGTCGTCCTCCACCGCGGCCACCTCCACCTCCTCATGCGCCAGCGCCCCGGCCAGCGCCACGCCGCGGACGCGCTCCGCCGGGACGGTCGGCCAGTCGCGCCGCCGTCCCGTCACGCAGCCGGCGAACACCCGGACGTCGTCGGTGAAGTTCACCACCGCGCAGCGCGTGGCGAGCAGGTTGTCGAGCGTGCGCGACGGGCGGAAGGGGGCCAGGACATAGCCGGTTTCCGTCACCGTGGCGCCCATGGGGGCGACATGGACGTTGCCCGCCGCGTCACAGCTCGTGATGATGGTTTCGCGGATGAAGGTCACGTCTCGCGCCCTCCGGCACCGTCCGGCGCGTCCACCGCCACACCCCATCGCAGTTCGTTGTCCTGGCTGTAGCGCTTGCCGAGCTGCCAGGCGATCTGCGCGCGCGCCAGTTCCGCCCCCAGATAGAAGGCGTGCCCCGGATCGGTGCGGGCGTCGATGTGTGGGAACAGGGCAAAGGGATCACCCGCCACATGGTGCCCATCGCGGTTGTAGAGATGGACTCCCCGCTCCGTCACCTCGATCCGGTAGTTCGGATCGCGGATGCGGGAGGCAAGCTCGGCCACCTGCTCCGGCGTGCTGACGAAGGGCTTGCGGTCGCGCAGACAGAGCAGGGCGTCGCCGAAGTTGCGGGGCAGGGCGCCGGCCTCCGCGGCGGCGAAGAACTGGCGCCGCGCCGCGTCGAACTCGCGGATGGTGCGGCGGCAATGGGGGCTGACCTGGACCGTCAGGATGTGGTCGATGCGCAGTTCGGAGACGATCCCCATCAGCAGAGCGGTCATCCCCGGCGTGTCAGCGTCGGTCAGTTCGGTGACGTTGCCGACTCCCATCAGGATCTCCAGGTCGGGATGGCGCGCCCGGACCTCGCGGTAGCGGAGCAGGGAGTCGGTGAAGCCGTGATGGATCGGCTCCAGGATCGGGTCGGCGATGCAGCGCCGACCCTCGCCGCGGATGGCATGCAGCGCGCGGTCGAGCGACGGGAGATCGCTCGGCGTGGTGGGGATGACGATCGGCACCGCGTCGGTCTCGCGGGCGACCCAGGCGGTGTCCTCGGTCAGGCTGAGCAGGTAGGAAGCCCCCGCCGCGGCACCGCGCAACAGCTCCTTGGGGTTGAGGGAATCGACACTGACCGTGTGACCGGCCTCGCGCAGCGCCGTCACCGCCTCCTCCAGATGGGGAAAGGGGTGGTCGGGCAATCCGCCGAGGTCGATCACGTCGGCCCCGTCCGCCGTGAAGCGGGCGGCGCGTTCCAGGATGGCCGGCACGCCGAGCAGCGGCGCCTCGACGATCTCGGCGAAGATCGTGGTGCGGTAGCGGCTGAGATCGAGCGGGACGGCCTGACGCCGGAAATGCTGGGGCAGGTCCTCCAACTCGTCGGGGCCGCGTTCGAAGGGCACGCCGAAATGAGCAGACAGCCGTTCGAGGTCGCCGCGGAACCGCCCCGGCAACAGAACGAGGTCGGCCCCCTCGGTCGAGGCGAGGCGGCGCAGCACGATCTCCGTCGTCGCCAACGCCGCGACCTTGATGCCGAGATTGACCACGGTGGTCCGGAATTCCAGCGGCTCCAGCGCGGCGAGCACATGGCGCAGGCGCGGTTCGGCCAGCGCGCCGGTCAGGAACAGGACGTGCTTGGGGTGCTCAGCCATCGGCGTTCTGGCCATCGGCGCCCTGGCCGTCGGCGTCCCGGTCATCGGCAGCCAGGGCCAGCCGGGTGCCGCACGGGTTGCCTTGGTCCAGCGCCTTGGCGAAGCGCCGGTGATCGTCGCGCGATACGCACCAGACGGCCCCGCCGTAGCGCGCCATGCGGTCCGGCAAGGCCGGGTCGACGACACCCTCCGTGACGAGGTGACCCACGGGAGCGGCGGCGTCCGGCAAAGGGACGGACTTGACGAGGACCGCGCAGGCGGCACCGAGCGCGCCGGCCAGCCAGACCGCCAGACTGTCGGACGTGACGTCCCAGCTTTCGGCCACATCGGCGTTGTCCGCCAGGGGAAGGGGCATCCAGACGGTCGGGCTTGGCCGGCCGCGCAGATCGGCGAGGCTGCGGGCGGGTGCGAGCCGCGGTTCCAGGTCCGCCAGGGCGGTTCCGTATTGCTCCATGGCGAGCAGGGCCATGCGGTGCGCGGCGCGGTCGCCGAAGCCGAGCGCCGGCTGGGCATCGCGCACGGCGTCGGCGAAGGGGCCGCCGCCGGGAACGATCACGACCCGCAGACGCCGTGCCGCGGCCAGGATCTCCAGCCAGCTTCGCAACTCGGGGGCATGCCACAGGCTGCCGCCCAGCTTCACCACCCACAGCGGCGCGCTGCTCATGATGCGGCTTGCGCTCCCTCGGGGCGGGAACGTTCGATGACCACGCCGACGCCGCCGGACTCCGGAACGACATCCAGCTTCTCCACCTGCACCCGCGCGCGGGTCACCTCCGGATTGGAGAAACACAAAGCGAGAATCCGGTCGCCCAGCGTCTCGACGAGATTCACATGGGTGCCGTCGCGCAGGGCGCGGATGCCGTCGATCAGGAAGTCGTAGGACAGCACCTCGTCCAGGCTGTCGGTCATCGGCCGGTCGGGCCAGGGGAGCGTCAGCGAGACGTTGATCCGGACGCGCTGCGTGCGCTCCTTCTCCTGATCCCAGACGCCGATCCTGAACTGGTCCACATAGTCGCGCAGCGTGATGTCGTAGTACCGGACGCGGCCCGCCGCCGGGCGGTACGGCACATAGGAGAGCAAAGCGTCGTCGGCCAAGCGAATCTCCTCCCCGTGTCGGCTGTCGTCAGGGCTCGTCACCGGTCGGACGGCGGTGCGGCCAGAAGACGGTGACGCAGCAGCCATTCGACGCCGCGCCGCCATGACCGCTCGTTGTCGCCGCGAATGTCCGCGTTTCCGACGGCGATGACCTCGCCGTCTCCGGTCCGGCGCATTATAATCTGCATGTTGAGGATCAGCGTGCTGATCTTATGGATGAAACCCGTCACCACGATGTCCGCGCCGGCTCGGCGTCCGAGGTCGAGTTCGCAGCCGTTGCACAGATGCAGTGCCGCCGGCACCTCCGCCGCGACGGTGCTGTCGCGGATGCCGATCACCTCATAGCCTTCCCCATCCTTCAGCCCATCGCGCAGCAGCGCCGTTACCCGCTCCAACCGTCCGGCGTGGTCCGGATCGAGGACCTCCCGGCTGGTGTCCAGCAGTTCGAGATCGAAGACCAGAACCTGGACCGGATCCTGTGCCGTTGCCGGGACCGACCATGTCAGCAGCGCCAGGGACAGGAGCACTGTTGGGGCGAATTCTGTCGGCCTCATCCAAATGCGTGAATGGGCAAGGGCGCCCGGTCTTCGGCAAAATCCCATCATGCGTCACCGCTCCGCTGTCCTTGCCACCGCGTTGCTCACCCTGGCGTCCGTCCCGGCGGGGGCGGCCGGGAGCGATCCGGACTGGCCCTGCGTCCAGATCCTCGTCCCGGCCCTGTCGGCCGGCCAGATCTGGCCCGGTGACCCCATCGAGGGGAAGGAAGGCGACTGGCGCGACATTCCCGGCACCGAGCCGGTTCTGAAGCAGATCCTCAACCGCCGGCTCGATCCGGAGCAGGAACAGGCAGCGATCGACCGCTTCGCCGATCAGTTGGAGGCCAACGGGGCGACGACGGACCGCAACGCCGCCCTCACCGCCCTGTTCGCCGGTGCCTTCGACGCGCTCAACCAGGAACGCAGCCAAGCCATAGCCGCCATCCGGCGCTACGCCCATCAGCAGCGCACCCTGCTCGACAGCATCGACGCGGCGCTGACCCGCCTCCAGGCGCTTCCCGCCGACTCCCCCGAGGCGGCGGCGCTGAGGGAGGACATCGCGTGGCGGCGGCGCATCCTCGACGAACGGCGGCGCAACCAGACGGCGCTGTGCGAGCAGCCGGTGCAGCTCGAACAGAAGGCCGGCCGCATCGCCCGGAACATCGCCGCCCGTTTGGAGTGAGGTGGTGCGGACCGAGGCGGACCGAGGCGAACCGTTCCGGTCAGTTCGACGCGCCGCCGGCGAAGGGTTCGACCGTCTCCAGCCCGTATCCCGCCTCCTGCCAGCGCATGGCACCGTCGGAATACCAATAGACGTTGCCGTATCCCCATTCCACGGCGCGCTTCGCGGCGTTCCAGGACATCCAGCAGTCCGGCTCGCAGAAGAAGACCAGCCGGGACGCGCGATCCCCGCCGGTCAGCGTCTCCAGCCCGGCGCGGAAATAGCGCTCCTGCTCGCCCGTGAGGCTGCCGTAGCCGACGTTGGGCAGCCAGACCGCCCCCGGCAGGCTGCGGCGGGGCGGGGGAACCCACACGGCCGGTGCCGGGCGGTCCGCCGGACGGGGTGGGGCGGGCATCACGTCGATCAGCCGCGTGTCGGGAAAGTGTTCGATCAGCCGCCGCAGCTCCGCCAGGGTCACGGTGGAAGCACCGGACAGGCCGGCGGGAGTCGGGGCGCGGTACTGGTCCATCCGGTAGCCCGGCGGCTCCATGGCAGCGGCGGTCTTCAGCGCACCGTCCGGGCCGATGAGCGGGACGTGATAGCGCAGCAGGATGCGGTCGATATCGTCCTGGCGGCGCTTTATGAAGTCGTTCAGCCAATGCTTCCACTCCGGCTCGTCGGCGCGGATGCCCATGGAGATGTTGAATTGCAGCCGGGCGACCGCCGGTTCCTTGACCAGCGGCACGACGGTCAGCGGCTCCGTCTGCTGGGCGGCGAAATAGCCGGCGATCGGACCCCAGATCAGCGCGGCGTCGGTCTTGCCGGCGGCCACATCCTCGATGGCGTCGCGGGCCGGGTTGTTGGCGCGCGTGTCGGTGTTGAGCTGGTAGGGCTCGGTCCGGGTGATGCCATAGAGCCGCAGCAGATTGACCGCGGGGGTCTTCTCGACAACGCCGATGCGGGCGTCCTTCAGGGACGGATCGCCCACGCTTTCCGCCTTGATGCCCGACTTGGTGCGATAGACGAGGGAATAGACGGTCCGGTAGTAAGGGTTGGTGTTCTGCATCAGCTCTTCGCCGGACGCCGTGCCCATCACAAGGTCGCACTGCCGTGCGCGCAGCGTGTTGCGGACGAAGCCGATGGTCTGGGGCCACCAGTAATAGGTCACCGGCTTCTTCAGATCCTCGCCGATGAGCCGGGCGATTTCATTCTCGAAGCCCTCCATCTTCTCGTTGGAGTAGGGCAGGAGATTGCCGTCGGCGCAGACGCGCACCGTCTCGCGCTCCGTCACCTCGACGGCGCGGGCCGGGGACGCCGTCGCGCCGGACAGCAGCGCCGCGGCGATGGCGACGGCGATGAGCGCAGAAGGCTTTGCCATGGATGGTCCCCCTGCCGGATCAGCCGCCGATGCGTTGCGGGCGTCCACCGGGCAGCGCTCCGTCCGCCCGCGCCTTCAGGTAGCGGTAGATGTCGTCCAGATGGTCCATGATGTTCGGGTCGAGGCCGAAGGAGGGCATCACCTTGTCCCCGGTGGCGCCCTGATTCTGGCGGCCGTTGACCACGACCTCCTTGAAGTCGTCGTAGCTGAGGCGCTTGAGAGAGTCCGCGAGGCTGGGGGCGAAGGACGACCCCGATGCGTCGAAGCCGTGGCAGGTGTGGCAGGTCGCGTGGAAGCGGCGATAGCCGTTGTAGGTTCCCTTGTCCACCTGACCGTCCTTGACGATGTAGGTCGGCATGCCATCGGGGGTCGTGGGCGCGTCCTGTGCCAAGGCGGCGAAACAGGCGACCGTACCCGCCGTCAGCATGCCGGTCAGCAAGCCAAGTCTGCGTTTCATGTGTGTCGAGTTCCTTGCCCGTTTGCCGGGCCGCAGTGGAAGCCGGAGGCCGGAAAGCAAAGCCCCCGGTGCGTTGCGGCACCGGGGGACAGGTCTGCCGATCACTTCTGGTCCGGGACGTGGAACACCGTCAGGACCCCGCCGAGCTGCGTGTACTCGCCCAGCGACTGGTGGGCACCGACGGCGCCGAGGCCGGCGGTCGCCACGCCCGTCCCACCGGCGCGGTTGGGATGGACGGCCTGATGCCACTGGTTCGCCCCGGATTCCTGGGTCAGACCGGCGGCGAGACCGATGCCGGCCCAGCCGCCGACGCCGGACAGGACGGCCACATACTGCTTGCCGTTGTGGGTGTAGGTGTTGATGTTGCCGATGATGCCGGACGGGGTCTTGAACCGCCACAGCTCGTTGCCGTCCTTCATGTCGACGGCGACGATGTAGCCTTCCAGGGTCCCATAATAGGCCACGCCACCCTTGGTGGACAGGGCGCCGCTCCACACCGCGAACCGCTCCGGCCGCGACCAGACGATCTTGCCGGCCGCCGCATCCCAGGCGATGAAGTTGCCCATGCCGCCGTGAGAGTTCGGCGTCGGGTACATCGATACGGTCGAGCCGACATAGGCCTGCCCCGCCGTGTAGGAGACGGAGAACGGCTCGTAGTCCATGCAGATGTGGTTGGTCGGGACGTAGAACAGCCCGGTGTCCGGCGAGAAGGAAGCCGGCTGCTGGTCCTTGGTGCCGAGTGCGGCCGGGCACACGGCGGCGGTGTTCTTGTCCTCGCCGTTGGCGAAGGTGCTGTATTTGTCAACGACGTTCGGCCGTCCGGTCTTCATGTCGACGTCGGTCGCCCAGTTGACCGTCGGGTCGTATTTCTGCGCGACGAGCAGCTCGCCGGTCGCCCGGTCCAGGGTGTAGGCGAAGCCGTTGCGGTCGAAGTTGACCAGGACCTTGCGCTGCTGGCCGTTCATGTTGATGTTGGCCAGGATGTTCTCGTTCACGCCGTCGAAGTCCCATTCATCGAACGGTGTCTTCTGGTAGACCCACTTCGCCTCCCCGGTGTCGGGATCGCGCGCGAAGATGGTCATCGACCATTTGTTGTCGCTCTTCGCCCGGTCCTTGTCGACGGCGCGCTGCGTCGGGTTCCAAGTGCCGGGGTTGCCGGTGCCGTAATAGATCAGGTTGAGTTCGGGATCGTAGGTGTACCAGCCCCAAGTGGTCCCGCCGCCGCGCTTCCATTCCTCGCCCGGCCATGTCGAGACGCCGAGATCCTTTTGCCCGATGGGTTTGCCCATCATCATCGTCTTCGACGGGTCGATCTTCACGTCTGCGTCGGGGCCGGTCGAGAAGGCCCGCCACACCATCTTGCCGCTGTTCGTGTCGTAGGCCGTCAGATGCCCGCGCACGCCGAACTCGCCGCCGCTGATCCCGACGAAGACCTTGTCCTTGACCACCAGCGGGGCCGCCGTCAGGGTCTCGCCCTTGGTGTGGTCGCCGTTCTTGGCCTTCCAGACCTCCTTGCCGGTCTTGGCGTCGAGCGCGACCAGCGTGTTGTCCGCCTGGGCCAGGAAGACCTTGCCGTCGGCGACCGCGACGCCGCGGTTGACGGTGTCGCAGCACATCACCGGGATGACGGTCGGGTCCTGGACCGATTCATATTTCCAGATGACCCGCCCCGGGTTGTTGAGGTCCAGCGCGAAGACCTTGTTGGGGAACGGCGTGTGAATGTACATCACATCGCCGACGACGATCGGACCGCCTTCATGGCCGCGCAGAACCCCGGTCGAGAACGACCACGCGACCTGAAGATTCTTGACGTTGTTCGTGGTGATCTGGTCGAGCGGGCTGTAACGCTGTCCGGCATAGTTGCCGAGCTGAGACGCCCAATTGTTGGGGTTCGCTTCATTCTTCAGAATGCTGTCATTCGCAGAAACCGAGCCGGCGGCGACGACAGCGACAGACGCCAGGAGCCAGCAAGACAACACTTTCATGACGATCCCTCCCGTGGTGGCGCTTATTGTTTACCCAAAAACCAATGGGCTTCTTGCTTATGAGTGCGGCGCTGCGTGCAAAAGGGCGCTGTCGCGCGAATGTCATCGCGCGGTATGGTCGGTTCTGAATTCAATATTCAGAAAAGCTGACGCCAAATTGGTACTTAATGCTATATTGGAGCCATCTTCTCGTCAAGGCTCTGGAGAATAGAAAACGACAAACAATCGTCTTGCACCAGATTTATCCAGGCATGTCCACAAATTGGTAGTAAGAGGATAATCCCTTAAAAATATGATTTTGCGATTTATTTACTTGCAGTTTCCGGCATGAATTTTGTGCGAAGCAGCAAGTTTTGTTGCAGAGCAGCATGATTGCGTGCGGCCCGATCCACCACTCGGACTGTTGGGGAGGGTATTCCGGCCTTCGTCCGTCTTGGCGGAAGTGTCAAAGGCGCCGGTTTATCAGTCTTGCATACAGGAATGACAGGCCATGTTTGAGCTGGTTCTGGTGATCTGTTTGGCCATGCGGCCGGACCAATGCGCCGTCGAACGTCCGCCCTCCATCGAACGGTATCCGACCGCCATAGAGTGCACACGCAACAGCTATGTCCACGTCGTGCGTTGGCTCGTGGAGCATCCCAATTGGAACGTCCGCCAATGGCGGTGCGAACAGCCCGGGGCCTGACGCCGGCGCAGAGCGATTCGCCGGCGCAGAGCGATTCAAAGACACGAAACGGTCCACTCAACGTTCCGTTGACTCACGGCACGCCGACTCCAGACTTGCGCGAACGCTTCCTTGGAGCTTGCGACCGCTTTCGCTTCGTCCCGTCCTCATCGGCTTCGCAATCTCCTGCGATTTAGGCATTGGTTAACCTTCGATGCCTAATGATTCGGCGCCTTGTGGCTTGGCTCATTTCTGAGCAGCCAGAATCCCGTCATCCTGCCCCTGTCCTGGGCATGGCATGCGGCTTGCTCACGCTGATCCAGTCGATGTTGGCACAGCCGTGCTGTTGCAGTTTGGAGCGCCCGATGTTTGTTACCTTGTCGATGATTTTCTGCCTGGCGTCCGATCCGACCCAGTGCCGGACGATCAACCCGATGATTCCCGACAGTGAGCCCCTGACCATGTCGAGTTGCCCGATCGCCGGTCAGATCGAGAGCGCCAAGTGGATCAACGACCACCCGAAGTACGAGCTTCAGCGCATCCAATGCACGGTGGGCAAGCGGTTCAAGCAGCAGGGCGCGTGAGGGATTGACGGGGGACGGCTCGGTGCCGTCTCACGCCAGCGCCGCGGCCCGGCGCAGGTCGGCCACGAACGCCGCCTGCGCACGCCGCCGCTCCTCGTCCCCCGGAAGCCTCAGCAGGTAGGAGGGGTGGACGGTGACGAAGCCGCTCCACCCGTCGAAGGCCATCGGTCCCCGCTCGCGCAGAACCGCGACGGGCCGTCCGCTCAGCGCCAAAGCCGCGGTGGCCCCCAGCGCGACGACGAGGCGGGGGCGGACGAAGCCCAGCTCGGTCATCAGCCACCAGCGGTAATGCTTGACCTCGCCGGCGGTGGGGGACTGGTGGATGCGCCGCTTGCCGCGCTGGATGAACTTGAAGTGCTTGACGGCGTTGGTCAGGTAGAGACCGCCGCGGTCGATGCCGGCCTCCTCCAGCGCGGCGGTCAGCAACTGGCCGGCGGGGCCGACGAAGGGGCGGCCGTCGCGGTCCTCCTGATCGCCCGGTTGCTCGCCGACGATGGCGATGGCGGCACCCTCCGGCCCCTCGCCCAGCACCGCCCGCGTCGCGCCCGGCACCAGCGGTTCGGAGCGCCGGATCAGGCGGTTCAACTCGGCGAGGCTCTCCGGGGCCTGCCGGGCCATGGCCGCCACGGCCTTCTCGGGCATGCGGCGGCGCGGAACGGCGGCCTCCGCCTCCAGCATGGCCTGGACGCGGGTGGGGGCGGAGCGGACCATGGCCGGGATGGCCGCCGTCTCCGGCATGTTGGCCCAGTATTTCCGCGGCATTTCCGCCCGCATGGCCGTCGGGTTGACCCGCGCGGGGTTGAAGGTGCTCTCGTAATAGCGTTGCCAGCCCTCGGCGAAGCGGTCGTCGGCCAGGGAGTCCGGGCGCTCGGCGGGCGGGCCGGTCATCAGGCGTTGACGGTCCCAATGCAACGAGCCCTTCGGCGTCAGGATCGTCCACACCATGCTTTCAAAACGCTCGACAAAGAAGGGGGCGACGGCCTCGACAATGTGGTGGTCGGGCTCGAACCACGCGACGTAGCGTTCCCCGCCGTCAGGGCCAGGGAGTGCGCGGAAGCGCAGGAAGGCGTGCATCTTGTGAATGTCCCGGCGCACCGCCTTGTCGAGCCGCTCCAGCCGGTGCACCAGCGGGTCGGCGTGCTGGTCGAGCAGAGCCCGCTCACCGTTCAGCACCCGCCAGACCAGTCGGTGGAGCAGGGCGTAGCGTTCCGGATCGCTGTGGCAGACGACGGTTTCGATCAGCCGACCGACCGCCTGGGGCAGGAAGACCGGCGCGCCGTCTTCGGACGGCGGGGCTTCATCACCAAACAGCGATGGCGCGCCGACGCTCCACAGCACCTCGTCGGGCGCCGTCCGGGCGGCGGCGAGGCGGCGCACCGCTTGGCGGAAGCCGCCGAGGTCCGCGCCCTCCCGCAAGGTGATCGTGAGCATCGTCAGAACAGGCTCAGCTGGCTGGACGGCGTGACCAAGCGCTGGCGCAGATCCAGCCGGTCGGTCAGCCCGCCCACGGGGTGGTAATCGGCGGCGATCAGGAAGGGGCGGGCGCGCCGCAGCCCGCTCGACAGCCGCCCCAAATCCTCCATGCGCAGGCGGGTGTGGCGGCGCGCCGACAGGATCTTGTCCACGGCGCGCGCCCCCAGCCCCGGCACCCGCAGCAGCATCTCACGGTCGGCGCGGTTGACGTCCACCGGGAAGCGCTCGCGGTTCTTCAGCGCCCAGGCCAGCTTGGGGTCGATGCCGAGGTCGAGCATCCCGCCCTCGCCGCCGGACGCGATCTCCTCCACGGTGAAGCCGTAATAGCGCAGCAGCCAGTCGGCCTGATACAGCCGGTTCTCCCGCTGCAAAGGCGGCGGCTTGACCGGCAGCACAGAGCTGGCCTCCGGGATCGGGCTGAAGGCGGAGTAATAGACGCGGCGCAGCCCGTAGCGCTGGTAGAGCGTGCCGCTGGTCTCCAGGACCGAGCGGTCGGTGGCGTCGTCGGCGCCGACGATCAGCTGGGTGCTCTGGCCGGCGGGGGAGAAGCGGCGGCGTTCCTCCTTGGCCTCGACGATGCGCTCGTTGACCTGACCCATCACCGCCTTGATGGTGCCGCCGTTCTTCTCCGGCGCGAAGGCCTTCAGGCTGTGGTCGGAGGGCAGTTCGAGGTTGATCGACAGGCGGTCCGCCCACAACCCGGCCTGCTCGATCAGCCAAGGGCTGGCTTCGGGGATGGTCTTCAGGTGGATGTAGCCGGCAAAGCCGTGGTTGCGCCGCAGGGTCCGCGCCACCAGCATCATCTGCTCCATCGTGTGGTCCGGCGAGCGGATGATGCCGGAGGACAGGAACAGCCCCTCGATGCAGTTGCGCTTGTAGAAGCCGAGGGTCAGCGTCACCACCTCCTCCACCGTGAAGCGGGCGCGGCGGACGTTGGAGGAGCGCCGGTTGATGCAGTACACGCAGTCGAACAGGCAGTGGTTGGTCAGCAGGATCTTCAGGAGCGAGACGCAGCGCCCGTCCGGCGTGTAGGCGTGGCAGATGCCGGCGCCGGTCGTCGAGCCCAGCCCCTCCTTGCCGCCGCGGCGCGGCTTGGCGCCGGACGAGGCGCAGGAGGCGTCGTATTTCGCCGCATCGGCCAGAATGCCGAGCTTCTCGATCAAGGCGTCGTCCATCGTCCCATCCCACGGTGCGTGTGTGTTCTTAATATGTTCTCGTCGGGGTGGGTGGCAAGCGGCGTGTGCGGCGGTGGGTGAGACAAAGTCCGACCCGTGTCTCTCCGCGGCAATCTTGGATGCCCGCGAAGCGGGACCACATATCCGGGATGACTTCGAACTCGCCGTTCCGGCTCGGTCGCCGCACCGTCCTTGCCGCCACCGTCGCGTCCCTCGGCTGCGCGTTGACGCGCCCGCTGCAGGCCGCCCAACCAGCAGCCGGTGCCGCGTTCGACCCGGCCTTGCTGGACCGAGCAATCAAGCGGGCGGCGGGGCTCGACCAGATCCATGCGCTGGTGATCGGGCGGAATGGGGAGGTGGTGTCGGCGGAGGCTTTTCGGGGACCGGCGGTGAACCGCGCCGTGAACGTCAAGTCGGTGTCCAAGACCATCGCCGCCTCGCTCGCCGGCATCGCCATTGATCGCGGAGTCCTGAGGAGCGTCGATGTCACCCTCGTCGAGGCGGCGCCGGGACTGGTTCCGGCGGGCGTCGATCCGCGGGTGCGCCGAATCACCCTCGCCGACCTCTTGACCATGCAAGCCGGTCTGGAGCCGACCTCCGGGCTGGGCTACGGCCGCTGGATCAACAGCCGCAACTGGGTCGCCGACGCGCTGCGCCGTCCCTTCGTCACCGAGCCGGGCGCGCGGATGCTCTATTCGACCGGAAGCTACCACCTGCTGGGCGCGGCGCTGTCCAGCGCGTCGGGGCGCAGCCTGCTGGCCCTGGCGCGGGAGTGGCTGGGCGAGCCGCTGGGGATCGAGGTGCCGTCCTGGACTCGCGACCCGCAGGGCTTCTACCTCGGCGGCAACAACATGGCGCTGTCGCCGCTCGACCTCTTCCGCTTCGGCGAGTTGTGGCGGCAGGGCGGCCTGTGGAACGGACGGCGCGTCATCAGTGCCGCCTGGGTGGAGGCATCCTGGGTGCCGCGCACGCGCTCCCCCTTCTCCGGCGACGACTACGGGTACGGCTGGTTTCTCGCCGAGGCGAAGGGGCACCGCATCGCCTACGCGCGCGGCTATGGCGGGCAGATGCTCTATCTGGTGCCCGGCCTGGGGCTGACCGTCGTCGTCACCTCCGATCCTGGTCGGCCGGCGCGGTCGGATGGCCATGTCGGCCTCCTCAACGCCTTGCTGACCGACGCGATCATTCCGGCGGCGGAGATGGCCTGAGAGGGCGGCGGGTCAGGCGGACAGCGCATCGCTGCGCAACCGCCGCATCACGTTCCGTCGCGGCAGCCAAGCCACCAGCACGGCCCCGGCCGCCGCCATCGCGGCGACGGTGCCGAGGAAGACGGCCAGGGGAAGAGCGCCTCCAGGCAGGGGAGCGCCCTCGGCAAGGCTGGCGACCACCGCCGCGCCGCCGACCCAGCCGAGCGGCACCGCGACCGCGGCGACCGCGGCACCCAGGATGGCGAACTCCAGCACCACCACCTGAACCATCGAACGCCGCCCGACCCCGAGGGCGTGCAGGATCGCCATCTCCTGAAGCCGCCGCCGCGCGCTGTTGGCGATGGCGCCGAGAAGGACCACGGCCGCCGCTCCAAGGGCAACAATGGACACGCCGTCGAGAAGCCCGCGCACGGTCCGGACGGTCGCCCCGAGCGTGTCCAACACCTCCGCCACGCGGATCGTGGGAGCTTGCGGGATCGCCTGCGCCACCACCGCCTGCATCGCGGGAACCGCCTCGGATGAGGACCAGACGGCGGCGACGAGGCTGTGCGGCGGTGGTTCGGGAAAGGGAGACAGGAGGACCGGAAAGTCCAGCTCGAGCCGCGTCCAGTCGATGCGACGGAGGTTGGCGATCGTCGCGGTCACCGGGCCGCTCGCCAGGGCCAGGGTGACGCTGTCTCCCACCGCCAGCCTCAGCCGGCGGGCCACCTGCGCGTCCAGCGAGGCGAGCGGCGGACCGGCGTAACCCTCTGGCCACCAGCTTCCGGCCACGATCCGGTCGGTGGGGGCGGGGCGGTCGCGCCAGGACAGGCCACGGTCGCCGCGGACCGCCCAGCCGACGGAGCGCGGGACGTCCGCCTCGGTGATGGCGACGCCGTTGAGGCGGCTGATCCGGGCGTGCAGGAAGGGCGCCGTCTCGACTCGCCCGACGCCGGGCAGGGCGGAGAGGCGTGCGCTCAAGCGGCTGCCGTCCGGCGGGGGAATGTTCAGGACGACGACGGAGGGCGTCAGCGCCGGCAGGGTGGCCGCGACATGGCCGGTCGCCGACCGTCCGACCACGCCGACCGCCACCAGCAGCGTCAGGCCGATGCCCAGCGCGACGGCCACGGGAATGGTCGGTGCACCGGGCCGCCCAAGGTTGGCGACGGCCAGCCGGACCACCGGTTTGCGCCCGCGCGCCAGCCGGCGGGCCACCCAGGCGAGTCCCCGCCCCAACAGGGCGAAGCCCGCCGCCACCAGCCCGGCGACAAGGAGGAAGCCGGCGACCGCGAGCGGCATTCCCGTCCAGGCGGCGAGAAGGCCGGCGAGCGCCAGCCCGAGCAGCGCGACGGCGCCACGGGTCCGCCATCGCAACGGCGGCGTCCGGTCATCCACCGCCCCCCGCCAGATCGCGGCGGGGCTGGTCCCGGCGGCGCGGGCCAGCGGCGGCACGGCGCAGAGAAGCGCCGCCAGAAGCCCGACCGCCCCCGCCAGCAGCAGGGCCGCCGGATCGACGGCGCCGCCCGTCTCCGGCATCCAGTCGAGCGGCAGGGCGCGCACCGCCGCTGCGGCCAGGGCGCCGCCGGTCCCCACGCCGATCAGCAGCGCCAGGCCGACCACCGCCAGCGTCTGCACCAGGAAGGCGGTGAAGAGCAGGCGCGGCGATCCGCCCACAGCCTTCAGTGTCGCCAGAACCGGCAGCCGTCGGGCGAGGTGTGCCGACAGCGCCCGGCCGATGCCGACGCCGCCGATCAGCAGGATGGACAGGGACCCGAGAAGGAACAGCGCGCGGACGAGGTGAACGGTGCGGTCCACGCCCGGAATGCCGTGCGAGGCATCGACGATCCGCCATCCGGCGTCGGGGAAACGGCGCTCCAGATCGCGCAGGACGGTGTCGGACGGGACCGTCTCCGGCAGGACGAGGCGATAATACCAGTAGACGGGCATCCCCGGCTCGGCGAGGCCCGTCGCGTCCAATGCCCGGCGGTCGATGACGACGCGCGGGCCGAGGGAGAAGGCGCGGAAGGCCCGGTCCGGCTCATGCTCCAGAACGGCGCGGATCGCGACTTCGGTGGCACCAAGCCGCAGCCGGTCGCCGACGCCCAGCGCCAGCGCGTCGAGGAGGTCGGCGGACACCGCCGCTCCCCATCGCCCGTCCCGCTGGGCCAGCGCCTCGGCGAGGGACGCGGCGCCGGACACCGTCGCCATGCCGACCAGCGGGTAGCTTTCTTCGATCGCCTTCAGCTCGATCAGGGCGCGGGCGCTGCCGGTCACCGTCGAGGCGACGGGCCGCAACTCCGCCGTCTCGCCGACCCTGCCCATCGTGTCGAGGACGGCCCTCTGCTCCGGCGTGGCCGGTGCGTGGAACAGGCGCAGGGACAGATCGCCGCCGACCGCCTCGCGCGCGGTGGCCCGCATCCCCTCCAGCACGCCGCCGCTGAGCGAGCCGACGGCGGCCATCATGGCGGTCCCCAGCGCCACCCCCAGGACGACGATCCAAAGTCCGGCGACGCCGCCCCGCAGGTCCCGCCAAGCCAGCCGCAACGCGATGCGCAGATGAGTCATGGCGGACATATCGTGAAGGTCCCGCCGGCCGGCAACCGGTTCCGTTGCCTACGACGCCCCTCTCCCGTCCCGGGAGAGGGAAGGGGCCCACGCGAAGCGTGGGAAGGGTGAGGGTGAAGCCGAGAATCAGCGCCCTGATCCTCGCACGACCCTCACCCGGCGCCTTCGGCGCCACCCTCTCCCGGGGCGGGAGAGGGATTGGGCGCCAGATGCAGCCGCCGCCGGTGGCGGGGCGGCAGGGGATGGGCGGACTGAACCGCCGCCAGGGCGCTCAGGCGCTCCGCCAGGGCGGGCGGGAAGGGCGTCACCTTGCGGGTGCCCAGATCGACGTGGATCGACAGCTGTTCCATGGTCGCCGCGACCGTCCCGTCGTCGGCCCGCCGTATCTCCAGCAGGCTCAGCAGCCGCTTGTCGTCGGCGTCGAGCAGCCGCAAGGCCACCTGCAAGGGCGTGCCGGCGCGCAGCTCCCGCCGGTAATGCACCGCCACGTCGACGACGAACAGGCCGAACCCCTCGTCCCGCGTGTAGGTCTCGCCCAGTCCCCACTGCTCCATCAGGGCGTAGCCGACCTCGTCGAACAGGGCGACATAGCGCACCATGTTCATGTGGCCGTAGAGGTCGATCCAGCTCTCGTCGACGGTGTGCACGCCGGACAGCAGGATGTCGGACGGCAAGATGTCCGCCGGCAGGGCGTGGTCCTGGGTCATGGAAATGCCTTAGAGGGGGGAGGTCTGGTCCGGCGGGAACACGCCGCGCAGCCATTGCCGGATGGCGGAGATGACCGGCGTGTTCCAGCGGTGGACCGGGGCGATGAAGTAATAGCCGCCGATGGTGACGTTGCTGTCGACCATCTCCACCAACTCGCCGTTGGCCAGCGGCTCGGTCACCAGCAGGTCGCTGACCAGCGCCACCCCGCGCCCCAGCCGGGCGGCCTCGATGGTCAGATGCGCCTGCCACAGCCGGGGGCCGCGCAGCCGGGGGATGTCGGCGATGCCGGCCTCCTCCAGCCAGGCTTCCCACATGCCGGTGGACTGCTCGTGGATCAGCGGCAGGCCGACGAGGTCAGCGGGCGTGCGCACGTCGGGGTAGCGCGCCTTGAACTCCGGGCTGGCGATGGCGAGGATGCGCGGCCGCGCGAACATCTCCGAGCGCAGCCCGTCGGCGACGGAGCCGCCGTCCTCCAGATACATGATCTCCGCGTCGGCCTCCTCCCGGCTGAAGTCGGGGCGGGTCGAGGTCGGCTGAAGGATCACCTCCCGCCCGGTCAGCGCCTCCTCCAACTCCGGCAGGCGGGCGAGCAGGCAACGCGAGGCCAGCCCGGCGAGGCAGCAGATGTGCACCGCCTCCATCCCGCCGTTGCGCAGCTCGTTGCTGGCCTCGCCGATCAGGTCGAAGGCGCGGCGGAGCTGGGCGGCGTAGCGGATGCCCTCGCGGGTCAGGGACAGGCCGCGCCCCGACTTCGCCACCAGCTTCACCCCCACCGCCTGCTCCAGATTCTGGATGTGGCGCGACACCACCGTGTGGGACACCGCCAGTTCGTCGGCGGCGGCCCGCACCGTGCCCTGACGGGCGAAGATGTCGAAGGCGCGGAGGGCGAGAAGGGGCGGAAGGCGGCGCGCCATGCGGACCTTTGGGCTGTGGACGGAAGCCGGAGCGAGGCTGGGAGCGATCCCGGCGGCAGTATGAAACATTTCCGCCAGCACCGCACGCGCCCCTTCGCCACCCGCCGCCCGCCGTTCTCCCCCCGCGCCGCCGGCCATCACACCACCGCGTCGCGACGGAAGGCGCCAATCTCGTCGGGGCTGAAGCCGAGATCCGCCAGGATGGCGTCGGTGTGCTCGCCCAGCCGCGGCGCCGGGCTCTCCGCGGGCAGGGGGGCTTCCGGCATGGTGATCGGCACGGCGGCGAAGCGCTTGCCGGAGCCCTCCGGCACCTCCACAACCATCTTGCGGTGGACCACCTGGGGATCGTTCAGCGCGTCCGGCACGCTGTTGATCGGGCTGGCCGGCACGTCGGCGTCCTCCATAGCGTCCAGCCACGCGTCGCGCCCACGGGTGAGGAAGACCTCGCGGAGCAGCGGCTCCAGCTCCGCGTGGTTGGCGTTGCGGGCCGAGCCTGTGGGGAAGCGCGGGTCGAACAGCAGATGCTCCAGCCCCATGGCGCGGCACATCCGGTCCCACTGCTCGTTGGTGTCGACGCAGATGGCGATCGGCTTGTCGGCGGTGGGGAAGGCCTGGAAGGGGGCGATCAGCGGGTGGCGGCTGCCCAGCGCCCGCGGCGTCTCCCCGGCGTTCAGGAAACGGGCGATGGCGTTCTCCATCAGGGCGAGCTGGCAATCCAGCATCGCCACGTCGATGAAGCTGCCCTCGCCGCTGCTCGCCCGCTTCTGCAGGGCGGCGAGGATGCCGACGGCGGCGAACAGGCTGGACCCGATGTCGCCGATCGACGCGCCGACCCGGCAGGGATCGCCGCCCGGCTCGCCGGTGATGCTCATCATCCCGGACATCGCCTGGGCCACCACGTCGAAGCAGGGCCGGTGGCGGTAGGGGCCGTCCTGCCCGAAACCGGAGATCGAGGCGTAGACCAGCCGCGGATTGACCGCCTTCAGATCGTTGTAGCCCAGCCCCAGCCGGTCCATCGCCCCGGCCCGGTTGTTCTCCACCAGCACGTCGCAGGTGGCGACGATTTTCTTGAAAATCTCCTTCCCCTTTTCCTCCTTCAAGTTGAGCGTCAGACTCCGCTTGTTGCGGTTGACGCTGAGGAAGTAAATGCTTTCCTCGTCGCTGAAGGGGGCAATGATGCGGGTGAAATCGCCCTTGCCGGGACGCTCGATCTTGATGACCTCCGCCCCCAGCGCGCCGAGCAGCCACGTGCTGTAGGGGCCGGCCAACATGTGCGTGAGATCGACCACGCGCACGCCGGCCAAGGGGCCTTCGCGGCGTTGCGTATCGGTGTTGAGCATGCATGATCCTTCGGATGGCCGGGCGCCGCGCAGGCGGTCCGGGCGGGGCCGCGCGCCCGGCTGGAAACCGGTCCAGTCCAGGGCGGCGGCGGGAATGCGACACCCAAAGGCTTGCGCCACCGCGCCCGGAAAACAATCGCTTAGTTTGGCCCAATCCGGTGCATGGAAGGCACCGTTCCGCGGATTCGTTGGGGGCAGCATTGGTGCGTTCCGTGCACCGGACCGCATCGTTTTTTCTGCTTGTGACACGAACTGTGTCCGGTAGTCTTGATCTTGCCGGGAGCGGATCGGCCTGATCGAAATCTCTGCCGGCCACCGGATAGTCTTCATGATTTCCGAGGCTGGCGGCCTCTTTACTCTCATCGCCTGTCCAATGAAGCCGCTCGGCGCGCGTCGCGGCAGCGATGCGCGGCCTTCCACAACCAGGAAAGGACAACCCGCGCGTGATCGATCTTTCGGGAAAGGCGGCCATCGCCGGCGTTTTTGAATCGCCCCGCCGGGATGCGCCGCGCGTCCATCCCTTCGCCCTTCAGATGGAGTGCATCCTCGGCGCGCTCGACGACGCCGGGCTGACGCTGAAAGACGTGGACGGGCTGTGCGCGGCCTCCGGCGACTGGGCCGAGGGCGGCAGCACCATGGATGTGGTCGAACTGGCCGAATACATCGGGATCGCGCCGACCTACGTGAACAGCACCGACGTCGGCGGCTGCTCCTACATCCTCCAGGCCGGGCAGGCGGCGGCGGCCATCGCCACCGGGCTGGCCGAGGTGGTGGTCATCAGCTACGCCGCCTGCCCGCGCTGGTGGCCACTGAGCAGCCCCTCCTTCGACCCCTTCGTCTTCCCCGCCGGCCCCGGCCAGTACGAGATCCCCTACGCGCCGACGCTGATTTCGACCTACGGCCTGTTCGCCCGTCGCCATATGGACCTCTACGGCACCACGCCGGAACAGCTTGCCCAGGTGGCCGTGACCTTCCGCGAGCACGCCGCGCAGAACCCCAACGCCCGGCTGCGCAAGCCGATCACGGTGGACGACGTGCTGGCCTCGCCGATGATCGCCTCGCCGCTGCACCGGCTGGACTGCTGCGTGGTGACCGACGGCGGTGGCGCCGTCGTGATGACCAGCCGGGAGCGGGCGCGCGACCTGAAGAAGCCGCCGGTCCATCTGGTCGGTTACGGGGCCGCCGTGGCGCGCACCCAGAACAGCCAGATTCCCGACGACCTGACCACCCCGGCGGCGCTGTCCGGCCCGCGCGCCTTCGCCATGGCCGGGGTGACCCCCGGCGAGATCGACGTGGCGCAGATCTACGACGCCTTCACCATCACGCCGATGCTGGCGCTGGAGGATCTGGGCTTCTGCGGGCGGGGCGAGAGCGGCGCCTTCGTCGCGGACGGCAACCTGACGCTGGGCGGCAGCTTGCCGACCAACACCGACGGCGGCGGCCTGTCGTCCAACCATCCCGGCAAGCGCGGCATCTTCACCTTGATCGAGAGCGTCCGCCAGCTGCGCGGCGAGGGGCCGGGCGTCCAGGTGCCCGACGCCCGCCTCGCTCTGGCCCATGGGCTGGGCGGCACCTTCTGCTCCGCCGCCACCGCCATCCTTGCCCGGTAAGGTGCCTGATGACTGCCATGACCATCCCGCCCGTCCAGGACGAGACCTCCGCCCCCTTCTGGGAGGCTGCGCGCGAGGGGCGCTTCCTGATCCAGCGCTGCCCGGAGACTGGGCGGTTCCAGTGGTACCCGCGCGCCCATTCCATCCACGCTCCGCACGCCCGCCCGGAGTGGGTCGAGGCCAGCGGGCGCGGCGAACTGCTGACCTATTCGGTCGTCCATCGCGGCAACCAGCGCGGCGATCCCTACGTCTGCGCCCTGATCCGGCTGGAGGAGGGCGTCACCGTCTTCTCCCGCGTCGAGGGGGTGGCGGAGGCCGACCTGCGGGCCGGGCTGCCGCTCGCCGTGGCCTTCCACCAGCTCGACGATGCGACCAGCCTTCCCGTGTTCCGCCCGCGGACTCCCGACTGAGGGTGCCCTAGAATGACCGCCATCCATCTCGACGACATCACGCCGGGCGACCGGATGCGCTCCTCGCGCGTCACCGTCACCGAGGCGCACATCGTCTGGTTCGCCGGGCTGACCGGCGACTTCAACCCGCTGCACATGGACGCCGAGGCCGCCAAGGCCAATGGCTTCGGGCGGACCATCGCCCACGGCATGCTGACCCACTCGCTCAGCACCGGGCTGCGCTCCGCCATCGACGACTGGGCGATCCTCGCCTTCCTGGAGACGCGCCGCCGCTTCGTCGGCCCGGTCTTCGCCGGCGATACCGTGCATTACGAGGCGGAGGTGGCGGAGGTCCGCCCCAGCGCCTCCAAGCCCGACCGCGGCATCGTCCGCGTCGCCATCACCGTGAAGAACCAGCGCGGCGAGACCGTGCAGGAGGGCGAGGACGTGCTCTCCATCGCCCGCAAGGAGGCGCAGGCATGACCACCGCTGTTGCTCACTCCAACCGTCTCGCCGGCCGTGTCGCCTTCGTCACCGGCGGCGGCGGCGGCATCGGCCGCGCCGTCTGCGAGCGGCTGGCCGCGGAAGGGGCGGCGGTCGTCGTCGCCGACATCGGGGCCGAGGCCGCCGAGACCGTCGCCGCCGCGCTGCGCGCCGAGGGGGCTCAGGCCCACGCCACCGCGCTGAACGTCGCCGACCGGGAAAGCTGGGGCGGCGCCGTGACCGGCCTGCCCGAGGCCTTCCGGGGCGTGGACATCATGGTCAATGTCGCCGGCATCGTCCGCGATCGCTCGCTGCCCAAGATGACCGACGCGGAATGGAGCGCCGTCATCGACGTGAACCTGCGCGGCACGTGGCTGGGCTGCCAGACGGCCTTCCGGCTGGTCGGCGACCGCGGCTGGGGGCGCATCGTCAACATCGCCTCCACGGCGATCCTGGGGACCTTCGGGCAGGCCAACTACTCCGCCTCCAAGGCCGGGGTGGTCGGGCTGACCCGCACCGCCGCCCTGGAAGGGGCACGGCGCGGCATCCTGGTCAACGCCGTCGCTCCCGGCGTCGTGGAAACCGCCATCGTCGAGGGCGTGCCCGACGCGGTGCGTGCGCAATGGCTGGAGAAGACGCCCATCGGGCGCCTGGGCAAGCCGGCGGAGATCGCCGCCGTCGTCGCCTTCCTGGCGTCCGACGACGCGGCCTACGTCACCGGCCAGACCATCGTCGCCGACGGTGGGGCGACCACCGGCGACTACTGATTTCCATGCAAGAACGAAGAACGACGCCGAAACGGCGGGACTGCAACAACAAGACAGGGATTGGCAACATGATGGAATTCTCGCGCCGCCGCCTTCTCCAGACCGGCGGACTCGTCGGCACCGCTCTGGTGACCGGCGGGCTGGCCGGCACCGCCTTCTCGCGCATCGCCGCGGCGGCGGACGACCCGCTCTATGCCGCCGCCAGGAAGGAGGGCGCCCTGACCCTCTATTGGGGCTCCTACGAGCAGCAGACGATGGAGGCGATCCGCGACGCCTTCAAGGCCAAGTATCCGGGCATCGAGGTCAACCTGCTCCGCCAGGCCTCGCAGACCGTCTACACCCGGCTGCGCATGGAACTGCAAAGCGGCGTCCATGAATGCGACTCCCTCGGCACCACCAACCTGCTGCACTACACGGAGCTGAAGAAGATCGGCGCGCTGGCGCCCTTCGAGCCGGTGGACGGGGTGCACATTCCGGACGCCTTCCGCAACCTCGACCCGGACAAGATGTACCATGTCGGCGCCATCAGCCTGACCAGCATCAACTACGCGCCGGGCAAGGTGCAGTCCCCGCCGCAGAGCTGGCAGGCGCTGCTGGAGGACCAGTGGCAGGGCAAGATCACCACCGGCAGTCCGGCCTTCTCCGGCGACGTGGCGAACTGGGTGGTCGCCATTCGCCGCAAGTACGGCGACGACTTCCTGCGCGCCTTCGGCAAGCAGAAGCCGAAGGTCGGCCAGTCCAACGTCGACACCGTGACCGACATCCTGGCCGGTGAGCGCGTCGTCGGCTCCGGCGCGCCCTTCAGCTACACGCTGACCCAGAAGGCCGCCGGCAACCCCATCGACGTGGTGGCGCCATCCGACGACGCCATCCTGAACCTGGGCGTCACCGGCATCCTGGCGAAGGCCCCGCACCCGAACGCCGCCCGGCTGTTCACCAACTTCCTCTATTCCACGGAGGTGTCGATGATCCTCCAGAAGAACTACTGGCCGACGCTGCGCAAGGACGTGCCCTGGGCGGAAGGGCGGTCGCTGGACCAGTTGAAGTGGACCCGCAACACCGGCGACGACCTCGGCCCGGAGGTCGCGGAAGGCATCGCCAAGTGGAAAGAACTGGTGCGCTGACCGCTGATTCCCTCTCCCGTCCCGGGAGAGGGAAGGGGCCCACGCGAAGCGTGGGAAGGGTGAGGGTACCGGCGATGGGACCATATTCAATCCTTGGCCGTACCCTCACCCGCCCGCTTCGCGGGCACCCTCTCCCGGGACGGGAGAGGGTTCTGATGGACAATGGAGGCGGACCCTATGGGGGTCATTTCAACGGACAGCCCAGACAGCGCAGCCGCGGCGACCGCGCGCCCGGCGATGGCCCGCGTGCCGCTCGCCAGGACCCTGGTCTTCGGCGCCGTCGCCCTTCTTCTCTTCCTGCTGGTGGTTCTGCCCTTCGGCTGGGTTCTCAACAACAGCGTCCACGACGACCTGACCGGCGCCTGGACGCTCGGCAACTACGCGCGGATCTTCCAGTCGGCGGACCTGCTGGAGCCGCTGTTCAATTCGCTGCTCCTCGCCGTGGCGACCGCGGTGATCGCCGTCGGCATCGGCGTTCCGCTGGCCTGGCTGGTGTCGCGGACCGACCTGCCGTTTCGCCGCACCATCCGCGTGCTGACGCTGACCGCCTTCGTCACCCCGTCCTTCATCGGGGCGACCGGCTGGATTCTGCTGGCGGCCCCCAACTCCGGCTGGCTGAACGCGCTGTGGCGCTCGCTCGCCGGGACGGAGGCGGGGCCGCTGCTGAACATCTACTCGATGACCGGTGCGATCTTCATCTGCGGCATCTACACCGTTCCCTACAGCTTCACCATGGTGTCGAGCGCGCTCGACGAGATGGCCGTGGAGCTTGAGGACGCCGCCGCCACGCTGGGCTCCGGCACGCTGCGCACCATGCTCAGCATCACCATCCCGCTGGTCACCCCGGCGGTGATCGCCAGCTTCATCCTGTCCTTCATCCAGGGGCTGACGCTGTTCGGCGTTCCGGCCTTCCTGCTGACGCCGACCGGCATCCCGGTGGTGACGACCAAGCTGGCCGAGTTCTACCAGCTCTTCCCGCCGGAGATCTTCCTGGCCGCCGCCTACTGCATGCCGCTGCTGCTGGTCACCGCCATGCTGTTCTGGATGCGCCGCCGCATCCTGGGCCGCAAGCAGTTCGTCACCATCTCCGGCAAGAGCCGGGCGGGGCGGCGGATCGCGCTGGGCGCCGCCCGCTGGCCGGCCTTCGGCGCGGCCTTGCTGCTGCCGCTGGTCTCGGTGTTCCTGCCCTACGCGGCGCTGCTGCTGGTGTCGCTGACCCGCGCCTGGGGCCAGGGCCTGTCGTGGGAGAACCTGTCCCTGTACTGGTACTGGTGGGCGCTGTTCGGCAATTCGGAGACGCACACCGCCATCGTCAACTCGCTGCTGTTCTCGACGCTCGCGGCGACGCTGTGCGTGATGCTCGGCACGGTCGTCGCCTACATCGTGGAGCGGCGGATGGTGTTCGGCGCCAGCCTGTTCGGCGCGGTGGCCACCGTCCCCATCATCATCCCCGGCATCGTCATGTCGGTGGGCTTCTTCGCCGCCTACACGCGGGCGCCGCTGAACCTCTACGGCACGCCGCTGCTGCTGGTGGCGGCCTTCGCGGCGACCTTCCTGCCCATCGCCTACGCCCATGGCGGGTCGATCCTCAAGGGCATCGGGCCGGAGCTGGAGCGCGCCGCCCGCAGCCTGGGCGCGGGGGAGGGGCGGACCTTCCTGTCCATCACCATCCCGCTGATGGGCGGCGGGCTGCTGTCGGGCTGGTTCCTGGTCTTCATCCCGATCATCCGCGAGCTGTCGGTGGCGGTCTTCCTCATCACGCCCAAGACCAACGTGATGACCACCCTGATCTACAACGCCAAGGACGGCGGCAACTACGAGGCCGTCTGCGCCATGAGCGTCCTTCTCCTCCTCATCACGCTGGCGCTGGTGGCCGCCGCCGGTCCGCTGACGCGCCTGACCACCGTGCGCCGCACGTCCCGCAAAACCGGCCGTAAATCCGCCCCGGCGGAAGGAGTTCTCCCCACATGAGCGGGATCCGCATCAAGAATCTCCGCAAGTCCTTCGGCGCCTACACCGCGCTGCACGGCATCGACCTGCAGGTCCCCAACGGCACGCTGCTGGCCTTGCTCGGCCCGTCGGGCTGCGGCAAGTCCACGACGCTCCAGCTCCTCGCCGGGTTCGAGGCGCCGACGGAGGGCGAGATCTGGGCCGACGACGTGCTGCTGTCCTCGGCGCGCGGGGTGTTGCCGCCGGAAAAGCGCGGCATCTCCCTGGTCTTCCAGAACTACGCGGTGTGGCCGCACAAGACGGTGGCGGAGAATGTGGCTTTCGGCCTCGCCATCCGCCGCCTGCCCAAGGCGGAGATCGCCGAGCGGCTGGATCGCACGCTGCGCACCGTCCGGCTGGAGGCGCTGCGCGACCGCTACCCGTCGGAGCTGTCGGGCGGCCAGCAGCAGCGCGTGGCGCTGGCCCGCGCGCTGGCGGTGGAGCCGCGCATTCTCCTGCTCGACGAGCCGCTGTCCAACCTCGACGCCCATCTGCGCGAGGAGATGCGGTTCGAGATCCGGCAGGTCCACGACCTGCTGGGGCTGACCACCGTCTACGTCACCCACGACCAGTCGGAGGCGTTGGTCACCGCCGACCGCATCGCCGTCATGAAGTCGGGCCATCTCCAGCAGCTCGGCTCGCCGGAGGACATCTTCGAGCGGCCGTCCAACGCCTTCGTCGCCACCTTCATCGGCGCCAACAACGAGCTGGCCGGGACCAGCGAGGGCAACGGCGCCATCCGCGTCGGCGGCCATGTGCTGACCGCCCCTGACCGCAGCGGGGCGGCGCATGGCGGGACGGTGTCGCTGTGCGTGCGGCCCTCCCAGGTCCGGCTGTTCGGCGCCGAGGAGACGGGGTTGCCCGCCGAGGGCTGCAACGTGCTGTCCGGCACGGTCCAGCGCTCCGCCTATCTGGGCGAATATCGCGACGTGCTGGTGGATCTGGGGGGCGGGCGGACGCTGCGCGCCTTCATTCCGCCCGCGCAGAGCTTCGCTCCGGGCAGCGTGGTGACGGCGCTTCTTCCCATCGGCTCCTGCCAGATCCTCGGGCCGGCGGCTTAATCCGCCAGTCCAATCCAAGAGAGTTCCGAACGATGACCATCGCCACGACCGGCGAGGCCGAAGCCTTGCCCGAAATCCTGACCGAGCGGCGCGGCGCCGTCCAGTGGGTGATCTTCAACCGGCCCAAGGCGCGCAACGCCATCACCCCCTGGATGGAGGACCGGCTGATCGAAATCTGCCGGGAGGTCGATGCCGACCCGGCGGTGAAGGCCCTGGTGCTGACCGGTGCCGCCGGCGACAAGCCCGCTTTCATGGCCGGCGCCGACCTGTCCTGCCTGCAGAGCGTCAAGACGCCGGAGGACTACACGATCCTGGAGGACCGCGCGGAAACCGCGGCGATGGCGCTGGAGGCGGTGCGCGTTCCCACCATCGCCGCCCTGGCCGGCGCCTGCGTGGGGGAGGGGGCTCTGCTCGCCGCCTGCTGCGACGTGCGCATCGCCTCGCCGTCGGTGCGCTTCGGCTTCCCCATCGCCCGCACGGTCGGCAACTGCCTGAGCATCAAGAACCTCGCCCGGCTGGCCGCCATTCTCGGCACCGCGCGGACCAAGGAGATGATCTTCAGCGCCCGCCTGCTGACCGCCGACGAGCTGTCGGGCGCCGGCGCCCTGCGCGGCGTCGTGCCGGACGACGACTTCGCCGAGCGAACCCAGGAGTTGGCCGAGGAACTGGCGAGCCTCGCTCCGCTGACCTTGTGGACGACGCGCGAGGCGCTGCGCCGCTGGCGGGACCATGGGTTGCCGGCGGACGGCGACGCCGACCTGCTGCGCCTTTGCTACCTCTCCGCCGACTATCAGGAGGGCATCGCGGCCTTCCTGGAGAAGCGCCGTCCGGTCTGGGCGGGACGGTAGGGGCATCCGCGGCGGCGTCAAATCCCCTCTCCCGCCCCGGGAGAGGGTGGCCCGCAGGGCCGGGTGAGGGTCGTGCGAGGATCAGGGCACGGATTCTTGACGGCACCCTCACCCTTCCCACGCTTCGCGCGGGCCCCTTCCCTCTCCCGGGACGGGAGAGGGGATTCCTTGCCGCCACCCATACCCTTCATTAATCTGGCGCCGCATCACGCGCCCATGCGGGCGTTCAGCCGCCATGGGACCCGCCTGTCATGCCGACCACGCCCGACGACCTTCCGAGCGGCGCCCCTGACGTTGCGGCGCTGGAGCGGCGGTTGCGGGCCGCCCCCGACGATCTCGCGACGACGCAGGAACTGGCCGGGCTGCTGTTCCAAGCCGGCCGCGCGGCCGACGCCGAGCCTTATGCCCGCAACGCGGTCCGTCTGGCGCCGGAGGACGCGCGCTCCCACACGCTGATGGCGCTGGTGCTGGCCGACACCCACCGGCCCCAGGCCGCCGAGTTCCATTACCGCCGGGCGCTGGCCCTGGCGCCGCCGGACGCCGCGACGGTCGCCAACCTCGCCTGGAGCCTGACCCGGCAGGGCCGGCTGGAGGAGGCGCGGCGGACCTACCGGCGGGCCGCGGCGCTGCACCCGTCCATCGCCCTGACCTGGCACGGCTGGGCGCAGACCGAGGACGCCGCCCGCGATCTTCCCGCCGCGCAACGGCTGGTGGACCGCGCCCGGCGTCTCGACCCCGGTCACCGTGGCGCCGACACCTTCGCGGCGGCCCTGCTGGCCCGGCAGGGAAGCGGAGAGCGGGCGCTGGCCGTTCTGGACGCCTCGGCCGCCCGCCATGGCGGCACCGACCCTGACGCGCTACTGGAGACAGGGCGCATCCTCGACCGGCTGGGCCGCCACGACGAGGCCTTCGCCGCCTTCGCCGCTGGCAAGGCCCTGCTGCGGCAGGCCGGACGCCGCTACGGCGAGGAGGAGGCAGTGGAGCTGATCGCGCGCCTCGCCACCTTCTTCGTGGCGCCGCGCCTGCGCCTGATGCCGCGGCCCGCCGCGCCCGCCGCCGGGCCGCAGCCGGTCTTCATCGCCGGCGCCCCGCGCTCCGGCACCACGCTGGTCGAGCAGATCCTGTCCTGCCATCCCGCCATCGCCGCAGGGGACGAGCTGCCCTCGCTCGGCGCGGTGGTGCGGGCCTTGCCGCAGACGCTGGGAAGCCCGCTCGGCTATCCCGAAGCGCTGTCGGAGCTTTGGATGGGCGATCAGCGCGACGGGCTGGAGCGGTTGCGCGACGCCTACCTGCGCCACGCCCGCAAGTTGGTTCCGGCCAAGCCGGGCCACACGCTGTTCACCGACAAGATGCCCTTCAACGAGACGCATCTCGGCCTGATCGCGCTGATGTTTCCCTCGGCACCGGTGGTTCATCTGCTGCGCCACCCGTTGGACGTGGTGTTGTCGATGATGGGCACCAACCTGACCCACGGCTTCCATTGCGCCAACGCCGTCGAGACGGCGGCGCGCCACGTCCTTCTGGTGTTCGATCTGGTGGAGCATTACCGGCGGGAGATGCCGCTGCGCTACCTGCCGCTGCGCTACGAGGATCTGGTGCGGGAGCCGGAACCGGCGGTGCGGCGCCTGCTGGGTTTCCTCGGGCTGGGCTTCGACCGGCGCTGCCTGCGCTTCGAGGAGAATCGGCGCCATGCCCGCACGCCCAGCCACGCCCAGGTTGCGGAAAAGCTCTACAGCCGCTCCATCGACCGCCACCGCGCCTACAGGACTCATCTGAAGCCGGCGATCCCGATCCTGGAGCCGGTCATTCTCGGGCTGGGCTACAGTCTGTAACCGCAGCCATGACGATGACGCCGTCCGACAGCGACCTCTGCGAAATCCGCCGCCGCGAAGGCCGGCTGGACGAGGCCGCCGCCCATGGCCGCCGCGCCGTCGCGCTCGACCCTGACGACGCGGCGGGCTGGTACAATCTGGGTGTGGCGCTCTACGACCGGCTGGAGATCGCGGCGGCCATATCGTGCGAGCGCCGCGCCATCCGGCTCGCCCCGGACGCGCCGGGTCCGCATTTCGAACTGGCCGAGGGGCTTCTGCTCTCCGGACAGTGGGAGGAGGGGTGGCGCGAATATGAATGGCGCTGGCGCCTTCCCGGCGTGCCGCCGCTGATTCCGCCCGCCGTCCTGGAGCGGCATGGGCACACCGCTGCAAGGTCCTGGGACGGTCGCCCCTTGCCCGGCGGCACCTTGCTGCTGATCGCCGACCAGGGCTTCGGCGACACCATCCAGTTCGCCCGTTACCTGCCGATGGCGGCGGCGCTCTGCCCCAATCTCGTGGTCGCTTGCAGCCCGGACATGCAACCGGTGATCCGATCCCTTCCCGGCGGATACCGGACGGTCACCGACTGGGAGGAGGCGCCTCCCTTCGCTGCCCACGCCGCGCTGTCCGGCCTGCCGGGGCTGTTCGGCACGAGGCCGGACACGATACCGGCGCCGCTCCCCGGCCTGCGGGCCGAGCCGGAGCGGGTGGAGCGCTGGAGGGAGCGCCTGGACGGGCTGCTCCCCCGCGGCTACCGCCGCGTCGGGCTGGTCTGGGCGGGGCGCCCGACCCATGGCAACGACCGCAACCGCTCCCTGCCACTCGCGCGGCTGGCACCGTTCTTCACGCTGGAGAAGACCGCGCTGGTGTCACTCCAAAAGGGGCCGGCGCAGGCCGAGGCCGCCCGCTACTACGGCGCGGCACCCTTAGTCGATCTGGGGCCGGAACTGGAGAGTTTCGCCGACACCATGGCGGTGCTGGCGCAGCTCGACCATGTGGTTTGCGTGGACACGGCGGTCGCCCATCTGGCCGGGGCGATGGGGCGCCCGACCGCGGTGCTGCTGCCCTACGCGCCGGATTGGCGCTGGCTGCTGGGCAGCGGCGGCACGCCCTGGTATCCCACCGTCACGCTGCACCGGCAGCCGGCGCCCGGACGGTGGGCCCCCGGACAATGGGATGAGGCCATTCACGGCGCCGTCGCCGCGGTGACCGGCAACACGCTCAAGGCTTCAGAGCGGCCAGCCCGTCGGTGATCCCCTTGGTGGAGATCGGGAAGGCCACCGCCTGCGTCCCGCCATAGGGGCGGACGACGATCTGCGCCCCCTTGGAGCGGCGCAGCGCGGTCAGGGTCGCCTCGTCCATCGGGGCGTTGGCGAGGCAGCCGTCCTGGATGCACTGCTGGTAGGTCAGCGGCAGCGGCTTGCCATCGTCGATGGTCAGCGCCGCCCCGGCGCGCAGGTCGACGCCCAGCGGCAGGATCACCACCATCACCCCCTTGCCGTCCGGAGCGAAATAGCCGACCGACACCTTGAGGATGCGGGTCGCCTGCTTCGCCTCCTTGTTCTCCGTCACGCGGGTCTGCGACAGGAAGCAGCGCGGCTTGCCGTCGGGGGGCGTCTCGCATTCGGTCTGCCAGTCGCCGAAGGTCTTGCCCGGCTCCACCGCACCGGCGGGCACCCCGCCCGCGAGGAAGAGGGGGAGCGCCGCCAGCGCCCCCGTGATGATGGCCTTGCGCATCGCCGTCCTGGTCCTCACAGCTTCCACTTCAGGCCGGCGGTCGCCGATACCGTGTTCTCGCGGGCGCGGATCGCGTCCTGAACGCCGATGGTGGCGGTCAGGCGGTCGTCCAGAGCCACGCCCAGCCCGGCGCCGATCACCAGGGCGTCGCGGCCCGGCTTGCTGGCGTCGGCGGTGAACGCCACACCCCCCAGCCGGTTGGTGGTGGAGGCCGTGGTGTCGGCGAAGTCATGCTCCCACGCCAGGGCGGCGTTGGGCAGCAGGCGCCAGCCGCCCACCGCCACGCTGGTGCCGGCGCTCACGCCGACCGCGCTGCGCAGACCGGTCCAGCCCGCCGCCTCGACGTCCAGCGCCACGCCGTCGCCGGACTCGCGGAAGGCCTCGCGGGTGATCCGGTCGAAGCGCAGGCCGGCCCGCGGCTCGATCCAGGCGCTGTCCGACCCGGCGAAGGCCATGCGGTGACCGGCGGCGATCTCGACGGAGAAATCGTGACCGTCGGCGCTGCCACTGGCGCCCTGGCCCAGCGTGCCGAAGGCGATGCCGCGCGAGGCGTCGTAATTGGCGTAGCCGTAGCCGATCGCCCCCTCGACAAAGGGGCTGTCCGCCGTGCCGCGCAGGTTCCAGGAGCCGTAGAGCGTCGCCTGGTAGCTGTCCACGTCGGCCTTGCCCAGCCCGTCGCGCGAGGTGACGCGATTGCGCAGATAGCCGAGCGCCACGCCGCCGCTCACGCCGTTCTCGTAGCTGTGGTCGGCGCCCAGCAGGAAACCGCCGATCCGCTCGGTGGTGCCGGCGGCGTTGCCGTCCGAACCGGTCCGGCTGTAAGCCGCCAGCGGTTGGCCCCACACGCCGCCCGAACCGCGGGCCTCGCCCGTTTCACCAACGGCGAGCGTGCCGTTGCCGCCACCGGCCAGCCGGACGCCGGAGGAGGAGGCCTCGCCGCCGCGCAGGGCCGACAGGCGGCTCTCCACCGCGCTGCCGAACAGGCGGCGGTTGGTGCGATCGGCGGCCAGCGTGTCGGCGTGCAGCTTGCCCGAGAGCTGGTCGAGCGCCCCGGCGATGCCGCTGCCCGGCAGGCCGTAGAGGCCGCTGAACAGCGGGGCGGCGACCCCCTCCAGCCGCGCCCCGGCGGCGGGACGCAGCGCGTCCACCGCCGCGCCGGCGGCCCGCTGGTTGCGCGTGCCGCCGCGGACCGCGTAGTTGGTCGGCGTGACCACCAGCCGGACGGTGGTGGCGTCGTACAGCGTGTCGAAGCGGGTGCCGGCCTCCAGCCCCGCCGCCGGCTGCGTCACCGCGGCGAAGCCGCCGGTCACGCCGCCGTCCGCCTGGACGATGGTGAAGCTCTGCCCCAGCGTGGCGGTGTAGGCGTTGGTCGCATCGCCGCTGATGCCGCGCAGCACCGGAGCCAGCGTGCCGGCGGCGGTGAAGGACGCCCCCTGCACCCGGATCTGGTCATGGTGGCCGGCGCCGAAGCCGGCGGTCGGGCCGTCGATTTCGGCATTCAGGACGCTGGTGCCGGTCAGAGTCACCGCGGACTGGAAGGTCAGCACGCCGGGCGAGTTGCCCGGCGAAACGGTGCCGGCCAGCGTGGCCGGGCCGCGGACGGTGCCGCCGCCGCTGAAGGTCGAGCCGGCGCTGGTGGTCAGCGAGCCGGAGACCACGCCGTTCACGGTCGCCGAACCGCCATTCCCCACGTTGACCGCGCCGGTGATGCCGGTGGCGGCCACGGTGACGGTGCCGTCGTTCACCGTGACCGGGGCCATGACGGCGCCGGCCAAGGTGGCGCTGCCGCCGGAGGTCACGGTGACCGCGCCGTTGACCGCGCCATAGGCGGCGACGGTCAGGGTGCCGCCCTCCACCGCCAGCGTGCCGCCGACGCCGCCGCCCTCGACGACGGTCATGGCGCCGCCTCGGGCCACCGTCACCGGGACGGCCACGACGCCGCCGACCGTGGCGCTGCCGCCATTGTTCAGGGCCAGCGTGCCCCCCGCGACCACGCCGCTCTTGGCGATGGTCAGCGCCGCGCCGTCTCCGACCGACAGGCCGCCGGCGTTGGCGAGCTGGCCGGAGACGACCACCGTGCCGGGGCCGGAGGCGGCCAGCGCGCCGCTGCCGCCGACGGCGCCCGCCAGGGTGACGGTGCTGCCGTCCGGCGTGATGGTGCCACCGCGGCTGGTCACGGTGACCGACTGGCCGACGGTCAGCGGCGACGCCGGGCGCAGCGTGCCGCCGTCGAAGGTGACCGAGCTGCCCTGGACCGCTCCGTCGCTGTTGGTGAAGCTGGGGCGGCTGGTGTCGATCACGCCGGTCGTCGGAGGCGTCGGCGTCGGAGTGGGCGTCGGAGTGGGTGTGGGATCGGGGTTCGGCGTCGGGCCGGGATCGGGGTTGGGATTCGGGTTCGGATTGGGCTCGGGCTCCGGTTCGGGCTCGGGCTCCGGTTCGGGCTGTGGCGTCACCTTGGTCAGGGTGAGCTGAATCCGGTTGTTCGCCGTGTCGAAGGTGGCCGTCGGGGTCAGCGTCGCGTCGCTGCCGATGATCGCGGTGAAGGCGCCGGACACACCACCCGTTGCGGTCACGATGGTGTAGGTCGTGCTGTCGCCGTAGCCGCTGCCGGTGGAGGTGACGGACAGGTCGCCGCCGATCGTGGCGGTGCCGGTGACGGCCAGCTTGCTGGCCGCGGAGGAGGTCGTCCGGATCGCCAGCGTGCTGCCGCTCTGCTGCGTGTAGTTGCCGGAGACCGTCAGGGTGCCGGGCGCGCCGGAGCCGCCGGGCGTCACGGTCGTGCCGGACGGGCTGGTCACGTTGCCGACGACCGTTCCGGTGCCCGTCAGCGTCGTGCCGCTGGTGAGTTGCAGCCCGGTGGTGAGGGAGCCGTTGACGCGCAGCGTGCCGGCCTGAAGGTTCGTGGTGGTGGCGGTGCTCACGCCGCCCAGCGTCCACTCCGTTCCGTTGACGTTGAGGGTGGTCAGACCGGAGATCGGCCCGGACAGGGTGCCGCCGCCCTCCAGAAGAAGGACTTGGTTTTGTCCCCCGGCCTGGACACCGCCGACCAGCACGCTGCCGTCCTTCAGGTTGATGAAGCTGCCCGCCCCGATCCCAAATGTCTTGATCGCGCTGAAACCGCTTCCGGCGGCGATGGTGCCGTGGTTGACGATGGTCGACACGCCGGTGACGGACAGCGCGTCGCCGGTGCCGATGATCGTGCCGTGGTTGGTGATGTTGGACGGCGTGAGCAGGGCGGCGACCATGACCGCCGCGTAATCCGTCTGCATGGATGCCGTCGCCGGCCGCACGTTCTTGATCAGCGCGGCGCCGTTGGATGGGGACCCGTTGGTGAGGGTGAGCGCGTGGGCGGATTCGATGGCGGCCCAATTGCCGATGATCGTTCCGGTGTTCTCGATGACCGACTTCAGCGAGCCCGCCGAGTTCGCCAGAAGGATGCCATGGTAAGTCCTCGGCACCGAGATCAACCCGGAATTGATGATGGTGCCGTAGGTCTGACCGTAGATGCCGTCGGCCTGATAGAAGTTGGTGTCGACCGAAATCTTGATCGTGCCTTGGTTGGTCAGGGTCCATCCGCCGGGCGACTGGACCCACACGCCGGTCGTCAGGTCGGTGTACTGGTTGCCGGTGCCGCTGTCGACCACACCGCCGGTGCTGGTGATGAGGATGTTGCCGGCGGTCGGGTAGAAGGTCTGGTTCTGGACCGTGCTCAGCGTGTCCATCGGCGCCGCGTTCGCGGCGAGCGACACGCCGAGCGCGATGGGGGCGGCGACCATCGCCGGCAGGCGCCCGCCCGACATCAGATTTTGGCGGATCGTCTCGAGGGGGGACATCGACGGCGGCATGAGCGACTCACCTTGCGAGCAGGGCGTAAGCGTTACGACCAATGGTTTACACCAATCGATCATAACGGGTGCGTCGCTTCGTCGCCAAGACAAAACTTGAGAAAATTCAAAAATTCACGACATAATTTTTATCTAATCTGGAGAATTAACGTGAAATCCAAAAAATGAATTTTTGGATACTTGTGCAGTGAAGAGTGGTTGAGTGGGTTATTTGCCGAGATTGATGGGAGTTGTGCTGCGTTGTCGAAAGGTTTGGAGTTTTGCCGTTTAACGATTTCAAGAATGCCCTGATTTAAAAATGCAGCATTTTGTTGAAAACCATATTCCCGGCGAACTGCCGATCTGCCTCCTCCGTGTCAATGTGGCAAATTCCAACGGCGGAGGTTAATGGGCGGTGCCAGCCCGGCGGTCGCTGCGCCCTCGCAGGCCGCCGGGCCGCACGCGATCACAGAAGCTTGGCCTTCAGGGTGATCTCCGTTCCGGCCAGGGCCTTGGACACAGGGCAGTTCTTCTTCGCACCCTCGGCCTGCTGCCGGAAGGTATCGGCGTCAATGCCGGGGATCTCGGCCTCGCAGTCCAGTTCGACCTTCGTGATGGCGAACCCGTCGCCGGCCTTGTCCAGATGGACGCGGGCGGTGGTGTGCACGCGGGTCGGCGTATGCCCGGCCTTCGACAAGCCGGCGGACAGCGCCATCGAGAAGCAGCCGGCGTGCGCGGCGGCGATCAGTTCCTCCGGGTTGGTGCCGGTGCCGTTCTCGAAGCGCGACGGAAAGGAGTAGGCGCCTTCGAACGCGCCGCTGCCCAGCCGCATGGTCCCCGACCCCTGGGCCAGGTTGCCCCGCCATTCCGCATCCGATTGCCGCACAGCCATGACGATCTCCCGATCCTGTGGTTGTTGGAGGAACCACCGCACAAGTTAGAGCCGTCTGGAGGAACGGCAATCGCCACAGGTGTTAAGCAGGAGGGGCGGTTGCTATCCAAAAAGCACCCAAGGCATACGGAAAAGCAGAGGAAGGCGCAGAACAATTAAGGTTTTGTGGCGTTGTGCCGGGACGGGAAATGCCAGAGGTTGAACAGGGGGTAAGGGGAATGAGCATGCGCCAACCGGATTGGCCGATCGCGGCTGGAACGGCGCCACGGGGCGGCAATGCTCCGGCGGTCAGCGCCGCCGACATCCGGGCGCTTTTGGCCGAGAGCGGCTGGCTGGCCACCGACGCTTCCACCTTGTCCGACGAGGACGATCTCTACGCCGCCGGATTGACCTCCCACGGGTCGGTGAACCTGATGCTGGCGCTGGAGGAGCGCTACGGCGTCGAGTTCCCGGAACATCTGCTGCGCCGCCGCACCTTCGAGAGCATCGCGGCGATCCGTGCCGCGGTGGCTGGGCTGCTGGACGGCGCGCCGGGCGGGACGGGGGCCGGATGAGGGCGCCAGCGCCGGACAGTCTGCTGGCGATGGCCGCGGAGGCCGCCGCTGCAATGGCCGCCGGGGCCGCCGCCATCGCCGGGCGCCACGCCGACAGCGTCGATCGCGAGGCCCGCTTTCCCACCGAAGCCTTCGCTGCCCTCAAGGAGGCGCGTCTGCTCGGCCTGATGGTGCCGCGGGATTTCGGCGGCGGCGGCGGCGGTCTGGCCGACGCCGCGGCGGTGGCCCACGCGCTGGCCCAGAAATGCCCGTCCAGCGGGCTGATCTACGCCATGCACCAGATCCAGGTGGCCTGCCTCGTGCGCCACGGTCAGGGCAGCGACTGGCATCGCGGCTTTCTGGAGCGGTTGGCCGGGGAGCAGCTTCTTCTCGCCTCCGCGACGACCGAGGCCGGGATCGGCGGCGACGTGCGCTCCAGCGCCTGTGCGGTCGAAGACGAGACGGGCGCCGCCTTCCGGCTGGAGAAGCAGGCGACGGTCATCTCCTATGGGCAGGAGGCCGACGCGATCCTGGTGACGGCGCGGCGCACGGCGGACTCGCCGCCCTCGGATCAGGTCATCGTGCCGGTGCTGCGCGGACAGACGCAGCTGGAGGAGATCGGCGGCTGGGACACGCTGGGCATGCGGGGCACCCGCAGCGTTGGCTACCGGCTGGTGGCGGAAGCCGAACGGGCGCAGATCCTGCCGCTGCCCTACGCCGACATCTCCGCCCGCACCATGCTGCCGGTGACCCACATCCTGTGGAGCAGCGTCTGGCTGGGCATCGCGACCGACGCGGTGGCGCGGGCCGCCGCCTTCATCCGGGCGGAGGCGCGCAAGCGTCCCGGCACGCTGCCGCCGGGCGCGCGCCGGCTGGCCGAGGCGACCGCCGGGCTTCAGGCCATGCGCGGCATGGTGCGCGGCGCGCTCGCCCAATTCGAGGAGGCGGCGGACAATCCCGACCGTCTCACCTCCCTGGGCTTCGCGGTCGCCATGAACACGCTGAAGACCGAAGCGGCGGAGATGGTGGTGCGGATCGTGGGGGAGGCGATGCTGGCCGGCGGCTTGGTCGCCTACCGCAACGACAGCCCCTACAGCCTGTGCCGCCATCTGCGCGACGCCCATTCGGCGCCTCTGATGATCAACAATGACCGGATACTGGGCAACACGGCGAACTTGTTGGTGGCGCACAGGGACAACGGCTCTCTCTTCGGCTGAGGCTTTCTCGGAACGGAATGCGGCGGATGGACATGCGGGCAGGGGGCACACCGGCGGAGAAGCCGGCGGAGAACGGGCCAGTGGCGAATGGGCAGGCGGCGTTCCGCGACGCGCTGATCGCGGCCGGGCTGCTGATCCCCACAGGGGTCGATGGGCTGTACGGCCGCAGCGGCGTCTTCGAGGACGTGGTGGAGCGATTCAACGACCTGATCTCCACCTGGGGCGGTGACGACGGCGCGGACGTGATGCGCTTTCCCCCGGGGCTGGCCCGCCACCAGTTCGAACAGAGCGGCTATCTGAAGAGCTTCCCGCATCTGGCCGGCACCGTCCACGCCTTCAAAGGCGACGAGCGCGCCCATCAATCCCTGCTGCGCCGGCTGGAGGAGGGAGAGGAGTGGACCGATGCCCAGATGGCGACCAACGTCGTCCTGACCCCCGCCGCCTGCTACCCCGTCTATCCCACCATCGCGGAGCGCGGGCCGCTGCCCGCCGACGGCGCGCTGGTCGATGTCTATTCCTACTGCTTCCGCCATGAACCATCGCTGGACCCGGCGCGGATGCAGCTGTTCCGGATGCGCGAATATGTGCGCGTCGGCACGCCGGAGCAGGTCATGGCCTTCCGGCAAAGCTGGGTGGAGCGCGGGCGCGCGCTGATGGAATCGCTCGTCCTGCCGGTGGCCGTCGATCTGGCGAACGACCCCTTCTTCGGGCGGGCCGGGCGGATGCTGGCGGCCAGCCAGCGCGACCAGGGGCTGAAGTTCGAGCTGCTGATTCCCATCGCCTCGGCGGAGCAGCCCACCGCCTGCCTCAGCTTCAACTACCACCAGGACCATTTTGGCCTGCTCTGGGACCTGCGGACGTCGGACGGCGCCGTCGCCCACACGGCCTGCGTCGGCTTTGGAATGGAGCGGGTGACGCTGGCGCTGTTCCGCCATCACGGCTTCGACCTGAAGGCGTGGCCCGCCGCCGTGCGCGCCGTCCTCTGGGGCTGAGCGGACAGGGGAGGCCGGGCATGGCGCATCCGCTCGACAGGCCGGACCGCGACTGGGCGGAAACCAACTGCTACACCGACCTGTGGATCGGGCTGCTGCGGGCGCTGGGGATGGAGCCGATGGCGGCCCTGGCCTTCACCGTCACGCAGGATTTCGAAGGCGACCAGTTCACCTTCTTCAAGGTGCCGCCGGAGGATCTGCGCCGGCTCTACGGGCTGGAGGTGCAGGAACTCGCCCTCTACGACCGGGTGGAGACCCACGCGGCGGTGCAGGTGGCGCGCGGGCGTCCGGTCCTGGTGGAGGTGGACGGCTATCACCTGCCCGACACGCGGGGAACCTCGTATCGCGCGCAGCACGTCAAGACGACCATCGGGATCCTCGGCATGGACGCGGGCGCGCGGCGGCTCGACTACATCCACAACGCCGGGCGCTTCACGCTGGAGGGGGAGGATTACGACAGCCTGTTCGCCCCCGCCCCCCTGTTCCCCTATGTGGAGTTCGTGAAGCGCAGCGGTCCGGCTTTGACGGGGGAGGCGCTGATGAGCGCGTCCCGCGCGCTGCTGTCCGATCATCTCCGTCGCCGTCCGGCGGGAAACCCGATCACCGCGTTCCGCGCCGCGCTGCCGGAGCATCTGGAGACGCTGGCCGCGCGGCCCATGGACTATTTCCACCTGTACGCCTTCAACACGCTGCGGCAGGCAGGAGCGAACTTCGAGCTTCTCGGCATGTATGCGCGCTGGATCGGCGGTCCGCCGGACGCGGCGGAGGCCTGCGCCACGCTTTCCGCCACCGCCAAGGCGTTTCAGTTTCAGCTCGCACGCGGCGTGCACCGGCGGCGCTTCGGCGACCACGCGGAATCGCTGGAGGCGATGGAGCGCGCCTACGACAGCGCGCTCGGCGCGCTGCTCCGCCGCTACGGGTGACGGACGATGGCGCGCCTTCACGCCGTGACGGGCCGCAGCGTGACCCCCTTGTCCACGGGGTGGGAGCTGTGCGTGACCGAGCCGGGGAGAACGCCCGCAGGGGACTGGCTGCCCGCCCCGGTGCCCGGTACGGTTGCCCAGGCTCTGCGCGAGGCCGGGGTCTACCGGCTGGGAGACCCGCTTCCCCTGCACGACCGCGACGTCTGGTACCGGGTGCGGCTGACCGGTGAAGGATCCTGCACCCTGCGTTTCCATGGCCTCGCCACCGTTGCGGAGGTGTGGCTGGACGGGAAGCGCATCCTGAGCGGCGCCAGCATGTTCCAGAGCCACGATGTACCGGTGACGTTGCACGGGACGCACGCGCTGCGCATGGTCTTCCGCGCCCTGAACCCGGTGCTGAGAGCGCAGAAGGGTCGGGGCCGCTGGCCGGTCCGGCTGGCCGAGCCGGCGGGGCTGCGCGCGGTGCGGACCACGCTCCTGGGGCACATGCCCGGCTGGTGCCCGCCCGTGCCGGCGGTCGGCCCCTGGCGCCCGGTGGAACTCATCGCGGAAACCGGACCGCTGCGCGTCCGCTCGGCGGATCTGCGCGCGACTCTGGAAGGGCAGGACGGCCGCTTATCCCTGGCCCTGGCGGCGGAATGGACCGGCACCACGCTCCCACCGGGATGGCTGGAGGTGGGGGAGGCACGCGCTCCGCTCCGCTGGACCGGGCCGGGTGAATTGCGCGGCGACATTCACCTGCCGGAGGTCGCGCCCTGGTGGCCGCACAGCCACGGCAGCCCGGCGCTCCACACCGTGCGCGCGGTGGTGGGCGACGCGCGCGTCGATCTGGGGCGCACCGGCTTCCGCCGCATCGAGCGGGAACCCGGCGACGGCTTCGCCCTGCGCATCAACGGCGAACGGATCTTCTGTCGCGGCGCCTGCTGGAGCAGCCCCGACATCGTGGCCTTGCCGGGGACGCGGGACGCCTACGCCCCTTGGCTGGAGACGGCGCGGCAGTCCGGGATGACCATGATGCGGGTGCCGGGCATCGCCACCTACGAATCCGATTCCTTCTTCGACCTGTGCGACGAGATGGGGATTCTCGTCTGGCAGGACTTCATGTTCGCCAATTTCGATTACCCGACCGACGAACCGTTTCTCGACGGTGCCCGGCGGGAAGCGTCGCAACTCCTCGACCGGCTGCAGGCGTCGCCGTCGCTGGCCGTGCTGTGCGGCGGCAGCGAGGCGGAGCAGCAGGCGGCCATGCTCGGCCTGCCGCGCGAGCGCTGGAGCCAGCCGCTGTTCGACACCGTCCTGCGGGACGAGGCGGCGCGCTGGCGGTCCGACGTGCCCTACGTCGCCAACTCCCCGACCGGCGGGCCTCTGCCTTTCGCCGCCGACGCGGGGGTGACCCATTACTACGGCGTCGGCGCCTATCTGCGCCCGCTGGAGGACGCGCGCCGGGCGAATGTTCGATTTGCGTCCGAATGCCTCGCCTTCGCCAACATGCCGGCGGCGGGGGCGCTGCCCGGAGTGCCGGCGGTCCACGACCCGCGCTGGAAGGCGCGCGTGCCGCGCGATCCCGGCGCTCCGTGGGATTTTGAGGATGTGCGGGACCATTATTTGCGCAGCCTCTACGGCGACGATCCCATGCTCCTGCGGTACGAGGACCCCGACCGCTACGCGAGATTATCGCGCGCGGTGACGGGGGAGGTCATGGAGGCCGTCTTCGCGGAATGGCGGCGGGCCGGCTCCTCCTGTGGGGGCGGGCTGGTCTGGATGTTCCAGGACGTCTGGCCGGGGGCCGGCTGGGGCGTGGTCGATTCCGCGGGCGTGCCGAAGGCGGCGTGGCACGCCTTGCGCCGCGCCTTTCGGCCCGTGCAGATCCTGCTGACCGACGAGGGGGTGAACGGGCTGGCGATCCATCTGCTGAACGAGACGGCGGAGCCGGTGGAGGCGGTGCTGGCCCTGACCGCCCTGCGGCGGGGCGAGGTGCCGGTGCTGCGGGTCGAGCGGACGGTCACCCTGCCGCCGCGCAGCGCTCAGGTGGTTCCGGCCTCCTCGCTGCCCGTCCGATTCGTCGACCTGACCTGCGCCTACCGTTTCGGTCCGCCCGCCCACGACGCGGTGGTGGCGGCGTTGTCCGACCCGCGCTCCGGCGCGCCGACAGCCGAGGCCTTCCACTTCCCGACGGGTGGGCGGATGGAGCGCGCGGAGCTGGGTTTGGGCGCCCGCGTGGAACGGACGGCGGAAGGGTGGACGCTGATCCTGTCCAGCCGTCGCCTTGCCCGCTCCGTCCACATCGAGGATGACGGGTTCCGGGCGGAGGAGGAGTGGTTCCACCTGCCGCCGGGGGTGGAGCGCCGGGTCCGCCTGATCCCGTGCCAAGACGGCGCGGCGGTGCCCGATGGCGAGGTTCATGCGTTGAACGGCCTGGATCCAACGCGCTACCGGGGGGCAGCATGACGCCCGATCCGTCCACGCCCGTTCTGTTCGAAGGCTGCTTCGGCTGGCTGCACCCGGCGGGTGGGCGCCGCGGCGTCGTGCTGTGCGCGCCTTACGGTGGCGAGGCGTTGGCCACCCACCGGGCGTGGCGCCGCTTCGCCGAGGCTTTGGCCGCTGCCGGGTTGCCGGTGCTGCGCTTCGATTATCCCGGCACCGGAAACAGCGTCGGCGAGGAGGGCGATCCGGCCCGCCTGGACGCATGGCTCGGCGGCATCCGCGCCGCGACCGCCCACCTGCGCGCCCTCACGGGGGTTGAGGAGGTGGCTCTTGTGGGCTTGCGGCTGGGCGCACTGCTCGCCACGGCGGCGGCGCGCGGGGTGGAAGCGGACGCGCTGGTCCTGCTGTCGCCTTTCCCCTCGGGCCGGGCCTTCCTGCAGGAGTTGCGGGCGGTGGCGCTGCTCGCCGAACGGCCGGCGGACGCCCCGCCCGCGGTGGGGCCGGAGGGGATCGACAGCGCCGGTTTCCGCCTGACTCCGGAGACGGCGGAGGCCCTGCGGGGGCTCGACCTCACGCGGATGACCGAATCCCCGACGCGGCGCGTGCTGATCCTCGACCGTCCGGAGGGGCGCGCCGCCGCTCTGGCGGAGCGGTTCCGTGCGCTGGGAGCCACGGTGGAGGAGGCACCCTTTTCCGATCACGCGCGGCTGATGACCAGCGTCCAGCACGCGGTCGTGGACTGCTCGGCCTTCGCGCGGGTGACGGCTTGGCTGGCGCGGGACATGGCGCCCGCCGAACCGGGGCGGGTGGCGGAAGCCTTCACCCCGCGTTTGGGGCTCGCCGACGCCATGGAACGCCCGCTCCGCTTCGGTCCTGGCGGGGGTCTGTTCGGCATCCTCTGCGAACCCGTCGCCGCAGCCGCGGAGCGGCCCGCCGTTCTGCTCCTGAACAGCGGCGCCACGCCCCACACCGGCACTGGGCGCATGTCGGTGCGGCTGGCCCGGCGGCTGGCGGCGCGGGGGATCGCCTCGCTGCGCATGGACTTGGGTGGGCTGGGGGACAGCGCGTCGAAGCCGGGGCGCCGCGACGGGCTGATCTATTGCCGGGACATGGTGGAGGACGCGCAGGCCGGGCTGGACGCCCTGGCGGCGGCGGGGCATGGCGCTGCGGTCGCCGTGGGGCTGTGCGCCGGCGCGGCGGTGGCGCTGCACGTCGCGCTGGCCGACCCGCGGGTGGTCGGGCTGACGCTGGTCAATCCGGGACGCTTCGTTCTGGGGGACGGGGTGACGCAGGAGGAGGCCATCGGCAGCGCGGTGAAGCCGGCCGCCGCCTATCTGCCCAGGCTGACCGAGCCGGCGGTGTGGCGGGCCATCCTGCGCCAGGACCGCAAGGCGTCGCGCGTCGCCCGCGGCCTTTCGGAGCGCGCGGCCCGCCGCCTGCGCATCGGGGCCGGGCGGCTGCGCGCCGGATTGATGGGACGGGGCTACGCGCGGGACGACGTGCTCCACGCCTTCCAGGCGCTGTCCGATCGCGGAGTCCGCACGCTGATGGTGCACAGCGCGGGCGATGTGACGCTGGGCGAGCTGGAGGCGCAGGCCGGGACGGACGGCGGGCGGCTGCGCCGGATGGGCGGGTTGTGGATGGAGCGCCTCGCCGGGGCCGACCACAGCCTGATGGAGCGCGCCGCGCGGGAGCGTTTCGCCGATCTGCTGGATGATCTGCTCGACCGCGTCGGCACGGGTGCGGCGGATGCTTTGCGGGGCAAGGGCCCCGGCCCACCGGAAGGGACCGGGGCTCTCCGCGTCAATCACGCGACGGGAAATAGCCCAGCATGAAGATGAAGAAGAACAGCGACTGGTAAGGCTGCAGGTTGTTGAGGGCGACCGGGGTGGAAAGGACGCCGCCACCCGGGCTCACCGCCACGGTGGCGCCTGTGGGACCGCCGCTGACCGTGCCTTGCGTGGAGAGCGCGCCCGTGAGTGAGCTTCCGGTGGGCGGCGTCGGCAGGCTTGAAGCCGGGATGTAGGGGCCATCGAGGACAACGTCGTAGCTGGGGTCGATGAACTGTCCACCCAGCACCGCGGGAATGGCGGACGGGATGTTGCTGGTGCCGACCGCAGGGTTCAGCGGGACGGTGACCGTCGCGTTGAACGGCACGGTGCCGCCCGCGCTGCCGCCCTGGAAGCTGGCGGCGTGGGTGTGCGCCGGCAGATTGGTGCCGGTGACCGTCGTGAACTGCGTGCCGCCCGCATTGCCGGTGTTGATCGTGCTGCTGGTGTAGGGGCTGGTCCCCGGCCCCACCATCACGCGGCCGCGCAGGTCCGGCAGATTGAACGTCGAGTTGTTCGGCCCGCTGCCAAAGGCTCCGGCCGTAACCGCCCACAGGGCTTGGTACTGGGCCGAGTTGACCGCTTGTCCCAGGCATTGCTGCGTGTTCACGGGGGCGAAGTTGCCGGCGAATGGAAAGACGGATCCTATATAGAAATCCATGGCGAAATCTCCGGTGGAATCGATGCGCTGGGACGGACGGTGCGCGGTGCTTGGCGATGGCGTCGGACGGCTGGGGCTCAGTTCAGGATCAGCTCGAAGCAGCCCCGCTCGGGATCGCGCGGAATGACCCGCACGATGTAGAAGGGGCCCAGCAATCCCATCGTCGGATGGTCGATCTGGAAATAGCCGTTCCACAGCTGGCTGGTGCCGTAGGTTTCAAACAGAGCCGAAAAGGACGTGCGCTTCGCCCAGCGCGGCGTGCATTCCGGACGTGCCGTCAGCTTCGTCAGCTCGACGTCTGTGATCACGGACCCGTCCTCCGGGGCGACGAAACGGAACGTCTGGCCGAGATGCGGGGCGAACATCTCGTGGGAGATGGTGGCGATGTCGATGGTCATCTCAAAAGTCCGGGCTCAAGTTCTGAAAGTACGGCTGGCGTTCCGGGCATGCATAGCCAACGCGCAGCATCCGTCCATCCGGTGTTCGACGATCGGGGAGCGGTCCCGGATCAGTCGCGCATCGGGAAGATGCCGCTGGTGACGATCAGCATGGTCAGCGCGAGATAGGGCTGCATGTTGTTCACCGGAGACGGGTTGGTGACGCCGCCGCCCGCCGAAACGCTCACCGAGCCGGTCAGTCCGCCCAGCGTCACGGTGCCGGAGGCCGAACCGACCAGAGCCGAGCCGTTCGGCGCGGTGCCGGAGCTGTAGGGGCCGTCCAAGGTGACGCCAACGCCGCCGGGATCGCCGAGCTGGAACGCGCCGAGATAGTTGTTGCCGCCCACCGGGGTGCTGCTGGCGCCGACGACGGTGCTCACGGGGATGGCCGCGGCGGCGGAAACGGTCGCGCTGGTGCTGCTGCCGGATGGCGTGAAGGTGGCGGCGTGGGTGTGCGCCGGCAGATTCTGCACGGTGATCGTGTTGCTCGCGACGCCGCCGAAGTTCCCCGGGTTGAGCGTCTGGTTGTTGAGGTAGGGGCTGGTGCCCGAACCGATCATCACGCGGCCGCGCAGGTCCGGCAGGTTGAAGTTGGTCGAGCCGTTGCCGCCGTACATCGCGCCGGTGACCGCGAACAGGGCCTGATTCTGGCTGACCTGCATCTGCTGGCCCAGGCACTGGGCGGTGTACTGGGGGGCGTAGGCGCCGGTGAACGGGAAAATCAGGCCGAGGTAAACTTCCATGACGACACCTCCTGTTTATGAAACCGGTTATGGCGGCCTGTGGCCAGCGTCTCCCTGAAGACGTGCCGCGCCGCCGAATGTGATAGAAAGCATACCGGTATATTCTCCTGAACGGCTAGGGCACGAGCAATAGGCGATACAAAAAGTTACTTTTTCCGAGCGTAATCTTTGCTGAATGACCTTCTGGTTGCATATCCATGTATGTTATTGGTTGGGCCCGGCGGGTCGGGAACCCGCCTCGGGCGGTTCGCCTGGGGTGTCGACCCATTCCCGGCCATGGTCGCTCCGCGTCGGACTGATGCCGAAGCGGACGACTCGCGCGGTGCCCTCGGCCGCAATGGTCCTGAACGGCGATTCTTGCGTCGGGCTCGCATCTTCAGCTATTCAGAACTTGCGCTTGCGCTACCGGAAAGGGTGTGGCCGATGGCCGTTCTGAATGGATCGCTGCCGCTGCTTGGCGGGTTGACGGTGCGGTTTCCCCGCTCTTCGGATGACGACTTCCTGATGGGTCTGTTCATGGACGCGCGCCCTTGGCTGGCCAAGGCGCACCATGACCGCGACTTCGTCCGGACGCTCTACGAACAGCAGTACAGCGCGCGGCGGATGGGGCAGGAAAGCCGCTATCCGGAGCATCTGGATTTCGTCGTTGAGAAGACGGGCCAGCCGGTGGGGCGGATCGTGATGGATCTGGGCCGCTACGACTGGCGGGTGTCGGAGGTGGAGATCCACCGTCTGGCCCGCGGCAAGGGCATCGGCACCGATCTGCTGCGCAGTTTCCAGGGGACCGCGGCGCAGTTGCGCATCCCGATCACCTTGTCGGTGGCCGAGGTGGAGACGCGCGTCCACTGGTTTTATTACCGGTTGGGCTTCGATCTTCTGGCGAAGACGTCGCCCTCGCTGGAACTGATCTGGCTTCCGCCCGGTCATCCGGGAATCCAGCACCTGCCGCCGCAAATCCTGCCGGCCCAGATGCAGCAGGGCGGGGCGTCCTGACTTCCACACTTCCGTGACGTGGTCGGGCGGTCCGCTCCCTCCGAATCGGGTCCCAGCGCGGTCATGGCATGCTGGGTCTGTGACATCGGTGCGCGGTGTTTTGCACGCGAATGTTTAACCCTGACACGCTGCAGGCTCGCCGACGGCGAAATGGCAGCGCGAAAAGCACACCATCGTATGCTTTCGTTTCAGCGGTGAAATACAAGGCGCTTCGCGGAAACAAATGCGTCAAATTATGACACGCTGTTCTCTTCGATGATGCGAATCGTTGCAAATCGGGCACCTCTTTTGCCGCCTGAATAGACTGATGCTCTGTCAACGATTGTGAAAAGGTGGTACGCTCCCGCAGATTATTCACCTTTTGGTGACCGCTTTCGGCTTAGGGTCGGGCGGCGTTGCGTATGGCGGGAGACTGGCGATGACGCGCAAGCGTGGTTCGAATGGCAATGGCGTGAACGGGCGTTCCGGCATGGCGCGCAAGCCGTCCTCATCGATGTTCGCGATGGCTCTCGAACCACGCTTCATGTTCGACGCGGCGGGCGCCATCACGGCCGCCGAGGTTCATCAGCAACCCGACCAGCCTTCGCCGGGCGATCAGGCCGCCGCCAAGGCCGCCGACGCCGACAAGCTGGCCGACTGGGCCATCAAGGAGTCGACGGTTCCGGCCGCCGCCGCGTCCCCGGCCTCCTCCGCTCCGTCGCTCACCGAACCCGCGGGGGTGACGGCGCGGCTCGCCGACGCTCAAGGAACGGTCCGGTCGGTGGTGTTCGTCGACACCAGCGTGTCCGACTATCAGGCGCTGCTCAAGGACATCGCGCCCGACGCCAAGGTTGTCCTGCTCGACCCCCAGCAGGAGGCGCTCGGCCAGATGGCGAAGGCGCTGTCCGGGATGTCCGGTCTGGATTCCGTCCAGGTCGTCAGCCACGGCAACCAAGGCCATCTCTACATCGCCGGCCGCGCCTATTGGGCGGACGGCTTGGCCAACCGCGGGCAGGATCTCCAGGCGATCGGTGCCGCACTGAAGCCCGGCGGCGATCTCCTCTTCTACGCCTGCAACGTCGGTGCCGGACAGGCGGGACAGGACTTCGTCCAGACGATCCATCGGCTCACCGGGGCCGACGTGGCGGTGTCCAGCGACGAGACCGGCAACGCCACCGGCCAGAATTGGACGCTGGAGGTGCAAAGCGGGGCCATCGAGGCGGCGGTTCCCTTCGCGCGCGCGTCCATGGAAACCTTCAGCGGCCGGTTGGGAACCGTCGTCGTCACCTCGGCGACCGGAACGGCGGCGGGATCGTTGAACCACGCGATCGTGAACGCGGCCGCCGGGGACGTGATCGAATTCAGCTCGGCGCTGACGTCCGGCACGGTTTCTCTAAGCGGTGCCACACCGACCAACATCGTAACGGCGTCGACTCAGAGCTTCACGATCAACGGCGACGTGAACGGCGACGGCATCGCCGACATCACGATCTCCGGCGCCAACACCGGCAATGTGCCCGCGACGACGGACTACCGGGGCATCCTCTTCAATGCGTCCGGCAAGACGCTGACGGTCAAGAACGTCGTCATGGAGCGCTTTTATTCGGCATCCGCCCTGCAGGGCGCGCTGACGTTGCAGAACGGGTCGCTCGAAGTGGATGGCGTAACCTTCAGGAACAACCTGAACAACGCCATCGCTACGACCAATGCGTCCACATCCGTGACGATCAAGAACTCGGTTTTCCGCGAAAACACAGGTGTGGTGTCCGGTACGGCGGGCTTCGCGGTCGTTCGTACGCAGGTGAACGACACGCTGACGATCGAGAACAGTCTGTTTGCAGACAACAATTACGTCATGAACATGGGGTCGAGTTCGGCTCTCTACCCGGGCGCCATTATTGCGCAAACGCACAACACCGCTGCCTATACGGTAAACATACGCAACGTCACCATTGTCAATAACAGCTACGTTAACAATGATTCCGGCGCTGTCGGTGTCAAGACGGCGGGCATCGGCACCTATTCCGGTGCATCGGCTACCGTGAACGTTTATAACACGATCATTGCGGGGAACTCTGGCAATCTTGCCGGAACGAGTTTTGCCGATCCGAACGCCATCATTTACAACAGCGCTAACATCACCCTGAACGCAGGCAACAATTACCAGGGCGCCATTACCGGCAACGCGATCTTCGTCGACTCCACCAACGCCACGAAGAGCCTGCGCGATTATCGTCCGGCCTCGACCGCGACGACCTTCATCAACGCTGGCGACAGCAGCAACGCGAACCGCTACGGCGGCAGCTACGACATCCGCGGCATCGACCGCATCCGTGACGGTGCCCTCGACCTCGGCGCCTACGAAGTGCATTGGAACGTGGGCGAGCCGTCGGTCGACCTGAACGGGGCGGGCGCCGGCAACGGGGAATCCGTCAGCACCTCCACCCCCGCCTCCGGGGTGCTGATCGCTCCCAACGCCGTCCTGAGCCAGACGGACAGCGACACCCGCCTGCTCGGCGCCACCATCGCCCTGTCCGGCACGTCGGACGGCGCGGCGGAAGTGCTGAGCATGCTGGCGGCCTCCGTGGCGACGGCCAAGACCTATGGCATCAGCGTCACCGGCAACGACACGTCGACGATCACCCTGCGGGGCGCGGCCAGCGTGGCGGGTTATCAGGCGGTGATCCAGCTCATCCAATACAAGAACACCGCCGGCAGCGCCACGGCGGGCACCCGCACCGCGACGATCACTGTCAACGACGGTGAAACGACCAGCGCCGCGCGGACCAGCCAGATCACTGTCGGGGGGTCTTCCCCCTCCAACGGCGCTCCGGTGAACAGCGCGGTTCCGACGGTGACGGGGACGGCGACGGTGGGCAACGCGCTGAGCGGGGCGACCGGGACCTGGAGCGATCCCGACGGCGACGCACTGAGCTACAGCTACCAGTGGTACCGGGCCGACGACAGCAACGGCACCAACGCCGCCTCGATCAGCGGCGCGACCAGTTCCAGCTACGCGCTGACCTCGTCGGACGCCCACAAGTACCTGCGCGTCGTGGTGACGGCCAACGACGGCAA
>NZ_JACCJY010000031.1 GCF_014596085.1 Azospirillum tabaci
TCTGGGGGAGCTGGCTGCCGGTTCCGTCTGCGTCGGGGCCCGGCCTGTTCGATGACCAGACACTACGCCCCGCCGCCCTCCCCTGCTGTGGCCTGCGCCACACTGTGAGACAGCTTTTCCGAAGGGCCTTTTCTTCCGCCCGAAGCGTTGAGGCGGGGCGGATTTCCTGTACGATCCCCCGACGCCTTTTCCGGCACCCGCTCTTGTTCCGTGCGGGGCCACCACAACGATGCGAGACGGCGCAATGCTTCAGACACCCGACCGGCTGGACCCGGAGGTCGTGATCTTCGATTTCGACGGCGTCATCATCGACTCCGTGCCCACCAAGAATGGCGGCTTCGCCATCCTCTACGGCATCGAGGATGCGGAGACGGAGGAGCGGATGCGTCAGACGATCTGGCGCAACGGCGGCCTTAGCCGGTTCAAGATGCTGGCGATTCTGGAACGGGAGATGTTCGGCCGCGACCCCGGCCCGGCGGAGATCGACGATCTGGCCCGCCGCTACGCCGAGATCGTCGATCCGCGCGTTCCCGATTGCCCGCTGATCGCCGGCGCGGAGACGGTGCTGGACCAGCTGGACGGCACGCCCTGCCATCTCGTCTCGGGCACGCCGCACGAGGTGCTGATGGGCACCGTGCGCGCCAAGGGGCTGGAGCGGCATTTCCGCAGCATCACCGGCTCCCCCAACGTGAAGGCGGAGGTCTTCGCGCGCATCGTCGCGGAGGGCGGGCACGACCCGGTGCGGTCGCTCGCCATCGGCGATTCCCTGACCGAACTGGAAGCCGCCCGCAAGGCCGGCATGGGCTTCGTCGGTGTGGTGTCGGAAGGGCTACCGAACCCCTTCCCACCCGACGTGACGGTGGTCGGCGACCTGCACGGGCTCGCTCAACGAATCTGAGCGGCGGATTTGCGGTAAGCGGTCGCATTGGGGTATTGTTTATGGGGCCAACAATCCATAAATGATTAGGGCAACCTATGACGAAAGGGAGGTCAGTATGCCCGTGCCGAAAGAGGCTGCCGAAGCCGCCCGTGACCGTTATCTGGCGATCCTCAGCGGGTACCCCGGTATGACCCGCGCCGAAGTCACGAAGCTGTCCGACGACTACGCCATCGCGGTCAATTTCGCGTCGGGCATCCCCGACGATCTTCCCAAGGATCTGGACGGCGTGCCGGTGATCGCACGCACCCAGTGACGCTTGCCCGGTAACACACCAACAAAACGCCCGGTCCAGGCCATGGACCGGGCGTTTTGCGTGTCCGACGTTCAGGCTGGGTTGGACGGTGTGGTGGCGTCGGCGCGCTCGGCCTGCCCCTTGTTCATCGCCATCGCCATCATCTGACTGGCCTGCGCGGTGCAGGTCGCGGCAAGCGTGCGCACCGTCTGGCCGCCTTCGACGAGAAGCCGGCTGAGCATCGGGCCGGGCGCTTCGAAGGTGCCGATGAAGACCCGCTCCTCCTCCCCCTTGCCGGCGAAGCCGCGCTTGAACAGGTGGACGCCGGGGTTGGCCTGGGCGTTGACGCCATGCAGGTCGTAACGCTTCCCGCCGTTGGCCTTCACCCACTGCATCGCCTTCCAATGGACGAGGAAGGCCGCGTTCAGCGGCAGTCCGGCCTCCGCGGTGGCCGAGTTCTGCATCAGCGCCGTGTCGCCCAGCAGCGACACCACCACGCCGGCCACCGGCTCGCCGTTGTGGGAGGCCATCACGGCGTGCATCTTCATGCCCTCGGGCAGGGCACGATGGACCTTCGTCAGGGTGCGGCTGTCGAAGGCGCGGAAGCCCTTGCGGCGCTGCGTCTGTATGAACAGGTCATCGATGGCGTCCAAAATCTCCGGCGAGGAGCCCTCGACGATTTCCAGCCCTGCCCCTTCGGCCTTGGCGAGGCCGCGACGCCAGTGGCGGGACAGGTCCTTGTGGATCGTCGCCTCGTCGCGGGTCAGGTCCATGATGAAGGTGCGGTACGGGGCCTTGCCGTCGCTGTGCCGCATCCCCAGCGCCTCCATGGCGGACAGCGCGCCGGCGCCCTCCCCTGCCCCGTCCTCGATGCGCGGTAGGACGCGCAGGAACAGCCCGCGCCGGACGCTGTATTCGGCCTTCATCGCTTCCATGATGGCCAGGAACGCCGCCGGATCGGCTTGGCGGCCCTTGGGACGCCACAGCGGTCCCCACATGACCAGCGCGATGCCGCCGATGCCCGGCACCCGGCGGACCAGCAGTTGTGCCGCGGCGACCGGTTGGCCGTCCTGGCGCAGCACGATGTGGCTGAGGTCGCGGCTGGGATGGGCGATGCGCCCGAAATCCCAGGTCTGGAAAATGTTGGCGTCGTCGAAGCCGTTCATGACGGCGTACCAGCCGCCGCGGTCCATACGGTCGATTTCGACAGCGGGTGAAGCGTCCAGGCAATCGCCCCCAAATGCGTCGGTGTGAATCTGGCGTTTCCCCAGCGAAGTCACGTCGAGCCTCTCGCGTGGTTGGTCGAATGGGTACAACCGGGGCGGACGTGGAACCTCGCCCGTCCCGCTTCCCTGGCCGGAGGCCAGAGCCGTCGGATCGTCAAAGGTCGAAACTCCGCGGAAGGTCTTAGGCAGATCACGCGCGGCCTACGGTCTTTGCGATCGTCCACAAACAATAGGAGACGCACGGGAAAATCACACAAACCCTGATGGGTTCGCGCAAAATCCCACTGGATTATTCTCTGTGGCTAAGCGCTTTTTCTGGGGATTGTATGGGCTACGCCCGTATCGACGTGAATGCTGCGGTGCAATACGCCCAATTCGACGCCGGTGAACGGGCTTTCAGGCGTCGTCCGTCAAAACATGGTCAGTTGGATGACGCCATCTGCGCGGGCGTGGCGTTCCGCGGCGTTGGCGGCGGCGTCTTGGGCGCCTTCCTGCGATTGGGCGATGCCGACGGCGATGCGCTCCCCGGCCACCGACACGGTCCAGGTCCAGCGGCCATCGGTCCGCCACGACACGGCCAACTCGCAACCATGCGCCTGACACACCAGTTGCCGCACCGACCAGTTCGCCGCCATTCGCGCAACCCCACAGCCTCGGTGCCGCCGCCGGCCCCGCCTGTCCAGTTATGCACCGGAGAGGCCCCCTTCCGCCAGTGCCGGCTGCTCCGGATCTTGGGTAGACACCCATTGCGGGGGTTGGGACGACTTGATAGCTTCCCAGACGACTCCGGCAAATGGGGCGACGAGGGGGCAATGACCGGCGACGATTTGAAGCTGCTGCGCGAGAGGCGCGGCCTCACCCAGACGCAAATGGCCGCGTTCGTGAACGAACTGACCGGCCGCCGATACGACAAGCAGCGGCTCAGCAAGTGGGAGACGGGGCGCGAACCCCTGCCCCGCGACGTGCTGGGCCGCCTGCTGCTGCTGTCGCTGGAACAGCCGGCGACCGCGACGCCGCGCGCTGGCACGACCATCGCCATCGGCCTGCAAAAGGGCGGCACCGCCAAGACGGCGACCTCGATCAACGTCGCCTTCATGCTGGCCCGGTCCGGCAACCGCGTGCTGCTGGTGGACGCCGATCCGCAGGGCAACGCCACGGTCCATGTCGGCGTGCCGCAGACCGACGTGGTGGCGCTGACGGAGCAGGGCAGGGTGCTCTACCACGCGCTGATGGGCAAGGCGAAGCTGGCCGAGGTCATCCGCCCGACCAGCGTGGATGGGCTGGACGTCGTGCCGTCGAGCATTGCGCTCGCCAGCGCCGACACCGAGCTTCCCGGCAACCTGACCAACGCGCAGACCGCCATGGCGGAGATGCTGGACGCGGTTCGGGGCGAGTACGATTTCATTCTGATCGACTGCGCGCCGAACCTGGGGGCGGTCACCATCAACGCGCTGACCGCGGCGGATTTCGTGCTGATCCCCTGCCAGGCGGAGCCGCACGCCATCCTGGGCGTGAACGCCTTTCTGGACACCGTGACGAAGATCCAGCGGCGGCTGAACCCGAACCTGCGGGTGCTGGGCGTCCTGCCGACCATGCTGAATCCCCGCCAGACGCAGGACCGCTCCTCGCTGGACGACATCGGCCGGCTGTGGGGCGAGGATTACCGGGTCTTCCCGCCGGTGCCGCGTGCGACCATCTACGCGCAGGCCGCCGGTGCCAACGTCATCACGCTGGACGCCGACATCGGCGCGCCGGGCGTGGAAAGCTACGCCGCCATCGCCGGTGCCCTTCTGAAGGCCACCGGACGCATCCGGGAGTCGTCCGATGCCGCCTAAGAAGCTGACCCGCCAGACCGCCGCCACGGTCCTTCAAGCGAAGAACACCGCCCCGGCCCTGGAGACCGACCGGCTGTTCGGGCTGACCGGCGCCCTGCCCCGGCTGATCGAAGCCGACGTCGCCGCCATCCGCACCGACCCCAACCAGCCGCGCACCGTCTTCGACGAGACGGCGCTCGCCTCGCTGGCCGCCTCCATCGAGCGGCACGGGCTTCAGCAACCGGTGCTGGTGCAGGAGACGGCGGAGAAGGGCGTCTACCGCCTCGTGGCCGGTGAGCGCCGCCTGCGCGCCCACCAGATGCTCGGCCGCCCGACCATCGCCGCCATCATCACCAAGGGCAAGGCGGAGGAGATCGCGCTGATCGAGAACGTCCAGCGCGTGGACCTGGACGCCATCGATCTGGCTCGCGGCCTGACTCAGCTCATCGACAGCCACGGCTACGCCCAGGCGGAGGTCGCCGCTGTGCTCGGCTGTTCGGAGGCCGAGGTGTCGAAGCGGCTGAAGGTGCTGGACCTGCCCACCGACATCCTCCGCGAGTATCGGGAGAATCCCGACGCGGTGTCCCGTTCCGCCCTGGTCGAGCTGGCCTTCGTCGGCGACGAGGGCGAGGTGAGGCGGCTGTGGCAGTCGGCGCGCACCGGCGGTCTGACGGTGCAGTCGGTGCGCGCGGCGCGGGCGTCCAAGGCGCCGGGATCGGCGGAGCCGATGCGCGTGCTGGGCCGCTCGATCAACCGCATCGAGAAGGAGCTGAAGGCCATCGACGCGGTCAGCAACGCGATGCAGAAGGAGCATCGGGAGCTTCTGCGGGACCTGCGGATGCGCATCGACGATCTGTTGGGGGAATGACCGCTTTCGAAATCGAAAGCACCTTTAGATTGTGCTATTTTAAAAATAAAACAACCTATAGGAGCTTTCGAAGTCGAAACGTGACGTGCCCCGGGGCGTCAATTTTGGACAGTATTGCCCCCACCCCGGCCCTCCCCCGCTGCGCAGGGGAGGGGGCAAAAAAGTTCCCTCCCCTGCGCAGCGGGGGAGGGTTAGGGTGGGGGCAAAGCCCCTGCAACTCATGCAAAGAAGAACCATGTGAACGGCGCCGCGCCCCGCTCTACAAGGGCTGCTGCGGGCGCATGTCCGCCGGGTCGATGCCGGCGACTGCGACCGGTTTCTTCATGGCGTCGCGGCGGAACGGCTCGCCCAGCTCCTGGTTCAGGATCACCTCGACGAAGGTGGTGATGCCGCGCCCTTGGTCTTCGATGGCTTGGCGCAGGGCGGCCGTCACCTCCTCCTGGGTGCGCGCGGTGACGCCCTTCAGGCCGCAACCCTCGGCCACCTTGGCGTAGCTGAGCTTGGGGTTCAGCTCCGTGCCGACGAAGTTGTTGTCGAACCACAGCGTCGTGTTGCGCTTCTCCGCCCCCCACTGGAAGTTCCGGAAGATCACCATGGTGACCGCCGGCCATCCTTCGCGCCCGATGGAGGACATCTCGTTCATCGAGATGCCGAAGGCGCCGTCACCGGCGAATCCGACCACCGGCGTGTTCGGGCAGCCGATCTTCGCGCCGACGATCGACGGGAAGCCGTAGCCGCAGGGGCCGAACATGCCCGGCGCCAGATACTTCCGCCCCTCTTCGAAGGTGGGGTAGGCGTTGCCGATGGCGCAGTTGTTGCCGATGTCGGTGGAAAGGATGGCGTCCGCCGGCAGGGCGGCCTGGATGGCCCGCCACGCCTGACGGGGCGACATGCGGTCGGACTCGCGCTCGCGCGCCTCGGCGTTCCAGCTCGTTCCGGGATCGTCCTCCTCATGGTCGAGCGAGGAGAGAAGTTGCAGCCACGCCGACTTGGTCTGGTGAATCAGCGCCCGGCGCTCCAGCCGGCCCGCGTCCCCGGCGCCGGGGGCGAGCTGCGCCAGGATCTGCTGGGCCACTTGGCGGGCGTCGCCGCAGATGCCGACCGAGACCTTCTTGGTCAGGCCGATGCGGTCGGGGTTGATGTCCACCTGGATGATCTTCGCGGCTTTCGGCCAATAGTCGATGCCGTAGCCGGGCAGGGTGGAGAAGGGGTTGAGCCGTGTGCCGAGCGCCAGAACGACGTCGGCCTTGGCGATCAGCTCCATCGCCGCCTTGGAGCCGTTGTAGCCGAGCGGCCCGACCGACAGCGGGTGGCTGCCGGGGAAGGCGTCGTTGTGCTGATAGCCGCAGCAGACCGGCGCGTCCAGCCGCTCCGCCAGCGCGATGCTGTCCGGAATGGCCCCGCCGATCACCACCCCGGCGCCGTTCAGGATGACCGGGAATTTCGCCTCCGACAGCAGGCGGGCCGCCTCGGCGATGGCCTGCCGCCCGCCCGCCGGACGCTCCAGCCGGACGATCTGCGGCAGCTCGACGTCGACGACCTGGGTCCAGAAATCGCGCGGCACATTGATCTGCGCCGGGGCGCAGCCGCGCCACGCCTTCTCGATGACGCGGTTCAGCACCTCGGCCATGCGGCTGGGGTCGCGCACCTCCTCCTGGTAGCAGACCATCTCCTTGAACATGGCCATCTGCTCGACCTCCTGGAAACCGCCCTGGCCGATGGTCTTGTTGGCGGCCTGCGGCGTCACCAGCAGCATCGGCGTGTGGTTCCAGTAGGCGGTCTTGATCGAGGTGACGAAGCCGGTCACGCCGGGTCCGTTCTGGGCGATGGCCATGGCCATCTCCCCGGTGACGCGGCTGTAGCCGTCGCAGATCAGGGCGGCGTTGGTCTCGTGCGCGCAGTCCCAGAACCGGATGCCGGCCTTGGGGAAGAGGTCGGAGACCGGCATCATGGCCGATCCGATGATCCCGAAGGCGTGCCGGATGCCGTGCATCTGAAGGACCTTCACGAACGCTTCCTCGGTGGTCATTTTCATGGTGCGCATCCTCGTTTCATGGATGGGTGGCGTGGGATGAAAGGGGAGGGTGGCCAAGGGTGGTCAGCCGGCGATCACGCGCGGCATGGCCCGCTCGCCGGGGCCGGGACAAATGGCGGGCCGGTGCACGGCGATCAGGGGGGCGTAGCCGTCGGCCCCCTCCGGCATCGGCATGGCGAACCAGCGGTAATGGCGTCCGCTCCAGACGAGCAGCCCCTGGCTCAGGCCGTGCCCGTCCACCGCGAAGCGGTCGACCAGACGTCCTGCGAGGCCGGTGGACAGCGGCTCGTAGACGATGCCCGGACCGGAGCGGAAGCCCACCCGCGGGCAGGAGGGCGAGCCGCAGATGTAGAGGCTCCTGGCATCCATCGCCTTGGCGCGGGTCATGAAGAAGGCCAGGGCGGAGCCGTGATCGGTGTGGTCCTGCGGCATGTCTGCTCCTTTCCCGATTGAGGGGTGAAGAGGCGGGGTCAGGCTTCCCCGGCGCCGTAGAAGAGGGTCACGGTGTGCTTCGCCTCGGCGAAGAAGAGCCAGCGCTCGGCGATCACCCCCAGCGCGGCGGCGGCGGCGGCCAGCAGCGCCAGCGTGCCGGACAGGGCGCCAGGGCCGGCGGCCAGCGCGCCGAGGCTCAGCGCCGCCGGCAGGGCGAAGGCGGCGAGGCGGGTGATGAAGCGCAGGCGGACGGCGTGGCGGCGTCCGACGCGGAAGCCCATTTCCTTGAGCAGGTAGTTGTCCTCGCTGTGCGGGGCGTCGAGCAGGCGGACCCGCCCGATGTGGCCCAGCCCGGTCGCCGTCTCCGCGGTGCTGACGGGGCGGGCGGTGGCGCAGTGCCGCCAATGCCCTTCCTTGGCCGCCCAGCCCAGCGCCACCGACGCCAGGGCCAGCAGCGAGGACCAGCCCGCCGCCTGACCCGCCACGCCCAGCAGCGCGTTCAGCAGCAGCGCTCCGGTCATCAGCGACAGCGCCAGATAGGTGCGCGGCACCCAGGGGTTGGCCCACTGGCGGATGGGCTTCAGCGAGGCGTAGATCATCGCCGTGCAGTAGACGGTGACCGCCGCCATCGCCGCGGTGATCCAGCCGGCGATGCCCGCCACGCCGCTCCCGCCTCCGTCATTGCCGGTCGACAGGACGATCCAGGCGATGGCGAAGACGCCCGCCGGCAGGAAGGTGGCGACCGCCGCCACCCCTTCGCGCGACAGCCAGGAGCTGCGCCATTGCGACAGCGCCCGCCACGCCCGCTCCGGCCGGCCGAGGTGGGCCAGAGAGGACAGCAGACCGGCCACCACCAGACCCAGGGCGAGGGCGAGGGCGGCGAGGCCGAACAGCGGGCTCGCCGGCAGCAGGCCGAAGGGCGCCAGCAGGCCGAGCAGGGCGAGCAGACCGTAGCCGGCGCCCGCCGCGCTCGTGAAGAAGATGATGGAGAAGGCCGGATGCATGGGACTCCCTCCCTCAGCGCGCCAGGATGCGGTCGGCCCATTTCAGCAGGCCGTGGAGCGGTTGATCGTCGTTGGCGCTGTCCTTGGTGACGCGTTCGTCGAGCGCCAGGGTGGGGCGGGGCCGGGGCGGCAGGTACTTGTTGGTCGGCTGGTAGCCCAGTTCCGGCATCAGGTCGTAGCCGCCGCGCTCCGCCACCAGCTTCGAGACGGCGGAGGACGGGTCGGCGAGGTCGCCGAAATGGCGGGCGGAGGTCGGGCAGACCATGACGCAGGCCGGCACCCGCTCCGATTCCGCCAGCGTCTCGTTGTGGATGCGGTCGATGCACAGCGTGCATTTCTTCATCACGCCAACGTCCTGGTCGAACTCCCGCGCGCCGTAGGGGCAGGCCCAGGAGCACAGCTTGCAGCCGATGCACAGATCCTCGTTGACCAGAACGATGCCGTCCTCGGCCCGCTTGTAGGAGGCACCGGTCGGGCAGACGGTCACGCAGGCCGGCTGTTCGCAATGCAGGCAGGAGCGCGGGAAGTTGGTGGTGCGCGACCCGCCGCAGCCGCCCCGCTCGGAGCCGGCCTCGAAGCTGTGGATGCGGTTGAACCACACCCCGTCCGGTCCGGCGCCGTAGGCGTCGGTGTCGGTCAGCGGCGCCATGTGGCCGCCGTCGTTCCACTGCTTGCAGGCCACCGCGCAGGCGTGGCAGCCGACGCAGGTGTCCAGGTCGATGACCAGCCCCAGCCGGGGCGTGCCGGGTTCGCGGTTGGGAAGGCTCGTCATGCGCGGGTCCTCCGGAAGACGGCGCCGGTCCGCAGGATGGCGGGCGGCGGCTCGACGCCCGGCGGCATGGCCTGGGCGGGGAAGCGCGGCATCGTCTCGGCCCGTTCCTTCGGCGGCGCCTTCTCGACGCGGACGCGCAGGTCGTACCAGGCGGCCTGTCCGGTCACCGGGTCGGCGTTGGCGTACCGGTAGCCGTCGCGCTCCGGCAGCAGTTCGGAGATCAGGTGATTGAGCAGGAAGCCTTTCGTCCCCTCCGGCGCGTCGGTGGACAGGTTCCAGGCGCCGGAGCGCTTGCCGATGGCGTTCCAGGTCCACACCGTCCCGGCCTCCACCCCGTCCATCGGCCGGATCGGCACCCGGACGCGCCCGGTCGGGCTGGTCACCCAGGCCCAGTCGCCATCGGCGAGGCCGAGCGCCTCCGCGGTGGAGCGCGCGATGTACAGGCTGTTGCGCGCCAGGATCTGCCGCAGCCAGGCGTTCTGCGAGCCCCAGGAATGGTACATGGGCATCGGGCGCTGGGTGACCGCGTGCAGCGGGAAGGCGCCCTCGTCCAGCCCCTCCTCCTCCAGCGGCGGGTACCAGAAGGGCAGGGGGTCGAAGTAGGTATCCACCCGTCGCCGTTTGTCGGCGGGCGGCACCACCGCGCCGTGCCCGCGCGCGGCGAGGCGGAATTTCTGAAGCGGCTCGACGTAGAGCTGGAGGATCACCGGCTCCGGCTTGTCGAGGAAGCCCATGCGGGTGGCGGTCTCCAGATAGGCTTGGTTGGCGTGCTTGAAATAGTGCTGCTCCGGCGGCAGCTCGAAGTGCCAGAAGCAGCCGTTGCGGACGTAGCGGTCGAGCTGGTCCGGGTTGGGCGCACCCTTGCCGGCGTCCTTCCCGTCGGCGCCGCGCCAGCCGGCCAGCGGGCCGATGCCGGGCTTGCGCTCGTGGTTGGTCATATAGTCGGGATAGCCGCCGGGGTAGCGCGGGCTGCCGTCCTCCCGCACGAAGGCGGGCAGGCCGAGGCGGGCGCCCAGCTCGATCAGCACGTCCTGGAAGGGCCGCACGTCGCGGTCGGGGGTCAGCACCGGCTGGCGGATGGAATCGCCGGGGCCGTGCGCGCTGCCGATCGGGCGGTCGAGCAGGGAGATGCAGTCCCACCGCTCCAGATAGGTGGTGTCGGCCAGCACGAGGTCGGCGTAGGCCACCATCTCCGACGCGTAGGCGTCGCAATAGACGATGAAGGGGATGCGGTGCTCGCCGGTGTCCGGGTCCTTGTCGGACAGCATCCGCATCGTCTCGGACGTGTTCATCGACGAGTTCCAGGCCATGTTGGCCATGTACATGAACAGCGTGTCGACGCGGTACGGGTCGCCCTCCCAGGCGTTGGCGACCACCATGTGCATCAGCCCGTGCACCGACAGCGGCGCGTCCCAGCTGAAGGCCTTGTCGATGCGCAGCGGCTGCCCGTCCTCGCCGACCAGCAGGTCCTCCGGTCCCATGGGGTAGCCGAGCGGCATCCCGGCGATGGCCTTGCCGGGGCCGGTCTCGCCGCGCTTGCCGGCGGGCTTGGGACCCGGCGGAGCGGGGCGGGGGTAGGGCGACTTGTAGCGCCAGCCGCCCGGCACGTCGATGGTGCCCAGCAGGATTTGCAGGATGTGGATGGCCCGGCAGGTGTGGAAGCCGTTGGAGTGCGCGGAGATGCCGCGCATGGCGTGCATGGCGATGGGCCGCCCGACCATCCGCTCGTGGCGCCGCCCCGCCCAGTCGGTCCAGGGCTGCTCGATGGTCAGCGTCTCCTGGAAGGCGAGGTGGGCCATCTCGGCGGCGATGCGGCGGATGGTGTCGGCGGGCACGCCGCAGCGCTCGGCCACCGCCTCCGGCGCGTGCTGCGGGTCGAGGTAGCGCTCGGCCAGCAGATGGAAGGAGGGCACGGCCCGCCGCCCGTCTGGCAGGGTGACGGCGCCGACCAGCGCCGGGCGGATGCCGGCTGCGGTCGCCGGAACGGCACGCTGCTCCACCGCGTCCCAGGCCAGCGGGGCGCCGTCGGCGTCGCGGGCGAACAGGCCGTCGTCGGGGGCGCCGGGGTCCTGGATGACCAGCCAGGGGGCGTTGGTGTAGCGGACCAGATACTCGGCGTCGATGCGGTCGGCGCGCAGCAGCTCGTGGATCAGGGCGAAGACGAACACCCCGTCGCTGCCCGGACGGATGCCGATCCACTCGTCGGCGATGGCGGAGTAGCCGGTCTTGATCGGGTTGACGGAGACGATCTTGGCGCCGCGCGCCTTCATCTTCGACAGGCCGATCTTGATCGGGTTGCTGTCATGGTCCTCGGCCACGCCGAACAGCAGCAGGTAGCGGGTGTGGTCCCAGTCCGGCTCCCCGAACTCCCAGAAGCTGCCGCCCAGCGTGTACATGCCCGCCGCCGCCATGTTGACGGAGCAGAAGCCGCCATGCGCCGCGAAGTTGGGCGTGCCGAACTGCGCCGCCCAGAAGCCGGTCAGCGACTGGCTCTGGTCGCGCCCGGTGAAGAAAGCGAGCTTGCTGGGGTCGCTGTCGCGGATCTTGCCGAGACGCTCGGTCAGGATGGTCAGCGCCTCGTCCCACTCGATCTCGCGGAACTCGCCGGTGCCGCGCTCCCCCGTGCGCAGCAGGGGCTTGCGCAGCTTGGCCGGGGAGTTCTGGGTCATGATGCCGGCGGACCCCTTGGCGCAGATCACGCCGTGGTTCACCGGATGGTCCTTGTTCCCCTCGATGAAGCGGAGCTGGCCGTCCTTGATGTGCACTTTGATGCCGCAGCGGCAGGCGCACATGTAGCAGGTGGTGTATTTGACCGTGTCGGAGACGGTCGGCGAGGGGTCGATGTCCTCGCGCGGCGACTGGTAGCGGTCGAGCCAGCCGCGCGCGTCCTCGGGCGCCGCCGGCCCGCTCCTTCGCTGGAACCCCTGGGTGAAGGCGAACCCGCGCGCACGCTGGCCGCCGACGTCGTCGATCTTCGCCATCCTGTTCCGTTCCTTCCGGAATGCCTCCCCCGTTCCCTCCCGGCGGGGGCCGGGGGAGGGTGGCTGTGCTGCCGTGCCGTTCTTCAAAAAGGCGGCTGAGCGCTCAGTCCGCGAGCCGCTGCGCGCCCGACCGTTTCGCGGCCTCGGCCATCAGGGCGTCGAGGGCCGCCGGCAGGTCGCCCGGCACATCGACCACGACGGCCCCGGCGCGCTCCAGCGCGCCGCGCTTGGAGGCGTAGCTGCCGCGGTCGCCGGTCACGATGGCGCCGGCATGGCCCATCTTCTTGCCCGGCGGGGAGGCGCGACCGGCGATGAAGGAGACGACGGGCTTGTCCGTCTTCGCCACCAGCTCCGCCGCTTCCTCCTCCATGCTGCCGCCGATCTCGCCGATCAGCGCGATGGCGTCGGTGCCTGGATCGTCGATCAGGGCGGCCAGCGCGTCCTTGGTCGTGGTGCCGATCATCGGGTCGCCGCCGATGCCGAGGAAGGCCGACTGCCCATGGCCGCCGCGCACGAGGTTCAGGCAGACCAGCGTGCCCAGGCTGCCGCTGCGCGAGATGACGCCGACCCGCCCCGGCTGGAAGACGCGCGGGTTGAAGGCGGGCATGATGCCGACGAATCCTTCGCCCGGCGTCACGATGCCGGCGGTGTTCGGCCCGATGATGCGCGTGCCGTGCTCCGCCGCCGCGGCGTGCATCTCCATCACGTCGTGGGAGGGGATGTGCTCGGTCAGGCAGACGACGGTCTTGGCGCCCGCCTCGATGGCGTCGATGGCGGCGGCCTTGGCGGCGGCGGGCGGGATGAACATCACCGACACGTCGAAACCGCCGTTCGCCATGGCCTCCTTCGCGGTGGCGAAGATGGGCACGCCGCAATGGCTCTGCCCGGCCTTCTTCGGGTTCACGCCGCCGACCACGGTGGTGCCGTAGGCCTGCATCTGCTCGGTCCAGAAGGTGCCCTGCTTGCCGGTGATGCCCTGCACCAGGACCCGGTCGCTCTTGCGTACGATCATCGCGCGGCCTCCACGGCTGCCGAGATGGCGTCTTCCATCCGGTCGTAGGGTTCGATCCCCAGCTCCTCCCGCACCATGCGCACGGCCTCGTCCTCGCCGGTGCCGTGGATGGAGAAGAAGACGGGGATGGTGGGGTTCAGCGTCTTCCAGGCCTGGATCACGCCGCCGGCCATCACATCGGTGCGGGCGAAGGCGCCGCAGAAGTTGACGACCAGGCTCTTGACGCCGGGGTTGGACAGCACGAGGTCCAGCGCCTCCGTCCCCTTGGTGTAGGCCTCGCCGCCGATCTCCAGGAAGTTGGCGGGGCGCCCGCCGGCGTGGCTGACCACGTCCATCGTCGTCATGGTCAGCCCGGCACCATTGGCCAGGACGCCGACATTGCCCTCCAGCTCGATGAATTTGAGGTCGAGTGCCCGCCCGCGCTCCTCCAGCGCCGACAGCGTTTCCCTGGCGCCCAGTTCGGCGATGTCCGTTTGCCGGTAGAGCGCGGCATCGTCCACCGTCAGCTTGCAGTCCAGCGGCACGACGCGGCCGTCGGCGAGCAGGGCCAGCGGGTTGATTTCCAGCAGCTCGGCGTCGTGCTGGCGGTAGACGCGGTAGAGATCGACCAGCATCGCCGCCACCGGCACCGCGGCCTCGCCGAGGTCCAGCCCCAGCAGCAGGCGGCGCGCGTCCGCCGGGCCGAAGCCCTTGCGGATGTCCACCGCCATGCGGCGCAGGGATTCGGGGCGGGTCGCCGCGACCTCCTCAATGTCCATGCCGCCCTCGGTGGAGAACAGCACGAGCGGGCTGCGGCTGGCCGGGTCGTTCAGCACCGCGGCGTAGAATTCGCGGGCGATGGCCGCCTGCTCCTCCACCAGGACGCGGGCGACCGGGAAGCCGCCGATCTCCATGCCCAGGATGGCCTGCGCGGCGGCGGCCGCCTCCTCCGGCGTGGTGGCCAGCTTGACGCCGCCCGACTTGCCGCGCTTGCCCGTCGGCACCTGCGCCTTGACGACCACCGGCCCGATGGCGCGGGCGGCGGTTTCGGCCTCCTGCGCGCTGGCGCAGAGGCGCCCCTGCGGAACGCTCACCCCGGCGCGGGCGAGCACGGATTTCCCGGCCTGTTCCTCGAAGTTCATCGTCGCCTCCATCAGCGTCCGTGGCGGGACCAGAAGGGGCCGAACAGGGCCTCTTCGCTCGGCTTGTCCTCCGGGATCGGGCGGACGAGATGGGTGATGTTGACGAAGTGCTTCCAGCTCAGATTCTCGGAGATGGAGTTCTTCTGCCAGCTCCCGCAGCCCATCGAGAGGGTGAAGTTCAGCCCGCTGTCAAAGCCGCCGCCGTTGCCGAAGGTGTGGGCGAAGTTGACCAGCACGCGCACCACGTCCAGCTCGTCGGCCAGCCGCTTCGCGTGCGCCTCGTCCCGCGTGTGGATGCCGCAGGAATGGCCACGCCCCTGGTGGTCGAGGATCCTGCGCACCTGATCGACCGCCGCGTCGAAGTCCGGCACCCGGTAGACGGCCAGCACCAGCGACAGCTTCTCGCCGGAGAAGGGATGCGCCTTGCCGACGCCCGTCTCCTCCACCAGGAAGAAGCGGGCCTCGCGCGCCTTGGGCGACAGCGCGAACGCCTCGGCCAGGACGGCGGCGTCCTTGGCGATCAGCTTGCGGTTCAGCTTGCCGTTCTCCCACAGGCGGGACTGCACGCGTTCCCGCTCCTCCGCGGTGCAGAGGTAGGCGCCGGCCTCCTCCAACGCCGCGATGGTCGCGTCGTAGACGGAGTCGAGAACGACGAGCGCGTTCTCCGACGAGCAGGAGGTGGAATTGTCGAAGGTCTTGGACGCGCAGATCTTGCGCGCCGCCTCGGCCAGATCGGCGCTCTCGTCCACGATGACCGGGACGTTGCCGGCCCCGACGCCGATGGCCGGGGTGCCGCTGGAATAGGCGCGGCGCACGTTGTCCTGGGAACCGGTGACGACGACGAGGTCGACCGCTTCCATCAGCGCCTGGGTCAGGCCCTTGGTGATCGGGGTGGGGATCATCTGCACCAGATCCTCCGGCGCGCCGATGCGCGCCAGCTCGGCCCGCATCAGCTCGACCGTGCGGCCGGTGGCGGCGGAGCCCATGGGGGAGGGGGCGATGATGATGGCGTTGCGGCCCTTGACGGCCATCATCGCCTTGTTGACCGGGGTGGCCGCCGGGTTGGTGGAGGGGGTGACGGCGCCGACGACGCCCAGCGGCTTGGCGATCTTGACGATGCCCTTGGCGGTGTCCTCCTCGATCACGCCGACGGTGCGCACCCGCATCAGGTCGCGCAGCGTGCCGAAGGTCTTGCGCTGGTTCTTGACGATCTTGTCCGCGACGTTGCCGAGGCCGGTGTCGGCCACCGCCAGCTCCGCCAGGGCGCGGGCGCGGCCCGGCTCGTAGATGGCCCAGGCGAGTGCGGCGACGGCGTCGTCCACCCGCTCCTGCGTCGCGTCGGCGAAGGCGCGCTGGGCGGCGCGGGCGCGGGCGACGAGGGCGGCGATGGCCTCCTGGTCGGCGCTGGCCGGCGTTCGGTCGAGCATGATGTTGTCCATGGTTGCTTGTCTCACTCCCTGAAGGTTCGTTCGTTGGTTCGGACGGTCAGGCTTTGAGCACCCGGCGCGGCGGCTCCTTGGCGGCCGGATCGCCGTGGGTCGGATCGTTGGGAGGACGGCGGAGCAGGGGCTTGACCGCCGGCCACATCGACCAGGCGAGGAAGATCGCGGACAGCGCCAGGATGGTGCCGCTGATCGGGCGGGTGAAGAACACCGCCATGTTGCCTTCGTAGTTGGCGAGCGAGGTGAGGAAGTAGCGCTCGCACAGCGGCCCCAGGATCACGCCGACCACCAGCGGGGCCGGCGGGAAGTTGGTGCGCTTCATGAAATAGCCGACGATGCCGAAGGCGAGGCAGACATAGACGTCGAAGAGGTTGTTGCGCACGCCGTAGGCGCCGACGACGCTCAGCACGATGATGAAGGCGCCGAGGATGGCCGGCGGCACGCGCATCAGCGTGGAGAAGACCCGCGCCACGCCCATCGCCGCGACGATCATCAGCAGGTTGGCGATCAGCATGCTGGCGAAGATCGTGTAGACCAGCGTGGTGTTCGAGGTGAAGAGGAGCGGGCCGGGGTTCAGCCCGTGGATCAGCATGGCGGCCAGCATGATCGCCGTGGCGGCGCTGCCGGGGATGCCCAGCGTCAGCAGCGGGATCATGGCGGTGCCGGTGGTCGCGTTCTTGGCCGCCTCCGGGGCCGCCAGCCCCTCCTCCATCCCGGTGCCGAAGCGGTCGCCCTTGCCGCAGGCCTGCTTCTCCACGCTGTAGGCAATGACCGCCCCCACCGTGGCCCCGGCGCCGGGGATGACGCCGATGGTGCAGCCGAGGCCGGTGCCGCGCAGGATCGAGGACTTCACCCGCCACAGGTCCGACAGGCCGACCTGCTTGCCGGGCTTCGTGGTGATGGAGCGGCCGCCGCCGGCCCGCTTGCAGATCAGGTCCACCACCTCGCCGATGGCGAACAGGCCGATCATCACGACCGTGAAGTTGATGCCGCTCTCCAGGTCGGGGACGCCCAGCGTCAGGCGGGGCATGCCGTACATCGGATCGACGCCGACCGTCCCGATCAGCAGGCCGAGGAACATCGAGAGCGCGCTCATCAGCGGCGCGTCCTTGGCGATGGCGATGACGCTGACGAGGCCCAGGATGGTGGCGGCGAAGAATTCCGGCTGGTCGAACTTCAACGCGAAGCTGGCGAAGGGCGGGGCGCCGAAAGTCAGCAGCAACGCGCTGGCCAGCCCACCGAAGGCGGACGCGGTGATGGCGATGCTCAACGCCCGCGAGGACAGGCCCTTGCGCGTCATCGGGTAGCCGTCCCAGCAGCTCGGCAGCGAGGCCGGGGTGCCGGGGATGTTGATGAGGATCGAGGAGATCGAACCGCCGAACACGCCACCCACATAGATGCCGCCGAGGAAGGACATCGCCGTGACCGGCGGCAGCAGGTAGGTGAAGGGCAGGGCGATGGCCATGGCGTTGACGAAGGAGATGCCCGGCAGCGCGCCGGCCACCACCCCGAGCATCAGGCCCGACACCAGGAAGACGAAATTGTACGGATCGAGGGCGCCGGCGAAGCCACCGGCCAGATTGGCGAGGATATCCATGGGACGATCCCTCCGGTGGCCGGCTCAGTAGATGCCGAGCAGGCGGTAGAGCGCGACGGTGAAGCCGTCGAAGACGCCTTGGCCGCGGTTCAGCGGCATCTGGGCGAGCAACACGAAGACGTAGAGCAGCACGACGCAGCCGATGCCGGTGACCAGCGCCAGAGTCAGCGGGCGCCGGATGCCCCCGATCAGGCACCACAGGGCGACGAAGGCGGCGGTGGCGACCGGAAAGCCGAGCTGCGGCAGGGCGAGGCCGTAGAGGACGACCAGCCCCAGCCCGATCATGGCGCGCCCATGGGCGTAGCCTTCGTATTCCTCGTCGATCGGCTTCTGCTGGTCGACCGCGCGGCGCAGCGCCAGGAGTTCCCTGCCGATCCAGATCAGGGCGCACAGCCCGACCGCGCCCAGCATCAGCCGGGGCCATCCCGCCGGCCCGATCGGGTCGGGCAGGCTGGCGATCATGGTGCTGTCGCGCACGATGTGTTGCGAGAGAAGAAGCGACCCGGCGAGCAGGGCCGCGGGTGTCGCCAGCCGGCGAAGACCGTGGGACAGGGGAGTCACGGTTCCCTCCCTGAGGAGCGATGAAGCGGGTGGGGCGAATTCGGAAGCGGACTCGGCCTCAGCCCGGTGTCTGGCCGACCGTCTTGGTCGCGAAGCGGTCCAGATAGCCCTTCACCGTCTCGTAGAAGGCCTTGACCTCCTCCTTGGCCTGGTCCGGCGTCACCAGCGTGTCGACGCAGGTGAAGGTGTCGGCGCAAAAGGTCTTCCATTCCGGGCTCGCCAGCACCTTCGCGGCGGCCTCGTGGAGCTTCTGCACGCGCTCGGGCGGCGTGCCGGCGGGCACCGCCAGCGTGCGGAAGTTCGGCAGGTCGCCGATGTCCAGCCCCAGCTCCGCCGAGGCGGGCACGTCGGGGAAGGAGGGGTGGCGCTGCTTGTCGAAGACGACGATCGGGCGCAGGTCGCCGGATTTCAGGAACTGGGCGACGTCGCCCGGCTCCTCGTAGATCGCGTCGGTGTGGCCGCCGATGGGCGAGGCGTAGCGCTCCGACGGGCGGGCGAAGGGGACGTTGGTCACCGGCACGCCCTGGCTTCCCAGATATTTCAGCGTGATGTCGTCCTGCGTGCCGTAGCCGGAGGTGGCGACGCGCAGCTTGCCGGGGTTGGCCTTGGCGTGGGCGGCGAACTCCTCGTAGGTCTTGAAGGGGCTGTTCTTGGAGACGTAGAGCATCGACGGCGAGTTCTGCATCATCGCCACATAGACGAAATCGTCCGGCTTCGCCGTGCCCAGGCCCGACGCCCAGGAGGAGACGGACAGCGCGATCAGCGTGCCGACCGTGTAGCCGTCGGCCGGGTTGGTCAGGACGCGGGTCAGGCCGGCATTGCCCGACGCTCCGGACACGTTCACGACGGGCATGGCGACGCGGAGATGCGGTTCGGCGAGGCGGGCGAACTGGCGCGCCATCAGGTCGGCGCCGCCGCCGGCCCCGAAGGTCGCGATGACCTCGATGGGGCGTGACGGGTAGTCGTCGGCGCGCGCGGGGTCGGATGACAGGACGGGTGTCAGCAGCGCGGCCACCGCCGCGGTGAGCGTCAAGGCGTTGCGGAGCATTTGCATTCCCTCCCAGGATTTGTTTTTTGACCGTCAGGCGTGCAGGCTGGGTGCGGCGCCTCCCTTGGCTGCGGTGGCGGGATAGGGCGCGCCCGGCGTGGCGGCGCGGCGGCGCCCGGCGGCGATCTGGGCGATGGCGGCGGCGGCGATGCGGGCCGCCGGCGGGTCGGCGCGCGAGGTGAGGACGATCGGCACCGCAGCACCCAGCACGACGCCCGCGGCGACCGCGTCCAGGAAATGCACCAGCGCCTTGAACAGGGCGTTGCCGGTCTCGATGTTCGGCACCACCAGGATGTCGGCGGCCCCGGCGCAGGGGTGGGACAGATTCTTGATCCGCGCCGCCTCGGCGGATACCGCGAGGTCGAGCGCCAGCGGCCCGAACACCGTCGCGCCCGGCACCTCCTGCCGGCACAGGCGGGTCAGCCGGTCGGCGTCCAGGCTGGAGGGGACGCGCTCCGTCACCTCCTCGGTGCAGGAGAGCAGCGCCACGCGCGGATCGTTGCCGCCGACCAGCCGCCACAGCTCCACGGCGTTGCGGATGATGTCCAGCCGGGTCGTCAGCGACGGCGCCACGTTGATCGCCGCGTCGGTGATGACCAGCTCGCGCCCCGATCCCGGCAGCGTCATGTGGAAGGCGTGGGTGAAGCGGCGCCCGGTGCGCAGCCCGCTCTTCGGGTCGAGCGCGGCGAGCATCAGCGTGTCGGTGTGGATGTGCCCCTTCATCAGCGCGCCCACGTCGCCGGAGCGGGCGAGCGCCACCGCGATCCGCGCCGCCGCCGCATCGTCGCGCGCCGGAACAACGCAGGCGCCGTGGAGCGTCCAGCCGATCCGGCGGGCGCTGTCGGCGATGGCCGCCGGATCGCCGACCAGGACCGGTTCGATGAGGCCGAGGGCGGTGGCGCGCCGCGCGCTTTCCAGCGCGACCGGCGAACCCGCGGCGACCACCGCCGTGGGAACCGGCTCCAGGGCGGCGCTGCGGGCCATCAGCCGGGCCGGGCATCCGGCGGCGGTCGTCTCAAGCGTCCTTGCCATGGCGTCCGTCTTCCTTAAGGTGAGAGGGCCGGCTCGGCCGGGGCGGCGTCGATGCCCAGCGCGTGGGCCATGTCGCTTGCGGCCCGGTGCAGGACCGGCAGCCGGTCGGCCACCGATTCCCGCGACAGCCGGACTTTCGGCGCCTGCACCGCCAGGGCGGCGATCATCCGTCCCGCGCCGTCGCGGATCGGCACTGCCGCGCAGAAGACGCCCGGCATGTATTCCTCGTCGTCGAAGGAATGGCCGCAGCCGGCGATGCGCTCCAACTCGGCGCGGAACAGCGCCGGGTCGCACAACGTCGCCGCCGCCATCCGGGGCAGCGGCAGGCAATCCAGCAGGCGCCGCCGCGGCAGTTCCGGCAGGAAGGCGAGGAACAGCTTGCCCATCGCCGTGCAGTGAAGCGGCACCCGCGAGCCGACGCCGAATTCCAGGCGCAGCGGCCAGCCTTCCACCTCGACGCGGTCGAGATAGACGACGTCGCCGCCTTCCAGCACGCCGATGTTGCAGGTCTCCCCAAGCTCCAGGCTGAGCGCCCGCAGCCGGGCGTGCGACGGCGCCTGGGCCAGGGAGCTGCGCAGCGTGTTGAGCGCCAGGCTGCGCAGTTTCGGGCCGACGGTCACCAGCCGGCCGTCGATCGGACGGGCGAGGAAACCGCGCTCCTCCAGCATGGCGATCAGCCGGTGCGCCGTCGGCTTCGGCAGGGCCAGCTTCTCGGCGATGTCCTTGACGGCCGTCGGCTGCCCCGCCCCGGCCACCGCCTCCAGCAACGCCAGGACGCGGTCGGCGAGGGGCCGACGGTCTCCGGAGCTGTTGTCGGAGGGGTCTTCGGTTGTCGGTTCGCGGGGCTCCTGCAACGGAGCGGAGCCCAAGGCGATCTTCCGCGTCATCGTTCCTCCCCGTGACTGGAAGCGTATCGCTCGGCCTCTTGGTCTCATTCAGCGATACGATTTGTATCATTAACTCACAGGACCTTGGGTCGCGCAAGCCCAAAAAGTTCGTGTACCCAATTATCCATGCATACGGGGGCATGCCCAGCCGGCTTCCCGCGGCTCGGGCGATGAAACGTCCGGTTTTGAAGAACGATGGGGGAGGGAGGCTATCCGAACTGCGCGGACAGGGCCTCGGCGCCGCGGCGCAGGATGGGCAGGACCTGCTCGACGCGGTCGTGCGACAGTCTGACCTTCGGGGCCTGCACGGCGATGGCCGCCACCGTCCGCCCCGTGGAGGAGAGGATCGGCACGGCCACGCAGAACACGCCCACCACATACTCCTCGTCGTCGAGCGAGTAGCCGCGCGCGGCGATGCGCTCCAGCTCGGCGGCCAGCGCGTCCGGATCCGTGAGGGTGTGGGCGGTCTGCGCGGAGAAGGGGCCGGAGGCGAGCAGGCGGCTGCGCATACCGTCCGGCAGGGTGGCGAGGAACAGCTTGCCCATGGCCGTGCAGTGCATCGGCACGCGCGATCCCACGCCGAACTGGAGCCGCAGGGGCCAGTGCTCGACCTCCACGCGGTCGAGATAGACGACGTCGCCGCCGTCGAGGACGCCGACGTTGCAGGTTTCCCCCAGCTCGGCGCTGACCGCGCGCAGCACGGAGCGGACCGGCGCGCGGGACAGCGAGGCCCGCAGGATGCCGACCGCCAGCCGCGCCGCCTCGACGCCGATGATGACGTCGCGCGTTTCCAGGTCCCGCGCCAGAAGCCCCTTGTCGATCAGGCCGTTGACGAGGCGGTGGGCGGTCGGCTTGGGCAGGCCGAGCGTCGTCCCGATGGTCTTGACCGCCAGCGGGCCGGAGGCCGACGCGACCAGTTCCAGGATCGCGAAGGTCCGGTCGGTGGCGGCGGCCTTCGGCTTGGCCGCGTCGTCGGGGACGTTGGCGGTGGCGGCGTCGGGAGTCTGCGTACTGTGTGTTTTCAAGGTTCGCCTGCCCTGGCGGTTTCAGCGTCTCATTGAGTGAGACGTGACGCATATAGACCGGCCGCTTTGCGCAGGCAATAGGCAACGGGTGCTGGGCGCTGGCTCGGAGGGGGGCGAGACAATCGCATGTGATATCCCCTCTCCCGTCCCGGGAGAGGGGAGGGGCCCGCGCGAAGCGTGGGAAGGGCGAGGGTACTGCCGAGAATCAGCGCCTTGATCCTCGGTTCCACCCTCACCCGCCCGCTGCGCGGGCACCCTCTCCCAGGGCGGGAGAGGGATTTGATGCCAAGGCGATTGCTGCGCGGAAGGGGACGCCATGACGGGGCTTACAAACACCCGACCGATCCGGGTTGCTGCCAATCCGAGGATGAATTTTGTGAAAAACGCCGGATTTGTAGAAAGATTTTCTACGATGTTGCACGGCCGCAGCCAAAAAAGTAAAAAATTCTCATGCCAACCATGCGATATTGATAATCACTACAGGGGCTTCACGAAAATTGCCGAGTCGTGAGTCAAAAAGAAAAACCATCAAGTAAAACCCTAGCTGTTCTGGGTTTTTACGTAAGAGAGAGGGACTTCCGTTGTCGACTTCATTTCTTCCATGGCGAACATTGACGAGACATCCTGAAGCTCGATGCGCTCGATGAGCTTTCGGTAGAAAGCGTCGTAGGCCTTGATGTCCGGAATGACCACCCGCAGCAGATAATCGATTTCGCCGCTCAGGCGATAGAGATCGACAACCTCCGGTATGTCGGCCACCACGCGGCGGAACTCCTCCAGCCATTCCGCCGAGTGTTTGCTGGTTCGGACGGCAACGAAGACGGTCACGTCGACGTTCAGCTTGGCCCGGTCCAGCAAGGCCACGCGGCGGCGGACATAGCCTTCCTGTTCAAGGCGTTGCACGCGGCGCCAGCAGGGGGTGGCGGACAGGCCGACCTGCTTGCCGAGGTCGGCGAGCGACAGCGTCGCGTCGGCCTGAAGGGCGGCCAGGATCTTCCGGTCGGTGGCGTCGATGGTCATCGGGGTTGCTCGGGGCCTTCGCGGTTGGGACGGATGATTTTGCTCGTTTGGCCCGCCAGGAGAAAAGCTTTTTCGTTTTGAGGATTTCGCATGCATCCGCATGCCGCCACCGCGGGCAGACCGCCCAGCCTTTGAGCACCGGCGACGGTCGCCACCACAGGGCCAAACCAGGAAAGATCAGGATGATGACCGACACCATCGCCACGGACAAAGCCCCGGCCGCCATCGGCCCCTACGCCCAGGCCCGCGTCGCCGGGGGGCTGCTGTTCGTCTCCGGCCAGCTGCCGATCGACCCGGCCACCGGGGCCTTCGCCGGCCCGGACGCGCCCACCCAGGCGGCGCGCAGCCTGACCAACATCGCGGCGATCGCCGAGGCCGCCGGAACCAGCCTGGCGAAGGCGGTGAAAATGACCGTCTACGTGACCGACCTCACCCAGTTCAAGGCGGTGAACGAGGTCTATGCCGGCTTCTTCCAGGCGCCGTTCCCCGCCCGCTCGACCGTCGAGGTGTCGGCGCTGCCGCTCGGCGCGTCGGTCGAGATCGACGCCGTCATCGCGCTTTGAGGGTGACATGACCGCTTCCGCGCAGACCGTGCCGTTCTCTCCCGGCGCCGGTTCGATCCGTCAGCCGTTCCGCCTCGATTACACCCCGCTCCCCGAGGCCACCGGCCGCGACTGGACCCGGCGCGCGATCGAGCTGTTGGAGACCGAGGCGGCGCGGTCGCCCGACACCCCGCTGCTGAAGCTCGATGTTCCGGAACTGTCCGGGATCGACGTTTATCTGAAGGACGAATCGACCCACCCCACCGGCAGCCTGAAGCACCGCGTCGCGCGGTCGCTGCTGCTGTTCGCGATCTGCAACGGGCGGATCGGCGAGGGCACGCCGGTGATCGAGGCGTCGTCGGGCTCCACCGCGGTGTCGGAAGCCTATTTCGCCCGGCTGCTCGGCCTTCCCTTCCACGCGGTGATGCCGCGCGGCACCTCGGACGAGAAGATCGCCGCCATCGAATTGCACGGCGGGCGCTGCCACTTCGTCGAATCCTCCAAGGCGATCTACGCCGAGGCGGCGGCGCTGGCGGCGCGGCAGGGCGGCGTCTATCTCGACCAGTTCACCTACGCCGAGCGCGCCACCGACTGGCGCACCGACAACATCGCCCAGTCGATCTTCGGCCAGATGCGCAGCGAGCGCCACCCGGTGCCGGACTGGATCGTGATGAGCGCCGGGACCGGCGGCACCGCCGCCACCATCGGGCGCCACATCCGCTACCGCCATCTGCCGACCCGGCTGTGCGTTCCCGACGCCGAGCATTCGGTCTTCTACGACAGCTTCGTCAACCGCGACGCCGCGCTCACCTGCGAGCGCGGATCGCGCATCGAGGGCATCGGGCGGCCCCGCGTCGAGCCGTCCTTCATCCCCGAGGTCGTCGACCAGATGATCAAGGTGCCCGACGTGGTCTCGCTGGCGGCGATGCGGGTGCTGTCGCGGCGGCTCGGCCGGATGGTCGGCGGGTCCACCGGGACCAACTTCTTCGGGCTGTGCTGGATCGCCGGACGGATGCGCGACGCCGGGCGCGCGGGGTCGCTGGTGACGCTGATCTGCGATTCCGGCGAGCGCTACCGCAACACCTACCACGACGACGCCTGGATGGCGCGGGCCGGTTTCGACACCGCCGCCGACGAGGCGCGGATCGAGGCCTTCCTGCAGGGTGGCCCGTCCCTCTGAAGCAAAAAGAACAAGCGCTTTCAAGAAATAAAAATCGCCACCGCAAGACAATTGGCAGAAAAACAGGAGCATTCACCGATGGACGAGTTTCGCACACTTCTGCGCAACGCGATGAAGAGCCGCGCGATGGTCTATGAGGCGGCCTTCGACGAGATGCGCAAGGAGATCGGCGAGGAGAAGGCCCGGGAGATCATGGCGCGCACCATTTATCGCCGGGGTGCGGCCATCGCCCATAATTTCGCGCCGCACGCCCCGGCCGATCTGGCCGGCCTGCGCGACTCCTTCCTGAAGTTCATCCCCGACGCCGAAGCCCAGTTCGGGCCGGAGGTCGTGCGCTGCACCGACGAAGTGCTGGAGATCCGCTTCCACACCTGTCCGCTGAAGGAAGCCTGGCTGGAGGCCAACCTGCCGGCCGAGACGGTGGAGACGCTCTGCGAACTCGCCGGCGCGGTCGACAAGGGCACCTTCGAGACCGCCGGCTTCGAGATCGAGGTCGACACCTGGAAGCCGGGCCGCAGCACCTGCTGCCACCTGACGATCACGCCGGGCGTCGCCGCCCCGGCCGCTGCGAATTGACCGTCCAGCCTCGCCGACAGGGGAACCGAACCATGAGGAAGAACGCCATTCTCGGCGCCGTTCTGGGCGCCATGCTGGCCACCACCGCCGTCCAGGCCGCCGACCGCGAGATCGTCATCGGCTATCAGGCGCCGCTCAGCGGCGACCGCAGCCAGTATGGCGAGATGTTCCGCAACGCCGCCCAGATCAAGCTGGAGGAGTTCAACGCCTCGGGCAAGCTGGCCGGCGCCAAGGTCGCCATCACCTTCGAGGACAGCAAGGACGATCCCAAGGAGGCGCGCAACATCGCGCACAAGTTCCTCGACAATTCCAAGGTCGTCGGGGTGATCGGCGACTTCTCCTCCACCGTGTCGATGGCGGCAGGCGAGATCTACGCGGCGGAGAAGATGCCGCAGCTCTCCCAAACCGCCTCGCACCCCGATTTCACCAAGCTCAGCCCCTGGCAGTTCCGCAACATCACCACCCAGGCTTTCGAAGGCCCGTACAACGCCGACTGGATCATCGCGGCGGGCATGAAGACGGCGGCGGTGATCTACATCCAGAACGACTGGGGCATCTCGGCGCTCGACGGCTTCGTCAGCGGCTTCAAGGCCAAGGGCGGCAAGATCACCGCCACCGAGGCGTTCAACCCCGGCAACCGCGACTTCCGCTCCATCCTGACCAAGGTCGCCCGGCAGAAGCCCGACGTGATCTACCTCGCGATGTTCTACGAGGAGGGGGCTGCCTTCGCCCAGCAGCGCGAGCAGCTCGGCATCAAGATCCCGCTCTACGGCACCAGCTCCCTCTATTCGCCCAAGCTGATCGAGCTGGGGCGTGAATCGGTGGAGGGGCTGCATCTCGCCACCACCTTCACGCCCGACAACCCCGACCCGGCGGTCCAGACCTTCGTGAAGGAATACGCCGCGCGCTTCAAGTCGGAGCCCGGCATGTTCGCCGCCCAGGCCTACGACGCGGTCGGCATCATGCTGGACGCCGTCGCCAAGGCCGGCCCGTCGGTGACGCGCGAGAGCCTGCGCGACGCGCTGGCCGCCACCAGCGGCTATCCCGGCGTGACCGGCGCCACCAGCTTCGACCCCGTCACCCGCGAGCCGGCCAAGGCGCTGGCGAAGATGATGGTGAAGGACGGCCGCTTCCAGGTCGTGACCGGCCCGTGACCGGTAGCGTCTAGGACGCCCCGGGGACGCCCCAGGGCTTTCCACACGATTCTCCTTTCGGGACACACGCCGTGGTGCGCGCTCCGCCGGGACCGGCGGGCGCGCTCCCCGAAGCCTGGAGCACGCCATGGTCTTCGATGTCTTCTTCCTTCAGCAGGTCATCAACGGCCTGTCCATCGGGTGCGTCTACGCCCTGATGGCGATCGGCTTCACGCTGATCTTCGGCGTCCTGAACGTCGTCAACTTCGCCCACGGCGAGGTCTACACCATCGGCGCCTTCGTCGGGCTGATGGTCATCACCGCGATGGCCCCGCCGCTGCTGGCGGTGGTGCCGCTGGTCCTGGCGGTGGGCGCCGCGTCCGGCGTCGGGCTGGAGCGCATCGCCTTCCGCCCCTTCCGCCGCTTCACCGACGAGGCCAGCCAGAAATCCCGCGCCATGCGCGAGGCGACGCTGCTCTCCTCGCTCGCCGTGTCGATCGTGACGCGCGAGATCATGATGCACATCTTCGGCGGCGACATGCAGGGCATCCCGTCCGGCTACCTGCTGCAGCAGCCGGTCGCCATCGGGCCGATCATGGTCGCCAGCGGCAGCCTGGTCATCTTCGCCACCTCCGCCGTCATGCTGGGCGCGCTGCAGTTCCTGCTCTACCGCACCCAGACCGGCCTCGGCATCCGCGCCGTGTCCAACAACCAGCTCGGCGCCCGCTACGTCGGCATCAACACCGACCGCACCATCGTCACCACCTTCGCGGTCGGCTCGATGCTGGGCGCCACGGCGGGAATCCTGGTCGGCCTCTACGACGGCGCCATCTCGCCGCACATGGGCTTCGCGCCGGGGGTGAAGGCCTTCGTCGCCATGGTGATGGGCGGCCTGTCGAGCATCCCGGGGGCGGTCGCCTGCGCCCTGCTGCTCGGCGTGTCGGAAAGCATCGCGACCGAGTTCCTGTCGAGCGGCTGGAAGGACCTGATCACCTACAGCCTTCTGGTCATCACGCTGGTCTTCTTCCCGCAAGGATTGTTCGGACATGGACGTGAACGTGCCTGACGCCCGGCTGATGCCGGATACCCTCGCGCCGCCCGCCGCGTTTTCCGGGCGAGGCCGGCGGTTCGCCTGGACCTTCCTCCTGCTGGCGGTCGCCTTCGGCGCCGTGCCCGCCGCGATCGTCGGCACCGGGTCCAGCTACCTCGCCCAGATTGCCATCACGACGATGATCTTCGTCATCCTGTCGGCCAGCCTGAACCATGTGACGGGCACCGCCGGGCTGCTGTCCATCGGCCACGCCGCCTTCTACGGCATCGGCGCCTACGCGGCGGCCCTGCTGTCCACGAAGCTCGGCCTGCCCTTCGTCGTCACGCTGCCGGCGGCGGGGTTGATCGCCGCGCTGTTCGGCTTCCTGGTGGCGCTGCCGACCATGCGGCTGGTCAGCATCTACTTCGCCGTCGCCACGCTCGGCATCGGCGAGATGATCTACGTGGTCCTGCTGAACTGGGTGGACGTGACCCGCGGCCCGATGGGCATCCGCGGCATCCCGCCGATCGAGCTGTTCGGCTGGCAGGCCGACACGCTGCTCAGCCGCTATCTGGCGGTCGCGGTCATCGCCGTCGCCTGCGTCTGGGTGCTGCACCGGCTGACCCACTCCTACTACGGCAACGCGCTGCGGGCTCTGCGCGAGGACGACCAGTGCGCCGACAGCATGGGCATCAACGTGGAGCGGCTGAAGATCGAGTCCTTCGTCGTCGCCACCTTCTTCGCCGGCATCGCCGGGGCGCTGCTGGCCCACACCTCCGCCTACATCGCGCCGGACAACTTCCGCTTCATGGAATCGATCCTGATCCTGGCGATGGTGGTGGTCGGCGGGCTGGGCAGCCTTCCCGGCGCGGTCGTCGGCGCCCTGTTCATGATCGTCCTCCCGGAGGCGCTGCGCGACATCGGCGATTACCGCATGATCGCCGTCGGGGCGACCATGTTCCTGTCCATCCTGCTGCTGCCCAAGGGCATGCTGGCCGAAGGCACCGCGCTGGGCTTCGTCCGCCGCTCCTTCTCCCGCGGCTGGGCCACCATCGCCGGCGGCACGCCCGTCGGCTGGAAGTGAGGCGGATCATGAGCAACACGCTTCTCTCCATCCAGGGGCTGACCCGGCGCTTCGGCGGCCTTCTGGCGGTCAGCGATGTCAGCGCCACCATCGCCAAGGGCGAGCTGGTCGGGCTGATCGGCCCCAACGGCGCCGGCAAGACCACCCTGTTCAACCTGATCACCGGCTTCACCCCGCCGTCGGACGGCACCGTGACCTTCGACGGGCAGGACGTCACGGGGCGCAAGCCCTGGCAAATCGCCCGCATGGGCATGGGCCGCACCTTCCAGAACCTGCGCGTCTTCCCGAACATGACGGTGTTCGACAACGTGTCCGTCGGGGCGGTCGGCGCCTTCGGCCAGTCGCCCTGGCGGGCGCTGGTCAACGGCGGCGCCCACAGCCGCGCGGTCAGCGAGCGGAGCTGGGAGGCGCTGGAGCGCGTCGGCCTGACCGCCCAGGCCGGGGACATCGCCGCCAACCTGTCCTACGGCAAGCGCAAGTATCTGGAGATCGCCCGCGCCCTGGCGACCGCGCCCCGCCTGCTGATCCTCGACGAGCCGGCGGCCGGCCTCAACGACACCGAGACGGCGGAGCTGGCCGACTTCATCCGCCGCCTGCACGCCGGCGGCGTCACCGTCCTGCTGGTCGAGCACGACATGGGGCTGGTGATGGGAAGCTGCAGCCGCGTCATCGTCCTGGCGTCCGGCCGCAAGATCGCCGACGGCACGCCGGAGGCGGTGCAGCGCGATCCCGCCGTCCTCGAAGCCTATCTGGGAGTGGAAGACGATGCCGCTTGACGCCGCACACGCCGTCGCCACCCGCCGCATCCTGGAGGTCCGCGACCTGACGGTGCGCATGGGGCCGCAGGAGATCCTGCGCGGCGTCTCGCTCGACGTAGCCGAGGGGGCCATCGTCGCCGTGCTGGGCGCCAACGGCGTCGGCAAGACCACGCTGATGCGCGCCCTGTCCGGCATCTACCGCACCAGCGGCGGCGCCACCGTCTTCGACGGCCAGGACATGACCGACAGCCCCAGCCATGAGGTGGTGCGCCGCGGCCTTGCCCAGGCGCCGGAGGGGCGGCAGATCTTCGGCACCATGACGGTGCGGGAGAACCTGCTGCTGGGCGGGCGGACGCTGCGCAACGACCGCGCCGCCCGCATGGAGCGGATGCTGGAGCTGTTCCCCCGCCTGCGTGAGCGGCTGACCCAGAAGGCGGGATCGCTGTCGGGCGGCGAGCAGCAGATGCTGTGCATCGCCCGCGCTCTGATGTCGAAGCCGCGCCTGCTGCTGCTGGACGAGCCGTCGCTCGGCCTCGCGCCGATGGTGGTGAAGCAGATCTTCGACCTGCTGGTCCAGATCCGCGGCGAGGGCACCTCGATCCTACTGGTCGAGCAGAACGCCCGCGCCGCGCTGCGCGTCGCCGATCACGCCTATGTCATGGAGGCGGGAAGGGTGACACTCTCGGGCAGCGCCGCCGATCTGGCCGCCGACCCGCGCGTGCGGGCGGCCTATCTGGGCGGCTGATGGAAAAAGGATCGCAGCGATGACCACCGACACCGAAAACGCCGCTCCCGCCCCAACTCCCGCTCCTGCCCCTCTGCCCATTCTGGAGCGGCGGCGCATCGAGGCGGCCTTCGCCAAGGCGCTCTACGACCAGCTCCTGCCCGAGATCGGTCGGGAGCGGGCGCGCGCCGTGCTCGCCCGCGCCATCGAGGTGATGGCCCGCGAGGCCGGCGCCGCCATGGCGGCGGAGGACCGCGCCACCCGCGGCACCGCCGACCTCGCCACCTTCCACGAGCGGCTGGCCCTGTGGACCGCCGGGGATGCCCTGCGGCTGGAGGTGATCGAGAGCGGCCCCGACCGGCTGGGCTTCAACGTCACCCGCTGCCGCTACGCCGAAAGCTACCGCGCCATGGGCGTGGAGGAGATCGGCGACATCCTGTCCTGCAACCGGGACGGCGAGTTCATGTGCGGCTACCGGCCCGACGTCCGCTTCACCCGCACCCAGACCATCATGCAGGGCGCCAGCCACTGCGACTTCCGCTACAGCCTGCCGGCGGGCGGACCCCAGGAGTCCCCGGAATGACCATCCCCGCGAACGTCCGCCTGCATCCCGCCGCCGAGGCCCTGGCCCCGGAGATGCGGCAGTGGCGGCACCATCTGCACGCCCATCCGGAAACCGCCTTCGAGGAGCACGAGACCGCCGCCTTCGTCGCCGACAAGCTGCGCGCCTTCGGGCTGGAGGTGGCGACGGGGCTGGGGCGCACCGGCGTGGTCGGCACGCTGAAGGGCCGGCGGCCCGGCGGCCGCGCCATCGCGCTGCGCGCCGACATGGACGCGCTGCACATCCACGAGACCAACGAGTTCGCCCACCGTTCGGTCAACCCAGGCCGGATGCACGCCTGCGGCCACGACGGCCACACCACGATGCTGCTGGGGGCCACCAAGGTCCTGGCCGACGACCCCGACTTCGCCGGGACGCTGCACGTCATCTTCCAGCCGGCCGAGGAGAACGAGGGCGGCGCCCGCGAGATGATCGCCGACGGGCTGTTCGAGCGGTTTCCGGTGGAGGGCGTCTACGGCATGCACAACTGGCCAGGCCTGCCGCTGGGGCAGATCGCGCTGCGGCCGGGGCCGATGATGGGCAGCTACGACATCTTCGAGGTGACGGTCCACGGCAAGGGCAGCCACGCCGCCATGCCGCATCTCGGCCACGACCCGATGACCGCCGCCGGCCATCTGCTGACCACCCTGCAGACCATTCCGGGGCGCAGCCTGCACCCGCTGGACAGCGCCGTGGTCTCCACCACCTGGATCACCGGCGGCGACACCTGGAACGTCATCCCGGCGGAGGTCACGCTGCGCGGCACCGTCCGCGCCTTCAAGGAGGGGGTGCAGGACATGGTCGAGGCGCGGCTGCGCGCGCTGGCCGAGCACACCGCCGCCGCCTTCGGCTGCACCGCCAGCGTGCGCTACGAGCGGCGCTACCCGGCGACGGTCAACAGCGCCGCCGAGACCGCGCTGTGCGCCCGCGTCGCCGCCGCGCTGGTCGGGGAGGGGAACATCGACCACGATCCGATGCCTTCCATGGGGGCGGAGGATTTCGCCTTCATGCTGAAGGAGCGGCCCGGCTGCTACGTCTGGCTGGGCAACGGGCCGACGGACGGCGGCTGCCTGCTGCACAACCCCGGCTACGACTTCAACGACGCCAACCTGGCCATCGGCGCCAGCTATTGGGTAGCGCTGGCCAAGACGCTGCTGGTCGAGGAGGGGGCGCGATGAGCGCGCTTCTCAAACCGCTGCTGGATGCGCCGCTTCCGGAGTCCCACTGGGCGGCGAGCGCCATCGCCGGGCCGGAGACCGGTCCGCTGGACGGGGTGGTCGGGGTGGATGTGGCGGTGGTCGGGGCGGGCGTCACCGGCCTGTCGACGGCGATCCATCTGGCCGAGCAGGGCGTGCGCGTGGCGGTGCTGGAGGCGCGCGAGCCGGGCTTCGGCGGGTCGGGCCGCAACAACGGCCAGATCATCCCGACTCTGTCGCGCCTCGACCCCGCCAACCTGACGGCGGCCTACGGCGAGGTGAAGGGATCGGCGCTGGCCCGCATGGTCGGCGGGTCGGCAGCGCTGGTCTTCGACCTGATCGAGCGCCACCGGATGCGCTGCGACGGCGTGCAGAAGGGCTGGATCCAACCGGCCCACCGGCCCGGCCGCATGAAGGCGGCCGAGCAGCGGGTCGCGCAGTGGCGGGCGTTGGGGGCGGAGGTCGCGCTGCTCGACGCGGCGCAGACGGAGCGGGCGCTCGGCACGCGCTTCTGGCACGGCGCCATGGTCGCCCCGACCGGCGGGCATGTGAACCCGCTGTCGCTGGCCCGCGAGATGGCGCGGGCCGCCCTCGGGCTGGGCGTTTCCATCCACAGCGACACGCCGGTCTCCGCCATCGACCGTGTCGGAACCGCTTGGCGGCTGACCACGCCGCAGGGCTGCGTGACCGCCGACCGCGTCGTGCTGGCGACCAACGCCTACACCGACGATCTGTGGCCCGGGCTGCGCCGCTCCGTCGTGCCGGTGCTGAACTTCCAGATGGTGACGGAGCCGCTGCCCGCCGCCCTGCGCGCCAGCGTGCTGCCCTCCGACATGGCGTGCAGCGACACCCGCGGCGACCTGCATTTCTTCCGCTGGACCGCCGACAACCGGCTGGTCTCCGGCTGCACGCTGGTGCGGTCGGCCGACGCCGAGCGGCGGGCGCGCGAGCGCACGCGGGAGCGCATCCGCCGCGTCTTCCCCCAGATCGGCAATCCGGCCATCGCGCGGAGCTGGAGCGGGCATCTGGCGATGACCGCCGATTTCCGGCCCCATTTCCACGAGCTGGCACCCGGCGTGACCGGGGCGGTCGGCTACAACGGGCGCGGCATGGCGCTGGGCACCGCCGTGGGCCGCGAACTGGCGCGCCACGCGATGGGGACGGGCGCGCCAGAGCTGGCCTTGCCCTTCACTCCGGTGAAGCCGCTGCCGTTCCACGATCTGGTGACGCGCTTCTCCCGGCTCTACATGCTGCATCTGCGCCGGCTGGACCGCATGGACTAAGGGTGGGCGACCATCCCTCTCCCAGGGCGGAAGAGGGGGCGCCGTCCGGCGGTTGACAGTCCGGGGTGGCCCGGCCACTGTGGCGCCATCCCGAAGCGGCCCCACGCGGATTGCCCCGGCTCATGGCCACCGTCTCCGAAGCCCTGTCCATCGCGCTCGACCATCACATCGCCGGGCGGGTGGCGGAGGCGGAGACGCTCTATGGCCGGATCCTGGAGGCAGTCCCCGGCCATCCCGACGCCAGCCATCTGATGGGGCTGCTGCTCGCCCAGACCGGACGGGTCGCGGCGGCACTGTCCCATCTCGACGCCGCTGTGGCCGGCGATCCGGCATCGCCGACCTACCATCTCAACCGCGGCAAGGTTCAGGACGCGCTCGGGCAGACCGCCGACGCGGCGGCGAGCTGGCTCGCCACGCTGCGCCTGCAGCCGGATCACGCGGAGGCGGCGGAGCGGCTGACCCCGGCGCTCCGCCTGCTGGCCGAAACCGCGTTCGATTCCGGCGCCCTGGCCTCCGCCGCGGCGCGTTACGAACGGGTGCTGGCCCTCGATCCGCAAAACCTGTCCGCCGCCTTCGACGCGGCGATGGCCGCCAAGGGGCTTGGACGGTTGCAGGAGGCCGCCCGGCTGGCCGGGATCGCGGCCCGGCTCGACCCGGCGCTGTTGCGCGCCCGCATGGCCGAGGCGGAGGCATGGCAGGCGCTCGACCAGACGGAACGGGCCATTGCCGCGCTTCGTCCGGCGGTGGCCCTGGACCCCGCGCAAAGCGGTTGTTGGGCGAGCCTGTGCCTGCTGCGCAACGCCCTGGGACAGCGCGGCGCGGCGGTCACGGCAGGCCGGCGCGCGGCGCTGGCCGCGCCAACCGACACCGGGCTGCTGGTCCGGCTCGCCGCCGCCCAGCAGATCGCCGAGAAGCCGCGCGCGGCGCTGGCGGCGGTGCGGCGCGGCCTGTCGCTCGACCCCGCCTCGGCGGAGCTGCACCTCGCCCTCGGCGCGGCGCTCGACGCGGTGCATGCCCTGGAGGCGGCCGGGCGGGCGCTGGACCGCGCCGGCCGGCTGCGTCCCGGCGACGTCGCGGCGCTGGCTGAGCGTGGCCGCCTGTGCGAGCGCGCCGGGTCGGTGGAGCGGGCGGCGGCGCTGCTGCAACGGGCGCTGGCCGCGCGTCCGGGCGACGGGGACTCCTGGGTGGCGCTCGGCCGCGCCGCGCTGCGGCGGGGTGATGCGGCCTGGGCCGTGCGCTGCGCCCGTTGGGCGCTGCGGCTCGCCCCCGGCCTGCCCACCGGCCTGCTGCTGGCCGGCGCGGTCCGCGAGGGGCAGGGTGCCGACGGCGAGGCGCTGGCCCTCTATGACCGGGCGATCGCCGCCGCACCGGGCATCGGTACGGGCTTTTCCTGCCGGGCGATGCTGCTGCTGCGCCGGGCCGTGGGCGATGCCCCATCGCCGCGCCGAGCGTCGGGCAAGCGGCGCCTGTCGGCCTCCACGCTCGGCCATGCCGGGCGGTTCGGCAACCAGCTTCTCCAATACGGATACCTGCGCGTCTGCGCGGAGCGGAACGGGATGGAGCTGGAAACGCCGGAATGGATCGGGCGCCATCTCTACGGCTTGGACGACCCCTTGCCCGGCCCGCCGCTGCCCAGCCTGCATGAGGAGGACTGCGGTGTTCCGGCGCTGCTGGACGGGCGGGCGCTGTCGGGCGCGGACGGTCACGACGTGGTTGGCTATTTCTGTGGCGACACCGCGCCGCTGGCCCCCTACCGCGCGCGGTTTCGCAGCTTATTCACGCCGGTCGGCGCGGTGGCGGAGCACGCCGCGGCGGCGCTGAATGGGTTGCGGGCGCGCGGGCGGACCCTGGTGGCGATCCATCTGCGCCGCGGCGATTTCGGCCTGAACGACCGCTTCTGGATCGCGCCGGAGGGCTGGTATCTCGACTGGCTGGCCGGAGTGTGGACGACGCTGGACCAGCCGGTGCTTTATCTCGCCACCGACGCGCCGGAACTGGCGGACCGCTTCGACCGCTACCACCCCGTTCTCGCCGGCGATCTGGGGACGCCGCTGCCGGGGGCGGAGTTCTTCACCGACCACTGGATCCTGTCGCGGGCTGATCACGTCGCCGTGTCCAACAGCTCCTTCTCGGTGACGGCGGCGATGTTGAACCCGGCGTTGCGCGCCGCGCTGCGCCCCGACCGCAAGACGGCGCGGCTGGTGCCCTTCGATCCCTGGAACGGGCCGGTCCTGCTTCCCTGACCGGTGTCAGCCGGGACGGCGGACGTAGAGCGCGTCGCCCCAGCTGTGATGGTAGGGGCTGGTTTCGGCGACGCGGTCGAAGCCGTGGGCGAACAGGATGTCGTCCACATCGGCGGCGAGGCCCGAGCCTTCATACAGCTCCGCATAGCTCACCTCGGTCATCACCGCGTCGAACCGGGGCAGCAGGCTGCGGCAGCCGTTCAGAATCCGGCATTCCGACCCCTGCGCGTCGATCGCCAGCACGTTGAAATCCCCCGGGGCGAGGCCGTTGGACGTCAGCAGGTCCGGCAGGGTCCGGGTCTCCAGCTCGATGACCTCGTCGACGGTGATGTGGGGATAGACGGTCAGATGGCCGGTCGGCTCCAGCAGGGAACTGGACTGGCGGCTCGACATGCGGGAAAAGCGCGCCAGCCCGGCCGTGTCGGACACCGCGGCGTTCAGGCAGACGACGTCGCCGTTGCCGGCGAAACGGGCCTGGAGCGTGGCGAAGGTCGCGGGGTCCGCCTCGACGAACAGGACGCGGGAGCAACCAGCTTCCTGGTAGTTGATGTATTCCTCGCCCTCATGGGCGCCGACATGGATGATGCCGCGCGGCGCGACGCCGTGGCGGGGAAACAGGTCCTTGTAGCGGAACATGCTCTGGCTGCGCGCGAACAGCCGGTTCCAGTGCCGGGGGGCGACCGCCATGTGCGTGCCGCCGCGCCCGTCCGCCGGCGGCGTGGCGCGGAACTCCAGATTGCGGTCGGCGAAGCAGAACAGCGAATAGCCGTAAGCTTGCAAGCGCGCGTACAGCGCGGCCAACTGCCCTCCGGCCTCGGCCTCGTCGAACTGGAGGAAATCGATGCGGCGCAGGCGCAGCAGATCGGCGGCACCGTCCAGCACCGCCAGGGCGTCGCCGCAGCCGTCCAGAACCAGCCAGTCGATGTGGCGCAGCCCGACCGGACCGCACCACGCGTCGAGTCCTGGCGAGGAAGATGGCGGGGCAAGGCATGCCCGGCCAGCGGCGGGGTCCGCCCACCGCCCTGCGCCCGTTCCAACTGCCACCAGAGTGGCTTCGGGCGGCAGGAAGGCTTTCTGAAGCGTTAGACCGGGAAGGGAGGGCGTCTCGTGCTGCATCTCGTCACCGCCATGGGCCTGATCGACAGTCCCAAGGGATGATCGCAGCCGCTTCCCGTCGCCTTGGCACGGTCGCCATTGTGGAAGCGGACGCGGGGCGGGTCAACGGCACCGCCCCGATCGCATTGGTTACGGCGTCAGGCCGCGCGGTGAAGGAAGCCCAGATGCTGCGGCGCCAGGGTGGAGGCCCATTCCTCCGCCGCATCCTGCGCCTCGCGGCGGGTGGCGAACCAGCGGGCGTCGGGGGTCCAGCTCAGCCCCTCGTGCTCCGCGTGCCAGTTCCACCAGCCGTCGGTGGCCTCGCAGACCGTCAGCATCACGCCGAACGCGGATTCCAGGGCGCGGGCGCCGGTCTTAGCCTTTTCGTTATGCCAGTCCATAAGCGTTACTCCAGATGTCCTGCCTTTCGGCATAGCATAGTTCGGTAGACGAACAAAACCAAAAACGGAGGAGGCTGCTCGGGATTGCCGGTCCGGACGCTGCGTCCCCTCACTCCGGTAAGGACGCAAACGCCGTGGGCTGCGTGACTATTCCATGGCGCGCGCGGCGCGCGCGTTCGGCGGCGCGATGTCCCAGCCGGACGGTCATGATTCCCAGGGCGATTCCCACGGCGTCCCCGGTGAGATCGGACAGGCTGGCCTCGCGTCCCGGGACGAAGGATTGCGCCACCTCGATGGTGGCGCCGAGCGCGAAGACCGCCAGCACCGCCAGGACGGCGGAGCGCCGGCTGGCGCTGGCCAGGATGCCGAGCAGGGTGAGGAGCCCGAAGGCTCCGGCATGCACCAGCTTGTCGAAGCCGTAAAGGCCGCTGGGCGCCAACTGCGGTTGCAGCGCGGCCCAGAAGGCGATCCCCATGAGGCCGAGAAGGGCGCAGAGCGCGAGTCGGCGCCAGACAAGGGAAAGTGGGCGGAACGTCATGACGGCCTCCTGCGACGAAGGCCATCCTGCGCGGAACACTCTCAAGAGCCGGTTAACCGCCCAATGTCCGCGCTGTGACATCAGGCGGGCAAGGCTCGTTTCAGGAACCGGTCGCCAGCCCCATGGCAATGCCGCGCGCTTCGGTGAAGGCGGCGCGCTGCTGCACCAATGTCCCGTCGGCGTAGACGCCCCAGCCGCTCTGCGAGCCGGTGGCGTGGTAACGGATTTCGATCCGGCGGTGACAGTCCTGCATCACGAAGTGACAGGGACTGATCTTCTTCCACATGGACACCATCGGCATGTCGGGCACCCATCCAAGCGATGAATTACGATGACTGTACCAATGGCCGATTATGGTTGCCGTGATATTAACGAGACGGCGTCCGATTCCTGCGCAAAATGGGTAGTGACCTGTTCAGGCTGGGTTTTTCTGGGTTTCCAGGCATCCGGGAGCGTCCTGGACCGGCTTTCCGGGGAGGGGCATATGCCCGATGGGAGGACGTGCCTCGGACTTCATTGGTTAATATTCTACTAACGGACGGGTGGTCGGCCCGCCAACGATAGGGTAGGGTGGCTCATCTCAATCACCTTCGAGAGTGACTGGACGATGCAATCGGTCTCCATCTTTCTGATCGACGCCAACAAACTTTTCCGCGAAGGCATGAAGGCCCTCTTCTCGGAAGGGGAGTTCCGCATCACGAAAGAGGCCGCCAGTTTCAGCGACGTACCGCCGCCGGGCATGATGGAGGGCGACACGCCCGAGTTGATCATGATGGACCCGGCTTCCGCCAACGGCACGGTCCAGGCCGTGACCGTCCTGCGGGAGCAGTATCCGACCGCGCGGCTCGTCCTTCTGGCCAGCCATCTCGACGCCCAGGAAATGGCCAACGCCATCCAGGCCGGCGCCGACGCCTTCCTGATGAAGGACATTTCCCCCGCCGCGCTGGCGCAGTCGCTGCGTCTGGTGATGATCGGCGAAAAGGTCTTCCCGACCCACCTCGCCGCTCTCCTCATCACCGGCAAGGCCGGCGCCAACACCAGCGCCAACGGCCCGACCGCGGCCAAGGGCCTGTCGCAGCGCGAGACGCAGATCCTGGAGCGCCTGCTGCAGGGTGACAGCAACAAGATGATCGCCAATCATCTGAACATCACCGAAGCGACGGTGAAGGTTCACTTGAAGAGCCTGCTGCGCAAGATCAACGCCTCCAACCGCACCCAGGCGGCCATCTGGGCGCTGGAGAACGGGTTCGGCGGCAAGGTGGAAAAGCCGATGGAAGCCGTCGCCTAAGGATCAGGACGCCGCGCCATCCCGGAATCCGGTGGCTTCGACGCCTGACACGCTGGAAGGGTCAGGCTGGAAAAGTCAGAACGAAGCGGGTTCCGGGGCGGCCGCCCTGATTGGGGCGGTCGATCTTCAGCTTTCCGCCGAGCTGGCGCACCAGACCGTGCACCAGCGTCATGCCCATGCCTTGCCCCGACCCGGCGGGCTTCACCGTGCCGGCGCCGTCCGGCAGACCGGCCCCGTCGTCGGTCACCGTCAGCCGGCGGTCGTCTCCGCAGGCTTCGAACCGTACGGTCACCGTCCCCTGTTGTTGCGCGCCGAAGGCGTGCTTCAGGGCGTTCAGCACCAGCTCCGTCACGATCAGCCCCATGGACGAGGCCTGCGCGGCGGGCATCGGGATTCCGTGCGTGGCGTCGATGACCAGGGTGCAGCGGCCCGAATCGATGAAGGCACCGGTCAGGCTTTCCCCCAGCCGTTGCAGATAGTCGGCCGCGTCGAGCGTGGCGAGGTCGTTGCGCGTCGCCTCGAACAGGCGGCGCTGCACCAGCGCCATCGCCTGGATTCGTGAGAAGGCCTGCTCCACCGCCTTGCGCGCCGCCGGGTCGGTGACCGTGGCGGTCTGCATCGACACCAGCCCGTGCAGAAGCTGGAAGCTGTTCATGATGCGGTGGCTCATCTCGTGGGCCACCAGCTCGCTGCGGCGGGCCTCGTCCAGCGCCGCGGCCAAACCCTGCGCCGCCCGCTTTTCCGCGTCGATGTCGCTGACCACGGCGACCACGCCGGTGATCCGCCCGTCGCCGTCGCGCAGCGGGGCCGCCGACACGCGCGTCCAATGCTCCGTCCCGTCGGCGGCGCGGTGCAGGAAATCCATGCCGGGCACCACGATCTCGCCCCGCAAAGCGCGCGCGCCCGAGAAATCCTTGCGCTCGACCGGCCGCCCGTCGGGGTGGAAGGCGCGCCAACGCGACGCCTCCCGGTCGTCGGCGGATGGCAGGGAACCGTTGGTGTAGTCGCGCATCAGCCGGTTGTTGCGGGTGGTGCGGCCCTGCGTGTCGTAGACGGCGACGCCGACCGGCAGATGCTCCAGAACCGAGGACAGCAGCGCTTCGCTGGACTGGCGCTCGCGCTCCGTCCGGTCCCGCTCGATCAGCAGGGCGGCGGTGTGCGTCAGCAGATCCACCGTTTCCAGGTCCGGCGGGCCGGGGACGCAGGGGGCGGCGTGGAAGATGGTGAAGGTGCCCAGGATCGCGCCGCTGACCGCGCGGATCGGGGTGGACCAGCAGGCGGCGATGCCATGCTCGCGCGCCAGCGCGTGGTGGGACGCCCAGTGAGGGTCCAGCGCCACATTCTCGACCACCACCCGTTTCCCGCTGTGGGCGGCCTGACCGCAGGAGGGGGCTTGCGGGCCGATCGCTGATCCGTCCATCGCCCGCGCGCAGGAGTCCGGCAGGCCCACCGCCACGCCGAGGCGCAGGGTGAGACCGTCCTCGTTCACCAGGAAGATGGCCGCCCGTGCGCCGAGCTGTTCGGCGCCCGCCCGGACCAGCAAGGCCAACACCTCGTCCAGCCCGGCGCCGCCGATCGCCCGCTCCAGGGCGGTCTTCTGGGCAAGCAGCAGCCGTTCCGATCGTCGGGCGCCGCCGCTGTCCCGCTCCGCCCCATGATCGTCCACTGTGCCGTCGCCTTTGCGCTTGATGCCGCGCCCCGCGGGGCAGCGGCATGTTACGCGTCCACCCCCAGCCGCGCCAGAGAATGCGGCTATGGCTTTGGTTGGACGCAAAATTTGTGCGGAAATGCCCGCGTCCGTTGGTGTCGTCAGTTGGTGTCTTCGGGGTAGGGAGGCGAGGTGCGCCAGGAGAACAGCGTCATTGCCCGGTAGCTCTGCTCCCCCGACAGGCCGTAGGCCGGCTCCGTCGAGGCGACCAGGGCGCCGCTCCGGTTGTCGTAGGCAAAGGCGGAGAATTTCGCGACCGCCTGGTTCTCGGTGGAGCTGTAGACCGATGCCTCCGGCAGGGTGATCGTGCCGGGCAGGGTGATGGGGGGAATGCCCAGCACCGTCTTGCTCTGGTTCACCGACAGGGCGCCCAGCCGGATCTCGATGATCGTGTCGGCGGCGGCCCGGTCGGGGACGAGGCGGATGCCCTGGCGCAGCAGCGATTCCTTGATCGCGCTGGCGGCGTATTTGGCGTCGGTGCCGTCGAAATTGCCGGTGTCCAGAAAGGCGCGCTTGTCCGCCGGCAGATCCAGCCGCAGGCGGTTGGCGGCGTTGTCGGCGGCGCTGGAGATCAGGAGCTGTTCGGTGGCGGTCCGGGACGGAAGGCTTTCCTTCACATCGGTGCATCCGGCGGCCAGGGCCGCGGTGGCCGCCAGCGCTGCAAGGATCATCGGTCTGTTGCGGGGCATTCGGGTCCTCGTGCTTTTCCCCTCCGGCTTCTCAGGTTCGCCCGGTCTGGGCAAGGGAGAGATTTGGGACCGGCCCCGCACACCGCAGAACACACTGGGCAAAAAAAAGCCACGCACGGAAACCGCACGTGGCCTGAGTCTAGGGAGGAAACGCCCTATAGAGCGTGCTGCCGAGGCAGCAAAAGAAAGATAGGGGGGAGGAAGCGTTCTGTCCAGGGGTTATGTAAACGTTTTCATCTCAACGATGCTTTCGCAGCGCTGTTACGCCGTCACCACGGTACTGACCGGACGCTTCAGGAAGCGCAGCGCGACCGCCGTGGTGACCGTCCCGGCGACCAGGGCGACGACGTAGCCCGCCAGATGGGTGACGGCGTTGGGAATGGGCAACACGAAGATGCCGCCGTGCGGAACCTTCAGCTCCGCCCCGATGCCCATGGAAATGGCGCCGGTCAGCGCCGCGCCGAGGACCAGCGCCGGGATGACGCGCAGCGGGTCGCGGGCGGCGAAGGGAATGGCGCCCTCGGTGATGAAGGCGATGCCCAGGATGCCCGCGGCGTTGCCGGCCTCCCGCTCCTCCCTGGTGAAGCGGTCGGCGAACAGCTTGGTGGCGAGGGCGAGGCCGAGCGGCGGCACCATGCCGGCGGCCATGGCGGCGGCCATCGGGGTGTAGACCTGGGATGCGATCAGGCCGGTGGAGAAGGCGTAGGCGGCCTTGTTGACCGGCCCGCCCATGTCGAAGGCCATCATCGCGCCGATCAGCAGGCCGAGCAGGATCGCGCTGCTGCCCTGCATGCCCTTCAGCCAGGCGCTCAGCGTCGCCAGGGCCTCCGCCACCGGGGCGCCGACCACATAGATCATGGCGAGGCCGGTGACCAGCGAGCCGAGCAGCGGCAGGATCAGCACCGGCTTCAGTCCCTCCAGATTCTTGTGCAGCCGGATGTTGCGGTTGAGGAAGCTGGTGGCGTAGCCGGCGATGAAGCCCGCGACGATGCCGCCGAGGAAGCCGGCGCCGAGATTGGCGGCGAGGATGCCGCCCACCATGCCCGGCGTGATGCCCGGACGGTCGGCGATGGAGAAGGCGATGTAGCCGGCCAGCGCCGGAACCATCAGCGCGAAGGCGCCCTTGGCCCCGATCTGGAACAGCGCGTTGCCCAGCGTGCCCTGCTGGCTGTCCTCGAACACGTAGATGCCGCCGAGCGCGAAGGCGATGGCGATCAGCAGGCCGCCGGTCACCACGAAGGGCAGCATGAAGGACACGCCGGTCATCAGATGCTTGTAGGGGCCGCTGCGCTGCGCCGCCGCGTGCTCCGCCTTGGCGGCCTTGCCCGCCGCCACGCTGTCGGCCAGCGCCGGGGCGCCGCCGTGGGGCTGCGCCTCGGCCAGGGCGCGTTCGACAAGGGCGCGGCCGTCGTTGATGGCGGGCTTGGTGCCGCTCTTGAAGACGCGCTTTCCGGCGAAGCGGGCGAGGTCCACCTGCGTGTCGGCGGCGATCAGCACCACGTCGGCCTCGCGGATCTCCTGCTCCGTCAGCGTGTCGCGCGCGCCGACCGAGCCCTGGGTCTCGACCCGAACGGCGTGGCCCAGCGCCTGGGCGGCCTGCTGGATGCCCTCCGCCGCCATGAAGGTGTGGGCGATTCCGGTGGGGCAGGAGGTGATGGCGACGATCTTCTTCGTGCCCGTTTGCGCCGGAGCTTGGGCCGGGGCGGTCGCCAACGCCTGTTCCAGCACGGCCCGCGCGTCGCGCAGCACGGCGTCGAGCGCCGCGGCGCTGCGCTTCAGCCCGGCGAAGCGCTCCTCGCCCAGATCGCCGGAGCCGACGAGAATGACCCCCTGCGCGCCCTGCGCCGCCCCGGTGGGCAGCGTGTTGCGGACGCCGAGGCTGGAGCGCACCTCCACCTGAATGGTGTGGCCGAGCGCCGCCGCGGCCTTGCGCAGCGCTTCGGCGGCCAGGACGGCCTGGGTGCTGAGATCGCCCGCCGCGATCACGGCCAGCATGTTCGCCATGGTTTCCTCCCGAGCGGTCGCCCGCTCCCCGTTCATTAAAGCGTTGAGAGTTCGACCTGTCCGGCCAGCGCGCGAACCGCGTCCGCCCCCGGCAGGTTGGGTCCGAAGCAGCCGAGCTTCGCCGTGGCGAAGGCCACGGACAGGCGGGCGATGCCCTCCAGCGGCGCGTCCGCGCCGAAGGCGGCGATCAGCCCCGCCACCATGGCGTCACCGGCCCCCACCGTGCTCAGCGCGTTGACCGCCGGCAGGCGGGCGTGCAGCGCCGGGCCGTCGGCCACGAACAGCGCGCCGTCCGCCCCCAGCGAGACCACCACGACCGCCACGCCGTTCCGGTGCAGGCCGCGCGCCGCCTCCAGAAGGTCGGCGGTGGCGGGCAGGGGCGCGCCGGCCCAGGCTTCCAGCTCGTGCCGGTTCGGCTTGATGCAGAAGGGCAGGTCCGGGGCGGCCAGCGCCGCCGCCAGCGGCGGGCCGCTGCTGTCCAGAACCACGCGGGCGCCCTGGGCGCGCAGGTCCGCCGTCAGCGTCGCGTAGCTGTCCGCCGGCAGCCCGTCCGGCAGGCTTCCCGCCAGCAGGACCGGCGTGCCCGGCAGGACCAGCTCCCGCAGGGTGCGGCGCACGCGGTCGAGCGCGTCAGTGTCGGCGGTCAGGCCGGGCAGGTTGAGGTCGGTGGTGTCGGCGGCGGCAAGGTCGGCGATCTTGACGTTGACGCGCGTCTCGCCGGGCAGCCGGACGAATCGGTCGGCGATGCCCTTGGCGGCGAACAGCGCCTCGAAGGCCGCGGCGTTGCCGCTGCCCAGCAGGCCGGTGGCGACCACCGGCGTGCCCCAGTCGGCGAGACAGCTCGCCACGTTCACGCCCTTGCCCCCGGCGTTGCGCCGCACGGCGCTTGCCCGGTGCACATGGCCGGGGCGCAGCGCCTCCACCGTGATGGTCTGGTCGATGGCCGGGTTCAGCGTGACGGTGACGACGGGCCGGATGTCCTCTTCGAGCGTGCTCATGCCTCGCCTCCGTCGAGCGCGCGCACCGCGTCGGCGGTCTCGCAGTCCAGCGCCCGTTGCGCGGCTTCCTTCAGGGCGGACAGGTCGCTGCCGCGCAGGCGGTCCTTCACGGCGGGAATGTCGCGCGGCGTCATGGAGAGTTCGCGCACACCGAGCCCGGTCAGCAGGGCCGCGCCGAAGGGGTCGCCAGCGATGCCGCCGCAGACGCCGACCCAGCGGCCGTGCCGCTCCGCCCCCTCCACCGTCATGCGGATCAGCCGCAGGACGGCGGGGTGCAGGCTGTCGGCCTCCGCCGCCAGTTCGGGGTGCTGGCGGTCGATGGCCAGCGCGTATTGCGTCAGGTCGTTGGTGCCGATGGAGAAGAAATCGACATGGCGGGCCAGGACGTCGGCCTGGATGGCCGCCGCCGGCACCTCGACCATGATGCCCAGCGGCACGGCGGGGGCGTCCAGCTCCGCCCGGATGCGCTCGCAAGCGGCGCGCAGGGCCTGCACCTCGCCCAGCGCCGTGATCATCGGGAACATGATCGACAGGGCTCCGCCGTCCTTGGCGGCACGGTAGAGGGCGCGGAGCTGCGTCTCCAGAAGCTCGGGCTTGCGCAGCAGCAGGCGGGCGCCGCGCACGCCGAGGAAGGGATTCTCCTCGTGGGGAAGCTGAAGGTGCGGCACCTGCTTGTCGCCGCCGATGTCGAGCGCGCGGACGATCAGCGGACGGCCCTCCAGCGCGGTCAGCATGCCGCGGTAGGTCTCGTACTGCTCGTCCTCGCCGGGGGCGTCGCCGCGCTCCAGGAACAGGAACTCGGTGCGCATCAAACCGACGCTCTCCGCCCCCTGCGACAGGGCGACCGCCACCTGATCGGGACGGTTGACGTTGGCACCGATCTCCACCTCGTGGCCGTCGCGGGTGCGGGCGGGCAGGCCGCGCCGGGCCTCCTCCTCCGCCTTGCGGGCCTCCTCCCGCGCGATCCAGGCACGGGCGTCGGCTGTGTCGGCCTCGGCGGGGGACAGATGCAGGCGCCCGGTCTGCCCGTCGAGGATGGCCGGGGTGCCGTTCGCCAGTTCCATCAGCGCGGCCCCGCCCGCCACCATGGCCGGAAGCCCCAGCGTGCGCGCCAGGATGGCGGTGTGGGAGGTCGGGCCGCCCTGCGCCGTCGCCAGCCCGATCACCCGCGCCATGTCCAGCGCCGCCGTGTCGGAGGGCGACAGGTCCTCGGCGATCAGGATGCAGGGGGTGTCCGGCAGGTCCGGCGCCCCGCCGGTGCGCAGCGCCGGGTCGATCCGCGCCAGCACGCGCTGGCCGACGTCGCGCAGGTCGGCGGCGCGGGCCGCCAGCACCGGGTTGTCGAGCGCGGCTAGCCCGGCGGCGGTGCGCTCCACCGCCTGATGCCAGGACCAGGCGACGCCGTGCCCCTCGACCATGAGCTGGCAGGCCAGAGTCACGAGGTCGGTGTCGTTCAGGATTTCCGCCTGGGCGGTGAAGATCGCCGCTTCGGAAGGCCCGAGCCGCCGGGCGGTGTCGTCGGCCAGCGCCTTCAGGGTCTGGCGGGTCAGGCTCAGCGCCTCGTGCAGGCGGTCGCCGCCTTCGATCAGTGGGACCGGCTCGTCGGGCACCGACACGACGGCGCGCGGCAGCACATGCACCGGGCCGATGGCGAGTCCGGGGCTTGCGGCGATTCCCGGAACGGCGGGCAGCGGGTTCGGCGGCGTCCAGCCGCGCGCGGGGGCGCGGGCCTTCTGCGCCGCGGCGGCGGCGTCTGCCTTCTCCCGCGCGGTCAGCCGGGTGATGGTCGCCTGCATGCGGGCGAGCGCCGCCACGGCGTCCTCGCCCTCCGCCGAGACGACCACGCTGTCGCCGGCCCGCAGGCCGAGCTGGAGCAGCGCCACCAGCGCCTTGGCGTCGGCCACCAGATCGCCGTGGCGGACCTGGATGCGGGCGGCGGACGCGCGCGCCGTCTCCACCCAGGCGGTGGCCGGGCGGGCGTGCAGGCCGGTGGGGTAGTCGACCACCCAGTCGAACCGCTCCGCCAGATCGCCGCCCGGCGTGGTGGGGGCAGAGGCAGGGGCGTCCTCGCTGAGGGCGGCGGCGAGGGCGGCGGGGTCGGTGACGGTGAACAGGGCGGTCAGCCGCGCCTCGTCCTGCATCAGCCGGGTCAGGCGGCGCAGCACGGCGATGTGGGCGTCGGACTGGGCGGCGATGGCGACCACCAGATGGGCCGTCTGGCCGGGATTCCATTCGACGCCGCCCGGCACCTGGAGGATGGCGATGCCGTTGCGGCGGACCATGTCGCGGTCCTCGACCATGCCGTGGGGGATGGCGACTCCGTGGCCGAGGAAGGTGTTCGCCACCGCTTCCCGGCGCAGCATGCTGGCGGCGTAGGCCGGATCGATGCAGCCGGCGGCGATCAGGAGCTGGGCGGCCTCGCGGATCGCCTCCTCCTTGCCGGCCGGGCTGGCGTTCAGTCGCAGCAGATCGGGCCGCAGCAGATCGGGGGGCAGGCCGGTGGGCATGATGGCTGTGTTGGTGTCGGGGGCCATGGCGGGTCCGTCTCCTCCGTTCGGTTTGGCGCCGGGCGTTCTTGAGTGTCGTCCTTGCAGCGCTGTTATTGAAAACGATTACATCAGGCTCTGTCAACGGAGTTTGCATTGAATCCGCGGACTCCTTCGGGCACACTGTGCCGTATGGGGCGGCGGAATGGCCCTAAGGGATGGAAACGATTTCAAAAACAGTTTCAAGCCGGATCGGTGGCCGCATCATCATGAGCGACAGCGTCAAAGCCATCAGCATCAAGGCCATCGGTATTAAGGATGTCGCCCGCGAGGCCGGGGTCTCGGTTGCCACGGTGTCGCGGGTGCTGAGCAACGGCCCGGTCAGCGACGCGCTGCGCGCGCGGGTGGAGGACGCGGTGCGGGCTACCGGCTACCGCCCGAACCTGTCGGCGCGGCGGCTGCGCTCGCAGCATTCCCAGACCATCGGGCTGATCGTCTCGGACATCCGCAACCCCTTCTTCACCGCGGTCAGCCGCGCGGTGGAGGACGCCGCCTTCCAGGCCGGCATGCGGGTGATCCTATGCAACACAGACGAGAACCCGGAGCGGGAGGCCATGTACCTGCGGCTGATGCAGGAGGAGCGGGTGACCGGCCTGATCTTCGCGCCGACCCGCGCGACGCTGGCCCAGCTCGACCGGGCCGATCTGGATTTTCCCGTCGTGCTGATCGACCGCAGCGCGCCCGCCGGGCGCTTCGATTCGGTGGTGCTCGACAACCCGCAGGCCGCCGCCCTGCTGGTCGATCACCTGCACGCCCAGGGCTACCGCCGCATCGCCGGCCTGTTCGGCAACACCAGCACCACGGCGGTGGAGCGCCACGCCGGCTATCAGGCGGCGCTGGCCGCCCATGGTCTGCACGCGGAGGCGCGCTTCGTCCCGCCGACCGCCGAGGCGGCGGAGGCGGAGATCGCCCGCTGGCTGGCGGAGGCTCGGCGCTCCGGCGCCATGCCGGACGCGGTGATGGTCAGCAACAGCCTGCTGCTGATGGGGGTGGTGAAGGCCACGCGGACGCTGGGGCTGGCGATTCCCGGCGATCTGGCGGTCGCGGGTTTCGACAACGAGCCCTGGACGGAGCTGGTCGGCCCCGGTCTGACGGTGATCGAACAGCCGGTCCACGAGATCGGGCGGGCGGCCATGACGCTGCTGTTCGAGCGGCTCGACGACCCGGAGCGGGCGACGCGCAAGGTGGTGCTGTCGGGGACCTGCGTGGCGCGGGGATCGACGGGTGGGGTGAGTGGTTGAATTGGGGCCCCCCTCCCGACCTCCCCCCGCTTCGCAGGGGGAGGAGAAAAAGCCCTCCCCTGCGAAGCGGGGGAGGGTTGGGTGGGGGCTCGATGAAACCACTTACCCCGACCGTTATTACCCCCGCTTCCTCTTCCCCGGCGCCCGCGCCAGTTCCGGCACCGGGGCCAGCATGCCGGCGCTGACGAAGCTGCTGATTTCCGTGATGATCTCGTCCGGGTCGCCGGGGTTGCAGATGCCCGGCGCCAGCTCCTCCAGCCGGTGGGTGTCGGAGAAGGCGTAGAGATAGGCGCCGATCATCAGCGTCATCCGCCAGTAGACATCCCGCTCCGACAAATGCGGCAGCGCCTCCTTCAGCGCGGCGGCGAAGATGCGGGTCGAGGCGTCGTAGGCCTCGTTGCGCAGCTTGTAGGAGATTTCCGGCGGCTCGGTGTGCAGCCGAGCCTGGAGCCGCATGAAGGTGCGGCCCCCCTCCGTCTCGCGCATGGCGAGCGCCGGCATCAGGAAGGCGTAGACGATGTCGCGCACCGCCGGCGGCGTGGCCCCGCGGCGCAGCGCCTCCAGCCGCTCCATGCGCTCGTCGGCGATCTTCCGGCCGCGGCGCAGGAAGACCTCCTCGAACAGCCCGTGCTTCGATCCGAAATAATAGCTGATGAGGGCCTGGGTCACCTCGGCCCGGTCGGCGACGTTGCGCAGGCTGGTGCCGGCGTAGCCGAGGTTGGCGAACTCCAGCTCCGCCGCATCCAGGATCTGGTCACGCACGTTGCTGGTGCCCTCAGGACGGCCCGGGCCGGCGCGGCGGCCGCGCGGGGGGCGGCCCCGCGCGGTGCCGCTCTCCGGCACGGAGTCGGCAACGGGCGCGCTGTCCTGGACTTTGCTCATCGGTCGGCTCATCTCACTCCCGGCGGCACGCTTCGGATGGAAAGTCTAACATGGTGCAACGCCCGATCCTCTTTTCAACCATAGCAGCGTCTCACAAGGCGAGAATGCGCTCCGCCGGAACCACGTCGCCGTATTTCTGGCCGATGTCGAACAGGTTGGCCTCGTGCGGCGCCAGGGCGCGGTCGCCCACGCAATCGGCCATGACGACCGGGCGGAAGCCGTGGCACATGGCGTCCACCACGCTGGCCCGCACGCAGCCGCTCGTCGTCGCTCCGGCGATCAAAAGAGTCTCGACGCCGCGCTGTGTCAACCACGGCGCCAGCCCGGTCCCGAAAAAGGCCGAGGGAACCGTCTTGCGCACCACCAGCTCCCCCGGCACCGGGGTCAGCTCCGGCACGATGGCACTGATGGCGGCGTGTTCCGTCAGGGTCTGCATGCCCGGCACCTTGATGGAGAAGACGTTCCCGTCCGATCCGTCGTCGGCGTAGACGATCCGGCTGTGGGCGACTGCCCAGCCCATGGCGCGGGCCTTCTCCAGCACCTGAGCCGTGCGGGCGATGGCCGGCGCGATGTTGCCGCCGCCGAACACCGCCGGGTCGGCGAAGCCGTTGACGAAATCGACGATCAGCAGACCGATCCGGCCCTGGATGCCCAGCGACCGGCCGAAGCCCTGCCGCTCGTAGACGGCCTGTTCCGAAACACTCATGCCAGTTCCTTTCCGGCCAGCAGCTTGCCCTCGCGGACGACCGCGCGCCCGTCCAGGCTGACGGTGCAGTTCCGCATGGGGATGTCGATGTGGCAGGCGGTGGTGCGCGACCCGCCCGCCTCGTTGTTGGGGCCGAGCGAGAAGAGGAAGTTCCCGGCGAAGGCCCGCGCGTCCATGCCCAGCGTCTGCTCGCGGTCGTAGAGGCCGAGCGTCGACCAGCGCGCCCGCGTCTGCGTGCCCCAGCCGATGTGGGAGATGGCGTAGGCTTCCGGGTCGGCGAAGGCGTCCATGTAGTCGTTCAGCAGGTCGGCATCCAGCCCGCCGGTGATGGCGGTGACGTAGCCCTTCTCCACCGTCATCTCGATCTGGGACGTCAGATAGGACTTCATCGGCAGGAGGATGTCGCCCTTGTCGAGGACGATCCGTCCGCTCGCCTGCCCCTCGTTGGGGAAGGTGAAGCCGAAGCCGCTCGGCCAATGGTCCCAGCGCCCCGGCTCGTCGACGAAGCCGTATTCCTGCACCGTGGGGAACTCGCCGATGGGCAGGCGCAAGTCGGTGCCGGCGCGCGAGGTGACGTGCATCTCCTTCGCCGCCTTCAGCAGCGCCGTCGCCTCGCCCACGGTCACCTTGTCCTCCAGGCTGGGAAGCAAGCGGACGAGCACCTCCGGCGGTTCGACGGCGAGCAGGATCTTGGTGCCGCTCTCCAGGATCTCCATCTGCTCCGGCGAGAAGAGGAGGGTCATCAGGTCCAGCACCAGATCGCTTTCCTTCAGCGCGGCCATGGCGGCGCGGTTTCCGGTCAGCGGGGTGGTGCCGAGATAGGCGAGGCTGTCGCGGCTGTGGGCGTGCTCCGCGTTCACCGGCGGCAGGTCCAGCCGGTTGACCCGCGCCCCCAGGGTGGAGGCGGCGATCAGGGCGGTGCGCAGGGTCTGCGGGTGGGTGCCGTCGCTGGTCAGGACGGTGACCACCTCCTGCGGCTTCAGCTTCGACAGGGTCAGAACATGGGTCCAGGCGCGGACCATATCGGCGTCACTGACGGGCATGATGCGTGTCCCTTTCCGGATGGGTGGTCAGACGGCGGTGCCGAGGAACGTGCCGAAGGCGCGGTAGAAGCCCTCCGCGTCGTCCCAGGGGATCATGTGGCCGGCCCCCTCGACGCGGGTGACGGCCAGCTCGGGCTGGAGTTCGCGAATCTCCGCCTCCTCCTCCGGCCGGATCACGTCGCCGCGCCCGGCGGCGATCAGCAGGGCCGGGCAGGGGATGCGCGGGAAGTCGGCGTGGATGTCGTCGGTCTGGAAGTCGTTGAAGGCGGTGACGATGGCCCGCTCGTCGCAGGTGTGCAGCCATTCGGCGCGCAGGCGGAGTTGCTCGTCCGTCCAGGTTGGGCAGAAGGGCCGCATGGCCTCCAGGTCCGCGCCCTCGCGCATGAGGCGGATGGAATCCACGTACCAGGGCAACTGCGCCGGGTAGGGACGGCGGCCCGGCCCGGAGACCGGCGGATCGACCATGACCAGCCGCGCCGGGGCGGCGCCATGGCGGCTGACCGCGCGCAGGCCGATGCGCGCACCCATGGAGTGGCCGACCAGCGCGTAGTCGCGCAGGCCCAGCGCCTCGGCGAAGGCCGTCACGTCGGCGGCCATGGCGTCGAGCCCGTAATCGAGCGCGTCCGACGCCTCCGACAGGCCGCGCCCGCGCACGTCGAGCACGTAGGTATCGAAGCTGCGCCCGAAGCGCTCCGCCACGAAGCCCCAGGTGACGGCGGGGCTGGTGATGCCCGGAACGATGACGACGGGACGTCCCTGGCCGCCGTAGCGCAGGTAATGCTGGCGGATGCCGTTGGCGCGGACGTTCGCGCCGTAGCGGTAGGTGCTGCTGGTCATGGCAACCCCCGTCAGTAGGCGCCGGAGAGCAGGGCGCCGGCCCCCGGAACGCGCGTCGGCAGGCCCAGCGCCTTCAGCTTGGCGTAGGTGGTGGCGACGGCGGCGCTCAGCACCGGCTTGCCGGTCATCGCCTCGACCTGCGCGATGGCGGGCAGCGACGGCATCTGGACGCAGGCCGACAGCACCACGGCGTCCACCCCGGCGGTGTCCATGCCCGCGACGATCGCCGGCAGGCGGGACGGGTCGTGGCGTCCGACCTCCAGATTGTCTGGGATTTCCAGGGCCCGCCAATCGGCCACCTGCACGCCCTCATGCTCGATGTAATCGACGACGAGCTGCGCCAGCGGCTTCATGTAGGGGGCGACCAGGGCGATTTTCTTGGCGCCCAGAACATGCAGCCCGTCGACGAGCGCGCCCGCGCTGGTGATGACCGGGGCGGCCCCGCCGTTCTCCACGGTGCGCCCGTGCAACCGCTCCTGCGAGACGCGGTGGTAGCCCTTGCCCATGCTCATGATGGCGACGAGGCAGGCGTAGCCCAGCACGTCGACGCGGGCGTCCGACAGCTCCAGCGCGCAGCGGTCGGACTCGGCGTCCATGGCGGCGAGCTCCTCCTTCTTCACCGTCTTCATGCGCATGCGGCTGGAATGGAAGGTGAAGCGGGTGCCGTGCGCCAGCGCGTGGGCGGTCAGCATCGCCGGGATTTCCGTCTCCATGGTCGTGTTGGAGCTGGGGACAATCTGGCCGATGCGATAGGTCTTGTTGGTCATGGTCGGTCCTTGGAGATGTCTTGCGGCGGGGCTGGCTTTCGTTGTTGCCCTGGCCCCCACCCCGGCCCTCCCCCGCTTCGCAGGGGAGGGAGATTTTCGCGAGAGCGGCGGCAGTTCCCTCCCTCGCGCAGCGGGGAAGGGTTAGGGTGGGGGCAACGTCGGCCCACTCACGCCACGAGGCGCGGCTTGTCGGAGAGGTTCGGGCGAAAGGCGCGGGCGTCGTACTGGTAGACCCAGTTGGCCTGGATGCCGGTGGCCTGCGGGTTGAACAGGCCGCGCAGCCAGTACATGAAGTCGCGCTTCGCCTGGGCCAGCGGGGAGGGCAGGTGGTAGGTCCGCCCGCGCTCCCGCGCCTCCAGCTGGACGCGGCTGGTGCGGGGAAGCCGCTCCGCCTCGTAGTCGCGCAACGCCGAGGCCACGTCGCTCCCATGGCCCTTCAGGGATTCGGCCAGCACATAGGCGTCCTCGATCGCCATGGCGGCCCCCTGCGAGAGGAAGGGCAGCATGGGGTGCGCGGCGTCGCCCATCAGCGTGATGCGGCCCTTCGACCAGCTCGTCATCGGGTCGCGGTCGAACAGGCCCCATTTGTAGACCTGGTCCACCTTGCTGAAGAGCGTCTCCACATTGCGGTGCCAGCCACGGAAGGCGCCGAGCATCTCCTCCTTGCTGCTGGGGGCGTTCCAGGACTCCTCCACCCACTCCTTGGTCTCGGCGACCGCCACGATGTTCACGGCCTTGCCGCCGCGCACATAGTAGGTCACGACGTGGCTGTGCGGTCCGAACCAGAAGGAGGCGTCGGGGCTGACATAGTCCACCACCCCGCCGGTCGGCACCACGGCGCGGTAGCACATGTGGCCGGTGAAGCGCGGCGCCTCCGGCCCGAACAGGGCGGAGCGCACGACGGAGCGCACGCCGTCGGCGCCGACGATCAGGTCGGCCTCGTACTCGCTGCCGTCGCTGAAACTGGCGACCGCCGTGCTCTTGTCCTGGCGCACGCCGGTGCAGCTCACCCCGAAGTTGGCGACGCTGTCCGGGACCAGCGAGGCCAGGATGGCGTGCAGGTCGGCACGGTGGATGTGGATGAAGGGCGCGTCGTAGAGCACCGGGCAGGTCTCGATCAGCGGCGTGCGGAAGCTCTCCCGCCCGCTGCGCCAGTTGCGCCCGACCAGCGATTGCGGCAGGAAGCCGGCGGCCAGCATCTGGTCCAGAAGCCCCAGCGACTTGATGACCTTCACCGCGTTCGGCGTCATCTGGATGCCGGCGCCGATCTCGCCGAAACCCGGCGCCCGCTCGAACAGGCGGACCTCGAAGCCGCGCTGGAGCAGGCTGCCGGCCAGCGCGACGCCGCCGATGCCGCCGCCGACGATGCCAATTCGCATGTTGGTTCGCACTCTTGCCTCCTGAAGGACGGCGACCGAGAATTGTTCGGTCGTTCGTTTAATTATTCATGACACGGCCTTGCGCCGTCGCTGTGGCCTTCAGCCGCCCAGATAGGCGCGCAGCAGGTCGGGATCGCCGCGCAGCTCCGCCGAGGGGCGGCTGGCGGTGATGCGACCGGTCTTGACCACATAGGCGCGGTTGGCGACGCCCAGCGCGTTGTGGATGTTCTGCTCGACCAGCAGAACGGTGACGCCGTGGGCGTTGACGGAGCGCACCACGTCGAACACCTCGTCGGCCATCTTCGGGCTGAGGCCGAGGCTGGGCTCGTCCAGCATCAGCAGCCGCGGCTCCGACATCAGCGCGCGGGCGATGGCGAGCATCTGCTGTTCGCCGCCGCTGAGCGTCCCGGCCATCTGGCGCGACCGCTCGCGCAGCCGGGGGAAGCGGTGGAAGGCCATGCCGATGCGCCGCTGCACCTCCTCGCGCGAGCGGCAGAGATAGGCGCCGAGCGCGATGTTCTCCTGCACCGTCATGTTCGGCCAGACGTGCCGTTCCTCCGGGCAGTGGGCGATGCCGGCGGCGACGATGCGGTCGGCGGGCAGGTTCGCGATGGACTTGCCGTTCCAGACGATGGTGCCGGAGCGCGCCTTCAGCAGGCCGGAAATCGCCCGCAGGATGGTGCTCTTGCCGGCGCCGTTGGCGCCGATCAGGGCCACCGTCTCGCCGGCCCGCACGTCCAGCGACACGCCGTGCAGCGCCGCCGTGGAACCGTAGGAGACGTGCAGCCCGTCGACGGCGAGGACCGGCGCGTTGGCGGCCTCGGCGATGGCGGAGGGCGAGGGGGATTCGGAGAGCAGCGTCATGCGGCGGCCTTTCCGAGATAGGCTTCGGCGACCTGCCGGTTCTCCAGGATCTCGGCGGGCCGGCCCTCGGCCAGCTTGCGGCCGAAATTGAGGACGACGATCCGGTCGGACACCGACATGACCAGATCCATGTTGTGCTCCACGATCAGCAGCGCGTCGATGCTGCGCCCGACCAGCGTCTTCAGCACCGCGCCGAAGGTCCCGGCCTCGTGGCTGTTCAGCCCGGCGGCGGGCTCGTCGAGCATCAGCAGGCTGGGCTTGGCGGCCAGCGCCACCGCGACCTCCAGCAGGCGCAGCTCGCCGCAGGACAGCAGATGCGCCGGGGCGTTCATACGCTGGGCCAGACCCATCGTCTCGACGATGGCCGCGGCGCTCTCCCGCGCCTCGCGCTCGGCGCGGCGGACCGCCTCGCCGGGGAAGAAGGTGGCGAGGAGGGATTGGCGGCTCGCCATGTAATGGCCGGTCAGCACATTTTCGAAGACCGTCAGCCGCTTCATGACGTTGGTCTTCTGGAAGCTGCGGACGAGGCCGAGCCGGGCGATGGCGTGGGGCTTGCGGTTGGTGATGTCCTGCCCCTTGAAGCGGACCCGCCCGTTGCTCGGCGCGTAGAAGCCGGTCAGCATGTTGAAGCAGGTCGTCTTGCCGGCGCCGTTGGGGCCGATCAGGCCGACGATCTCGCCGGGCTCGATGTGGAAGCTGAAGTCCTTCACCGCCGTGATGCCGCCGAAGGTCATGGTCAGTTCGTCGGCGCGCAGAAGCGGCTGCCGGTCGGTTGTCGCCGTCATACGGTGCGCTCCTTCGCGGCGTTGAGGGTCGGCTTGGCGGCCTGCTGCTCGCGGCGCTGGGCGATGAAGCCCATCAGGCCGTTGGGCAGGAACAGGACGATGGCCATGACGATCAGCCCGAACAGGGTGAGGCGGAGTTCCTGCATCTCGCGCAGATACTCCTCCAGCACGGTCACGATCACCGCGCCGGCCAGCGGGCCGATCAGCGTGCCCTTGCCGCCCAGCAGAACCATGATGATCATCGTCGCCATGAAGGCGAAGCGGAACACCTCCGGCCCGACGAAGGAGATGTAGTGGGCGTAGAAGCCCCCGGCCAAGCCGGCCAGGAAGGCGCCCAGCACGAAGGCCTGCATGGCCGTGCCGAAGGGATCGACGCCGATGGACTGCGCGACGTAGCGGTTCTCGCGCACCGCCACCGCAGCCCGGCCGGCGTTCGAATAGACGAAGCGGTAGGAGAGGTAGAGCGCCACCGCGGCGATGCCCAGCACGATCAGGAAGAAGCCGGCCTTGTCGGTGACGGCCACGTCCCCGAACAGATTTTGGCCGACGCCCGCCAGTCCCATCGGGCCGTTGGTCACCGCGATCCAGTTGTTGGCGATGATGCGCAGCACCTCGGCGAAGGACAGGGTGACGATCACGAAGTAAGGGCCCTGCAGCCGCAGCGTGATCGCCCCGATGGCGAAGCCGAAGACGGCGGAGACCAGCCCGGCCAGCGGGATCGTCACCCACATCGGCATCCCGGCCTGGGTGGACAGCAGCGCCGCCGTGTAGGCGCCGGTGCCGAGGAAGGCGGTGTGGCCCAGCGAGAATTCGCCGACATAGCCGACCACCAGATTGAGGCTGCTCGCCAGCACCGCGTAGAACAGCGCCATGATGGCGAGGTGCAGGATGTACTGGTCCGACACCGCGAAGGGCAGAAGCGCCGCCCCCGCCAGAAGGGCCAGCAGGATGTTGCGTTCCAGGGTCATGTCAGGCCCTTTCCGTGCGGATCGAGAACAGGCCCTGGGGCCGGAACAGCAGGATCAGGATGACCAGGACGAAGCCGATGACGTCCACCATGCCCATGGAGACGTAGCCGCCCCACATCGCCTCGGCGACGCCCAGCAGCAGGCCCCCGGCGATGGCCCCGGCGAAGCTGCCCATGCCGCCGAGGATCACCACGACGAAGCTCTTCAGGCTGATGAGCCCGCCGACCGACGCCTGGGCCGAGTAGATGGAGGCCAGCAGCATCCCCGACAGCGCGGCCAGCGTGCAGCCCAGTGCGAAGGTGGCGGCGTAGACGTGGCCGGTGCGGATGCCGGCGAGGCTGGCCGCCATCGGGTCCTGGAAGGTGGCGCGCATCGCCGCCCCCAGCCGGGTCCGGCGGATCAGCAGATGGGCGCCGACGATCAGCGCGATGCCGACCGCCACGGCGAGCAGGCGCAGCTTGGTCACCGCGATCGGGCCGAAGAACAGCGGCCCCTCGGCCACAGCACCGGCCACCTTCATGGGCGCCGGGCCGACCAGCAGAAGCGTGCCGTTGACCAGGAAGATCGACAGGCCGATGGTCAGCAGGATGCCCGGCTCCTCACCCTGGCCGCGCACCCGCTCGATCAGGAAACGGTCGACCAGCCAGCCGACGGCGGCCATGAAGGCGGCGACCACGATCAGGCCGCTGAAGAAGTCGAGGCCCAGGTAATTGGTGACGAACCAGCCGCTGACCCCACCCAGCATGTAGAATTCGCCATGGGCGAAGTTGACCACGCGCATCAGGCCGAAGATCAGCGTCAGGCCGAGGGCGGAGAGCGCGTAGAACACGCCCATCACCAGCCCGTTGGCCAGGAACTGCGGAAAGAGATCCATGACGTTCTCGCAAAAGCAGGCCCGCACAAACGGTGCGTTGGATCGGTGCGCGCCGCGGGAACGGTGCCGTCACGGCAGCCCCGCGGCGCGTCCGCCGGTCAGTGCGGCGCGTCCACCGGGGTGGAGGCGATCACCTTCGGCTCGCCCTTCTCGATCCGCACCAGCACCGCGTCGAAGCCGTAGGCCTGGCCCTTGTCGGTGAACTTGTAGACGCCGTTCGGCGCCTCGTAGCTGGTCTTGGCGAGCGACGCCCGGATGGCCTCGGCGTCGGTGCCGCCGGCCCGCGCGATGGCCTGTCCGGCGATGTTCAGCGCGTTGTAGCCGGCGGCGCCGTACTTGCCGGGCTTGATGCCGTACTTCGCCTGATATTTCTGGACGAAGGCCTGGTTGCGCGGGGTGTCCATGCTGGAGGCGTAGGGGACGGCGGCGTGGATGCCCTCCGCGGCCTCGCCGGTCAGGTTGATGAAGTCGGCGGTGGCCCAGGAGCCGACGCCGAACACCTTGGTGTCCAGCCCCATCTCGCGGATCTGCTTGACCAGGATGGAACCGTCCTGCGTCTCCGCGGCGACGAACACGCCGTCCGGCTTGGCGGCGCGCAGCTTGGTCAGCAGCGTGAAGAAGTCGGTGGCGCCGTGGTCGAAATACTCGGTCAGCACCGTCTTGACGCCCAGCGCCGTCAGGTCGCGGGAGAATTCCTCGACCCCGCCGCGGCCCCAGTCGTCGTTGACGCCGATGTAGGCGACCTTGGTCAGCTTCAGGTCGTTGGCGAGGATCTTGGCGAAGGCTTCCGCCATCAGCGCGTCCGTCTCGGCGGCGCGGAAGAAGTAGGGGTTGCCCTGCTCCGTCAGGCTGGCCTTCGACGACACGCCGGTGATCAGCGGCAGCTTGTATTTCTGGGCCACCGGCATGATCGCCGCGGTGGCGGAGCTGCAGAAGGCGCCGACCAGCGTGACAACCTTGTCCTTCTGCACCAGCTTCTCGACGGCGTTGACCGAGTTGGCCGGGGTGCACTGGCCGTCCTCGACGATCAGTTCGATCTTCTTGCCGAGGACGCCCCCCGCGGCGTTCATTTCCTCGACGGCGAGCCGGGCGCCTTCCACCACGGACTTGCCGTTGTAGGCGACCGATCCGGTCAGCGGCTGGACCAGCCCGATCCTGACCGTGTCCTGCGCCTGCGCCGGAACCGACGCGGCGATGCCGGTCAACAGCAGGCCGCCCAGTACCACGTTTCTCATCTCTCCCTCCGCGTTCGACGGTGATGTCGCGATGACGGCGAATGACGATTCCCTGTCGGCGCCCCGCCGCTCTCGGCGTGGGCGCGTCGGCCCGTTGCGGGAACGCGTGCCGTCCGATGCGGCAACCGTTCCCGTGTTTTATTATACGGCCAATTAATTATGCAGGGATGCTAACGGTCGCGTCGCGGCGCTGTCAATCGCTTTTCCGACGAAGAGGGTTGGGGATTTTTTGCGGAAGTGTCCGGCGCGCCCCTCAGCGGAGCGCGTCGAGCGTGTCGGCGTTGGGGCAGAGCAGCGCGTGCTCCGGCCGCGTGCAGCCCTCGGCCAGCAGATGGCGGCAGGTGCGGGCGCTGCGGCAGAGCGCGCAGACGCGCTGCAGGTCGTTCATCAGGTCGGGGCGGTCCTGCTCCGCCGCGGCGCCGTCGACGCCGTGCAGCGCCATCGCGGCGGGCAGCAGCGCGCCGACATGGCCGGCGCGCAGCACGGCCGGGGCGGTCAGGTCGGTCAGTCCGGCGTCGGCCAGCACGCGGTCGCGGTCGTGCGGCGCCAGCGCCTGGAGCGCGTTCAGGGACCGCGCGCCGCGCCAGCCGCGCAGGAGTTTCGCGCACAGGCCCTCATGCGGCGCGGGGGCGGGGGTGGTCATGGGAGTCTCCGAAGCGGGTTATTAATCGCTCGATTAATATTCGCCATTGGAGCGCCCGGCGCCTTGATGTGGATCAGCCGCGCCCAGCTTTTGTCACGCCTGCTTTTGTCAGGGCGCCGGCCGAGTCCCGACGCAGCGCACGGCGTAGCGCCGGAAGCCGAAACCGGACTCGCCTTCGCACCGCTCCACCACGAAGGCCGCGCGCCTCGTGACGACGCGGCTTCCCGTGGTGAGCGGGGTGTCGTGCGCCAGCTCCAGCATCATGCGCTGCTGGCGCCGCGGGTGGGACAGCAACAGGGCGCGGGCCTTGCCCAGCCGCCGCCCCTCGGCGTCGCGGCAGCGGGCCGGGACCTCGAACATCCAGAAGGCGAGCGCGGCTTCGGACATGGGCGGAGTCCTCGTGGGATGGTGGGGTGTTCGGGTGCCGACGCTGCCCCCACCCCGGCCCTCCCCCGCTTCGCAGGGGAGGGAGATTTCTGCGAAGCGGCGGCAGTCCCCTCCCCTGCGAGAGCGGGGGAGGGTTAGGGTGGGGGCGAGTCCGCCGCCTTACGCCGCCACCGGAATCGGCTTGGGCAGCAGCGGGCTGTCCACCTCCTGCACCACGCCGTCGCGCAGCGAGAAGACTGGGACGATCATCTCCGGCGCGGTCACGCGCTCGCCACTGTTGTCGCTGAGCTGCCAGCGGCCGGCCTTGACCTCCAGCACCGCCACGTCGGCGGCCATGCCCGGAGTCAGCGCGCCGATCTCGTCGGCCATGCCCAGCATGGCGGCGGGGTTGCTGGTCACCGTCTTCAGCACGTCGCCCAGCGCCATGCCGAGCGTCAGCAGTTCGGTCATCGCGTGGGTCAGGCTGAAGGGGGCGACGCCGTAGAAGGGGTTGGCCTCGCGGTCGCCGCCGGCGCCCGCCGTCGGGGCCTTCACGTTGTAGCCGTGCAGGTCGGCGCCCAGCGTGTAGGGCAGGATGCCCGCCGCCAGCGTCCGCCGCGCCATCTCGAAGCTGAAATGCGAGCCGTGGCCGACGTCCACGGTCAGGCCGCGCTCCAGCGCCTTGTAGATGACCGGGTGCACCTCGCCGGTGCGGGTGGAGATGAAGCCGCCGGGATGCCGGGTGAAGGGATGGGCCAGGATGTCGCGCGAATCCAGAAGCGGGACCAGCTCCTCCACCAGCATGTCGGGATCGACGGCCTCGCCGCCCTCCACCTCCGGCCAGAGCTGGCCGAGATGGACGTAGAGCGGCACGCCGATGCCGTCCGCGATGCGCTTGGCCTGCTTGATGACGTCCAGCCCCCAGCGCGAGGCGCCGCCGACCTCCGCATGGGCCTTGATGCCCTTCACGATGTCCCGGTTCTCGCGCCCGACGCGGATGGTGGCGTCCACGTCGACGCAATCCGGGCGGTAGAGCTGCGGGTAATAGTGGCCCTCCAGCCCGCCGACCAGATAGGCCGACAGGAAGCACAGCGTGCGCGAGCGCGCCGGCTCGGCGATGAAGCGGCGGAAGGCCGGCAGGGTCATCAGGCTCGGCCCGCCCTGATCGACCAGCGTCGACACGCCGGAGCGCACGCCCACCATGTCCGGGTTCAGCCCGAAGCGCCCGGTGACCTTTTCGAAGACGTGCGCGTGGGTGTCGATCAGGCCCGGCGTCACGAGCTTTCCGGAGACATCAAGGATGGTGTCGGCGGCATCGTCGGGCAGCCGTTCCGCCACCGCCGCGATGCGGCCCTTCGCGACCGCCAGATCGCCGACCAGATCCACCCCGTTGGCCGGATCGAGAATCCGTCCGCCGCGGAGCACGAGGTCGAACGTGTGCGTCTCTGACATAACCCACCTTCTTGCGCTGATTTTTATCTGGCCGCTTCTTCAGCAAGGCGCATGCCAGGGCCGGAATGATTCGTTGGGGTGCGCAAAACTTCAGCATACTGACGATTGACCGTCCGTTGGGCACTCGGTGGTCAAAATACGCACAATACGGCATACCACGGCATGCCCCGGCGGGCGTCCGGCAGGCCATATTCCGCAGTATACTGACGATTTCCGGACCGGCGGCGTGGCGCGCCACCGTGCCGCCGATTTGTGCACGAACAAAGAAGCCTAGGCGGAAACCGTGGGTTTTGACGGGCTTCGAAGGCCGGTTGCGACCGCCGCGGCGTGGCATGAACCGGCCATCCGCCGGTGCCGCCATATCATCAGCATACTGATTAGTGCCCGCGCGGCAGGCAAACGTTGCGCAGGAATCAAGCGGAGAGCCATAACGCCCGAAATTCACGATTATTGATTGTTTTTCAAAAAGATAGCCTGCGTCCTCCCGAGGTTGCGCCGTCCCTTCTTCAATCCGTTTGCCCAACATTAGGGCGATTCTCGGTCCTGGCGCCCCGCCGCGTCCGCTCTCCCACCGGACGGAAATGCGCAGTGCTCTGCCGTTTGGCACGGCGTTCGCAAAGGGATGGGAAACCAACGGAAAAAGTCGGATATCCATAAAGATGAGAGGGTTTCTTCGTGATGCGCGGCCTTCTTCCGTGAGGTTCCCATGCTGAACACGCCGCGCAGCCGCCGGGGAATGGTCACCTCCCCGCACCATCTCGCCAGCCAGGCCGGTCTCCAGATCCTGCGCGACGGCGGCACCGCCGTCGAGGCGGCGGTCGCGGTCGCCGCGGCGCTGGCCGTCGTCTACCCGCACATGACCGGCATCGGCGGCGACGGCTTCTGGCTGATCGCCGAGCCGGGGCGCGACCCCGTCGCCATCGACGCCTGCGGCGGGGCGGGCAAGGCCGTCTCGCTCGACCTCTACCGGCGCCACGGCCACGCCACCGTGCCCTGGCGCGGGCCGCTGGCGGCGAACACGGTCGCCGGCACCATCGACGGCTGGCGCGAGGCGTTGGCCGTCAGCGCCGGCTGGGCCGAGCCGCTGCCGCTCGCCCACATCCTGGACGAAGCCATCGCCCACGCCGAGCAGGGCATCCCGGTCACCGCCAGCCAGGAAGGGCTGACCCGCCAGAAGCTGCACGAGCTGAAGGACGTTCCCGGCTTCAAGGACACCTTCCTGCCGGGCGGCGCCGTGCCGCTGGAAGGCTCCACGCTGAAGCAGCCGGCGCTGGCCGCCACGCTGCGCCGGCTGGCGGCGGAGGGGCTGGACAGCTTCTACCGCGGGCCGCTCGCCGCCGTCATCGCGGCGGATCTGCAGCGCGCCGGCTCGCCGGTGGATGCGACGGATCTTGCAGCCCACGCGGCGCACCGCCGACCGGCCCTGTCGGTCGGCGTGCGCGGGGCGCGGCTGTTCAACCACCCGCCGCCGACGCAGGGTCTGGCCTCGCTGATGATCCTCGCGCTGTTCGACCGGCTGGGCGTGACGGAGGGCGAGGGCTTCGACCACGTCCACGGGCTGATCGAGGCGACCAAGCAGGCCTTCCTGGTGCGCGACCGCGAGGTTGGCGACCCGGCCTACATGGGGCGGGAGGCGCAGAGCTTCCTCGACAACGCCGTGCTGGACGGGCTGGCGGCGAACATCGACCGCGCCCGCGCGCTGCCCTGGCCCCATGTCGCCAAGCCCGGCGACACGGTGTGGCTGGGCGTGATCGACGGGCAGGGCCGCGCCGTCAGCATGATCCAGAGCGTCTATTTCGAATTCGGCTCCGGCCTGGTCCTGCCGGAGACCGGCATCACCTGGCAGAACCGCGGCGCCTCCTTCCGCCTGGCGGAGGATGGCTGGAACGCGCTGGCGCCGGGGCGCAAGCCCTTCCACACGCTGAACCCGGCGATGGCCCGCTTCGACGACGGGCGCAGCATGGTCTACGGCACCATGGGCGGGGAAGGGCAGCCGCAGACCCAGGCCGCCGTCTTCTCCCGCTACGCCATGTTCGGGCAGGGCCTGCAGGCCGCCGTCACGGCGCCGCGCTGGCTGCTCGGCCGCACCTGGGGCGAGGACAGCGTGACGCTGAAGCTGGAAAGCCGCTTCGACCCCGCCCTGGTCGCCGCCCTGCGCGACGCCGGGCACGAGGTCGAACTGCTCGACCCGTTCACGAGCACCATGGGGCATGCGGGCGCCATCGTCCGCCATGCCGACGGGACGCTGGAGGGGGCGACCGATCCCCGCAGCGACGGCGCGGTCGCCGCCTGGTGAGCACCATTGGGTGACCGCCACCGAGTGACTACCGCCGAATGACCGCCGACCTGACGGTTCAAATCAAGAAGAGGGGGCTAGACGACATGCGGACGATGAAGACCACGGCGTTGCTGCTGAGCGCCGCGCTGCTGGCGCCGGGCGTGGCCTTTGCGCAGGAGACGATCAAGATCGGCGTCACCCAGCCGCTGACCGGCGCGGTCGCCGCGTCGGGCAACTACGTCGCCAACGGCGCGCGGGTGGCGGAGGAGGTCGTGAACGCCAACGGCGGCGTTCTCGGCAAGAAGATCCAGCTGATCATCGAGGACAACAAGAGCAACCCGAAGGAGGCCGTCGCCTCCGCCGAGAAGCTGATCGTGCGCGACAAGGTCCCGGTGCTGATGGGCGCCTGGAGCTCGACCTTCACCCTGGCGGTGATGCCGAAGCTGGTGGAGTACGGCGTGCCGATGGTGGTGGAGACCTCCTCCTCGACCAAGATCACCACCTCGGGCAACCCGTGGGTCTTCCGCATCGCCCCGACCTCCGCCATGGAGGCCAAGTCCTTCGCGGAGAAGCTGGACCATTTCCAGCCGGCCATCCAGAAAGCCGATTTCCTGGCGGTGAACAACGACTTCGGCCGCGGCTCGGCGGACGAGTTCCGCAAGATGCTCCAGGCCAAGGGCGTCAAGATCGGCGTCACCGAGACGATGGCGCCGGAGGCCACCGACCTGTCGGCCCAGCTCTCCAGCATCAAGCAGTCGGGCGGCGACACGCTGTTCGTCACCACCGGCGTCGAGCAGATCACCCTGATCCTGAAGCAGGCCGCCGAGCTGCGCCTGCCGCACCGGATCATCACCAACGGCGGCTCCTCCTCCCCCGACCAGCTCATCGCGCAGGCGGGGGCGGCGGCGGACGGCGGCTACTTCACGCTGTTCTTCGCCCCCTGGTTCCCGGAGAAGGCCGTTCACCCGACGGTCGCCAAGACCTTCGTCGATGGCTGGAACAAGAAGGGCTACGACTTCGCCGGCCTGACCGAGGGCTACCGCGGCTATGACGGCATCATGACCATCGTGGAAGCCATCAAGAAAGCCGGCAAGGCCGAGCCGCAGGCCATCCGCGACGCGCTGTGGACCGTCAAGCTGGACGGCGTGAACGGCGACATCGCCTTCAAGAAGGACGGCCCGGAAGGCAAGGAGAGCGGCCAGAACGAGGCCAACGTCTACGTCGTCCAGGTGAAGGACGGCAAGGTGACGATGCCGTAAGGCCCTCCTTTCAAACGCCCGCGCCGAAGGCGTGGGAAGGGTGAGGGTACCGGCAAGGATCAACGCCTTGATCCTCGCGCGACCCTCACCCGTCGCCTTCGGCGCCACCCTCTCCCGGGACGGGAGAGGGGAAGTAAGGAGACACGCGGTGGAAGCGCATCTGCAGCACCTTTTGAACGCCGTGGTCCTGGGGGGGACCTACGCGCTGCTGGGAATCGGCCTGACGCTGATCTTCGGCATCATGCGCGTGGTCAACTTCACCCATGGCGAGCTTTACACCTTCGGCGCCTACATGGCCTACATGCTGGCCGGAATGATGGGGCTGAACTTCTTCATGTCCCTGGCGATGGCAGCATTGCTGGGCATGGCGCTGGGCGCGCTGATCGAATTCACGCTGCTGCGCCCGCTGAAGGGTGCGGACATCGACACCACCATGCTGGTGATGATCGGCGCCGGCATCGCCATGCAGGCCGGCGAGCAGCTCGTCTGGGGCGGTGTGGCGAAGTCCGTGCCCAGCCCCTTCCCGACCGAGCCGGTGGTGATCGGGTCGGTGTCGGTGGGCATGAACCGGCTGTTCGTCCTGGGCGTGGCGCTGCTGCTGCTGGGCGGCTTCTACCTGCTCATCAACCGGACCAAGCTGGGCGTCGCCATGCGCGCCACCTTCCAGGACCCGGACACGGCGGCGCTGATGGGCGTCAACCGCGGGCTGATGTACACGCTGACCTTCGCGCTCGGCTCCGGCCTCGCCGCCACGGCGGGAGCGCTGCTCGGCCCGATCTTCGTGGTCACGCCGACCATGGGCGATCTGGTGGCGCTGAAGGCCTTCGCCATCGTCATCCTGGGCGGGCTGGGCAACATCCCCGGCGCCACCATCGGCGGCTTCGTCCTGGCGCTCGCCGAGGAGTTCGGCGCCGGCTACCTGTCGTCGGGCTACCGCGACGCCATGGGCTTCCTGCTGATCATCGCCGTGCTGATCGTGCGGCCCCAGGGTCTCTTCGCCATGAAGGAGCGGATCGGATGACGACGCGTCTCCTCCCCTGGCTGTTCGTCCTGGTCATGGCGGTCGGGCCGCTGTGGCTGGGCGACCAGTACATCCTCTACGTCCTGACCTCGACCGGCATCTTCATCATCGGGGCGATGAGCCTGAACCTGCTGCTCGGCTACACCGGGCAGCTCAGCCTCGGCCACATCGCCTTCTTCGGCATCGGCGCCTACACCAGCGCGCTGCTGTCGCTGGGCTTCGACCTCGACCTCGGCGGGGCGGAACCCTTCGTGCTCGGGCCGCAGCCGGTGTGGGTCGCCTTCCTCGGCGGCATCCTGGTGGCGGCGCTGTTCGGCTTCCTGATCGGCAAGCTCGCCTTCCGGGTGCGCGGGGCCTACTTCGTCATCGTCACCATCAGCTTCGCCCAGGTCATGCGCATGGTCGCGCTGAATTGGGTGGACCTGACCGAGGGGCCGATGGCGCTGAACAACATCCCGCCGCTGTCGGTCTGGCTGCCGTGGGACGGGGTGATCCCGCTCTACAGGAAGGAATACAACTACCTTCTGGTGCTGGCGGTCGCGGTGGTCTGCTTCCTGGTGATCCAGCGGCTGGTGCAGTCGCGGGTGGGCCGGGCGCTGGTGGCGCTGCGCGAGAACGAGTCGCTGGCGCGCTCGGTCGGCATCGACGTGACGCGCTATCTGGTCGTCGCCACGGTGATCGCGGCGGGCATGGCCGGGGCGGCGGGCGGGCTCTACACCCACTACATCCGCATCGTCGACCCGGACGTCTTCATGTTCATCTACACGGTGACCATGGTCATCATGGTGGTGACGGGCGGCAAGGGCACGCTGGCCGGACCGATCGTCGGCGGCCTCGCCTTCGGCGTCCTGCCCGAGGTGCTGCGCGAGGTGGCGCGGCCCGAGGTGCAGTGGATCATCTACGGCGTCGCCATGATCGTGGTCGTCTTCTTCCTGCCGCAGGGCATCGTTCCGGCGGTCAAGAACTGGTTCGCCGGCCGCCGCAAGCGCGTCGCCGCCACGGCGCTGGGCCTGCGCAAGGAGACCTCGGCATGAGCCTCGCCCTCGACACCACCGACGCCCCGATTCTGGAAGTGCGCGAAGTCGCGGTTCACTTCAGCGGCCTGATCGCCATCGCCTCGATGAGCTTCGCCGTGCCGGAGGGGGAGATCGTCAGCCTGATCGGCCCCAACGGGGCGGGCAAGACGACCGCCTTCAACGTCATCACCGGCTTCCTGAAGCCGACCGGCGGCAAGGTGCTGTTCCGCGGCACCGACCTGACGCGCCTGTCCTCCAACCGCATCGCGGGCCTGGGCGTCGTGCGCACCTTCCAGCGCACCAGCATCTTCGCCGGCTGCACCGTCTTCGACAACGTGCTGACCGGGATGCACCGGCAGGGCCGGGCGGAGACCTGGGGGGTGCTGCTGCGGCTCGCCTCCGTGCGGGCGGAGACGGAGCGGATGCGGGAGGCGGTGGCGGAGATCCTGGCCTTCGTCGGGCTGTCGCACCGCGCCGACGAGCTGGCCGGCAACCTCGCCTACGGCGAGCAGCGGTTGCTCGGCATCGCCATCGCGCTGGCCGCCGACCCGAAGCTGCTGCTGCTGGACGAACCTGCCGCCGGGCTGAACCCGTCGGAGACGGAGGCCTTCATGGGCGTCGTCCAGCGCATCCGCGATCGCGGCGTGACCATCCTGCTGGTGGAGCATGACATGCGCATGGTCATGACCATCTCCGACCGCGTGGTGGTGCTGAACCACGGGCGCATCATCGCCGAAGGCCCGCCGGAGGTCATCCGCGCCAACCCGGACGTGATCCAGGCTTACCTGGGCCAGGGGGTGAAGCATGCTAAAGGTTGAGGGGATCACCGTCTGCTACGGCCAGATTCCGGCGCTCCGCAACGTCTCGCTGACGGTGGAAGAAGGTGAGCTGGTCACCCTGATCGGCGCCAACGGGGCCGGCAAGACCACCACGCTGCGCGCCATCAGCGGCCTGCTGCCGCTGGCCTCGGGCCGCATCACCTTCGAAGGGCGGGAGATCGGCAACGCCGCGCCCCGCACGGTGCTGGCTCTCGGCGTGGCGCACTGTCCGGAGGGGCGGCGCGTCTTTCCCCACCTGACCGTGCGCGAGAATCTGGAGATGGGCGCCTATCTGCGCCGCGACCATCAGGCGGTGTCCCAGGACATGGAGCGGCTGTTCGACCGCTTCCCCCGCCTGAAGGAGCGGCTGAACCAGCCCGCCGGCACCATGTCGGGCGGCGAGCAGCAAATGCTGGCCATCGCGCGGGCGCTGATGTCGCGCCCGAAGATCGTGCTGTTCGACGAGCCGTCGCTGGGCCTCGCCCCCAACCTCGTGGAGCGCACCTTCGAGATCGTGTCGGACATCCGCCGGGAAGGGACCACCGTGCTGATGGTCGAGCAGAACGCCTACGCCGCGCTCGACATGTGCGACCGCGCCTACCTGCTTGAGAGCGGGCAGGTGATGGAGCAGGGCACCGGGCAGGCCATGCTCGCCAACGACCACATCCAGCGCGCCTATCTGGGCGGTTAAGAAAAAAGAGAGGGTCAGGGAATGGGAGAGGTTAGCACCGCCGGTTCCGGTGTCGGCGCCAGGGTCCGCCGCAAGGAGGACGACCGGCTGCTGCGCGGGCGGGGCCGCTTCGTCGGTGACATCGCCCTGGTCGGCATGAAGGAGCTGGCCTTCGTGCGCAGCCCGGTCGCCCACGCCACCATCACCGGCATCGAGATCCCGGAGGAGCACCGCGGCACCGTCTTCACCTGGGCGGATCTGGCTGCGGGCGGCGTCAAGCCGATCCGCGCCGTGTCGGGCCTGCCCGGCTTCAAGGTGTCGGAGCAGCCGGCGCTGGCTGATGGCAAGGTGCGCTTCGTCGGCGAGCCGGTGGCCGTCTGCGTCGCCGCCACCCGCGCCGAGGCCGAGGACATCGCCGCCTCCGTCTTCGTCGATTACGCCGAGCTGCCGGTGAATTCCGACATGCTGGAGGCGGTGACGCCGGGCGCGCCGAAGGTGCACGACCACTGGCCGGACAACGTCTTCCTGGAGACCAACGTCGGCGGGACCATCGCGGAGATCGCGGCCACCGCCCCGGTGAAGGTGTCGCGGACCATCCGCACGGCGCGCCAGTGCATGGTGCCGCTGGAGGGCAAGGGCGTGGTCGCCCACTGGGACCGCCACGTCGAGCAGCTCGTCCTGACCACCTCGACCCAGATGCCGCACATCGTGCGCGCCGGCCTGTCGGAATGCCTGGACCTCGACCAGGGCCTGATCCGCGTGGTGGCGCCCGACGTCGGCGGCGGCTTCGGCTGGAAGGGCCTGCTCCAGCCGGAGGAGATCGTGGCCGCCTGGATCGCCATGCGCCTCGACCGTCCTGTCCGCTGGACAGAGGACCGGCGGGAGCATCTGGTCGCCGCGGCCAACGCCCGTGAGCACCATTACGAGATCACCGCCTACGCCGACGCGCGCGGGCGGCTGCTGGGGATCGAGGCCGACGCCTGGGTCGATGCCGGGGCCTACTCCGTCTATCCCTTCTCAGCCTGCCTGGAGGCCGCACAGGTCGGCAGCATCCTGCCCGGCCCCTACGACTTCGCGCATTACCGCTGCCGCACCTTCTCCGTCTGCACCAACAAGCCGCCGATCGTTCCCTACCGCGGCGTGGCGCGCACCGGCGTGTGCTTCGCCATGGAGCAGATGATCGACGCCGTGGCCGACGCCGTGGGGCGGGAGCCGTGGCAGGTGCGGCTGGAAAACCTCGTCCCGCCGGAGAAGATGCCCTTCGACAACGTGACGAAGAAGCATTTCGACAGCGGAGACTATCCCGAATCCGTCCGCCGCGCCGTCGCCGCCATCGAACTGGACGGCTGGCGCGCCCGCCAGAAGGCGGGGGAAGCGGACGGCCGTCTGATCGGCGTCGGCTTCGCCACCTATTGCGAGCAGTCGGCCCACGGCACCGCCGTCTATCACGGCTGGGGCATCCCCATGGTGCCGGGGCACGAGCAGGCGCAGGCCCGCATCACCCCGGACGGCGGGCTGGAGCTGCGCGTCGGCGTGCAGTCGCACGGCCAGAGCATGGAGACCACCTTCGCCCAGGTCGCCCACGAGGTGCTGGGCATCCCGCTGGAGAAGATCAAGCTGGTGCACGGCGACACCGGCCTGACGCCCTATTCGACGGGCACCTGGGGGTCGCGCAGCATGGTCATGGCCGGCGGCGCCGTCGCCACGGCCTGCCGCACGCTGGCCGAGCGGCTGCGCAGGATCGGCGCGCATCTGATGCAGGCCGGTCCGGAAGCGGTGGTTCTGGAGGAAGGGTCGGTGAAGGCCGGGGCCGCCGCGGTGACCATCCGCGAGATCGCCCACACCTGGTACCGCGCGCCGCAGCTCCTTCCCGCCGACGTGGACCGCGGCGGGCTGGAGGTCACCGCCGGCTACAAGCCGGGCAGCGACCACGGCACCTTCTCCTACGCCACCCACGCCGTGGCGGTGGCCGTGGACCCGGAGATCGGGCAGGTCGAAATCCTCGACTACGTGGTGGTCGAGGATGCCGGGACCATGGTCAACCCAATGGTCGTCGACGGCCAGATCTACGGCGGCGTCGCCCAAGGCGTCGGCACCGCGCTCTACGAGCGGATGCCCTACGACGCGGAAGGCCAGCCGCTCGCCTCCACCTTTGCGGATTACCTGATCCCCGGTTTCACCGAGGTCCCGCACGTGAGGATCATCCACATGCTGACCCCCTCGCCCTACACCGAGTTCGGCGTGAAGGGCATCGGCGAGGGCGGCGCCATCGCCCCGCCGGCCGCGATCTGCAACGCCATCAACGACGCGCTGAAGCCGCTGGGAGTCACCGTGACGAACGCGCCGATGACGCCGGAGGTCATCCTTTGCGCCATCGCCGAAACGCGGGGTGCGGCATGAAGGCGGTCGATTTCGACTACGCGCAGCCAGCCACGCTCGACGCGGCGCTGGAGCTTCTGGCGCGCGAGGACGTGATGGTGCGGCCCGTCGCCGGTTCCCAGTCGCTCGGCCCCATGCTGAACCTGCGGCTGGCCCAGCCGGAGCTGCTGGTGGACATCACCCGCATCGCCGAGCTTCGGACGATCCGCCAGGAGGGTGACCGGCTGGTCATCGGGGCCTGCGTCACCCACGCGCGGCTGGAGGACGGCGACTACCCGGACGTGACGCGTGGCGTGCTTCCCAGCGTGGCGGCGGTGATCGCCTACCGCGCGGTGCGCAACCGCGGCACCATCGGCGGCAGCCTCGCCCACGCCGACCCGGCGGCGGACTGGGTGAACGTGCTGACCGCGCTCGGCGCCGACGTGGTGATCGCCGGCACAGGCGGGCGGCGCAGCGTGCCGATGACCGATTTCATCCTGGGCGTGTTCGAGACGGCGTTGCAGCCGGGTGAGATCGTCGCCGAAATCCATGTGCCCGCCCTCTCCGACCGGGCGCGCTGGGGCTACTACAAGGTCTGCCGCAAGACCGGCGAATTCTCCCACGCCACCGGCGCGGTGCTGATCGACCCGGCCCGCGGCGTCCAGCGCTGCGTCGCTGGGGCGACCTCCGGCAAGCCGGTGGTGATCGACGGCCCGGCCCTGTTCGCGGACGGCTGCACCGAGGCGGCGATGGCCGCGCATCTCGCCGGCAGCCCCGCCGCGGACGACCCCATCGCCCTTCGGACCCACACCGTCGCGCTGAAGCGCGCCATCGCGCAGGTGATGTCATGAGCACCCACGCCAAAACCATTTCCCTGACCATCAACGGCACGCGCGTCGAGGCCAGCGTGCCGCCGCGCCAGCATCTCGGCGACTTCCTGCGCGAGCGGGAGCTGCTGACCGGCACCCATCTGGGCTGCGAGCACGGCGTGTGCGGCGCCTGCACCATTCTGATCGATGGGGAGCCGGCGCGCTCCTGCATCACTTTCGCGGTGGCCTGCGACGGGCGGTCCGTCACCACGGTGGAGGGGTTGGACGACGACCCCGTCGCCGCGGAGCTGCGCGAGGCCTTCTCCGCCGAGCACGGGCTGCAGTGCGGCTTCTGCACGCCGGGGATGCTGGTGGCGGCGCGCGACGTGGTGCTGCGCCGCCCGGACGCCGACAACCCGGCGATCCGCACGGCGATGAGCGGCAACCTGTGTCGCTGCACCGGCTATGTCGGGATCGTCAACGCCATCCGCCGCGTCATCGACGCGCGCAACACGAACGCGGGGTAAGCCCATGCCGACCATGACCCAGACCCTTGCCGTCAACTTCCCGCGCGCCCGTGTCTGGCCGCTGCTCGGCGACGTGGAGCAGGTGATTTCCTGCATGCCCGGCGCCTCGCTGACCAAGCCGCGCGAGGGCGACCGGATCTTCGGGCAGATGCGCGTGAAGCTCGGCCCCATCGCCGCCGCCTTCGCCGGTGAGGGCACGCTGACGATGGACGCGGCGACCCACACCGGCGTCATCCACGGCCAGGGCACGGACCCCAAGAACAACTCCCGCGCCAAGGCCGACGTGACCTTTTCGGTTTTGGAAGAGGGTGCGGGGACGCGCATCGACCTGACCGTCGATTTCACCCTGACCGGCGTGCTGGCCCAGTTCAGCCGCGGCGCCATCGTGCAGGAGATCGCCAACCGCCTGACTGCCGAGTTCGCCCGCAACCTGGAAGCCAAGCTCGCCGCGACCGCCCCGGCGGCGGAAGAGGAGGCGGCGGCGTCCTCGGACGTGGTGGCTGCTCCGGCCCCGGAGCCCGCTCCCGAGCCCGCCACGGAATTGAACGCTGGCAATCTGCTGTGGAGCATGTTGAAGGATTGGCTGCGTGGCCTCTTCGGCGGTCGCTCTCTGCAAGACAACCACGGCCGTTCCCGATAATCCCTCTCCCGCCCCGGGAGAGGGAGGGGCCCACCGCGACGCGGTGGGAGGGTGAGGGTGCCGGCAAGACACCGCGCCTTGATTCTCGGCTTTACCCTCACCCGCCCGCTTTGCGGGCACCCTCTCCCGGGGCGGGAGAGGGGATTGCAGTGCCGTTTCCGAACGTGAGATTGACCATCCCATCATGCCCAACGACCCTCTGAACGCCTTCGTCCCCTACGGCCGGACCGAGGTCGCCGGAGCCGCAAGCGGTCCGCTGGCCGGGCTGCGCTTCGCGGTGAAGGACCTGTTCCACATCGCCGGTCTTCCCACCGGGGCCGGCAACCCGGATTGGCTGCGCACCCACGAGGTTCCGCGGGAGACCGCGCCCGCCGTGCAGCGGCTGCTCGACGCCGGGGCACGCATTGCCGGCAAGACCCTGACCGACGAGCTGGCCTGGAGCCTGGCCGGCGAGAACGCCCATTACGGCACCCCGGAAAACCCGCAGGCGCCGGGCCGCATCCCCGGCGGCTCCTCCAGCGGGTCGGCCGCCGCGGTGGCGGGCGGGGCGGTGGACTTCGCCATCGGGACGGACACCGGCGGGTCGGTCCGCCTGCCGGCGAGCTACTGCGGCCTCTATGGCATCCGGCCCACCCACGGGGCTGTTCCGCTGGACGGCTCCGTGCCGCTGGCGCCGAGCTTCGACACCGTGGGCTGGTTCGCGCGGGAGGCGGCGCTGCTCCGCCGCGTCGGGGCGGTGCTGCTGCCCCCGGCGCCCGATCTGGCCTTCCGCCGCCTGCTGGTCGCCGAGGACGCCTTCGCCATCGCCGGAGAGGCGGTGCGCACCGCTCTCGCCCCGGCCTTGGACCGGCTGTGCGAGCGGTTCGGGGGTGCGGAGACCGTGACGCTGGCCCCGGAGGGGCTGGACCAATGGCGTCCGGTCTTCCAGACGCTTCAGGCCGCCGAAGCCTGGGAGGCGCACGGCGCCTGGATCGCGGCGACGAAACCGACCTTCGGGCCGGGGGTGCGCGACCGCTTCGCCGCGGCGGCCACGCTCGACCCCGCCTTGGCCCGCGCGGCGGCGCAGACGCGGGCCGGCATCCGGCGGCGGATGGACGACCTGTTGGGAATGGACGGGCTCATCGTCCTGCCCAGCGCGCCGGGCATCGCGCCGCTGCGCGGTTCGTCGGGGGCGGCGGTGGACGCGGAGCGCGCTCGGGCGCTGGCGATCCTCTGCCCCGCCGGTCTGGCCGGTCTGCCGCAAATTTCCATCCCCGCGGCGCGGTTGGACGGCTGCCCGCTTGGTCTATCGCTGGTCGGCCCGCGCGGCAGCGATTCGACGCTTCTGACCATCGCCGAGGACCTGTTCCCATGACGCTTGAGATCAACATCCCCGAAGTGGTGGCCGAGGTCACCGCCGCCTTCGAGCGCTACGAGCGCGCGCTGACCGGCAACGACGTGGCGGTTCTGGACGAGCTGTTCTGGAAACACCCGGCGACCCTGCGCTACGGCGTGGGCGAGAACCTGTACGGCTACGACGCCATCGCCGCCTTCCGCCAGGGCCGCCCGGCGGCGGGGCTGGACCGGGTGTTGCGCAACACCGTCATCACCACCTATGGCCGCGACATGGCGACCGCCAACACCGAATTCACGCGTCCTTCCACGGAGCGTGTCGGACGGCAGAGCCATACGTGGGTCCGCATGCCCGAGGGCTGGCGGATCGTTGCGGCGCATGTGTCGCTGATGGGCTAGACGCCACGGCATTCCAGCCCGGTTGCCGATTTTCCGGCCCGCCGCCATCCTCTCTGATGCACCAACCTCGAAAACCCGCTCCGACGGACCGCCCGCGATGACATTAGACGACCCCTTGATCGAAGAGGCGTACCGCGTTCTGGCGGAGCGTCCCGGATTCCTCATCCGCCGCCTGCACCAGATCCACGTCGCCATGTTCATGGAGGAGTGCGCGGAGTTCAACATCACCCCCGTCCAGTACAGCGTGCTGACCGCCCTGGCGGAACGGCCCGACCTGGATCAGGTGACGCTGGGCGCCCAGATCGGCATCGACCGCACGACCACGGCGGGGGTGCTGGCGCGGCTGGCCGAGCGCGGGCTGATCCAGCGCCGGGCCAGCCCGGTGGACAAGCGCATGAAACTGGCCGCCATCACCGCGGAGGGCCGGAAGCTGCTGCGCCGCATGGACAAGAAGGCCCAGCGCGCCCACGACCGCACCATCGCGCCGCTGCCGAAGGAGGATCGGGCGGTCTTCCTGCGCTACCTGCTGCATCTGGTCGATGCCAGCAACGGCTACGGCCGCGCCCCGCTGCATTTGCCGTAACGGCACCGAAAACACCGAGAGAGTTGGGGATACACGCGATGAACGACGCCACCACGCGGGCTGTGGAGCGGATGCTGGCCGCCGATCCGGTGTGGACGGAGACCGGAACCGCCGGGGAGCGGATCGGGCTGGACCGCCACACGCTGCTGCACGCCGGACCGCCCTTCGCCGATCCGGCGGAGATCTGCCCGCCGATCTTCAACGCCGCCGCCGCCGCGCTGCTGTTCGAAGGCATGGCCGACGGCGTCGAGGAGGCCCGTGCCCTGGTGCGCAGCGGCGCCGTGACCCTGCGCCCGGCGCAGGATTTCGGCGTGGTCACCCCGCTCGCCGCCGTCGTGTCGCGGTCGATGTGGCTGCATGTGGTGGAGGATGCCGGCGGCTCGGGCGCCCGTGCCTACAGCCCGCTCAACGAGGGCGGTGGTCCCGCTCTGCGCTTCGGCATCGTCAGCGGGGCGGTGGTCGAGCGGCTGCGGCTGCTGCACGGCGCGGTCGGCCCGGCGCTGGCCGGGATCGGGCCGGTGGAGCTGGGTGGCATCGCATGCGAGGCGATGGAACAGGGGGACGAGCTGCACGGGCGCGTCGGCGTGGCCTCGGCGCTGCTGACCGAGACGCTGGTGTCGCGGCTGGGCGGGACCGGCGAGGTTTGCGCCTTCCTGAAGGAGGCCGGGCAGTTCTTCCTCAACCCCTGGATGGCCGCCTGCAAGGTGATGATGCTGGCCGCCGACGGCGTGCCGGGGGCGGCGCTGGTGACGGCGGCCGGCGGCAACGGGGTGCGCTTCGGGCTGCGCCTGTCGGGCATGATGGGCGAGGGCTGGGCGAGCGCGCCGGTGGCCGCGCCGCAGGGGCCGGACATCGGGGCTCCCGGCGGTGCTCCCCGCCCGCGCCTGCCGGCGATCGGGGACAGCGCCGTCATCGACGCGCTGGGCTTCGGGGCGCTGGCGCTCGACGCCGCCCCGCTGCTGCGGGCGGAGCTGGGGGGCGCCGCCGAAGCGGCCGTCGCGGCGGCGGACCGGCTGCTCTGCGCCGACCATCCCGTCCACGGGCGGCGCGTCGGGCTGGACGCCCGCGCCGTGTTGCTGGGCGGCCCGGTGCCCCCGGTCTGTCTGGCCGCCCTGCACGCGGCGGGGGAGGACGGGATCGTCGGGCGCGGCCTCGCCTGGCATCCGCCCTCCTGCCACGCCGAGGCGGTGGCCGCGGTGGATGCGCGGAGCCGCGCCGGTTTCCCGGAGGCTCCCGACCGTCGCGCCTGACGTCCGGGAGGGCCGGCGATGCCTATGGCGTCACAGCGCCTGCTGCAGCTCCGGCACCGCCTTGAAGAGGTCGGCGACGAGGCCGTAGTCGGCGACCTGGAAGATCGGCGCCTCCT
>NZ_JACCJY010000032.1 GCF_014596085.1 Azospirillum tabaci
GCTGCACCTTCAGCACGATGTCGGCGTCGGCCAGCGCCGAGGCGGCGTCCGGCGCGATCTCCGCACCGGCGGCCTGATAGACCCGGTCCGGCAGGTTCGAGCCCAAACCCGCGCCGGTCTCGACCACGACGTCGAGACCGAGGCCCTTGATCTTCTTGACGGTTTCCGGAGACGCTGCGACGCGATTCTCGCCCGCTCGCCGCTCCCTGGGTATGGCGATTTTCATGGTTGTTGATTGCCTCCCAAAGCAATCGGCAGGACGAGGCGTCAGCGCTCCGGCCTCGACGGCGGGCGGCCTCGGCGGGCGGCCCGCCGGTCAAATTCTCGAATGATGTCGGTGCCGGCCAGCGACGAGGCGTGGTCCGGCGTCAGGCCCGCAGGGCGGCGGAGCGGTCACCCGGGATGGATGCGGGCGACCGCCTCCGGACCGCCGCCGCCTTAACTTGGACGCTGCCGTGGACGTCGCCTTGGGCGCCGCCCACGGCGCCGTCGTCCGTCACTGGGCCGCGGCGACGGGATAGCTGACGACCTCGCCCGGCTCGGAGTCCGGCGGCGCGGCATCGAGCTGCGCCTTGATGAGATCGCGCACGCTGACCACGCCGACCAGCGAGGCTCCGTCCAGGACGGGGATGTGGCGGATGGTGTGCTCGTCCATCAGCTGGAGCACGTGGCGGACGGAATCGCCCGGCGTGCAGCAGACGGGATGATTGCTCATCACCGCCGTGACCGGCAGGGACAGGATGCCCGGCCCGCGGTCGGTCAGGCCACGCACGATGTCGCGTTCGGAAATCACCCCGACGACGGTGTTGCCCTCGGTCCGGCAGACGTCCTTGACCACCAGCGCGCCCGTGTTTTCCGCCTTCAGAAGACGCAACGCCGTTTCCACGGTTTCGTTGATGCGCACCGTGCCGATGCGCGTCCCCTTCCGGCGGAGAATGTCTTCAACCCTCATGACGCTCCTCCTGTGAAGCGATTGTCCGGCCCCTCGGCGTTGCTTCGCTTCGTCGTTGGGGGCGTTGGTTTCTGTGTGCGGGGCCGGACGGTGTCCGCCCTACTGGGCGGCGACCGCGGGTGCGGCCTCGGACGACGCCCGCTGCGGGCGCGTGTAGGCGCCGGCGATCTCGCCGCGCTGGCGGACGAGCGCCAGGACCACGTCGATGGTCGGGGTCGCCACGCCAACCATGCGGCCCATCTCCTGGACCACCGACAGCAGGGCGTCGATCTCCATCGGACGGCCACGCTCCAGATCCTGGAGCATGGAGGTCTTGTGCGCGCCGACGGCGCCGGCGCCGTTGATGCGGCGCTCCACATCCACCCGGAAATGCACACCCAGACGGTCGCCGATCTCCTTGGCCTCCAGCATCATCGCCTTGGCGACGGCGCGGGTTTCCGGATCGGAGCAGATGACGTCGAGCGTGGCGTGGGTCAGCGCGCTGATCGGGTTGAAGCAGAGGTTGCCCCACAGCTTCAGCCAGATCTCGTCGCGGATGCGGTCAAGCACCGGGGCGCGCAGGCCGCCGGCCTCCATGGCCGCGCTGAGCTTCTTCACGCGGTCGGACTGGGTGCCGTCCGGCTCGCCCAGCGAGAACTTGTCGCCGTAGATGTGCTGAATGACGCCGGGTTCGACGACCTCGGTCGCGGGGTAGACGACGCAGCCGATGGCGCGCTCCGGCCCCAGGCCGTTCCACTGGATGCCGCCCGGATCGACGGTGTCGAGCACGCGGCCTTCGAACTCGCCGCCGTTCTTGTAGAAGTACCAATAGGGGATGCCGTTGACCGCGGTGACCACGGCGGTGTCCTTGCCAAGCAACGGCTGGATGGCGTCGACGACGCTGGGAACGGAGTGGGCCTTCAGACCGATGATGACGTAGTCCTGCGGGCCGAGTTCCGCCGCGTTGTCGGTGCAGCGGGGGCGGACGACCGTTTCTTCCTCTCCGACGATCAGCTTCACGCCGTTCTCACGCATGGCCGTGAGATGGGCGCCGCGCGCGACGAGGCTGACATCCGCGCCGGCCTGGTGGAGACGCACACCAAGATAGCCGCCGATGGCCCCGGACCCAAAGATGCAGATCTTCATAACCCGTTTCCTCTCCCCCAATTATCGGCCACGCGCCGCGCAGCCTTTGCAGTAACCCCAATCAATCAGCACACCGAACAAATACGGAGTTTGGTATACCAGATACCAGATGTCAACTGGCAAAATAGACCCTGTAGAGGGAGGGACATGATCCGGAATCGGGCGAGAATCCTGGGTTTTCCAACGAAAGTTCGAGCATGGAAAACCGGGCGTCCGGCCCGTCCGGACGCCCGGCTCGCGGATCCATCCGGTGTGCGGGATCAGGTGAGCGGAAGGACGAGCTGGAACGCCTTAACCGTCATACGCTTGCGGTGATAGAAGCGGTGCGCGTCGCCGCGCTGGACCCCGGAGATGATTTCCATCTGAGCGCAGCCCTTCTCGCGCGCCTGGGCGGCCAACCAATCGAACAGCTTGTCGCCCAGGCCGAAGGAGCGGTGCTTCGGCGAGGTTACAAGGTCCTCAACATACATATAGCGACCGCGCGACAGCGTCTCGTGAACGCGGAAGCCGCCGCAGCCGGCGACCTCGCCGTCGATGCGCAGGAGGGCGAGGTTGTAGCCGTCCTCCATCTGGCGGCGGATCTGGGCGGCGTAGGCGTCGGCGTCGGTCATGTGGGTGCGCAGTTCCTTCACCACCGCGTAGCTGTCGGCGATGTCGGCGTCGGTCTTTGCCAGGGTGATCTCGATGGTGTGCTGGTCGGCAGCGTTCTGTTCGGCGATCCGCTGGTCCATCGTGCGTAACTCCCGTTTTTTTGTGTGTTCGAGGGACTCTGTTCGTCTCTCTGGTATTTGGTATACCAGATAATCCGTGCAGGAAGCAACCGACCTTATGACGCAGCTGCGCAAAGTCCCTCGAAATCCCTCGGCGCTTCGCCGTCCGAGCCCCGGTCAGGCGTGCATCAGGGCCTGGAGATGGGCGGCGCAGCCTTCGGCGAGCCCCACCATGTCGTAGCCCCCCTCCAGCACCGTCACGACGCGGCCGTCGCACAGCCGATCCGCCGCCTCGACCAGCTTGCGGGTCGCCCATTCGAAATCCGGGCCGGTGAAGTTCAGCGACGCCAGAGGGTCGCGGGCGTGGGCGTCGAATCCGGCGGAGATCAGGATCAACTCCGGCTGGAATTCCTCCAGCGCGGGGAGGATGCGGCGCTCCATCGCTTGTCGGAACTCCACCGTCCCGGAGTGGGGCGGCAGCGGCGCGTTGACGATGTTGTCGGCGACACCGGTTTCCCGCATCGAGCCGGTGCCGGGATAGAGCGGCGACTGGTGGGTCGAGGCGAAGAACAGGTCAGCGTCGTCCCAGAACATCGCCTGGGTGCCGTTGCCGTGGTGCACGTCGTAATCGACCACGGCCACCCGGGTCAGGCCGCGCCGCTTGCGGGCGTGCTCCGCGCCGACCGCCACATTGTTGAAGACGCAGAAGCCCATGGCGCGGGCCGGCTCGGCGTGGTGACCGCAGGGGCGGACGGCGCAGAAGGCGTTCTTCGCCGTCCCGTCCAGCACCGCGTCCACCGCCGCGCAGACCGCTCCGGCGGCGCGCAGAATCGCCGAGCGCGAGGTGGGCGACAGCACGGTGTCGGCGTCCAGCCGGACGTGACCGCTGTCCGGGACCGCGTTCAGCACGGCATCCACATAGGCCGCGTCATGCACCCAGCGCAGCTGCTCCGCCTCCGCCTCCGGGGCCTCGAAGCGGGGCAGATCGCGGAACTCGTCGCGGTCCAGAACCTCCCACACCACGGCGATTCGCTCCGGACGCTCCGGGTGCCCCGGGCCGGTGTCGTGCGCCAGGAAGTCCGGGTGGGTGAAAATGGCGGTTGTCATCGAATCCTCTCCTCCCCTGTACCGATGATTTGAAACTGGTCGATCACGCGACGGCGCGGAAGCGCCATGCCTTCCCGAGTCGACGCGCGCCCTTGCCTTATATGTATACCAGATACCAGAATGGACCAAATCGCTTTGGCAGCAAACCGTCAGCACCGCCACCGTCTGAGCGCAAGAACCCCTATCGGGACAAGGGCCATCAACGCTTCCGAAGGTGGTAGAGCGGCCCTCGCAGGCCGAGTCTGTTTGTTACGCTGACAAACAGCTTGCGCCAAAAACTGTATCTGGCATACCATATCTCTAATGCCAAAAACGCTCATCCCGGGAGCTGAAGCCGCCCACACCAAGCGGCCGGTTCCACGGTCAAGCAAAGGCGATGGAGACGACCCGGCACACCACGGGGAAACCTCCGGTCAAAAAACAAAAACAACCCGACTCAAAAAAGCAAAAGACCGCTTCGCAAAGAGATCGCTTCTAGGAGGAGAGAAATGCACCAAGCCCTCACGGAGGCCCCGAAGGGGCCCCTCGGTGGCCGCTGGTTCCAGCTCGTCATCGGCGTCATCTGCATGTCGATGATCGCGAACCTGCAGTACGGCTGGACTCTGTTCGTCGAGCCCATCGACCAGAAGCATGGCTGGGGCCGTGCGGCCATCCAGGTGGCCTTCACCATCTTCGTCGTCATGGAAACCTGGCTGGTTCCCGTCGAAGGCTGGTTCGTCGACAAATTCGGCCCGCGCATCGTCGTCCTGATCGGCGGCGTGCTCTGCGCCGTGGCCTGGGCGGTCAACTCGGTGGCCGACTCGCTCGCCATGCTCTATCTCGGCGCAGCGCTGGGCGGCATCGGCGCCGGCGGCGTCTACGGCACCTGCGTGGGCAACGCGCTGAAGTGGTTCCCCGACCGCCGCGGCCTCGCCGCCGGCCTGACCGCCGCCGGGTTCGGCGCCGGCTCGGCCCTCACGGTCGTTCCCATCGCCAACATGATCCACTCCTCGGGCTATGAAGCCACCTTCATGACCTTCGGCATCGGCCAGGGCGCGGTGATCCTCGCGCTGGCATGGTTCCTGGCGTCGCCGAAGAAGGGTCAGGTTCCGGAGGTCACCCGCTCGGCGGTGTCGCAGACCCGCGAGAGCTACACCCCGGTCCAGATGCTGAAGACCCCGGTCTTCTGGGTCATGTACGCCATGTTCGTGATGGTGGCGGCGGGCGGCCTGATGGCGACCGCTCAGCTCGGCCCGATCGCCAAGGACTTCCACCTGGACGGCGTGCCCGTCAGCATCATGGGCCTGACCTTGCCGGCGCTGACCTTCGCCCTGTCGATCGACCGCGTGCTGAACGGCGTCACCCGCCCCTTCTTCGGCTGGGTGTCGGACCACATCGGCCGCGAGAACACGATGTTCATCGCCTTCGCCCTGGAGTGCGTCGGCATCCTGGCGCTGAACCAGTGGGGCCACAACCCCGTCGCCTTCGTGATCCTGACGGGTCTGGTGTTCTTCGCCTGGGGTGAGATCTACAGCCTGTTCCCGGCGCTGTGCGGCGACTCCTTCGGCTCGAAGTTCGCCACCACCAACGCCGGCCTGCTGTACACCGCCAAGGGCACCGCGTCGCTGGTCGTTCCCTTCGCCAACGTGGCGGTCGCCTCGACCGGCAGCTGGCAGGCGGTGTTCTTCTTCGCCGCCGCGGTCAACGGCATCGCCGCCCTGCTGGCCATCTTCGTCCTGAAGCCGATGCGCGCCCGCCAGATCAACGAGAGCCTCCCGGCCTCGAAGCTGGCGGCGGAGCCGGCCCAGTAAGGCACCGGACGCACCATCAGCACCCGAACGCAATCGGGCCGGGAGATTTCCCGGCCCGATCTGCTTTTGAAGAATGGAACGGCGGGAAAGATCAGAGAGCGCGCGGGAACGACGCCCAGGACGGGCCGCCCTCAATCTCCTCCCGCGCCTTGCGCGCCTTCTTCACCCGGCGGAGGTGGCCGGGCGACCAGGGATCGCGGACCGGCATGCCGGCGGTGGCGACCTCGGCGGTCAGAATCCGCGCCACGACGACAGCGAAGCCCGACAGCAGCATGGACAGAAGAACGATGGCGAGCATGCTTCGTTTCCCGGATGAGGCACACACGGACTCAGGCACGCCCGATTCCGCAATGCAGCATACATAGGCCGTTCGGCTAGGGAAATCGAGTCCGCCACCGCAAGCGCGGCGCTTCGCCGCGCTACAGCATCTCCAGCGGGCGCGGCCCGCGCGGCGGCGGGAAGGCCCGGTCGAGGTCCGCGAGATCCTGCTCGTCGAGCCGCAGGTCGGCGGCGGCCCGGTTGTCGCGTACATGGGCGGGATCCGACGCCTTGGGGATGGCGATCACCCCGTCCTGGCGCAGCAGCCAGGCCAGCCCGACCTGGGCCGGCGTCGCGCCGTGCCGCTCGGCGATGCGGCGAAGCTCCGGATGGCGCAGCATCCGCCCCTGCTCGATCGGCGAATAGGCCATGATCGGAATGCCCCGCCCACGGCACCAGGGCTGCAGGTCGTATTCGATGCCGCGGCGCGTCAGGTTGTAGAGGAGCTGGTCGGTCTGCACCCCCTCCCCGCCCGGCGTGCCGACCAACTCCTCCATGTCCTGGAGATCCAGGTTGCTGACACCCCATCGGCCGATCTTGCCGTCACGCATCAGCGTGTCGAAGGCCTCGATGGTTTCGGAGAAGTCGTGGCTGCCGCGCCAGTGCAGCAGATAGAGGTCGATGCGGTCGGTGCGCAGGCGCTTCAGGCTGCGTTCGCAGGCCGCGATGGTGCCGCGGCGGCTGGCGTTCATCGGCAGCACCTTGCTGACCAGAAACACCTCGTCGCGGCGCCCGGCGATGGCCTCGCCGACCACCTCCTCCGCCCCGCCGTCGGCGTACATCTCCGCCGTGTCGATCAGCGTCATGCCGAGGTCGAGGCCGAGCCGCAGCGCCGCCGCCTCCCGCGCGCGGTCGCGGCTGTCCTCGCCCATGTACCAGGTGCCTTGGCCGAGCACCGGCACGGCGGTTCCCGAAGGAAGGCGTGTCGTCGGAATGGTCATGGATGTCTCCCGTTCCCTTGGCCCCGTCGAAGCATCGAAGGGGCGTGAGGAACGTTAGTCCACCAAGCTACCCCTGGAAACCGCCCCTTGGCGCTATTTCGGCGGGTGGGAGAAGCCGGCGAACGCGGCGCGGCGAAGGGATCACCCGCAGCCGGCAAAGGCGGCAGACAAATGACGCCTGAAACGACAAAAGCTCAGCCAAGGGCTGAGCTTTCGAAACCGGTGCCAACCTGTGAGAAGGTGGCGTCCCCAAGGGGATTCGAACCCCTGTCGCCGCCGTGAAAGGGCGGTGTCCTAGGCCTCTAGACGATGGGGACGTCGTTGGCGTGGCGGGATTACTAATGGGATGACGGGCCGAGCGCAAGCGTTTTTTCCAACTCCTTTCTACCCCGTTCGCGTATGCCCCCCATGCAGCACTCCCGAGCCGAATTTGTTTGCATTCACATGGTTTGGGAGGGTGCGGCGTCGTCGATCAGGAGCTGGACTCCCTCCGCCCCGTTCCAACGGTCGATGCGCAGGACGCCGGCGATGTGGAAGGGCGATCCGCGCCCCATCAGCAGGGCTTTTCCCATCTCGCTGTCCAGCGCGCGGAAGGCGATGGCCTTCAACCGGGCGCCGTCGCCGCCCTGGAGAATGCAGCGGACGTGATTCGCCCCGACCACGTCCGCCCGCACCACGCGGGCGTCGGTGACGGCGAAGCGCGGCTCCGCGTTGCCGGTGCCGAAGGGGCCGAGCTGGTTCAGGCGGTCCACCAGGGAGGTGTTCGCCGCCCCCACGGACAGCGCGCCGTCCAGCTCCAGCGTCGGCACCAGAGGGGCTGCGGCGACCTGTTCGGCGACGCGGCCGGTCAGGAAGGTCTGCAGGTCGGCCAGCCTGTTCCCCGCCACGGTGAAGCCGGCCGCCATGCGGTGCCCGCCTCCGGCCATCAGCAGCCCTTCCTGCCGCGCGGCGATCACCGCCGCCCCCAGGTCGACCCCACGCACCGAGCGGCCCGAGGCCTTGCCGATCACCGTACCGTCCGCCCCTTCCTCCAGGGCGATGACGCAGGCGGGGCGGCTGTAGCGCTCCTTCAGGCGGCTGGCGACGATGCCGATCACGCCGGGGTGCCAGCCTTCACCCGCCACGAAGACCAGTTCGGCCAGCTCGTCGGCGTGCTCCTCCAGCCGGGCCAGGGCGTCGGCGAGCACGCCCTGCTCCACCGCGCGGCGTTCGGCGTTGTGAGCCTCCAGCTTCTGGGCCAGTTCCATGGCCTCCATGGGATCGTCGGTGGAGAGCAGCCGCGCCCCGAGGTCCGAGGCGCCGACGCGCCCGCCGGCGTTGACCCGCGGGCCGAGCACGAAGCCGGCGTGGTAGGCGTCCGGCTTCTCCTTCACCCCGGCGACGTCGGACAGGGCGGACAGGCCGGGGTTGGCGCGCCGCGCCATCACCTTCAGCCCCTGCGCCACCAGCGCCCGGTTCAACCCGGTCAGGGGCACCACGTCGCACACCGTGCCCAGCGCCACGAGGTCGAGCCACTCCATCAGATTCGGCTCGTTGCGGCCCGCGTAGAATCCGGCGCTGCGCAGCGCCCGGTTCACCGCCACCACGGCCAGGAAGGTCACTCCCGCCGCGCACAGCGTGCGGTAGGCGCCGTCCTCGTCCAGCCGGTTCGGGTTGACCAGAGCGATGGCCGGCGGCAGGCGCGGTTCCGCCGCGTGATGGTCGAGAACCACCACGTCCAGCCCGGCCGCCGCCGCCGCCTCCAGCGCCGCGAAGGCGGAGATGCCGCAATCCACCGTCACCACCAGCCGCACGCCCTCGGCCTTCAGCCGCAGCAGCGCCGGGCCGTTGGGGCCGTAGCCCTCCTTCATGCGGTCGGGCACGTAGATCCGCAGATCCGCCCCCACCGCCCGGAAGAAGCGCCGCAGCAGCGCGGAGGAGGTGGCGCCGTCCACATCATAGTCGCCGAAGACGGCCACCGGCTCGCCGTCCATCACGGCGCGGGCGATGCGCTCCGCCGCCGTGTCCATGTCCCTGAAGCGGGAGGGGTCGGGAAGCAGCGCCTTCAGCGTCGGGTTCAGGAAGCCGTCGCATGCCTCCTCCGTCACCCCGCGGGCGGCGAGCACCCGCCCGACGATCTCCGGCAGCCCCCGCCCCTGCGCCAGCCCCCAGGCCAGCCGCTCGTCGTAGGGCCGCGCCTGCCAGCGCTTGCCGGACAGGGAATGGGCGACGTTCAGGAAGGGGGGAACGGTGTCGGTCATGCTGCCCAGAATGCCACGGATCGGAAAGGGCGAAGCCATAGCAGATGGGGGACAAGCGGGCCAGCGGATGGGGCCCGCGGAAGGAGACGGCCGGTCCCGTCGGCGGCGGCGGCGTACGCAAAGGTGGCAGGCATCCTTGCCGCACCGCAACTTGAGGCAGGTCATTGCGGGTGGAAAGGCGTCCTGCTCCACTGCGTCATCCACACGCGGAGGAGGGAACCATGATCACCACGGCGATCTTTCCAGCCCGCTACGTCCAAGGCAACGGCGCCCTCGACAGCCTGGGGGAGGATCTGGCCCGGCTGGGCAAGACGGTTCTGGCCGTCACCGACCGCTTCGTTCTGAAGACGCTGAAAGGCCGGCTGGTCGATGCCGCCGCCGGGCGCGTCGAACTGGACATCCAGGAATTCCGCGGCGAATGCTCCGACGAGGAGATCGAGCGGCTGACCGATCTCGCCCGCGCCATGGGAGCCGACGTCGTGGCCGGCATCGGCGGCGGCAAGGCGCTCGACACCGCCAAGGCGGTCGCCCACGCGCTGGACGCGCGCACCGCCATCGTCCCGACGCTTGCCTCCACCGACGCGCCGTGCAGCGCGCTATCGGTGATCTACACACCGGAGGGGGCGTTCAAGCGCTACCTCGTGCTGCCGCGCAACCCAGACCTCGTTCTGGTCGACACCGGCGTGGTGGCGAACGCCCCGGTGCGCTTCCTCGTCTCCGGCATGGGCGACGCCCTGTCCACCTGGTTCGAGGCGGAGGATTGCCGCATCAAGCGCGGCGGCAACATGACCGGGCGCGTCGGCCCGATGACCGCCTTCGCTCTGGCCCGGCTGTGCTACGACACGCTGCTGGAGTATGGCGTGCTCGCCAAATCGGCCTGCGAGCAGGGCGTGGTCACCCCGGCGCTGGAACGCATCGTCGAGGCCAACACGCTTCTGAGCGGGCTGGGCTTCGAGAGCGGCGGGCTGGCGGCGGCGCACGCCGTCCACAACGGCCTGACCGCGCTGGAGGAAACGCACCATTGCTGGCACGGCGAGAAGGTCGCCTTCGGCACGCTGACGCTGCTGATCCTGACCGACCGGCCGCCGGCCGTGCTGGACGAGGTCTACGGCTTCTGCAAGGCGGTGGGGCTGCCGACGACGCTGGCCGAGATCGGCCTTGCCAGCGTGTCGGACGAGCGGCTTCTGCTGGCGGCGGAGCGGGCCTGCGCCGAGGGCGAGACCATCCACAACGAGCCGCACGAGATCACCCCGCAGCGTGTCCTGGCCGCCATGAAGGCCGCCGACGCCGAGGGACGGCGGCGGAAGGGCCTGTAATCTCCGAAAAAGGAGAAATCTCCAAAAAAGAAAGGGGCGCGCGGCAGACCACCGCGCGCCCCTTTTTCCTTGAGCAGCCTTAGGCCATGCTCGGCTTGCGCTGCAGGTTGTGGTGCGCCTCGACGTAGCGCACGGTGCCCGACTTGGAGCGCATGATGACCGAATGGGTGGTCGCACCGCCGGGGAAGCGGCGGACGCCGCGCAGCATGGCGCCGTCGGTCACGCCGGTCGCGGCGAACATGACGTTGCCGCTGGCCAGCTCGGTCAGGCTGTACTTCTTGTTCAGATCCTTGACGCCCCAGCGGGCGGCGCGGGCCTTCTCGTCGTCGTTGCGGAACAGCAGACGGCCCTGGAACTGGCCGCCGATGCAGCGCAGCGCCGCCGCGGCCAGAACGCCTTCCGGCGCGCCGCCGGAGCCGACATACATGTCGACGCCGGTGCCGGCCTGGCTGGTGGCGATCACGCCCGACACGTCGCCGTCGTTGATCAGCATGATGCGCGCGCCGGCCTCGCGGACGCGGGCGATCAGCTCGGCGTGGCGCGGACGGTTCAGGATGCAGACCAGCAGCTCCTGCACCTCGGTGCCCTTGGCCTTGGCCAGGGCCTTGAGGTTGTTGGCCGGGGTCTCGTCGAGATCGACCACGCCTTCCGGCAGGCCGGAACCGACGGCGATCTTGTCCATGTAGACGTCCGGGGCGTTCAGGAAGCCGCCCTCGTCCGCCATGGCGATGACGGCCAGCGAGTTCGGGCCGCCGGTGGCGCAGATGGTGGTGCCTTCCAGCGGGTCGAGCGCGATGTCGACCTTCGGCCCGCGGCCGATGCCGGCGCCGACCTTCTCGCCGATGTAGAGCATGGGCGCCTCGTCGCGCTCGCCCTCGCCGATCACGACGGTGCCGTCGATGTAGAGGGTGTTGAGCGCCTGGCGCATGGCGTCGACCGCGGCCTGGTCGGCAAGCTTCTCGTCACCGCGGCCCATCAGCAGCGACGCGGACAGCGCGGCGGCCTCGGTGACGCGGACGGCTTCCAGCGCCAGGTTCCGGTCCATACCGGACAGGTCGACATGAACGGACATGGTTGTTCTCCCCCGAATCGATGCTCGGTTCTTCTATGGTTCGGTCAAAACTGTTCGATGCGGATCATGCGCGGCGGCTCGACCACCGACTCCTTGGCGGCGATGGTGGCAAGCGCGCGCTGCATGGCCGCCTCGTCGGTGTCATGAGTGGTCAGGACCACCGGCACCGCTTCACCGGGGGCGCGCCCGCGCTGCAGGAACTGCTCCATGGAGACGTTCTGGTCGCGCATGGCCGCCGCAACATCCGCTATCACGCCGGGACGGTCCACGACCATCAGGCGTACGTAGTACGACCCCCGGCGGGCCTCCATCGGGGACGGCTGGGCCTCGGAAAGCTGGGCCGCCGGCACGCCGAAGGTGGGGGTGGAGCGCCCGCGGGCGATGTCGATCAGGTCGGAGACGACGGCCGACGCCGTCGGTCCCTCGCCCGCGCCGCGGCCGACGAACAGCACGCGGTCCACGAAATCGCCCTGGGCGATCACGGCGTTGAACACGCCGTCCACCGCCGCGATGGGCGCCGCCTTCGGCACCATGCAGGGGTGCACGCGCTGCTCGATCCCGTGGTCGGTGCGCCGGGCGATGCCCAGCAGCTTGATCCGGTAGCCGAGCGCGTCGGCGTAGTCGAAGTCCACCGCCGAGACGTGGCGGATGCCCTCGACATGGACGCTCTGGAAGTCCACCGGCGTGCCGAAGGCCACCGAGGTCAGGATCGCCAGCTTGTGCGCCGCGTCCACGCCGTCGATGTCGAAGCTCGGGTCGGCTTCCGCGTAACCCAGCTTCTGCGCGTCGGCCAGCACGTCCGCGAAGTCGCGGCCGGTGGTGCGCATCTCGGTCAGGATGTAGTTGCAGGTGCCGTTGAGGATGCCGTGCACCTCCGACACCCGGTTGCCCGCCAGCCCCTCGCGGAGCCCCTTGATGATCGGGATGCCGCCGGCCACCGCCGCCTCGAAGCCGATGGCGAGGCCGGCGGCCTCCGCCTTGGCCGCGAGCGCGGTGCCGTGATGGGCAAGCAGCGCCTTGTTGGCGGTGACGACGTGGCGCCCCCGCTCCAGCGCCAGCTCGACGGTCTCCTTCGCCGGTCCCTCGGACCCGCCGATCAGCTCGACCACCACATCCACGCCGGGATGGGCGGCGAGCGCCACCGGGTCGTCGTACCATTCGACCGTCGACAGGTCGACGCCGCGGTCCTTGCCGCGCGAGCGGGCGCTGACCGCCACCACCTCGATGCGGCGGCCGCAGCGCTGCTCGATCAGGTCGGCCTGCCGCTCGAGAAGCTTCAGAACGCCCGCGCCGACCGTGCCCAGGCCCGCGACGGCGATTTTCAGGGGGCCTGTTTTGTGGGAGTCGGACATCAGGCTTTCGCTTTCTCGGGGTCGAGGAGGGCGGCGCGCGCCGCCGGGTCCTTGCTCGCCGCCGCGCCGGCGGCGTTGGAGCGGAAGAACTCCTTGATGTTGCGGGTCGCCTGACGGATGCGGTGGACGTTCTCCACCAGCGCCAGACGGACATGGCCGTCGCCGTACTCACCGAAGCCGATGCCCGGCGCCACGGCCACCTTGGCCTCCTGCAGCAGCAGCTTGGAGAATTCCAGCGAGCCGAGATGGGCGAAGGGCTCCGGGATCGGCGCCCAGGCGAACATCGAGGCCGACGGGCTCGGCACCGTCCAGCCGGCGGAGGCCAGACCCTCGATCATCACGTCGCGGCGCTGGCGGTACATGGTGCGCACCTGCTCCACGCAATCCTGCGGGCCGTTCAGCGCGGCGGTCGCGGCGACCTGGATCGGCGTGAAGGCACCGTAGTCCAGGTACGACTTGATGCGGGCCAGCGCGGTGATGAGCTTCTTGTTGCCGGTGGCGAAGCCGATGCGCCAGCCGGCCATCGAATAGGTCTTCGACATCGAGGTGAACTCGACGGCCACCTCGCGCGCCTCCGGGATCTCCAGGATCGAGGGCGGCGGGTCGCCGTCAAAGAAGACCTCGGCGTAGGCCAGATCCGACAGGATGTAGATGCCGTGCTTGCGGCAGAACTCGACGATCGGGCGGTAGAAGTCGAGGCCGACCACCTCCGCCGTCGGGTTCGACGGGTAGTTCAGCACCAGCGCCAGCGGCTTCGGCACGCTGTGGCGCACGGCGCGCTCCAGCATGATCATGAAGCTGTCGATGTCGGTTGAGGTGCCGTTGGCCTGCCCCACCGGCAGATGGCGCACCGAGGCGCCGGCCAGGATGAAGCCGAAGGGATGGATCGGGTAGCTGGGGTTCGGCACCAGGATGATGTCGCCCGGGCTGGTGATCGCCTGGGCGAGGTTGGCCAGGCCCTCCTTCGAGCCGATGGTGACGATGCACTCCGACTCCGGATCGACGTCCACGTTGAAGCGGCGCTTGTAATAGGCCGCGTGCGCCTTGCGCAGGCCGGGGATGCCGCGGGAGTTCGAGTAGCGGTGCGTCTTGGGATCGCGCACGGCCTCGATCAGCTTGTCGACAATGTGCTGGGGCGTCGGCTGGTCCGGGTTGCCCATGCCGAGGTCGATGATGTCCTCGCCGGCAGCTCGGGCTCGCGCCTTCATGGCGTTCACTTCGGCGAAGACGTAGGGCGGAAGCCGCTTGATCCGGTGGAATTCTGAATCGCTCATGGACGCTCCGAAGCCTTGTCCGGCCACGCCACGAACCCATATTTGCGGACCGGGACCACTTATCTACCGCCCCGCATCTTCAGAAGCGAGGTAAAATTCGCGTCCGGCCGCATTCCTGCGCTGCCCAAGGCATCCCGGACGCCGAAGCCCGTCTTCAGCCTCCCTTGCGGCCGGATGTCCGGCGCTGGTGCAGCGCCTCCTCGATCTCCTCGCCACCGGCGCCGACCAGGGCGGCGGGGTCCACGGCGACCTCCAGATCCTCCGGCCGGGCGGGCTTGGCGGGGTGGACGCGCCGGGCCGCCGGCACGCGCAGCAGCGCGTAGGACAGCAGCGACAGCGAGGCGAGGCCCGGCATGATGGCCGTCGTCGCGATGTAGGGATCGGCGAACAGGGCGGCCACCGCCGTGCCGGCCAGCCCGCCGCCGATCTGCATGAAGCCGATCAACGCCGAGGCCGCTCCGGCCATGCGGGGAAAGCCGGCCAGGGCGTCGCTGGTGGCGCCGGGCATCACCAGCGCGATGCCGAAGGCCCAGATCGCGGTCGGCCCCATCACGCTCGCCACGGTCGGTTCGCCGGTCAGGGGCGCCAGGGCGAAGCCGAGCCCGCCCACGGCCACGCAGGCCAGCCCGTAGGGGATCAGCCGCATCGCGTCCACCCGGCGCAGCAGCCGCCCCGCCAGGGTCGCCCCCAGCGTGTAGGAGCCGGTCTGCAGCAGCATGGCGAAGCCGAAGACGGTCGGGCTCAGCCCCACCCGCTCGATCATCACGAAGGGCAGCAGCGCCGCCATGGTGTAGAGGCCGCCCAGCGTCGTGCCGAGCACCAATCCCGCCCGCATGAAGCGCCGGTCGGTCAACAGGGTCCGATAGTTGCGGATCACCGGGCCGGGCCGGGCCGCCGAGCGGTCGCGCGTCCGGTTGGTCTCCGCCGTGCCCAGCGCGAAGACCGTCAGCACGGCGAGGCCGTAGAGCGTCATCACCACGAAGATGGCGTGCCAGCCCACCGTGCCCAGGATCACCCCGCCCAGCGTCGGCGCAACCGCCGGCACCACGGCGAGCATCAAACCGATCAGGTTCAGGATGCGCGCCGACCGCTGTCCGGTGAACTGGTCGCGGACGATGGCGCGGGAAATGGCGATGCCCGCCGCCGCACCGATGCCCTGCAGGGCCCGCCCGACCAGCAGCCATTCGATGCTGCCCGACAGCGCCGCCACCACGCTGCCCAGAACGTAGGTGACGAAGAAAGCCAGGGCGACCGGCCGCCGCCCGTAGGCGTCGGACAGCGGCCCGCAGGCGAGCTGGGAAAAGGCGAAGCCGAAGAAATAGACGGAAAGCGTCAGCTTCAACGCCGCCGGGGTGGTCTGGAACGCCTCCACCAGCATCGGCAGGGCCGGCGTGTAGAGCGCGAGGCTGAGCGGCCCCAGCGTGACGATCAGCGTTCCGATGACGGCCGTCCGCGTCTCCGTCATGGCGGGCGCGTCGCTTTGCGCTGAGGCGCGGCTCATTGGCCGGCTCCGCCGCGGTCGTCCGCGATCATGCGGTTGCGCAGGCGGGACAGCATGTCCTTGAGCAGGACGACCTCCTCCGCCGTGAGGTTGGCCATGGCCGACTCGCGCTCCGTCCGGAAGGCCTCCAGAACCTGGAGCGCCAGCGGTTCGGCCTGCGGGGTCGGACGCACGATCTTGGCGCGGCGGTCCGCCGGGTCCGGTTCGCGGACCACCAGCCCGCGGGCCTCCAGACGGTCGAGGAAGCCGACCAGCGTCATCGGCTCCACCCACATGTGGGTCGCCAGCACCGACTGGCGCGAGCCGGGGTGGCGGCAGACATAAACCAGTGCCCGCGCCTCCCCCGCCGTGAGGCCGAGCCGGGCGTCATCCAGGGCACGGTCGAACCGCGCGCGCAGAAGCCGCGCGCAGTCGATCAGGATCATTCCGAAGGGGGATTCATCAAGCATCCCTTATTGTAAGGGTGCCTTATAATTTCAAACAACCGCGGGCGGCGCAGGGCGGTCATGCCGCGGCGCCATGGCCACGCACCGTCCTTCCACTCGCCGTGAAACCCACCCGAGCTGAAGCGAAGCCGTCGCGCCAAATAGTCGCAGCATGAAAATCTGTTGCGGACCCGCCACCGCAAGACGTAGTTTTTCCATCTTGGCAGCAGCAATGGGTGCTCCGTGGTCCGCGCCACCGCCATCGGAACTGCGCATCGACCGGACGAAGACCGGCGCGTCCCTTTCCTTCAATGGAGCGCCATCAAAGGCCGAAGGACGCACCGCATAGGTATACTTACGGATTACTGGCAGCGTCCGCCTTTTGCTACACCCCTGCCCTCAATTGGGCTTTCCGGGAGCGGGCTTCCCGGCGCTTGGCTGTCCAGGCGTGATGTCCGGCGGCGGGGGAACGTCCATGGGGGTCGGCAGCATGGTCTTGGCGGCCTCGCGGTCCTGGGCCAGACGGTCCAGATCCTGCTGGCGCTGCGCTTCCGTCCGCAGATCGGTGGGGCGCGGCGGAACGGTGCCGAGATTGGGGTATTCCCGGTTCTGGCCGGACATGCCGCGCACCGGCGAGTCCTGGCTGGGCACCTCGCGACCGGTCACGGCGCCGACCAGCCCGGTGTCGAGCACGCGATCGCTGCAGGCCGGCAGAGCGAGAACAACCAGGACGGACAGCGCCGGACCCAACCGGCCCGCCTTCGCCACCATGCCGCGTCGGATACCCGTTTCCATTCTGCGAACCCCACATCCGAACCCATCCGGCCGCTTGAACGGTGGTGGGCGAAATGAAATCTTCATACGAGAGGTGTATGACGGACCCCGGCTCGAACGGACATGGCATAAGCTGTCCGGGATGCCAGGACCGGAACGCACTCCGACCGAACAGACTTCCGGCAGGCACTGTATAAACCGCACAACGTCCCTCCTGAAGCCTAAAACTCGCCTAAAGAAGAAGGACCGCACCAATGGCCGAAAACCAGGCCCCTGACGTCAAGCTTCCCGATCCGGTCGAGATGTCGCGGGCGATGACCCGCATCGCCGAGCAGAGCCAGCGGCTGGTCACCGAATTCCTGTCCCGTCAGGCCTCGGACGGCGTCGGCGCGAAGAACCCCGACCCGATGGGCGTCGGCCATGCGTTCCTGGAAATGACCACGCGCATGATGGCCGACCCGGCCAAGCTGATGAAGGCGCAGATGACGCTGTGGCAGGACTACCTGACCCTGTGGCAGCGCACCACCCAGCGCTTCTTCGGCCAGGAGGCCCAGCCGGTCATCGCCCCGGCCAAGGACGACCGCCGCTTCAAGGATTCGGCCTGGGACGAGAACACCCTGTTCGACTTCATCAAGCAGTCCTACCTGCTGTCGGCCCGGTGGATGCAGTCCACGGTCAACGGGGTGGACGGGCTGGACGACCACACGGCCAAGAAGGTCGACTTCTACACCCGCCAGTTCGTCGACGCGATGGCGCCCTCCAACTTCGTCATGACGAACCCGGAGGTTCTGCGCACGACCATCGAGACGGGCGGCGAGAACCTCGTCAAGGGCCTGGAGCACCTGCTGAAGGATCTGGAGCGCGGCAAGGGCGAGCTGCGCATCTCCATGACCGATTACGACGCCTTCCAGGTCGGCAAGAACATCGCCGTCACCCCGGGCAAGGTCGTCTTCCAGACCGACCTCATGCAGCTCATCCAGTACACCCCGACCACGCCGGAGGTGAACAAGCGGCCGCTGATGATCGTGCCGCCCTGGATCAACAAGTACTACATCCTGGATCTGCGCGAGAAGAACAGCTTCATCAAGTGGGCGGTCGACCAGGGCCACAGCGTCTTCGTCCTGTCCTGGGTGAACCCGGATGAGAAGCTGGCCCAGAAGGGCTTCGAAGACTACATGTTCGAAGGCGTGCTGGCCGCGCTGGACGCCATCGAGAAGGTGACCGGCGAGAAGGACGTGAACGCCATCGGCTACTGCCTGGGCGGCACGCTGCTGGCCTCCACCCTGTCCTACATGGCGGCCAAGAAGGACGACCGCATCAAGTCGGCCACCTTCTTCACCACCATGCTCGACTTCACCGAAGCCGGCGAGTTGTCGGTCTTCATCGACGAGGAGCAGCTCACCATGATCGAGAGCCAGATGGCCCAGCAGGGCTACCTGGACGGCTCGAAGATGGCGACCACCTTCAACATGCTGCGCGCCAACGACCTGATCTGGTCGTTCGTGGTGAACAACTACCTGCTCGGCAAGGACCCGTTCCCGTTCGACCTGCTCTACTGGAACAGCGATTCGACCCGCATGCCGGCGGCGATGCACAGCTTCTACCTGCGCAACATGTACCAGAAGAACCTCCTGGCGCAGCCGGGCGGGGTGTCGCTGGGCGGCGTGCCGATCGACCTGCGCAACGTGAAGACCCCTTCCTTCTTCCTGTCGGCCCGCGAGGACCACATCGCGCCGTGGAAGTCCACCTACATGGGCGCTCACCTCTTCTCCGGCCCGGTGAAGTTCGTGCTGGCGGCGTCCGGCCACATCGCCGGCGTGGTGAACCCGCCGGCCGCGGGGAAGTATTGCTACTGGACCAACGCCAAGCTGCCGAAGGCCTCGGACGACTGGCTGGCGTCGTCGGAGCAGACCCCCGGCTCCTGGTGGCCGGAGTGGAACAACTGGGTCTCCACCTTCTCCGAAGGCAAGGTCCCGGCGCGCAATCCGGAGAAGGGCGGCCTGCCCGTTCTGGAAGACGCCCCCGGCTCCTACGCCAAGGTGCGCATCGTCTGAAGTCCTTCGTCCGGGGAGCGGTCCGCCACTCTCCGGATCCCCAGAGCCGTCGACGCGACAGCTCGGTAGGACGCGGTCCATAAGAAAAGGCCCCGGACAATGGTCCGGGGCCTTTTCCTTTATCCGGCGAATTCCGTCATCAGGCAAAAGCCCCGGACCAAGGTCCGGGGCTCGTGTCCCGAAAGGGAACCTGCGCCTTACGACGACGGGGCGTTCGCACCGCGCGGCAGGATCTGCGCACGACGGTTGGACGGCTCGCGGACGTTCGGGCCGGTCTGCACCAGGAGCTGGCTCTCGCCCTTGCCCTCGGTGGTGATGGCGCCGGCGGCGATGCCCTTGGAGACGAGGGCCTGCTTCACCGCCTCGGCGCGACGCACCGACAGACGCTGGTTGTAGGCCGGCGAACCCGAGGTGTCGGTGTGGCCGACGACATGGACGCGGGCGTTGGCGCCCTTGCCGATGGCGGCGGCCGCATCGCCGATCACGCGATCGGCGGCCGGGGTGACGTTGGCCTTATCCCAGTCGAAGAACACGAGGTATTCGGTCTGGGCGCGGGCGGCCGGGGCCGGGGCAACCGCCGGAGCGGCGGCCGGCGGGCACTTGAAGCTGCCCTGGTGGGTGGCGTAGCCGCCATCCGCCGTGCGGACCGGGGTGTTGTTCCAGCCGATGACCGGGTTGCACCACTCGGCGGTGTCGGCGCTCTGGGCCTGAGCCCCGGCGGTCAGGCCGAAAGCGACGACGGCGGCCGGCACGACGGCCATGGTAGCGCGGAAGAAGCTGTTCATTTCTCCACTCCCTTAGAGACACACTCCCTACCGCTTGGTTCGCGGAGGACGAATCGCACAAACGATAGGACATATCGCGTGCATGTAACGTGACAAAACGCGAAACATGTGGGGTTTGTCCACGTACAAACATACCCTCCGGAAGTCCTACACGTTTCGTGCCGGTGTCACTGTTGCTAGTATGCCACAGTGCTGCGACGCACTAAAGAGGTATTAGCCCTCTCTGTAGATTTGAGCAAGCCGCACGTAGTTCCGGACGTTTACCGGGAAGAAAGATGTGTCCTTTTCCGTTAGTGCACGCACGGGTCTTGCAGGACTTCCGGCCCAAAGTTGCCCCGCTGCCACACGCTTCCCAGGGGTCACCAGGGCCCCGGCGGCCACCATGGCCCCCGACTCGACGTAAGCTCCGTCCATGACGCAGGCCTGCATGCCGATGAAGCAACCGCTCTCCAGCGTGCAGGCGTGCAGCAGGGCCATGTGGCCGATCGACACGTCGTCACCGATGTAGGTCCCCTGCCCCGCCGAAGCGACGTGGATGACGGTGCCGTCCTGGATGTTGGTCCGGGCACCGATTCGGATCTCGTTCACGTCGCCGCGGATCGTGCAGCCGAACCAGACACTGCTGCCCGGCCCGATCTCCACGTCGCCGATGACCGAGGCCGTCGGCGCCACATAGACGCTCGGGTCGATCTTCGGATGCGTGCCCTGGAAGGGCAATATCAGGCCGGACATCGCAGGCAACTTTTCCTCAGGCTGTTTCTCTTCGGTCACGGGAACAGCGGGGCCTGCTCCAGCCCGGTCGTCTCGCCCAGCCCGAACATGACGTTCATGTTCTGGATGGCTTGGCCGGAGGCGCCCTTCACCAGATTGTCGATGACCGACACGATGATGGCGCCGCGCGGGGTGCGGTCGGGGAAGACGCCGATCAGCGCCTGGTTGGAGGCGCGGACGTGGCGGGTCGCCGGGGCGATGCCCGCCGCCGTGACGTTCACGAAAGGCTCCGATTCGTAACGCGCGGTCAGCGTCGCGCGCAGGTCGTCGGCGGTGACCCCGTCGGCCATGCGGACGTAGATCGTCGCCATCATGCCGCGGTTCATCGGGACGAGGTGCGGCGTGAAGCTGACCGTCACCGGACGCCCGGCGGCCAGCCGCAGCTCCTGCTCGATCTCCGGCATGTGGCGGTGGTGGCCGACGCCGTAGGCGTTGAAGCCCTCCGACACCTCGGTGAAAAGGTTCTGCTGCTTGGCGTCGCGCCCGGCGCCGGAGACGCCCGACTTGGCGTCGATCACGATCCCGCCCGGCTCGATCATCTCGTCCATCAGCAGCGGCAGCAGGGCCAGCAGCGAGCAGGTGGGGTAGCAGCCGGGGTTGGCGACCACGCGCGCCTTGCGCACGCCCTGCCGGTTGAACTCGGTCAGCCCGTAGGCGACCTCCTTCTGAAGCTCCACGGCGCGGTGCTCATGCCCGTACCAGGTGGCGTATTCGGCGGGGTCGGACAGGCGGAAGTCGGCGGACAGGTCCACCACCTTGATGTGGCGCGGCAGGCCGGCGATGACCTCCTGCGTGGTGCCGTGCGGCAGGGCGCAGAAGACGGCGTCCAGCTTGTCCCAGGCGACCTCCTCGATCTTCACGAGGCCGGGCAGGTTGAACTGGCCCAGATGCGGGAACACCTCCGCCATGGGCTTCCCCGCCTGTCGCTCGGCCGTCAGCGCGCAGATCTCCACGCCGGGATGGCGGAGAAGCATGCGCACCAGCTCGGCGCCGGTGTAACCGGACGCACCGAGAATGCCGACGCGGATGGGGGAAGTGCTGTTGGCCATGGACGCTGTTCCTTTTGACGCACGGGGATGGGCACGGAACGGTGAAGAGAAGTGAAGCAGACCTGAAACAAGAAAGGGGCGTCCCGTCGGGACGCCCCTCGCTTGTACAGCAGTAACGCGGGTCCGCGGTAGGCTTTAGCGCTTCGAGAACTGGAAGCTACGGCGGGCCTTGGCCTTGCCGTACTTCTTACGCTCGACGACGCGGGCGTCGCGGGTCAGGAAGCCGGCGGCCTTCAGCGGCGGACGGAGCGCCGGCTCGAAGTAGGTCAGCGCCTTGGAGATGCCGTGACGGACCGCACCGGCCTGGCCGGACAGACCACCGCCGGCCACCGTGACCATCACGTCGAACTGGTCGGCGCGGTCGGTGATGCCGAAGGGCTGGGCGATCATCATGCGCAGCACCGGGCGGGCGAAGTAGACTTCCTGGTCGCGGCCGTTGATGACGATCTTGCCGGAGCCCGGCTTGATCCACACGCGGGCGACGGCGTCCTTGCGCTTGCCGGTGGCGTAGGCGCGGCCCTGGGCGTCCAGCTTCGGGGCGACCACTTCGGCGGAGGCGGCGGCCGGAGCGGCAGCGATGTCCTTCAGGCCGGAAAGGGTGGTGGTAACCTGAGCCATTGGATTACGCGCTCCGCTTATTCTTCGGGTTCATGGCCGCAACGTCGAGAGCGACCGGCTGCTGCGCCTCGTGCGGGTGGGCGGCGCCCTTGTAGACCTTCAGGTGGGTCATCACCTTGCGGCCGAGCGGACCGCGCGGAACCATGCGCTCCACGGCCTTCTCGATCACGCGCTCCGGGTACTTGCCGTCCAGGATCTGGCCCTTGGAACGGCCCTTGATGCCGCCCGGATAACCGGTGTGCCAGTAGAAGATGTCGTCCTGGCGCTTGTTGCCGGTCAGCTTGACCTTCTCCGCGTTGATCACGACGACATGGTCGCCGCAATCCATGTGCGGGGTGAAGGTCGGCTTGTTCTTGCCGCGCAGGATGTTCGCCAGGATGCTGGCAAGCCGGCCGAGAACGAGGCCGTCGGCATCGACGACGTACCACTTCTTCTCGATGTCGGTCGGCTTCAGATTGAAGGTCTTCATCGCCACACTCGTTGACTAAACGTGGATCGACGGGCCACCGAAACTGGACGTTCAATCCCCGGGGCGCCGAAGCGGCCGGTGTTGTACGCAGCGCACGGGGGCTCTGTCAACGGAAAAATATCCATTCCATATCAACGACCTAAGGCCGCGGTATCATTTTACCGCGAAAGCAAAGCCATTGATATCATTAGTGTTTTCCGGAGCTTTCCGGATCCTGGTATCCCGATACCGCGAGCGTCACCGGGTCGTGCGGCGGAATCGAGTAGGTGCCGGTGACGTGGGCGACGGGCTCCGGGTCGCCCTCGGAGAACAGCAGGACCTCGCCGTAAGCCAGCCGCTTGCCCATCTTCAGGATCCGGCAGTCGGCGGTGATGGCGACCGGCGCCGGACGGCGCAGGAAGTTGATGGTCATGCTGGTGGTCACCGCCAGTTCCACCCGCCCGATCAGGCTGAGCACGGCGGCGTAGAGCGCCACGTCGGCCAGACCGAACATCGCCGGCCCGGTCACCGTGCCGCCGGGACGGACGAAGCTGTCGTTGTAGGGCAGCTTCATGCGCACGGTCCCGGCGCCGAGCTGCTCGATGGTGATTCCATAATTGCCGACCAGCGGCACACCCTCGCGAATCAGGGCTTCCAGTTCCTCGGCGGACACGACCGGCGCGCTCATTCCCTCACCCATGGTTTTTTCTTGTGGTCATCCGATCATGGCGAACATCGTCCGCCCCGCCAAGCGCCTCGCACCGCCGCCAATTTCACACAGTCACCCGGAGCCAACCGGAATTAAATCTACTATTTCAATCAACAAATTGGTTGAGTTGTCCGTGGCGGCACCGTTAGATGGGCGGACCACACGCCCGGTTCCGTGGCGGGGGCGGTCGGGGTACTGTTCCCGCCAACGATCAAAACATCCGGGAGGATTGGACAGCGATGAACGACACCCCGCCCCTCATCGGCGACTCCGCGCCGCTGGTTCTCCGCGAGGACCGCGACGGGGTCGCCACCCTGACGCTGAACCGCCCGCAGGCGCGCAACGCCTTGTCCGTCGGGCTGATGGGCGCGCTGCAGGCGGAGCTGGACGCCATTCACCAGGACCCCGCGGTCCGCGCCGTGGTGCTGGCCGGGGCCGGGCCGGCCTTCTGCGCCGGGCACGACCTGAAGGAGATGCGCGCCAACCCGGACCGCGCGGCCTATGAGTCGCTGTTCGTCCAGTGCTCCAAACTGATGCTGACGGTCAGCCGGCTCCGCCAGCCGGTGATCGCCAAGGTCCACGGCATCGCCACGGCGGCGGGTTGCCAGCTCGTCGCCACCTGCGACCTCGCCTATTGCGCCGACAAGGCGCGATTCGCCACGCCGGGCGTGAACATCGGCCTGTTCTGCTCCACCCCGATGGTGGCGCTGAGCCGCGCCGTGGGGCGCAAGGCGGCCATGGAGATGCTGCTGCTCGGCGACCTGATCGGCGCCGACGAGGCAGCGCGCATCGGCCTCGTCAACCGCGCGGTGCCGGCCGACCAGCTCGACGCCGTGGTGGCGGAGGCCGCCGGCAAGATCGCCGCGAAGTCGCCGCTGACGCTCGCCATCGGGAAGGAAGCCTTCTACCGCCAGATCGAGCTGGACGTGGAGGAGGCCTACGCCTACGCCGCCCGCGTGATGACCGAGAACATGCTGGCCCGCGACGCCGAGGAGGGCATCGACGCCTTCCTGCAGAAGCGCCCCCCGGTGTGGTGCGGCCAATGAGCGGCCCCTCCCCTTCGCACGACGGCTACAGCGATGAGTTCATCCGCCAAGTCCTGGACCGGGTGAAGACCATCGCCCTGGTCGGCGCGTCGAACGACCCGGTGAAGGCCAGCTTCATCGTGCTGAAATACCTGCGCGACAAGAGCTACCGGGTCATCCCCGTCAACCCGAAGCTGGCCGGCCAGACCATCCTCGGCGAGCGGGTCTACGCCAGCCTGTCGGAGCTGCCGGAGCCGCCGGACATGGTGGACGTCTTCCGCAACGCCGCCGCCGCCGGAGGCGTGACGGACGAGGCCATCGCCATCGGCGCCAAGGTGGTGTGGATGCAGCTCGGCGTGCGCAACGACGAGGCGGCGGCGCGGGCCGAGGCGGCGGGGCTGACCGTGGTCATGAACCGCTGTCCCAAGATCGAGCTTCAGCGCCTGTTCCACGAGATCGGGCGCATCGGCGTCAACTCCAACATCCTGACGTCCAAGAAGGCCGCACCGGCCAAATCCTTCAAAAAACTGATGTAAAAAGCAGAGGAAGCCATCATGAGCGAGCAGAAGTCCTTCGGTTTCGAGACCCGCGCCATCCACGCCGGCGCCGCCCCCGACCCCGCCACCGGGGCGCGCCAGACGCCGATCTACCAGACGACCAGCTTCGTCTTCGACGACGTGGACGACGCGGCCTCGCTGTTCAACCTCCAGAAGGTCGGCTTCATCTATTCCCGCCTGACCAACCCGACCGTGTCGGTGCTGGAGGAGCGGCTCGCCAATCTGGAAGGCGGCGCGGGGGCCACGGCCACCTCCTCCGGCCACGCCGCGCAGCTGCTCGCCCTGTTCCCGTTGATGGAGCCGGGGGACGAGATCGTCGCCTCGCGCAAGCTTTACGGCGGCACGCTCAACCAGCTCGGCACCAGCTTCCCGCGCGCCTTTGGTTGGAAGTCCGTCTTCGTGGACACCGACCAGCCGGAGAACGTCCGCGCCGCCATCACCGCGAAGACCAAGGCCATCTTCGTGGAAAGCCTCGCCAACCCCGGCGGCGTGGTCACCGACCTGGAGGCCATCGCGAAGATCGCCGACGAGGCCGGCATTCCGCTGATCGTCGACAACACGCTGGCGACGCCGTACCTGATCAACCCGATCCAGTGGGGCGCCACGCTGGTCGTGCACTCCACGACGAAGTTCCTGTCGGGCAATGGCACCTCGGTCGGCGGCGTGGTCGTCGACAGCGGCACCTTCGACTGGGGCAAGTCCAGCAAGTTCCCCGCCCTGTCGGAACCGGACGCCGGCTATCACGGGCTGAAGTTCCAGGAGACCTTCGGTCATCTGGCCTTCACCATCCACGGCCACGCCGTCGGTCTGCGCGACCTCGGGCCGAGCCAGGCGCCGCTGAACGCCTTCCTGACGCTGAACGGCATCGAGACGCTGCCGCTGCGCATGCAGCGCCACAGCGACAGCGCCCTGAAGGTCGCGCAGTTCCTGGAGAGCCATCCGGCGGTGGGCTGGGTCAGCTACGCTGGGCTGGAATCATCCAAGTATCACGCGCTCGCCAGGAAGTACCTGCCCAAGGGGGCCGGCGCCGTGCTGACCTTCGGCGTCAAGGGCGGCTTCGACGCCGGCGTGAAGGTGGTGGAGAACGTCCAGCTCCTCAGCCATCTCGCCAACATCGGCGACAGCCGCTCGCTGATCATCCACCCCTCCTCGACCACGCACCGCCAGCTGTCGCCGGAAGGCCAGGCCCAGGCCGGCGCCGGTCCGGACGTGCTGCGCCTGTCCATCGGCCTGGAGAGCGTGGAGGACATCATCGCCGACCTCGACCGGGCGCTGTCCGCCGCCTGATGCCGGTATCCTTCCGCCCGCCCCGGCATCCGGCGGGCGGAAGGATGCCCCATAGGAGGTAGGCATGGCGCGAAGGGCTGAGCACTGGCCGTTCCATTGACCTCCGCAGGTCATAGCACCGACCCTGACACAAGAAGGATGGGGACACGAACAGGGCGGGGAAGCGGGGCATGAGCGGACGGCTCAGGCGGGGAGTGGCGGCGGCCGCGCTGGTGGGGCTGGGCGGCTGCGCGGGCGCGCCGGTGGCGATGACCGCCGCGTCCTTCGCGGTGGACGGGATGCTGTATGTCGGCACCAACAAGAGCAGCACCGACCATATGCTGTCGGCCATGCTGCAGCAGGATTGCGCAACCTTCCGCGTCCTGACCCAGGGCTATGTCTGCAAGCCGGTGATCGTGCCGGTGGTCCGCAGCGCCGAGAGCGTGCCGGTCCCCCTTCCGGAAACGCAACCGTCACCCGCGCCCGCCCCGCCACCACCCGCGCCGCTTCCCGTGACGGCGGAGGTGGAGATCGCCGCGATGTCGCGCCCCACCCAACGGCGCTTCCTCGTGGTGGCGGGCAGCTTTTCCAAGCGTGGGCAGGCCGAAGCCCAGCGCGCACGGCTGGGCCATCCGGAGGCCGACATCGTGGCGGCCGACGTGCAGGGCCGGCGCATCCACCGGCTTGTCCTGCCGCCGGAGGACCGCCCGACCGCCTTGCGCCGTCTGGCCGAGATCCGCGCCGCCGGAGTCGGCGACGCGTGGCTCCTGACCTGGCCTGGGCGGACGGTGGTCGCCGATCTGCCCGGCGACGCGCCCTACCCCAGCCTTCCGGACAGAATGTGAGCCCTCACTCCGCCGCCATCGGGGCCGCGGCGGGCTTGGCCGGAGCGTCGCGGTCGCGCGGCAGCAGCAGCGCCGCCGCGAAGGCGACCAGTGCCAGAACCGACAGCGTGATGTAGAGCATGACGAACTCGCCCGTCCGCTCATAAACCAGGGCGACGAGCTGCACGGCCAGCGGGCCGGCGCCGAAGGACAGGATGAACTTGGCGCCATAGGCCAGCCCGCGGTGCTTCTCCGGCGTGTAGCGGGCGAGCAGAAGGTTCTCCGCCGGGATCTGCACCTGCGAGGCGACGACGACCAGCGCCGCTGCACCGACCAGCGGCAGGTCGGCCAGGACCGCCACCGCCGCCATCATCGGCACCTGGACCAGCAGGCACAGGGTGTAGATGCGCTTCAGCGGGTACTTGTCCGCCAGATGCCCGCCGATGAGCTGCGGCAGGGCGGCGAACAGATAGACCGCCGTCACCACGCCGCCGACGCCCAGCGTGCTGCCGCCCAGCAGGTCGCTCAGCCGCGCCTCGAACAGCTTGGGCAGCACCACCTGCATGGCGTTGAACATCAGCCCGGCGCAGACCATCGTCACCGACAGCACGAAGAAGGCGCGGATCACATCGCCGCGCGACGCTTTGGGGATCGGCTTCACGTCGCCCTGGCGGTCCTCGACCTTGCCCATGGCGATCAGCAGGGCCAGCACGACGCCCAGCCCCAGGCAGACCGCCCCCGGGATCAGGAAGGCGGAGCGCCAACCCAGCCATTCGGTCAGGCCGCCGGCCACCACCGCCGCCGAGGCGATGCCGATGGTGCCGAAGATGCCCTGGTAGCCCAGCGCCTTGCCGCGGTTGGTGGCGTTCTTGACCATCCAGGCCATGCCCACCGGGTGGTAGATGGAGGAGCCGAGCCCGAGCACCGCCAGCGCCCACAGCAGCGCCTCCGGACCGTCGGTCAGGCCGCAGGCGATGGTCCCCGCTCCGGTCAGCAGGAAGAAGACCGCCATCATCCGGCACTCGCTCCAGCGGTCGCCCAGCCAGCCGGCCAGCGGCGCGCCGACGCCGATCATCAGCGCGCCCAGGGTCCACAGCCGGATCAGCTCGTCGTAAGGCAGCTTCCATTCCCGCTCCAGCGCCAGGACGACCGTCAGGAACAGGGCCGACACGATGTGCATCAGCGCGTGGCCGACCCAGGAAAAGCCGATCGACAGCCGCGCCGATGTGTCGGTCATGGAAATTCTCCGCATCCGGATGATTTGCGGTTGAAAGCAACCCTTGCGAAACTGGCACGCGGGTCGGAGGCGGTCCAATGCGCCCCCGGCATGGCCGGCATGCGGCTGCTGCCATCGGGGGAGTTTAGGCGGTCTCGTCGCGCAGCCAATCCAGATAGGCCGGATTACCGCGCCCCACCCTCAGTTCGACCACGCAGGGCACCTCGTAGCCATGCAACTCCCGCACCCGCAAGGCCAGCCGGTCGAACAACTCCGCCCGCGTCTTGGCGATCAGCACCGTCTCGCTGGCTTCCTCGATGGCGCCCTGCCAGCGGTAGATGGAGGTCATGCCGTCCAGGATGTTGGCGCAGGCCGCCAGCCGCTCCTCGACCAGCGCGCGGCCGATGCGCCGGGCCTCCTCCCGCGATCCGGCGGTGATGTAGGCGAAGACGAATTCCATGACCGAACCCTTTCGATGTAGGATGCCCGAATCTTGCCACAGGCCGCCGGGCCGCAACATCTTCCGAGGCGACGAACCATGGCCGCACCCCGACGCACCACGTCCCGACGACGCCCCACCGAGGCGCAGGCGGCGTGGCTGCGCAACGGCCTGGACCAGCCCGGCGGCAAGCTGCCCCTGTTCGACGGCGACGGCCAGCGCGTCAAGCGCCAGACCATCGAAAGCTGCCTGAAGTCCGGCTGGGCGGAGCGCTGGTTCCACAACCCGCTGAAGCCCGACTGGCTGGTCTGCCGCCTGACCGACACCGGCCGCGCCGCCCTCGCCCCCCGCCCCGCCGCGAAGGAACTCGCCCAGGCGGAGTGACCGCCGGACGGGTGACGCTCCACACCATGCGCACCATGTTGCGGTCCGCGAGGGCTCGCGGCCGAACCGGGCTTCGTTTCGTGACGGTATTGATCCATGCAGCTTTCCGACCTCGGCCACCGCATTTGCATTCTCGGGCCGTCCAACAGCGGAAAATCCACGCTTGCCGAAGCGATCGCGCGGCAGCACGGCTTTCCGGTCGTCCACCTCGACCGGCTGTATCACGCCCCCAACACGGATTGGCAGCCGCGGCTGACCGAAGAATTCATCGCCCTGCACGACGCGGCCATCGCCGGCGAGCGCTGGGTCATGGAGGGAAACTACTCACGCTGCATTCCGCAGCGCTTCCAGCGGGCGACGGGCCTGATCTACCTGGACGTGCCCATGCCGCTCAGCCTGCTGCGCTACTTCCGCCGGACCCTGTTCGAGCGGGAGCGGCGCGGCGCGCTGGAGGGCCGCCGTGACAGCATCAAGTGGGAGATGATCCGCCACATCGCCGTCACCACCCCGAGAAACCGGGCGCGAAACCTGCGGACCTTCGATCAGGCCGACCTGCCGAAAATCCGGATCAGCTCCGCACGCGACCTGAACGCGTGGTACCGGCGCTGGGGCCTCACGCGATAAGGCCGCGGCGCCCGTCTCACGCCGGCACGGCCTTCAACTGCTGGTCCACCGCCTCCGCCAGTTCACGGGGGGTGACCGGCTTGTGGATGACCGTCAGCCCGTGGGCGGTGGCGTCCAGCAGGCAGTCCGGTCCTGTCTCCCCGGTCAGGATCACCCCGGGAACCCCGGCGCCGTATCGCTCGCGCACGCGCAGGATCACCTCGGTCCCGATCCGCCCCTCGCGCAGCCGGTAATCGGCGATCACGATGTCGGGGACGCGGGTCTGGGACGCCAGCCGCTCCATCGCCTGATCGGCGCTGCCCGCCGCCAGCACCGCATAGCCCCACTCCGTCAGGATCAGCTGAAGGCCCATCAGCACGATGGCGTCGTCGTCCACCAGCACGGCAAGTCGGCCCTGCCCCCTCCCCGGCGCCCCATTCCCCGCCGCCGCGGCAGCGGTCACCACCGTTTCGCCGATCGGCACCAGCACCCGGAAGGCCGAGCCCTTGCCCACCGCGGAACGCACCTCCACCGGATGATCGAGCAGCCGCGACAGGCGCCGCACGATGGCGAGGCCGAGGCCGAGGCCCTGGTTGCGGTCGCGCTCCGGGTTGCCGACCTGATGGAACTCCTCGAAGATCCGCTCCAGATGGTCGTCGGGAATGCCCATGCCGGTGTCCTGGACGACGATGGACAGGAAGCGCCCGTCCGGTCGGCACTGCACCCGCACCAGCCCGCTGTCGGTGTAACGGATGGCGTTCTCGACCAGATTGCGCAGCAGCCGGCCCAGCAGCGTGCGGTCGCTGCGCACCCGACCGGTGCCGACCTCCACCTGCCAGCCGATGCCCTTGCCGGCGGCGACCGGTGCGTAGGCGGCGCGGATCGGGTCCAGCACTTCAGCCACGTCGAAATCCTCGAACACCGGCGTCACCACCCCGGCGTCGAGGCGCGACACGTCGAGCAGACTGTCCAGAAGCCCCTTCAGCGCATCCAGACCCTGCTCCAGATGGGTCAGGACCTTGGTGCCCGCGGGGGACCCGACATGGGCCGACAGGGCGGCGGCGAAGAAGAACAGCGACTGGAGCGGCTGGCGCAGATCGTGGCTGGCCGCCGCCAGGAACTTCGACTTGGCGAGGTTGGCGCGCTCCGCCTCGTCGCGGGCGGAACGCAGTTCGGCCTCCATCGCCTTGCGCTCGGTGATGTCCTCGGCGACGGTGATGCGATAGGCCGGCTCCGTGCCGGTGATCCGGGCGAGCGACGAGGTCACCCGCACCCACACCGCCCCGCCGTCCTTGCGGCGGTAGCGCTTTTCCAGGGCGTAGCTGGCCAGTTCCCCGGACAGCAGCCGCTCGATCAGCTGTTCCTCCGCCGGCAGATCCGCGGGGTCGGTGATGTCGCGGTAGGTTCGCCTCAGCAACTCCTCCCGCGGGTAGCCGACGATGTCGCAGATCTTGGCGTTGACGTCGAGAATGCGGCCATCCAACCCCACCCGCTCGATGCCCACCGCGGCCAGTTCGAAGACCGACCGGAACCGTTCGTCGCTTTGGCGGCGCGCCGTCTCGGCCCGGCGTAAATCGGTGACCTCCATCACGACGGCGCCGACCGCCGCCACCTCCATCCCCTCATGCACGGGGAACAGAGCGGTCAACCAGTGGCGCGTCACGCCCAGCTCCTTGGGCGTCTCTCCCACGATCTCCCGGTAGGGAATCGGCTCGCCGGTGGCGAACACCCGGTCGATCAGCGGCTCGACGCTGGCGCCCACGACGGGGATCAGGTCAGCCAGCGTGCGCCCCATATGGGCATCGGCCAGGATGCCGTTGCAATCCGCCAACTGCTCGTTGATGCGGATGTAGCGGCGCTCGCGGTCGAAGAAGGCGAAACCGACCGGCGCGTTCTGCAGCAGGCTGTTCAACTGCGCCAGCAGCGCGTTCTTTTCCCGGTTGGCCGAAACCAACGCCGCTTCCCCCCACTTGCGGGCGGTCGTGTCCTGGAAGAAGACGGCCAGCCCGTCCGGCGACGGGAAGGCGCGCACGGCGAACCACGATTCGTAGGCCGTGCAATACTCCTCGAACTCGACGGGCGTCTGATCCCGCATGGCGCGGCGGTAGTTCTCGCCGAAGGCACTGGCGGCGGCTTCCGGAAAAACATCCCACAGATCCTCGCCGATCAGGTCGCGTCCGCCGGCGATCATCATCCGGGCGCGCTCATTGATGAAGGTGAAGCGCCAATGGCGATCCACCTCGAACACGCCGTCGGTGATGCTGCCCAGAACGGCGGCCGTCTTGTGGGCCAGCGCGTTGGCCTGCTCGCGGATCTGCTGCTGGCGGGCCAGTTCTTCGGCCATGCCGTCGAAGGCGCGGGCCAGCGTGCCGAGTTCGGACGACTGCCCCGCCACGCCGCTGCGCGCCGTCAGGTCGCCGCCTTTCCAGCGCTCCGCCGTCGCGACCAGCGCCGCCACGGGCCGCCGCAGGAACCGGTTGGCGCCCCACCAGACGGTGATCAGAGTCAGCAGCAGCAGGGTGGCGATGCCCGTCATCGCCTGAACCATCGCGCCGTGGATCGGCCCCAGCGCCTCGCCTTTGTCGAGGCAGACGACGACGCCGACGCCGTCCAGACTGTGCCCGGTCGGTTGATAGGCAACGATGAGTGGCCGCCCGTCCTGTCCAATCACCTCGGCGACGCCAGGAGCGTCGCGGGACAGCAGAGCGATGACCGAATGGGACAGCGCACCGCCGCCGACCTCCCGGTTCGGCAGGGGCGGCACCTGGGCGACCACCCGATCCCGACGGTCCACCAGCGTGATCCGCGCGTCGTCGGACAGCGGCCGCTTGGACAGGAAGTCGGCGACCCAGGAGATGTCGGTCATCGCCGTCACCACACCCGCCGCCCGGCCCTCCTCGTCCTTGAAGGCCAGCGAGACGGGCATGGCGGAGTGTCCGTCCGTGCGGCGGAAGACATGCTCGCCCAGGGTCATCCGGCCGCTGTCCAGCGCGTCACGGAAATGGTTGCTGTCGGCGATGGAAATCCCCAGCGAGGCGCGATCGGTCGCGCAGCGCACCACCCCGTCCAGCCCGGCGATCACGATGCCGAGATGCCCGGGATACGACGCGCCCAGGTCGTCCATCAACGCCTGACAGGCCGGGGATCCGGGCGCACGCGCCGCCTCTGCCCTCACCAGCGTGTTCAGCACCTGCCGCAGCCCGTCGATCATGCGGTGCTGCTCGGCTTCGAACAGCGCGGCGAGGTGCAGGGCATCGCGCCCCACCTCCACCTCTCGCGCGGCGCGCAGAGACAGTTCGTTCTTCACCTCGATGACGGCCGCCGGAATCATCGCCACGAGGACGAGCAGCAACAGACGGTGAAGAAGACTCATGCAAGGCGGCTTTCGGAAAATGGTTCCGTGTGACCGTGCGCGATGCTCGACCGCCCCGTCAACGGGTACGGGTGGCCTTCCAGGCGCCGGAGCGTTCGGCTCCCGCAGCGATGCGGCGGTCGGCGATCTCCGATTCGTCCACCTCGGCGATCCCGGCGTGCTTCAGGGCGCGCAGAAGGACGCTGCGGACGGTCGTTCCCTCCTCTTCGGCGCGGCGGCGGACGGCGCGCTTGACGCTCTGCGGAACCATGGCGGCCAACTGCACGTCGGGTTCACGTCGGTCCGACGGAGCCGGGTTGGCATTGGACGGAATGGTGTGAGCGGGGCGGAGGGAGTGGTCGCGCATCGGTCCTGCCGTACATGGTTCGAATGTACGAAACCATCCCCGCTTATAGTTAATTTCTTGTTAACCATAAACCCCGCAGCAGTGCCAGGGGTTTATCCTACGCCGGAATAGCGGTTGACCTGCACAACCCTGCATCGAACAGTGGCCGGCCGGGCCTTCCGGGGCCACGGCACCGGATCACCGCCCCCTTCGCACGGCCAGAGCAGAGGAGCGACGACGTTGTCAGCACGCCCTTCGAAACGCCGCATCGCCATCATCGGCGCCGGCTTCACCGGCAGCGTCCTCGCCGCGCATCTGATGCGCTGCGCCGATGAGCCGACCAGCCTGCACCTGATCGAACGCACACCCAGCGTCGGCGCCGGACTCGCCTACTCCACGCCCAACGCCGCGCATCTGCTGAACGTGCGCGCCTACAACATGAGCGCCTATCCGGACGACCCACGGCACTTCCTCCGCTGGCTGTGGGCGCAGGACGACGGGGCGCTGGACGATAAGGCCGGGGCGGTGCCGCCCAGCGGCCATGCCTTCGTCTCCCGCGCCCGCTACGGCGCCTACATCCAGGACGTTCTTCGGGAGGCCGTGGCGGCCGCCCCGCCCCACGTCTCGCTCACCGTATCGCAGGCGGAGGCGGTGGACATCGCGTCGGACGCGCGGGGCACTCGGCTGCGGCTGGGCACCGGGACCAGCCTGTCGGTGGACACGGCGGTTCTGTGCGTCGGCAATTTCGCCCCCTCGCCGCCGCCGGTCCCGGCCCCGGAGGTCTATGCCTCCAGCCGCTACGTGGCCTCGCCCTGGGACTGGCCGGCGCTGGCCACGATCGCCCCCGACGCCCCCGTGCTGATCCTGGGGACCGGGCTGACCATGGTGGACACTGTCCTGTCGCTGGAGGACCAGGGGCATCGCGGCCCCATCCTCGCCCTGTCGCGCCGCGGGCTGCTGCCCCATACGCACGAGGAGACGCGGCCCTTCAAGAGCTTCATCCACCCGCAGGTGATGCCGCGCACCGTGCTGGACGTGTTGATCGCCCTGAAGGCCGACGTCCGCCGCGCGCGGGAGACGGGCTTCGACTGGCGCTCGGCCTTCGACGCGCTGCGTCCCTACCATCACCTGATCTGGAGCCACCTGCCGCCGGAGGAGCGGCGGCGCTTCCTGCGCCATGCCCGCCCCTATTGGGAGGTCCATCGCCACCGCATCGCGCCGGAGGTGGCCGCCCGCATCGCCTCCCTCTGCGCGAACGGGCGGCTGGCCATCCGCGCCGGCCGCCTGCAGACGCTGAATCTCGTTCCGAACGGGGTGGAGGCGACCGTGCGCGCCCGCGGGGCGGAGGGAGCCGTCTGGACCCGGACGGTGGGGGCCATCGTCAACGCCACCGGCACCGAATGCGATTTCAGTCGGATCGGCCATCCGCTGGTGAAGGCGTTGCTGACGCGCGGTCTGGCGCGCCCCGACCCGCTGCGGCTGGGGCTGGACGTCACGGTGGACGGCGCCCTGATCGGCGAAGACGGGGAAGCGTCGGACCGCCTGTTCGCGCTCGGCCCGGTCAGCCGCCCGCCCTTCTGGGAGATGACCGCGGTGCCCGAGCTGCGCAACCAATGCGCCCAGGCCGCCCGGCACATCGCCCGGCTACGGCGGTCCGCCTACCCTCTGGCGGGACCGGCGCTGCTGCGCGCGCGGGCGGTGACCTGACCGGACCGCGGCCCCACTCCTCTCACCAGGGGGTGCCGTCGCGGTGCGTGAAGAGATCCGCCACGCTGTCGTAGCGCAGATCCTCGTCCGGGTAATGCGCCTCGTCCCCGGCGGTGCGGTCGCCCACCTCCAGGTAGGTCGCCGGCTCGTCGGAGCGGTTGACGAGCTGGTGTCCGTCCGGCTTTCCGGCCGGGAAGCCGGCGCACATGCCGGGGCGCAGAACCGTCTCGCCGGCGTCGGTGACCAGCGTCAGTTCACCGTCCAGCACGTAGACGAACTCGTCCTGGCGGGTGTGCCAGTGCCGCAGGGCGGAGGCGGCGCCCGGCTCCAGCCGGGTCAGGTTGACGCCGAAGTTGGTGATCCCCAGCGGGTTGCCCAGCCGCTTGCGCAGGCGTCCGGCGACCGCCGCGCGGAACGGCTCCGGATAGTCGGTGGCGCCGAGCTTCGCCCCAAGGGCGGCGGGGTCGAGCACCGGAGGCTCCGGCGGGACGGCGGGGGCAATGGGCGGCGCGCTGGCGGGGGCCTTGTCTGACAAAGGTGGGTCTCCCTTCACCGAGGATCGATACCGATCTCTGGAATTGATTCGGGGACATCACTGTAGGCCATCGGGCACGGACCGACCATCCGGCCTGTTAAGCCACCGGCCGGGTGCCTCATCGAGGAATGGCCCAACGATAGGGGGGAAAGGCGCATGGAGACGACGCTCTACATTCCACCGCTCGGCCTTGCGGGGCAATTCGGCGGGCCTGCCGGATTCGAGGCTGTGGTGATCTTCGCCCACGGCACCTCCAGCGGTCGAACGAGTCCGCGCAACGTCCGCGTCGCGGCCCGTCTGCGCGAGGCGGGATTCGCCACGCTGCTGATGGATCTGCTGACGGACGGAGAGAAGGCCGACCCGGCCAACCAATTCGACGTCCACCGCCAGTCCGAGCGCCTGCTGCTGGCCGTCCGCCACCTGCGCGCGACCACCGCGGTGGAGCGCAAGCCCATCGGCTTCTTCGGCGCCGGGTCGGGGGCGGCGTCCGCCCTGATCGCGGCCGGGCGGGCTGCGGAGCATGATGGAATCGGCGCCGTGGTCTGCCGCGGCGGGCGTCCCGACTTGGCGGAGGAGTGGCTGAACGCCGTTGCCGCCCCGACCCTGCTGGTGGTCGGCAGTAAGGACGCCCCGGCGCTGGACCTCAACAACGACGCCTTCACCCGGCTGCACTGCACCAAGGCGTTGGAGGTGGTGCCTGGGGCCGGCCGCCTGTTCGAGGAGACGGGCAAATTGGATCAGGTGGCCGATTCCGCGCGCTCCTGGTTCACCACCCATCTGCTCAAGGCTGCCAACGGCTGAGCGTGGGTCGACAGCGGGAGCGATGCGGGCTACCTCTGGTTTCTCTATCGCATCGCAGCATCCGGATCGGCCCGCCCATGCCCCAGCTCGAAATCCTCAGCCGCCCCTCCGTCGGACCGGTCAAGCCCGTGCCCCTGCTGTTCGTCCATGGCGCCTTCTGCGGCGCCTGGATCTGGAACGAGCATTTCCTGCGCTGGTTCGCCGAGCAGGGGTGGGAGGCGCACGCCGTGTCCCTGCGTGGCCACGGCGCCAGCGAGGGGCGGGAGCGCCTGCACAGCTTCGGCATCGCCGACTATGTGGAGGACGTCCTGGCCGCCGCGGACGCTTGTTCATCGCCGCCGGTGCTGATCGGCCATTCCATGGGCGGCATGGTGGTCCAGCGGGCCTTGATCCGCCGCCGCTTCCCAGGGGCCGTCCTGATGGCCTCCGCCCCGCCGCACGGCTTGCTGGAATCGACGATGCGGCTGGCCTGGAGCGCCCCCTACGTGTTCCAGCAGATGGGCATGCTGATGGCCTTCGGCTCCCGCATGGTCGATCCGGAGGCGGTGCGCCGCGCCATGTTCTCCGATCGGGTGCCGCTGGAAATGGCCAAGCACTACGAACCGTTGATGCAGGAGGAGTCGCAACGCGTGGTTTTCGACATCGGCGGTTGGATTCCCTTCCCGCCCTTGCCGGCCCGCGGCATCCCCGTGGCCGTTCTGGGCGCGGAGGAGGACCGGCTGTTCTCCGCCGATCAGGTCGAGGCCACCGCCCGCGCCTTCCGCACGGAACCGGTCTTCTTCCCCGCCATGGGGCACAGCATGATGCTCGAACCCGGCTGGGAAGCGGTTGCCCGCCACATCGCGGATTGGGTGGAATCGGCGGTGCTGAAAAAGACGGCACCGCAAACGAAAGCTCCGGACGCACGGACTTCGGACACCGGCGCACGCGCCGCCGCCGACTGATCGGCAGGGCGCGCCACGGTTTCGCCGTTCACTGCGTGCGCAGAGTCCGCAGGAAGCCGGCGATCTCGCCGTTCAAGGTCTCCGACTGCTGGGCCAGTTGCCGGGACGCTTCCAGCACGGCGTAGGCCATCTTCCCACACTGGTCGGCGGCGTCGGTGACGCCGGAGATGTCGCGCGCCACCTCGCGGGTGACGTCGGCGGCTTGCTGCACGTTGCGGCTGATCGCCAGGGTCGCCGCCCCCTGTTCCTCCACCGCCGACGCGATCATCGTGGCGATGCCGTTCACCTGCTCGATCACCCGCGCCACACCGCCGATCTCCGCCACCGCCTCACCGGTCGCGGACTGGACGCCGGCGACCTGGGCGGCGATCTCCTCGGTGGCCCGGGCGGTCTGGCTGGCGAGGCTCTTCACCTCGCCCGCGACCACCGCGAAGCCCTTGCCGGCTTCGCCCGCGCGGGCCGCCTCGATGGTGGCGTTCAACGCCAGCAGGTTGGTCTGCGCCGCGATGTCGTTGATCAGGCCGACCACGGTGCCGATCCGCCCGACCGCCTCGGCCAGCCCGGTCACCTTGCCGGTGGCCCGTTCCGACGCGGTCGCGGCGTCCCGCGCGATGCGCGAGGCGTCGGCGACCCGGCGGCTGATCTCCCCCACCGAGCCGGACAGTTGCTCCGTCGCCGCGGCGACCGTCTGCACATTGAGGGAGGTCTGTTCGGTCGCCGCCGCCACGGCACTGGCCAACCGATCGGTCTGCCCGGCGGCCCGGGTCATCTCCTGGGCTTCGCGCTCCATCTCTTCGGTTTCGAGCGACACCGACTTCATCACCTCGCCGACGCTCCGCTCGAACCGTTCGGCGAGGCCAGTGAGGGTGCGGCGCTTGTCCTCCTCCGAGCGGCGGAGAGCGGCGGCCTGATCGGCTTCCAGGCGCTTCTTCTCCTCGGCGTTGCTCAGGAACACACGGGCGGCGCTGGCCATGGCACCGATCTCGTCGCGCCGGCTCGCCTCGGGAAAGGCGACGGAGAGGTCGCCGTCCGCCAGGGCGTGCATGCGGGTGCTGAGGCTGCGGATCGTGGCGCTGAGCCGCATCCCGACCAGCGCGATCAGGCAGATCGCCGGCACCGCCAGAAGGCCGGCCACCGCCAGAACGGTCCACAGCGTGCTCAGGAAGGCGCCGCGAATGTCGTCGATGAAGACGCCCGTTCCGATGTAGATCCCCCAGGGTTGGAAGGTCTTGATGTAGGACAGCTTCGCCGCCGTCTGGTCGCTGTTCGGGGTGACGTTCCAGAAATAGCCGTAGGTTCCCTCTCCCGTCGACTTGGCGATTCGCGCCATGTCCATCAGGATCGGCGCGCCTTTGGTGTCCTTCACGCCGGACACGTCCTGCCCCATCATCTTCGGGCTGGGATGGGCGAAGCCGAAGCCGTCCAAGGTGATCGCGAACAGATACTCCTGCCCGCCATAGCGCATGCCCAGGAGCGACCGTTTGAAGCGGGCCTGCGCCTCCTCCCGCGTGATCTGCCCGGCGGCGGCCTCCGCCTCATAGGCGGCGGCCATGCTGTGGGCCGCTTCCACCATGAAGCGCAGGGACTGAACACGGTCCGCGTGCATGCGCTGGTAATTCAGCCAAAGGCCGGCTCCGACGATGGCGGCCGACGCGATGCTCGCCAGAACCACCAGCCCCCAAAGTTTCGAGCGGATGGACAAATTATCGAACATGACAACCCTTCCGACAAATCAGCGCCGATGATCGATTGCGCAGACCTTTTCATCCGTCGGAATACTAGAAGAGAAACTATGACTCATTCATTAATAGATTTACTTCATAGATCCAACGAAAATCCAGCCATCATCGGTCTTCCGTTGCGAGTGTTTTGCTTATTCTGCCGCAAAATTGATAGCCATGTCGGGTTTGAAAATTACCGAGCCGGGAATTTTAATCCCCCTTTCAGAGACTGGGCGCTGATTTCTGCGTCAGGACGAGGAAGACCTTCTCCTCGAGCTGCTCCGGGGTGAAGGGCTTGGCGATGTAGGCGCTGACATTGTGAGCCAGCGCCCGTTCCACAGCCTTCAGCGTGGCGAGCGCCGTCACCATCAGGAAAGGCAGGTCGCGCCGGACCTCGCGCACGCGGCGCAGGACGTCTAGGCCGCTGGCCTTCGGCATCATCCAGTCGCAGACGATCAGGTCGTAGCTCCCGTCCCCGGCGAGCCGGAGCAGCGCCTCCTGCCCGTCCGCCGCCGTGTCGATGTGGCCGATGCCCAGATCGCGCAGCACCGATTCGACGAAGTGGCGCGGCCCCTCCTCGTCGTCGACGACCAGGACGCGGATGGCTCCGAGGTCGATGAAGGGCACCCCCACCCCCTCGAGCGCCCCGCGCATCCAGGAGGCGCGCGCCGAACGCTCCTTGCCGCCCGTCGCCCCCAACAGGAAGGAACGCACGAAGCGCGGCCGGTGCACCTGCCGGTACAGCGCCTTGGCGACCGCCGCCCGGCTCTTGCCGCGGCAGAAGGCGCCGTCGCCGGCCAGCCGAACCATCTCCAGCACAGTGTCGGGGTTCGGCTCGTCCTTGCCCTGAAGGGGGCTCAACAGGCGCTGGGTGCGGATGAAGGCGTTCTGGATCTCGTCGATCTGCCCGGCCATGTGCTCGCGGGTATCCTCGGCGAAGGCGCTGTCGAGCACGAGTTGCTGGACCTCGGCCAGTCCCTTCAGCTTCTCGGTCTTCTCCTTCCAGCAGTCGAGCAGGCGCCCGGCGAAATCCCGCCCGTCGAAGAACTGTGTCAGATAGCCGTTCACCGCCCGCTCGGCGCTGGGGGAGAGAGGCATCCTCTGCAGGACGAACAGGATGCGGAGCTTCTGCATCAGCGTCCGCCCCTTGGTGATCTCGGGCAGCGTGTCCTCGTTGACCAGCAGCGCGCTGCGCCGCTGGAGCGCCGCCTCCGTGCGGGCGCCGCCGAAATAGCCCTCCCCCGTGCGCAGCCGCTGCGACACCTGGCTTAGCGCCATGATCTCGCGCTGCACAGCCTCCACGCCGAACAGGTCGCCGGCGCTGGTGATGGTGAAGCGGTCGGGCTTCGACAATTCGCGGCGCAGCGCGAAGATCAGGCTGTCGCTCAGCACCGGCATGGCCGTGCGGCGCACCAGCGTCTCAAGACCCAGGAAGACCGGCGGCGCCTCGTCGGACAGCGGCTTGTCCCCGGCGATCAGCGACACGATCATGTCCACCCGGTCCACGAAGGCGGCGTCCTGGGAACAGGACGCGGTGCCGGTGTCGCTGCGCAGGATCTCGCCGAGCAGCCGATCGAGCGGTGCCAGCGCGTCGGCATCTTCCAGGCTGTCGGCCAATTCCAGCAGGAGCCGCGCCTTCTCGGCGAAGCTGCGGCCCTGGTACAGATGGGTGGTCAGAGCCGCATCGACCATGAAGCGCCCGGTGAAGGCGTCGCGGGAGGCGAACAGCCGTTCCGCGGTGGCGGCGTAGATGGCCGGCGTCAGGTCCGGCGGCTGGGCGTCCTTCAGACGCTCGCGGGTCAGCCGGGCGACCTCGTTGACCAGGGCGGTCAGCGCGCCCTTGCGGTCCATCGCCCGTTCCGCCTGCTGCAGGATGGCGACGAAGGTCGGGATGTTGGAGAGGCTCTGCTGGTGGCGGGGGGAGTGCAGAAGCTCGGTCGGGGTCAGCGCGTTTTCGTCGAAATAGCGCTGGCAGTGCCGGCCGATGCTGTCGCGGCCCTGCGGGGTGTAGAAATCGTCCGGGGTCCGGCAGACGGCGGTGTCGATCCCGCCCTCTGTGTCCGCGTCCCGGCCGTCCGCGATGCTCTGGTCCGATGCCATGCCCTACCCCTGTCTCATTCGGCCAGCAGCCCGCGCACCGCCTCGATCAGGCGGTCCGGGGCCACTGGCTTCATGACGATCCGGCGGCCCGGCTGTGCCGTCATGTCCGCCGCCGTTTCGTGCGACGCGTAGCCGGTCAGGAAGAGGATTCGCAGGTCAGGGTTGCGCTCCGTCAGGGCGCGGCTCAGTTCCAGGCCGTTCATGCGGGGCATGGACATGTCGGACACCACGGCGTCGAACAGCCCGCCGCATTCGTCCCAGCGCTCCAGCGCGTCCAGCCCGTCCACCGCCTCGGTCACCGTGCAGCCGGCCTCCTCCAGCGCCAGACGGACGTAAGTGCGCACGGACTCCTCATCGTCCACCAGCAGGATGGCCGCGCCCTCGTTCTCGCCCAGCCCCAGCCCGTCGGCCAGCGAACCGGCCTTCACGGGGGCGGGAACGGCGGGCAGATGGATGGAGAAGACGCTGCCGCGCCCGTCCGGCCCGGCCTCCATCTCCACGGCACCGCCGGCCTGCCGGGCGGTGCCGTAGACCATCCACAGCCCGAGACCGGTGCCCTTGCCCGGCTCCTTGGTGGTGAAGAAGGGCTCCCAAATGCGGTCGCGCACCGCCTCCGGCACGCCGCAGCCCTCGTCGATGACCCGGATCACGGCGTAGCGCCCATGCGCCAGCGCGCCGTGCCGCCCGAAGAAGCCGGCATCCGGCAGGGCGCTGTCCAGCGCGATGGTCAGGCGCCCGCCGTCGGGCATGGCGTCGCGCGCGTTGAGGGCGAGGTTCAGGATGGCTTGGTTCAGCATCACCGGGTTGGCGACGGCGTGGGCATCCCCGTCGCCGATGTGGATGTTAAGGTCGATGCCGGCGCTCATCAGCGGCTTCAGGAAGATCTTCAGGTCGCGCACCAACGGCGCCAGCGCCACCACCTCCGTCTCGTCCGACGGGCGGCGGCGCGAAAAGTCCAGGAGCTGCGCGGTCAGCGCGGCCGCCCGGTCGGACGCCTTGGCGATTTCCCGCACGCAGGTGGTGACGCGCGCCGGATCGTCCGGAGCCCGCTCGGCCAGCCGGGCGAATCCGCCGATGGCGGTCAGCATGTTGTTGAACTCGTGGGCGATGCCGCCGGCCATGCGGCCCACCGCCTCCATCTTCTGCGATTTCTGAAGCTCCGCCTCGGCGCGGCGGCGCTCGGTCACGTCGTTCAGCACCAGGAGAACCGCCGCCTCCCGCTGGTAGACCGCGGGGAAGGCGCCGATCTCCACATGGCGCTGCTCGCCCGACGGGCGGGCGATCGCGCATTCCACCCGCTTGTGGTCGCCCTCCGCCCCCGGCCCCAGCCGCGCGGTCACCGTCTCCGCCTCGACGATGAAGCGGTTGAGGTGCAGCCCCTCAAGCCCACCGCTGCCGTCCACGCCGAGGATGGACGCCGCCGCGGCGTTGCCGAAGCGAATGGCCCGGCGGTCCCAGATGACGATGCCGTAGGGCGCCAGCTCGACCAGCTGGCGGTAGCGCTTCTCGCTCTCGCTGAGCGCGCTGACGGTGGCCTCCAGCCGCTCCGTCTGGCCGGCGAGCTGTTCCTCGCGCCGCTTCAGCTCGGTGATGTCCATCAGGATCTTCACGATGCCGCCGGAACCGGTGGCGTGCTCGCTGATGCGGTACCAGCGCCCATCGGACAGGCGGCCGTCCACCGGATCGGTGTGCAGCAGGTGGCGCTTCATCCGTTCGGCGATCCAGTCCGCCATCTCGCGGTCGTCGCCGTCATAGCCACCGCGCTCGGCGGCGGCGCGCAAGATGTCCTTGAAGGCGGTGCCGGGAACCAGCACGTCGGCCAGGTTGGGGTAGGCGCTGCGGTAGCGCTCGTTGCAGAAGATCAGCCGGTCGTCGGGGCTGAACAGCACGAAGCCTTCGGAAATGCTGGACAGCGCGTCGTGCACCACCGACTGCATGAAGCGCGCCTCGACCAGCGCCAGCGTCTCGGCGGTCGTCTCGATGCCGGTGCCGCGGTAGCCGGCGAACCGCCCGTCCGCGTCGGTGAAGGGCTGCGCGCTGATGCGGAAGACGCGGGTGTCGCCCGCCCCGTCGCGCAGCGTGACCTCCAAGTCGCGGAAGGCCCGCCCGGCCTCGATGTCGGTCAGATGGTCCAGCCACGTGTCAGCGTCCTCCACCAGCCCGCGGAGGTCGAGCAGCGAATCGCCGAACACCGGCGCCGGGTCGCCGCCGAGAAGCGCCGGCAGCCGTTCGGACACGTAGGTGTAGCGGTGGTCGGGAGCGCTTTCCCAGAACCAGTCGGACGCAGCCTCGGCGAAATCGCGAAAGCGCTGGCGGCTGGCGGCCAGCTCCTCGTTGGCGGCGCGCAGCAGGCGGGCCGAGCGGTCCAGCGCCGCCGCAGCCGCACGGGCGCGGCGCACCGACAGCACGGCCAGCGCCGCCATCGCCAGCGTCATCACGCCAAGCGGCAGCGTCAGCCGGTCGCGCCCCTCCTCCGGCATCATCACGGCCAGCAGGCCGGCGGCGCCGAGCATCAGGAACAGCAGGTCGGTCAGCCCGCCCAGCCCGCGGCGCGGCGCCGCTTCCCCGGCCGGCCGGACGGCACGGACGTCGACGTCGGTGGGGGGCAGCCCGCCCCGGCCGGAAAGATCCACGGAGCCCCGCTCCATCGTCATGGGTGTACCGCCGCGCAAGACGCGGTCTGCATAAACCCGTAATAGGAGGCGAGCCGTTAACAGCGGGTTTCGGTGTTCGCCTTCGTACGATCAGATTCCACCGTGAGCATACGATTTCCACCGCTCAGCGGCGGTTCACCAGAACCAGGATCTTCTCCTCGAGCTGTTCGGGAGAAAAGGGCTTGGCGATGTAGGCGGTCACGTCGTGGGCCATGGCCTCCTCCACCGCGATGATGGTGGCGAGCGCGGTGACCATCAGGAAGGGCATGTCGGGCCGCACCGCGCGGACCAGCTTCAGGAACTCCAGTCCCGACAGGCGGGGCATCTTCCAGTCGCAGACGATCAGGTCGAAGGCGCCCTGCCGCTCCTCGAATCGGGTCAGCGCCTCGCGCCCATCCTGGGCGATGATCAGGTCGGTGATGCCGAGGTCGCGCAGGATCATCTCGACATAGCCGCGCGCGGCCGGCTCGTCGTCGGCCAGCAGGACGCGCAGCGTGTTCATGGCGCGCATCGGCAGGCCGGCGCCGGCCAGCGTGGCGAAGAACTGGGCGAAGCGGTCGGCCCGCTGCTCCGTCGCGTCCTTGCAGCGGGCGAGGTAGCCGCGCAGGAACGCGGTGGAGCGGACATGGTGCCCGACCAGCTCGCGCGCCGCCGCCACGCATTTCCCCTCTGTGAAGGCGCCCTCGGCGAGCAGGCTGGCGAACTCCATGACCTCGTCGACGTGGGGCGGGCGGTCCTTGGCGATGCGGGCGAAGACCTTGTTGGTGCGCAGGAAGGTGTTCTGGATCTCGTCGAGCATGCGGACGTAGCGCTCGCGCAGGCCGTCCGGCAACGTGGAGCGCTGCACCCGCCGCTGCAGGTCGGCCAGCGCCTTGATGCGCGCGCGCGGCGTGCGGGCGGTCTCGAACAGGCGCTGGGTGAAGTCGCGGGCCTCGAGATGGCGGCGCAGGTGGGCAACGATCATGCGCCGGCTGCGCTCCCCCGACACCGCTCCCTCGAAGGCCAGCAGATCGACGATGCGCGCGTAGTGGCTCTTGGCGTGGAGCACCGCCTCCAGCCGCGCGCCGGACAGCAGCAGCGCCACCCGCCGGTCGATCAGCCGGGTCGTGCGCTCCCCGCCGATCACCCCGCCCTTCACCGTCAGGCGGGCGGCGAGAAGGCTGATCGCCGACAGCTCGTCCAGCACCGCCGCCACGCTGTTCGGCTCCGCCTTGGTGCCGGACAGCGGCGCGTCCCCCAGCAGGGCATGGTGAACCGCGGCCTCCAGCCCCAGCCGGGCGGCGCGCGCCTGATGGCGGGCGACGAAGGCGGACAGGCGGTGCAGAACCGCCGGGGCGTCGGGGTGCGACGGCGCCTCGCCCCGCCAGACCATCGCCATGGCGTCCAGCACGCCGCGCAGCCCGTCCGCCCAGCCGAACAGCGCCTCGACCACCAGCCCGTTGGCCAGCATCTCCCCGACGATCTGGTCGAGGATGGCGATGCCCTCGCCGGACAGCCCGTCCCCGTCGAGCGACAGGATCCGCACCAGCCGAAGCTCGTGGTTGCGCCCTTCGCCCAACCAGGCGGACAGCCAGGAATCGATGGTGTGGCGCCCGGCGAAACCCGGCGTCCGCGCCATGGTCTGGGCCACCGTGGCGGCGAACTGCTTGGCGTCGATGGACAGGGACGCGCCGCTGTGGGCGCGCCGGGCGGTGAAGGCCAGCACCTCCTGCTCCAGCCGCTTCAGCTCCTCCAGCCGCATGGCCGGGGAGCGGCGTCCGGGACGGGCCTGCCGCTGCGCCACCCGCTCCAGCACCTGGGCGCGGCGCGGCCAGTCGAGGAAGGAGCGTTGCGGCTCCACCTTGTGCAGGAATTCGGTGGGGGTGATGCCGCGCGTCTCCAGGAACTCCGCCAGCTCCTCCGCGATGAGGAACCGCGCGGCGGGGGCGAAGACTTCCTCGACCCGGACGCAGACGGCCGACTCCGGCGACTCCTCCGGCGCGTCGCCGCTCAGCTCGCCGAGGAGCGCGTCGACGTCGTAGGCTCCGATGGGGATGCCGTCGGTCGGGATGGAGGAAGGCGGCGGAACGGCGATCATCGATGTCCCGCCATCAGATCAGCAGCGCGTGGATCGTGTCGGCCAACTCGTCCGGGTTGATCGGCTTGCGCAGGAAGACGATGCGGCGCCCATCTGCCATCGGGTCCGCCAACAGGTCGTCCAGGCTTTCCGTCTCCGGCGGGTAGCCGGACATCAGGACGGCCGGCAGGTCCGGATTTTCCCGGCGCAGCGCGCGTGCCACCGACGCCCCGCCGACCTGCGGCATCACGAGGTCGGTCACCAGCAGGTCGAAGGCCCCGCCATGGTCGGCGTAGGCGCGCAGGGCTTCCGTGCCGTCGGCGGCGCAGACCACCCGCATGCCCAGATCCTCCAGCGTCAGGCGGATGAAGTCGCGCACCTGCGCCTCGTCCTCGACCAGCAGGACGGTGGCGGCCATCGACAGCCCCTCCATCTCGTCGTCCTCCGCGTCGAGGAGCAACGGGTCGTCCAGGCCGGGGGCGTCCGCTTCCCGTTCCTCCGCGGCGTCCTCCGCCGGGAAGCGGAGCGTGAAGACGGTGCCGCGCCCCAGCTCCGTGTCCACCTCGACGTCGCCGCCGGCCCGCGCGACCGTGGAATAGACCAGCGCCAGCCCCAGCCCGGTCCCGGCCCCCGGCTCCTTGGTGGTGAAGAAGGGTTCGAAGATGCGATCGACCACCGCCTGGTCGATGCCGCAACCGGTGTCGGCAACGGTGATGGTGACTCCGAGATCGTCCGTCCGCTCCACCGCGATGGTGATCGGCCCGCCTTCCGGCATGGCGTCGCGGGCGTTGAGGACGAGGTTGAGCAGCGACTGGTGCAGCAGGGCCGGGTCGATGGTCACCGCCGCCCCGCCCCCGGTGCCCGCGATCCGCAGCGGGTGGCGCTCGCCGAGCGTCGGACCGAGGAAGCGGCGCAGGTCGTCGATCACCGCGCCGACGCGCACGGGGCGCGCCGCGTCGGTCTGGCCGGGGCGCCCGAAGCTGAGAAGCTGGGCGGTCAGGCCGGAGGCGCGCTCGGTCGCCTTGACGATCTCGGTCAGGCAGCGCTCGACCCGCGGCCGGTCCTGCGGGGCGCGGCGGGCCATCTGGGCGAAGCCGCCGATGGCCGTCAGCATGTTGTTGAACTCGTGCGCGATGCCGCCGGCCAACTGGCCGATGGCCTGCATCTTCTGCGCCTGCTGGATGGCCCGCTCCGCCTGCTTGCGCCCGGTGATGTCGGAGAGGACGAGGAGCCACGCCGCCTCCCCCTCCACCGCGAAGGCTCCCACCGTGAAGGGATGGATGCCGACCTCCAGCTCCCGCAGGGCACCCTGCGCGGTCACGAAGCGCGCCTCGACCGGCGGCGGCGCTTCCAGACCGCTGCCGGGCGGGGGCAGCCAGTCGAACAGGCGCTGCACCCCGTCGAACTCCGTCGCCTCGACCAGCGGGATGCGCAGCATGGCCTCGGGATCGCCGCTGCCCAGGATGAGCGCGGCGGAACGGTTGGCGAAGCGCACCCGCAACCCGTCCCAGATCAGGATGCCGTAGGGCGCCATCTCCACCAGCCGGCGGTAGCGCGCCTCGCTGTCGGCCAGCGCCTCCTCGTGGCGCTTCAGCTCGGTGATGTCGGTGAGGATCTTGACGACGCCGCCGAAGCGCGTAGCGTGCTCGCTGATGCGGTACCAGCGCCCGTCGCCGAGCCGGTGGTCGGTCGGCGGCCCGCTGCGGGTGTGGCGGTTCAGCCGTTCGGCGATCCAGTCGGACGGGTCGCCCAGATCGTCGCCGGCGGCTCCCCGCTCCACCGCGACCCGCAGCAGATCGGCGAAGCGGACGCCGGGAACCAGATGGTCGGAGAGCAACGGATAGGCCGCGCGGTAGCGGTCGTTGCACAGCACCAGCCGCCCGTCGGCGCCGAACAGCACGAAGCCTTCGGACACGCAGCCGATGGCGTCGGACAGCAGCGCGCGGAAAAGCTCCTCACCATCCTCCATGGGATGGTTCGGAACAGGATCATCCAGGGTGGCCGACAGCCGGTCGCGCAGGGCGCGCAGCGGCTCCCGCAGATGGGCCAGCGCGCCGGGCGGCGCGGCGGACAGGCGCGCGCCCAGGGTGTCGAGGAGTTCCGCAAGCTCTTGGTCGGGCCGGTCCATAGCCCGGCATTCAACCACTCCGCCCGGTCTCCCCGCCAGTTGATTCCGCGCTCAGCCCTGCTTCGGGAAATGGTGATGGCCGTGGTCGCAGACGCCGCGTGAATGCTTGTCGTCGCAGCTTTCGCCGGATGCGGTCAGGCCGATCCAAGCGTGAAGCGTGTTGGGATCGAATCCGGCCTTGCGGTCCGTCCCGACCTGGAGCAGCGGGCGGCGGATCAGGTCGCGGTCGGCCAGCAGCGCGGCCAGCGCCGCCTCCTCGTCCAGCTCGTCGGGCTTCACGGCGCCGGTCTTCACCGCGGCGGCGCGGCGGTTGAACCAGTCCTCGACCGGACGGTCCTCGAAGAAGGGGCGCAGGGTTTCGGTGGTGAAGGGCTCCGCGGCCAGATCGCGCTCCACCAGCGTGTGGCCGGCGGCCTGGAGTTGAAGCTTCTGCTTGGCGTTCGCCGTGCAGCCGGACAGGCCGTAAAAGATCACTTCCGTCATGGGGTTGGGGCTCCGCATCGAAACAGGACGAATTAGGTCCAGTCTACCGGCGCGGAGACCGGGGGTGCCGGTGACGGAATGTCGCACCCCCGGATTGTCGAGCGGCTAGGCTGTTCGCGAAAAATCGCATTCGGCGAAATCAACCCTCTCCCCTCCGGGGAGAGGGAAATATCACTTGATGCGCTTCAGCGAGTCCTCGACGTAGGCGTTCGTGTAGGTCTTGGACAGGTCGATGTCCGTCGCGGCCACCGCCTTGTCGAAAGCCTTCAGCACCTTGTAGGCGGCCTCCGCCCCCTCCCGGGAAAAGCGGCCGTCCGGCGAGTAGGTCGGCTTCGAATGCTCGAACGCCTGGGCGTAGAGCGTCTGGTTGCCGAGGAAGTATTCCGGCGGCAGGACCTTCAGGACATCCTCGGTCTTGGCCTGATCCAGCCACTTCAGCGTCCGCACGAAGACGTCGACCAGCGCCTGGGTTGTCTTCGGGTTCTCCTTGATGAAGGCCGGCGTGGTGTAGAGCACCGCCGCCGGGTACGGCCCGCCGTAGGTGTCCAGCGTGCCCTTCTCCGTCCGGGTGTCGGCGATGGTGGTGACGTCGCCGTCGGCCTCCAACTGGCTGATCACCGGGTCGAGGTTGGCGATGGCGTCAATCTCGCCGCGCTTCACCGCGGCCACCGCGCTGGGGCCGCCGCCGACGCCGATGAAGGACACATCCTCCGGCGTCATGCCGTGCTGCGTCAGCAGGTAGTTGACCATGAAGTTGGTCGAGGAGCCGGGGGCGGTCACGCCGATCTTCTTGCCCTTCAGCTCCTTGATCGACGTGATCGTGCCGGCCTTGTTGACCGCGGCCAGAACGATGCCCGGATAGCGGCCCAGCAGGGCGACGGCGGTGATCGGCTGACCCTTGGCCTGCATCTGCACCGTGTGGTCGAAGGCGCCCGTCACGATGTCCGCCGAGCCGCCGACCAGCGCCTGGAGGCTCTTGGCGCCGCCGCCGAAGTCGTTGATCTCGACGTTCAGCCCGGCCTCCTTGAAGTAGCCGAGCCGCTCCGCCACCGTCAGCGGCAGGTAATAGAGCAGCGGCTTGCCGCCGACCGCCAGCTTCAGGTCCTTCTTCTCGACCTGCTGGGCGTTCGCCCCGCCGATGCCGAAGGCCAGGACCACCGCCGCGGCGGCGATCACGCTTTTCATACGCATGGCTTCCCTCCCGATTTTATGAGCTTGGCGCGGTCATCCCTGCGCGTTGGTCGTCTGCGCCTCCTGCGGGCGCCAGTGCAGAAGACGTTTCTCGATGACGGTCACCACGGCATCGATCACCACGACGAAGATCGTCAGCACCAGCATGCCGGAGAAGACGCCGACCGTATCGAACACCCCCTCCGCCTGATGGATGCGGTAGCCGAGGCCGGCGGCGGAACCCAGATACTCGCCCACCACCGCGCCGACCATGGCGAAGCCGACCGCGGTGTGCAGGCTGGAGAAGACCCAGGACAGGGCGGACGGCAAATAGACGTGCCGGAACAGGTGCCGGTTGCTCGCCCCCAGCATCTTCGCGTTGGCGAGCACCACCGGGCTGACCTCCTTCACGCCCTGATAGACGTTGAAGAAGACGATGAAGAAGACCAGCGTCACCCCCAGCGCCACCTTCGACCAGATGCCGAGGCCCAGCCACAGCGCGAAGATCGGCGCCAGCACCACGCGGGGCAGCGCGTTGACCGCCTTGATGTAGGGGTCGAAGACGATGGAGACCAAGGGCGCGCGGGCGAACCAGAAGCCGAAGGCGATGCCCGCGATGGTGCCGATGGCGAAGGCCAGCGCGGTCTCCAGCAGCGTGATCCCGAGATGGTACCAGATCACGCCGGACGCGAAGTCGCTCCAGGTGCGCTCCAGCACCGCCAGCGGCGTGCCGAAGAAGAAGGGGCTCAGGATCTTCGTCGCGGTCAGGACGTGCCAGAGCAGGAAGAAGCCGACCAGAACGGCGACCTGCAACAGCAGGATCACCGGACGGCTCGGCAGGCGTTTCACACGGGCCAGGGCCATGGGATCCTCACGTCAGCTTGGTCTGGGCGTAGCCCTTGAGCACTTCCTCACGCAGCTGCCCCCAGATTTCCCGGTGCAGGTCGAGGAAGCGCGGCGTCATGCGGATTTCCGCCACGTCGCGCGGGCGCTCCAGATCCACCCGGTACTCGCCGATCAGCCGGGCGCCGGGGCCGGCCGACAGCACCAGCACCCGGTCGGACATGGAAATGGCCTCCTCCAGGTCATGGGTGATGAAGACCACCGACTTGCGGTCCGCCGACCACAGGTCCAGCAACTCGTTCTCCATCAACTGCCGGGTCTGGATGTCGAGCGCCGAGAAGGGCTCGTCCATCAGCACGATCTTTGGATCGACGATCAGCGTCTGGGCGAGCGCCACCCGCTTGCGCATGCCGCCGGAGAGTTGATGGGGGTAGCGGTCGCCGAAGCGGTCCAGCCCGACGCGGGCCAGCCAGGGGCGCGCCCGCTCCTCCGCCTCGCGCCGCGGCACGCCGCGGAACTCCAGTCCGGCGGCCACATTCTCCAGCGCTGACTTCCAGGGCATCAGCGCGTCGGCCTGGAACATGTAGCCGGCGTGCGGATTGATGCCGTCGACCGGCTGGCCGAACGCCAGGGCACGCCCGGCGCTGGGGGCCAGAAGGCCCGCCGCGACGTTCAGGATCGTGGATTTGCCGCTGCCGGTCGGACCGACGATGGACACGAACTCCCCCGCGGCGACCGACAGGGTCACGCCCTGGACCGCCGTGTAGGTGTGCCCGCGCCCGTCGGGCGATGGAAAGGTGCAGGTCACGCCGTCCAGGCGGAGCGCGGCCTTGTCCGCCCCCTCCGTCCGCAGGGCGGCCGCCACGGCGGCGCTGTCTGACATCGATGCGTTCCATCCCTGATGTTCGTTTTCAGGGCATCTTGGCGGAATGAGACGGCGTCGGCAATGGGCGCCACCAACAATTGTTTCCGCTGACGATGCGAGTCAGTCCAGCCGGGCGAAGAAGGCCATGATCGCTTGCCCCACCCCTTGCGGCCATTGATGCGGGTAGAAGCGCCCGCTGCGCGTGCGGTCGTCGGCCAGTGGGCACCACAGCACCGGGTTCGCCTCGCCCTCGGCACCGTAACGGCGGCAGTTGTAGCGGTGCGGCTCGTCCGGCTCGCTTCCCGTCGGCAGCCTGTCCTGAGCCAGCAGCGCGCGGCGCAGGCGCAGGGCTTCGGATACTGGCACCTGCTCGTCGCGCGGGTTGTGCAGGACCATGGCGGCGACCGGCCCGCCGCAGTTCTTGGGCCGCGCGGACCCGCCCCCGACGCTGGCCAGACCGCGGATCACCCCGCCCCGCGCGCAGGCGAGGCTGTTGGCGAAGGACCCGCCCAGCGAATGGCCGACCACGAACACCCTGCCCATGTCCAGGCAATAGGCGTCAGCCATGGTCTCCAGAACGGCGTCGAACAGCCGGAAATCGCGAAGCCGGTCCGGCGCGTCGCCGGGATCGGACCACACGTTCAAGCCGCGCGCGTCCTTCAGGCTGGCGGGATAGACGACGATCGCCGGCTCCTCCGTCGGGACCTCCAGGCCGAAGTAGCGCCGCACCTCGGCGTTGCTGTTGGTCCGCCCGTGGAAGGCGACGACGAGGCTGTGCGGACGGTCGGGGCGGTAGCCCTCCGGCACGGCCACGATCACGCCGCGCGCCGCCCCGTCCAGGGTCACATGGTCGGGCACCGCGGCCGGAGGCGGCACACCGCAGCCGCGTGATTTTTGCTGCAGCGCCACATTATTAACCAATTCCGCCGATAAGCCCTGGAAGGACCACAGAATCAGCACGGCCGCGGCGCAAAATGCGCAAAATTGTTTCACCATTCACAGCCCGAACAATCGACTTCCTCCATAAACAGCCTGCGGCGAAGGACGTTGCACTTTCGGACAGGCTTCGCGTTAACCATCACGCAAGCATTTCCCGGCACCCTCCTTCGCAGAGCAAGGAGGTTTCGATGCCGGTTCGCGCGACTGCACGCATGATGGTTCTGGGGCTGCTGCTGGCCGTCGGCTCGTCCGGGGCCGCGACCGCCGACAGCCTGTCGGTGAACCGTCCGAACCCGGCGCCGACACCCGTCACTTCCGACTTTCCCGACGCCACGCTGATCCGGGTCGATCAGACGGAGTCCACGACGCTGCGGCTGGACGGCATCATCACACCGGCCGTGGAGCAACGTTTCTCCGAGGCTCTGCGCGGCGTTCCGGCGGGCCAGCCGGTGGTGGTCGAACTGTCGAGCCCCGGCGGCTTCACGACCGCGGGTTACCGCATGATCGACCTGATGCTGGCGGAACGGCAGGCGGGGCGCTCGGTCGCCACCCGCGTGGCCGGCGGCCAGTCCTGCGAGAGCATGTGCGTGGGGCTCTATCTGGCCGGCTATCCGCGCTACGCCGCGCCGACCGCGGAGTTCATGGTGCACGCCCCGCGTCTGGCCGAGAACGGCCGCATGACGCTGCGCTCCACCGACCAGATGGTGAAGCGTCTGGTCGCGCTCGGCGCCGCCCCCGCCTGGATCGAGCGGGTGCGGGCCGCCGGCGGCTTCTCCGGCAGCCTCGACTACCGCGACAACGCCGACCATCTGGCGGCGGTGGGCGCCAACATCGTCACCCACCTGATCCGCTGAGCGTCTTTACGCTTCGCCCGCCACGCTTTACGCTTCGCTTTCCTTGAGGCGCCGGGCGATCTCCGGCATGACCGCCGCGTCAACGTTGGCGAAGGCGAAGCGCAGGTAATCGTCCTGGCCGGGACCGAACATGGAGCCGGGCAGGCACAGGATGTTGTGTTCGCGCGCCAGCCCCTCGGCCACCTCATGGGCGCGCTTGCCGGCAAAGGGATGCCGGACATAGGCGAAGTAGGCCCCGATGCTGGCGATGCGGTACCCGGTGCCGCTGGCCTCCATCGCCGACTGGAAGGCATGGACGCGGGCCAGGATGTCGCCCCGCTTCTCCGCCACCCAACCGTCCAGGTTCTCCAGCCCGAACAGCGCCGCCTTCTGCCCGACATGCGGGGCGCAGATGGCGAGGCAATCCATCACCTTGCGCGCCTGGGACAGCAGACCGGCGTCGGCGATCACCGCACCCACCCGATAGCCGGCGAGGCTGTAGACCTTGGAGAAGCTGTAAAGCTGGACCAGCGTGCGCTGCCAGCCGGGCCGCTGGAACAGCCCATGCGGGGCCCGCCCCTCCCAATCCGGAAAGTCGCGGTAGGTCTCGTCGAGCAGCAGCTTCACGCCGCGCCGCTCGCACAGTTCGTACAGCGCAGCGATGGCGTCTGGCGAGGCGATGGCGCCGGTCGGGTTGTTGGGGGAGATCAGCACCAGCGCGCGGGTGCCGGAGTCGATCAGCCGCTCGGCCTCCGCCGGATCGGGGATCAGCCCGTTCTCCTCGCGCAGCGCCAGCGGCCGGGCCTCGATGCCCAGCATGTCCAGCGTCATCTTGTGATTGAAGTACCAGGGGGCGGGCAGGATCACGTTGTCGCCGGCCCGCGCCAGCCCCATCACCGCAACGGCAAAGGCCTGGTTGCAGCCGGCGGTGATGAGCACCTCACTTGCGGCGACGTCCGCGCCATAGAGCGAGCCGGTGCGCCGGGCCAGCGCCGCGGTCAGCGGCGGGATGCCGTCGATGGCGGTGTAGCGCGCCGTGTCCGGCGCCCGCACCTGCTCGGCCAGATGGGCGGTCAGCGCGTCGGCGGGCGGATAGCCGGGCACCGCCTGACAGAGGTCGATCAGCGGCTTGTCCGCCGGAAAGCTGCGGCCTTCCACCCAGCGCCACGCCTCGGCGATGGGCGGGGCCTCCGTGGCGGCGACGAGCGGGTTGACGTCTCTGCGGTCCATTCCCTGATGTCCAGTCTGCGAGGTCCGATTTTTATGGGGCGCCATGGTGGACCGCCCCGCCGGGCTCGCGCAAGGGACCAGCGCGGGAAGACCACGCATGGCAGGCCAAGCGGAGGCAAAGCAGGGGTCAGGCGCTGCCCAGAACCACGTCCGGCTTGCGGCCCACCAGGGACTCATAGACCTCGGGGTCGGTCGCCCCTTCCGATCCGAAGACCAGAACGCGGGCGTCCGGAGCAAGACCCAGGCTGGCGCGGGTCGCCGGATCCGCCGCGGCGCAGAGCAGGCCCGCCAGACCGGCCACACCGGATTCCCCGCCGACGATGGGCCGCCCGCCGTGCCGCCCCTCGGCCAGCAGACGCATGGTCGCCACCGCCGCATCGTCGGGGATGGTCAGGAAATCGTCGGCCCCGCGCTCCAGGATCGCCCAGGCCAGCAGGGACACCTCGCCGCAGGCAAGCCCGGCCATCAGCGTTTCCAGATCGCCCTTGGACGGCGTCGGGCGGCCGTTGACGGCGCTCTGGTACAGGCAGTCGGCGGCGTGCGGCTCCACCACCACGAAGCGCGGGCGCTGGCGGCCCCAGCTTTCCCACAGATGGCCGCAGACGGCGGCGGGCAAGGCCCCCACCCCGCCCTGCACGAAGACGTGGGTGGGGCGCTCGCTGGCCGGAAGCTGGCCGATCGCCTCCTCCACCATCACGGTGTAGCCCTGCATGACGTCGCGGGGGATGTCCATGTAACCGGTGTAGGAGGTGTCGGAGACGACGTGCCGGCCATGCTCCCGCGCGTCCGCCGCGGCCTGCCGCACCGCGTCGTCGTAGTTGCCGGCCACGCGGACGACGCGGGCGTCGAAGGACTCGATCGCCTGCTGCCGCCCCTGCGAGCAGTTGCCGGGAATGTAGATGACGCAGCCGCAGCCGAACACCTGCGCGCCCCAGGCGACGGACCGGCCGTGGTTACCGTCGGTCGCCGTGGTCACCGTGATGCCGCGGGTCACCTTGGCGTAGCGCCCCACCACCAGATCCAGCGCGGTCACCGGCACGCCGGGCACGCGGGCCTGCACCTCGCGCACCAGAAGGCGCAGCACGGCGTAGGCGCCGCCCAGCGCCTTGAAGCTGTGCAGGTTGAAGCGGCTGCTTTCGTCCTTGTACCAGATGCGGTCGATGCCGGCGGCGCGGGCCAGCCCGCTCAGCGAGCGCAGCGGGGTCGGGGCGTAGCCCGGCCAGGCGCCGATCTCGCTCATCGCGTCCTGGAAGGCGGCGCGGCTCAGGATGGCCCGTTCGGCGGACCCGTAGGGCTGGTCCGTGTCGGCGCGCGGATTCGAGAAGAGACGCGGGGTGCCAAGCGGCGGCAGGTCGGACATCGTGTTCGCTCTCCAGACCGCAAGGACGGCCACAGCCACGAAAGCATTGCCGGCCACGCCGCGTCAAGCCACGCGCGTTGTCCCCGGACAAAGCGCCGCGAGCTGTGCTAACAGCGCCTCCCCCCGCGGCCCGGCAGGGTGCCGAAGGCGGCGGGGGTTCCCGTTCCTGAAGGAGATGGTTCCGTCGTGACGACCGGTTTCAACACCACCGCCGCCGACCAATTGAAGCAGTTCGCCGACCGCATGGAGCGGTTGATGGACGAGATCGACAGCCTGAAGGCCGACCTGAAGGACCTGCGCAGCGAGGTCAAATCCGCCGGCTTCAACATCAAGGCGCTCGACAAGCTGGTCGCCATCCGCCGCAAGGACGCCGGCGAGCAGGAGGCCGAGCTGCTGAACGACCTGATGCTCTACGCCCACGCCACCGGCACGCCGCTGGACATCGTGGTCCCCGAACCGGCCGAATGACGATTTAAGGATCGTTGCGAAACCGCAACATGAATGTTCCGGAAGCGCAACATGACGTTTCGCTCCCGGAACATGTCATTGCGCAAGCGCATCAAAGCGCCAAAACCTTAGCGCTTCCACTCGCGGCTGGATTTCACGAAGTCGGTCAGGGTGACGCCGATCTTGTCGTCCACGATGACGACCTCGCCGCGGGCGACAAGCACACCCTCCACGTAGACGTCGGTCGGGTCCTTCAGATGCCGGTCCAGCTCCACGACGGCGCCGCGGCCCAGCTTCAGCAAGTCGCGGACGCGCAGCATGGCGGTTCCGATGACCACCTTGATCTCGACCGGCGCGTCGCCGATGGCGAAGGCGTCGCTGCTCATGTCGTCGGACGAACTGGCGCCCAGCAGATCGTCGATGTTGGCCATGCGGCCCTCCTTCACCCCGGGTCACCGGACCCTTCAACCGACTAGAGTTACCGCACCGGGCGCGCCGGGGCAACGGCGACCGTCGCGACGCCCTGCGACAAGGATGGGAAACAACAGCGCAGATTTGGTTTTCCTGCGCCGCCTTGTGTTGATACCCTGCCTGCCCGATGTGAAACCAGCCGCGAAGGCAGAGCCATGACGACCGATTCCCAACGCCCGCTGGTCGACAGCGCCTGGCTGAAGAGCGCCCTCGACCGCCCCGACCTCGTGGTTCTGGACGTGCGCACGCCGCCGGCGGGCGGCTTCATCCCCGGTTCGATCCATTCCGATTACGCGAAGGCCGGCTGGCGGGCGACGGTGGGCGGAGTTCCGGGCCTGCTGCCCGACGCCGCCGTTCTGGAAGCGCTGATCGGCGGGTTGGGAATCGGCAACGGGGACCACGTCGTGCTGGTCTCCAGCGGCCTGAGCGCCGCCGACATGGGGAACGCGACGCGCGTCTATTGGACCTTCAAGACGCTGGGCCATGACCGCGTGTCGGTGCTGGACGGCGGCTTCGCCGCCTGGAGCGACGCCGGCAATCCCGTCGCCACGACCGCCACCACACGCCCCGCCGCCGTCTTCACCGCAGCGCCCCGCGAGGACTTGCGCGCGCCCCTGCCCGTGGTCGCGGCGGCGGTGGCCGGCGGCTCCGTCCCGCTTCTGGATTCCCGCTCCGCCGAGCAGTTCGAGGGCAAGGCCAAGAGCCCGCAGGCCCGCGTTCCCGGCACGCTGCCGGGGGCGGTGCTGATTGAGAACAGCGCCTTCTATTCCGCCGCCGAGAAGCGATTCCTCCCCGCCGACGCGGTGAAGGCGGTAGCGGATCAAGCCGGGACGGGCGACGCGACGATCACCTTCTGCAACACCGGCCACCTCGCCTCGGTGTCCTGGTTCGCGCTGAGCGAGGTGGCGGGGATCGACGGGGTCCGCCTCTATGACGGGTCGATGTCGGAGTGGACCGCCGACCCGGCCCGCCCTGTCAAGAACGGGCCGGCAACGTAGGCATCAGACGCTCTTGCGACGCCGGCGGAACCGCCCGAGGTCCGACCGGCGCAGCAGGCCCAGCGCGACGGCCAGCGCCGCGTAGACCAGCAGGCCGGCGAGACCCAGCAGCACCAGCCCGCCCAGCCGCTCGAACAGCCCATGGGCGGTCAGCCAGGGCGAGAGCTGGGTCTGCACCAACCACAGCGTGCCGCCCATGGCGAGCGCCGCGACGGCCATGCGCGGCAGATTGCGCAGGAGCCGGGCGTCAGCCTTGAAAAGCCCGCGCCGGGTCAGCAGCCACGCCAGCAGCCCCGCGTTGACCCAGGCGGCGACGGAGGTCGCCACCGCCAGCCCGACCTGGGCCAGCGGCCCCATCAGCGCCAGCTTCAGCGCCACGTTGACCGCCGTCGCGGCCAGCGCCACCCGCACCGGTGTCGCCGTGTCGTGCCGGGCGTAGAAGCCGTTGACGAGGCTGCGGATCACCACGAAGGCCGGCAGGCCCAGCGCGTAGGCCTGCAAGGTGGCGGCGGACTGCGCCGCGTCGGTCGGGCCGAAGGCGCCGTGCTGGAACAGCACCGACACGATGGGCAGGCCGGCGACCAGAAAGGCCGCCGCGGCCGGCAGGGTCAGCACCAGCGACAGTTCCACCGCCCGATTCTGGCTCTCCACCGCGCCCGGCTCGTCCCCGCCCTTGATGCGCCGGGCCATTTCCGGAAGCAGAACGGTCCCCACCGCGATCCCGATGACACCCAGCGGCAACTGGTTCAGCCGGTCCGCGTAGTAGAGGTAGGACACCGCCCCGGTGGGCAGCAGCGAGGCGATCAGCGTGTCGACGAACAGGTTGATCTGCGTCAGGCCGGACCCCAGCGCCGCCGGCCCCAGCACGGTCAGGAACCGCTTCACGTCCGGTGTCAGGCGCGGCAGGGGCAGCCGCAGCCCCATCCCGGCCCGGCTCGCCTCCCAATAGAGATAAAGGAACTGCGCGAGCCCGGCGGCGAAGACGCCCCAGGACAGGGCGTGGCCGACCGTGGGCATCAGCGGCGCGGCCAGCACCATCGCCGCGATCAGGCACAGGTTGAGCAGGATCGGCGCCGCCGCCGCCGCCCCGAAACGCCCCATGCTGTTGAGCACGCCGGCCAGCAGCGATTCCAGCGAGATGAACAGCAGGTACGGAAAGGTGATGCTGGTGAAGAGGACGGCCAGCCGGAACTTCTCCGGCTCGTCGGAGAAGCCCGGTGCGAAGACGGTCATGAACTGCGGCATGATCGCCAGGATGCCGGCCAGGAACAGCAGCTGCACCGCCAGCAGCAGGCTCATCACCTCCTCGGCGAAGCGTTTGGCGGCGGCCTGCCCGTCCTGCACCAGCTTGGCGGAGAACAGCGGCACGAAGGCGGAGTTGAAGGCTCCCTCGGCGAACAGGGCGCGGAAATGGTTGGGCAACCGGAACGCCACGAAGAAGGCGTCGGCCACCGGCCCGGCGCCGAGCAGCGCTGCGGTCAGAACGTCGCGCAGGAAGCCAAGGACGCGGCTGACCAGCGTCAGCCCGCCGACGGACAGGATGTTGCGGAGCACGGTGGTACGGGTCCTCTGATGGGCGGCGCCATCCTAGCGTTTTCCCCGTCCGCGTCACGCCTTTCGGCATGCCAGCCCGTGTGGAATTTGAAGGCGGTGGGCGGAAACGGTCTGCTAGGATCGCCACCCACCCATTGTCCCGTCCACCCACCTTCAGACAATCGGAACGTCCATGGCCCAGGGTCTTCCCCTCACCTATCTGGAAGCCGGCGAAGCGAACGGCGGCACCCCCCTGCTGGTCCTGCACGGCCTGTTCGGGTCGGCGCGCAACTGGCAGACCCTGGCGAAGCGCTTCGCGGAGCGGCACCGGGTCTACGCGCTGGACCTGCGCAACCACGGCGGCGCCCCGTGGTCGGACGAGATGACCTACCCGGCGATGGCCGCGGACGTGCTGCGCTTCCTCGACGACCGCGGCTTCGCGCGGGCGTCGGTGGTCGGCCACTCCATGGGCGGCAAGGTGGCGATGACCCTGGCGCTGAACCACCCTGACCGGGTGGAGCGGCTGGCCGTCGCCGACATCGCGCCGGTCGCCTACACCCACACCCACGCCCCCTTCGTGAAGGCGATGAAGCAGGCCAATCTGGACGGCTGCACCCGCCGCTCGGAGGTCGAGGCGCAGCTTGTGGACGCGGTGCCGGAAGCCCCCCTGCGCTCCTTCCTGCTGCAGAATCTCGTTCTGGAGCAGGGGTCGTTTCACTGGCGGATCAACCTCGACGCCATCGGCGCCCGCATGGCCGACCTGATCGGCTTCCCGGATCTGGGCGACGCCCGGTACGACGGCCCCACCCTGTTCATCGGCGGCACCCGGTCCGACTACATTGTGCCGGAGACCCACGCCGCCATCCGCCGCCACTTCCCCAAGGCCGCCATCGAGATGATCGAGGGCGCCGGGCACTGGTTGCACGCCGAACGCCCGCAGGAGTTCGCCGCGCTGGTCGAAGCCTTCGCCTGAACCGGCCGGACGGCAAAAAGAAACGGGGGCCGCGAAGGCCCCCGTTTCCGCATGCTGGCAATGCGCGGTCCTGTCAGAGCGCGCCCTGGCGGGCGCCGGTCTTGGCGGCCGGGCCGGAGGACTGGTTGAAGGCGTCGCGCAGGTAGGGCGACAGCGCCTGCCGCATCGTGCGCAGCCACTCGTGGATGATGATCAGCGAGCGGGAGGCGACCGGCGGGGTCATGCCCAGCTTCACCAGATCCTCGCGGGTCATCTGCGCCACCTCGTCGATGCGGTGGCCGGTCAGGCGCGCCCAGGCCGGGGCCGTGCAGGGCGCCATGGAGATGACCTCCACGCCCTCGCGCTCGACCATCTCCGCCTTGCGGCGGGCGTACTGGCTGTCGTCGAGCTGCGAGAAGGGGCCGGAGAAGCCGTTCTCGACCAGGACGCGCTTGGCCTTCGGCGCGATGGTGGCGATGCGCTCCAGCGTGTTCATGCCGGTGGAGAGCGAAGCCAGATCGACGGTAACCGGCACCATGAAGGTCAGCCGCTCGCCCTCGCCGACGTAGTAGTCGAAGCCCGAGACCTCGGCCCAATTGAAGAACCACTGGGAGATGTTGCCGCCGAAGTCGTAGAGGCGGCCGCCGCGCTGCAGTTCCGGACCGATCTGGTCCCAGAACTCGTAGAAGCCATCGCCCGACCCCATCATGTTCATGAAGTCCTGGGTGATGCGGCGGTGCTCAACCACCTCCGGACCGAACAGGCGGTTCAGGCGCTCGTTCACCTCATATTCGACGACCTTGAGCTGAAGGCCTTCGAGCATGGCGGTCGCCATCAGGTGATGAGACAGCAGCGTCTTGCCGACGCCACCGCGGTCGTTGAGAACGAAGATGGTGCCCAGCATGCGATCGCCTTTCCAGAGTCTATTCGTTGTCGAATCTTGAGGTGTTGAAACGTTAAGGACCGGATCCTTGCGAATCGGAGCCTGAGTGGGACGGGGTTCCGGAACCGCAGCCGGAGCGGGCTCGTCCGGTGGACCGACGGGCTCCGCGGAGGCCGGTTCCGGAACGGGGGCCGGTTCCGGAACGGGGGCCGGCTCCGTCTCTGGAACGAGTGAAAATTCCGCTTCTGGCACGGCGGCTTCCGACGGACCGTCGATGGCGCTCTCAACCGTTTCGGGTTCGGCCGTTTCGGGTTCGGCCGTTACAGGGTCGACCACCGTATTGTGGCCCATGTCCTCGGCGTCCACCGGCTGTCCCGCGGCAAGGGCCGCGCGGTGCACCGCGTCCAGCGTTTCGCGCGGGACCGTGCCGCCGTCGTCCGCCTCATCCCCGCCATCGCGCCCTTCGTTCCCCACGAGGAAAAAGGCGGAGCGCAGGGTGACGGGCGAGATCGGCTGGTTGTCACGGGCGGTGACGCCCAGCTTCGCCAGCACATCGGAGATTTCGGCCCAGGACAGGCCGCGCTCGCGCATCAGGCCGATGTCGGCGTAGCTTTCGCGGACGGCCTGCATGGCCGAGCGGTTTCCAGTCGGACGATCGGCAAGGAGCCGTTCCAGTTCCGCGCGATCAATCGACACCGTGTGTACCCGGCTTTGCGTGGTTCTGGGGAGGGGTGGGTAGGATTTGTGATACCGCAGGATTCCGTTCCCCCCGGTGCGGAAAAAATAGTACAAGCGATTGGGGTGCGCAAACGGTTTCCAACCATGTTCAACCGCATTAAACCTGTGACACGGCAACCTTCCTTGGTCTCCGTCAGGATTGCAGGATAGGGCCCGGCGTTTGGCGAAGATGCCCTATGATTTCCGATCGCAGGATCAGCGGACCGCCGACTCCGGCCGGACGCCGGGGACGCCCATCGGCTTCCACGAGCTGCGCCAGGCCTGCGAGATTTCGGCCCTTCGGGAGGATCTGGAACGCGTCATCCAGGACACCGGGGCCCTGCGCGACAGCATCGAGGACGCGGTGGAACAGGTGCGCCAGCGCTTCGCCGCCCTGACGGCGGAGGAGTTGGCGAACTCCGAGACGATGGCGCCGCTGCTCCAGTTCGCCGTCTCCACTCTGCTGTCCATCCGCGACGAAGCCCGGCGCATCAACACCCAGACCGGCCCGGTGGACGATGACGACCGCCCCACGCGGGCCGTCGCCGAACCGCGCACACAGCCGTCCGCCGCCGTTCCGGCGATGCCGCCCCCCGCGCCACAGACGGCCCCGCAGACTTACGCGCCGCCGCCGTCCGACGAGCCTGCTCCCTCCTTCGCCGCCGAACCGCTGCGCGATGATCCACCCGCGCCTTCAACGCCACCGCCACCGGCGCCGGTTCTGTCGCCCTTCGTCCCGCGCTCGCCCGCGCCGGCGCCACAGCGCCCCGCGGCACCGGAACCCGCTCCCGACGCGGCTCCGGCCCCCTCCTGGCTGTCGCCGCTGTCCGGGCGCAAGGGCGGTTCGGGGGTTAACGGCACCGCTCCCCGCAGCGGGAACGTGGACTGGCTGAGCCGGCCCAAACGCTGATCCTCCGCCTCAGCCATATTGTTGCGGGAAGGTCGCACCTCATCCGAACGCGCCCACGTCACACCGATTTTCCTTGAACTCCGAAATGGGTGTGGCTACCACTTTATTTGGTAAATGAATCTTTACCAACAACACCTGCGGCGACGCATGGGGGTGGTCATGGCACGGGATGATGTGGACACGCTGGCGCGACCGGCGTCCGGCCTGGAATGGCGGCACCGTTGCGGCCCGGCCGTCCAGGCCGACCGGAGAGACTCCACCCGGCGCGACACCCCGGCGGCCGTCCGTCCGCTGCGGTTGCTGATCGTCGAGGACGAGGCCTTGGCCGCCGAGGCGGTGGGCATGGCCGCCATGGATCTCGGCCATATCGTCTGCGGCACAGCCCGCACGGAGGAGGAGGCGGTGGCCATCGCCGGGCGCGAGCGTCCCGACGTGGCGCTGATGGACGTGCGGCTGGCCGGCGGCGACGGAATCGAGGCGGCGCGGCGCCTGCGCGCCAACTACGGCATCCGCTCCATCTTCCTGTCCGGCTACGCGAACCATGCGATCATGGCCCGCATCACCGAAACCTACCCGCTCGGCGTGGTCAACAAGCCCTATTCGCTCGCCCAGCTGAAACTGGCGCTGGACCTCGCGGCGCGGCGTCTGCACGGCCCGCGCGGCTGATACCATTCCGCTTCGCCAAACAAGGAAGGGCGGCCTCCCCCGTGGGAAGCCGCCCTTTCCTTGTTCCGCTCCCCTGTGGAGCGTGACGCCACTTGCTCCTGGCCACTTGCTCCTGGCCACTTACTCCTGAATGAAAGCCTTCACGTAGGAGTGCGACAGCGGCTGCACCAGATAGTCGAGCGGGGTGCGGGCGGACAGCAGGATTCGCGCCTCCACCGGCATACCGGGCTTGATCGTCAGGTTGTGAACCTGATGGGAGTCGCTGTCCTTGAGCTTGATCCGCGCGATGTAGGATTCTTGACGGGTGATCGGGTCCATCACGCGGTCGGCCGAGACGTAGGTCACCGTGCCGTCCAGCGAGCCGACGACGCGGCTGTCATAGGCGGTCAGCTGCACCTTCACCGGCAGATCGACGGTCAGCGACTTGATGTCCTTCGGCTGGACCTTCACCTCGGCCAGCAGGGCGCGGTCGTCCGGGATGATGTCCAGGATCGGCTCGTTGGCGGTGATCGTGCCGCCGGCGGCCCAATGGCTGTGCATCACCACGGTGCCGGCGTCCGGAGCCTTGATCGCGCGGGTCTCCAGCCGGTTGGCGGCGTCGCGGATCTGCTCGGCGAGGCGGATGACGTCGCCGCGGGACTTCTCCAGATCGACCAGCACTTTCTCGCGGAAGTCGTTGCGGCGGCGCAGAAGGTCGCCCTCGGCGTCCACGGCGGCCTGGTTGGCCTGGGCGATGCGGGCCTCAAGCTCGCGGTCGCGGCCCTTGAGCTGCGCCTCCTCCTTCTGCTGCTCGACCAGCTTGGTGCGAGTGGCGTTGCCGCGGGACAGCAGCCCCTGGGTGATCTGCAGATCATCCTCGATGAGCTGGATCTCGCGTGCCAGGAACTTGCGCTGCTCCTGAAGGCTCTTGCCCTCCTCGCGCAGCGTGGCGACGCGCTCCTTGGTCAGCTTGGCCTCGGTGTCGAGCTGGTTGCGGCGGACCTGGAAGAGGGTTTCCTGGTTGCCCATCAGCTTCTCCACCGTGCGGTCGGTGCCGCGACGGCGCAGCAGTTCCTCCGGCCACTCGATGGCGGGCTGCTCGAACAGCTCGGCGGTCAGGCGCGCTTCCAGCGCCTGGGTCTCCAGCCAGGAGGTGCTGAGCACCTGAAGCCGGGTCGCCGCCTCCGTGCTGTCCAGCCGCATCAGGACCTGACCGGCCTTCACCGTGTCGCCTTCCTTGACGAGGATCTCCTCGATCTGGGCGGTCTCGGTGTGCTTCACGATCTTGCGGCCGGTCTCCGGGGCGAGCGCGCCGGAGGCCATGACGGCGCTGTGAAGCGGGGCGAGCGCGGCCCAGGCGGTCATCCCGCCGAAGCCCACCGCCAACACCATGAAGCCGCCGGCCAGAAGCCCGCTGACCCGGGTGTCGGGAACCAGCGCGCGCAGCGCGCCGATCGACGTCATGGTCTTCGTCTTGTAGGTGTTCATGGTGGTGTCGGTCATAACAATCGGTCCTTAATCGCCTGAAGTCGCCCGGAACTTATGCTGGGGTGCTGGTCTGGAGGTTCCGGCGTCAGCCGGCGGCGCTCTGCACCGGCGCGGGGCCGATGTTGCGCAGGCGGCTCCAGTTCGGACCCTGCTGCTCCTGCTGGCGTTGCGGCAGTTCCACCGCCATGCCGTTCTTCAGAACGAAGGTCTTGTCGGAAATGTCGACGAAGGCCGGGGAATGGGTCAGCACGATGGTGGTGACGCCGCTGTTCTTGGCCTCGACGATGAACTCGCGCACCGCCTTGTGGCCGATCTCGTCCATGCCGGCCGACGGCTCGTCGAGAACCATCAGCGACGGGCGGCCGTAGCCGGCGCGGGCCAGGGCGATCAGACGGGCCGAGGCGCCGGTGATCGGGAACAGCGGGTCGGTCACCTCGGTCTCATAGCCGCCGGGCAGGCTCTCGACCCAGGCGTGGATGCCGGCGCGCTTGGCGGCGTCCTCGACCTTCTCCCGCGTCGTCTCGGTGAAGCGGGCGATGTTCTCGGCGATGGTGCCGGGCAACAGATCGGCGCCCTGCGCCATGTAGCCGATGCCCTGCTCCGGGGTTTCCGGGTTCAGCGAGGCGACGGCCAGACCGCCCAGCCGCACGGTGCCCGCCGACGGCATCGCCACACCGGCCAGCAGACGGGCCAGGACCGACTTGCCGGAGCGGTTGGGACCGGCGATGCACACCGTCTGGCCCGGCTCGACCGCCAGCGTGACGCTGCGCAGGATCGGCTTCTGGTCGCGGGGGGAGACGAACAGCAGGTTCTCGACGGTCAGACGGTCGCGCTCCACCGGGATGATCGGACGCTCCGGCTCCAGGGACAGGCGCTTCAGCAGCGGGAACAGGCGACGGAATGCCTGATAGGACTTTTGGATCTGACCCCAGGCGCCGGCGCTCTGCTCCACCGGGGCGAGGGCGCGGCCGACCAGCATGGAGGTGGCGATCATGCCGCCGAAGGACAGGTGCTGCTCGATCACCAGCAGGGCGCCGACGCCGGTCACCGCGATCTGGATGACCATGCGGACCCACTTGGTGAAGGCGCCGATGGCGGCGGCGCGCTCGGTCGAGCGGCCCTGGAGGGCGGAGGTGGTCATGGCGTCACGGGCCACGGCGTCCAGCGCGCTCGGCCCCATACGCAGGCCGCGCACCGTCTCCGACCGCGACAGCAAGGAGTCGAACAGGCGCTGCGAGCGGCTGGCCGGGGCCTTGCTGTCCTCGGCGAAGTGGCGGACCGCCCAGTTGCTCAGGAAGCCCAGCGCCGTCATGATGACCATCGCGGCGACCAGGATCACGGCGAGCAGCGGGTGGATCAGGTAGATGCCGATGACGTACAGGGGCACCCAGGGCAGGTCCATCAGGGCCGGCAGCGACGGGCGGCTCATCGCGCCCTTGACCTCCATGAGGTCACTGACCGGGGCGGTGTCCGGACGGCCGCGGCCCGAGGCGTCCAGCACATCGGCGGTCAGCCGGCGGCGCCAGGTGACCTCCAGCGCGTTGCCCGCGCGGGCCAGGATGCGCGCCCGCACCGTTTCCATGGCGGCGCTCAGCGTCAGGGCCATCACGACGATGACCGTCAGCATGACCAGCGTATCGATGTTGCCGGACGGAATGGCTCGGCTAAACACCTGAAGAGAATAAAGTGGCATCGCCAACATCAGAAGATTGATGGTGGCGCTGAAGACAAATGCACCAACGAGTACCCGGGTGAAATAATGTCCCCCGTGAGCCTTATCTTTTTTAGCATCTTTATTGGTCTTTTCAGACCCGCGAGAAAACAGACGAGGCATTTACAGCCCTCCAATTGTCACCGTTTGCGGCAGTGCCCACTGGATGCAGGCGAGGTCAGTTGGCGCGTTTTTGGTAAATGAAATCTGAAGATTGAGGGACATCACAGGAATGCCACCGAAAACCACCCCCTTTGCGCAGGCGCCAACGGCGCCTCATGTGAAGGATTGCCCGCTTCGTCCTGTCTCAAGGAACGCCGCATGACCGACACGCTGACCATCGAACCCGGCCATCTGGCCCTGCCCGATCTGCGCCGCATCCTGCGCGATCCGCCCGTTCTGGCCCTGGCGCCCGGCTGCCGCGCCGCCATTGAGGCCTCGGCCCGCACGGTGGCGGAAGCCGCGGGCGGGGAGCGCGCGGTCTATGGCGTCAACACCGGCTTCGGCCTGCTGGCAAAGAAGCGCATCCCCCCGGATCAGGTACGGGAGTTGCAGCGGCGGCTGGTCCTGTCGCACAGCGCCGGCACCGGGCCGGACCTGCCGCACGGCGTCGTCCGGCTGATCCTGGCGCTGAAGGTCAACGCGCTGGCGCGCGGCCATTCCGGCGTGCGCATGGCGGTGATCGAGGCGCTGCTGGCGCTCCACAACCGCGGCGTCCTGCCGGTGGTGCCGGCCAAGGGGTCGGTGGGGGCGTCCGGCGATCTGGCGCCGCTGGCCCACCTGACCGGCGTCCTGATCGGCGAAGGCGAGGCCGACGTGGACGGCGAGCGGTTGCCCGCCGCCGAAGCGCTGGCCCGCGCCGGGCTGGCGCCGCTGGCGTTGGAGGCCAAGGAGGGACTGGCGTTGCTGAACGGCACGCAGGTCTCGACCGCGCTGGGGCTGGCCGGGCTGGTCGCCGCCGAGGACGGATTCGCCGCCGCCCTGGTCGCCGGCGCGCTCAGCGTCGATGCCGCCTTGGGAAGCGACGGCCCGTTCGACGCGCGCATCCACGACCTGCGCGGCCAACCGGGCCAGCGCGACGTCGCCGCCCTTTACCGCTCTCTCCTCCAGGGCAGCGGCATCCGCGACTCTCACCGTGAGGGGCACGAGACGGTGCAGGACCCCTACAGCCTGCGCTGCCAGCCGCAGGTGATGGGCGCGGTGCTCGACCATCTGCGCTTCGCCGCGGGCGTGCTGGAGCGCGAGGCCAACGCGGTTTCCGACAACCCGCTGGTCTTTCCGGACAGCGGCGACATCCTGTCGGGCGGCAACTTCCACGCAGAGCCGGTGGCGATGGCCGCCGACGTGCTGGCCCTGTCCATCGCCGAGACGGGGACGCTGTCGGAACGGCGGATCGCGCTGCTGATGGACACCCACCTGTCGGGCCTGCCGCCCTTCCTGGTGGCCGATGGCGGGCTGAACAGCGGCTTCATGATCGCCCAGGTCACCGCGGCGGCGCTGGCCAGCGAGAACAAGCAGATGGCCCATCCGGCCAGCGTGGACAGCCTGCCCACCTCCGCCAACCAGGAGGACCATGTGAGCATGGCGACCCACGCCGCCCGCCGCCTGACGGACATGGCCGACAATCTGGCGGGAATCGTCGCCGTGGAGTTGCTGGCCGCGGCCCAGGGGGTGGACCTGAGGGCGCCGCTGGCCTCCTCCCCCGCGCTGGAGCGCGCGCGCACGCTGCTGCGCGCCCACGTGGCGATGTGGACGGAGGATCGCGCGATGGCCCCGGACATCGCGGCGGCGAAACGGTTGGTGACGGAGGGTGCCTTCCGCCCCTTCGCGGAGGCGCTTCTGCCCTGATACACGAAGCCAGCTGAGACAAGACCGCGCAGGCGGCCCCGGCCGGTTTTCGTCAATCCGTTGAAGGGCTAAGCTTCAGGCCATCCCACACCAACCGCTTCACTTCGATCCGGAGACCATCATGGAAGGACGCAAAGTCCCCTCGGTCGTGTTCAAGACCCGCGTGCGCGACGAAAGCGTCGGCGGCCCCAATCCGTTCCGCTGGCAGGACGTCAACAGCGACGAGCTGTTCGCCGGCAAGCGTGTCGTCGTCTTTTCCCTTCCGGGCGCCTTCACCCCGACCTGCTCCAACCAGCAGGTGCCGACCTACGACGCGCTCTATCCGGAATTCCGCGATCTGGGCATCGACGAGGTCTATTGCCTGAGCGTCAACGACGCCTTCGTGATGTTCCAGTGGGGCAAGCATCTCGGCGTGAAGAACGTCAAGCTGATGCCCGACGGCTCGGGCCACTTCACCCGCCGCATGGGCATGCTGATCAACAAGGACCATGTCGGCTTCGGCATGCGGAGCTGGCGCTACGCCATGGTGGTGACCGACGGCGTGATCGAGAAGCTGTTCGAGGAGCCGGGCATCAACGACACCGGAGAGGGTGGCGATCCCTACGGCGAATCCGCTCCGGAAGCGGTGCTGGCCTACCTGCGTTCGCGCTGAGTCCTTTGCACACATTCAGCACTTTCATAGGCTGCCTTCCAACCCTCTCCTCTCCGAGCAGAGAGTGGCCCGAAGGGCCGAGGGGGGTGCGCACAGCGGTACGTCCGGCACAAGCGCAACCCCCTCACCCTAACCCTCTCCCCGGAGGGGAGAGGGGATGTGAATTTATCCCTTCAGGCCGGAACGGCAGTCCCTTCCGCCGGCGCCACCTCGGCCACCTGCGCCTTGCGGCGTTCATGGGCCGCCCAGGCCCTCTCGTGCAGGTGATAGGCCACCGTGTTGCACAGCGGCTCCACCAGCGCCAGCGCGCCGCCCACCGCGATGCTGCCGGTCATCAGATAGCCGACCGTGAAGGCCACCGTGAAGTGGATGCAGGCGAAGCTGAAGGTCTTGGTCATCGTGGAACTCCCGAACGCCGCCGTTATTGCTCAGCCTCAGCATGCGTGCCGAGCGGCAAAAGGTCCAATCGAACGATTCAACCACATTAATAGTTTTTCCCTATCGTTTATCGAAAGGGACGGCGGCGGTCGCCGGCTTCCGGCACGCTGCCTCGGCGCAGCCGGGTACCGGGCGGAACGACCTCGAAGGGGCGGCTGTGCGGCGGCTCCAGCAACCGCACCTCGGGCCGCTTGAAGACGGGGATCAGCGCGGCCCCCATGACGAACCCGCCGACATGCGCCCAGAAGGCCACCCCGCCGCTGTCATCGGAGGTCGGGGTGGTGACCCCGCTCAGGATCTGTCCGACGAACCAGAAGCCCAGCACCAGCACCGCCGGGACGCTGATGACGCGCACGATGATGATGAACCAGAAGAAGACGCCGACATTCGCCCGCGGGTGCAGCACCAGATAAGCGCCGAGCACCCCGCCGATGGCCCCGCTTGCCCCCACCATTGGGACCTCGGAGGTCGGGGCTGCGAAGCTCTGGGCCATCGCCGCCGCCGTACCGCACAGCAGGTAGAAGACCACGAAGCGCCCCCGCCCCATGCTGTCCTCGACGTTGTTGCCGAAGATCCACAGGTACAGCATGTTGCCGGCAATGTGCAGGAAGCCACCATGCATGAACATGGAGGTGATGACCGACATCCAGGGCGGAACGACCCGCAACGGCTCCGGCAACTCGGCGTAGCCGAACAGCACCGCCGGAACGAGGCCGAAGGAATAGACCGCGAGGTTTCCGCCCCGCGCGCCCAGCGAGAGCTGCCACAGAAACACCATCACGCACAGCGCGATCAGCGCCATGGTGACGACCGGCGTCCGCCGCGTCGGGTTGTCGTCGTAGATGGGCAGGAACAGCATCGGCGGCGCTTTCGGTTGGGTCGGCCTTGTTCGATACCATGGTCCCGCCCCTTGGTTCCGCCAAGACGTACGGGGGACGCGTACAGCCGGAAGGCGGCAAAGAAAAACCGGCGCCCCTTGCGGAGCGCCGGTTTCGCTGACGAAAGCTGCGGTGTGGATCAAGTGCCCTGGGGCTCCGGGTCCATCCCGCCGCTCTCCTTGGTGGTCGGCACCGACGGGCGGCGGCCCGAGGTCGGGGTCGGCTGCTTCGGCGGGGCCGGAGAGAAGCCTTCCCGCTCGTCGTTGCGGATCAGCGGCTCGCCACGCAGCAGGCGGGCGATGTCCTCACCGCTCAGGGTCTCATACTCCAGCAGGCCCTTGGCGATGGTGTGAAGCTGGTCGATGTTCTCCGTCAGGATCCGGCGGGCCTCGCCGTACGCCTCGTCGACGATCCGGCGGATTTCCTCGTCCACCGTGCGGGCCGTGGCGTCGGACATGTTCTTGTGCTGGGTGACGGAGTGGCCGAGGAAGACCTCCTGCGTCGGTTCGCCATAGAGCAGCGGGCCCAGCTTGTCGCTCATGCCCCATTCGGTGACCATGCGGCGCGACATGTCGGTCGCCATCTTGATGTCGCCCGACGCGCCCGTGGTCACGCGGTCCTTGCCGAAGATCAGCTCTTCCGCGATGCGGCCGCCCATGGCGACGCGCAGGTCGGCGTGCAGCTTGGCCTGGGACAGCGAGATGCGGTCGCCTTCCGGCAGGCGCATCACCATGCCCAGGGCGCGGCCGCGCGGGATGATGGTGGCCTTGTGCACCGGATCGCTGTCCGGCTGGTGGATGGCGACGATGGCGTGACCGGCCTCGTGGTAGGCGGTCAGCTTCTTCTCGTCCTCGGTCATAACCATGGAGCGGCGCTCCGCGCCCATCATGACCTTGTCCTTGGCGGCCTCGAACTCGGCCATGCCGACGACGCGCTTGCCGATGCGGGCGGCGAGAAGCGCAGCCTCGTTGACGAGGTTGGCGAGGTCGGCGCCCGAGAAGCCCGGGGTGCCGCGCGCGATGACCTTGGCGTCGACGTCCGGGGACAGCGGCACCTTGCGCATATGGACCTTGAGGATCTTCTCGCGGCCCAGCACGTCCGGGTTCGGCACGACGACCTGACGATCGAAGCGGCCCGGACGCAGCAGCGCGGGGTCGAGCACGTCCGGACGGTTGGTCGCGGCGATGAGGATGACGCCCTCGTTCGCCTCGAAGCCGTCCATCTCGACCAGCAGCTGGTTCAGGGTCTGCTCGCGCTCGTCGTTGCCGCCGCCCAGGCCGGCGCCACGATGGCGGCCCACGGCGTCGATTTCGTCGATGAAGATGATGCAGGGGGCGTTCTTCTTGCCCTGCTCGAACATGTCGCGGACGCGGCTAGCGCCGACGCCCACGAACATCTCGACGAAGTCGGAGCCGGAGATGGTGAAGAAGGGCACATTGGCCTCACCCGCCACGGCGCGCGCGGTCAGGGTCTTACCGGTGCCCGGCGGACCGACGAGCAGCACGCCCTTCGGGATCTTGCCGCCCAGACGCTGGAACTTCTGCGGGTCCTTCAGGAACTCGACGATTTCCGCCAGCTCCTGCTTGGCCTCGTCGATGCCGGCGACGTCGTCGAAGGTGACCCGGCCGACCTTCTCCGTCAGCAGGCGCGCGCGGGACTTGCCAAAGCCCATGGCCTTGCCGCCGCCCGACTGCATCTGACGCATGAAGAAGATCCAGACGCCGATCAGCAGCAGCATCGGGAACCAGGACAGCAGCACGGAGAACAGCGACGGCACGTTGCTGTCGTCCGGAACGGCGCTGATGCGCACGTTCTTCTGCGTCAGCCGCTCGACCAGCCCGGCTTCGGGCGGGACGTAGGTGCTGAAGGACCGGCCGTCGGTGAAGTGGCCGGAGACCTGGTTTCCTTTGATGGTGACGTCGGCCACTTGGCCGCGGTCCACTTCGGCGAGAAGCTCGCTGAACGGAACCGTCGTCTGCGGGCTGCGCGTGGAGGAGCTCTGGAAGAGGTTGAACAGGGCCACCAACAGCAGCCCTATGATGATCCAGAGCGCGAGATTCTTGCCGAAATTGTTCACGTCAAAAGCCTTTCTGCGAACCCTGCGCGGAAAGGTAGGCTGATGCGGAGCCACCCCTCCCGGGCTTACGGGCACGTTCCCAGATTAAATAATGCCGACACGGTCCGAAACAACCGGAAAAGCTGGGCCGGCCAACACCATGCCGGGCGCGTGCAAAGCGACCGCCGAAAGGGGGGATCCGGGCCGCGAAAAACCCAGATGCGGCACCGCCGCCAGCCCATTTCCGTCCCAGAGCGCCGGCAGCGTCTCGCGGACCGGTTCGGGCAGGCCGATGCGGCTCGAATCCGGGCTTGCGGACCGCAGCATTCGCCACCCTTCCCGCCCCAATTTTCCCACGATGACCGCACCGCCCGCCCCCGCCGCCAGCCGAACAACGAATCGGCGATCCCACCAGACCTCCCCTCCCGGGGTAAGGTCCAGCCGTTCGGCGACCCCAACCGGTTCCCGCGCGATCACCAAATGCCCCCGCCGCGGCACGATGCGGCAGCCCCCAAGCGTGCGTCCCCGGAAGCCGCCGCCCGCGATGTCGGCGAACAGGCGTTCCGCCGCCTCGTCCTTCGGCGGATAGGCGGAGCCCCCCGTCGCGGCGATGCAGCGGACCAGCGCGCGCAGGCCAAGCTCCTCCGGCGCCTCCAGCAAAGGCTTCGGGTTCAAGCGCAGCCAGCCCTCGGGATGAACCTCGGCGGCTCCGGCCAACAGGGCGGAGGTCCCCGCTTCCAGCGCGTTGCGGGCACGCGCCGCCCGGCGGGCGAGGTCGGCGAGACGCGGCGGGTCCAACCCCTCGGCGGCCAGCGCCTCCCCCGCCGCGCGCAGGCGGGCGCGGGCGAAGCGTGGGTTGCGGTTGGATGGGTCCTCGATCCATTCCTGGCCGAAGGCGCGGCAGGTCGCCACCAGCCGTTCGTGGGGCAGGTCCAGCAGGGGCCGGATCACCCGCACCGCACCTGCCGCGCGCACCGGCGCCATGCCAGCCAGCCCGTCGATTCCGGAGCCGCGGGCGAAACGCAGCAGCACCGTCTCCGCCTGATCGTCGCGATGATGAGCGAGCGCCAGATGAAGGACGCCCTCCTCCCGGCAGCGCTCGGCCAGCAGACGGTGGCGCGCGGCGCGGGCCGCCTCCTGGATGCCGGTCGCCGGCTTCTCGCCATCCCAGCGCAGAACGGCGTGGGCGATGCCGCGGGCCTGGAGCCAGCCGCCCACCCGAGCGGCCTCCGCCGCGGATTCCGCGCGCAGGCCATGATCGACGATCAGCGCGAGGACATCCCCGCCCCGCTCCGCCGCCCAACTTTGAGCGAGCAGAACCAGCCCGAGGCTGTCCGCCCCGCCGGACACACCCACAGCCACGCGCGGCCGCGTCTCGAAGCCGCCCAGCCGGTCCAAGCGGGCGGCGAACTCACCCGTGGAAATCGGCCCGGCCGGGTCGGACGCGTTCACCGCACCCGTCAGGCGCAGTTCAGGCGGCGGCGCTCGGTGTCGGCGCGGCGCTTCACGCTGGCCGACGCCTCCGGAAACTTGGAGATCAGCTGGTTGTAGGCCGTGCAGGCGTCCTTCTTCTGATTGAGCTGCTGCAGCGACATGCCAAGCTTCAGCAGATTGTCCGCCGCCTTGTTGTTCTTCGGATACTTCTGCACGCCTTCGGCGAAGGCCACCGCGGCGTCCTGGAACTTGTTGCGGACGTAGTAAGTTTCACCCAGCCAGTACTGGGCGTTGCCGGCGAGCTGATGACCCTTGTTCTTGGCCAGGAAGTCGCTGAAGGCCTTTTCCGCCTTGTCGTAGTCGGACTGGCGCAGCAGCTCGAAGGCGTGCTCGTACTGCTTCTCCGGGGTCGAGTTGGCGGGCAACGGCGCCAGGGCGGCGGTCTGCTTCTCCGCCGGCTTGTCAGTCGTCTTTTCGGGGGCCTTCTCGGGCGCCTTGGCGGCGCTGGCGGCCGCCGGAGCCGCCGCGCTGGGCTTGGCCGGGGCGCCAAACGGATCGCTGGCCGCCCCGCCACCCTTGCTCTCCAGCTCCTTGAGGCGGAAGTCGATGTCGCTGTTGACCCGCTCCAGCCGGTCCTTCATCTGCGAGATCTGATAGGTCGCCTCTTCATAGCGCCCGGTCAGCTCCGACAGGGCGCGCTCCAGCTTCTGCAGCCGCACCTCGAAATCCGCGGCGAGCGAGGGCTGGATCTCGGCCGTCTGCCCCCGCGTGTAGGAATTGCCCGGATAGGCCTGCGCCACCTCGACACGCCCGCCCAGCGCCTCCACCCCCGACTCCAGCCGGTCCAGACGGTCCTGCAACGAAGCCGTCTGGGCGAAGACGGAACCGCTGCACAGCAGGCCGCCGAGCAGCAGGGCGGCGAAAGAAGTGGTCTTGGTCATGCGTCGAGGGTCCTGTCCGGGCGGGAAAAGCCGTCGTTAAGAGGGTGCCGGCCCAAGCGGGCGAAACTATGGCGGCTGTTTACCAGAAGCGCGCGCCCCTTGCACGGTGGTGATTTGGAAATCTCCCGCGCACCGGGCGCGCACCCGGAAGAGAACACAGAAAAAAGCCCCTTCCCGGCATTCCGGAAAGGGGCCCTTCTCAAAGGAGACTCCTAAGAGCGTCTTACGCCTTGAGGATGCCGCGGCCGGCGAAGCGGGCGGCGGTGCCGAGCATCTCCTCGATGCGGATCAGCTGGTTGTACTTGGCCAGCCGGTC
>NZ_JACCJY010000033.1 GCF_014596085.1 Azospirillum tabaci
TCGGCCTCCAGCCGCTCGCGCTCGGCCTCGTCCATCGCCTTCTTCTGGATGGCGTTGTCCTTGAACACCTGAACCGCCTGCGCCATCTGCCCGATCTCGTCGCCGCGGTCGAGGCCGGGAACGGCGACGTCCAGCTTGTCGGCGGCGAGATCGTGCATGGTCGCGCTCATCGCCCGCACCGCGCCCATCTGGCGGCGGACCAGGAAGAAGCTGACCAGACCGAAGGCCAGCGTGACCAGCGGCGCCACCACCAGGATGGTGCGCTCCACCTCGTCCACCACCCTCATCACGTCGGCCCGCTTCAGCCCGACGAACAGCACGCCGACCACCGAGCCGGAGGCGTCGAGCAGCGGGTCGTAGGAGGTGAAGTAGCGTTCGCCCAGGATGTCGGCTTCGCCGCGGTAGGGCTTGCGCTGCGTGATGACGCTGTCGAAGACCGGCCCGGCGCCCAGCTTCGTGCCGTTGGCCCGGCTGCCGTCGGGGTTCTGCACGGTGGTGGCGACGCGGGTGTCGCCGCGGAACACCGTGGCCGCACCGCCGGTCAGCTCGCGGATCTGGTCGACCATGCGGGTGTCGCCGTCGATCCGCACCGATCCGACATGGAGCGCGCCGTCGCGCAGGCTGTAGTCGGCGCCGTTCTGCTTCAACAGCATGTGGGCCAGCGCCATGCTGCGCTCCCGCTGCTCCTGCGCGGAGGCGGCGCTGCGGTCGCTCAGCACCTGGCTGGAGGCCAGCGTCAGCACGATGGCCAGGATGAACAGCCCCAGCACGTTCAGCAGGGACAGTTTGGCGGTCAGGGAGAGGTTTTTCAGCACGTTCGGCCCTATGCGGCAATCGCTCCGCAGCCCTCGCCGACGGAGATAGACAATAAGTCTAATACGGTTTTATCCGTTCGTCCGCGTGCAATTTTTCAGAGACCGATTCCCGTAAACCGTGTGGAAACCCTCCGGCGGACCGTCATGCAGCCGGCGCACGGCCCGTCTTCCTTGGTTGGCGCCGCAAGTGGCCCTAGTTTAGGGCAGCCGCTTTTCCCAACCGACCCTTCACCGGACCCCCTTCCATGCGCCGCCGCACCAGCAACCCCAGCCCGGCCCCCTCCTATGCAGAGGCCGCGTCCAGCACCGGCGACATGGCGGCGCTGCGCTCCCTCGTCCCCTATCTGTGGCCGCGGGATTCCTTCGAGACGAAGCTGCGCGTGGTGGTGGCGCTGGTCCTGCTGGTCGGCGCCAAGGTGGCGAACGTCTGGGTGCCGATCTTCTACAAGCGGGCGGTCGACGCTCTGTCGCCGGGCGACGCGGGGGCGCTGGTGACCATCCCGCTGGGGCTGATCGTCGCCTATGGTCTGGCGCGGGTGATGTCTCTGGTCTTCGCGGAGCTGCGCGACGCGGTGTTCGCCAACGTCGCCCAGCGCACGATCCGCAAGGTCGCCCTGTCGGTCTTCCAGCACCTGCACGCTTTGTCGCTGCGCTTCCATCTGGAGCGGCAGACCGGCGGCCTGACCCGCTCGCTGGAGCGCGGCACCCGCGCCATCGAGACGCTGCTGCGCTACGCCCTGTTCTCCATCGTGCCGACGCTGGTCGAGATCACGCTGGTCTGCGTGATCCTGTGGCGGATGTTCGACGGCTGGTTCGCGCTGGCGACCTTCGCCACGGTGGGAAGCTACATCGCCTACACCTTCTTCGTGTCGGAATGGCGCATCCAGTTCCGCCGCGCCATGAACGAGACCGACAACAAGGCCAACACCAAGGCGGTGGACAGCCTGCTGAACTACGAGACCGTCAAGTATTTCGGCAACGAGGGGCACGAGGCCCGGCGCTACGACCAAGCGCTGGCCTCCTACGAGCAGGCGGCGGTCAAGAGCCAGCGCAGCCTGTCGCTGCTCAACATCGGCCAGTCGGCGATCATCTCGCTGGGTCTGGCGGTGGTCATGGGCATGGCGGCGCGCGGCATCGTCAACGGCACGATGACGCTGGGCGACTTCGTGCTGGTCAACACCTACCTGCTCCAGCTCTACCAGCCGTTGAACTTCTTCGGCGTGGTGTACCGCGAGATCAAGCAGGCGCTGATCGACGTGGAATCGATGGTGACGCTGCTGTCCGTGGACCGCGAGGTGGCCGACCGGCCGGGCGCTCCCCCGCTGGCCATCACGGGGGGCGAGCTGCGTTTCGACGGGGTGGAGTTCGGCTACGACCCGCGGCGCCCGATCCTCAAGGGGGTGAGCTTCACCGTGCCCGCCGGGCGGACGGTGGCCATCGTCGGCCCGTCCGGGGCGGGCAAATCGACCATCGGGCGGCTGCTGTTCCGCTTCTACGACGTGTCGGGCGGCGGCATCCTGATCGACGGGCAGGACATCCGGGAGGTGACCCAGCAATCGCTGCGCGGCGCCATCGGCATCGTCCCGCAGGACACGGTGCTGTTCAACGACACGGTCTATTACAACATCGCCTACGGCCGCCCCGGCGCCAGCCCGGCGGAGGTCGAGCAGGCGGCGCGGCTGGCCCACATCCACAACTTCATCATGGCGCTGCCCGACGGCTACGAGACCACGGTGGGGGAACGCGGGCTGAAGCTGTCCGGCGGCGAGAAGCAGCGCGTCGCCATTGCCCGCACCATCCTGAAGAACCCGGCGATCCTGCTGTTCGACGAGGCGACCTCGGCGCTCGACACCCACACCGAGCGGGAGATCCAGGCCAACCTGCGCGAGGTCAGCCGGGGCCGCACCACGCTGGTCATCGCGCACCGCCTGTCCACCGTGATCGACGCCGACGAGATCCTGGTGATGGAGGCCGGGCGTGTGATCGAACGGGGACGCCACATGGAACTGCTGTCACGCGGCGGCGCCTATGCTGCATTGTGGGCGCGGCAGCAGGAATCCTCCCAGGGGCCGGAACCGGTTCCGGAAGTCCTTGCCCCCACCTGAGCCCCTTTCCCCCCTGAACCCATCATCACGACGGAGCATCCCTTTGGGACCGGTACGGCAGGCGTTGCGCGAGGCGACCCGCGACATCCATGAACGGCTCGACCGGGCGGCGGTCCTGCGCCCGCTGACCAGCCCGTCGATCACGGCGGACGAGTACCGCGACGCCCTGATCGCCCTGCACGGCTTCAACGCCCCCATCGAGCGGGCGCTGGGCGAGGGGACCGAACGGCTTGACCTGCTGCGCGCCGATCTGGCCGATCTGGGGGTGGACGCGGATTCCCTGCCGGTGGCCGGGTCGCTGCCGGCGCTGGACGGCCTGCCGGAGCGGCTGGCGGCGCGCTACGTGCTGGACGGCTCCGCCCATGGCGGGCGGGCGATGCTGCCCAACGTCACCCGCGCGCTGGGCTTCGACGCCACGCGCGGGGCGCGCTTCCTGGCCTCGGCCGGGATCGACATGGCCGGCCGGTGGAAGGCGCTGCTCGCCCGGCTGGAAAGCGATCTGGACGCGCCCGAGTCGGCGCAGGCCGCCTGTGCCACGGCGGTCGCCCTGTTCGCCGCGCTGGAAGTCTGGCTGGATGGTCTGGTTCCGAAGACGGCGTGACGCTCATCGACGCCGGTGGATCGACGCAGCGGATCGACGCGGGGGCTTCACCGCGCCCGCCGCGCCCGCTAGGTTCCTTGCCATGACGACCGTCCCCGCCCTCAACACCCCCGCCGCGCTCGCCGACGCGGTGCTGCGGGGTGACCGCCGCGCGCTCGCCCGCGCCATCACGCTGATCGAATCGACCCGGCGCGATCACCGCGCCCAGGCCGACGCCCTGCTGGAGACGCTGCTGCCCCACACCGGCAACTCGGTGCGGGTGGGCATTTCCGGCGTGCCGGGGGTGGGCAAGTCGACCTTCATCGAGGCGTTCGGGCAGCACGTCATCGCGCGGGGGCACAAGGTGGCGGTGCTGGCCATCGACCCGTCGTCGCAGCGCACCGGCGGCTCTATCCTGGGCGACAAGACCCGCATGGTGGACCTGTCGCGCGAGCCGAACGCCTTCATTCGCCCGTCGCCCGCCGGCGCCACGCTGGGCGGCGTGGCCCGCCGCACGCGCGAGGCCATGCTGGTCTGCGAGGCGGCGGGCTTCGACGTGATCGTGGTGGAGACGGTGGGCGTCGGCCAGTCGGAGACGGCGGTGGCCGACATGGTTGACCTGTTCATGCTGCTTCTGCTCCCCGCCGGGGGCGACGAGCTTCAGGGCATCAAGAAGGGCATCGTGGAACTGGCCGACCTCGTGGTCGTCAACAAGGCGGACGGCGACCTCGCCGCCACGGCGCGGCATACCGTCGCGGACTACCGCCACGCCCTGACCCTGCTGCGCCACGGCGACTGGCGCGTGCCGGTGCTGAGCTGCTCGGCCATCACCAAGGCCGGCATCGATTCGGTTTGGGACACCATCGGGGAGCACAAGGCGATCACCGAGGCGTCCGGAGTCCGCGCCACGCGCCGCGCCGAGCAGGCGCGCGCCTGGCTGTGGAGCGAGATCCGCGAGACGCTGGTGGACGCCTTCAGGGCGCATCCCGCCGTGCGCGCCGACCTGTCCGTGCTGGAATCCCGCGTGACCGGCGGTGCCATCACCCCCACGGCCGCTGCACGCGTTTTGCTTGAAAAGTTCCTCGGGCGCCCGGTGGAGTAGGTCCTTTCGGGTATGCTGCACCGCAACATTTCTTGTTGCGCCGCGAATCTCTCGTGCATAAGGTGGCATGGGCGGGAAAGGAGCGTCTTCGCGGCGCTTGGGCGAGAGGTTTGCCCGCAGTCTCCTGGGGTATGAGCCGGAGTTGACTTGTCCGACACCGCCTCCGCGTCGAGTCGTCAACGGGAGACCTAAGGACATGGCCGCCAACTTTCTGGACCTTTTTGAACGCTTCAATCCCCTCGCCCTGTCGCCGCTGGGCAAGGCGAACGCCGAGACCTACGCCTCCCGCGGCACGCGCGTCGCCGGCGTGGTGCAGGACGGCTACCGTCGTCTGCTCGACGGCGTGACCGCCGGCATCGGCGAGACGACCCACCTCGCCGGCGAATTCGCCAAGGTGCGCAGCCCGGCGGACCTCGTCGCCGTGCAGCGCGAATGGGCGACCGTCGCCCAGGCCCGGGTCGTCAACCAGGTGCAGACCGTCCTCGACGTCTCCTCGAAGATCGCCGCCGAGTTGGGCGTCAGCCCGGTGACCCTGTCGCCGGCCGCTCCGGCGCCCAAGGCTGCTCCGGTGGTCGCCCCGGTGACCGCCCCGGTCGCGGCGCCGGCTCCCGCCCCGAAGGCTGAAGCCCCCAAGGTCGAGGCCACCAAGGTCGAAGCTCCGAAGGCTGAGGCGGCTCCCGCCCCGGCACCGAAGAAGGCTCCGGCGGCCCGCAAGGCTCCGGCTAAGGCCGCCGCTCCCAAGGCCGCTCCGAAGGCCGAGACGCCCGCTCCGAAGGCGGAGCCGGTGAAGGCGGCGGCGCCGAAGGCCGAAACCCCGAAGGCCGAGGCGGCTCCCGCCCCCACGCCGAAGGTGGAAGCCCCGAAGGTCGACGTGAAGGCCGAGGAAAAGAAGACCGAAGCCCCGAAGGTCGAGGCTCCGAAGGTCGAGGCCCCCAAGGCGGAGGCGCCGAAGCCGGAAGCGCCCAAGGCTGCCCCGAAGGCCGCCGCTCCCGCGGCCGAGTGATTCACCGGATCGCGGTCCCCGCCGGCCCGGGGACCGTCGATCGGCGCGCGCCCGTCTCTTCCTTCCTTGACGGGCGCGCGCTTGTTCGACTATAACGCCGCCTCCTTCGGGCGGTATGCTGCCCGGGACCGGGTTTCATTTGCTAAAATAAAGGATCACTCCGATGGCACGTCGGTGCTCCGTGACCGGCAAGGGCACGCAGTTTGGCAACAACGTCAGCCACGCCAACAACAAGACCCGCCGCCGTTTCCAGCCGAACCTGCAGGAAACCGCGCTGCTGAGCGACGCTCTGGGTCAGATGGTGCGCCTGCGTATCTCCACCAACGCGATCCGTTCGATCGAGCACAAGGGCGGCCTCGACGCCTTCCTGCTCGACGCGAAGGACGACGTCCTCAGCCTGGAAGCGCGCCGCCTGAAGCGCCGCATCGCCAAGGCCCAGGACAAGCAGCAGGCCGCCGCGGCCTGAGGCTGACTGCCTGGAGGCGCCGGAGCGCATCCAGGCGATTCTGGTGACGTCACCGCGGAGCGGCAAACTCCGCGGCAGGCTGCTAAGCCCCACACCAGGACGACTCCGACTCTCGGTTGCACCGAACCCCGGTTGAGAGTGCCGCGCGCATCGCCGAAAGGCGTTGCGCGCGTTTTGTCGTGTCCGGATGCCGGGTTTAGAACGACCGCTGCACGCCCAGCAGCAGGCGGTAGCGCGGCGAATCGGGACCGAACCCGACGCCGACCCCGGCTCCCACCGCAAGGTTCTCGCCGACGAGATGCCGGACGCCGGCCTCCACGAAATTGTCGGCCTTGCCGCGCTCCTGCGACTGCTCGCGCACCACGTCGAAGGCCACGGCGGTGGCCGGGCCGATCGGGGCGTTCATCCCGGCGGCCATGATGAAGCGATTCTCGCGCTCGTCCGAAGCCGGATCGAACAGATGCCGCCAGGACAGGTTGGCGTGCAGGCGCGGCGCGCTGGGGGAGGTGCCGAGCGGCTGGGTCAGGCGCCCGGTGATCCCGGCCTCGGTCGTCTTGCTCCCCGATCCGTAGGGGATGCTGACCAGCGGCTCCACCGACAGGCCCAACCGTCCCTGCGACGGGTCGCGGATGTTGTATTCGGCGGACAGCTTGACGTCGCCCTGCTGCGCGTCGTCGGCGTTGCCCACGCGGTAGCCGGGATTGACCTTCAGCGCCAGACCGTCGGCGACGCCGGCCTGGAGTTCCGGGTCGAAGGACAGGCGGTTGCGCCCGCCATCCCCCTTCAGCCGGTCGAAGAAGGCGCGGACCTTCACGTCGACGCTGCCCTTCTCGATGGCGGCGGCGTCCTCGAGGGTGACCGGCAGCTCCGACGACAGCGCCATGCGCTTGTCGTCCTGCGCGCGGGCGGTCCCGGCGGCAGGCAATCCGGCGGCGAGCAGCCCGGCGGCGAGGGTGAGGCCCGCGAGGGCGGCGTGGCGCATGTCTGTTTCCCCGGAACCGGTGGCGTTCGTCGGTCAACAGCCGAGCCGCCGGGATGGACCGGGGAGGGGACGGGGTTACTCCACCGAGTCGGGGTCTTCGGCGTCCACCACCCGCCGGGCGATGTCGTAGGCGAAGCCGGCGCGGCCCAGCGCCGCCAGATCCTTGTCGCGGAACTCCGCGCGCTTGTCCGGCAGGCGGTAGGGGCCGAGCCGGCGGCGGCGGGCCAGCGCCAGGGCGGCGGTCAGGTTCAGGTCGCCTTCCACCTCCTCGTCCAGCGTCTCCAACGCCCGGTCGGCCTCGTCGCGGCCGATGCCCTTGGCGGACAGCTTCTCGCGGATGGCGCGGGTCGAGGTGCCGCGGCGGTGCAGGCTGGCCGCCCGCATCTCGGCGTAGGCCGCGTCGTTGAGCAGGCCGCTGCGCAGGTAGCGGGCGATCAGGTCCTCGACCCAGCGCGCCCCCTCCGCCGGGTCGGTGCCGTGGGCCTGGGCGGAGCGGTCGACCTTGCGCATCAGAACGCGCCGCAGGCTGGCCGAGGAACTGGCGAAGCGCTGGAGATAGTGCAGGGCCGCGTTCTCCAGATACTGGGCGGTGACGCGGCGCGGCGGCTTGCGGGCCGGCGGCTGGTCGCGGGTCATGGCTGTCTCCCGTCCGGGGGCGGTTGCCGGAACGGGCGCCGCGCCCTAAAGTCCGGTCCATTCCTGTGAATCGTGGTGCGATGACTCATCCTCTCCCTCCCATGCCCCGCCAGGTCGGCGCCGTCAACTGGGTCGGCCTGTGGACCCTCTACGCGCGCGAGGTGCGCCGGTTCCTGAAGGTGCACCAGCAGACCGTCTGGGCGCCCGTGGTCACCACCCTGCTGTTCTACGCCGTCTTCGCACTGGCGCTGGGCGGTGCGGTGCGGATGATCGGGACGGTGCCCTATCTGGAGTTCCTGGCCCCCGGCCTGATCATGATGGCGATGGCCCAGAACGCCTTCGCCAACACCTCCTCCTCCGTGGTGATCGCGAAGGTGCAGGGCAACATCGTCGACATCCTGATGCCGCCGATGGCCCCGCTGGAGCTGGCCTTCGGCTTCGTCATGGGCGGGGTGACGCGCGGCCTGCTGGTCGGGCTGGTCACCGGGCTGGCGATCTGGGCCTTCGTCCCGGTGCGCATCGCCCATCCCGAATTCGTCGTCTTCCACGCCCTGATGGCCTCCATGCTGCTGTCGCTGCTCGGGCTGGTCGGCGGCATCTGGTCGGAGAAGTTCGACAACATCGCGGCGGTCACCAACTTCGTGGTGACGCCGCTGTCCTTCCTGTCCGGCACCTTCTATTCGGTGGAGACGCTGCCGCCGGTCTTCTGGTGGATCGCCCATGTCGACCCGTTCTTCTACATGATCGACGGCTTCCGCTACGGCTTCATCGGGCGGTCGGACGGCACGCTGGGGATCGGGATTCTCGTCATGCTGGCCGTCAACGGCGGCCTGTGGTGGCTGGCTTGGCGCATGCTGAAGACGGGCTACAAGCTGAAGGCGTAAATCCGCGCGAATCCGGCCGAATTCAGCCGGTCGGCGTAGCCAATCCGTTGACAGGCTGAAGTGACATCTTGATATTCGACGGTTCCCGGCGGGCGAGGGTGTCCGCCGGGCTTTCCTCATTCGGAGGTTTTCGCTGTGATTCCGGTCGTCATGCCCACATATGCCCGCGCCGACATCGTGTTCGAGCGCGGCGAAGGTCCGTATCTGTACGCGACCGACGGGCGACGATTCCTGGACTTCGCCGCCGGTGTGGCGGTGAACGTCCTCGGCCACGCGAATCCCTATCTGGTCGAGGCGCTGACCGCCCAGGCCCACAAGCTGTGGCACACCTCCAACCTGTTCCGGGTCGCCGGGCAGGAGAGCCTCGCCAAGCGGCTGACCGAGGCCACCTTCGCCGACACCGTGTTCTTCACGAACTCGGGCGCCGAGGCGTGGGAGTGCGGCGCCAAGCTGATCCGCAAATACCATTACGAGAAGGGCGACAAGGCCCGCACCCGCATCATCACCTTCGAGCAGGCCTTCCACGGCCGCACGCTGGCCGCGGTGTCGGCGGCGCAGCAGGAGAAGCTGATCAAGGGCTTCGGCCCGCTGCTCGACGGCTTCGACCTCGTGCCCTTCGGCGATCTGGAGGCGGTGCGCAACGCCGTGACCGAGCGGACCGCCGGCATCTGCGTGGAGCCGATCCAGGGCGAAGGCGGCATCCGCGCCGGCTCCGTGGAGTTCCTGCGCGGGCTGCGGGAAATCTGCGACGAGCACGGGCTGCTGCTGTTCCTGGACGAGATCCAGTGCGGCATGGGCCGCACCGGCAAGCTGTTCGCCCATGAGTGGGCCGGCATCACGCCCGACGTCATGGCGGTGGCCAAGGGCATCGGCGGCGGCTTCCCGCTGGGCGCCTGCCTCGCGACGGAAAAGGCCGCGTCGGGCATGACCGCCGGCACCCACGGCTCGACCTACGGCGGCAACCCGCTGGCCACCGCCGTCGGCAACGCCGTGCTGGACAAGGTGCTGGAGCCCGGCTTCCTCGACCATGTGCAGCGCATCGGCGGCCTGTTCCAGGACCGGCTGGCCGGGCTGGTGGCCGAGAACCCGTCGGTCTTCAAGGGCGTGCGCGGCAAGGGCCTGATGCTCGGCCTCGTCTGCGGCCCGGCGGTCGGCGACGTGGTGGCGAAACTGCGCGCCAACGGCCTGCTGTCCGTTCCGGCGGGCGACAACGTGGTCCGGCTGCTGCCGCCGCTGAACATCGGCGAGGCCGAGGTGGAGGAGGCCGTGGCCATCCTCGCCAAGACCGCCAAGGAGCTGGTGTGATGTCCGCCGTTCGTCATTTCCTCGACATCGACCGGCTGGACAAGGCGACCCTGCGCCGGATCCTCGCCATGGCCGCGACCATCAAGAAGGACATCCCGGCCTACCGCTCGCTGTTCGCGGGCCGCACGCTGGCGATGATCTTCGAGAAGCCGTCGACCCGCACCCGCGTCTCCTTCGAGGTGGGCATGCGCCAGCTCGGCGGCGACGTGGTGGTGCTGAAGCCCGACGACATGCAGCTCGGCCGCGGCGAGACCATCGGAGACACCGCCCGCGTGCTGTCCCGCTACGTGGACGCGGTGATGGTCCGCACCATGGGCGAGGAGCGCGTGCACGAGCTGGCCGAGTTCGCCTCGGTGCCGATCATCAACGGCCTGACCGACCAGTCGCACCCCTGCCAGATCATGGCCGACGTGATGACCTTCGAGGAGCATCGCGGCCCCATCGAAGGGCGCACGGTGGCCTGGATCGGCGACGTGAACAACGTGGCGGTGAGCTGGGTCCATGTGGCGGTGCGCCTCGGCGTGGAGATCCGCCTCGGCTGCCCGGAGATCTACGGCCCGGCGCCGGAGCTGCTGGACTGGGTGAAGCGCGAGGGCGGGCGGATCACCGTCACCACCTCGCCGGAGGAGGCCGTGCGCGGCGCCGACTGCGTGGTCACCGACGCCTGGGCCTCCATGCACAACACCGACGTGGACGAGCGGGCGGCGATCCTGTCGCCCTATCAGGTCAACGAGGCGCTGATGGCCCTGGCCGCTCCCGACGCCCTGTTCATGCACTGCCTGCCCGCCCACCGCGGGGAGGAAGTGACCGACGGGGTGATCGACGGCCGGCACTCGGTCGTCTGGGACGAGGCGGAAAATCGCCTGCACGCCCAGAAGGCCATACTGGCATGGTGCCTCGGCGCCACTATCTAAGAGCACTTGGGGCCAAGAGCCCTTGAGCAAATCCCCATGGCCCGGCGCCGCCCCCCGTGACGAACGGGATGGCGGCGCCGGGCCATGGCCTGTCGTAACTTCGAGGACATGATGGACGATCCTTCCGTCCAACCGATCGCCGACGATCTCGTTCTGCCTTTCCAGATCGAGGCGTCGCGCCTGCGCGGCCGCATGGTGAAGCTGGGGCCCGCGCTGGACGAAATCCTGACCCGCCACGCCTATCCGGAGCCGGTCGCCCGCTTCCTGGCCGAGACGATGACGCTCGCCATGCTGCTGTCCAGCATGCTGAAGTACGACGGCATCTTCACGCTCCAGACCAAGGGCGACGGTCCGGTACGGCTGATGGTGGCGGACATCACCTCGGTCGGCGACATCCGCGCCTACGCCCAGTTCGATGAAGAGGCGCTGGCCAAGGCCGCCGACGACGTGGCGATCGCCCCGGCGCCGGCCCTGCTCGGCAAGGGCCACATCGCCTTCACCGTGGACCAAGGGCCGAACACCGAGCGCTACCAGGGCATCGTCGAGCTGTACGGCAAGACGCTGGCCGACTGCGTGCAGCACTATTTCCGCCAGTCGGAGCAGATCGACACCGGCCTGACCGTGTCGGTGGACCAGGAAACCCTGCCGGACGGCAGCAAGGGCGCCTGGCGGGCCGGCGGCATCATGATCCAGCGCCTGCCGCAGGACGCCACGGAAAAAGTGCTCGGCTCCGGCGACGAGGACGCGTGGCGCCGCGCCATGGTCCTGCTGTCCAGCACCACCGGCGATGAGCTTCTCGATCCGGAGCTGCCGGCCCGCGACCTGCTGTTCCGCCTGTTCCACGAGGACGGCGTGCGGGTGTGGCAGCCCAAGGCCCTGCGCTTCGGCTGCCGCTGCTCGCGCGAGCGGGTGTCGGACATGCTGTCCCGCCTGCCGCGCGACGAGGTGCAGAGCCTGAAGATCGACGACGGGCGGGTCGAGGTGGTCTGCCAGTTCTGCTCCACCGCCTACCACTTCGACGACGCGGACCTCGACCGGGTCTACGGGACGGCGAAGTAAGGGGCTCCAGGTTCCGGATGCGCTTGGGAAACGGCGCGGCTATAGTGCCGCGCCGTTTTTCCGTCTCACCGGAGCGATCATGCCCACCCGCCGTTTCGTTCTCGCCGCCGCTCTCGCCACCATGGCCCTGACGGCCTGCCAGAGCACGCCGCCGCGTCCGGCGGCCCGGCCCATCGACTATTCCAACTTCGGCCCGATCGTGCTAAGCGCGGGCGGCGTCGACGTGGTGGACGCCCACCGGCCGGCCGGCACCGCCGTCGACCAGCGCATCCCCCTGCCGCCCGCCGAGGCGGTGCGCCGCTGGGCCAACGAGCGTCTCCAGGCCGCCGGCGGGCCGGGCCGCGTGCGCGTCACCATCCGCGACGCCAGCATCGTCGAGGTCCAGCTTTCCAAGACCGGCGGGGTGAAGGGCTACTTCACCAACGATCAGGCCCAGCGCTACGACGGGCGGATCGAGGTCGAGGTCAGCGGCGAGCTGCCCGGCGAGACGACCTTCCGCGGCATGACCAAGGCGACGGTGACCCAGTCCACCACGGTGCCGGAGAACATCTCGCTGGCCGACCGTGAGGCGACCCTGCAGGACCTCGTCCGCCGCATGATGGACGATCTGAACGCCCGGCTGGACGCCGGCATCCGCAAGGATCTGGCGCCGATGGTGCGGCGGTAGGGTTCGGTGGTAGGGGAGGTCTTGCCCCCTCCCTATCCCTCCCCCGCTTCGCAGGGGAGGGAAGAGACCCGCGGCGAAGCCGTGGGAAGGGTGGGGGCACCGCCGTCCCGCCCCAAACACAAAAAGGGCCGCCCCGTGGGGCGGCCCTTTCCGTTCCGATCCGTCCGGACCCGCTGATCAGTAGCGGTAGTGGTCCGGCTTGAACGGGCCTTCGACCTTCACGCCGATGTACTCGGCCTGCTTGGCGGACAGCGTGGTCAGCTTGGCGCCGATCTTGTCCAGATGCAGGCGGGCGACCTTCTCGTCCAGATGCTTCGGCAGGACGTAGACCTTGTTCTCGTAGCTGGCGGCGTTGGTCCACAGCTCGATCTGGGCCAGCACCTGGTTGGTGAAGCTGGCGCTCATCACGAAGCTCGGGTGGCCGGTGGCGCAGCCCAGGTTCACCAGGCGGCCCTGGGCCAGGACGATCAGGCGCTTGCCGTCGGGGAAGACGACCTCGTCAACCTGCGGCTTGACCTCTTCCCACTTGTAGTTGCGAAGAGCCTCGATCTGGATCTCGCTGTCGAAGTGGCCGATGTTGCAGACGATGGCGCGGTCCTTCATCTGGCGCATGTGGTCCAGCGTGATGACGTCGACGTTGCCGGTCGCGGTGACGAAGATGTCGCCCTGCGGAGCGGCCTCGTCCATCGTGACGACCTGATAGCCTTCCATCGCGGCCTGGAGCGCGGTGATCGGGTCGATCTCCGTCACCAGCACGCGCGCACCCTGCGAGCGCAGCGAGGCGGCCGAACCCTTGCCCACATCGCCGTAGCCGGCGACCACGGCGACCTTGCCGGCGACCATCACGTCGGTGGCGCGCTTGATGCCGTCGACCAGCGACTCGCGGCAGCCGTAGAGGTTGTCGAACTTCGACTTGGTGACGCTGTCGTTCACGTTGATGGCCGGAACCTTCAGCGTGCCCTTCTTCATCATCTCATAGAGACGGTGGACGCCGGTGGTGGTCTCCTCCGACAGGCCGCGGACCTCGGCCAGCATCTCCGGATACTTGTCGTGCATGATCTGGGTGACGTCGCCGCCGTCGTCCAGGATCATGTTCGGGGTCCAGCCATCGGGACCGCGCAGGGTCTGCTCGATGCACCACCAGAACTCCTCCTCCGTCTCGCCCTTCCAGGCGAAGACCGGGATGCCGGCGGCGGCGATGGCGGCGGCGGCCTGGTCCTGGGTCGAGAAGATGTTGCAGGACGACCAGCGGACGGTCGCGCCGAGAGCGGTCAGCGTCTCGATCAGCACGGCGGTCTGGATGGTCATGTGCAGGCAGCCGACGATGCGGGCGCCGGCCAGCGGCTTGGACTCGCCGAACTCCGCGCGCAGCGCCATCAGGCCGGGCATCTCGGTCTCGGCGATGGTGATTTCCTTGCGGCCCCACTCGGCGAGGCTGATGTCCTTGACCTTGTAGTCGGTGAAGTTGGCGGGCGCGGCCATCGGGGGGTCTCCTGGGCGGCTGTTTGCGGTACAGCAATGATGAGGGGCGGGCGCACCGGCCCGCTGTGGGGCTGGTGTAGCAGCGCATTTGGAACCCCGCAAGCATAAAGATATCTTTATGTTTGCGGGCTAAGTGGTGGGGCCGGCCGCTTGGCCTCAGCCCTTCCGGCCCGGTGGACCTTTTCCGTGCGGGCCGGCGTTCCCATAACCGGTCTGCGACGGACGGGAGGCATGGGACGGGCGATGGCGCTGGCAGGATTGAGGGCACCCGGCTTCTGGGCGAGGCTCGGCCGGCACCAGTTGCGGCTTCTCGTCGGCATGGCGGTCAGCGCCGGGCTGATCCTGGCCTTCGCCCTGCTGGCCGGCGAGGTGATCGAGGGCGAGACGGCGGCCTTCGACCGCGCGGTGCTGATGGCGCTGCGGGTGGCCGGCGATCCGGCGATGCCGCTGGGGCCGCCTTGGCTTCACAACGCGGCGCGGGACGTCACGGCGCTGGGCAGCATCACCGTGCTGTCGCTGATCACTGCGGTGACGCTGGGTTTCCTGCTGCTTCGGGGAAAGCGCGGGGCGTCGCTTCTGGTGCTGCTGTCGGTCGGCGGCGGCATGGCGATCAGCGGCCTGCTGAAGAACCAGATCGGACGGGAGCGCCCGGACATCGTTCCCCATGGCGACATCGTCTTCACCGCCAGCTTCCCCAGCGGCCATTCGCTGCTGTCGGCGGTCGTCTTCCTGACGCTGGGCGCGATGCTGGCGCGCTTCGTCGAGGGGAAACGGCAGAAGGCCTATGTGCTCGTCGTGGCGATGTCGGTGACGCTGTTGGTCGGGTGCAGCCGGGTCTATCTGGGGGTCCATTGGCCGACCGACGTCCTGGCGGGCTGGTGCGTCGGGGCGGGCTGGGCCGCGCTGTGCTGGCTCGTCGCCCTGTGGCTGCAAAGACGCGGTGCCGTCGAACCGGAGGATGACGCCGGACCGGTGCCGGATCACACTTGACCCCGCCCGGCCTCAGCCGATATTTCGGGTGATCCCGCCGTTCAACCCACAGCATGTCGATGTCCGAAGGCGCACTAGACCGTGAAACCCTGCAAGCCGTCGGCGTGCTGAAGCGCGCTGTGGAGGAGGCGCGGGTGCCGGGTGTGCTGGAGTTCCGGCTGCTCTCCAGCGCGCTGGACCGCACGCTGGAAACGGAAGACCTGCATGAACTGAACGAGGCCAAACGCGTTTACGAAACGCTGGACGGCGAATGCCGGACGCTGGTCGTGGAGCGCGCCACCACCCTGGCCCGTGCCGAGGCTGCCGAACGGCGGGCGCCGTCTGGGGACGTGGAGGCCGAGGAGGAGCGCGAGGCCGTGGTTGTCCCGGCCGCCGCGGTGAAGCCGCAACCGCGGGAACCGCTGCCTCCGGGTCCGCCACCCGGTCTGCGGGGCGGCAGGACGATGCGCCCGGCCACCGGCTTCCTGGCGGCGCTGAACGGCGTGCGCTCCGCCTCGCGGAGCCAGCCGCCGGGCCAGCGGACGGAGGACGGGGCGCCCGACAGTCGCGCCACCGCGAAGTCGCGGCTGATGGCGGCGGTGGAGGAGCGGCGCGAGAGCGACCACGGCGCGCGGTTCCGTTCCGGCGGGCCGGTGTCGGACAGCGACTGACCGAGATGAGGATGATCACAGAATGACAGCGTTCAGGGTCGGGGATCAGGTGACGATCCACAACAGCCAGACCGGCCCGGAGAGGATCGCCACCGTCGATGCCTTCACCGAGGGCAACCGCTGCATGGTGCTGTCCGACGGCACCAAATGGCGGGCGGACGGGCAGCGCCAGTGGCGCGTCGGCAGCGGCTATTACAAGGGGCCGGTGGTCGAGCGGACGCGGCCCGGCGACCTGGACATCGTGACCCGGCGCCGCGCCATCGGCGTGATCCGCAAGTTCGCCCAGGATCTGAACATGGAGAGCCCTCTGGACGCCGCGGCGCTGACCCGCATCGTCGAGCGTATTCAGGCGGAGCAGGCCGCCGCCCCCAAGCCCACGGCGTCCGAGGACTGAGAACCACACGTCTCCGGCCCCGTACGTCGAGTGACGCAGGGCGGACCAGCCGTGTTGCGTTAGCATGCAAATGCGTATCATTATCATGGTATGCAGCCGTGAACCGGCCAGGCAACCGCATTCGGGCTGAATCCACATGATGGGCAAGAGGAAAGACGCGGCGGCGCGTCCAGCGCCGGAACCGGAGGCGTCCGGTCAGGGCAAGGCTGTTCCCCGCGACCAGGAGAACCGGCTGTCGCGCGGGCGTCTGATCGTCGCGCTGGACGCCCTGCTGTCGAAACGGAACGTCACGCTGGCCGCCCGCGACCTCGGTCTCCAGACCTCGGCGCTCAGCCGGCTCCTGGCGCAGATGCGCGAGGAGTTCGGCGATCCCCTGTTCATCCGCTCGGGCCGCGGTCTGGTGCCCACACCCTTCGCCGAAGCGTTGCGCCCGCGCGTCCAGGCGCTGGCCCGCGGGATCGACGCCCTGTTCGAACCGTCGGTGGAGCGCCCGGCGCTCGACGAGACCTTCGATCCCCGCTGGAACGTGCCGACCGGCATCGACGCGCCGCCGCTCCAGGTCCGGCCCGCCGGTTTGCTGGAGGGCCAGCCATCCCCGGCGCAGCTCGACGCGAAGCTGGAGAAGATTGCGCCGGACGCCACCGCGCAGGACCGTCTGGCCCGCCACATCGGCGTGCTGGGCATCGCCGGAGGCGGCCATGGACGCCCCCTGACCGCCGAGGAGGCGGAGGAGGCGATGACCATCATTTTGGCGGGCGAGGCCGATCCGGTGCAGGTCGGCGCGCTTCTCGGCATGATGCGGATGCGCGGTTCCACCGCACCGGAGCTGGCCGGGATGGTGCGGGCGATGCAGGCGCACGTCGCCGCCGGGCTCGGCCGGACGATCCAAGCGGACATCGACTGGCCATGCTTCACCTCGCCCAACTACCACAACCCGCCCTGGTTCTTCCACGCGGCACGGCTGGTCGCGCAAGCTGGCCACCGGGTGCTGCTGCACGGCAGCACGGGCTGCAGCGCGGCCTCCGGACGGTACGAGTTCATCGCGCCCACCGTGGGCATCCCGGTCTGCAGCAGCGCGCGGGAGATTGCGGCGGCGCTGGCGGCGCACCGGATCGCCTACGCGCCGCTCGCCGCCCTGTCCCCGCAGATCTACCGGCTGATCGGGCTGCACCGGCTGACCCAGACCCGCTCCGCCGTGTTCGAGGCCGTGCATCTTCTGAAGCCGTCCAAGGCCAAGACTTCCCTGCTGGGCGCGGCGAAGCCGACCTACCGTGAGCTCCACCGTGATGCCGCCCGCATTCTCGGTTGGAAGCACATGGCCGTGCTGGGCAGCGTGCGCGACGTGGCCCAGTTCACGCCCTTCCGCCCCTCTTCGATCCACCGTCTGGTCAACGGCGACGCGGAGGACCTCATCCTGCCCGCTTGCATGGACGAGCCGCCGCCCACGCCGCGCCCGCGCGGCACCAGCCTGGAATATTGGCAGGGGGTGTGGACCGGGGCGGTGCGCGACGCGCGGGCGGAGCGCATCATCGTCGGCACCGCGGCCTTCGCCCTGTTCGCCCTTCCCGGCGCCACCGGACCGGCCTTCGCCGACGCCCTGCGGCTGGCCGAACAGCTCTGGAAAGCCCGTCTCGGGCAGACCGCTGTGGCGGTCCGGATTCCCGGCTGACGTATAGAAGACGTTCGACCTGCGGCCGCTCAGCATATTGAGAATAATTCTTATTATCGGCGTTGCTGCTTTGCAACAGTCCGGTCGCTCCTCCTCCGCCAGCGCCGCCCAAAGCGCTTGAGCGGGCGCTTTAAGTAGTTGTCCTGATTGGTAAATATGCGATATCGGCGGGACCCTTCCGGGGCTCCGGAGGGGGCGCCACGGGGCTCCGCCAAACGGCATATCCCTGCATGCGCTGGGGCTGAATGACGGTGATTTTGCAATTTAGAATTATTCTGAATGATCGCCGTTGAAGGGGGCGCCTCCCCGATTGGTAGATACCCGCCGCTGATCGGCGCATCCGCCACGACGATTTATCGGGAGAGCTTAATGTTGCAATCGAATGTCCCCGACCGCCTCCGACCCATCATCGCCGGCGCCGCCGCGACGGCGGGCTTGGCGATGTCCTTCTCCACCCTGGCGACGGTGGCTGAGGCTCAGACGGCCGGTTCGGGGACCGGGACCGCGCCCGCGCCGGGCGCCGCGGCCGGCGACGCCACCGTCCTCGACCCGGTGCGGGTCGGCGCCGACCGCCCGGCGGACACCGGGAATGTGAACGCCAAGCCCACCGGCATCTCCCGCCTGCCCGACACGGTCAAGGACACGCCCCGCGTCGTCAACGTCGTTCCGGAAGAGATCATCGAGCAGCAGCGCGCCACGACGCTGGAACAGGTCCTGCGCAACGTCCCCGGCATCACCATTTCCTCCGGCGAAGGCAACGGCGGCCAGAACGGCGACCAGTTCCGCATCCGCGGCCTGACCGCCCGCGGCGACATCTACACCGACGGCCTGAAGGACTTCGGCGTCTACACCCACGACGTCTTCAACACCGAGTCCGTGCAGGTCTTCAAGGGCCCGTCGGGCAACGGCTTCGGCGTCGGCAACTCCGGCGGCGTCATCAACCAGGGCACCAAGAAGGCCGGGCTTGAGAAGCGCTACAACGTCGAGCAGTCGGTCGGTTCCGGCCCGGTCTACCGCACCACGGTGGACGTGAACCAGCCGATCAACGAGACGACCGCGCTGCGCTTCAACGGCCTGTACCATGACCAGGACATCGCCGACCGCGACGAGGTCGAGGCCAAGCGCAAAGGCTTCGCCGCCGACCTGGGCGTGGGGCTGGGCACCCCGACGACCTGGCACCTGAACTACTCCTATCTGAACGGCGAGAAGACGCCGGACATGGGCCAGCCCATGATCCGCGGCCGCGACGGCATCCTGCGTCCGGCGCCGGAGTTCGGGCTCGACCGCTCGACCTCCTACGTCCGCAACCTGGACCGCGACGACACCGACAACCACATCGTCACCTCGACCCTGGCCCATGAGGTCAGCAAGAACCTGTCCTTCTACAACGACAGCCGCTACAGCCATTACGAGCGCGATTTCGTCTCGACGGCCCCGGCGGCGCTGACCGCCGCGGCCAACACCGCCTTCCTGAACGGCGGCAACCCGGTGATCTCCTATGGCGCCGGCGGCGGCATGGCCTTCAAGCAGAAGGGCTGGGGCGTCCAGAACGTCGCCGGCGTGAAGGCGGAGGGCAACTTCCTCGGCCTCTACCACAAGGTGAACGGCGGCCTGGACCTGAATTACCAGAAGGACGAGCGCCGCGGCGGCACCTGGGTCAACCGCACCAACACCCAGACCATCCGCAACCCCAGCCACAGTTACCCGGCCAACGCCTTCCTCACCTACCCGGCGACCGGCCTGCGTGAGGCCAGCGTCGCCAACACGGGCCTGTTCATCACCGACCGCGTGTGGCTGTTCGACCAGCTCTCGGTGCAGGGCGGCCTGCGTTGGGACTACTTCCGCACCACCTTCAAGTCCGCCGACCCGGCGGTGGTGGGCGGCAACGAGACCACCCGCACGCTCAGCCCGTCCGCCAGCCTGATCTACGAGCCGACAAAGGACGTGTCGCTCTACTTCTCCTACGCGCGTTCCAACAAGCCGATCGGTGTGGACATCGCCGCGCAGGTCACCAACGGCACGTCGGAGACGCCGCGGGCCGGGCGTGACTTCGATCCGGAAAAGACCGACCTGTACGAGATCGGCGGCAAGGCCGACTTCTTCGCCGGCCGGCTGGGCGTGAACGGCGCGCTGTTCCAGATCGAGAAGAGCAACACCTACGCGGTCGACCCGGCCACCGGCACGATCACCGACGGCTTCTCCGAAGCCGGCCTCGGCACCCGCATCCGCGGCTTCGAAGCCGGGGTGAGCGGCAAGGTGATCGAGGGCTGGAGCGTCTACGCCAGCTACGCCTACCTCGACGGCGAGGTGAAGGAGTCGCGCACCAACCCGGCGGTCATCGGCAACGAGGCCCCGAACGTGCCGAAGCACAACGCAAGCCTGTGGACGACCTACGAGTTCGGCGCCGGCTTCGTGCCCGGCAAGTTCCTGGTCGGCGGCGGCATCCAGTACGCTTCGGAATACTGGGCCGACAGCGCCAACACCGCCCGCGTGCCGGAGACGGTTTCGCTGGACAGCGTGGTGTCCTACGAGATCAACAACCTGTCCCTGGCGCTCAACGCCTACAACCTGACCGACCACCGCAACTACGCCTCGGCTTTCAACGCCACCCGTGCGGTGCCGGCGTCGGGCCGCACCTTCATGCTGACCGCCGGCGTCACCTTCTGATCCCGGCCAGGCCGGACCGCGTTCCCGGACCATCCTCCGGGGGGCGGTCCGGCCTTCTTCTGTTGCAAAAGGATTCCTCCCCGTGCTTCTGCAAATCCCCGACGTTCTGACCGCCGACGAAGTCGCCCACTGCCGCGCGGTGCTGGAGGCGTCACCCTGGGTCGATGGCCGCGTCACCGCGGGCTCCCAGGCGCTATCGGCCAAGAACAACCTGCAGATCCCGGAGGAGAGCGACACCGCCCGCGACCTGGGCGTGGTCATCCTGAAGGCGCTCGGCCGCAACCCGGCCTTCAACTCCGCGGCCCTGCCGCTGCGTGTCCTGCCGCCCATGTTCAACCGCTACGACCTGGACATGACCTACGGCAACCATGTGGACAACGCCATCCGGGCCATTCCGGGCACCGGCGGCATGCGCATGCGGGCCGATGTCTCCACCACGATCTTCCTCAGCGATCCCGGCGAGTATGACGGCGGCGATCTGGTCGTCGAGGACACCTACGGCACCAAGGGCGTGAAGCTGCCGGCGGGGCACGCTGTGGTCTACCCGTCCAGCAGCCTGCACCGGGTGACCCCGGTGACGCGCGGCTCGCGCTGGGCCTCCTTCTTCTTCACGCAGTCGCTGGTCAAGGACGACGGGCTGCGGGCGATGCTCTACGACCTCGACGTGGCGATCATCGACCTGCGCCGGGAACTGGGCGACCAGCACCCGTCCGTGCTGGCCCTGGTGAACCACTATCACAACCTGCTGCGGCGCTGGGCGGAGGTGTGATGGACGGCGTCGCAGCCGCCTGCCCGACGAACGGGCCGGACATCATCGACGTGCAGCTCGCCCTGGGGCAGCGATGCCTCGACCGGGGCGGAGCGGAGCGGGCGCAGGCGGTGGAGTGGTTCCGCATCGCCGCCCGCAGCGGCGACGCCCGCGCCGTCAACATGCTGGGCCGCTGCCACGAGCACGGCTGGGGCGTGCCCGCCGATCCCGTCCAGGCCGCCGCTTACTACCGGCGCGCCGCCGAGTTGGGCGACGCGTGGGCGCTGTTCAACCTGGCCGACCTGCATTGCCGCGGCGTGGGCGTCGCGGCGGACGACGCCGAAGCCTACCGCCTCTACGCCGCCGCGGCCCGCAAGGGCAACGTGAAGGCGCTGAACATGCTGGGCCTCTTCCACGAGACCGGGCGCGCGGTGGCGGAGGATGGGGCGGGCGCCCGCCAACTCTTCCAGGCGGCCGCGGAGGGCGGAGACTGCTGGGGCCGTTTCAACCACGCCCGCCTGCTGCTTCAGGACGGCCGGACGGAGGAGGCGCTGGCGTGGTTCGCGCGGGCGCTGGAAACCGGCTTCCCCGACTTCCACCGCGGCATGGCTGCCGCCCTGGCCGACCAGCCCGACCCCCGCCTGCGCGCGCTGGCGCGGCGGGCGGGCGAGTTGGCGGAGGGCCGTTCTGAACAGCCCTCTCCCTAGAGGGGAAAGGGAGCAATTCTTGAGGACCCCCGCGATGAGCGTTCCCGCCGACACCGTCTCGCTCTACGACTACGAGCGCCACTTCACCACCCGCGTTGACGCGGCAACCCGCGCCTACATCGCGGGGACCGGGGCGGACGGCATCACCCGGCAGGCCAACCGCGACGCCTACGACCGGATGCGGCTGATGCCGCGGGCGCTGCGCGACCTGTCGCAGGCCAGTGCGGCGACGACCCTGTTCGGGCGGGAGATGCCCTATCCCATTTTGATCGCGCCCATGGCCTTCCACCGGCTGGTCCATCGCGACGGGGAGCGGGCGACCGCGCAGGCGGCGGGCCTCACCGGCACCTGGATGACCGTCAGCACCCAGTCCAGCGTGACGCTGGAGGAGGTCGCGGCGGCGGCCGGCGGGCCGCTGTGGTTCCAGCTCTACACCCAGCCCCGGCCGGAGGACACGCTCACTCTGGTGCGGCGGGCGGAGGCGGCGGGCTACCGCGCGCTGGTGCTGACGGTGGACGCGCCGGTCAGCGGCCTGCGCAACATCGAACAGCGCGCCGGTTTCCGCCTGCCCGACGGCATCGCACCGGTCAATTTGGCGGGGCTGGCTCCGGACAGCGTCACCCCGTCACGCCCGGGCAGTCCGGTCTTCCAGGGCATGCTGCACGCCGCCGCCACCTGGGACACCGTGCGCCTGCTGTGCGCCGAGACGCCTCTGCCGGTGCTGCTGAAGGGGATCATGAACCCCGACGACGTGGATCCCGCCATCGAGGCGGGGGCGGCGGGGATCATCGTGTCGAACCATGGCGGGCGGACGCTGGACACGCTGCCCGCGGTGGCGGAGGTTCTGCCGCTGGTCTCCGCCCGCGCGGCGGGCCGCCTGCCGATCCTGGCGGACGGCGGCATCCGGCGCGGCACCGACATCCTGAAGGCCCTCGCGCTGGGCGCCGACGCGGTGCTGGTGGGCCAGCCGGTGCTGCACGCCCTGGCGGTCGGCGGCATGGCGGGGGTGGCCCACATGCTGACCATCCTGCAGACCGAGCTGGAGGTCGCCATGGCGCTGAGCGGGCGGGCGCGGCTGGCCGACATCGACCGTTCGGTGATCTTCGACCCGCCGCGCCTCTGAGGCGCCTTACTGATAATACAGGGCGATGCGCTGGCCGGCGTTCTCCATCACCTGGGCCTCGACGCCGTAGACGTCGCGGATGACATCGGGCGTGATGATGACCTCCGGCGGCCCCTGGTGCACCACCCGCCCGTCGCGCATCGCGACGATGCGGTCGGAGTAGCAGGAGGCGAAGTTGATGTCGTGCAGCACCAGCACGATGGTCTTGCCGAACTCGTCCGCGGTGCGGCGGAACAGCTTCATCATCGCCACCGCGTGCTTGACGTCGAGGTTGTTCAGCGGCTCGTCGAGCAGGATGTATTCGGTGTCCTGGCACAGCACCATGGCGATGAAGGCGCGCTGGCGCTGGCCGCCCGACAGCTCGTCCAGGAAGCGGCCGGACAGCGGCTCCAGGTCCAGGTAGCGCAGCGCCTTGGCGATGTGCCCGCGGTCGGCTTCGGTCAGGCGGCCCTTGCTGTGCGGGTAGCGGCCGAAGGCGACGAGATCCTCCACCGTTAGGCGGGACATGATCTGGTTGTCCTGGCGCAGGATGGACAGGCGGCGGGCCAGCACCTCGCCGGGGGTCGTGGTCACGTCCAGGCCGTCGACCATCACCGTGCCCGAGGTCATCGGCAGCAGGCGGCTGACGATCGACAGCAGCGTCGACTTCCCCGCCCCGTTCGGCCCGATCAGCGAGATCACCCCGCCCGCCGGCAGGGACAGGGACACGCCGTCGACGACGACGGTGCCGTTGTAGCGTTTCGTGATGTTCTTGACGTCGATCATCGGGCCGAACCCCGCACCAGGATGAACAGGAAGGCGAGACCGCCCACGAACTCGATGACGATGCTGAGCGCGGCGTTGTAGCCGAACACCCGCTCCAGCACGAGCTGGCCGGCGACCAGCGTCAGGACGGCGATCAGCACCGCGGCGGGCAGGATCAGCGCGTGCCGGTGCGAGCGGATCACCAGATAGGCGAGGTTGGCGACCAGCAGCCCGAAGAAGGTCACCGGCCCGACCAGCGCCGTGGACACCGACACCAGGATGGACACCATCACCAGCACCGCCATCACCGCGCGCCGGTGCTCCACGCCGAGGTTGATCGCGGCGTCGCGCCCCAGCGCCAGCACGTCGAAGGTGCGCCGCCAGCGCCAGCCGACCAGCGACACCGCCAGCACGACCAGCGCCGACACGGTCAGCAGCGCGACGTCCACCCGGTTGAAGTTGGCGAACAGCCGGTCCTGGACGGTCAGGAACTCGTTGGGGTCGATGATGCGCTGAAGGAAGCTGGTCACGCTGCGGAACAGCACGCCGAACACGATGCCGACGAGAAGCAGCAGATGCAGGCTGCGCCGGTTGTCGCCCCGTCCCGCCCCGTTGAACAGCCACCAATAGAGCAGGCCGGAGAAGACGACCATCGACGCCACCTCCACGCCGAAGCGCAGACGCGGATCAAGCGTGGCGACGAGGCCGCTGCCGAACTGGAAGACCAACACCGTCTGGATCAGGCGGTACAGATAGTCGAACCCCATCACCGAAGGGGTGAGGATGCGGTTGTTGGTGATCGTCTGGAACAGCACGGTCGACACGGCGACGGCGTAGCCGACCAGCACCATCGCGGCGATCTTGGTGCCGCGGAAGGCCAGGATGAAGTCCCACTTGCCCCGCGCGCCCAGCGTCATGAACAGCGCGATCGAGAGCAGGGTCAGCGCCGACAGGCCGCCCAGGACGACCATCGGCGACAGGATGCGGCGGTCAGCCGGCATGGCCGTTCCTCCGCAGCAGGAGATAGAGGAACAGGGCGCTGCCGATGACCCCCATCATCGTCCCGATCGGGATCTCGTAGGGATGGATCACCAGCCGCCCGGCGATGTCGCAGGCCAGCACCAGCCCGGCCCCCATCAGCGCGACCCAGGGCAGGGACCCGCGCATGTTGTCGCCGCGGACGAGGCTGACGACGTTGGGAACGATCAGCCCCAGGAAGGGGATCATGCCGCAGGTCGCGATCACCGCCGCGGTGGTCATCGACACGATGACCAGCCCCAGCGCCATCACCTTGCGGTGGTCGATGCCCAGGTTGGTGGCGACGTCCCGCCCCATCCCGGCGACGGTGAAGCGGTCCGCCGCCAGATAGGCGACGCCGGTCAGGGCGGCGCTCAGCCACAGCAGCTCGTAGCGGCCGAGCAGGATGGCGGAGAAGTCCCCCGTCTCCCAACCGCGCACCGACTGGATCAGGTCCTGCCGGAAGGCGATGAACTCGGTCATCGCCGTGATGACCCCGCCCAGCATGATGCCGACCAGCGGCACCACCAGCGGCGAGCGCAGCGGCACCTGCCGCAGGATCGCCAGGAACAGCCCCGTCCCGGCCAGCGCGCACAGGCTGGCGACGGCCATGCGCCCGAACACCGGCATCTCCGGCGCCAGAAGCGAGACCATCATCATGCCGAAGATGGCCGATTCCGCGGTCCCGGCGGTGGACGGTTCCACGAAGCGGTTTCGGACCAGCATCTGGAGGAGCAGGCCCGACACCGCCATGGCGGCGCCGGCCAGGATCAGGGCCAGCGTCCGGGGCAACCGGCTGACCAGCAGGACCTGCGTGGCCTGGTCCGGAGCGCCGCCGAACAGCGCCGCGAGGCTGACGTCGCTGACGCCGACGAACAGGCTCCAGACGGCCAGCAGGCCGATGCCCAATGTGGCCAGCGGGAGTGTGGCGATTGGGAGGGGCTTCACGGATCAGGACTTCTTGGACAGCGCCGCCAGGAGGTCGTCCACATCCTGCTGGAGCGCCGACAGCCCGCCGCCGACGATGTACCAGTTGCCGCCGTTCAGATAGACGACCTGGTTCTTCTGCCAGGCGGTGGTGCGGCGGACGATGTCGTTGTCGAGGAACTGCCGGGCCGGCTTGCCGTCCTGCCCGATGGCGGCGTCGCGGTCGATCACGAACAGCCAGTCCGGGTTGGTCTCCAGGATGAACTCGAAGGAGATGGCCTGCCCGTGGTTGGCGACCTTCAGGCCGGGGGCGGCCGGCTGGATGCCGAACTCCGAGTGCAGGATGCCGAAGCGCGACCCCGGCCCGTAGGCGCTCATCTTGCCGCCGGTGGTCAGGACCAGCAGGCCCTTGCCGGCGTTGCCCGCCACCGCCTTCAGCTCGGCGATGGAGGCGCGCAGCCGGTCCAGCTTCTGCTTGACCTCGGCGGTCTTGCCGAAGATGCGGCCCAGCGTCTCGGCGTTGGCGATGGAGCTGGCCAGGAAGTCGGTCTGGTCGGTCGTCATGTCGAGCGTCGGCGCGATGCGCGACAGCTCGGCGTATTTCGGAGCCGACCGGCCGCCGGCGATGATCAGGCCAGGCTCGGCGGCGTTCACCGCCTCGTAGTCGGGCTCGAACATGGTGCCGATCTTCGCGTAGGACGGCCCGTCATACTTGGCGAGGTGCGGCGGCTTCAGCCCCGTGGGCACCCCGGCGATCGCGACGCCCAGAGCGTCCAGCGTGTCGAGCGAGGTCATGTCGAAGACCAGGACGGGGTCGAGCTTCGGGGGAAGCCGGGTCTCGCCCTGCGCGTGCCGCACCGTCATGCCCTGGGCGTGGCCGGGAACGGGCGCCAGGGCGGCGAGGCCGACCACGGCGGCGGTCATGGCGAGGGCGTGGCGTCGGGTCAGCTTCATCCTTGACTCTCCTTCAACTTTGCCGGGACGGCCTATGCCGGAAGGGCGGGCGCACTGTGGTCCGGATTGCTGCGGATCGTCAATGCGAATTGCTCGCATTCGCAGTATGCTTGGCGGGCGTAGCTCAGGATTTCCGCTTTCCCTCTCCCGTCCCGGGAGAGGGAGGGACCCGCCGCGAAGCGGTGGGAGGGTGAGGGTACCGGCAAGGATCAGCGATTTGATTCTCGCGCAACCCTCACCCGGCGCCTCCGGCGCCACCCTCTCCCGGGGCGGGAGAGGGAAAACCGCCAGGGCAGGGCTTGTGTCTCGACATGTCACGATATATCTTTGACCTATCGAAACACAGAGGAGCCTCTGTCATGAGGTTTTTCCCGCATCCATTCTGCGGCCGGATGCGCCGCCATCATCCCGGCCCCCATGGTGGCCCCCATGGCGGCGGCCGTCACGCCGCGGAGGGCGGCTGTGGCCATGAGCGTCACGAGCGGCGCGGGGGCCGCGGCGGCCGGCGCGGCGTCTTCGAATCGTCGGAACTGCGGCTGGTCCTGCTGCGGCTGATCGCCGACGAGCCGCGGCACGGCTACGACCTGATCCGCGCCGTCGAGGAACTGACCGGCGGCGGCTATGTGCCCAGCCCCGGCGTGATCTACCCGACCCTGTCGCTGCTGGAGGAGATGGGCCACATCGCCAAGGCGGACGCCGAAGGCGCGCGCAAGCCCTTCGTCGTGACACCGGACGGCGCCGGCCAGCTCGTCCAGGACAAAGACACCGTCGACGCCCTGTTCGCCCGTCTCGCCACCCTGGCGACCCGGCGGGAGCACACCGACGGCGCCCCGATCCGCCGCGCCATGGAGAATCTGCGCGCCGTGCTGATGCACCGGCTGGGGCGCGAGGGCGTCGATGCGGACACGGTGCACGCCGCCGTCTCGATCATCGACGAGGCGGCCCAGCGCATCGAACGTCTTCCCTGAAAAGCACCATCACCGCACAGAAGGATGATCATGAGACACGCCAGCAGCGTCCGCGTCCCGACCCCGAACGGCAGCCGCTACCTTCAGCAGCTCTGCAAGCACTGGGCGCACAATCTGACGGTGGAGTACACGCCGGAGGCGGGGAGCGTCGTCTTCCCGCACAACGCCCGCGGCGCCGATTGGCCGGGCGACGCCATCCTGACGCTCCAGGCCCGACCGGACGCGCTGGACTGCCGGCTGGACACCAGTTCCGCCGAGCATCTCGCCGCCCTGAAGGGGGCGCTGGAACGCCACCTCGACCGCTTCGCCTTCCGTGAGGTTCCGCTGGCCTACCCCTGGCAGGACGAGGCGGCGGTCTGAGGCGATCCTCCCGCCCATTCTTCCGCGAGAAGGGTGGTTTTGTCACCGGAATGTTCCCCGGCATGCATGGATATGCCTTGAACTCCCCCGCCCGAATACGGGAAGAACCATCCTGAAGGAACAGGGATGGCAGGAGGGGGTACCCATGCCGAAGCGCGGCAATGGTGGGATGGGGCGTTTTTCCGGCTGGCGTGCCGTCGTGGCCGCCTGCGCCGTCGCGGCGCTCGGCGCTTTCGCGCCGGCCGCGTCGGCGGCGGAACTGTCGATCGTCTTCACCTCGACGATGGCCGACATTGAGCCGGTGGAGGGCGAGGGTGGCCTCGCCAACCTCGCCACGCTGCTGCGCACCAAACGGGCGGAGGGAAACACGCTGTTCCTGCACGGCGGCGCGTCGCTGACCGCGGGCGTCCTGTCCACCTTCGACCGCGGCGCCCACATGATCGACCTGCTGAACGAGCTTCAGCCCGACATGATGGCGGTGACCAAGCGCGACCTCGGCTTCGGCAAGGACGAGCTGACGCTGCGCAGCTACGAGGCGCGCTTTCCCTTCGTCAGCGCCACCACCATCGACCGCAACACCGGCAAGGTGATGGAGGGGCTGGAACCGTCGGTGCTGCTCGACACGCCGGTGGGCAAGATCGGCGTGGTCTCGGCGATCTCGCCGGAATTGACCGTCCAGTACATCGTGCCGGACATCGAGGTGCGCCCTCCCGCCACGATCGCGGCGGAGGCCCGCGCCCTGCGCGCCCAGGGGGCGGAGTATGTGGTCGCCATCCTGGACAACGCCCCGGAGGCCGTGGAGGCGCTGCGCGGCGAGCCCGCCATCGACGCGCTTCTCCAGCTCTCCGCCACCGGCAAGGACGTGCTTGAGACCGATAAGGGCAAGCTCTTCGGCGTCCATGTCAACGTGAAGGGGTCGGCCTTCGTCGTGCGTCTGGACGGCGACGGCAAGGCGCCGCCCGCGCTGGCCGGCGCCGACATCGTGCCGCTCGCCGGGCTGCCGCCGGACCCGGCGATGGAAAAGCGGGTCGGCGTCTATCTGGCCCGGCTGTCGGAGCTGCTGGACATCAACATCGGGACGACGGCGACCCCGCTCGACACCCGCCGCGCCGCGGTGCGCACCGGCGAGAACGCCTTCGCCTCGCTGATCGCCGACGCCATGCGCGGCCATTTCAACACCGACGCGGCCTTCATCAACGGCGGCAACATCCGCGGCAACCGCCAGTACGAGGCGGGGACGGTGCTGACCCGCCGCGACATCCAACGCGAACTGCCCTTCCGCGACACCATCATCGCCGTGACGCTGCCCGGCAAGGCCCTGCGCGAGGCGCTGGAGGTCAGCGCCGCCGGGGTGGATAACCAGAAGGGCAGCTTCCTCCACCCGTCCAACATGGCGGTGGTCTACGACCTGAAGCAGCCGGCGGGCAGCCGCGTCGTCTCCGTCACGGTGGGCGGCAAGCCGCTCGACCCGAACGCCAGCTATTCGGTGGCCCTGCCCAACTACCTGGCCCAGGGTGGCGACGGCTACGGCATGCTCAAGTCGCCAAGCGCCTCCTCAGGAGCCAGCGGCAAGCTGCTGTGGGAGATCATGGCGCAGCACCTGACCGACCGGGGGACGGTGTCGCCCCGCATCGACGGCCGCATCACCGAGCGTTGATGACGACGGAGCCAGCCTCGACCGCTCCGGTCCCGCGCGCCCCCTTCCGGGGCGGCGTCGGGCGGCGCGTCGGGCTGGGCCTGCTGGTGATGGTTGGGGTGCTGCTGGGCGTGTCGGGCGCGGCGCTCTACGATCTGGCGCAATTCCGCCACGCTCTGTCGGACCTGTCCAACGGGGCGCTGCCGCGCATCACCACCGGGGCGATGCTGAACGGCGGCCTGCAACAGGTGCTGTCGCAGGCGACCCGGTTGGGCGGCGCGGCCAGCCACCCCGAACGGCGGGTCACGCTGGCCGAGCTGACCGCCAACCTGACGGCGGTCACCCGGTCGGCCCAAGCCCTGTCGGACATCGAGGGCGGCGCCACGCTGGCCGGTGTCCTGGGGACGCTCGTCCCGACGGTGGCGGATCTCGACCGGCTGGTGGCCGAGCGCATCGACGCGGCGGCGCGCACCGACGACGCGCTGGACGAGACCCGCCGCCTGTCGGCCGAGGCCGGCGCTCTGGTCGCCGCCGTGCTGCCGACCCTGCCGCCGGACCGGCTGGGGCCGCTGACCGCCTGGACCAACACGGTCAACCGCGTGCTGAACGAGAGCACCCACGCCGGCAACAGCCGTTTCCAGCGCGAGATCGCGCGCGCCCAACGGGACGCCGCGGCGGCGCTGTCGGCCCTGCCGGCGCTCCACGCCGGGCTTCCGCCGGAGCAGGCGGAGCGCTTCGCCGCCCTGCACCGGCGGCTGGAGGTGGCGCTGCTCGGCCCCACCGGCCTGCTGCCCAGCCTGATGGAGCGGCAGGCGGCCATCGCCCGCAGCAAGGCGTTGACCAACCAAGTGCTGGTGATGGTCGAGGAGGTCGTGAAGATCTCTCATGCGCTGTTCGAACGGATCAACGCGGCGGCGGCGGGCGAGGCGGACGGCCTGTCCGAACTGGCCGCCTCGCAGAACCGCATCCTGATCGGGCTGGGCGCTCTGGGCTTCCTGGTGGCGCTCGGTGTGTATCTGTACTTGCGCCGTTTCCTCACCCTGCGTCTGGTCCGGCTGAACGACGCGGTGCTCGACCGGGTGGAGGGGCGGGAGACGCCGCTGCCCGACGGCGGCACCGACGAGATCGCCACCATCTCCCGCTCGATCCGCCACTTCCTCGACGAGATCGCGCGCCGCCAGCAGCAGGTGGAGGAGGCTCGCCGCCGCGCCGAGGAGGCGTCGCGCGCCAAGGGCGATTTCCTGGCCAACATGAGCCACGAGATCCGCACGCCGATGAACGCCATCCTCGGCCTCAGCCACCTCGCCCTGCGCGCCGGGCCGCCGCCGCGCCAGCGCGGCTACCTGACGCGGATCCGCGCGTCGGCCACCGCGCTGCTGGGGATCATCAACGACATCCTCGACGTCTCGAAGATTGAGGCGGGCATGCTGACGCTGGAGCGCGTGCCCTTCGACCTGTCGGCCGTGCTGGACATGGTGGCCGGCACCGCCGCCCTGTCCGCCGAGGAGAAGGGGCTGGCCCTGCGGCTGGAGGTCGCCCCGGATGTGCCCAACGCCCTGCTGGGCGACCCGCTGCGGCTGGGGCAGGTGCTCCTCAACCTCGTCAACAACGCGGTGAAGTTCACCGAGAGCGGCAGCGTGGTCCTCGGCGTGACCGCCGCGCCGCGGGCGGCAGAAAAGGCGGAGATGGAGACGGAGGCCGAGTTGCGCTTCGCTGTGCGCGACACCGGCATCGGCATGACGGCGGAGCAGGTGGCCCGCCTGTTCCAGCCCTTCGCCCAGGCCGACAGCTCGACCACCCGACGCTACGGTGGGACCGGGCTGGGGCTGGCGATCAGCCGGCGGCTGGCCGTCATGATGGGCGGCGGCATCGCCGTGGACAGCGCGCCCGGCCTGGGCAGCACCTTCCGCTTCACGGTCACGGTCGGCGTGCAGGACGATGCTGCGACGGCGCTGCCGGCTGCGGCCGATCCAGGGCTTGCGGGCTTGCAGGTGGACGAGGCGCTGCGCGGCCTGCGCGTGCTGGTCGCCGACGACAACGCCGTGAACCGGCTGGTCGCGCGGGAGCTGCTGGAGGACGCCGGGCTGGCCGTTACCGCGGTCGGCAGCGGCGGGGAAGCGGTGCGGCTGGCGCTGGAGCCGGGGGCGGGCTACGCCGCGCTGCTCACCGACGTCCAGATGCCGGACATGGACGGCTTCGCGGTGGCGCGGGCGATCCGCCGCCAGTGCGGTCCCGACCGCCTGCCGATCATCGCCATGACCGCCCACGCCCTGGAGGAGGAGCGGCGGCGCTGTCTGGACGCGGGCATGGACGACCACATCGCCAAGCCGGTGGAGCCGCACCGCCTCGTCGCCGTGCTGAACCGCTGGCTGAAGCCGTTCGGGCGGCGGGAGGCTCTGCCGGCTGGCAAGGCCGCGGCGACGGATTCCGGGCTTCCCGACTCGCTGGAGGGGTTCGACCTCGCCCCGGCGCTGGCGCGGATGAACGGGCGGGCGCGCACGCTGCGTCGGGCGATCCTGGATTTTCTCGACCGCTACGGCGACGCGCCGGTCCGGCTGGAGCATGTGCGCAGCGCGGGAGATGGGCCGGCGCTGGAACGTTACGCCCATGGACTGCGCGGCAGCGCCGGAACGGTCGGGGCGATGGCCGCCAGTGCTGCCGCCGCGGCGCTGGAACTGGCGGCGCGCGAGGAGCGGTGGGACGCGATACCGGACCTTGTGGCCGAGCTGTCCGCCGCCCTCGGTCCCGCGCTGGCTTCGGCGGAAACGTTGCGCGCCGTGGAGGTTGCCGTGGAGGGGATGCCGGACGCCCCGGTGGTTCCTCTTGACCATCCGGACGGGCTGGAGGAGGCGTTGCGCGCGCTGGAGGAGGCGTTGCGCAGCGGCAGCCTGTCGGCGGCGGCCCGCTTCGCCGCTCTGCGCGGCCTGCTGGCCGGGCGCGGCCATGACGAAGCGGTGGACAAGGTGGGGCGGGCTGTGGAGGAGTTGGACTTCGCCGCCGCCCGCGCGGCGCTGGAACGGCTCGCCGCCGCATGGACTAGGGAACGGGACCGGGAGACGACGCCGTGAGCGGTGGTCACATTCTGATCGTCGATGACGACACGGCCAACATCCGCGCGCTCGCCAGCGTGCTGGAGGATCGGCACGAGGTGCGTTTCGCGACCTCCGGCCGCCGCGCGCTGGAGCTGGCCTCCGCCGACGCGCCGGAGCTGGTACTGCTCGACGTGATGATGCCGGGCTTGGACGGCTACGCGGTGTGCCGGCTGCTGAAGACCGATCCCGCCACCGCCGACGTTCCGGTGATCTTCATCACCTCCCTGTCCAGCCCGGAGGAGGAAGCTTTCGGCTTGGAGACCGGGGCCGTCGATTATGTGACCAAGCCGTTCAGCCCGGCCATCGTGCGCGCCCGCGTCGCCACCCACCTGTCGCTGCGCCGGGCCAACCGCAGCCTGAAGGACGAGAACGAGCATCTGGAGGCGCTGGTCCGCGAGCGCACGCGCAAGCTGGCCCAGGCCCAGCGCGAGAAGATGGCGGCGCTGCGCCAGATGGTTGCCGGCGTGGCGCACGAGATCAACACGCCCATCGGCGTGGCGCTGGGCAGCGCCTCCCACCTCGGCGACCGGGTCGCCGCGATGACGGAGCGGCTGGCCGCCAACCAACTCCGCCGCGCCGAGCTGGAGCGCTTCCTGGCGAGCGCCGGGGAACTGGCCGCCCTGCTGTCCGGCACCATCGCCCGCGCCGGGGAGATCGTGCGCTGCTTCAAGGGGGTTGCGGCGGACCATGGCGGGCTGCGCCAGACCATCGCGCTGAAGCCCTTCCTGGAGCAGGTGACGGAGAGCCTGCGCCCGCAGTGGGAGCCGCTGGGGCACCGCATGGCGGTGGACTGCCCCGCCGACCTGCGCATGGTCAGCAACCCGGCGATCCTGTCCGCGATCCTGGAGCAGCTCGTCCGCAACGCGCTGGAGCACGCCTTTCCGGCGGGGCGGCACGGGCTGGTGACGGTCGGGGCCGCGGCGTCGGGGCCGGAGATGGTCCTGCTGTCCGTCGCCGACGACGGCGCCGGCATCGCGGAAGGGGCCGCCGGGCGCATCCTGGAGCCCTTCTTCACCACCCGCCGCGGCACCGGCTCGGTCGGGCTCGGCCTGAACATCGTGGACAATCTGGCGTCGGATCGGCTGGGCGGGTCCTTCACCATCGCCTCGCGCTCCGGTGGCGGCACCCTGGCGACGCTTCATCTGCCGGCCCGCACCCCGCCGGATTTGTAGGCGAGCGCGGCCCCCCTTCACTCCGGCACCAGCACCACTCCGCCCGGATTGTCGGTGACCGCGAAGGTCTCGAAATACTCGATCTCCGGGTCGGTGCCGTAGCGCCGCCGGATGCCGTCCAGCCATGGCCCCTGGTAGAAGCGCTGGGCATCCTCCCGCGTCTCCCACTGGTAGACGCCCCCGGCCGTGCCGGTCCCGCTCCAGATGAACTGCTTGCGGATCAGGCCCGCCACGTCGCCAAAACCCGGCGCTATCGACAGGAAATGCGCCCGGCACTCCTCGCGCCCGATCGCGGTGGGCAGGCGGTAGCGGACGATGGCGGTGATCATGGGGCTCCCCGTGCGTTATTTCTCTACTTCATAGATTGACATTATAACGCGATGCCGTTGAATATAGTCCATGAAAATCATGTATTCACACTTACAAAAAGTGAATACGCCCTGATCGAAGGACGACGACGACCATGAGCACGCATCGGAACGGTTCGGGAATTTCGACGGCGGCGCCCTCGCGGCGCGGGCTGCTGAAAGTGGCGGCGGCGGGCGCGGTGGCGCTGCCCTTCGCGGGCGTGGCGTCCCGGCTGGTCGCCGCCCCGACGCCCGCCGCGCTGAAGCCGCTGAAGCTCGCCTGGAACACCGGCGCGGTGTGCGGCGCTCCGGTGGCGGTTGCCAAGCACAACGGCTTCTTCGAGAAGCACGGGCTTGACGTGGAGTTCGTCAACTTCGCCGGCACGACGGAGCAGCTCCTGGAGGCGCTCGCCACCGGCAAGGCGGACATCGGCCATGGCATGGCGCTGCGCTGGCTGAAGCCGCTGGAGCAGGGGTTCGACGTGCGCATCATCGCGGGTGTCCACGGCGGCTGCATGCGCCTGCTGGCCGCGAAGAACGGCGGCATCACCAGCCTTGCCGGGCTGAAGGGCAAGACCGTGGCGATCAGCGATCTGTCCAGCCCGGCCAAGCATTTGTTCTCCATCCAGCTCGCCAAGCAGGGGATCGACCCGAACAAGGACGTGGAATGGCGCGTCTTCCCCGGCGACCTGCTGGCCATCGCGGTCGACAAGGGCGAGGCGCAGGCCGTCGCCCACTGGGACCCGGTGACCTACAATTTCCTGAAGTCCGGCAATCTGGTGGAGATCTCCACCAACCTGTCGGGGGAGTTCGCCAACCGCGTCTGCTGCGTGCTCGGCGCGCGCGGCAGCCTGCTGCGCGAGGACAAGGCCGCCGCCGCCGCGGTGACCCGCGCCGTGTTCGAGGCGCAGCACTATTCCGCCGCCAATCCGGTGGAGGCCGCCAAGGTCTACCAGCAATATTCGCCCAAGAGCAGCATCGAGGACCTCGCCGCCCAGCTCAGCAGCCAGACGCACGATCACAACCCGGTGGGCGCCGACATCAAGCGCGAGATCGCGCTCTACGCGGAGGAACTGAAGAGCGTGCAGGTCTTCAAGCCGGGCACCGACACGGCGAAGTTCGCCGACCGCGTCTACGCCGACGTGCTGGGCTGAGATGAGCAGCGTCGATGACGCCGCGGCGCTGGCGGCGGGCGGGGGGGCGGCGGCGGACCGCGGCCGTTCCCCCGCGGCCCCGCGCCTGTGGCTGGGCGGGTTGGCGGCCAGCGCGGTCTGGCTGGCCGCCGCCGCCCTGACCGCCTTGTGGCCGGAAACGGAGGAGTGGGTGCGCACCGGCGAGTTCGCCAGCCTGCTGGCGGTCGTCGGCGGCGCGCTGGCCTTCGCCGTGCCGCTGCTGCGCCTGCTCGGCGCCGTGGGGGAGCGGCTGCGGGCTGCGGCGCCCTGGCTGGTGGTGCTGGCGCTCGGCGTGATCGGCTGGGAGCTGGTCACCGCCAAGCTCGACCTGCTGCCGCGCCCTTTCTTCGCGCCGCCGCAGGCGCTGCTGGAGGTCTATCTGGACGAGTGGCCCCGGTTGCTGGAATGCACCGTGGCGTCGCTGCAACTGCTGCTGCTCGGCTACGGGATCGGCGCCTTCGTCGGCTTCGTCACGGGGGTGTCCATCGGCTGGTCGCGGGCGGTGGGCTATTGGGTGCATCCGGTGCTGCGGCTGATCGGGCCGCTGCCGGCCACGGCGTGGCTGCCCATCGCCTTCTTCGCCTTCCCGTCGAGCTGGAGCGCCAGCGTCTTCCTGATCGCGCTGGCGACCGGCGTGCCGGTGACCATCCTGACATGGTCGGGCGTGGCCGGCGTCAACCCGGCCTATTACGACATCGCACGCACGCTGGGCGCGTCCTCGCGCTTCCTGGTGCTTAAGGTGGCGGTGCCGGCGGCGATGCCGCACGTCTTCGTCGGCCTGTTCATGGGACTCGGCGCCTCCTTCGCGGTGCTGGTGGTGGCGGAGATGATGGGGGTCAAGGCCGGGCTCGGCTGGTACCTGCAATGGGCGCAGGGCTGGGCGGCCTACGCCAACATGTACGCGGCGCTGCTGGTGATGGCGCTGGTGTGCTCCAGCCTCGTCACGCTGCTGTTCAAGGCGCGCGACCGGCTGCTCGCCTGGCAGAAGGGATTGCTGAAATGGTAGCGCTGGAACAGGAGTTGCCGGCCGGTCTGGAACTGGAGGTTCAGGGCGTCAGCCACGCCTTCGACCTGCACGGCGCGCCGTTGCCCGTTCTGAACTCGGTTGGCCTGCACGCCAAGCCGGGCGAGTTCGTGGCGCTGCTCGGCCCGTCGGGCTGCGGCAAGTCCACCCTGCTGCGGCTGGTCGCCGGGCTGGAGCCGCCGCGCGCGGGCCGGATTCTGGCCGACGGGCTGCCGATCACCGGGCCGCACCCGTCGCGGGTGGTGGTCTTCCAGGACCCGACGCTCTACCCCTGGCGGACCGTCTGGGACAATGTGGCGTTGGGGCTGGAGGCGCAGGGCGTGCTGCGCCAGCGGCGCAACCGGGTGGACGAGGCGTTGCGGCTGGTCGGGCTGGACGGCTTCGCCAAGGCCTACCCGCACCAGCTCTCCGGGGGCATGGCGCAGCGCGCGGCGCTGGCCCGCGCGCTGGTGAACGACCCGCGCCTGCTGGTGCTGGACGAGCCGCTGGGCAAGCTCGACAGCCTGACCCGCATCCAGATGCAGGGCGAGATCGTCGCGCTGTGGCGGCGCGCCGGCTTCACCACCCTGCTGGTGACCCACGACGTGGAGGAGGCTCTGCTGATGGCCACCCGCGTCATCGTGTTCAGCGAGCGCCCGGCCCGCATCAAGGCGGAGATCGCCGTCGACCGCCCCTATCCCCGCCACCGCGACGACCCGGTGCTGGTGGATCTGCGCCACAAGGCGCTGGAACTGCTGGGCCTTGCGGGGAGCTGGTAGGGTGAGGGGTGCGTTGCCCCCTCCCTGACCCTTCCACGGTAACGCGGGGGAGGGGATGGACGCCGCTTTGCAATCATCTCCCTCCCCCGCCCAGCGGGGGAGGGCCGGGGTGGGGGGAACGTCAGATTGGCTTAGCGTTCAACGAGCGCGCGTTCGACGGCGTTCGCCCCCCAGACCGACAGCGGAATCATCACCGCCGCCACCACCAGCAGGCCGATGGTCAGGTTGCCGCCGAGAACCCAGCTGGCGGCGCGGTGGAAGGTCTGCCAGGACGGGTCGGCGCGGCAGGCCTCCACCCAGGCCAGATCGAGGCCCAGACGTTCCAGCCCGTAGCCGACGTTGAACCAGGCCAGCGGCTCGCCATGACGGGTCCAATGCGGCCACTGCGCCATGACGCTCCACAGCAGCAGCGTCGACACCGTGCCGATGGACAGGGTGGTCAGACCGAAGCTCACGGCCGGGGCTAGGCGGGACATCGGGGCGCTCATATCAAGTCTACTGCACAAGTATAGTTTACAGGGCGGTAGAGCTGTTTGGAATTGTTTTTTGAAATCCACATGGTCGGGAGTTGGGCCGATCTACCGGCGTCCGGCTTTCAGGAGAATGCGAGTCATTCTCATTTTGATGGACGCTTCGCGTCGTTTCCACGATTATGACCACCGAGCGTGACGCGGGGACCGGATTGGACACCCCGTTCGCCGCCGGAGCAACCCCGGGGCCACGCGACGGACCGTCCTGAACGCTTGGGTGACCCCTTTGATGACGACTCTTCCCTCCCGGCTGAGGTTCGGGCCGGACGGGCGGCGGTGCCTGGACGTGGCGTCCCGCAGCCTTGCCGGCATCGGCGGCGGCTACGCGCTGGCGGCGGTGGCGGCGATGTTCCTGGCTCTCGCTCTGCCGATGCCGCGGGCGGAGGCGGTCTACACCGCCACCATGCTGTCCTTTGTCATCCACGCCGGGGCGGTGGTCTGGGCCTTCGCCGTCCGGTCGCGGTGGGTGTGGCCCGGCCTTCTGGCGCCGACGCTGCTGCTGGGCGGCGGTACCTGGTTGCTGCACGGTCTGCAACAGGGGGCGCCGTCATGAAGGACGGGTTCCGCCAGTCCATGGCGTGGCTGCACACCTGGTCGGGGCTTCTGCTCGGCTGGCTGCTGTTCGCCGTCTTCCTGACCGGCACCATCGCCTATTTCCGGCAGGAGGTGACGGTCTGGATGCAGCCGGAGCTTCACGGCTCCGTCCCCGACGCCGGGACCGCCGAACGGGCGGTGGAGCGTATGGGCCAGCTCGCCCCCGACGCGTCGCAGTGGACCATTGCGCTGCCCGGTGAGCGGACCCCGGCGGTGTCGGTGTCCTGGCGCCCGGCGGACGCCAAGCCGAACGACCGCGCCGCGTTGAAGCGCGCCACGCTCGACGCCGGGACCGGCGCGGTGCTGGAGCCGCGCGAGACGGCCGGTGGCAACTTCCTCTACCGCTTCCATTTCGAGCTGTACGGGATGCCGCGCGAGACCGCGCGCTGGATCGTCGGCATCGCCACCATGGCGATGCTGGTCGCCATCGTCAGCGGCATCATCACCCACCGCCGCATCTTCAAGGATGTCTTCACCTTCCGGCCGGAGAAGTCGGCGCTGCGCTCCTGGATGGACGGGCATGTGGCGGCGGCGGTGCTGGCGCTGCCCTTCCACCTGATGATCACCTATTCCGGCCTGCTGCTGTTCATGACGATGCTCATGCCCTGGGCGGTCGATCTCGCCTACGACGGCGACCGGCAGGCCTACTTCGCCGAAAGCGGCTTCCGCCGAGCCGCCTCGACGCCCCGGCCGGCACCGCAGACCGCGGCGCTGACCCCGGTGGCGCCGCTGCTGGCCGAGGCGGACCGGCGCTGGGCCGACCGCGGCGGTGTGGGAAGCCTGACCGTCACCAACCCCGGCCGCGCCAACGCCACCATCGAGTTGCGGCCGGCGGAGTCCGACTCCATCGGGCGCGGTGCCGCGACCGAGCGGTTGCTGTTCGACGGGGTGACCGGTCAGGCGCTGGAGGCCCCACCGGCGGACCCGCAGCCGGCGGCCATGGCGACCGGCAATTACCTGATGGGGCTGCATCTGGCGCGCTTCGCCGGGCCGGGCATGCGCTGGCTGTTCTTCGTCTCGGGCGTCGCCGGGACGGTGATGGTGGGCAGCGGCCTGATCCTCTGGGTGGTCAAACGGCGGTCGCAGCGCGGCCGGGCGGAGAACTGGGCGGCCGGTCCCGAGCCGTTCGGGCACCGGTTGGCCGACCGGCTGAACATCGGCGTGGTGGCGGGCCTGCCCCTGGCCGTCGCCGCCTATTTCTGGGCCAACCGCCTGCTGCCGGTAGGGCTGGAGGAGCGCGCGGGCTGGGAGATCGGCGTGTTCTTCCTGACCTGGGCCGCCGCCCTGCTGCATGCCCCCCTGCGCCCGTCGCGGCGCGGCTGGGCGGAACAGCTTTGGATCGGGGCGGCGCTGTTCACTCTGCTGCCGGTGCTGAACCTCGCCACCGCCGCCGGGCATCTGGGCAACAGCCTGCCGGCGGGGAACTGGCTCCTGGCCGGCTTCGACCTGACGGCGCTGGCGGTCGGGCTGCTGCTGGGCTTCGCGGCGCGCAAGGTCGGACGGAACGCCTTCGCCCGCAAGTCGGCGCCCGCCCCCGTCCTGCCCGCCGGGGCGGTCGTGGAGGAGCCGACATGATCCTGTCGTCGCTGTGCATCGCCTATGCGGGCTTGCTCGCCCTGGCGCTCGCCATGGACCGCCATCACGAGCAGGTCTTCGCCCGCCGCCCCTCCGCCCGGACCAGCCGCCTGCTGGGATGGGCGGGATGGTTGGCGCTCGCGCTGTCGCTGCCGCCCGCGGTGATGGCGTGGGGATGGGCGATCGGGATCCCAGCCTGGCTGGGGCTGCTGACGGTCGCCGCGGCGGCGCTGGTCCTGCTGCTGTCCCACGCGCCGCGGGCGGCCCTGAGGCTCGGTCCCGTGGCGCTGGTCTGCGCTCCGTTCCCTACACTTCTTGGATGAGGGCGCGGCTTTTCCGCAACGCCGCCTTGCGTCCGGCGCCTGCGCGCAAGGTCGAGGAACTGTTTCACCCTTGTGAAATTATGGATATCCTGCGCAACCATGGAAGGTCCCGGGCCGCGTGAGCGGATCGCGGCTGACGCAGGAGAACGGGCAATGACCGGACGGATCTCTCCCATCGCATCGGCGGTGCCCGGGCGCATCCGCGTGCGCCACCCTTTGCTGCGCCGGACGGACCGGTTTCAGGAGGCGCTGGGCCGCCTGGAGGCTTCGGACGCTGTCCGCGTGAGCGAGAGCAACCCGGCGGTGGGCAGTTTTCTGCTGAGCTACGACCCCGCTGCGGTGACGCCGGAGGACGCCCGATCCCAGGTGGAGGCGCTGCTGTCGGCGGCGCTGCACCCCGCGGAGGCCCCGCCGCCGTCGGATGCTCCGGCGCCCGTCGCGGAGGGCAAGCCGGCCGCTCCCGAGCTGAAATGGCGGATCAACCGCGCGGCCAAGATCGGGATGATGGGCAGCATGGCGGCGACCCTGGCGGCGCTGGGGGTGGGCAAGCGCGTCCACGCCGGCTTTGGCACGCTGTTCGTCGCCTTCATGCTCGTCCACATGACCGTGCAGCGCAAACGCCTCTTCCAATGACCGACCACGGCCCGAGCATGCCCGACGATTTCCTGAGCCGGCTGGCCGCCGCCCTGACCATCGCGCACCACATTCCCGGCCGGGTGCGGCTGAAGCTCGACGGCGCCGCGGAGCGCAGTCTGGCGGCGCTGGTGGACGACGCCAGGGCGCTGCACCGCGCGCTCTCCGGGGCGGAGGGCATCCGCTCCGTCGCGCTGAACCCGCTCGCCCGGTCTTGCACCATCGAATACGACCCCACGGTGATCCCGCCCTCGGCGTGGCCGGATCTGCTGAGCGGGGAAGCCAGCGCGGCGGCGGGGACGCTGCTGCGCATCGCCACCGCCGGGTTAGCGGGCGGTGCGCCGGAAAGGAGACCATGATGCTGCCGCTTCTGACATTTGCGTCCGGCGTGATCGCCGGGGCCCTCGGCGTCCGGATGGTGAAAAACGCCAAGGCCGATCCCAGGATCGCCGACCTCAAGGCTGTCGATGTGAAGGCCGCCGCCCGCGAGGGCGCTGGCAAGGCGCAGACCGCGGTGCGCGAGGCCGCCGTCACCGGCCTGCTGGCCATCGAGCGGACCTCCGCCGGTCTGCGCTCCTGCCTCGCCACGCCGGTGGAGGAAGCCCCCGTCGCGGCGGCGCCCGCCGAGGCGGAGCCGGTAAAGGACGATGTGGCGGAGCCGGTGAAGACCGAGCCGACGCCGCCCGCCAGCCCGTCGGGGGCCGCGTGAAACGCGGGAAGCGGCGCGGCAAGGTGCGGGGCTCCGGCACGCTCGCCGCCGACTTCACGCGCGGCATGGTGGCGACCGGCCTGCTGACCGCCGTCCAGGACCGCTGGGTGACGGGCGCCGAGCCCCCCGCGCCGCGCACCATCCTGCGCCACGGCCTGCAGGGCGGTGCGGCGCTGGCCGCCGCCAGCGTCGCCGCCGACGCCCTGCGCACCCGCGACTACGCGCGCCTCGCCCTGGCGGTCGCCGCCGGGGCGGCGGGCGTGGTGATGATCGAACATCTGCTGAATCCGGCGGAAGAGCCGCCGCAAGAACGGCCGAAAAACGAGGACCCCCATGGCTAAGAAGATCAAGAAGGCGTTGAAGAAGCTGAAGAAGCAGCAGCGCCAGTACGAAGCCGCCATGGCCGCCGGCGGCGCCCCCATTGGAGGTGGCATGGGGGCCAATGCGGCGCGGGGGCAGGGGCTTCTCGGCGGGCTGACCGGCCTGCTGCCGTCGCGCCGGTCCGAGCAGTTCCTGGTCGGGCTCCTGGTCGGGGCGGCGGCGGCCTATGTGCTGTCCGACGAGGAGCTGCGCGGCAAGATCGTGAAGTCCGGCCTGAAGCTCTACGGCAACCTCGCCGGCGGCCTTGCCGAGATGAAGGAGCAGATGGCCGACCTCCAGGCCGAGCTGGAGGCGGAACAGGCCGGAGCGTTATGAGCGGCCTGCCCTGGTTCCTGCGGCTGGAGCCGGTCCATCGGGTTCCGGGGCGCATCCGGCTGCGCTACGCCTGCCGTCCCGGAACCCCCGCCGACGAGGCGACCCTGCACCGGGTGGTGGAGGCGGTCGTCGGGGTAACGTCGGTCCGGGCGAGCCGCGCTGCGCGGTCGCTGGCCGTCCGCTACGATCCGGCGGTGACCGACGCCACGGCGCTGTGTCTCGCGCTGGCCGCCTTGCCGATTCCTGAGGCGGCGCCGCCCGCCCCGGCGGCGGAGGGCGGGGAGAATCACGGCGCGACGCTGGTCCGCAGCCTCGCCACGCTGGCCGGCGGCTTCCTGCTGCCCATGCCGCTGCGTCTGCCGCTGTCGCTGGCCGTCGCCATGCCGATGCTGCGCGAGGGCATGGCCATCTACGGACGGGAGGGCGTCAACTCCCATGTGCTGGAAGCGGCGGCGGTGTCGATCTCCCTGGCGCGGCGGGATTTCACGGCGGCCAACACCACCGTCTTCATGCTGGCGCTCGGCGAATACATGGAGGAGTCCATCGCCCGCCGGTCGGACGCGCTGCTGAAGCGGCTGCTGCGCCCGTCGAGCGATCAGGTGTGGCTGCTGCGCGACGGGGTGGAGATCCAGGTGCCCGCCGACACCGTCATGGTCGGCGACAGCGTGGTCATCGGCGCCGGGACAGTGATCCCCGTGGACGGCACGGTGCTGAGCGGGGAGGCGACCGTCAACGAGGCCGCCATGACCGGCGAGAGCGCTCCGGTGGTCAAGCAGCGCGGCTCCGCCGTCCTGTCCGGCACGCTGATGGAGGAGGGGCGGCTGGTCGTCTACGCCGAGCATGTCGGAAGCCACACCGCCGCCGCCCGCATCGCCGATTACGTCGAGCAGTCGCTGACCGCCAAGAGCGAGGCGCAGCTCGACGCGGCGCGGCTGGCCGACCGGCTGGTTCCCACGGTGCTGAAGCTGGCCGGCGGGTCCTTCCTGATGACCGGCGACTGGCGCAGCGCGGCGTCGGTGCTCCAGGCCGACTATTCCTGCGCGCTGAAGCTGGCGACCCCGGTGGCCTTCAAATCGGCCATGTACGGGGCGGGGCAGGCCGGCATCCTGATCAAGGGCGCCAACGCGCTGGAGCGGCTGGCCCAGGCCGACACGGTCATCTTCGACAAGACCGGCACACTGACCACGGGCGATCTGCAGGTGACCGATTCCATCGCCTTCGACCCGACCTTCAGCCCCGACGACCTGATCTGCCTCGCCGCCTCGGTGGAGGAGCATTACTTCCACCCGCTGGCGATGGCCGTGGTCAACGCCGCCAAGGAAACGCACAACCGCCACTTCGACCATCAGGAGGTGAAGTTCATCGTCGCCCACGGGGTGGCCAGCGTCATCGACGGCAAGCGCATCGTCGTCGGCTCCCGCCACTTCATCGAGGACGACGAGGGCATCGACACCGCGGCCCACCGCGAGGCCATCGACGCGCTGCACCGCGACGGCAAGACGCTGCTGTTCATCGGCTTCGGCGGGGTGCTGGCCGGCGTGCTGGCGCTGAAGGACAGCGTGCGCGCGGCCAGTGCGGCGACCATCGCGCGGCTCCGGAGGGCGGGGGTGAAGCGGGTGCTGATGCTGACCGGCGACCACCGCGACCGCGCCGCCGAGTTGGCCGCGGAGCTGCGCCTCGACGGCTTCCACGCCGACCTGCTGCCCACCGACAAGGCCCGCATCATCGAGGATCTGAGTCGCGCGGGCGCGCGCATCGCCTTCGTCGGCGACGGCATCAACGACGCCCCGGCGCTGGCCGGCGCCCATGTCGGCATCGCCATGCAGAAGGGGGCCGACATCGCGCGGCTGACCGCCGACGTGGCGCTTCTGGAGGACCGGATCGAGCGGGTCGCCGACGCCAAGGAGACGGCGGACGCCGCCATGGCACTGATCGCCCGCAATTACCGCCTGACGGTCGGGCTGAACAGCGCGATCCTCGGCGCCGCCGCGCTGGGCCTGCTGTCCCCGGTGGGCACCGCGGTGCTGCACAACGGGACCACGATCGGGATCCTGTTGAACGCGCTGCGCCGCGCGCCGGCGGCGGCATTGCCCCACCCTAACCCTCCCCCGCTACCGCAGGGGAGGGGACTGCCGCCGCTTCGCAGGATCCTCCCTCCCCTGCGGTAGCGGGGGAGGGCCGGGGTGGGGGCAACGTCAGCGCCCCAACCCCTCCCACGCGGCGAAGGACTCCACGGGTGGCGACAGGTACAGGCTGGGCACCCAGCCGTCCGGGATCGGTACGGTCGCCGCGTGGGTCCGGCCATGGGCCAGCAGCTTCGGCAGGACGTGGGTGTGCGGACCCTCCGGGCTGCGGCCGTCGGGCGGCGGGATCGGCTGGCTGACCTCGATCCGGCCGAAGGGGCCGATGAAGACGCGGTCGGGGCTGAGCGCCGGCAGGTCGGGCGGCAAGGGGTTGCCCGGCGCCAGAAGCTCCGTCCCGACGGCCGCGCGCAGGCGGGCGATGGTGGCCGGGTCGGCGCTGCGCACGCAGACGTCGGTCTGGAAGACGCCCAGCCCGAGGTCGAACAGCCGGGCGTCGCGGTCCGCCCCGGCGATGGCCTCGTGGTCGGGACCCAACTCGGTCACGACGCGGCGCCGGTTCATCGCACCGACATGGCGGGGCAGGCAGAGGGCCACGGCGAGGCCGCCGCTGCGCGTCCGGTAGGGCACCGGGCGGATCGCCGGACCGGGGCGGAGGCGCAGCCCGCCGCGGGCGGTCCGCGCCTCCAGGTCCGGACCGTCGTCGTGCAGGGCGACGGGTTCGTCCGGGTCGCGGATGAACTCCGCGATGGCGCCGAACGCGCCGAGGCTCCAGCCGGTGGCCGGGTCGTTCAGCGCGCCGCGCAGCAGGGAAGTGAGGTCGCTCATCAAGGCGTCTCCGGTAGGCAAGTCGGGGATGGCAGGGCGTGCCAGGGAAGCAGAAAGGGTTCGCCGCCGGCCTCGCCCCGGTGGATGGCGATGCCGTAGGCGGCGCACAGATTCTCGTCGGTCAGCACCCGGCTGGGCGGCCCCTCGGCCAGCAGGCTGCCGTTGGCCAGCAGGATCAGCCGGTCGCAGAAGCGGGCGGCCAGGGTCAGGTCGTGCAGCACCGCCACCACGCCGCTCCCCCGGCGCGCGGCGTCGCGCAGCAGCGCCATGCAGGCCAGTTGATGACCGGGGTCGAGGGCGGCGACCGGCTCGTCGGCCAGCAGCACGGGCGCCTCGGTCGCCAGGGCGCGGGCGAGCAGGACTCGCATCCGCTCGCCCCCCGACAGGGTGCCGACGGTCCGCCCGCGCAGGTGGGCGGTGTCGGCGGTGGACAGCGCCCGTTCCACCGCCGCGCGGTCCGCCGCGGCGATCCCGCCCAGCGGACCGCGGTGGGGCAGGCGGCCCAGCATGACCAGCGCCTCGGCGCGCAGCGGCCAATGCACCGGACCGCTCTGCGGCAGATAGGCGATGCCGCGGGCGAGCGCCCGGCGCCCGACCTGCGCTGCGGACCGCCCGTCGTAGGTGACGCGGCCCGCCGCCGGCTCGGCGAGACCGGCGAGGAGGCGCAGCAGGCTGGTCTTGCCAGCGCCGTTGGGGCCGATCAGCCCGGTGAAGGCGCCGGGCTCGATGGCCAGAGTCACGTCCGCCAGGATGGTGCGCCCGCCGGCGGTGGCGGACAGGCCGTGGGTTTCGATGCGCATCACGCCTCCTCCCGCCGCAGCCGGGCGATCAGGGCAATCAGGAAGGGCGCCCCGATCAGGGCGGTGACCACGCCCAGCTTCAGTTCGGGCCGCGTCGGCAGCAGCCGGACCGCAATGTCGGCGGCCAGGGTCAGACATGCCCCGGCCAGCCCGGCCAGAAGCAGCAGCCGTCCGGGCCGTGCCCCGGCCAGCGGGCGCATCAGGTGCGGCGCCACCAGCCCGACGAAGCCCACGGCGCCGGTGACCGACACCGCGCTGCCCACCGCCAGCGCCGCCCCGGCGATCAGCCGGACGCGCAGCCCGGCGAGGTCGAAGCCCAGGCTGCGCGCCGCGTCCTCCCCCAAGGTCAGCGCGTCGAGCGCGCGGGCGCCGGACAGGCAGAGCGCCCAGCCCGCCAGCATCGGCGGCAGGACGAGCCAGAGCTGGTCGGTGCCCCGGTCGGCCAGAGACCCCATCAGCCAGAACACGATCTCCAGCGCCGCGTAGGGGTTGGGGGCGAGGTTGAGGGCCAGCGCGGTCAGCGACCCGGCGAGGCTGTTGATGGCGATGCCGCCGATGACCAGCGCCGTCGTTCCGGCCCCCCGCGCCGCCATCAGGTTCAGCAGCACCGCCGCCGCCGCGGCCCCGGCCATGCCGCCGAGCGGCAGGGCCAGCGACAGCGCGGCGGACAGGCCGCTGTAGAAGACGATCACCGCCCCCAGTGCCGCGGCACTCGACACGCCGACCAGCCCCGGCTCGGCGAGTGGGTTGCGCAGCCAGCCCTGCATCGCCGCCCCGGTCAGCCCCAGGCTGAAGCCGACCAGCAGCCCCAGCAGGGCGCGCGGCAGGCGCAATTCGGCCAGCACCAGCGCGCCCAGGGTGGGGCGCCCGGCGAGCCAGTCGGACAGGGCGGCGCCCAGGTCGAACGGCACATAGCCAACCGCCGCCGACACCGCGCAGAGCGCCAGCGCCAGAAGGGTCAGCCCGGCGATCAGGGCGGGGTAGGGGATGCGGGACTCCCAAGTCGCGGCGGCCGTCATGGCACGGCCTCCCGCGCGGCGGCCAGCCGTTCCGCGGCCTCGGCGATCTGCGGGCCGGGGCAGGTCCATAGGCGGGAGGGCAGCGACAGCGTGCGGACCTGACGCTTCATAGCTTTCAGGGCCGGGTGGTGCAGCAGGGCGCCGACCAGCGACGGCGGCGCGTCGGGTGCGGCGTCGACGATCAGCGCATCCGCGCCGCCCAGAATGATGGCCTCCAGCGGCAGGGCGCCTTGGCTGCCCAGCGGCAGGCGGTCGGCCATGTTCTCCAGCCCGGCGCGGGTCAGGAGTTCGTCGGCCAGCGACCCGGACCCGGCGACGAGGCCGTTGGGCCGCAGCACCACCGCGGTCGGGCGGGGTCCCGGCGCCGCGGGGGGCAGGGCGTCGAGGCGGGAGAGCAGGCCGTCGACCAGCGCCTCCCCCCGTTCCGGCTCGCCCACGGCGCGGGCGAGGCCGCGGATCTGCTCCGCCACCCCCGCCACGCTCTGCGGGACGTTCAGCTCCAGCAGCGGCGCGTCCAGCCGCGTCAGCAGCCCGACCGCGACGCGCGTGGTGTAGCGCCCGGCGACGATCAGGTCTGGGTTGAGCGGCAGGATTTCCTCCGCCGTCCCGTGGTTGACCGGCACGCGCGACGCCAGCGCCGCCACGGTGGAGGCGCGGGGATCGCGTGCCAGCCACGTCACCGCGGCGAGGCGCTCCGGCCCGACGAGCCGCAACAGCAGTTCGTCGGCGCAGAGATTCAGGGAAACGATGCGCTGCGGTTTGCCGGGCGGTTTGCCGGGCGGCGCCTCCCACGCCGCCGCCGGGCCTCCCGCGATCAGCAGGAGGGCGGCGGCCAGCCCGAGACGGACGGGCCTCACAGCGACAGCCGCAGCCCGAGATACCCGGCCCGTCCCGGCGCGCCGTAGGTCCAGACCTCCTGGTACCGGCGGTCGAACAGGTTCTCCACGCGCCCGAAGAGTTCGACTCCCTCGGACAGCGCATAGGACCCGGCCATGTTGACCAGCGTGTAGGGCGCGAGCGTCACGACCTGACGGTTGTAGAAGGGATCGTAGGCCCAGTCGCTGGACCGTCCGTTGTAGACGACGCCGAGGTTGGCGTTCGCCCGGTCCTCCAGGAAGCGGTAATTGACGTTCAGGCTGGCGAGCTGCTTGGGCCGGCGCACCAGCTCCGCGCCTGCGGAGTCCTCGCCGTCGGTCCAGGTGTAGGAGCCGCGGACGGTCAGCCAGTCCAGCGGCTCCACCGACAGGCCAAGCTCGAAGCCGCGGATGCGGGACTCGCCCGGCATGTTGACGGAGGTCCGCCCGGTGCCGGTGATCAGGTCGCGGATGCGCTGGTCGAACCATGTGCCGTCCACGGAGGCCCGCGCGCCCCAGAGCGCCTGATCGAAACCGACGTCCCAGCCGCGCGCCCGCTCCGGCTTCAGGTTCGGGTTGCCGGCGTAGGTGGCGGTGTAGCCGTACAGCTCGAACAGGGTCGGATTCTTGACGCCGGTGCCGTAGGAGGCGCGCAGCGTCGTCCCGCTCTCCTCGACCCGATAGGCCGCCGTGGTGCGCCAAGTCGTGGCATCGCGGAACAGGTCGTTCTCGTCGTGGCGGACGCTGCCGGTCAGGGTCAGCCGGTCGAACAGGCCCAGCTTGTACTGCCCCACCAGCCCGGTGGAGCCGATGGAGCGGTCGAAGCTGGAGAAGGCGCTGCGGCTGATCGCCTTGTCCTCCTCACGCTCCACGGCGGCGGTCAGCACATGGTCGGCGGGGCCGCTGTTCAGATTCAGGTTGGTCTGGTAGTCGGCCTTGGTCTTGCGCCCGTCGTAGCGGCTGGTCACCGTCTTGGCGTCGTCGCGGTAGTCGCGCTGTTGGCGGCCATGGGTCAGGCCGACGATGTGCTCCCACTTCCCGTCGAGAAGGGCGATCCTGCCCTGGAGGCGCCCGAAAACCTGCTCTCCGGCGGTGCTGGTCCCGTCGTCGACGGCGCCGCGCCCGCCGACGAAGCCGTCGGTGTCGGCGCGGAAGCGGGTGTAGCGGCCGGTCACGGCGATCTCGCTGCGCTCGGTCGGGCGGACGGCGGCGTTTCCGGTCAGCGTGCCGTTGCGGTAGCCGTCCTTTTCCGGGTTGCCGAGCCGCGTGTCGGCGACCGACACGCCGTCGCTGGTGACGCCCTGGCCGCTGAGGAACAGGTCGTAGCGGTCGGTCCCGGTGCCGAAGGAGGCCCGCCCGGCGGCCGTGCCGAAGGACCCGCCCTCGACGGCGGCGCGGAACCGGGGGGCGCCGGCGCCGCGGCGGGTCACGATGTTGACGACGCCGCCGACCGCGTCGGAGCCATAAAGCGCGCTTTGCGGGCCGCGCAGCACCTCGACGCGCTCGACGTCGCCGGCCAGCAGGTTGGCGAAATCGTATTCGGAGCCGGCGGCGGGATCGTTCACCTCGATCCCGTCGATCAGGACGAGCGTCTGGTTGCCCTCCGACCCGCGGATGCGGAGCTGGGTCAGGGTGCCCATCGGGCCGCTGCGGTTGACGGCGACGCCGGGCACCGCACGCAGCGCGTCGGACAGCAGCTGGGTCTGGCGCTGCTCCAATTCCTGATGGGTGATGACGGTCAGGGCGCTGCCGGTTTCCTCGGCGGCGGTGGGGACGCGGTTGGCGGTCACCGAGACCGGCGGAAGCGTCGGGACGGTGGTGGAATCGGCGAAGGCCGATCTGGGGAAGGCCGATAGGGGAAGCGCAAGGCTTCCCAGAAGGGCGGCGAAGGACGCCGTCCGGTGAAGACGGTGAACGCGGACACGCATTGAGACCTCGGGCGGGACGCCGGTGGCACGTCACCGCGAACGAAGTCCCACCGGACGCTCCGCGAACGGACTCCCGGTTCGACGACCTTCGGTGCACCCCGCCCGAACGTGTTCGCGTGTGACCACGACTGACGGCAGGTCTCCTGGCTCGCGGGTTATCGTCGGCCCATCGCCTTCCCAGGATCGCGATCCCAGTGGCATTCCGATGGACGACTCGCCGCTTACAGTTGCGGGGGCAGCCCCGGCGTTGGACCCTCGCGCGGCGTTTGGCCGCGGGTTCCGCACCGTGTTCCCATTTTCAGCCCTTTCGGGCAACCGTCGGGTGCGAAGCTACGCGGGCGGAACGGCTCCGGTCAAGCCGCATTCGGCCGTCACGCCGATCACGGTTCGCAAAGGCCGTTCCCCCCTCTTGTCGCCGGGCCGGGGCCTGACTACATCACCGTTGAGGTCCGGGCCCCTCTGGCAGCGTCGCCCGGCGCTGTGATGTCGGACTTCCCATAGAGCCGTCGCCTTGGCGCGGCCTTGCGGAAGCTGGCCCTATCCCTCCCCCTGGGTCGCGCTCCCCACAAGGTCCACCGCCGGACGACGGCACCCGACGGGCCTTTGGGAGACATCGACATGGACCGCACCGAACCAACATCCTGACCGACCGCCACGTCTCCACAGCGAACGATGGAGACGGGTGTCCTGACGCGCTGCGGCCAAGCCGCTGCGCGCGTCTTCTCATTGGCCGCAGACCCGCGGCCGCGATTCCAGTCCGGGCCCCTCTGGCCGATGCGTCCCGCCGTGGCGCATCGGTGATGTCGGACTGCTCATGTGACGATCGAAGTCTCCGCTTGCGGGAGCGGAGTGCATGAAGCAAGGGACAGTTCCATGGACCAGATCGTTTTAATGTGGGCCGGCTTTGCCGTCTTCATTGGCGTGCTTTTGGCCTTTGATCTTGGCGTATTTTCCAAGAAATCCCATGTGATTTCCGGCCGCGAGGCGCTGATGCGCTGCGCGGCCTATTCCACGCTGGCGATGATTTTCGCGGCCGGCGTCTTTCATTTTCAGGGCTCCGAGAAGGGATTGGAATTCCTGACCGGTTACCTGATCGAGTACAGCCTGAGCGTCGACAACATCTTCGTGATCGCGCTGATCTTCACGCATTTCGCGGTGCCGCCGCAATACCAGCACCGGGTGCTGTTCTGGGGCATCCTGGGCGCGCTGGTGATGCGCGGCGTGCTGATCGTGGCGGGCACCGCGCTGATCCAGGAATTCCACTGGATCATCTACATCTTCGGCGCCTTCCTGATCTTCAGCGGCATCAAGATGCTGATGTCGGTGGACGACGAGCCGGACATGGAGAACAACCGGATCGTCAAGTTCGTCCGCTCCCGCTTCCGCATGACCGAAGGCTACGAGGGGCAGAAGTTCTTCGTGATGCGCGACGGCGTGCGGATGATGACGCCGCTGTTCCTCGTGCTGATCCTGATCGAGTTCACCGATCTGGTCTTCGCCGTCGACTCCATCCCGGCGGTCTTCTCGGTGACCACCGACCCGTTCATCGTCTGGACCTCCAACGTCTTCGCGATCCTCGGCCTGCGCGCCCTGTACTTCGCGCTGGCTTCGATCATCCACCGCTTCCATTACCTGAAGTACGGCCTGTCGCTGGTTCTGGTGGTGGTCGGCGCCAAGATGCTGATGGTGGACATCTACAAGATGCCGACGGCGCTGGCGCTGGGCATCACGGCTTTCCTGGTCGGCGGCTCCATCGTCTTCTCGATGCTGAAGACCCGCGCCGAATCGGCGCCGGGTGCCGCGGACGGCGAGGCCCGCCGCTGGTGGGTGCCCGGCAGCCCGGCGAAGGGTGCCGGCGGTTCCACCCCGGTTTCCTCCAGCGAGGCGGCGGCGGTGTCCTCGGACGGCAAGGGCCAGTAAGACGCCCGCTCCAGGGGCGGAAAGGAAAAGGCGGGGCGTCCGGTCCGGTGGATCGGGCGCCCCGCGCGTATCCGGGCAACCGCATTCGTAAAAGTAGCAATACCGGTTTCGTGGCGACGATGATGTGGGTGTGCGAGGCGGATGGCGCCTCGCTTGGTGGTTGCCGCCATTCCTTTCCAGCCCAAGAAAGAGACGTCCATGTTTACCGGAACGCAATTTGCCGGCACGCGACCGGCCTCCATCGCCCTGTCCGCTCTCCCCATTCCGTCGGGACCCCTCTCCGGCTTGCTTCAGGCCGCCCGCGACGAACTCGTCGGTCTGGCGGCCGACCGGGGCGTCGCGCTCTCCGTTGTGTTCGACATGCAGGCCCTGGTGCGCGTCAACGAGGCCGCGGTGGCGGCGGGCTCCTGGGAGCCGATGCTTCCGGCGGCCCATCCGGCTTGCCGCTCCCTGACTCCGGCGAACGCCTTCTGGATCTGCGGGACGGCCGCCTCCGGTGACGTGGTCACCGCCCAGGCCGGGCTGCTCTACGATTGCACCGCGCAATCCATCGGCGACCGCTTCACCGCCATGACGGTGTTCTACGACGAACCTGCTTTGCAGGCGCCGGACGGCGAATGGTGCCGTTGCACGTCCGACACCGCCAACAGCACGCGCGGGCAGGTGGTGTGGACGAACGCGGGATGGACGCGCCCCGACTTCCAGGGCCGCGGGCTGTTCCCGATTTGCCAGCGGGTGAACAAGCTGGCGGCGTGGCTGCTGTGGTCGCCAACCTGGTTCATCTCGGTCGTCGATCCGGACATCGTCCCGGTCTGGGCGGAGCGGAAAATGGGGCCGCGCCACATCGACGACGTGCCGGCCATCACCTACAACCAAGTCGGCCTGAAGACGCTGCCGATGCACCTCGTGCGCTTCAGCCGCGCGCAGTTCCTGGGTGATCTGGCGCAGATCGCCGCGGACCTCGCCCAGGCGGCGTGAACAACAGACCCGTCCGACTCAGGAATCGATCAGCGCCAGCAGGGCCTGCCGGCGGTGGCCCAGTGACCAGCCGAACAGGAGGTGCCGGTAATTGACGGGCGGCCGGGGAAGTCCGGTGATCACCAGATGGTTGTACACCGGCTCCCCGCCCTCCACCGCCTCCCGGTACTGCGCGTCGATGGCCTGGGCGTAGGCGCTGTGCACATCCTCGAGATGGGGCCTGCCGATGTTCTGGTCGGCCCAGCGGTCGCCGAAGACCCGGCGGGTCGGCTCCCCGATGTAGCGGAAGCACAGCGGCCCGCCGTCCCGCGCCGTCAGGATGACGCAGCGCGGCAGCAGTCCCTTGCTCTTCAGATCCTCGTGCAGGCCCGGGCCGAAGGTGGGGTGCCGCTTCCACAAGGCGATCATGTCCTGGTGCCAGTCCGGCGCCGTGCGCAACGGCTGGCGGTGGATGTCGACGCGGGTCTCGGCCGGCTCGGGCGGCGGTTCGCCGCGGCGGCCGCGCAGGATGCTCACCAGGCTACGGGCAAGCGGCCGAGCCGCGCGGTCCTTGGCGCCATGATCCTTGGCGCCATGATCCTTGAAGGACCCGCCCGGTGGCGGTGTGACGGGCAGGGCGACCGTCACTCCCCGACCCCTTTCCTCGGTGACAGGAACTCCGACGCCATGGCCTGATAGATCCGCCGCGCCGCGTCCAGGGCCACGCTCCCCGCCTTGGCGCCGGCGGCAAGCATCCGGTCGGTCGGCTTGGTCGGCAGGACCTTCGGCATCGCGGCCTCGAAGGCGTCCGCCGTGCGGTCGAAGCGGGTGATGGCCTCCCGCAGCGCCATGCGCTCCAGGGCCGACACGGCATCGTCCAGAAGAGGGGCCAGCCGCTCGGCGCCGTTCCCTTGGACCGCCATCGCGGTGCGGCACGCCCGCAATTTGGTGAGAACCCCCTCCAAGCCCTGCGCGGGGGTCGTCGCCATGATCTCCAGCGCCGGATGGAGGTCCGCATCCTGCGCGCCGTGTCGGGCCTGCGCCATCGTCTGCAAATGCTGCTCCAGGCGGATCAGCTCGTGATCGCGGTCGGACCCGGGTGGCGCGGCCGGACCGATTCCCGCATGATCGGCGGCGGCTTGAAGCCGGTCGAGGAACAAAGCCACGCCCTCTCCAAGGGCCAAGGCCTTCGAATCCTCGACGATCCCCTCCTGGCAGAGGGCGTGCGCAAGGCGTGCCTCGCGCGCCGTCGTCAAGGGCAATTGCCGGATCATCAGGCTCGACAATTCGCGGAGGCCGCCGTTCAGCAGGTCGAAGGCGTGGGGGCCGCCCGGCGGGTTGGCGACGATGTCGGACATATGTTCCGCGGCTCTGGTGAACAGCGTGTCGCGCCGATCGAAGGCCGTGTTCAGATCGAGGGCGGCATCCGGCACGCGGCCACCGTTCTGCTGTCCAGAGCGCATCCTGCCCGCCTTTCCGTGTTCCTGAAGACCCGTGTTCCTGAAGACCCATGTTCCTGAAGATGAAGGACCGCCAAATCTGGTCTGTCCGCCGGAAGCCGCGCCTCAACGGATGGCTGCGTCAGTATTTCACAATGCGGAGTTGTCAACAACCCACGCCATCATTCGATTCGGGTGGGGCCTCGTCCGGAATGCGCATCAGGGCTGCGGCCGGGCTTTTCAGGGGCAGTGCGTCGGCCAGTTGCGCTTGTCGCTCAGCATGTCGACGAAGGCCTTGACCTTCAGCGGGCGGAAACGGGTGGCCGGATACACGGCATGGATGCCGCCGGACGGCAGGCTCCAGTCCGGCAGAAGCGGAATCAGCCGGCCCGCCGCGATCTCCTCCGCAACCAGGAATTCCGGCAGGACGGCGAAGCCGCCGCCGGCATGCACGGCGGCCAGCGCCGCCGGCGTGGCGTTGACGCTCATGGCCGGCTGGACCCGCAAGGTCCGTTCCTCCGCGCCGCGCCGGAACGTCCACAGGCCGGGGTCTTTGAGCGACAGGTTGGCGATGAACGGCCAGACCAGGAGGTCGTCGGGACCCGCGGCCGGGTGCCGTTCCGCAAGAGCGGGATTCGCGACGGCGAGCTGCCGGAACGTGTCGATGCGGCGGGCCAGCGCGCTGGAATCGTCGAGCCAGCCGACGCGGATGGCCAGATCGAACTGCTGCCCGATCAGGTCGAGCTTCGCGTCGGTGATCACCAGCTCGACGCGGCATTTCGGATGCCGACGGGTGAAGGCGGCGACCACCGGCGCCACGATGAAGGAACCGAAATCGTTCGGCGCGGTGATGCGCAGGGTCCCGCGCGGTTCCAGCGCCGCGTCGGACAGCTCGGCGAAGGCTTCGTCCGCCTCCTTCAGGATCGCCAGACAGCGGGCATGAAGACCCCGGCCGGCCTCGGTCAACTGCACGCTGCGGGTGGTGCGCGTCAGCAGGCTCACGCCGACATCCGCTTCGAGCCGCGCCACCTGCTGGCTCACCACGGTCTTGGTCACGCCCAGCCGTTCGGCGGCGCGGGTGAAGGATCCCGTGTCCACCACGGCGGCGAAATAGGCCAGCCGGTTCAGGTTGATGGGTTCGGCCATGGTCGGAAGCGGTCGTGATTGTTTGTTAAAAGTGTACGGTCTTTATCGTCTGTCGCTGTTTTCCGATCAATGAGGTTCTTGTACAACGGCAGCCGACACAGACTCCGGAGGGTGCGATGGTCGAGGTCCGCTATTTGTTCGATCCGCTCTGCGGCTGGTGCTACGGCGCCGCGCCGATGCTCGATCGACTGCGCGCCGAGCCCGGCATCGGCCTGACCCTGATGCCGACCGGCCTTTTCGCCGGCGACGGCGCGCGGGCCATGGACCCCGGCTTCGCCGCCTACGCCTGGGCCAACGATCAGCGGATCGCCGCGCTGACCGGCCTGCCCTTCAGCGAGGCCTACCGCGGCCGCGTGCTGGACGGCGCGGCGCGGTTCGATTCCGGGCCGTCCACGCTTGCCCTGACCGCCGTCCTGATGACCGCTCCGCCGCGCGAGGCCGAGGCGCTCAAGGCCATCCAGCGCGCCCGCTATGTCGACGGTGTGGATACGTCCGACGTCGAGGCCGTGGGGGCCATCCTCGCCGCCGAAGGGCTGCAGGAGGCCGCCCATCTTCTTGCCGGGCAAAGCGCGGCTTTGACCGAGGCCTGCCGCGCGCGGATCGCGGCGGCCACCGCCGACATGCGGCGTTTCGGGCTGCGCGGCGTGCCCGCGCTGCTGGCCGGCAACGGGGAACGCTGGCGCCCCATCCGCTCGGATGCCCTGTTCGGCGACTTCGAGCTTCTCGTCCGCACGCTCAAGGCCGCGGCCTCGGCCTGACGAGCGGCCTGTCCTTTCCGCAACGTCTCGTTCGGCGACGGGCCATGGGTCCGCCGCGACGGGACGGCCATGCCCGCCCACCGTCACACAGGGATAATTCCGTGCTGACCAGACGAACGCTCATGACGACCACCCTGGCGCTCGGCGCGAGTGCGCTCGTCGCCCCGGTCGGTTCCGCAGCCGCTTCCCGCGGCGGCTCGCTGCGTTGGAAACACTTCCCGGCGGGACCGAACGGCTTCTTCCGGGCGCCGCTGCTCCTCACCGGTCCGTCGGAGGCGCTGCTGCTCGACGGCGGCTTCACCTATCCGGACGGACGGGCCATGGTCGAGGCCATCCGGGCAAGCGGGAAGCGGCTGACGGCCATCTACATCAGCCAGTCTGACCCCGACTATTATTTCAGCCTGAAGCCGCTGCACGAGGCGTTCCCGGACACCCGCGTGATCGCCGGCTCCGCGACCGTCGCGGCGATCAAGGGCAACGTCGCCAAGAAGCTGGAGACCTGGGGGCCGCGGCTGAAGGAGAACGGTCCGCAGACGCTGGCCGACATCGTCCTGCCGGAGGTGTTCGACGGCCGGACGCTGACGGTGGACGGGCAAAGCGTCGAGATCGTCACCGCGGAAGGGCTGGCCAACCGCCGTTACCTGTGGGCGCCGTCGCTGAACGCGGTGTTTGGCGGAGTCCTGGTCTTCTCGGGCGTCCATGTCTGGACCGCCGACGCGCCGACGAAGGAAAGCCGTGCGGCCTGGATCGCCGCTCTCGACCAAATGGCGGCGCGGCGGCCGGCGATCGTGGTTCCCGGCCACATGGCGCCGGACGCCGCCACCGACCCCTCCGGCATCGCCTTCACCAAGCGCTATCTTCTCGCCTTCGAGGAGGAGCTGCCGAAGGCCGCCGACTCCGCCGCGCTGAAGGCGGCTATGGAGGCGCGATTCCCTGGTCTCGGCATGGGCGTGGCGCTCGACATCGGGGCCAAGGTCGCCAAAGGCGAGATGACATGGGGTTGATGGGGGCTGAGGCGGCCGGCGCCGTGCGTCGACCGCCTCAGCCTACGGCGTTGAAATCGTCCAGCAGGGCGGCGATGCGCCCGCTGTCGCTCTGGTCCATGATGACGCGGGCGCGGCGGGTGGCCTCCTGAAGGTCCAGCTTGCGGATGCGCCGCTTCACCAGGGGAATGGCCGGCGGCACCATCGACAGGTCGCGCACGCCCAGCCCCAGCAGCAGCGCCGTGTAGCGCGAATCGCCGGCGATCTCCCCGCAGACCGACACCGGGATGCGGGCGCGCAACGCCGCCTCGATGGTGAACTGGATCAGGCGCAGCACCGCCGGGTGCAGCGGGTCGTAGAGCGAGGCGACCTGCTCGTCGCCACGGTCGATGGCCAATGTGTACTGCGTCAGGTCGTTGGTGCCGATGGAGAAGAAGTCGGCGGCGTAGGCCAGCGCGTCGGCGGACAGCGCCGCCCCCGGCACCTCCACCATCACGCCCACCGGCGGCAGCGGGTCGGCGATGGGCACGCCGCGGCGGCGCAGGCGGCGGGCCACTTGGCCCATCATCTCGCGCACGCGCTGCACCTCGGCGACGGAGCAGATCATCGGCAGCAGGATGCGCAGCGGTCCGTGGACGCCGGCCCGCAGCATGGCGGCGAGCTGCGTCTCCAGCAGCTTCGGCTCGCGCAGGCCGAGCCGGACCGCGCGCAGGCCGAGCGCCGGGTTCGCCGGCTCGCCGTAGCGGCCCGCCATCCAGCCGGCCAGCTTCTCCCCACCGACATCCATGGTGCGGGCGGTGACGGTGCGCCCGCCCATGCCCTCCACGATGGAGCGCAGGACGGTGTACTGCTCGTCCTCGTCCGGCAGCTGGTCGCGGTTCATGAACAGGAACTCGGTGCGCAGCAGACCGATTCCCTGCGCTCCGTTCTCCAGCGCGTGGTCGAGGTCGCGCGGCAGTTCCAGATTGGCCTGGAGCGTCACCGCCGTGTTGTCGCGGGTGACCGCGGGAAGCTTGCGCAGCCCCTTCAACTGCTCGCGCTCGCGCTCGCGTTCGGCGCGGCGCTGCCGGTAGTCCTCCAGCACCTCGGGGGTGGGGTCGATGATGACGCGCCCCTGCACCCCGTCGACGATGACCGTGATCCCGTTCTTCAGCCCGGACAGCAGCCCGCCGACGCCCAGCACCGCCGGAATGCCCAGCGAGCGCGCCATGATCGCCGTGTGCCCCTCGGCGCCGCCGAGCACGGTGGCGAAGCCGGCGACGCGGCGCGGGTCGAGCAGGGCGGTGTCCGCGGGGGTCAGCTCCTCGGCCAGGATCACCGAGCCGGGATTCAACATGGAGAAGGCCTGATACTCGTGCCGCATCAGGTTGCGGATCAGGCGCCGCCCCACCTCGCGCACGTCGGCGATGCGTCCGGCGAGGTAGCTGTCCTCCATGCTCGCGAAGGTCTGGGCGATGGTGGCGATCTCCGCCTGCACCGCGGCCTCGGCGTTGACCAGCTCCTGCTGGATGCGGCGCTCGACGCCGCGCGTCAGGCGGGAGTTCGTGACCATCGCCAGATGGGCGTCGAGAAGGAAGCCGATCTCCTCCGACGCGGAGCCGGGCAGCACCAGCGCCTTGGCCTTCAGCTTGCGGATCTGGCGGCGCGCCTTGCCGCAGGCGTCGGCGAAGCGCGTGGCCTCGGCCTCCACCTGATCGGCGGCGAGCGTGTATTCGGGAACGCGGACGGCGCCGCTCTCCACCACATGGGCCGGGCCGATGGCAATGCCGGGCGAAACGCCCAACCCGCGCAACGACCGCCCCTGGCCGGCGGCCGGAACGTCAGTCTTCATCGAACTTGCGGGTGATCAGATCCACGAGAGCCGCCATGGCCTCTTCGGCCTCGCGGCCGTAGGCGTACAGTTCCACCGAGGTGCCGGGGCCGGCGGCCAGCATCATCAGGCCCATGATGGATTCGCCCGACACCTGCGTCTCGCCGCGCCGCACCTCGATCTCGCAATCGAAGGTGGCGACCAGCTTCACGAACTTCGCCGCCGCGCGGGCGTGCAGGCCGCGCTGGTTGCTGATCGTGACGGTCTGGCAGATTTCGGGATTTCTCTCCGGATCCTGTCCGTTCGGAGTCTGTCCGTTCGGACTCTGCCCGCCGATGCCGGAAGCGCCCTGGGCGGGCGTCTTGTCGTCTGGAACGTTCATCGGGTCACCCGTCCGACAGCAGCGAGGAAGCGACGTTGATGTATTTCTGGCCGGCCTCCCGCGCGGCGGTCACGGCGTGGGTCAGCGTTTCCTGGCGGCGCACGCTGGCCAGCTTGATCAGCATCGGCAGGTTCACGCCGGCGATCACCTCGACCTTCGCCTTGTCCATGATGGAGATGGCGAGGTTGGACGGGGTCCCGCCGAACATGTCGGTCAGCACGACGACGCCGGACCCGTCGTCCACGTCGGCAACGGAGTTCAGAATGTCCTGACGGCGCTGCTCCATGTCGTCGTCTGGGCCGATGCACACGGCCCGCACCTGCTGCTGCTCACCCACCACATGCTCCAGCGCGGCGATGAACTCTTCCGCGAGGCGCCCGTGGGTTACCAGAACCATACCGATCATGGGACATCCTTCAATTCTGGAGCCTCCCCCGAAGCCACATTCATATTGCGGCACTTATGAACGATCCCTTATCCGGATCGACCCGCACCTTGGGCCATCCCCCTGGCCAGCCTTCGGCTGTCAGCCGGCCCGCGGGGCTTGCCGTTCCAGTTCCCGGTGGCTGATCCCGACCTTCAGACCCAGCCCGCCCAGCCACGCGGCCAGCCGTTCGGCGACGAACACGGACCGGTGCTTGCCGCCCGTGCAGCCGACCGCGATGGTCAGGTAACTCTTGCCCTCCTGGTTGTAGCGCGGCAGAAGCGGCTGCAACAGGTCCGTCAGATGACGGAAGAACTCGGCGAAATCCGGGTCGCCCTCCACCCGCGCCGCCACGCGGGGGTCCAGGCCGGTCAGCGGTCGCAGATCCGGATCATAATGGGGATTCGTCAGGAAGCGTACGTCGAACACGAGGTCCGCCTCGCGAGGCAACCCCATCCGGAACGAGAAGGAGGTGACGAAGACCTGAAGCGCCGCCTGGCTGCCGATCTGGAAGCTGCCGGCCAGGATGCGGCGCAGGTCGTGGATCGACAATTGCGTGGTGTCGATGGTCACGTCGGCCTGCTGCTTCAGCGGAAGCAGCATCGCGCGTTCCAACTGGATGCCGTCGGGCACCGGGCGGTCGATGGCCAGCGGGTGGCGGCGCCGCGTCTCGGTGAAGCGGCGCTGCAGCGTCTCGTCCCCGCAGTCGAGGAAGACCAGCCGCACGTCCAGCTCCGCGTGGGCCCTCAGCGCCTCCACCTCCTCCAGCATGGCGTGGGCGGAAAAGTCGCGGGTCCGGCTGTCGATGACCAGCGCCAGCGGGCGCTTGCGCGGGTCGGCCTGCTCCAGGAGCGCCGGGACCAGCGAGAGGCGCAGATTGTCCACCGCTTCGTAGCCCAGGTCCTCCAGGGCCTTCAGGGCGACGGACATCCCCGCCCCCGACATGCCGGTGACGAGCACGAGTTGGCCGTCCTGGCCCTTGGGCCGTTCCGGCGGATGGTCTTGCGAGGAGAGACGGTCGGTCATGGCAGGTCCGGAACCTTTCCCAGAGAGCCGGCCCGCGCTGCGCCGGCGGCCAGCTTCAGCTTGGCCGGCGCCGAGGCGTCAAAGGGGCAGAGGGCGAGGCGCGGCACCGTCCGGTCGAGAAGGTCCGCGGTCTCCTCTTCGGGGAGGCGCTCAACGGCGCCGCGCGGCACCAGATCGACGACCAGGCCAACCTCCGCCTCGGTGGCGGTGGGCATGGGCATGATGCCGACGCCCCGCACCTCCAGCAGTCCGGCCAGCGCCGCCGGCGCCGTTGCCATCAGCCGGCCATTGTCCACGCGCAGTTCCACACGGTCATCGGCAACCAACAGCGCCCCCGCCTCGATCATCCGCAGGGCCAGATCGGACTTGCCGCTGCCCGACGGTCCCCGCAGCAGCACCCCGACGGGCGCTTCGCCCCGGTTGCCGCCGTCCCGATTGGGAGCGCCGCCGTTCCCATGGCTTTTGTTCCCATGGCTGCTGTTCCATGTGCCGACCAGGACGCAGGTGCCGTGAATCGTTGCCATGATCCCGCGAAGGTGAGGCGTGCCGCCGGTTCTGTCAATGGGATGCCGAAAATGCATCCTTTTCCCGCTCGATACGCCTCGAATGCGCCGGCGTGACCGCCCTGGCCTGACGCCCGCCGCCCGCTTCCCGCCTCAGCCCGGCCGGTCGCATCCGGCGGTCAGGCCCGGACACGGGCCGGGCCGTGCCGTGCGGCGGATGTCCAGCAACTCGCTGGCCAGAGCGTCGCGCCGCCGGATCATCTCGTCCAGATCGTCCAGCTCTGCGGCTTCCTGGCAGGCCGTGCGAAATTCCTTTTCGCGGGCCAACCGGGTCAGAAGATGGCTGTAGCTGTCGGCGATGGTCGCCAGATGGCGCTGGGCGCCCTGGAGCGCCTGCGCCAGTTGCGTCCGCTCGTCGGCCGACGCCCGCATCATCCGGGCCAGTTCGCCCTGTTGGACGCTGGCGTCGTTGATGAGACGGGCCAGCCGGTAACGGCGGAAGTCGATGACCCTGGCCGACGCTGCGGCGGCCCCGTCGATCTGGCGCGGCGCGATCGGCTTGAGGTCGGACTTGAGGTCTGACATGGCCCCTCTTCCGGTTGGTGACGTCCGGTTGTCGAAAGGCCAGCCGTCGCGGGCGCGGGAATGACCGAAGTTGAGCATCCGCCGCACCCACGACTTTGTCCATACGTCTTTTCTCAAATTGCAACTATGCCGCATCCACCATGTGGAAATCCGCCTTGGAGGTCCATCAGGGGCGGGGCAGGCGCACGGTGAAGACGGCGCCGATCGTCTCCCCATCCGGGCCGAGACGGTTCGCGGCCCGGATGGTGCCGCCGTGGGCCTCGACGATCTGCTTGGAGATCGACAGGCCGAGGCCGGAATGGGTGCCGAACTTCTCGCCGGCCGGCCGCTCGGTGTAGAAGCGCTCGAAGATCGCCTCCTCCTTGCCCTCCGGGATGCCGGGTCCGTCGTCGCTGACCGTCACCTCCACCGCGCCGTCCGGGGTGCGCCGGGTCGCCAGCCGGACCTGCCCGCCGGGCGGCGAGAAGGACAGGGCGTTTGCGATCAGGTTCTGGAAGACCTGGGTCAGCCGCCCCTCCAACCCCTTCACGGTCAGGGACCCGCCCCGCGGCGGCTCGATGACGACGCTCGGCGGGGCCTCCGTCCCATCGCTGGCCTCCTCGCCATCCTCGTCGTTGTCCTCGGCGGTGGCGCGGTGGATGTCGGCGAGCGTGCGGAGCATCGCGCCGATGTCCACCGGCTCCAGCGCGGCGCGGGACAGCTCGGCGTCCAGGCGCGAGGCGTTGGAGATGTCGCTGATCAGCCGGTCCAGCCGCTGCACGTCGTCGGCGATGATCGCCATCAGCTTGTCGCGGCGGGCCGGGTCCTGGATGCGGCTGACCGTCTCCACCGCGCTGCGCAGCGAGGTCAGCGGATTCTTGATCTCGTGGGCGACGTCGGCGGCGAAGCGCTCGATGGCGTCCATGCGCGCCCACAGCGCCGCGGTCATGTCGCGCAGCACGCCGGACAGCTCCCCGATCTCGTCGCCGCGGCGGGTGAAGTCGGGAATTTCCGTATGGCGCCCGTGGCCGGTGCGCAGCCGGTCGGCGGCCTGGGCCAGCTTGCGGATGGGCCGGGCGATGGTGCCGGCCAGATAGAGCGACATCAGGACCGTGACCAGAAGCGCCACCGCGAAGACGCGCAGAATGTCGGTGCGGACCGACCGGATGGCCTCGTCGATCACCGTGCCGCTGCGCGACAGGAGCACCGCCCCCAGCACCTCCTTGTAGCGCTGGACCGGAACGGCGACCGTCAGCAGCAGGTTGGAGCGGGCGACCGGGGAGGCCAGCCGCCACACCGTCGCGCTGTTCTCGCCGGCCAGCGCGCGCTCCACGTTGGGCGGCGGCGGGGCGGTCGATTCGGCGGCGTGGCCCGGCGGCTCGCGGTAGAGCGGCAGGTTCTCGCGGCTCGGCACCACGTCGATGAAGCGGGCGTAGAACTCGTTGACCGCGCGGGACGCCGGGTCCCCGGAGGGCGGCAGCGGCAGTTCCTGGATCTCGATCTTGCCGGGGGAGCCGGTCAGCACCCGGCTGTCCGAGAGCAGCCGCCCGTCCGGGCCGTAGAGCCGGGTGTGCGTCTCGGTCGCCAGCGCCAGCCGGCGGATCATCTGGCGCCCCAGCTCCGGCGACAGCTCGTAGCTTTCCTGTCCCAGCTCCGGCTCGTCGGCGGCCCGCTGCACGGCGCCCTCGCCGAGCGCGGAGGCGAAGATGCGCGCCTCCGTCTCCAGGGCATCCAGCTCCGCCTGGACCAGCCGGTCCTGGTAGCGGCCGAGATAGAGCAGGGCGCCGACCAGAAGCAGCAGCGCCAGCACGTTGACGGCCAGAATCCGCAGGGTCAGCGGCGACGGCACGCCGCGCACCCGGCGCCGTGCCGTTGCGCGCGGTGCGGTTCCGGGCTTGACGGGGGCCTGGGTGGCCGGCTGGGCGGTGTGGTCCGGCGCGCGGACCTCACTCCTTGTATCGGTAACCGACGCCATAGAGCGTTTCAATCTGCGCAAAGTCGGAATCAATGGCCTTGAACTTCTTGCGGAGCCGCTTGATGTGGCTGTCGATGGTGCGGTCGTCGACATAGACGTTCTCGCCATAGGCGGCGTCCATGAGCTGGTCGCGACTCTTCACATGGCCGGGGCGCTGGGCCAGTGCCTTCACCAGAAGGAACTCCGTCACCGTCAGGTCGATGGGCTGGTCCTTCCAGGTGCAGGAATGGCGGGCACCGTCCATGACCAGCGGGCCGCGGGTCAGCAGCGCGCCGGGTTCCGGCGCGGTCTTGTCGCGGGTCGCCGCCTCCCGCCGCAGCAGGGTGCGGATGCGCTCCACCAGCAGGCGCTGCGAGAAGGGCTTCTTGATGTAGTCGTCCGCGCCCATGCGCAGACCCATCAACTCGTCCACCTCGTCGTCCTTGCTGGTCAGGAAGATGACCGGCAGATGGCTGGTCTGGCGCAGGCGCTGGAGAAGCTCCATCCCGTCCATGCGCGGCATCTTGATGTCCAGCACGGCGAGGTCCGGCGGGCGCTGGGTCAGGCCGCGCAGCGCTTCGGCGCCGTCGGTGTAGGTGCGCACCTCGAACCCTTCCGCTTCCAGCGCCATGGCAACGGAGGTCAGGATGTTCCGGTCGTCATCCACCAACGCTACGGTGTGAGACATGTCGTTCGCGTTCCCAATCGCACGCCCCGTTTTCGGCAACCGCTGGTGTCGGCGACCGGCGTCCGCGGCCAATTTCAGCGGATGACCGGCCCCTCACGGTCGCCTACTACGGAAGAATGGTTTCGTCTTATTTCGAAAAGCGGACTTTCCTAATGCTCCACGATGCCCAAGAGGCGGCGCAAAGGCATGAAAAGCCAACTTTTCGCTTTTCCCAACCTATTTGTCTGGGCCAATATGGCACCAATGCGGCGCCGGCGAAACGGTGCTGCGCGGGAGAACGCATTCGTTTCAGGGCATGAGTTCCGACGAGTCCCCCATCCGTCCGACCCCATCGGGGCCGGGCGCCGCGGCGTCATCGGACGTCGGCGGCCAAACGGGAGGCGCCGCAAGGCGCCTGATGCGTGGTGCCGGTCTGGCGGCGCTGTCCACCGCCCTGCGCGGGGATGACGCCCAGCACGACGCCCAGCACGATGGCCGGGGCGGCTGGCCCTATCCCTCATTGGTCCAGGTGGCCTTCGATCTGGATGGGACACCGCTTCTCCTACTCTCCACCCTTGCCGACCACACGAAGAACATCGCGCGGGATCCGCGCGTCGGTCTGCTGTTCGACGGAACGGCGGGGCTGGCGGAGCCGCTGTCCGGGCCTCGGCTGTCCGTTCTCGGGCGGGCCGAGCGCTCGGAGGAGCCGCGCCACCGCGCCCGCTTCCTGGCGCGCCATCCCGGTGCGGCGCTCTACGCCGGTTTCACCGATTTCAGCCTCTACGCCGTGTCGGTGGAACGCGCCCATCTCGTGGCCGGCTTCGGCCGGGTGCGGTGGCTGGACCGGGCCGACCTGCTGCTGCCCGGCGTTCCAGCGGCGCTGGCCGAGGCCGAGAGCGCCATCCTGAGCCACATGAACGCCGACCACGCCGACGCCTTGCGGCTGTACGCCACGGTTCTGGCCGGACGCTCCGCTGACGGCGCCGAGCCTTGGGCGATGACCGGGATCGACCCCGACGGCTGCGACCTGCGCCGCAGCGGCGAAATGGCGCGGGTTGATTTCGATCACAGCGTGGAAAACCCCGGAGACGCTAGGGTCACTCTCGCCGGGCTCGCCCGGCAGGCTCGCCGGAGCGCACCCGGCGCGACCGATGACTCGGTGGATTCGAAGGATCGTGACGGCTAACCACGACGCCGCGGCAAGCGGCGCGCAAAAGAGCGCAACCAGGAGAAAACGTCAGTGGACCATAACGGACCAACCCGTTGCCGTTTTGGGTTTGTGGCCCTGGGGCCACCCCTCTCTTGCCAATCAGGACATCGGGCGCGCCCGGGGGGCGCGTCTGGATGACCGCCGTTCGGCCTTCGGGCCGGGCTGCGGTGGTTTGAGCCGGCGGAAAGACACCGCCACCGAACGAGGACGGCTTCGATAAGGGCCGAAAAGGCCAGCCGTCCGGACCTCCGGGCACCAGCCCCCGCATTCCAGGGGGGCGGCGAACCCGGAGACGAGTTGAGAGGCAAAGGATGACCGGAACGACGCGCACGCGGAACAAGAAGCTCCTGGCTTGGGTCGAGGAGATCGCGAACAAATGCAAGCCCGAGCGGGTGCACTGGTGTGACGGATCGCAGGAGGAATACGACCGCCTGTGCGCCGAGATGGTGGAATCGGGCACCTTCATCAAGCTGAACGAGGCCAAGCGCCCGAACTCCTACCTCTGCCGCTCCGATCCGGGCGACGTCGCCCGCGTCGAGGACCGCACCTACATCTGCTCCGAGCGCAAGGAGGACGCCGGCCCGACCAACAACTGGGTCGCCCCGGCGGAGATGAAGGCGAAGCTGGACGGCCTGTTCGAAGGCTGCATGCGGGGCCGCACCATGTATGTGGTGCCCTTCAGCATGGGGCCGCTGGGCTCCGACATCGCGCACATCGGCGTGCAGATCTCCGACAGCCCCTATGTCGCGGTCAACATGCGCATGATGACCCGCATGGGCCAGAAGGTGCTGGACATCCTGGGCGACGGCGACTTCGTGCCCTGCCTGCACTCCATTGGCGCCCCGCTGGAGCCCGGCCAGCCGGACGTGGCGTGGCCGTGCAACGCCGAGCACAAGTACATCGTGCATTTCCCGGCCGATCACTCGATCGTCTCCTTCGGCTCGGGCTACGGCGGCAACGCCCTGCTCGGCAAGAAGTGCTTCGCGCTGCGCATCGCCTCCTCGATGGGCCGCGAGCAGGGCTGGCTGGCCGAGCACATGCTGATCCTCGGCGTGGAAAGCCCCGAGGGCGAGAAGACCTACGTCGCCGCCGCCTTCCCGTCGGCCTGCGGCAAGACCAACTTCGCCATGCTGGTCCCCCCGGCCGAGTTCGAAGGCTGGAAGGTCCGCACCATCGGTGACGACATCGCCTGGGTGAAGCCGCAGCCGGACGGCACGCTGCGCGCCATCAACCCTGAGGCCGGCTTCTTCGGCGTGGCGCCGGGCACGAGCATCAAGTCGAACCCGAACGCGCTGAAGACTCTGAACGCCAACGTCATCTTCACCAACGTCGCGCTGACCGACGATGGCGACGTGTGGTGGGAGGGACTGACCGACGAGGCGCCGGCCCACCTGATCGACTGGCAGGGCAACGATTGGACCCCGGCGTCGGGCCGTCCCGCCGCGCACCCGAACTCGCGCTTCACCGCCCCGGCGGCGCAGTGCCCGTCGATCGATCCGGCCTGGGAGGACCCGGCGGGCGTTCCGATCTCCGCCTTCATCTTCGGCGGACGCCTGTCCAAGACCTTCCCGCTGGTGTTCGAGGCCTACAACTGGCGCGAGGGCGTGTACTGGGCCGCGACCATGGGCTCGGAGGCGACCGCCGCCGCCGTGGGCCAGGCCGCCATCCGCCGCGATCCCTTCGCCATGCTGCCCTTCTGCGGCTACAACATGGCCGACTACTGGAACCATTGGCTGGCGATGGAAGGCAAGGTGGAGAACCTGCCGCGCATTTACCGCGTCAATTGGTTCCGCAAGGACGAGAACGGCAAGTTCGTCTGGCCGGGCTTCGGCGACAACATGCGCGTCCTGCGCTGGATCGTCGACCGTGTCCGGGGCCGTGCGGTGGATGCGGCGGAGAGCCCGTTCGGCTACATGCCGCGCTACCAGGACCTGAACTGGGCCGGACTGGATTTCGCCGAAGACAAGTTCCGGAAGATCATGGACATCGACCGGAAGGAAGCCGAGGCCGAGGCCAAGGACCAGGAGGAGCTGTTCAACCGCTTCGGCAGCCATTTGCCGGACGAGATCGAGCAGCAGCGCGTGGCGCTCCTCAAGCGTCTGGAGGAGGCTCCCGACACTTGGCGGATCGGCTGATCGAGCCGTCGCCGAATCGTGTGAGCGCGTGGAGAGGGGCCGCCTGCGGGCGGCCTCTTTTCTTTTGCACGGGCCGCTGCGGCGGGGTGCCTTTCGGGTACTCCTTTCGTGACACGATCCTTTGTCACGGCTAGGATCGCGTCCGGCGCCGGGTGATTTACACAAACTCAAGGGATTGCTGCGTCACTGGGCCGGCAGACCGCAAGCACGCCTGCATGACCGGCCTTTCGCGAAGCGGACCGGCTCAGGCACTGAAAATGACGCTGGAGGACGGAAGACATGTTCGTGATGATCGGCTTCGGCGTCGTGGTGTTCAGCGTCTTCGGGGGCTACGTCCTGGGTGGCGGCCACCTGGGCGTGCTGTGGATGCCCTTCGAGTTCATGATCATCCTGGGCTCCGCCGCCGGCGCGTTCCTGATCGGCAACCCAAAAGCGGTCGTAACGCACACAGGCAAGGAACTCGGCCACCTCTTCAAAGGGCCAAAATACAAAAAGGACGACTTCCTCGAACTTCTCACCATGATGTATCAGGTCTTCAAGATCGCGAAGACCAAGGGGCTGCTTGCCCTCGAACAACACATCGAGAAACCCGAGGATTCACCACTCTTCCAGCAGTTTCCAAAATTCTACGGCGACCACCACGCCATCTCCTTCCTCTGCACCTATCTGCGTCTGATGTCGCTCGGGGCCGACAACCCCCACGAACTGGTCGACCTGATGGACGAGGACATTGAGACCATGCACCACGAGCATCAGCGGATCGCCGACGCCATCCAGGCGGTCGCCGACGCCGTTCCGGCACTGGGCATCGTGGCGGCGGTGCTGGGCGTGATCCACACCATGGGATCGATCACCGAGCCGCCAGAGGTTCTGGGCAAGCTGATCGGCGGCGCGCTGGTCGGCACCTTCACCGGCATTCTCGTCGCCTACGGCTTCTTGGCGCCGATCGCCAGCGGCCTGAAGAACATCTACCACGCCGAAGGGAAATACTATCAGGCGATGAAGATCGGTCTGATTGCCCATTTGTCCGGCTACGCCCCGGCCATCTCGGTCGAATACTCGCGAAACGTGCTGGAGCCCGAATACCGGCCGAGCTTCGCCCAGGTGGAAGAGGCCACCTCGGCCCTGCCGCCCGCCTGACGCCGGACCCGCCCATGCCGTCCCCGAGCACTTCCGAAGGCGCCGTCACCATCCTGTGGAACGAGGGGACGGTGGGGGAGTGGGCCTCGCTCTTCGCCCGCGTTCCCCGCTCCACCCTGCCGCAGTGCTTCGCCTATGCCGGGGCCATGGGGCGCACCCATGGCTTCGTGCCGCGGCTCGGCCTGATCCGGCGGGACGGCATCCCCATCGGGATGGTGCAGCTTCTGGAGCGGCGCATGCTCCGCCTGTTCCACCAGCGCCAGATTCACCGCGGCCCGCTGTGGCTCGACGGGGTGGAGCCGGATGTGGCGACCCAGGAGGCGGTCTTCCGCCTGCTGCGCCGGGCCTGTCCCGACAACCTGTTGAACCGCGCCAGCCTGCTGCCCGAATTCGCCGCCGGCCCGGAGGCGGAAGCGATGCTGCGCCGCTGCGGCTTCCGCCGCTTCGGCCCCGGCTACCGCACGGTCTGGCTCGACTTGTCGCGCGGCGAGGACGAGTTGCGCGCCGCGATGGCCCGTGACTGGCGCCAGCGGCTGAAGGGGGCGGAGAAGGCCGGTCTGGTCATCGATCTGGACTGGGAGGCCAAGAACCTGCCCTGGCTGATGAAGCAGGAGCATGAGCAGGCCCTGACCAAGCAGTTCCGCCCGATGACCGGCGCGCTGGCCGTGCGCATCCGCAACGCGCTGCTGAAAGGTGGGGGGAAGGGCGACGGGGTGCTGATGGTTGCCGCCCTAGAGGACCGTTCCAGCAACGCTAAGCCGGCGGCGAGCGCACTCTTCTACATCCATGGCGGCTCGGCCACCTACCAGATCGGCTGGTCCAGCGAGTCGGGGCGAAAGAGCGGCGCGATGCGGCTGGTGCTGTGGCGGGCCGCTCTGGCGCTCAAAGGACGGGGTGTGGGCTGGCTCGACCTTGGCGGCATCAACCCGGAGAGCGCGCCGGGCGTCACGGAGTTCAAGCTGGGGACCGGCGGGCAAGAGGTGGAGAGCGTCGGGCTGTTTCGTTGAAGCCCGCAGCACCGATAAAGCGGGCCGTTGAAACATGGTCCAAACTGTCTCATCCTGATCGCGAGCGGAGGGAGCACGCCATGGCCGAAGACGACATGAAACCGGAAGAGGCGCAACTGGCCATCGCCAAGGCGACTCAGATGAAGCCGCAGGTTCAGGCCATGCGCGACCGTCTCCGCAAGATGGCGGACGACGAGGAGAAGGGCGCCCAGATCCTCGCCAACGCCATCCGCCGCTTCCTTCATCAGGAATAGAGGCATCAGGAGTAGGGGCATCCGGAATACGGGTATCGGGGTTAGGGGCGCCGCCACCTCAGCAGGTGGTGGCCTTGGTGCAGCCCTTGTCCTCGTGCGACCCCGGGGTGCGGGCGAGCTGGAGGCCGCTGCGGGCCTGCTCGAAGGTCTTCTCCAGCGACCGCACCGTCTGTTCGAAGGCCTGCAGTTCACGGCCCTCCAGCTTGTCGCCGGTGGGCAGGTCGATGCTCTTCGGGTTGATCTGCTGGCCGCCCTTCAACACTTCGTAATGCAGGTGCGGCCCGGTGGACCGCCCGGTGGTGCCGACGTAACCGATGACGTCGCCCTGGTCGACACGGGCGCCGCGGCGCGTGCCCTTGGCGATCCGGCTGAGATGGGCATAGGCCGTGGCGATCTGGGTGTTGTGGCGGATGCGGATATAGTTGCCGTAGGCGCCGTTCGGCCCGACCTCCTCGACCACGCCGCCGCCCGCGGCGTAGATCGGCGTACCGGTCGGTGCGCCGAAATCCATGCCCTTGTGCATCTTGCTGAAACCCAGGATCGGGTGATGGCGCATGCCGAAGCCGGAGGTGATCCGGGCGCCGTCGATCGGTGTGCGCAGCAACGCGCGGCGGATGCTCTCGCCGTCCCGGTTGTAATAGTCGATCCGCCCGTCTCGGCTCTTGTGCCGGTAGATCGGATACTCCTTGCCGCTCAGCACCAGCGCGGCGTAAAGTACGTCGCCTTCGCCAGCGCTCTTGCCGTCGGCGGTGATCAGCCGCTCATACAAGACCTCAAAGCGATCGCCCGGCTGAAGGTCGCGCTGGAAATCCACGTCATAGGAATAGTCGCGGATCAGCGCCATCATCACCGACACCGGCACGCCCGCGGCGTTGCCCGCTTCGAACAGGCTCGACCGGATCACCGTTTGCGCGGCGACCGGCTGGCGGGTGACCGCCTTCTCCGATTCGCTTGACGTGAAATCGGTGTCACCCTTGCGGGACACCGAGACGGAGCGCACCACGTCCGGAAGGAACTCCAGCCCGACGAAGCGCTTGGTCCCGCCGCGGCGAGGCTCGAACAGGACGGTGACCTGTTGGCCGACCTGCAGCTTGCGCGGATCATAGACCTTGCGCAGGGCCGCGATGGCGTTGGTCGCCTCGTCCGCCGGGACGTCGGCCCCGGTCAACATGTCCATCAGCGTGTCACCGCGCCCGACGGACAAGATGTGACGGTGCGCGCTCGGCGAACGCTCGTCATCGTCGCCGCCGGTCTCTTTAACGGTGCCCTTGACGACCCGTTCCGGCGGGGCCGTGCGCCCGCCCGCCGCCTGGGCGGGCGGTGCGACCGTGTGGGAGAGGAGCCCCGCCAGACCAGCGGCAACCAGGGCGAGCGTGGGAAGGCCACCGAGCCTCGAACGCACCGTCATCCTCCTATGCTTCCTCACACGTTTCGGACCGTTGTGGCGGCGGGCTGTTCGGCTGCCCAAGGAGCCAACACCTTCTATAGGCGACCATGCGCACCAATTTTGTCACTGTCAACCCGATAGGGGTAACGGCGTCAATCGGTTGGGCGCGCCAGAGCCTGTCCCTCGGGCCGTACGCTCCGCCATGGCGGGGCGCCCGTTCCAGGGAGGGACGGACATACACTGATTCCAGCTTGGACTTCGGTGATAAGTGGCTCTGTGAAGAATTTTTCATGGAAATGCAAAAAGCGCTTGCGCCGGTCGGGGAGGTGCGCCTATAAACCGCTCCACCGACGCGGTGCCGCAGACAAACGCGGCAGCGACGGATCAAAAAAGCGGATGACGATCCAAGGAGCGGCGCCAAGCACTCGGCGCTGTTTGTTTCGTCTCCGGATTTCTGGTTCATCGGTTTTGGCCCTGGTGGCCCACTCCTTCAAGGGAATGGGTGCGGGGTGTTGCGGTTCTCCTGGGGCCGCGGGATCTTGGATATCGTTGATACCGTGTTGTGAGAAGGGATGCGCAGGCGGCGGTTTTGGCCGTTGGC
>NZ_JACCJY010000002.1 GCF_014596085.1 Azospirillum tabaci
GATAGGAGGCATGTGGACGGGCGGCAACGCCTGAAGCTGAGCCTTACTAATCGCTCGATCGGCTTGATCCTCTCCAGACGGCGGCCCGCGCGCAGCGGCAAGCCCTGGACGCAACGAGCCAACACCGCAAGAACAAGAACGCATACGTCCTCGCTCATTGACACCTCTGCCGTCCGGTCCGGATGGTTCGCGTGTGCCTTGGTGACCTGGTGGTCATGGCGAGGCTCCCAACACCCGATCCCATCCCGAACTCGGCCGTGAAACGCCTCAGCGCCGATGGTACTGCGTCTTAAGACGTGGGAGAGTAGGTCGCCGCCAGGTCACCACGGCACACGCCACACCACACCGGAGTGGACGCAGCAAGGCGTCAGTCACACTCGACAATCGGCTTCATGAACGGCAAAGCCGGCGCTTTCCCCCACGGAAGGCGCCGGCTTTTCGTCGTGTCCGGGGTGAACGGGGAAGAACGGGAGATGCTCTGATGACTGAGGATGGCGCACCGGATTGCGAGAGCTGCGGGGCCTGTTGTGCCTATTCCTGGGAATGGCCGACCTTCATCGGGGATTGGGATGGTGAGGGAATCATGGAGCACCTGAAAGAGGACGGTCGCATGCGATGCAACGGGAATCGCTGCGCCGCCTTAATGGGAACTCTCGGTGAGTCCGTCTTTTGCAGCGTTTATGAGCACCGTCCCCTGGTGTGCCGTGAATTCACGGCGGGAAGCGACGCCTGTCACACCGTCAGGTCCCAATTGGGGCTGCGAGATTGAACCACGCGCCGACCCGGTGACGCAGGCTGCGCCGACGGTCCTCCTCCGGGGCCGGGGCGATGTCCCAATCCCAGGCCCGGTCGGGACGAGGAAGGTCGAGGCCCAGAAGGGAGTCCTCGCGCTCCTGAATCGCTCCGTCCTCCAACCAGAGACTTTCCGTATCGGTGAAGAGCGTGGCCTGTTCGGCGACGCGGGCGAGCCAGGAGCGGTGCGTGTGCGCCAGGGTTCGGGCGAAGCGATCCCGCTCCGCCTCCGGTGTGTTCGGTGCCTTGCGGTCGATGGCGTCCAAGGGCAGAAGGGGCAGCTGCGACAGGAGATTGCAAGACACGCCGAACGCGAACCGCTCCCCCGGCAGGTTCGGCGGGGACGGAGAGGGAAGCGGCGAGCCGTCGGAGAGGGCGGCGTCCAGCGGCGCCAGCGCACCGGTGACGTCGAGAGTGAGCAGACGGACGTTGGAATGGCGCCGCGCTTGTCGGCGGGCGGTACGAGTGTGCACCATATCGATCAGCACCACTTCGTCGAATCGCTCGGCCAGGGCCGGCAGTGGGACCTCGATCAGCAAGCCGGACCCTGCAACCAGCGCCCGCCCGCCCCGCGGCGCTCGCTCGGCGGCCTCCTGGATGAAGTGGCGGCAGGCCTCGACGTGGGGCGCCCAGGCCCGCCGTTGGCGCCGGTGGCGGGCGCCGAGGGCCAGCGCTTCCGCCAGATAGCCGTAGCGGCGGGCCAGGGGCGGGCAGGGCGTGGTCAGATACTCGAAGGCTTCCCTCAGCATGGCCGTCTCCCACTCCGCGCGTCATTCGCAAGTCCGGGCCTTGACCCGAAGGGAACCCCCTTGACCGGAACGGGTGGCAGGGTACCTATGGCGGCATGGTGGAGATCAAGAGGAAAGCGGCCCTGGTCACCGGGGCAGGAAAGCGGATCGGACGCGCCATCGCGCTCGATCTCGCGGCGCGTGGCTGGCGGGTGGGGGTCCATTTCGGGCACTCGCGCAGTGAGGCCGACGCGGTGGTCGCGCAGATCGTCGGGCAAGGTGGCGTCGCCGTCGCGCTCCAGGCCGATCTGGAACGCGAACGGGATGCGCAGGCGCTCGTGCCTGAAGCGGTGGAGCGGCTGGGCACGCTGTCGCTGCTGGTCAACAACGCCTCCCGCTTCGAGCGGGACGAGGTCAGGGACGTGACCCGCGAGTCCTGGGACCGCCACATGGAGGCGAACCTTCGTGCCCCCTTCGTGCTGAGCCAAGCCTTTGCGGCGCAGGTGCCGGGCGACGCGGAGGGGCTGATCGTCAACATGATCGATCAGCGGGTGTGGAACCTGACCCCGCATTTCATCTCCTACACTCTGTCAAAGGCCGGTCTGTGGACGCTGACCCAAACGCTCGCCATGGCGCTTGCCCCGCGCATCCGGGTCAACGCCATCGGGCCGGGGCCGACGTTGAAGAATGTCCGGCAGACGGACGAGGAGTTCGCCGCGCAACGCGACGCAACCCCGCTCAAGCGCGGCCCTTCGCCCGAGGAGATTTGTGCGGCCCTGCGCTTCCTGATCGACGCGCCGTCGGTGACCGGGCAGATGGTCGCGCTCGACGGCGGTGAGCATCTGGGATGGGCGCAGCCGTCCCTGGGGTTTGTTCCCACGGAATAGGCGGTTTGGCCAGAGCGTGCTTCGCCGTTCAGCCGTCGGCGCCCCGATCGGTTGGGCACCCTGGCAGAAGGACCGCGCGTTGTACACACCCGGCCCGATTGGCGCAAGGGGCTGTTTGCGCGATACGGAAAAATGGCGGCACAGCGCCAAAGTGCCGACTTGACTCAAGGCGAATCCAAAGAAAACAGTAGCTTAGATGAAATGCCCAATTTTTATGCATAGCTTTGGAATCCCTTGGCTCGCCTTGGTTCCGATGGGGTAACCCTTGGGTTATCGACACACTTATCCACAGGAGTCGTGGATATCCTGATGAGTGACCGCCGATGAGGTGAGTCGTTCGTCTTAACCATTCAGGACAGGGGGTGGTTGACCCGCTCCCCGTACCCGACGACATTCGAGACATGGCCGACACCGCAGACACCCCCACGGACCTCATCCTCCCGGAGACGGACGGCGCCGACGCTCCAGGCACCGACACTCCAGGTGCGGACGCGTCTCCACGCCCACGCCGACGCCCGGCCGACCTCGCCCGCGGGGCGGAGGTGATCCGCGACCACCTGAAAACTCTGCCGCAGACGCCGGGCGTCTACCGCATGCTGGCGGGCGACGGGGCCGTACTCTATGTCGGCAAGGCCAAGAACCTGAAGCGGCGGGTGTTCAACTACACCCAGGTCAACCGCCTGCCCGTGCGGCTGCAACGCATGGTGTCGGAGACGGAGACCATGGAGTTCGTCACGACCCACACCGAGGTCGAGGCGCTGCTCCTCGAATCGAACCTGATCAAGCGGCTGATGCCGCGCTACAATGTGCTGCTGCGGGACGACAAGACCTTCCCGCACATCATGATCACCAAGGACCATGACTATCCGCAGTTGACCAAGCACCGGGGTGCGCGGTCGCGCGATGCCGATTACTTCGGCCCCTTCGCCTCCGCGGGGGCGGTCAACCGGACGATCACGGCGCTTCAGCGCGCCTTCCTGCTGCGCAACTGCGCCGACACCGTGTTCGCCGCACGCACACGGCCTTGTCTCCAGTTCCAGATCAAGCGTTGCACCGCGCCCTGCGTGGAGCGGGTCAGCCCGGCGGAGTATCAGGCGCAGGTCGATCAGGCTCGCGCCTTCCTGTCCGGCAAGAGCCGTGACATCCAGACGGAGTTCGTCGCCAGGATGACCGAGGCGGCGGAGAATCTCGACTATGAGACCGCAGCCCGCTACCGCGACCGCATCCGGGCGCTGACCGCGGTGCAGGCGCACCAGGACATCAATGTGGAAGGGGTGATCGAGGACGCCGACGTGATCGCCGCCTATGCGGAGGGCGGGATGACCTGCGTGCAGGTGTTCTTCTTCCGCGGCGGGCGCAACTATGGCAACCGCGCCTACTTCCCGAGCCACGACAAGAGCGCCGAGACTCCGGAGGTGCTGGCCGCCTTCATCGCCCAGTTCTACGAGAACAAGGCGGCTCCCGGCCTCGTCCTGGTCAGCCACGACCTGCCGGAACAGGAGTTGCTGACCGAGGCCCTGGCGCTGCGCGCCGGCCACCGGGTGGAACTGGCCGCGCCCAAGCGGGGCGACAAGCGCCGCATCGTCGAGCACGCCCTGACCAACGCGCGTGAGGCGCATGGGCGGCGGCTCGCCGAAAGCTCATCCCAGGCCCGGCTGCTCGACGGGGTGGCGTCCGTCTTCGGGTTGGACGGCCCGCCGCAACGGATCGAGGTGTACGACAACTCCCACGTCCAGGGCGCCCACGCCATCGGCGCCATGATCGTCGCCGGGCCGGAGGGCTTCATCAAGAACGCCTACCGCAAGTTCAACATCAAGACCGAGGGCGCCGCCGGCGACGACTTCGCGATGATGCGCGAGGTCATGGCCCGCCGCTTCGGTCGGGCGATCAAGGAGGACCCGGAGAGGACGCAGGGCACGTGGCCCGATCTGGTGCTGATCGACGGCGGCATCGGGCAGCTCAACATGGCGCTGGGTGTGCTGGCCGATCTGGGGATTGACGACGTGACGCTGGTCGGCATCGCCAAGGGGCCGGACCGCGACGCCGGGCGCGAGCGCTTCTTCATGCCGGACCGCGCGCCGTTCCAGCTGGAAATGCGGGACCCGGTGCTCTATTTCCTGCAACGGCTGCGGGACGAGGCGCACCGCTTCGCCATCGGCACCCATCGGGCGAAGCGCACCAAGGCGTTGGGCAAATCGATGATCGACGAGATTCCCGGAATCGGCCCCAGCCGGAAGAAGGCCCTCCTTCATCATTTCGGCAGCGCCGTCGCCGTTTCCCGCGCCGGTCTGGCGGATTTGGAGTCGGTCGAAGGGATCAGCAAGACAGTGGCGAAAAAGATATACGATCATTTCCATTCAGACGGTTAGAATGACGCCGCCCACCGCGCGTTCCCCCCGATTCCAGAGTTGCGACCGATGCTGACCAGCCTGCCGAACCTGCTCACCCTGTCGCGCATCGCGGTGATCCCCGTCGTGGTCGGGCTGTTCTACGTGCCGGAGGCGTGGGCCGCCTACACGGCCTGCGCGCTGTTCGCCGCGGCCTGCATCACCGACTGGTTCGACGGCTATCTGGCCCGCGCCTGGGAGCAGGAAAGCGTCATCGGCAAGTTCCTCGACCCCATCGCGGACAAGCTGCTGGTCGCCGCGACGCTGATCATGCTGGTCGCCTTCGCCCGCCTGTCCGGGCTGTCGGTGCTGGCGGCCGTGGTCATCCTGCTGCGCGAGGTCCTGGTGTCCGGCCTGCGCGAGTATCTGGCCGGGCTGAACGTCGGGGTGCCGGTCACCTGGATGGCCAAGTGGAAGACGACGATCCAGATGGTGGCGATCGGCTTTCTGATCGTCGGTGATTACGGCCCGGCCCACATCCCGGTCACGCTGATCGGCACGCTGGGCCTGTGGGTGGCGGCAATCCTCACCTTCGTCACCGGTTGGGATTACATGCGCGCCGGGCTGAAGCACATGATGGCCCACCAGCCGGCCAAGCCCCGGAAGGGCGCCCCGGGCAACCCGGCCCGCACGCCGGGCTGAGCCGCGTCTCGGGCCGTGTCGCCTTTCATCGCGAAGGCTTTCCGGCTGGCGGCAGAGCGGACCACAAATCCGGTTTGTCCGTTCGCATGCCCGTGTGTTTCTGCTATGTGACCGGGGAACGCCCGCGCAGCGATGGGCGGCAAGGCGGAGGATAGGGGCTTCCATGAAGATGTTCGGCCTGACGGGGTGGAGCGGCAGCGGCAAGACGACGCTGATCGTTCGCCTGATCCCGGCGCTGATCCGGCGCGGCCTGACCGTTTCGACCATGAAGCACGCGCACAAGGGCTTCGACATCGATCATCCCGGCAAGGACAGCCACAACCATCGCGAGGCCGGCGCCACGGAGGTCCTGGTCAGTTCGCCCCGCCGCTGGGCGCTGATGCACGAGATCCGCAACGACGAGCCGGAACTGTCCCTGGCGGAACTGCTGCCGAAGCTGTCGCCGGTCGATCTGCTGCTGATCGAGGGGTTCAAGCGCGAGCCGCACGAGAAGATCGAGGTGTGGCGCGCCTCGGTGGGCAAGTCGCTGATCGCGCGGGATGATCCGAGCATCGTCGCGATCGCCAGCGACGGGCCGGTGCCGGACGCCGGGGTGCCTGTCTTCGACCTGAACGACGAGGAGGCCATCGCGTCCTTCATCATCGAGCGATGCGCGCTGGACCGGTGCAAAGCAACGGGGCAGGCTGTCTGAGACGCCGGGTGGTCTGATCAAGGCGGACTGGAACAAGGCCGTCGGGCAGCGGTGTGCAGGGTGGAGTGGGCGATGGCTCAGCTTAGCGACGATTGCTTCGCCTTCGGCGGGGAGATGATGGCGGTGGACCGGGCGCTGGAGCTTCTCTCCGGCCGCCTCCATCCCGTCACGGAGACCCATCGGATCGGTCTTGCCGACGCGCTGGGCCATGTGCTGGCCGAGGACGTCGTCGCTCCGTTCAACGTGCCGCCCCACGACAATTCGGCGGTGGACGGCTACGCCGTGTTCTTCGACGATCTGACGCCCGACGCGGCCACGCTGCTGCCGGTCACGGCCCGCGTCGCCGCCGGCCATGCGCTGGACCGTCCGGCGCGGCGCGGGGAGGCGGTGCGCATCTTCACCGGCGCCCCGATGCCCGAGGGCTTCGACACGGTGCTGATGCAGGAGGACTGCAAGGTGGACGAGGGCTTCGTCGCCATTCCTCCCGGGATCCGCCGCGGCGCCAACCGCCGCCGCGCGGGGGAGGACATGGCACAGGGCAGCACCGTCCTGACCGCCGGCCGTCGGCTGCGGGCGGAGGACATCGGCCTGCTCGCCTCGCTGGGGCGGCGGGAGGTGACGGTGCGCACGGCCCTGCGCGTTGCCGTCTTCTCCACCGGGGACGAGGTGCGGGAGCCGGGCGTGCCGCTGGAACCCGGATGCATCTACGACGCCAACCGCTTTGCCCTGATCGCTTCGCTGCGCCAGCTCGGCTGCATTGTGACCGATCTGGGCATCCTGCCCGACCGGCTCGACGCCGTTCGCGGTGCTTTGGCCGAAGCGGCGGAGGCTCATGACGTTCTCATCACCTCCGGTGGCATGTCCACGGGGGAGGAGGACCACGTCAAGGCGGCGGTGGAGGTTCTGGGCGGGCTGCATTTCTGGCGGCTGGCGATCAAGCCGGGGCGCCCGGTGGCGCTGGGCACGGTCAAGGGGGCGGTTTTCGTCGGTCTGCCGGGCAACCCGGTGGCGGTCATGGTGACCTTCCTGCGCATCGCCCGCCCGATCCTGCTGCGCCTGATGGGGGCGGCCGACGAGGCGCCCGCCTTGTTCCCGCTGCGCGCGGGCTTTACCTACAAGAAGAAGGCGGGGCGGCGCGAATATGTGCGGGCCACGCTCGCCCACGCGGCCGACGGGGTTTTGACCGCGGTCAAGCACCCGCGCGACGGGGCGGGCATCCTGTCGTCGATGGTCGAGTCCGACGGGCTCGTCGAACTGCCGGAAGAGATCACCCGCGTCGAGCCGGGGATGATCGTGGATTTCCTGCCTTTCAGTGAGGTTCGGTGATGAAGATCCTCTATTTCGCCTGGCTGCGCACCAAGATCGGCGTGGCGACCGAGACGGTGGACCTGCCGGCGGAGGTCCGGGACGTCGGCGCTCTGGTGGAGTGGCTGAAGACCCGCAGCCCGAAGCACGCCGACGCGCTCGCCAACAGCACGGTGGTCAAGGTCGCGGTGAACCAGGAGCATGTGCCCTACGACCACCCGGTCGGCCCGGCCGACGAGGTGGCTCTGTTCCCGCCGGTGACCGGCGGCTGAAGAAGGACCGTATGCCGTGACCGTGAAGGTGCAGAGCGAGGATTTCGACGTCGGGGCGGAGCTGGCCGCGATGACCGGCGGCAAGACGGGAATCGGCGGAGTGACCCTGTTCGTCGGGCTGGTGCGCGACATGGCCGGCGGCGAATCCGTTAGCGCCATGACGCTGGAGCATTATCCCGGCATGACCGAGCGGCAACTGGAGGCCATCGAGGCGGAAGCGCGGGCGCGGTGGCCGCTGGACGATGCGCTGATCATCCACCGCTACGGGCGGTTGGAGCCGGGCGATCGGATCGTGCTGGTCGCCACCGCCAGCGCCCACCGCGAGGCGGCCTTCGAAAGCTGCCACTTCCTGATCGATTGGTTGAAGACCAAGGCGCCCTTCTGGAAGATGGAGGCCACTCCGGACGGCGAGCGCTGGGTGGAGGCCAAGGAGTCCGATGACGAGGCGGCGGCCCGCTGGGCGAAATCGCCGTGAGGTGAGAGGCAGGGCACAGACGGCGCCCTTCCCAAGGTGATTGGATCCGCTCCCGCGCAAGGCTGTGCGCGCATGCGGAGTGTCCGATCATGCGAACCCGGTTCCTGCTCACCGGATTGGCCGTGCTGCTGGGCGCGTTCCTGTCGTGCCCTGCCCAAGGAAAGGAGCGGCGACCAGCGGAGCGGGTTCTGACCGACCCGGTCAGCGGCTGCCGCGTCCGCGACCATGACCTGAGCCTGCGGAGGACCGTCCGATGGAACGGTTCCTGCCGCAACGGCTTCGCTCACGGTGCCGGTGTTCTTGAAGCGTTCGATGGTTCGGAACCGGCGGACTGGACTGAGGCGGTCTTTGTCGATGGCCGAGCCGAAGGGCCTGGACGCAGCGGGCGCGAGGACGGGACGATCTTCCAGGGCCGCTTCCGGCGCGGCCTCGCCACCGGCCCGGGGACGCTGACGCTGCCGGACGGTCACCGCTACGTCGGCGCATTCGCTTCCGGGCGCCCGACCGGGCAGGGGGAGTTCGTCGCCTCCATGGGGTTGCGCTACCGTGCGCGGGTCGACCGGGACGGGCGGGTGTGGCCCGGCGCGCTTCTCGGCGCGAAGGCTGCCGAGCCCATCCAGGCGGCCGAGCGGCCGGATAGGAAAGGTCCGGCGGCGCCGGGAAGCCTGGAGGAGTGGCTGCGCACGCCGCCGTGGGATTACCATGCTCCGGTTGGGAGCAATCCAGGCCGGCCCAATCGGGACCGGCCCAATCGGGACCGACGTTGACCTGCTCTGCACAGGCGGCGTTTGCCAGACGCGCCGCACCGTGGTGACATCGTGGCCCCCTTCGGAAGACGGCGATGACCTGGCAGACCCTCGGATTCTTCTTCGCGACGGCCTTCGTGCTGTCGATGACCCCCGGCCCCAACATGCTGCTGGCGATGAGCCTCGGCCTGCGCTACGGCGTCCGCCGCGCGGCCTGGGGCGGACTCGGCATGTGCGTGGCGCTGACGACGATGGCCACCCTGTCGGTGCTGGGCCTCGGCGCCCTGCTGGCGGCGTCGGAGCCGGCTTTCCAGGCGGTGAAGTGGGCGGGCGTGGCCTATCTGACCTGGCTCGGCATCGCCGCGTGGCGGGCGCCCGTGCCGGACGGCTCGCCGCGCGTCAACGGCGCCGCGGCGGCGGAGGAAGCCCCGGCCCATCGCCTGTTCCTGCGCGGGCTTCTGGTCGCCTTCAGCAACCCGAAGGCGCTGGTTTTCATGGCCGCCCTGTTTCCGCAGTTCATCGACCCGGCGGCCCCGCTGATGCCGCAACTGGTGGCGCTGGTGGCGATCATGGTGGTGATCGAGTTCGGCTGGATCATGGCCTATGCCACCGGCGGCAACAGCATCGGCGCCCGCCTGACCAGCGGGTCCGCCGCCCGCACCCTCAACCGTCTGACCGGCGGCCTGATGATCGGCGCCGGCGGGCTTCTGGCGCTCGCCCGCCGGCTGTGATCGGGCGCGGCGTTCAATCCATCCGGCGGAGGGTCGTTTCCAGACGGCCCTTGCCGGAGCGGTCCAGCCACGTGGCGGACAGGCGCCCGTCCGTCCGGACGCTGTAACGCAGCACGTTGCGTCCCTTCTCGTCGAACACCAGCTCGTCGTTCTCGATGCGGCCCTTGCGCTGCGCGCGCTCCATCGGCTGGTCGGCTTCCATGCCCGGTCCCAGCACATAGTCGGCATAGACGGCGTCGCCTTCGACGCGATCCACCGCCAGCGCAATCTCCCGCCCGTTGATGTAGGCGCCGTACCAGACGCCGAGGAAGGAGCGGGCGCCCGTTCCCGCCGGGGAGGAGGTGCCGCTGCCGGTGCGCGGCTCCGGGGCCGCTGCCCGCATCAGCTCGGCGCTCGGCGTGCGGCCCCAGGATTCGTCGCAGGACGGGTCGCCCCGGCGCGGCGGCGCTTCGGCGAACCGCAGGATGCAGGAGCCGAAGCGCCGAACGAACATGCCGGTCGTCGCCGCGCCGTGGCCGGTCAGCAGGGCCGGCTGATCCACCACGATGTGGTCCAACCCGCGCGAGGACAGGATGCTGCGCGCCGACTCCCCGCGTCCGCCGGGGTCGAAATCATCGCCGTGGAAGAAGAACAGCATCACGCGCGCGCTGTGGATGCCGCGCAGGATCGGCCAGAGCTGCGCCGCGTTGTCGCGGAAGCTGTCATAGGAGTCGGAGAAGTTGCCGAAGGCGGCGGGGGCGGTGCCGACGACGGCGTCGACGCGCTCGCTCTGCCCGGCGGCCATCAGCGAGATGAAGGCGCCGAAGGACTGGCCGGTCAGCACAACCTTGCGGTAGCCGCGGTCCTTCAACTGGTCGGCATAGCCCGCCAGAGCGCGGGAACTGTTCGGCAGCGTGTCGCTGACCCGCATGCGGTCCAGCCGGAACACGTCCCACCCCGCGTCCTTCATGGTTTTCATATAGAGCGGAGTGGGGGCGTTCGAATCCTCCACGTCCACCGACCGGCCATGGCTCCACACCACCGCGCCTCGGGCCGTCGTCGGGCCGAGCAGGGTGCCGTCGCCATAGGCCGGGTTCAGGTGAATCTGGGCCGCCGCCGTCTGCGCCGTGCCGAGCATCGCCAACGCCACCACCAATCCGAGCAGCGCCTGTCCGACTGTCCGCCTCATCCTTCCACGCTCCTGTCTGCGGGCGTGGAAAGGGTCCCGGAATATGGTTAACCCGACCTTTCCATCATGACGGGCCGGCTGTTGTCACGGTGCTTTGTCACAGCCTCCTGCGGTGGGCTTGCCCTGCGTCAGACGGTCCACGGGATGCAAATGCGAATGACTCGCAAATCTGGCCCGGATCGGTTAAGGTTGGCTCCGTCACTATAGTCGGGAGGGGTCAGCATGTGCGATTCGGTGGGCGAGGGGCGGCTGTCCCCTTGGACGGTGTCCGATCTGACAACGGCGGAGCGCGCGCTTCTGACCGGCTTCCGGCAGTGGTTCCGTCACGGCACCGCCGGCGCGATGGCCGCCATGCGGGCCAGCTTCGGCGTGGCCGGCGTGCCCTCGTCGGCTCTGTTGCCGCTGTTCGCCCTTTTGGGAAGCTTCGCCGTGACCAACGCCGGCCGGCCGGCCTTCCGCTGCCCGTCCTGCTCGCGGGTCGGTATGGACGAGATGGCGGTGCTGGACGCGCTGGCCGCCATGCAGGCCGGGGAGGGTGACGTGACGACCCAGGTGTTCGACCGCTGGCTTCCCCTGGTCGCCCTGACCATGGCCACCGATTCCGCAAGGGAGTTGGCGGATATTCTGGACGGCGCGCGCATCCGTCTGCCGCGGCGCCGTCCGGCTCGGCTCATAGCGCTGGCGGCGGAATGACCGGCGCGAAGCCGGCCCCGGTCTGCCACGCTGCCTGCCTGAACAGGGGCTTGCGCATAATCCATTGATCGATGGGCACCTGGACCAGTTCGCCGGCCGGGGTGCGGTAGGAATAGCGTCCCCGTTCGGTCCCGCGCAACTCGTAGCCCAGCCGTTCATAGAAGGCGAGAACCCCGGCGTTGTCACGGTCCACGCCCAGTTCCGATTCCGAATAGCCGTGGTCGAGCGCGGTGCCCTCGGCGGCGGCCATCAGCCGCGTGGCGATGCCCCGGTTGCGGAAGGGCTGGAACACGCGCAGCGCCCACAGGGTGGCGCGGCGCAGATGCCGTTTGCGCTGGAAGTCGATGCAGATCTGGCCGGCGGGAAAGCCGTTGACCTCCGCCACCAGAAGGGCGCCGCTTCCGCGTTCCTGGGCACGGAAGGCCGTGGCAAGGATCTCCCGATGCGGCGTGTGCAGCCCGAACCATTCGAGATCCGGCAGATCGGTCCGGCAGGCCGGACGAATTGTGACGGGCAGGCTGATGACATCCTGCGACGCGGTGGCGGCGTCCATTCCTCCTCCGGGCTTCAAACCATCTGATGAAATGAACGGACCGACGCTGGCGGCGTTCCTTGCGCCCGATGAAAGTCTTGCCGGGTAAAGCCTGTCGGCGAGCCGCAGTTCAAAGAGAGATGTTTAGAAAAATTTTCCAAAAAGGTGAATTTTCTACGCGCGCTTAACAACTCCCAGGATATGACGATCAGCCTTGTTGACGAATTACGATGGTTGTTGATAACCCTTTAAACGAATTGGAGTGAAGAGGCGGCCGTTCTGTGCTTGAGGCGCGATCCTCATGCCGAAACGTGCTGGCTGACAGGGAGGACCGTGCGATGATCAAGATTGTCAACCTGGGGCGCACCGGCCTTTTCGTGGCGATGCAGAACGGTGCTTTGACCACCATCAACGGCCGCAGCCATTGGCGCTCGCTCGACGATATCCGTTCGGCCGCCAAAGCGGCGAAGATCAAGGTCAGCGATACGGTTCTTCGCACCGTTCCCTGACGGCAACGCCTGCGCCCTCCGTCCACCACAGCGGGCTGGTCAATCCTATGAGCCGGCGGCACCGTCTCGGGCCGCCGGCTGCAACTCGTTTCGGCGATCAGCCGGCCCGAACCCGCGCCAGGAAACGGTCGACCTCTGCCCGCAGATTGTTCGATTGAAGGGACAGCTCGGTCGTTGCAGACAGGACGCTGCGCGCTTCCGAGCCCGTGTCCGATGCCGAAGAATTGACGCGCACGATGGTCTCGCTGACCTCGCGGGTGCCGATCGACGCCTGCTGGACGTTGCGAGCGATCTCGGTGGTGGCCGCACCCTGCTCCTCCATGGCCGAGGCGATGGAGGTCGAAATGTCGTTGATCCGCGCGATGGTTTCGGAAATCGAGCGGATGGCGAGCACCGCATCCTGCGTGGCTCCCTGAACCGCGCCGATCTGGGAGTTGATCTCCTCCGTCGCCTTGGCGGTCTGGTTGGCGAGGCTCTTGACCTCGCTCGCCACGACGGCGAAGCCCTTGCCGGCCTCGCCGGCGCGGGCCGCCTCGATGGTCGCGTTCAACGCCAGCAGGTTGGTTTGGCTGGCGATGTCGTGGATCAGCTTCACCACTTGGCCGATGCGGCTGGCGGCGTCGGCCAGCCCCTGTACGGTGGTGTTGGTGCGCTCCGCCTGTGACATGGCCTCGCCGGCGATGGACGCCGATTGGGTCACCTGATGGCTGATCTCGCTGATGGAGGCGGTCAGTTCCTCCGCCGCCGCGGCGACCGTCTGGATGTTGACGGAGGCTTCCTCCGCCGCCGCCGCGACCTGGGTGGATTGCGCGCTGGTTTCCTCGGCGGTGCGGCTCATGTTCTGGGCGGTGCCTTGGAGTTGATGCGCGGCCGAGGCCACGGCCTGCACCACGCTCTTCACTTCACGTTCGAACGAATCGGCGGTGGTTCCCAACTCGCGCGAGATGATCGCGGCGGTGTTCAGGTCGACGTAGACGGAGGTCGCCAGATCCATGTCCAGGAAGACGGCCTTGTTGATCGCCTGCATCAGCTGGGCGAGCTTCTCCGGCTTCTTGCGGTAGACTTGATAGGCGAGGTCGATCAGCTTGTTCAGCGTGAAGCAATAGGCACCCGTGTACCAGCGCGGTTCCAGACCGATGCGCTGGTGGGCCTGCCCGATCTTCAGCACCTGCACCATGTAGGCGTCGTCGAAGGTGCCGGTGAAAACGTTCTTCAGCCAATGCTGCTTCTGCATGTCGCGCGCCCGGCTGACCACCGTAGGATTGGCGAGCAGCGTCGCGACCTGCGGAACCGAGCGCAGATAGCCGTAGAAATCCTCAAGGATCTGATCGATGCGCTGAGCGAGATAAGGTTGGAATTCCCGAAGGACAGCCTTCGTGGGTTCGTCGATTCGCAAGAAGGAGATTCGGTCGAGAATGGATTGCGTCTGGGTAGAATGCGACATGGATCGACTTCCCCACGAAAATAGGACCGCATCAGATTAGCGCAATTTGTTTTTAATGCAAAGTAACTAACCTGCGGGCGGCACTATGGAGGGTTACGGTCGGTGTGAAAACCGGCAGCGTTGTCGCAGGTCGGCAAATCATTAAGCGCATATAAAAATAGAAAACCGGCGGAGCCGCTTGGCATCCGCCGGTATGTTGTGAGCCGTCGTGGAAATGTCTGCTTGTCTACATCAGGCGGCCATGTGGGCCGGCGCGCGACGCAGAGCCTGGGCGGCGCTCAGGACGGCCTTCTGGAGCTTCTCGAAGGCCCGCACCTCGATCTGGCGCACCCGCTCTCGCGACACGCAGAACTGCTGGCTCAACGATTCCAGGGTGGACGGATCGTCCTTCAGGCGGCGCTCGAACAGGATGCGGCGTTCACGATCGTCCAGACGCTCCAGGGCCTGTCCAACCAGCCGGCGGCGAAGCGCCAACTCGTCGGCGTCGGCGATCACGCTTTCCTGCGTCGGGCGGTCGTCGGCCAGAAGCTCCAGCCAGTTGGTTTCGCCGTCACTGGACAGAGCGGCGTCGAGCGAGCTGTCGTTGGACGAGAGCCGTCGGTTCATCTCGATCACCTCCTGCTCCGGCACATCCAGCTCGGTCGCAATGGCGGTGACGGTGGAGGGCGACAGGTCGCCCTGCTCCAGCTCCTGCATCTGGCTTTTCAGGCGGCGCAGGTTGAAGAACAGCTTCTTCTGGGCGGCGGTCGTGCCCATCTTCACCAGCGACCAGCTGTGCAGGATGTATTCCTGGATGGAGGCGCGAATCCACCAGGTGGCGTAGGTCGCGAAACGGAAGCCGCGTTCCGGATCGAACTTCTGGGCGGCCTGCATCAGACCCACATTGCCTTCCGCGACGAGGTCGGGCAGCGGGAGGCCATACCCGCCGAAACCGCGGGCGATCTTGATGACCAACCGCAGATGGCTGCCCACCAGACGTTCCAGCGCATGGCCGTTCCCGCGGTCGCGCCAAGCGACGGCCAGCTCGCGCTCTTCGTCGGGGGCCAGGATGGGGAACCGCTTCGACTCCTCGACGTAACGGGTCAGGCTGGCGTTTTCACCAGTCAGGAGTTTCTTGAGCACACCGGCCTCCTCTCTCCAACGCTCCACCGTCTCTTGCCGCGGAACCCTTTCGATGGTCGTTCACAGACGCCCACCGTTCCGGCATTTTTTTTGTGGGGGATTTGCCGAAATTATCCGGGAACACGTCAATCAGACATTGATACTGTGCCGCCACCACCAAGTCGGATCAAGCCTTGAAACGGCGCTGCAGCAATATTTTTCGGCCTATGTCCGGACTATTCGGTCCTTATGAATGCCGAAAAGATCGGAAGAACTTTTGGAAGATTGGCGAAAAGGTGACGATATTCGTTTGGAGTTAAGGCAGATACGGTTCTCTCCGCTTGGTCATCACTCAGCCGCATGGATGTGTCTTTTGCATGAGTCATGGCCATACAGGCTAGTTGATCCGGCTTCTTGGCATACGACGTTCCTCAGGGTGCGGCGGTGAGGCGCGATCCGAGAGCGGCAACGGCTGTGTTCCTCAGGGTTGCGGACATGCTATTCCAGGTCCGAACAAGGCGAGAGGCCATCCATGCACATCCGCGACAGCCGGCCGGACGATCTGCGGCGCATCCAGACGATCTACACTCATCATGTCCTGACCGGCACGGCCAGCTTCGAGGAGGCGCCTCCCGGCCTGGATGAGCTTGCCCGCCGGCGGGACGACGTGCTGGTGCGGGGCATGCCCTATGTCGTTGCGGAGACGGACGGCCGGGTCATAGGATACGCCTATGCGGGTCCCTACCGGCTGCGCAGCGCCTACCGTTACAGCGTTGAGGATTCGATCTATCTCGACCCGGAGTGCACAGGCCGCGGCGCCGGCCGGGCATTGCTCGCGGCGCTGATCGACCGCTGCACGGCGGCGGGCTGCCGCCAGATGATCGCGGTGATCGGCGACAGCGACAACGCGGCGTCCATTGGTTTGCACCGGAGCCTGGGTTTCGAATCGGCGGGCCTGCTGAGGGCCGTCGGGTTCAAGTTCGGGCGCTGGGTGGACAGCGTCCTGATGCAGCGTCCGCTCGGTTATGGGAACGCGACACCGCCTGACGATCGTTGACGGAGCCGCTTCCCGGCCGTCCAGCGGCAGTGCTGAAAGAAGAAAGGCGCATCCTGAGGATGCGCCTGCTGTTGGGTGCAGGGTGAAGGGCAGGGGGTCAGTCCTGCACGACCCGCTTGCGACCCAGTCCGAGCTTCGTGGCCATTTCCGACCGGGCCTTGGCGTAATTCGGGGCGACCATCGGATATTCCGCGGGCAAATTCCATTTGGTGCGGTAGTCGTCCGGAGACATGTCGTAAACGGTCTTCAGATGCCGCTTCAGCATCTTCAGCTTCTTTCCGTCCTCGAGGCAGACGATGTATTCCGGGGTCACCGATTTCTTGATCGGCACCGCGGGGACCAGTTCGGCCTTGGCCGGTGCGGCCTTTTCCTCGCCCAGGCCGTTGAAGGCCGCCTGCACGTTGAGGATCAGCGCCGGCAGGTCGGCGACGGGCACCGTGTTGTTGCCGACATAGGCCGCAACGACCTTGGCGGTCAGGGCCTGCAATTCCGATGCTTCGATGGTCATGGCCGCGTTCAGCTCCGTTCCCCTGTGAGTCGGCTGATTTGAATCAGCCTTGATTCGGGCAATGTCGATCAGACATTCACCACGTCGCGCAACTGCTTGGCTGGTTTGAATCGCGGCGCTTTGGACGCGGCGATCCGCACCGCCTCGCCGGTGCGCGGGTTTCGCCCTTCGCGGGCGGCGCGCTCGGCAACCTCAAAAATGCCGAACCCGGCAAGACGCACCTCTTCGCCGCGGGCGAGTGCCGAGGAAATGCCTTCGAACACCGACTGGACGACCTTCGCCGCGTCGGATTTGCGGATGCCGGCGTTGGTCGCGATGGTCTCGATGAGCTCAGCTTGGTTCATGCGAAACTCCTGGTGCCTTCGCGCGTGTGGATTTTCACGTGTTCTTGGCAGATCGAATCCATTAGCACAAGAGCGATGGCCGGAAAGGCAACCCTAAGTGTTTTTCCAGTCATGAGTTCTTGCGGTCACTGTGGCCCGGATGCATCAAAAGGACCATCCGGTGCGGCACAACGGTGCCGCGTGACTGCCAAAGGAAGGATGTTCTCTGGGAAAAGTCGATCGACTCGCGGACTGCGGATCTTGAACGGACTATGGGCAACACCATTTGCGTGGCGTTCGGGTCCGGGCCCCTCTGACGGCTGAGGCGTCGGCCGTGATGTCGGATACCGCTTGAATTCACTGCAGACGCAGCGCAATCAAGTGGGTCTTGTTATGGATTCCCTTATCGCTCCCGTCTTTCTCGATTTCATGGGAAAGCCGGCGTGGGTTTGGCTGACCTTCATCGGCCTCGTCCTGGCCCTGCTCGCCTTCGACCTCGGCATCCTCAGCCGCCGCGACCGTGAGATCGGCGTGAAGGAAAGCCTTCGCCTCTCCGCATTCTACATCTCCGTCGCCCTTCTGTTCGGCGGCTGGGTCTGGTGGTCGATGGGCGACACCGCGGCGGCGCAGTACTACACGGGCTTCTTCATCGAAAAGAGCCTGTCCCTCGACAATGTCTTCGTCATTTCGCTGATCTTCACCTACTTCGCGGTCCCGCGCGCCTACCAGCACCGCGTGCTGTTCTGGGGCATCCTGGGTGTGATCGTGATGCGTGGCCTGATGATCGCCGCCGGCGCCGCCCTGGTCAGCGAGTTCCACTGGGTGCTCTATGTCTTCGGCGCCTTCCTGCTGATCACCGGCTTGAAGATGCTGTTCGCAGTGGACAAGGAGCCGGACCTCGCCAACAACCCGGCGCTGCGCTTCCTGAACCGGCACCTGCGGATCACCGACGGCTTCCGCGGCCAGAACTTTTTCGTGCGGGAGACGGGTCCTGACGGGCGGTCCACGCTCTACGCCACGCCTCTCTTCCTGGCGCTGATGATGGTCGAATTCGCCGACCTGATCTTCGCGGTGGACAGCGTCCCCGCCATCTTCGCCATCACCACCGACCCCTACATCATCTACACCAGCAATATTTTCGCCATCCTCGGCCTGCGCGCGCTCTACTTCGCGCTGGCGGCGATGGTGCACCGCTTCCGTTACTTGAAATACGCGCTGGCGCTGGTGCTGGTCTTCATCGGCGGCAAGATCTTCTACACCCAGCTCTTCGGCAAGCCGGACCCGCTGATCTCGCTCGGCGTGACGCTGACCCTGATCGCGGGCGGCGTGGTCGTCTCGCTTCTCAAGACGCGCAGCGAGGGGAAGCGGCTGCCGGCGGAGTGACCACCGGCCTTCGTCAGCCGGTGAAGCCCAGGCGCTTCAGGGCGGCAATGCTCTCCTTCGCGCTGGTGTGGAGGATGAAGTCGCCGCCCGCCTGCGTCCAGGGGTCACGGGCCTTCTCGCGGTCGTCCACCAGAACGGTGCCCGGCCCGCCGTAGCGATGCTTGTCGCGGGCCATGCAGGTGATGACGCGCACATGGGAGCCCAGCATGTGGGCAACCCAGCGCCGCTTCTGCTCCGGCGCCCAGGAGCCGAGCGGCAGCCCGGTCAGGATGGTCGGCGCGTAAGGTTCGCAGAATCGCCAGAGGTCCTGCGCGTCGTGCATGAACTCCAGCGTTCCGAAAAAATCGGGGTGGCGGGACAACTCGCGCCACATGACCTTCATCGGGATCTCCTCGGGGCGTTTTCCGGTGACCGCCTTCACGCCGCGATCGAAATCCGCCAGAACGCCGTCAAGGTCGAGAAACAGATCGGGTCTTTGCATCGTCTGCCTTGTCTTGTCCTTCCAGCTCACCGCCCTTCCAACCCCGGGGCGGCCGGTGCGTCGCGCGGCGCCACGAACGGAAGGGTGTTGGCGACCGCGAAGGAAGAATACCGATCACCCGGAACCTTCGCCAGCCGGTCGGGTTGCACCCGAAGGCATAGGCGCATGGGACCGGCGCGGCAGGGGGGCATGGATGACGGTCATAGGCATTTCCGGATCTTACGGCGGCTTGAATCTGGGTGACGAGGCGATCCTCACCTCGGCCATCCAGCAGCTGCGCGCCACGGTGCCCGGGGTTGAGGTGGTTGTCTTCTCCCGCAACGCCGCCCACACGCGCGAGAATCACGCGGTGGACCGCGTATTGAATCCGCGGGAAGCCATGCGGGACGAGATCACTCCGGAGGTCGAGCGGCTCGACCTGCTCCTCCTGGGCGGCGGCGGCATCCTCTACGACAGCGAGGCGCAGACCTACCTGCGCGAGGTCACCATCGCGCAGAGGCTGGAGGTCCCGACCTACACCTTCGCCATCGGTGTCGGTCCGCTGAGTGACCGGGTGGAGCGCGACGCGGTGCGCGAGGGGCTGAACCGCATGACCGGCATCACCGTCCGCGAACCGAGCGCCAAGCGGCTGATCGAGGAGATCGGCGTGCAGGTGCCCGTGACGGTCACCGCCGATCCGGCGCTGCTTCTGAAGCCGGAGCCCTTCACCGAGGAGATGCTGGCCGAAGCCGGCATCCCGCGCGGCCGCCCACTGGTCGGCTTGTCGGTGCGCGAGCAGGGTGCCGCCGCGCCGGAACTCAGCGACGCGGCCTATCACCAGCTTCTGGCCGAGGCGGCGGACTACATCGTGCAGCGCTTCGGTGCCGACGTTGTGTTCGTTCCCATGGAGCGCGCCGACGTGCGGGAGGCGCACCGGGTGATGGGCCGCATGGCGGTGTCGGAGCGTGCCCATCTGCTGCAGTACCGCTACACGCCGCGCCAGATCATCGGATTGATGGATCACTTCGAAATGGCCGTGGGGATGCGGCTGCATTTCCTGATCTTCGCGGCCATCACCGGCACGCCGCTGATCGCGCTGCCCTACGCCTCCAAGGTGTCGGATTTCCTGTCCTCGGTGGGGCTGGAGCCGCGGGCGACCGTGTCCCACACCACCGCCGGAACCTTCCTCGCCGACCTCGACCGCCTGTGGGATCACCGCGCGGAGCAGAAGGGACTGCTGCGCGACCGGATTCCCGTGCTGATGGAGCGCGCCCGTGAGACGGCGCCGCTGGCCCTGCGGACGGTGGCGCCGCGCGCGGAAGCGGCGGCCAAGGCGGCGGTCGAGCCGGCGGAATGACGAAAGGAGTCAGTCTTGCCAGTCCTGCCATGTCCCCCGAACCCTGAAACCGTCACCCTGCCGCCGCGCCGCGCCATGAAGGTGGCGCGCTGCCACGTGCTCGTCGTCGGCGGCGGCCCGGCCGGCATGGGGGCGGCGATCGGCGCCGCCCAGTCGGGAGCCGACACCATCCTGGTGGAACGCTACGGTTTTCTCGGCGGCAACGCCACGGCGGCGCTCGTCATGCCCTGGATGAGCTTCTACACGCAGCGCGGTTCGGTGGCGGTGGTCGACAACACGCGCCTGATGCCGCAGGACCATGGACCCGGCGAGCCGGTGGTGGGCGGGGCGCTGGCCGTCTTCCTGGGGCGCCTCTACACCAACCAGGGGGCCATTCCGCCCTCGCCCGACACCGGCTTCACCGTTCCCTTCGATCCGGAGGTGCTCAAGGTCACCGCTCAGCAGATCCTCGACGAGGCCGGGGTGAGGGTGCTGCTGCACGCGTTCGCCTCCACCGTCCTCGGCGAGCCGGGGAAACCCGACGCGGTGGTCTTCGAGACGAAGTCCGGCCCGGTGGTCATCGAGGCCGACGTGATCGTGGACTGCACCGGGGACGGCGACATCGCGGCGCTGGCCGGCTGCGACTACGAGGTCGGGCGGGAGGAGGACGGGCTGACCCAGCCGATGACTCTGATGTTCCGCATGGTCGGCTTCGACCACGACGCCTTCAGCGGCTATGTGCGGGAGCATCCGACGCAATGGCGCGGCGTGCACGGGCTGTGGGACCTCGTGTCCAAGGCCACCGCCAACGGCGACCTCGATCTGGCGCGCGAGGACATCCTGTTCTTCGCCACCACCCACCCCGGAGAGATCGCCCTGAACTGCACGCGCGTGACCGGCGCTCTGGGCACCGACGTCTTCGACCTGACCCGCGCGGAGTGGGAGAGCCATCGGCAGGCCGCGCAGATCGCCAATTTCCTGCGCAGGTACGCCCCCGGATTCGCCGAAGCCTACACCTGCCAGACCGGCACTGGAATCGGCATCCGCGAGACGCGGCGCATCGTCGGCGACTATGCCATGACCGCGGACGACGTGCTGGGGGCGGCGAAGTTCAAGGACGCCATTGCGCGGGGCACCTATCCGGTGGACATCCACAGCCCCACGGGCCGCGGCACGGTGCTGAAGCGCGTGCCCTCCGGCGAATGGTACGAGGTGCCGATGCGCGCCCTGCTGCCCAAGGGAACGGAGAAGCTGCTGGTGGCCGGGCGCTGCATCTCCGGCAGCCACGAGGCCCACTCCTCCTACCGGGTGACGCCCACCTGCATGGCGACGGGGCAGGCCGCCGGGGTCTGCGCGTCGATGGCGGCGCGGCGCGGCGAGCGCACCCGCGACATTCCGGTCGGCGCCATCCAGCGCGAGCTGCTGCGCCAAGGCGCCCTGCTGCGCGAGCCGGAGGCGTAAGGCTTCCTTGGGATCAGCGCATCGCGAAGAGTTCCTGGTGGAAGCGCTGGTCCACCGGCAGGCCGTGGGCCGCGAAGTCCTGCCGCTGCGCCTGCCCGAAGCCGACCGGGCCGCAGAACCAGACGCTGGCGTCACGCCATTCCGGCGCCACGGCACGGATGCGCTCGCCATCCAGCCGGCCATCGCGGCTGTCGACCAGGACATGCGGGCGAACCCCCGCCGCCGCGGCGTCGGCGGTGAGCTTCGCCATCGCTCCTTCATCGTAATCGCTGGTGGTGTGGAAGAAATCGATGGTTTGCGGCGGCCGTTCAGGGAGTGTCGCCAGGAACTTCATGCGGGCGATGAAGGGCGTGACTCCGATGCCGCCGCCCACCCAGATCTGGCGCGGGCAGGAGTCGTCGAAGGTGAAACACCCATAAGGTCCCTCTATCGTCACCGCTTGGCCAACCGTCAGCCGCTCCCGCAGCCGCCGGGTGTGGTCGCCCAGTTCCTTGACCACGAAGGTGATGCGGCGGTCGGTGTCGCTCCAGGCCGAGGCGATGGTGTAGGGATGGGCGCCCTCCGCGGTGTCCGAGGTCGCAAAGGCGAATTGGCCCGTCTTGTGCCCCGGGCAGCCCTGGGGAACGTCGATCGCGACCTCAAGCGTGCGCACGCCCGGAAAGTAATGAAGCGCGCTGATGGTGCCGGAAATCCGCCGGTCGGCGGCGACACGGCCGAGAAGCACGACGGCGGCGGCCCAGGCGCTGGCGGTGAGCAACAGCGCCATGATCCAGCCGATCGGCGAACTCCAACAGGCGAATTTGGTCAGCACGACTGCGTGGAAAACCAGCACGAGATTGGCAATCGCCAGCAAACGGTGCGTCTTGAAGAACAGCCGGTAGGGAAGGCGCTTGAACAGCGCCAGCGCGATCAGCAGCACGGCCGCGTAGAAGGCCCATTCGCCGAGCCATTCGGCGGTGCCACGCAGACTCTGGAACGACTGCTCAAGGGGATTTTCGGGAATGGCACGCGGACCCCGTTGCGGCCGGGTCAGCCATCCCCAGCCCACCGCCCATTTCGGCCCCTGGGCCCAAAGCCAATGGACAATCGCACCAACGAGCGCGGCGATGCCCAGCCATTTGTGCAGGCGGTACATCTTGTCGAGACCGCCGAACCACGCTTCCGGCCATTGCGGCCGCAGCGCCAGGATCATCGCCATAGCCATGCAACCGATGGCAATGATCCCGCTGTACTGAACCAATTGGGCGCGAAGACCAAAAAATCCGTCCGGCAGAAACACTCCAGGTTCGGCGGCAAGCCACAGAATCGTCAAAAGCGCTAAAACACCCGATAAAGACAGTTTGATTCTTGTCATGGCGACATCCTCCGTGTCGGCCACCGTCAAGGTGTGGATGGAGGGGTGTTTTGCTGCGACCCTCGCGGTGACAAGCCAATTATGATCATCCCAGCCATTCGGATGTCTGGCCACGGCTCCAGCGGGGGATGTCGAAGAATCCGGCTACTTGCGAATCCAGACCTTGGTTTCCATGAAGCGGTTGGCGAGGAAGCGGTAGGTCTGCTTCTGCAGCTGCTCGATGGCGGTGGACTTTTCCAACGGGGTTGTGTCCCAGGCCTGGAGTATGTCCTCCCACTCCAGAAGCCGGGCGCGCAGGTCGTCGCGGATCTTGCGGATGAAGGTCACGGTGGTGTCGAACGCCTTCAGCGCGCCGAAGATCTCGCCGGTCTGCGCATCCGCCTGTTCGAAGACGGCGTCGTAGTCCTTCAGCGGCTTGCCCAGCAGGCCCTGCATGCGCGCGACCTCGTTGCACAGGGTGCGGTCGGTCCGGTAGATCTGGGTCAGCCGGTTCAGCTTGCCGCTGATGGCACGGATGGCGTTGAAGCGGTCACGCAGCGCCTCGATGTAGGACAGCTCCTGAGTCAGATCCTCGATGCGGTCGGTCAGATACTGTTCGTAATTGTCCTTGAGATCGAGCTTTGCCGCGATGTCCGTGAAGGCGGCTTTGACGCGCTGCTTGGTCTGGGGATCCTCGACAATCTGTTCCAGCTCGTCGGCGTTCACCACGATCATCTCGCTTCCGGAGATCGAGGAGACGAGCTGCACCGTCAGGCGTCCCCGCGCGATGTTCCGGTGCTTCTCCTCCACCGACCAGGAGGCGCGGCCGTCCAGCAGCTCTCCCGGAATCTGCTCGCCGGGGCGGATCTGCTTCACATAGGCCAAGCCCTTTTCCACCACGTCCAGCAGCTTGGAGTCGCGGCTGTCCTCCTTGATGTCGAAGGATTCCATCAGCGTGTTGAAGGGCAGGGCGGCCTTCAGATCGCCCAGCAGGATGTGGAGCACCGGTTGCTTGGAGGACGGGTCGATGCAGAAGAAGGCGCCGGATAGGCTGAACACTTTGTGTTCGAAATCGAAATGCGTATCCCGCATCGGCGCCGCGGGCGTTGCATCGGGCGGCGTTGCCGCGGCGGGTGTCGCCTCGGCGGCAGCTTCCATGCTTCCGGTTTCGGGATCGGGGACGTCGGGCATGAGCGGGGACCGGAAGCGGGAATGGGACGGGCAGGTTACAGCAGATCGCGCAGCCGGAACCAGAGCATCGCGAGGACAAGCGCCGGCGTGCGGAAACGTCGCCCTCCGGGGAAGGGGTGGTGAGGCAGGCGGGCGAACACGTCGAACCGCTCCGCCGTGCCTCGGATCGCCTCCGCCATCACCCGCCCGGCCATGCCGGCCAGCGCCACCCCGTGGCCGGAATAGCCGTGGGCGAAATAGGTGGTGGGCGTCAGCCGCCCGACATGCGGCAGGCGGTTCATGGTGATGGCGACGTGGCCACCCCAGAAATGATCGACGGCGGCGCCGCGGAGTTGCGGGAAAACCGCCAGCATCTTGGACCGCATGGCGATCTTCAAGCCCGGCGCGTCCAGCCCGGAATAGCTGACGCCGCCGCCGAACAGCAGCCGGTGGTCGGCGGAGCGGCGGAAGTAATTCAGCACGAAATTCATGTCGCTGGCCGCCACATTGGTCGGCAGCAGGGACGCCGCGGTCGTTTCCCCCAGCGGCTCGGTGGCGATCATGTAGGTGGCGACGGGCATCACCACGGCCGACAGGCGCGGCGCCAGCGCCCCCAGATAGGCGTTCCCGGCCAGCACGAGGAAGCGCGCCGTCACCTGTCCCTTCGCCGTGGTTGCGCCGGGACGGTCCCCGGTGTCGATGGCGGTGACTCGGCTGTCCTCGAAAATGCGCACGCCGGCCCGAGCGGCGGCGGCGGCGAGGCCCAGCGCGTAGTTCAGCGGGTGCAGATGGCCGCTTCCGTCGTCGGCCAGCCCGCCGACATAGGCGTCGCTGCGCACCACCGCCCGCATGGCCTCGCGGTCGAGCGCGCGGACCTTCCCATAGCCGTAGCGGTCGCGCATCTCGTGTTCCATCGCCGCCACGTCGTCCATGTGGCGCGGTTTCACGGCCGCGTGGACGAAGCCCCATGTGAGGTCGCAGGGAATGGCGTGCTTCGCCACCCGCTCCGCCAGCAACGCCTTGGACTCCTCGCCGAGGTCCCACAGCCGCCGGGCATCCTCCGCCCCGACCCAGCGCTCGATGGTGCTCATCGACTTGTTGTAGCCGGTGATGATCTGCCCGCCGTTGCGGCCCGACGCCCCCCAGCCGACGCGGTTGGCCTCCAGCAGAACCACGTCGTAGCCCCGCTCGGCCAGTTCCAGCGCGCTCATCAACCCGGTGTAGCCACCGCCGACCACGCAGACGTCGCAGGTCAGCGCTCCCTCCAGCACGGGGTGCTGCGGGTGCGGAGTCGCGGTGTCGGCGTACCACGAGCGAATGTGGGATGATGTCGGCATGACTGCCGAGTTAGGGGAGGGACCCCCGCCCCGTCAATGATTCCAGCGGTCATATGGGCAGGATCTTTGTTCCCCTCTGGCGCGAGGAGGGGGTGCGGGATCATAGTGTGCGGGTCATCCACTGCAGGGAGGGGCTGCCCACCGTCCGGTGCGGTCCATACGTTCATGGGTTTCATGGAAGACTTCATCAAGAAGAACCGCATCACCGAAGTGGAATGCCTCGTGCCCGACATGTCGGGCATCGCGCGCGGCAAGATCGTGCCCGCCGAGAAGTTCCTGCGCATCCTGCGCGACCGCGGTCTGCGGCTGCCCGAGGCAATCTTCGTCCAGACCGTGACCGGAGAGTATCCGGAGGACGACTCGGTCACCTCGGATGAGAATTCCGACATCTACATGATCCCGGACGAGCGGACGATCCGCTTCGTCCCCTGGTACGAGGAGCCGACCGCGCAGGTCATCACCGACTGCGTCTATGCCGACGGCAGCCCAGTGAACTTCTCCCCCCGCCATGTCCTGAAGCGGGTGCTGTCGCTCTACGAGGAGCGCGGCTGGAAGCCGATGGTGGCGCCGGAGTTGGAGTTCTTCCTCGTCCAGATCAACAAGGACCCCGACTATCCGCTGGTACCCCCGGTCGGGCGCAACGGGCGCGTGGAGAGCGGGCGGCAGGCCTTCGGCATCGACGCGGTGAACGAGTTCGATCCGATCTTCGAGATGGTCTACGATTTCTGCGAGGCGCAGGACATCGACATCGACACCCTGACCCACGAGGCCGGGGCGGCGCAGATCGAGATCAACTTCAACCACGGCGACGCGCTGGAGTTGGCCGACCAGGCCTTCCTGTTCAAGCGGACGGCGCGCGAAGCGGCGCTGCGCCATCAGGTCTACGCGACCTTCATGGCCAAGCCGATGCAGAACGAGCCGGGCAGCGCCATGCACATCCACCAGTCGGTGGTCGACGCGGATTCCGGGCGCAACCTGTTCTCCGACGCCAGCGGGGCGGACACGCCCCTGTTCATGTCCCACATCGCCGGGCTTCAGAAGTATCTGCCCTACGCGATGCCGCTGCTGGCGCCGAACGTGAACTCCTACCGGCGGCTGGTGCCGAACTCCGACGCTCCGATCAACGTGCATTGGGGTCGCGACAACCGCACCACCGGATTGCGCGTTCCTGTCTCGCCCGCCGATTCGCGCCGGGTGGAGAACCGGGTTGCCGGCGCGGACGCGAATCCGTACCTCGCCATCGCCGCGTCGCTGGCCTGCGGCTATCTCGGCATGGCGCAGGGGCTGGAGCCGACCGACCCGGTGAAGGGGTCCGCCTATCGGCTCGCCTTCACCCTGCCGCGCCATCAGGGCGACGCGCTCCAGAAGTTCAACGCCTGCAAGCCACTGAAGGAAGTGCTGGGCGAGAAGTTCTTCGACGCCGTGACCTGCGTGAAGGAGGCGGAGTACGAGGCCTATCACCGCGTGATCAGCTCCTGGGAACGCGAGAATCTTCTGCTGAACGTTTGAGCATTTTTCCGCCCCCTTCCGCCGCTGCCGCGGAAGGGGGCATTTCCGTTCCGCAAAACCCCGCGAACCACCGGCAAACCGTTGACAACCAACCTCCCCGTGAGTGCAATAGCGCTCGCGCCGGGGACGCCGTGCAACGCACGCCGCCCCTCACGTCGAATGGAAAAAAGTCGACCAGTTGCGAACTGACGAACGATCCAGAATTCGGGGGCTTTCTGCATGAAACGTTTCGCTCTCAGCGTCATCGGCGCCGTCGCGGCGATCGCCATCGCCGGCCCGGCGCTGGCCCAGGCCAAGAAGCCGGTCAACATCTACATCTGGAACGATTATCTGGGCGAGTCGACGCTGGCGGACTTCACCAAGGCCACCGGCTACGACACCAAGGTGGACCTGTACGACAGCCTGGAGCTGCTCGAGCAGAAGGTGCTGGTCGGCAAGTCGGGCTATGACGTGATCGTCCCCACCGCCGAACCGACCCTGTCGCGCATGATTCAGGCGAAGGTCGTGGCGCCGCTCGACAAGGCGAAGATCCCGAACCTGAAGAACGTCGATCCGAAGGTTCTCAAGCTCCTCGAGAACTCGGACCCCGGCAATAAGTTTGCCGTGCCCTATCTGGGCGGCACGGTCGGCATCGCCATCATCCCGGAGAAGATCAAGGCCGTCGCCCCCGACGTCCCGCTCGACAGCTGGGACCTGATCTTCAAGCCGGAGGTGGCGAAGAAGGTCGCGGCCTGCGGCATCACCGTGATGGATTCGGCCATCGACGTGATCCCGTCGGTGCTGAACTACCTCGGCCTTGATCCGAACTCCGAGAAGAAGGAGGATCTGGACAAGGTCGAGAAGACGTTGCTGGCGGTCCGCCCCTACATCAAGCAGTTCGTCACCGGCCAGAACATCAACATCCTGGCGGGCGGCGACGCCTGCGTCGTCATGGCCTACAACGGCGACGCCATCCAGGGTGCGGCCCGCGCCGAGGAAGCCAAGAACGGCGTGAAGGTCGAATTCATCACGCCGAAGGAAGGCGTGCAGGTGTGGTGGGACACGCTGGCCGTTCCGGCGGATGCGCCGAACAAGGACGGCGCGCACGCCTACATCAACTTCATCCTGGACCCGGCGAACATCGCGGCGGTGTCCAACACGGTCAGCTACGCCAACGCCGTTCCGGCCTCGCTGGCCTCGGTCGACGAGGGCGTGAAGACCAACCCCGCCGTCTTCCTGCCGGAGAACAGCAGCGTCAAGCTGTTCGCCCTGAAGTCGATCAAGCAGACCACCGACCGCGCCCGCACCCGCGTCTGGACCAAGGTCAAGACCGGCAAGTAAGCGCGCCGTCTACCGGCATGCGCGACACGCGCCCCGGTCGCTCCCTGTCGGGAACGGCCGGGGCGTTCCCATGAGAGAGGACGCCGAGAGGAGCCGCATGGCCGTCCAGCCGATCCGCAAGCCCACGCGCCTGGAACCCTGGCAGGACCCGGGACAGAAGCCTTATGTGCGAATCGAGAAGGTGACCAAGACCTTCGGCGATTTCGTCGCCGTGGACGAGGTCAGCCTGTCGATCTACCGGGGGGAGTTCTTTGCCCTGTTGGGCGGCTCCGGGTCCGGCAAGACGACCCTGCTGCGCATGCTGGCCGGGTTCGAGACGCCGACCGAGGGCAAGATCTTCATCGACGGCGTCGACATGGCCGGCATCCCGCCGTACGAGCGGCCGGTCAACATGATGTTCCAGTCCTACGCCCTGTTCCCGCACATGTCGGTGGAGCAGAACGTCGCCTTCGGCCTGAAGCAGGACGGCGTCGCCAAGGCCGAGATCAAGGAGCGGGTGGGGGCGATCCTCGACCTCGTCCAGCTCGGCCAGTTCGGCAAGCGCAAGCCACACCAGCTCTCCGGCGGCCAGCGGCAGCGCGTGGCGCTGGCCCGCTCTCTGGTCAAGCGGCCCAAGCTGTTGCTGCTGGACGAGCCGCTGGGCGCGCTGGACAAGCGGCTGCGCGAGCGGACCCAGTTCGAGCTGGTCAACATCCAGGAGAAACTGGGCGTCACCTTCATCGTGGTCACCCACGACCAGGAGGAGGCGATGACCATGTCCTCGCGCATCGCCGTCATGAACCATGGCGTCATCGCCCAGACCGGCACGCCGACCGAGATCTACGAGTACCCGCAGTCCCGCTTCGTCGCGGAGTTCATCGGATCGGTGAACATGTTCGAGGGCAGGGTGGTGGAGGATCAGGCCGACCATGTGCTGATCCGCTCCGAGGACGCCGGCTGCGACCTCTACATCAACCACGCTGTGGCGGTGCCCGCCGGCGCCACCGTGGGCGTCGCCGTCCGCCCGGAGAAGATCGCGCTGAGCAAGGAGCCGCCGGCCAACGCCGCGACCAACGCCGATGGGCGCAACGTCACCAGCGGGATCGTGCGCGAGATCGCCTATCTCGGCGACGTGTCGATCTATCTGGTCGAGCTGAAGACGGGCAAGACGGTGCGGGTCACGGCGCCCAACGTGGTGCGGCGGACCGAAATGCCCATCACCTGGGACGACGAGGTGTATCTGAGCTGGCGTCCCTTCGCCGGCGTGGTGCTGACGCAATGATCGATCTTCTGCGCCGGATCGGCCTGTGGGGGCGGGGGGCGGTGGTCGCCATCCCCTACCTGTGGCTTCTGCTGTTCTTCCTGGTGCCCTTCCTGATCGTGTTCGGCATCAGCCTGTCGGAGGCGATGCTGGCGCAGCCGCCCTATGCGCCGCTGATCGACTGGCTGGTGGACGAGGACGCGGGCACGACCAAGCTCCAGGTCCTGCTGAACCTCTCCAACTATCTGCGGCTGGGCGGGGACGACCTCTACATCCTGGCCTATCTGAACTCGGTGAAGATCGCGCTGGTCACCACCGTCTGCTGCCTGCTGCTGGGCTATCCCATGGCCTACGCCATCGCCCGGGCGGAGCCGTCGAAGCGCGGGCCGCTGATGATGCTGGTCATCCTGCCCTTCTGGACCAGCTTCCTGATCCGCATCTACGCCTGGATCGGCATCCTGAAGGCCAACGGGGTGGTGGACAACCTGCTGCAATGGACCGGCCTGACGACGGAGCCGTTCGAACTGCTCTATTCGGACTGGGCCGTCTACATCGGCATGACCTACTGCTATCTGCCCTTCATGGTGCTGCCGCTCTACGCGACGCTGGAGAAGCTCGACCCGACGCTGCTGGAGGCGGCGGCGGACCTCGGCTGCCGGCCCTGGAAGGCGTTCCTGACGGTGACTCTGCCGCTGTCGCTGCCGGGCATCATCGCCGGGTCGCTGCTGGTCTTCATCCCTTCGGTCGGCGAGTTCGTGACGCCGGAGTTGCTGGGCGGCCCGGACACGCTGATGATCGGCCGCGTGCTGTGGAACGAGTTCTTCGCCAACCGCGACTGGCCCGTCGCCTCGGCGGTGGCCATCGCGCTTCTGCTGTTCCTGGTGGTGCCGATCATGGTCTTCCAGCATGTCCAGGGACGCCAGACGGAGGCCGGGCGATGAAGCAGATGGGAAAACTGGCCTGGGCGCTGTGGTTCGGCTACGCCTTCCTCTACGTGCCGATCGCGCTGCTGATCTTCTACTCCTTCAACGAGTCGCGGCTGGTCACGGTGTGGGGCGGCTTCTCCACCAAATGGTACGCGGAGCTTCTGCAGAACGACCAGCTTCTCGGGGCGGCCTGGCTGTCGCTCAAGGTGGCGGCGATGTCGGCCACCGCGTCGGTCGTGCTCGGCACCGTCGCCGGTCTGGCGCTGGCCCGCTTCGGGCGGTTCCGCGGGCGGACGCTGTTCGGCGGCATGATCACCGCGCCGCTGGTCATGCCGGAGGTCATCACCGGCCTGTCGCTTCTGCTGCTGTTCGTGGCGCTGGAGCAGGCCATCGGCTGGCCGGACGGCCGCGGCATGACGACGATCACCATCGCCCACACCACCTTCACCATGGCCTATGTGGCGGTGATCATCCAGTCGCGCCTCGTCAGCCTGGACGAGAGCCTGGAGGAGGCGGCGATGGACCTGGGCGCCCGCCCGGCCAAGGTCTTCTTCGTCATCACGTTGCCGATCATCGCCCCGGCCATCGTGTCGGGCTGGCTGCTCGCCTTCACCCTGTCGCTCGACGACGTGGTGGTCGCCAGCTTCGTGTCGGGGCCTGGCTCCACCACGTTGCCGATGGTCATCTTCTCCAGCGTTAAGTTCGGCATCAGCCCGCAGATCAACGCGCTGGCGACGCTGATGATGGTGGTGGTCGCCACCGGCATCTTCATCGCCAGCCTGGTCATGGCGCGCCAGGAACGGCAGAAGACGCGGGACGAACAGATGGCGGTGCAGGGGGGCTGAAAAGAGCCCCTGCTACCCCCAAATATCGCCTCATAGGGGCTATGCCGTTAGGCCGCAGACGGCGGGGGTGGCCGTTCGCTGCTGTATTTGCTATCGTATGGGCATCTGCAACAGCGAATGAGGCCGTATCGTGCGCGCGCTCTTATGGTTCCCGATGCTTCGTCTTGGTTTTTCGATGCCTTTTTCGGCGCCCAAGCGCCGCTATTCGGATCGTCCGCCCTCCCGCCGTTGAGCGGTCGAGCGCGTTGCCCTTCCGGGCATTCCAGAGGCTACTTTGGTGGCCGTTGCCAAATCCTCCGCTCCGTGGTTAGGGTGACCGTGGGTCACGGGTGACGCCGTGACGACCCGCTCCGGCCACGCAACAAGAGCCGGACAGTTCAGGGATTTGGCAGGAGATTCAAAGATGACGACACCGGCGGCGGAAGGCTTCACCATGCCGGGCGAATGGGAACGGCACACCCGCTGTTGGATGGCGTGGCCGTGCCGGCCCGAGACGTGGCCCGAGGGGGTCTTCGACGCCGCCGCTGCCGCCTACACCGACGTCGCCCGCGCCATCAGCCGGTTCGAACCGGTGACCATGGTTTGCGATCCCACAGACGTTGCCGACGCTTCCCTGGCCTGCGGGCCGGGCGTCGAAATCCTGCCCTTGCCCATCAGCGATTCCTGGATTCGCGACACCGGACCCAGCTTCGTCACCGATGGGAAAGGGCAGCTGGCGGGCGTCCATTGGCGATTCAACGCCTGGGGCGGCAATTACCCGGACAGCGCCAAGGACCAACAGGTCGGGCGTCTGATGCTGGAGCATCTCGGCCTGCGCCGCTTCGAAGCTCCTCTGATCATGGAGGGCGGCTCCTTCCATGTGGACGGGGAGGGGACGCTGCTGACGACCGAGCAGTGCCTGCTGAATCCGAACCGCAACCCGAATCTCGGCAAGGCGGAGATCGAGGAGTTGCTGAAGGAGCATCTCGGCATCTCCAGCATCATCTGGCTGGGCGAGGGCTATCAGGACGACGAGACGGACGGTCACATCGACGAGATCGCCCTGTTCGTGAAGCCCGGCGTCGTCATGGCGATCACCACCGACGATCCCGGCGATGCCAATTTCAAGGCGTTCCAGGACAATCTGGACCGGCTGAAGCGCGCCCGCGACGCCCAGGGGCGAGAGCTGGAGGTCATCCCGGTCCGTCAGCCGGCGCGGCGCGACGAGAACGGCGTGCGGCTGACCCTATCCTACACGAATCTCTACATCGCCAACGGTGGCATCGTCATGCCGGCCTTTGAGGATCCGGCGGACGACGAGGCGTTCCGCATCGTGCGCCGGGCCTTCCCGGACCGCGAGGTGGTGCAGGTTCCGGCCCTGGACATCGTGCGCGGCGGCGGCGGCATCCACTGCATCACCCAGCAGCAGCCGGCGGTCTGACACACCTCATCGTTCCTTGATCGTGAAAAAGCGAAGGCTGTTGCAGCCTTCGCCTTTGAATCGGCCACTGCGTCGATTCGGATCTTGAATCGGCGGGTGAGCGGGCGCATCTTCTTAACATGCAGTTAAATCCGCTCAATATGCCGCCGATGGCGAAGCCTCAGCCGCCGATCACACCGGCGATGCAGATGGCCATGTCTCCGGCGGTTCAGGCGGCGCAGCAGACCACGCCCACCGTCCGCACCCAGACGGTCCAGGCGACCCAGGCGGTCGGCAAGTTGGACCAGACACGCGACACGCGCAACGCGACCCAGTCGGGGCAGGCGATCGACCCGCAGACGGCGGCCGTCCAGGCGCGGACCAATGGCACCGGCTACGGCGGCAAGCAGCGCGGCACGCTCCTGGACGTCAGCGTCTGAGGCGTTTTCACGCGTCCTTTCCCGCTGTTCAATCCACGTGCTCTCCGCCATTATCGTATGCAGAGCCGAGGCGGTTTTTCGCGTTGCCGAAGGCTGTTTCCAGGAAGCTGGTTCGGCTGTAACGCGCTGGAGCCGTTCGCGTGATGCAATCCGCCCTGATCGACATGATCGCCGCTGGACAGACGGATGTTGGTCGTGTCCGTTCGCGCAACGAGGACTCGTTCCACCTCGACCCGGCGCGCGGCTTGGCGGTGATCTGCGACGGCATGGGTGGACACGCTGGCGGCGACATCGCCAGCCGCACCGCGGTGGACGTCGTGGCCGCGGTTGTTGCTTCCCAGCACCATGCCGATGGCGGTCGGACGCCATCCCCGGCGGAGGAGGAGAGGGCGGCCGCGGACGCCGCATCGACGGTCCGCTCCGCGGTGGTGGCCGCCAATCGCCGGATCAATGCCCTGAACCGCCAGCGCGGATTTGCCGAGGGGCGCGGCATGGGAACGACGTTGGTGGGGCTCTGGCGAGTGCCGGGAACGGGGCGCGTGGTGGTGTTCCACGCCGGAGACAGCCGCCTGTATCGCCTGCGCGACGGGGAATTGCGCCTGCTGACGCGCGATCACAGCCTTTATCAAGTCTGGCTCGACAACGGGCGCCGCGGGCAGGCGCCCCATCGCAACATCATCGTTCGCGCGCTCGGCACCGCAGAGCAGGTGGAACCCGACATCGCCATCCACGATTTGCGGCCGGATGATCTTTACCTTTTGTGTTCGGATGGGTTGACCGGCATCGTACCGGAGGGTGTGATCCAGCGGATCCTTGCCCAACAGCCGCCGCCTGCTGCCGAAGACGCCTGTGCCCGGCTGATCGACCTCGCCAACAGGGCGGGTGGGCCGGACAACATCACCCTCATCCTCGCCCGCTTCGTCCTTCTTCCGGCCTGACCAAGCGGGTCATGGCGAGGTGTGTCAGGGCGCATTGGTCTTCACGAAACGCGCGGTGGCCACGGTGACCGGCGCGGCGGAGTCCAGAGCCTGCTTCAATGCGGGCAGATAGGACGCGGCCGCCTCGGCTTCGGGTCGGGGAGACGGGAAGAGCGGTGTGGGGCTGGCGATCACGACGATCAACTCGTGACCGTATGGCGGTCCGATGCTCCAGGATCGCCCGCCGGCGCCGCGCTCACCCAGTCGGCGAACCGCGCCGGACTCCACACGGCCGCTGATCTCCAACGGATTGGGCAACAGGTGAATCACGTCACCGTCTGACGTAAAGTAATCCACCTGCAGATGCGCCGGAAATTCAGGGGCGGTGATGTCGAACACCAAATCCTGGCCGCCCTCAAACGGCCTTTCGGCGGCATTCTTGAAGCGGATCGCCAAGGGTGCCGCCGAGCCGGCGTTGGCAGACCGGAAAGGGCCGATCAGGGTCAGGGGTTCGCACAGGGCAGGGGACGCCCGCTCGATCTCGACGGCGGCCCGCTGGCCGATGAGGAAGTCCTGAGCGAGCAGCGCGAGACTGTCCGGATCGGTGTCGCCCGCCGTCAATCCGGAGATTGCAACCCTATGGTCCTTGCCGATGGCGACATTCAGTTCGGCGCAATGGAACTCCGCCAAGGCCGTCCGCAGCGCCGATAGATCGGGCACGGTGGGAACAGGCGGATCGTCCGGCGCCGGATGCAGTTGTGCGGGGACGGTCTCGCTGTCCGCTGAGACGTCGGGCGCTGCGTCGGAATGGCCCGACCAAAAAACGGTTGCAACGACTCCCAGGACAGCGGCGAGCAGCGTGGTGCCGCATCGGTGCCGCCATGTCGTCGGCGTGTGGGAGTCCTTCACCGGAACCTGACCGTTGGCTATAAACTGCGATTTATGTAGCGTGCATTTTGGGCATCGCCAAGGGTGGAGGAAGGGTCCCTTTCGAGCAGCAATCGATCATATAATCTGTATTATGGAAAATAGCGTCACGGAGAAGCGAGCAGGGCACCAATCCGTCCCTTCCGGCGTTCCAGCCAATCGACTATCGTCGCGGCTCGCTCCCGCGTTCATTCCCTTCGATGAAGGCTGCGCCTTATGCCTCGTTCCTCGTGGCTTTTCGGCCCCGTGCTGTCGCTCTGTCTGATCCCGTTTGCCGCCATGGCCCAGACACCACCCGACTGCACCAAACCAGCTGGCCGGACCGACCGGACCATCTGCGCCAGCGCCGATCTGAAGGTTGCCGCCGAGGATATGGCGACGCTTCTGCGCGACACCCTGGGAAACACGCCCGCCGACGGCCGGGATGCCGTCGAGCGCGCGCAGAAGGCGTTTCTGGCCGAACGTGACGGTGCCTGCGCCGACAAATCCACCATCCCGGCCTGCCGGGCCCTGTATGAGGCGCGCGCCGCCGACCTCGCCGCCCAGAATTCGGCCGCCCAGAAGAAGCTTGCCGCGGTCGTCGCCGGCATTCCGAAGGACGCCAAGGTCGCCGCCACGGCGCTTCAACGCTACAACGGCGCGCCGGCAAAGGCATGGCTGGTCTATCTTTACCAGAGCGGCACGGTGACGGTGCCCGACAAGGACACGACGGTGCGCAGGCTGGTGGACGAGATCTTGAACCAAGGTCTTCCCAAAGATCCCTATCTCCTTGAAGAGATGGCCAACCTCGGCGACGTTTCGAGCGCACCGCTGGCCACGTCGCTGCTGTTCCTGCGCCATGTCCTGTCCACCACGGAAATGGACGCGCCCTGCTTCCTGTTCACCAAGCATGGGCAACCAGCCTTTGAGGCCTTTGGCGCCTTCTGGGGCAACGCGCGCGACGAGACGCCTGGTCTATGCACCCCTCCGTCTTCCGTGTTTGACCTGCCGGAATGGAGAGCCGTCTCAGCCCACATGGACCCGGCCATCGAACCGGCCCTGGCGGAGCGCGGCAGCATCCGTCACGGTTATGAACGCCAGTTCGAGGTGGACGATCTTCAGGCGTCGCTGGTGCCCAGCACCCTGCTCGAATCGCCCATGTCCGCTGAGGCCAAGAAGATGGCCGAGCAGCGCGGCCGGGCCGTCGCCGCCTTTCGATCCTGGAGCGATTTCGAGGTTTGGCCGGAGAAGGAATACCGCGCGACGGTCACCGCTCTGCCCGCAGCAATCAACGCCACATCAAAGCTTTACAGGGAAAAGTTCAAGTTGAATTCCCAGACGGCGGATCAGGCGGCCAAGGCGGCCGCGGACCGTTTCATCGCCGGGCGACTGGGCCTCATCATGCCGGATGACTGACCATCGCCCTGCCCCATTCCGTCATCAACCGATGGTCAAAGCTCGATGACGAGCCCGTCATAGGCGGGCTCGACACCGGGGGGAAGCAGCCGGCGGAGCGTGTCGTAATCCATGGTCTGGTCCATGTGCGTGAGGTAGGCCCGCTTGGGGCGCACCCGCGCGATCCATTCCAGCGTCAGGGCGAGATGGGCATGAACCGGATGCGGTGGCTCGATCCGGGCGCAGTCGACCACCCACACCTCGACTCCCTCCAACGCCGAGAAAGCGTCTTCATCCAAACTCACAACGTCGGTCGAATAGGCAAATTTATCAAAGCGATAGCCGAGAGTCTTCAGATAGCCGTGATCCTGCTCGAAGGGCACGATCCGGCGACCGCGCACCTCGAACGGGCCTTCCACGGCGCGAGGCGTCAACACCGGGCGGTAAAAGGGATCACCGGGGCGCAGAGGCTCGAAGCAATAGCCGAAACGCCGCTCCAGCTCCGCCAGATCATCGGCGCTGCCAAAGGCGTCGATGGGCGCGTGCATGGTGCGGCACAGTTCCCTGAGTTCGTCGATGCCATGGGAATGGTCGGCGTGCTGGTGCGTCCACAGCACGGCATCGAGCCGCCGCACATCGGCGTTGAGAAGCTGCTGGCGCAGGTCCGGCGAGGTGTCGACCAGGACGCTGACGTCACCGCCCTGCCCGGCCCTCTCCTGCTCCCACTCCACCAGGATGGACGGGCGCATCCGGCGGTTCCTGGGGTTCGCCGGGTCACAGGAGCCCCAGCCGAGACCGATCACGGGAACACCCCGCGATCCGCCGCAGCCGAGGATCGTGACCCGCTGGCCGGTCATGCGGCGGCCTGATGGGCCGTTCCGGCGCGGGGGAACAGGCGGAAGAAGTTCTCGGTGGAGATCCGGGCCATCTCCGCCGAGTCCACGCCCTTGACCCCGGCGACGCAGGCCGCCGTGTGGGCGACGTAAGCCGGCTCGTTGCGCTTGCCGCGGAACGGAATCGGCGCCAGATAGGGCGCGTCCGTCTCCACCAGAATCCGGTCCAGCGGAACGTCCTTCACGATGGCGCGAAGGTCCTCCGACTTCTTGAAGGTGACGATTCCGGACAAGGAGATGTAGAAGCCGAAATCCAGAGCCTCTTCAGCGAGTTGCCGCCCGGAGCTGAAGCAGTGCAGCAAGCCGTTGACCGGCTGGCCGGCGGCCTCCTCGCGGACGATCCGCATGGTGTCGTCGTCGGCGTCGCGGGTGTGCACGATCAGCGGCAGGCCGGTCTCCAGGCTGGCCCGGATGTGCCGGCGGAAGCAATCCTGCTGAACGTCCCGTGGGCTCTTGTCGTAAAAATAGTCGAGCCCGGTCTCGCCCAGCCCGATCACCTTCGGGTGCTTCGACAGCTCGACGAGGCGCTCGACGCTCACCCCGGCGATCTCCTCCGCCGCTTGATGCGGATGGACGCCGAGCGAACACAGGACATCGTCGTACCGCTCGGCGACCGCCAGGATACGGTCGAAGCGCGACAGGTAGGTGCAGATGGTCACCATCCGCCCCACCCCCGCCTGCCGGGCGCGGTCGACGACCGCGTCCAGTTCCTCGGCGAAATCGGGGAAGTCGAGATGGCAGTGGCTATCGACCAGCATCGTTCGTCAGCTCTTTGCTTCGTCCACATAGCGCGGGAACACGCCCTGCGGCGTGGGCAGCGGCGTGCCGGGGACCAGCGCCCCATCCGCCCCCAGCCGGTCGAACCCGCGGGCCTCCGGCCCCTGCGCCAGCTGGTCCAGGATCTTCGCCGAGGCTTCCGGCATGATCGGCTGGGTCAGGATGGCGAGGTGGCGGATGGTCTCGGCCAGCACGTACAGCACGGTGGCCATGCGCGCCGGATCGGTCTTTTTCAGCGCCCAGGGCGCCTGCTCGTCGACATAGCGGTTGCCGTCGCCGATCACCGCCCAGATGGCGTCCAGCGCCTTGTGGAAGGACTGCGACTGGATCTCCGCCCGGACGATCGGCAGCAGGTTGCGGGCGGCGCCGAGCAGGGCCTCGTCGGCCTCCGTGAAGGCACCCGGCTGCGGCACGGCGGCCCCGCAGTTCTTCCCGATCATCGACAGGGAGCGCTGGACGAGGTTCCCGTAATCGTTGGCGAGGTTGCCGTTGATCCGCTGCACCATCTGCTTGTGGGAGAAGTCGCCGTCGTTGCCGAAGGGCACCTCGCGCAGCAGGAAGTAGCGGGTCTGGTCCAGGCCGTAGGTGTTGACCAGCGTCTCCGGCGCGATGACGTTGCCCAGCGACTTCGACATCTTCTGGCCTTCGATGGTCCACCAGCCGTGCGCGAAGACGCGCTTCGGCGGGGCCAGTTTCGCGGCCATCAGGAAGGCCGGCCAGTAGACGGCGTGGAAGCGCAGGATGTCCTTGCCGACCATGTGCAGGTTGGCCGGCCAGTATTTGGCGTACTCGCCGCTCTCGTCCGGGAAGCCGACCGCGGTGATGTAGTTGGCGAGGGCGTCCAGCCAGACATACATGATGTGGTCGGGGTTGCCCGGCACCGGGATGCCCCACTTGAAGGTGGTGCGGCTGACCGACAGGTCCTTCAGCCCCGACTTGACGAAGGCGACGACCTCGTTGCGCTTGCCGGCGGGGGCGATGAAGTCCGGGTTCTGCTCATAGAACTCCAGCAGGCGGTCCTGCCACGCCGAGAGACGGAAGAAGTAGGACGGCTCCTCCACCCACTCGCACTCGGCGCCGGTCGGGGCGATCTTCTTGCCCGACGGCGACGTGGTCAACTCGTCCTCGCCGTAGAAGGCCTCGTCGCGCACCGAGTACCAGCCGGCGTAGCTGCCGAGATAGATTTCGCCGGCCGATTCCAGACGGCGCCACAGCTCCTGCACCGACGCGATGTGCCGCGGCTCGGTGGTGCGGATGAAGTCGTCGTTGGAGAAGTTCATCAGCGAGACGAGGTCGCGGAAGTTCTTCGACACGCGGTCGGTGAACTCCTGCGGCGCGATACCGGCGTTCAAGGCGGATTTCTCCACCTTCTGGCCGTGCTCGTCGGTGCCGGTGAGGAACTTCACGTCATAGCCGTCCAGCCGCATGAAGCGGGCCAGCACGTCGCAGGCGAGCGTGGTGTACGCATGCCCGATGTGGGGCACGTCGTTCACATAGTAGATCGGAGTCGTCAGGTAGAAGGTCTTCGACCCGGTCATGTCAGAGGCTCTCCCGAGAATGCGCCGGCCCGGCGCGTCGCCGGCCCAGGGTGGGCGTGGTGTGTCGTCCGTGTTAAGTAGCAGCCGCTTCCAGCGTCGCCAAGGCGTTCAGGACCACCTGTTTGCGGTCGAGATTGGCGGATTCCGCACGGGCGAAGTGGCGTTGGACCTTTTCCCACACCTCCACCCAACGTTCAAGGCCGCGGGCGTTGGCCAGACGGGTCATCAGGGCGGCCTCCCCGGCCACCACTTCCGCCGGCCATGCCCCACGGGCCAGCGACCGGACGAAGCGGGCCAGCCACCAGACGAGCAGGTCCGTGGCCGTCTCGTAGAGCCCGTCGTCCTGCTTGCGGGTCAGCTTGTCGCCGAAGGCGTGGGCGGCGGTGATGTCCAGTCGCGGCAAAGTGCCGAGCAGCCCGATCAGTTCCCGGTAGAGGTCGAGCCCGCCGGCCTCGGCCAACCCGATGGCCCGCCCGATGCTTCCCTCCGCCAGCCGGGCGAGCGCCGCCCGGTCTTCACTGCCCAGGTCCGGGCGATGCTGGGCCAACAGGTTGAGAACCGTTTCCTCAGGAAGTGGTTGAAGCGTCAGCTTGCGGCAGCGGGAGCGGATGGTGGGCAGCATGCCGCCAGGGTTGTCGCTGACCAGAAGCAGCAGGGCGCCGGTTGGCGGCTCTTCCAGAATCTTAAGAATGGCGTTCAAGCCGCTGAGATTCATACGGTCAGCGCCGTCGATCACGGCCACGCGCCAACCGCCCTCGGCGGCGGTCTTGCGCAGGAAGGGGCCGATCTTGCGCACATCGTCCACGGCGATGTCGCGCTTCAGCCGGTCGCGCTTCTCGTCGCGCTGGCGTTCCACGGTCAGCAGGTCGGCGTGCCCGCCCGACGCCACGCGGCGGAAGACCGGGGCGTCCGGGGACAGCGCCAGCGAGGCGGGCGGCGGCGGTGCGCCGAACAGGCCGGCGTCCGGCGGCTCGTGCCCCTGGGACAGGACGAAGCGGGCGAAGCGGAAGGCCAGCGTCGCCTTGCCGATCCCCGGCGGGCCGCCGATCAGCCAGGCGTGCGGCAGCCGCCCGGAGTTCCAGGCGTCGAGCAGCAGGCGCTCGGCGTCCTCGTGACCGGTCAGTTCGGGGTTGCGGCGCGGAGCGAAGGCATCCTCCTCCGCGACCGGTTCGGGCGCGCGGGCGCGGCTCACCTCAGGAGGCTCCCAGGCGACGGGTCACCGTGTCCAGAATGGCCGCCTGCACCGATTCCACGGGGTGTCCGGCGTCGACGACCACGCAGCGCTCCGGTTCCCGCGCGGCGATATCGAGGAAGCCGTCGCGCAGGCGATGGTGGAAGGCAACGTCCATGCGCTCGTAGCGGTCCTCCCCGCCGCGCCGCGCCGCGGCGCGGGCCAGACCGTCCTCCACCGGCAGATCGAGGATCAGGGTCAGGTCCGGCCGGAAATCGCCCAGAGCCGTGGCCTGGAGCGTGGCGACCATCTCGCGTCCCAGTCCCAGCCCATAGCCTTGATAGGCCATCGTGCTGTCGAAGAAGCGGTCGCAGATGACCCAGTGCCCGACCTCCAGCGCCGGCCAGACGGTGCGCTCCAGATGGTCGCGGCGGGCGGCGGTGTGCAGCAGCGCCTCGGTCACCGGCCCCCAGCGGCCGGTTTCCCCCGACACCAGAAGGCCGCGGATCTCCTCGGCCCCTGGCGAGCCGCCGGGCTCGCGGGTCAGCACGACCCGCTTCCCCCAACCGATCAGCGCGTCGGCGAGCAGGCGGATCTGGGTGGTCTTGCCCGCCCCCTCGCCGCCCTCCAGCGTGATGAACCGCCCGCGCGTCATGGTTTGCTCCCGATGGTGATGAGGCCGCCGCCTTCCGGATTCCGGCGGTGACGGGCCGGCTTACACCAATCAGCTCGCCCCGAAAATGAGGAACTTCGCCGCCGCCAGGGCGCGGCCAACGAAGCCCAGCTTCTCCACGTCCTGGGCGGCGACCACCGGGAACTCCTTGCCCGGGAAGCCCGGCGCGGAGACCACGACCTTGCCGACCACGTCGCCCTTCTTCACCGGGGCGGCGACCGGGGCGTTGCTGATCAGCGAGACCTTCATGCCGCTGCGGTCGGCGCGGGCCATGGTGACCTTCATGTCCTCCGGCACGGTGACCGGCACGCTGTCCTGCGCGCCAAGCCAGAGCGGCACCTGATCGACCGTCTCGCCCGCCTTGAACAGGGCGTAGGTGGCGAATTCGCGGAAGCCCCACTCGATCAGCCGGGCCGATTCGTCGGCGCGGGCCTGCATGTTCGGCAGTCCGTTGACCACCAGGACGAGGCGGCGCCCCTCCCGCTCCGCCGAGGCGGTCAGGCCGTAGCCACCGGCCTCGGTGTGGCCGGTCTTCATGCCGTCCACGTCCATGCCGCGGTAGAGCAGCGGGTTGCGGTTGCCCTGGTTGATGCCGTGGTACTTGAACTCCCGGATCGAATAGTAGTGATAGTATTCCGGAAAGTCCTTGATCAGATGCTCGGCCAGAATCGAGAGATCGCGGGCGGTCATGTAGTGATTCGGGTCGGGCCAGCCCGTCGCGTTGGTCAGGTTGGTGTCCTTCAGCCCCAAATCACGGGCGCGCTTGTTCATGCGCTCGGCAAAGGCCGATTCGGAGCCGGCGAGACCTTCGGCGAAGACGATGCAGGCGTCGTTTCCTGACTGGACGATCACGCCCTTGATGAGGTCGTCGACCTTGATGTTGTTGTGCAGCTCCACGAACATCTTGGAGCCCTGCATCCGCCACGCGCGCTCCGACACCGGCAGCGTGCTCTCCAGCGTCAGCCGGCCTTCCTTGATCGCGTCGAAGACCATGTACATCGTCATGATCTTGCTCATCGAGGACGGCGCCATGCGCTGATCCGGGTTCTTCTCGAACAGCACCGTGTTCGAGGTGATATCGACCAGGATCGCCTGCTTGGCGATGGTTTCGATGCTGGCGGCGTGAGCCACCGGCCCCACCCCCGCCGCGAACAGCGCGACCGCAAGGCCCATGGCGAAACGGGTGCGGGCAACGCGGGTGCGGACGACAGCGACCATGACAACTCCCTTCGGAACGCGGACTGGACAAGACGTGAAACGGAACGAGGCCCGACCTCGGGCCAAGCTTGGACTGGGCTCGCGGGTGATCAATCAACCACGATTTTGGCGTCGGTAAGGCCGGCTTGGATGATCTGGTTCAAAACGGCGTCGGCGGACTCCACGCTGGCCAGCGGCCCCACCCGCACCCGCTGCAGCCGCTGCCGTCCGGCGACCGTCTGGGTGACCTGGGCCTGCTGGCCGAGCGAGGCCAGACGGGCGCGCACGCGGGTGACGTTGTCCTGGCTGCCGAAGGCGCCGACCTGGACGTAGATCTGCTCGTAGGGCTTCACCGGCAGTTCGGCAACCACCGGGGCCGGAACGAAGCGGCCGTCCACCATGTCGCCGGCCACCGTCGTGGGCGGCGGCACCGGGGCGCGGGTGACCGCGGCCGGGGTCGGACGGGCGGAGCCGCTGACCTCCACCGAACCGCGCGGGGCGGCCTTCGGCGGCGGACCGTCCAGCTCGGCCAGCATCGGCGCCGGCGTGCCCTGGCGGGCCGCGGCGGCGACCGCCCGGCTTTCCTCCGCCAGAATCTGCACGCGCACCTTGGCCGTGCCCGTGCCTTCGAACCCAAGCAATTGCGCGCCGCGCCGCGACATGTCGATGATTCGCCCGTTGGCGTAGGGGCCGCGGTCGTTGATGCGAACAACCAGCGACCGGCCGTTGTCGAGATTGGTGACGCGCACGAGGCTTGGCATGGGCAAGGTCTTGTGCGCGGCCGTCAGCTCATTTTGGTCGTAAACCTCGCCGTTGGCGGTGACCTTTTGGTGGAATCCCGGCCCATACCAGGAGGCGATCCCGGTCTCGCTGTAGGAGTAATCCTCGGCGGGATAGTACCAGACCCCGTTGACCTGATAGGGCTTGCCGACCTTGTAGACGCCGCTGCGCGGCAGTCCGGACGGGGATGCCGCGGGCGGCGCGGACGCGCAGGCGGCGAGCGTCAGCGCTCCTGCGAGCAGCACCGCCCCCCTCAGCATATGCGCGCGTCGCATGGCCCCACCCCGCTAAATCTGGTGGCGCCACTCTAGCCGAGTTACCTCTCCGCGCCAACCGCGCAACGCCCTTCAGGAGCCCGCCTGCGCCGCAGCGCGCTCATGGGCGGGCCCTGGAAACAGCGACTCGGTCCGCCCCATCAGACGGTAGGCGACGAGGCCGATCCATTCGCGGACCGGGTCCTGAAGCGCGTCGATCTGCTTGTCGAACTCGAATCGGACGAAGGGCCGTCCACCGAAGCGCGTGCGGTAATCGACCGGATAGGGAATCACCTGCCAGCCGACCTGCCGGAAGATGCCGACCGAGCGTGGCATGTGCATGGCCGAGGTCACGAGGATCCAGGTCTCCCCCGGCTTCGGGCCGACGAGCCGCTGGCTGAACAGGGCGTTCTCCCAGGTGTTGCGGGACTCGTTCTCGTAGGTCACGCGATCCGGATCGATTCCGACCTGCCGAAGCGCGCCGCGGACGGCGAGGTCCTCGCGCAGTTCCAAGGCGTCCTGCCCGGTCAGCCGCCCCGAGCCGCCGGTGAAGACCGCATGCGCCTGGGGGTAGCGACGGATCAGTTCGGCAAAGCCGAGAACACGCTCCGCCGCGTCGTTGACGGACGGCTCGCCGCGGTCGCGGGTGATCGGCGGGTTCACTGCCCCGCCCAGCATGATGATGCCGTCCACCCGCTCCGGCAGGTCGGGGCGGGGAAAACGCTCTTCCAGCGGCAGCGCGACCCACGACGCGATCGGCGTGACCATGATGATGACGAAGCCGACGGTCACCGCCACGACCAGCCGCCGCCCCCAGTGAGCCAGACGGCGGGTGAACAGCAGCGCCGTCCCGGCGGTGAGGATGAGCACCAGCAGATTGCCCGGCGAAACCAGGAACCACAGCAGCTTCGACAGCACGAAGGACAACAGCCGACCTCCCCTTTCCATTTCCAGTGGTTTCTAGATACGGGTGTTCACCATGAATGCCCAGGGGCGACGGCACGGTAACGAATCCGCCATCAATCCGTAACAACGGCGTCTTCGGCGGCGGGTAAGGTCCGCGGCGCAACCAAGGATTTACCGCATATGCTGTCGAACATTTCCATCGGCACGCGAATCGCGCTGCTGGTCGCCGCGTCCGTGGTCACCTTGGGCCTTCTGGGCGGGACGGTCACCGTCGGTGCCCAGCGCATGTTCGAGGCAACCGCCGAACTGGACCAGTTCCGCGACGCCTATGAGCACACGGCAGCCATCGAGCGCCGGGCCAGCCGCCTGCGCTTCCAGGCGTTGCGCTTCGTGGCCGACCGGGACGAGACGGCGGCCGACGCCTTCGCGAAGAACGCGGAGGAGGCGTCCCGCCTGCTGGACACTCTCAAGGACCGTGGTGCGGAACGCCTTCCCAAGGAAGAGCTGGACAACCTCTCCCAAGGCATCGGCGCGCTGAAGGAGCGGTTCTCGTCGGTGGTCGCGCGGGCGAAGGAACTGGGTCTGTCCGACGACAGCGGCCTGCGCGGCGGCCTGCGCGCCTCGGCCCGCGCCATCGAGGATGAACTGAAGCAGTGGCCGAACGCCGACAAGCTGACTGGCCGCATGGAATCCATGCGGAAGATGGAAAAGGACTTCATCATCTACAGCGACGAATCGCTGCTGTCCGGCCATCGCAAGGCCTTCAACGAATTCACCTTCTTCCTGGCCGATTCGGGGCTGGACGCGGCCACTCAGACCAAGCTGGAGAAGCAGGCGCGCACCTATCGCACCGACTTGGGCCGGTTCGTGGATGCCACCAAGGCCTTCCGGGCCGAGGTGCAGACCTTCAACGACGCCTTCCAGGCGATGGTGCCCCGTTTCGAAGCCCTGCTGGAGTCGGCCAACGCCGGCATGGCCGGAGCGGTTGAGACTCAGAACCGGGTGCGCGGCGAGGTGATTGCCAACGTGCTCCAGGTCGGCTCCGTCCTGCTGGTCGGCTTCGCGATCATCAGCCTGCTCGTCGCCCGCAGCATCACCCGGCCCCTGCGCCTGATCGAGGGTGTGATGGAGCGGCTGGCCGGCGGCGACCGGACGGCCACCGTGCCGGAGACCGGGCGGCGCGACGAGATCGGCGCAATGGCCCGCGCCGTCAGCGTCTTCAAAGAGAATCTTCAGCGCACGCATGAACTGGAGCAGGAGTCCCGCCGGGCCGAACGGCGGGCGGAGGAGGAGCGGGAAACCGCGCTGCGCGCCATCGCCCAAGACTTCGATTCGGCCTTCGGGCGCGTGCTGCACACGGTCAGCCACGCCGCCGACCAGATCCGCAACGGCGCGCACATCCTGCGCGACACCGCGGAGAAGATGAAGGAGCAGGCGCTCGACACCTCGGAGAAGGCGGAGCAGACCTCCGAGGTGGTCGGCATCGTCAACAACGTGTCGCGCACCCTCTCCGCCTCCATCGGCGAGATCGGCGGGCGGGTGACCACCTCCAGCACGGCCATCCGCCGCGCCGTGGACCACGCCCGGCAGAGCGACTCGGCGGTGGCGGCGCTGGCCGACAGTTCGCAGCGGATCGGGGAGATCGTCCGGCTGATCAACGACATCGCCGGGCAGACGAACCTGCTGGCCCTGAACGCCACCATCGAGGCCGCCCGCGCCGGAGAGGCGGGCAAGGGCTTCGCCGTCGTCGCGTCGGAGGTCAAGGTGCTGGCCAACCAGACCGCCAAGGCGACCGAGGACATCGCCGGTCAGGTCGGCGCCATCCAGGAGGCCACCGGCTCCGTCGTCGAGGCGATCCGTGCCATCCGGACCACCGTGGAGGAGGTCGCCCACCTGTCGGAGGACGTGTCCGCCGCCGTGCGCGACCAGCTCGAGCAGACCGAGGAGATCGTCGGCGCGGTGGGCCGGGCCAACGACAACACCCACGAGGTGACCGAGAGCGTCAGCACCATGGCGATCACCGCCGCGGAAACCGGCAAGTCGGCCATCGAGATGATCTACTCCGCCGCACAGCTGGCGGACGAACTCCGGCAGCTCGAAGCCGACGCCGACCGCTTCGTGTCCTCCATCAAGATTTGAGTCCTCAAGCCATCAGGCATTCTTCAGACAAAGAGAAAGGGCAGGAGCCGAAGCCCCTGCCCTTTCTCGCTTTTTGGGGTCTGGATGACCGGCCTTACGCGGCCAGCATCTCCAGCGCCTTCTGCAGCTTGTCACGGGCCTGCTCCGCCGTGTCGCGGCGGTCGCGCTGCTCCTCGATCACCTCTTCCGGCGCCTTGGCGACGAACTGCTCGTTCGACAGCTTGGCGTCGATCTTCTTGATCTCGCCGGACAGCTTCTCGATTTCCTTGGTCAGGCGCGCCCGCTCCTTGTCGAGGTCGACGATGCCTTCCAGCGGCAGGATCAGCGTGGCCTCGTCCAGCACCGCCTGGACGGCGCTCTTCGGCACCGCGCCGGACAGCGGCTCTGCGCTGGACAGACGGCCCATGCGCAGGATCAGGTCACGGTGCGTGTCCAGCCGCTTCAGGCTCTCCGGAGCGGCGTCCTTCAGCTTCAGCTCGATCTGCGCCGCGGGCGGGACGTTCATCTCCGACCGCATGGAGCGGACCGAGGAGATCGCCCGGACCACCCAATCCATCTCGTCGCGGGCGGCGGGATCGATCAGCTCCGCGCCGTGCTCCGGCCAGCGGGCGGAGATCAGACGGTTCGCCCGGTCGGTGGACAGCTGCTCCCACAACTCCTCGGTGATGAAGGGCATCAGCGGGTGGAGCATGTGCAGGATCTCGTCCAGCACCCAGGCGGTGGTCGCCCGCGTCTCGGCGATGGCCGCCTCGTCGGCGCCGTTCAGGATCGGCTTGGTGAACTCCAGGTACCAGTCGCAGAAGGTGCCCCAGGTGAAGGCGTAGGCGGTGTTGGCGGCCTCGTTGAACTTGTAGGCCTCGATGGACTCGCCGACCTTCTTCGCCGCTTCCGCCAGGGCACCGACGATCCAGCGGTTCACCGTCTGGGTCAGTCCGACCGGCTTGAAGCCAGGGACCGGGGCCACCCCGTTCATCTGGGTGTAGCGCGCGGCGTTCCACAGCTTCGTCGCGAAGTTGCGGTAGCCCTCGACGCGGCTGACCGCCAGCTTGATGTCGCGACCCTGGGCGGCCATCGCCGTCAGGGTGAAGCGCAGGGCGTCGGTGCCGTACTGGTCGATCAGGTCCAGAGGGTCGATGACGTTGCCTTTCGACTTCGACATCTTCTGGCCCTTCTCGTCGCGGACCAGGGCGTGGATGTAGACCGTCCGGAAGGGCACGTCCTTCATGAAGTGCAGGCCCATCATCATCATCCGGGCGACCCAGAAGAAGATGATGTCGAAGCCCGTCACCAGCACGTCGGTCGGGTAATAGCGCGCCAGCTCCGGAGTCTCGTCCGGCCAGCCCAGCGTGGAGAAGGGCCACAGGGCCGACGAGAACCAGGTGTCCAGAACGTCCTGGTCGCGGGTCAGCGCCACGTCCTGGCCGTAATGGGCCTTGGCCGCGGCGATGGCCGCCTCCTCGGTCTCCTCGACGAAGAAATGGCCGTCCGGGCCGTACCAGGCGGGAATCTGATGGCCCCACCAGATCTGGCGGCTGATGCACCAGGGCTGGATGTTGCGCATCCATTCGAAATAGGTGTTCTCCCACTGCTTGGGAACGAACACGGTCTTACCGGTCTCGACCGCCTCGATGGCCGGCTTGGCGAGCGTGGCGGCGTCGACGTACCACTGGTCGGTCAGCCAGGGCTCGATGGCGACGCCGGAGCGATCGCCGTGCGGCACCATGTGGGTGTGCGGCTCGATCTTCTCCAGCAGGCCCAGCGCCTCCAGCTCGGCCACGACCTTCTTACGCGCCTCGTAGCGGTCGAGCCCGCGGTAGGCCTCGGGGACCTCCTCGCCGGTGATGCGGGCGTCGCGGTCCATGATGTTGATGGCCGCGAGGTTGTTGCGCCGCCCGACCTCGAAGTCGTTGAAGTCGTGGGCCGGGGTGATCTTCACCGCACCCGAGCCGGTTTCCGGATCGGCGTACTCGTCGCCGACGATGGGGATCAGGCGGCCGACCAGAGGCAGGACGACGTTCTTGCCGATCAGGTCCTTGTAGCGCTCATCCTCCGGATGCACGGCGACGCCGGTGTCGCCCAGCATCGTCTCGGGGCGCGTGGTGGCGACCACGATGAAGCGGTCGGCCTCGCCTTCAATCGGGTAGCGGAAGTGCCAGAGGTTGCCCTTGATCTCCTTCTGCTCGACCTCGAGGTCGGAGATGGCGGTGTGCAGCTTGGGGTCCCAGTTGACCAGCCGCTTGTCCTTGTAGATCAGCCCCTGCTTGTGCAGCTCCACGAACACCTTGCGGACGGCGCGGCTCAGCCCCTCGTCCATGGTGAAGCGCTCGCGCGGCCAGTCGGGCGAGGCGCCCAGCCGACGGAGCTGGCGGGTGATGGTGCCGCCCGATTCGGCCTTCCACTCCCACACCTTGTCGATGAAGGCGTCGCGGCCGAAGTCGTGGCGCGTCTTGCCTTCCTTGGCGAGGTTCCGTTCCACGACCATCTGGGTCGCGATGCCGGCGTGGTCGGTGCCGGGCTGCCACAGGGCGTCGCGCCCGCGCATCCGGTTGTAGCGGGTCAGAACGTCCTGGAGCGTGAAGGTCAGCGCGTGGCCCATGTGCAGGCTGCCGGTCACGTTCGGCGGCGGCATCATGATGGTGTAGGGCTTGCCGTTCGACTCGGTCTTCGCCGCGAACGCGCCCGTCTCTTCCCACAGCCGGTAGTGCTTTTCCTCGACCTCGGCGGGCCGGTACGTCTTTTCCAACATCACCAGGAACTTTCGCTTACGAATTCAAACGGAATGCGTGGCGGGCGTGACGCCGCTCAGAATTTCTGGGAGCGCCGGATCATCCGGTCGATTTCCTGCTGCACCAGCCGTTCGACGATGGTCGGCAGATTCTCGTCCAGCCACTCCTTCAGCAGCGGCTTCAACAGCTCGCGCACGACTTCCTCCACGGTGCGGATGCCGACGGGCATCGGGCCGATGGACAGGTCGTCGCCGAGCTGGCGCGCCAGATGCGTGAAGTGATGGGACGATTCCTCGGCCACCCGGCGAGAGATCAGCCCGTCGTCGAGATCCGACGCGCGGATGCGCGGCCGCGGCGGGGGCGGCTCGTCATCGTCGAAATCGTCGAAGGCCGGTGCCGGACGCTTCGCGGCAGGGCGCGGCGGCGGGGGCGGCGGCTCGGGGTCCGGTTCGTGGAACGCGGGTTCCGGGTCTGCCATTCCGCCGAAGGACGGCTCGTCGCGCCACGGATCGGGGTCGGGTTCATCGGGCTCATCCCTCCGCTCGTCCTGGAGCATCTGGGTGAGTTCCAGAACGTCGTCGTCATCCTCCTCCATGGGAGGCGGTGGCGGCGGGGGCGGAGGTGGCGGCGGTGGAGGAGGTGGGGGCGGCGGAGGCGCCGCTTCCGCCTTCGCGGGTTCGCCGTCCTCCGAGATGATGCGGCGGATGGAGGCGAGGATCTCCTCCATCGACGGTTCTTGCTGGCCTTTATCGCTCATCGTGGCAAACCCGGGGACGTCATCCTGACGCGGACACTAGGGCAGGAGTGGGCAAAAAGCCACCAGACAAAAACGGCCCGCCGAGGCGGGCCGTTTCGATCATCCGGGAATGATCCCCCTGGAAGGGGCATCCAAGTGCGATCACTCCGGCACGCCGGTTCCGATCCACTTGTTCCGCACCTGCTTGTAGTGCGTATCGGCGTCGTAATACTGGACCGGCAGGTTGAGCTGCCGCGCCGTCAACTGGCCGATGGCGCCAAGGACCGTGAATGCCTGGACCATCTCGGTCCGCTGGGCGCGGACGAGGTTGACGCGGGCGTTCAGCAGTTCCTGCTCCTGGTTCAGCACGTCGAGCACGGTGCGGGAGCCGACCTGGGCTTCCTGCCGCACGCCTTCCAGCGCGATCTCGGCGGCCCGGATCTGGGAGTTGTAGGACTCGATGCTCGCCCGCGCCGCCTGCAGCCCCTGCCACGCGCTGATCGCCGCCTCGACCGCCTGACGGCGGGTGTCGTCGATCTGCAGGCGGGCCTGATTCGCGGTGTGCTTCGCCTCGCGGGTCAGCGCTTCCGGCAGGCCGGCCTGATAGAGCGGGATGGTGATCTGCGCGGTGAGCTGCGCGCCGTCCTGCCGTTTGATGTCGATGCCCGACGAACGGCCGGCGTCGATGGTGCGGTTGGCCTGCGCCGACAGGTTGGCCGACGGGAGCAGGCGGCCGAACTGCTGGTCCACCGCCTCGCGCTGCGCCGCCTCCGTGTAGGTGGCCGACAGCACCGACGGGTTGTTGGAGCGGGCCATCTCGACGACCTCGTCGAGCGTCCCCGGAAGCTTGAACTTCGGCTTCGGCGCCTTCAGCTTGCCGGGCATCGAGCCGACGACGCGCTCGTAGGTGGCGCGCGACGCCTGGAGCGTGCCTTCGGCGGAGATGCGTGCGGCGATGGAGGCGGCCAGGCGCGATTCCGACTGGCTGACGTCGGTGCGGGTGTATTCGCCGACGCGGAAGCGGTCGCGGGCGGCGTCGAGCTGGCGGCGGAGAACCTGCTCGTTGTTGGCCTGAAGCTCCAGCACCGCCTGGTTCTGCACAACGTCCAGATAGGCCGCCGCGGCGTTCAGCAGGATCTGCTGCTCGTTGGCGAGCACGGTGGCGCGCTGGGCTTCAACGGTGCGCTCGGCGCGGCGTACGGCCGGACCTACGGTCGCGTCGTAGATCGGCTGGGTGGCGGTGACGCCGACGGTCTTGGCGTTGTTCTCGGAGCCGGTTTCCCCGCCCTGAAAGGTGCTGTTGGTGGCGTTGCGGGTGATGTCCGCCGTCGCCCGCACCGTCGGACGGTAGCCCGACAGGGCCTGCGGAACGCCTTCGTCCACGGCGCGCTGACGGGCGCGCTGGGCGGCGAGGGCCGGGTTGTTGGAATAGGCCTGCGCTAGCGCGTCTTCGAGGGATTGGGCCGACGCGGTGTCGATGCCCCCGACGAAGGCAACACCCAGCGTGAGGGCGGTTGCCATCAAATGGCGCGCGAAACGGCTTCGCACAGTCATGTTCAATAGACCTTCATGTTCGGGTCGATTCGGCGCGCCCAGGCATCCACCCCGCCATTCAGATTGGTGGCGCGGGAAAATCCCTGGGAACGCAACCACATGGTCACCTGCGCACTGCGCCCGCCGTGGTGACAGACGACCACGATGTCGCGGTCCCGCGGCAACTCCCCGACGCGGGCGGGCAGCGCCCCCATCGGAATGTGCAGACTGTCGGGAAGGGCGCAGATGGCCACCTCCCCCGGTTCCCGTACGTCGAGCACCAGCGGATCGCCACCCGATGTCCGGATGCGGTACAGGTCTTCGACTTCCATGTCAAACGGCGCCGGCATGCCTTGATTCTCCGCTGCGGGCCGCAGGTCCGCGGCCGGTGAAAGGCAAGGTGACAGGCTGGGGGCAGGTCGATAGGGGCCGAAGCCCCAAAGTTCGCTCTCTCTAAAATCAGAATACAAATTTCGGCTTGGCTTCGAAACCGGGCAGCGGGTGCGTGTGCGCCTCGAACAACGTGCGCGCCGAGGCGACTCCGCCGCTGCGCTGATAGAGCTTCACCTCGCCGACCCCACGATCGCCCAGAACGGCGGCGACCAGCCGCCCGCCCTCGGCCAGCTGGGCCAGGATGCCTTCCGGCACCTCCGACACCAGGCCCTCGATCACGATCACGTCGTAAGGGGCCTGCTGCGGGTAGCCTTCGGTCAGCGGAGCGGTGATGACGACGGCGTTGTCGACGCCGACCGCGCTCAGGGACTCCGTGGCCTGCCGGGCCAGCTCGGCGTCGGACTCGATGCCGACGACGGTCGCCGCGAGGCGGGCCAGCACGGCGGTCGAGTAGCCGGAGCCGCTGCCGATGTCCAGCACGACGTCGGTCGCGTCGATGGTCACTTCCTGGAGCATGCGTGCGAAGACCATCGGCTCCATCAGATAGCGGCCTTTGCCAATGGCGAGATCCTCGTCCACATAGGCGATGCCGCGCACCGCCTTCGGCACGAACTGTTCACGGGGAATGTCGAGCATGGCATCGACCAGACGCTGGTCGGTCACCTTGTTCGGTCGGATCTGCCCTTCGACCATGTTGAGACGGGCGGCGGCGTATTCGGACATGGCGGTCGCTTACAATCTGGTGGACGGAGCGCGGCGCCAAGCCGTGGTACGCGGCCTCGCTGCCTCGTCGCGTATATATCTTCAAAGTCTCACGAACACAACGCCGCACCGGTTCGTCAGAAAACGCCACGAAGGCGCTTGACCACCCAGGGGAACCGCAGTATACGTCCGCTCCCACGCCGCGGCGCTCCCGCTAGGGGGTGCCGGACGCAAGGATGGCGCGGTGGCAGAGTGGTGATGCAGCGGACTGCAAATCCGTGTACGTGGGTTCGATTCCCGCCCGTGCCTCCATCCTTGATCCGGCTGAGACATCAGCAAAATCAAAGCGTTTGACAAGCATCGCGCCCGAACGGCCCGATGCTTTTCCGCGTTTTCGCGTCGTGTGGGCTCGGCCCACCGCCCTGCTCCTTCGGTCGTTTTTTGCCATCAAAAGACTTGGCAAGCGTCGGAGGGTCCGCTATATAGCCGCCCACGCCGGACGTTGCGCCTCGCAAGGCCGGTCAGACTGATCCCGGTTAGCTCAGTCGGTAGAGCAGCGGACTGTTAATCCGCGTGTCGCTGGTTCGAGTCCAGCACCGGGAGCCACTTCGATGAAAAGACCGAGTCCTCGCGGGCTCGGTCTTTTTTCATATCGATCTTTCGCCGCCACCGCTTCCGGCATCATACGAAGGAACGAGCGTTCCGACCGAAGGCCCGATGCCGCCGCGGCTCTCCCAGCGTTACAATTCCATAGAATGTTTTTCGAGTCGTGATTGCGCCTGTTCAGCGGTGGAGGCGACCCATGACCATTCTGCCCCTCAACTTTCGATCCCTCACACCCAAGAGCGGGACTCCGCGGCCCGATGGCCGGCAGGAAAACGGTGGCTGGGTCGGCGCGGTGGCGATCATCGCTCTGTCCATGGCGGTGGCCATTGCCCTGCTCGGCGTCGATTGGCACCGGATGCTGGTTCGTGGCAACGCGGTGCTGCCGGAAAACCAGCGGTCCATGGTGGTCGCACCGATGCCCCGCTGAAATGCCCTGCTGAACCGAACGCCCGATGGCCCGATGACTGGTCGGGCCACCTTCGTGCCTGTCTATCGAGGTTGCGGGTCGTCGTAGATCAGGCGGTTGTCCGCCACCTCGCCGGCAGGATCGCCGATGTCGCGTTTCCATTCGCCACACCAGTCGGTGGACAGGGTGATCGGAAAGCGTCCTTCGGTGTCACGCGGCGTCACCTGCGGCGGATAGCGGCGGCACAGGCCCTTCGGTCCCCTCTGGCGGATGCCCTGCCCTTCCCAGAACAGGCAGGTGTAGCAGTTGTCGATTCGCTTCATCGTGGGGACGCGCTCCTTCCTTCAACGACGGCGCCCCGGAGCGGCGATCCGGTCCGGGAGCGGCGGCAGTGTCGGCCAGCCGCCCCCTCCGCGTCGATGAAGAAATGCGTGCCGGTGCCGGCCGCGGTGCCTCACTCGTGGCGCGGCTTGCCTTTGCGCATGTCGTCGGAGTGCTGGAGGTAGAAGGCCTTGATCTCCGCATCCAGTTCGAGCTTCCGGCGCTCGCCGGGCGAACCGGCCGGCTCGTCGGCAAGACGCTGGAACTCCGCCACCGCCTGTTCGAGTTCGCGTTCGCTGTTGATGGGCATCGGTCCCGTCCTTCGTGGTGTCGTTGATGCGGGTAACGTCGCCGACGGGTGGAGGTTTCACGGTCCGGACTGCAGCGCCCCGGTCGAATCGGAGAGCCACTTGATGGAAGCGCCCTGACGCTCATGTTTAGTTCGGGGATCGAGCAATCCGGCGTCCCGCCCGACTCGACTCCGGCAAGGGAGGGAAGCATGACGGGTCGCTGGCGCCGCATCCCCTGGACGTTGACCTTCTCTGCGACCTGCCTTGCAGCCTTCCTTTCCGTGATGCTTCCCATCGCCGCGGCGCGGGCGGACCAGCTCGACGCGGCGAAGCTGGCGGGTGCCCTGGTCCGCATCTCCGCAACCATCCTTCCCGACAGCCAGAGCGCCCGTTCGCTCGGCACGGAGCGCGAGGGAACCGGCGTCGTCATCGACGGGGCGGGACTGATCCTCACCATCGGCTACACGATTTTGGAGGCGTCCCAGCTCCAGGTCACCACCGGCGAGGGGCGCGGCTATCCCGCGGAATTCGTGGCCTACGACCAAGCCAGCGGATTCGGCCTGCTGCGCGCCGGCATGGGGTTCAGCGCCGCTCCCGTCCGGCTCGGCGACTCCGACGCGATCAAGGAGGGTGAGCGCGCCATCGTGCTCACCCGGCAGGGGTCCACCGGGGTGCAGCCGGTGCTGATCGCCGCGAAACGCGAGTTTGCCGGCTATTGGGAGTATCTGCTGGACGAGGCGATCTTCACCACCCCCCCGATCATGGGTTTCAACGGCGCCGCTCTGATCGACCGCAAGGGCGAACTGGTCGGGATCGGCTCGCTGATCGTGCGCGACGCTGTACCCGCCCATGGCGGTATTCCCGGCAACATGTTCGTTCCGGTCTCCGCGCTGAAGCCGATCCTGGCCGATCTGCTGGCGTTCGGACGGCGGCAGGAACCGGCGCGCCCTTGGCTGGGCGTCACGCTGCGCGAGGAGCAAGGCCGCCTGATGGTCGAAAAGGTCACACCGCAGAGCCCCGCGGCGACCGTGGGAATCCAGCCGGGCGACATGATCGTCGGGGTTGCCGGCCAGCGGCCGCAAGGACTGGCGGATTTCTACCGCAAGGTCTGGGATCTCGGTCCAGCCGGCGTCACCGTGCCGCTGGAACTGCTGCGCGGACCCAAGCTGGAGTCGATCGCGGTCCCCTCCGCCGACCGCTACAGCACGCTGAAACTGAACCCGACCTTCTGAGGGAAAATTCCCAGCCGCCTCGCCCCGGTCGGGCGGATGCGCTACATCCTTGGACCGTGCACGCCCAGCAAGCCAAGGAGTCCCGCCCGTGGATCATCCGGACATCGAGGTCCAAGAGAAGAAGACGGCCTACAACGGCTATCTCAAGGTCGACGTCTACCGCCTGCGCCACAAGAAGTTCGACGGTTCCTGGACCGGTGTTCTGCCGCCGCGGGAGGTCTGCGTGCGCGGCGAAGCCGTGGGCGTGCTGCTCTACGATGCGGACCGGGACAGCGTGGTCCTGATCGAGCAGTTCCGGGTCGGCTCGGCTTCGGCGGGCGGGCCGGCGTGGCTCACGGAAATCGTTGCCGGCCTTTTGGACGAGGGCGAGACACCGGAGCAGGTGGCGCGGCGGGAGGCCATGGAGGAAGCCGGCTGCACCATCCAGGACATCGAGACGATCTGCGACTATTACCCCAGCCCAGGCGCCTACGACGAGCATGTGACCGTTTTCTGCGGCCGGGTGGACAGCCGGGGCCTCGCCGCGACGGGTGGCTGCGCGGACGAGCACGAGGACATCCGCATCATGGTCGTCCCGGCCGACGAGGCGATCCGGCTGCTCGACGAGAACCGGCTGAACAATTCCATCGCCATCATCGCGCTGGGCTGGTTCGCGCGGAACCGCGACCGGCTGCGCGCTCAATGGGCTGGAAAATAGAAAGAACAAATCAACTTCGTTCAATGCTGCATTTCACAGGCCGACCTTGAATTCCCTGGTGCGCAATCCGATAGTGTTGCCCGGTTCATCATTCGATTCGGGAGACAGTCGTGGACATCCGCACCGGCTTCATCGGCTCCATCGGCAACACGCCGCTGATTCGGCTGGAAGGGCCGTCGAAGGCCACGGGATGTGAGATCCTGGGCAAGGCGGAGTTCCTCAATCCAGGCGGGTCCGTGAAGGACCGCGCCGCCCTGGCCATCGTCCGCGACGCCGAACGCCGGGGCCTGCTGCGCCCCGGCGGCACCATCGTCGAGGGCACGGCGGGCAACACCGGCATCGGGCTGGCGCTGGTCGGCAACGCGCTCGGTTACCGCACCGTCATCGTGATGCCGGAAACGCAGAGCCAGGAGAAGAAGGACATGCTGCGCCTGGTCGGCGCCGACCTTCGCCTGGTGCCGGCGGTGCCCTACTCCAACCCCGACAACTACGTCCGCTATTCGGGCCGTTTGGCCGAGGAGTTGGCGAAGACCGAGCCGAACGGCGCCGTCTGGGCCAACCAGTTCGACAATGTGGCGAACCGCGAGGGCCACCGCCTGACCACCGGTCCGGAAATCTGGAACCAGACCGAGGGGCGGATCGACGCCTTCACCTGCGCGGTGGGCAGCGGCGGCACGCTGGCCGGCGTCGGTCTGGCGCTGAAGGAGCGCGATCCGGGCGTCCGCATCGTTCTGGCCGATCCGATGGGCGCCTCCCTCTACCATCACTACGCCCATGGAACGCTGAAGGCCGAGGGCACTTCGATCACCGAAGGCATCGGCCAGGGCCGCATCACCGCGAATCTGGAAGGCGCCCCGGTCGATCAGGCTCTGCAGATCCCTGACGAGGAAGCCCTGCCGGTCATCTTCGACCTGATCAAGTCGCAGGGCCTGGTGCTTGGCGGTTCGAGCGGCATCAACGTGGCGGCGGCCATCCGCATCGCCAAGGAGATGGGGCCGGGCCACACCATCGTGACGATTCTCTGCGACGGAGGGCAGCGCTACCAATCGAAGCTCTTCAATCCGGCGTTCCTGCGTGAGAAGAATCTGCCTGTGCCCGATTGGCTGGATTCGTAAACGCACCCGAGGTTCCATGGAACTGATCTTCCGCGAGGACGCCTACGCAACCTCCTGCACCGCCACCGTGACATCCGCGGACGAGCGGGGCATCCGGCTGGACCGGACGGTCTTCTATCCCAACGGCGGCGGCCAGCCCGGCGACACCGGCCAATTGCGCATCGCCGGCGCCACGCTGCGCATCGTGGACACGGTGAAGGGCGATGGGCCGGACGACGTCATCCATGTGCCCGAGCCCGGCACCGCCCTGCCCGCCCCCGGCACGCCGGTCGAGGCGGAGATCGACTGGGACCGCCGGCACCGCCACATGCGGATGCACACGGCGCTGCACCTCGTCTGCGCGGTGCTTCCCGGTGCGTCGATCACCGGCGCCCAGGTCGGGGCGGAGCGCAGCCGTGTCGATTTCAACGTCCCGACCGAGGGGCTCGACAAGGAGACCATCGCGGCGGCCCTGAACCGGCTGGTCGCCGCGGACACGCCGGTCGGCTCGCTGTGGATCACCGACGAGGAGCTGGACGCCAACCCCGAGCTGATCCGCACCCTGACGGTCAAGCCGCCGCGCGGCCATGGCCGTGTCCGGCTGGTGGACATCGCCGGGGTTGACCGTCAGCCCTGCGGCGGTACCCATGTGAAGCGGCTGGGCGAGATCGGCGGCCTCGACGTCGTGAAGATCGAGAACAAGGGCAAGCAGAACCGGCGCGTGATCGTCGCGCTGCGGGGTTGAACGGGAAGACATTCCATGACCGAATCAAAAACCACACTCACCCTCCCCGGCCCGATCGTTCCAACCGGGTGGTTGGCGGAGCGGCTGGGCCAGCCGGGCCTACGCGTTCTCGACGCCTCCTGGTTCATGCCCGGCTCCGACCGCGACCCACGCGCCGAGTTCCTGGAGCGTCGCATCCCCGGCGCCGTGCGCATCGACATCGACGAGGTGGCGCAGCCGGACACCCATCCCCTGCCGCACATGGTCCCGAACGAAGCGATCTTCGCAGCCAAGGTCGGGGCGCTCGGCGTCGGCAGCGACGACACGGTGGTCGTCTACGACAGCGCCGGCATGGCCACCGCCGCCGCCCGCGTCTGGTGGATGTTCCGCCTGTTCGGGCACGACCGCGTCGCCGTTCTGGACGGCGGCCTGCCGAAATGGATCGCGGAAGGCCGGGCTCTGGAATCCGGTCCGGCCGACCCGGCCCCGGCGGAATTCGTGGCGAGGCTGCAGCCGGGCCTGCTGCGCCGGGCCGACGACGTGCTCGCCAACATCGACTCGGGGGCGGATCAGGTGGTGGACGCCCGCGGCGCCAACCGCTACGAGGGCGCCGTCGTCGAGCCCTGGCCGGGCCGCCGCAGCGGTCGCATCCCCGGCAGCCTCAACCTGCCCTACACGGACCTGATCGACGCGGAGAGCAAGACCCTGTTGCCGCCCGAGGTCATCGCGGAGCGGGCGAAGGGCGCCGGACTCGACCTGGAGCGTCCCATCGTCGCCTCCTGCGGCAGCGGCGTGACCGCCTGCGTGCTCGCCCTCGGTCTGGCCGTCGTCGGCAAGAAGGACGTGGCCGTTTATGACGGGTCCTGGGCGGAATGGGGGCTGCGCAGCGATCTGCCGCTGGAGACCGGACCCCGGAAAATCGGACCCCAGAAAACAGGGCCGGTGACGCGGTGAGCGAAGCGCTGAGCATCCGTCCCTACGAGGCGGCGGACCGTGACGACGTGGTGGCGCTCTGGACCGCCTGCAACCTCGTGGTGCCGTGGAACGACCCGGTGGCTGACATCGCGCTCGCCGTGTCGAAACCGAACGCCACGATCCTGATCGGCCGCGAGGGGGACCGGACCGTGGCGTCCATCATGGTCGGACATGACGGGCATCGCGGCTGGTTCTACTATCTGGCGGTCGATCCCGCCTGCCGCGGGCGCGGCCATGGCCGGACGATGGTTCGGGCGGCGGAGGGCTGGCTTGTGGAGGCAGGCATGCCCAAGGCGCAACTCATGGTGCGCGCGACGAACCACGCCGTGGTGGCGTTCTATGAGCGGCTGGGCTATGCCACCGGTCCCGTTACCGTGATGCAGAAATGGCTGAAGACCGATTCTCCCTGACGCCGCCTCCCCGGACGTCCCTGTCGCACTCCCAGATCGCGGCGCCGGTGCCGCCCGGCTGCCTGTCCGTCATCGTCACCTATCTGGAGATGACGGCGCCACCGGCCCACGCGCCCCTGCCCCGTCCGGCGGGTGACGTGGCGCTGGTGCGGGCCAACCCGCCGACCGCCTCCTACTACCGCTATCTCTACGACACGGTGGGCGAGCCCTGGCTGTGGCACGAGCGGCGGCGCATGCCGATGCCGGAACTGGGGCGCATCGTCACCGACCCGCGGATCGAGATCTGGGTCCTCTATGTGAACGGCACGCCCGCCGGCTACGCCGAGATCGACCGGCGGGAACAGAACACCGATCTGGCCTATTTTGGGCTGATCCCGGATTTCATCGGCCTGAAGCTCGGCCCCTGGCTGCTCGACACGGCGATCCGGCTCGCCTGGCAGGGCGGGACGAAGCGGCTTCTGGTCAACACCTGCACCTTCGATCACCCGAAGGCGCTGCCGCTCTATCAGTCGATGGGGTTCGTGCCCTACCGGCATGTGACCCGCGAGATCCGCGATCCCCGTCTCCTCGGCTGGCTGCCGCGGACCTCGGCACCGCACATTCCGATCAACGAGTGACGGCCCGTCCGGGTCCGCTCCACGCCGCTCCGAACGCCAGGATTCCGACGCCATGATGAAGGGCATTCTGTTCGCGTTCCTGGCCTTCGCCTTCTTCGCCTGGGGCGATGCGCTGGTGAAGGCAATCGGGCATGGGCTGGACCCGTTCGAGGTCACCTTCTTCGCCTACATCCTGCCGTTGCTGCTCTCCCCGGTCTTCATGACCAAGGGCGACCGCATCGGCGACCTGCTGCGCTGGAACCGGCCCTGGCTGATGACGGTGCGGCTGATCTTCGTGGCGGCCTCCACCCCGCTCAGCGTCATGTCGTTCCGAAGCCTGCCCTTCGCGGAAGCCTTCGCGATGATCTTCCTGATGCCCAGCCTGGTGACGCTGCTCTCGATCTTCGTGCTGAAGGAGCCGGTGCGCTGGCGCCGGCGGCTGGCCATCGGGGCGGCCTTCATCGGCGTGCTGATCGTCGCCCGCCCCGGCTTCCGCGAGCTGCTGCCCGGCCATTTCGCGGCGCTGGGCTGCGCCTTCAGCTCCGCCGTCGTGGTCATCACCGGGCGGATGATCGGGCATACCGAGAAGCGCTTCACCCTGATCGGGACGGTGTTCCTGTCGACCGCCGTCGCGTCCGGCCTGCTGATGATCCCCGGTTTCGAGTGGCCGACGAAGGAGCAGTGGATTCTGACGGTGGGCTTCGCCACCACGACCTTCGCCGCCCAGGCCCTGTTCACCCTGGCCGCCGCCTTCGCCCCGGCGGATCGGGTGGGTGCGGCCCAATACAGCCAGATCCTGTGGGCGCTGGCCATCGGGGCGATCTTCTTCGACGAGTGGCCGGACCTGCTCTCGCTGGTCGGCATCGTGATCGTCGTCGGCTCCGGGCTGTTCATCTTCGCCCGCGAGCACGCCCAGCATCCGGACCCGATGCCCGAACCGGTTCCCGGCGAGGAGCCGGAGGTCAGCTCAGAATCTCTCCCAGAGCCGCGACCAGAGCCCGGTTTTCGTCCTCCCGCCCGACTGTGATGCGCAGGCAGTCGGCCAGCCCGTAATCCTGGGTGGGCTTCACCAGAATGCCGCGGCGCGCCAGATGGTCGAGCACCGCCTGGACGCCGAGCGACGGATCGGTTGGGATGCGCGCCAGGATGAAGTTGCAGACGCTGGGGTAGACGCGCACGCCGAGCTGCTCCAGCTCGTGGCTCAGCCAGGGCAGCCACGCGCTGTTGTGGGCGAAGGTCGCCTCTTCATGCTCGGTGTCGCCGACGGCGGCCTCCGCCGCGGCCTGGGCGGCGATCCCGACGTTGAAGGGACCACGCGTCTGGTTGATCGCCTCGATCACCCCCGCCGGGCCATAGGCCCAGCCGACGCGCAGCCCAGCCAGCCCGTGCAGCTTGGAAAAGGTGCGCACCATCAGCACGTTGTCGGAATTCTCGACGATTTCCGTCCCGGCGCTGTAGTTGTCGCGGCGGCAATAGTCGGCGTAGGCCGAATCGAGCACCAGCAGCGTGTGCGACGGCAGGCCGGCGCGCAGCCGCAGGACCAGGTTCGAGGGAATGTAGGTGCCGGTGGGGTTGTTCGGGTTGGCGAGGAAGCAGAGCTTCGTCTTCTCGTTCGCCCGGTCGATCATCGCCTCGACATCGACGACCAGATCGCGCTCCGCGGCGATGACCGGCGTCGCCCCGGCGGCGCGGATCGCCTTCATGAAGCCGCGGTAGCCATGCTCGTGGCACAGCACCTCGTCCCCCGGCCCTGCGAAGGCCTGGGTGACGAGGTGGATCATCTCGTCGGAGCCGTTGGCGCAGGTGATGTGGCCGGCGTCCAGATCGTAGCGCCGGGCGATGGCGTGGCGCAGGCGGTCCTGCGACCAGTCGGGATAGCGGTGGATTTGCGCCGCCATGTGGCGGTAGGCGGTGAGCGCCTCCTTGCCGGGTCCCAGCGGATTGACCGTGAGCGACAGATCAACCCAGGCGGCGCCGTCCTGCGGCGGTCGGGCGGGACGGTAGGGCTTGATCTGGCCAATTCCAGGACGGGGACTCAGCAGCTCCATCAGGCAGGCTCCGTTGTGCATAGCGGCAAACAGCACGAACGGACTGCATTCAACCCGAAACCGGGGCAACCCGCCAGCGTTCCTTGCGGGTTGCGCTGGTTTACCGCGCCGGAACAAGCCGTTCCGGCGCGGTTATGAGCATCAGTGGTTCAGGATCTGGCTGAGGAACAGCTTCGTCCGGTCCGACTGCGGGTGGTTGAAGAACTCGTTGGGCGTGTTCTGCTCGACGATCTCGCCGCGGTCCATGAAGATGACGCGGTCGGCGACCGACTTGGCGAATCCCATCTCGTGCGTGACGCAGAGCATGGTCATGCCGTCCTCGGCCAGACCGATCATGACGTCCAGCACCTCCTTCACCATCTCGGGATCGAGGGCGGAGGTCGGCTCGTCGAACAGCATGACCTTCGGGCTCATGCACAGCGAGCGGGCGATCGCCACGCGCTGCTGCTGGCCGCCGGAAAGCTGGCCGGGATACTTGTGCGCCTGCTCGGCGATGCGCACCCGCTTCAGGTAGCGCATCGCCATCTCCTCCGCCTCGGCCTTCGGCTTCTTGCGGACCCAGATGGGGGCGAGCGTGCAGTTTTCCAGCACGGTCAGGTGCGGGAACAGGTTGAAGTGCTGGAACACCATACCGACTTCGCGGCGGACCAGCTCGATGTTCTTCAGGTTCCCGGTCAGCTCGATGCCGTCGACGATGATGGAGCCCTTCTGGTGCTCCTCAAGCCGGTTCAGGCAGCGGATCATGGTCGATTTGCCGGAGCCGGAGGGGCCGCAGATCACGATCCGCTCCCCCTTGGCAACCGACAGGTCGATGTTCTTCAGGACGTGGAACTCGCCGTACCACTTGTGCACGCCCTGGCACTGGATGATCGGCTCCCCCTGGGGGAAGGTGCGCGCGGCGCCGGCGGTTTGGGCCATGGTCATCTCTTTTCCCCTTCCCTCAGCGACGATGACCGCGACGCAGGTCGCGTTCGAGCTTTTGGCTGTATTTGGACATCGAGTAGCAGAACACCCAGTAGATTACGCCGATGAACAGGTAGGCCTCACGGTAGAAGCCGCGCCAGGCCGGGTCGGACAGCGCCGCCTTGGCCGTGCCCAGCAGGTCGTAGAGGCCGATGATGATGACCAGCGACGTGTCCTTGAAGAAGCTGATGAAGGTGTTCACCAGCGGCGGGATGGAAATGGCGAGCGCCTGCGGCAGGATGATCTTGCCCATCGCCTGCCAGTAGTTCAGGCCGAGAGCGTCCGCCGCCTCGTATTGGCCCTTCGGAATGGCCTGGAGACCGCCGCGGATCGCTTCCGCCATGTAGGCGGCGGCGAACATGATGAAGGCGATCTGGGCGCGCAGCAGCTTGTCGAAGTTCACACCGGTCGGAAGGAACAGCGGGAACATCACCGACGCCATGAACAGCAGGCTGATCAGCGGCACGCCGCGGATCAGCTCGATGTAGGTCACCGAGATCACGCGGATGGCGGGAAGCTGCGAGCGCCGGCCGAGGGCCAGCAGGACCGACGCCGGGAAGGCCACCGACAGGCCGACCACCGACAGCATCAGCGTCAGCGGCAGGCCGCCCCACAGCGTGTTCTCGACATAGGTCAAGCCCAGAACGCCGCCCCACATCAGCACGCCCACCGCGGTCAGGCCGGCGATCCAGACGAGGGCCAGCCACGGCTTCCAGAAGCGGCGGTCGCAACTCGCCAGCACCAGCGCGATGATGATCACGATGGTGACCAGGGGCCGCCACTGCTCGTCGTACGGGAAGGTGCCGAACATGACGAAGCGCAGCTTCTCGCTGACGAAGGTCCAGCAGGCGCCGCCCTCCTGCCGGCACACCTGGGGCGGCGTGCCGAAGCTGTTGGCGCTGAAGATCAGCCAGTCGAGAAGCGGCGGGATCGCCTTGAACAGCAACCAGGCGATCAGGATCGTCAGGAGCGCGTTGTACCAGGTGTTGAACAGATTGTTGCGCAGCCACGCCACGGGGCCGACGGTGTTGGACGGCGGACGCTCGTCGGGGATGCTTCCGGTATGGATGTTGCCGGTATGGACGTTGTCTGTCATGGCCGTCAGCGCTCCACCAGCGCGATGCGCTTGTTGTACCAGTTCATGAAGATCGAGATGCCCAGGCTGATGACCAGATAGGTGCCCATGATCATCGCCACGCCCTCGATCGCCTGACCGGTCTGGTTCAGCGTCGTGTTGGCGATCGACACCAGATCCGGGTAGCCGATGGCGAGCGCCAGGGAGCTGTTCTTGGTCAGGTTCAGATACTGGCTGGTCAGCGGCGGCACGATCACCCGCAGCGCCTGCGGCAGGACGACGAGCCGCAGCGTCTTGCCGCTGTCGATGCCGAGTGCCCTTGCGGCTTCCGTCTGGCCCCAGTTGACCGCCAGGATGCCGCTGCGCACCACCTCGGCGATGAAGGCGGCGGTGTAGACGACCAGCCCGACCAGGATCGCGAAGAACTCCGGAGTGAGGACCACGCCGCCGACGAAGTTGAAGCCCTGCAGCTTCGGCACGTCCAGCGCCGTCGGCGCGCCGCCGGCGATGTAGGCGATGAGCGGCAGGCCGATCAGCAGACCCAGGCTCGCCGATCCGATCGGGAAGGGCTGGCCCGTCCGCTCCTGCCGGGCCTTGGCCCAGCGCCGCAGGAAGATGACGGCGATCACCGCGATGGCGAGCGCGAAGCCCATCGTGCCCCACACCGGGTCGGCGGAGGGCACCGGAACGAACAGGCCGCGCTGCGACAGGAACACGCCGGGAATCGGGTTCAACGCCTGCCGCACGGGCGGCATGCTTTCCGAAACCAGCGCGTACCAGAAGAAGAGCTGGAGCAGCGGCGGGATGTTGCGGACGATCTCCACGTAGGTGGAAGCCAGCTTGGCGATCAGCCAGTTGCTCGACAGGCGGGCGACGCCGATCAACGTGCCCAGCACGGTCGCAAGCACGACGCCGATGATCGACACCTTCAGCGTGTTCAGCACGCCGACCAGGAAGGCTCGGCCGTAGCTGTCCCGCGGATGGTAGTCGATCAGGCTCTCACCGATGCCGAAGGAGGCCTCGCGCTCCAGGAAACCGAATCCCGTCGCGATGGACCGCTTCGACAGGTTGTCGAGCGTGTTGTGAATCAGGAACCAGCCGACCGCGATGACGATGCCGACCACCAGAACCTGGTAGAACACGGCACGGACCGTCGGGTCGCTGAGGGAAAATGAAACACCGCCAGGCGCGCTTGGGCGCGCGGTGTCCGGGGTCTCGCTGGCCACGGTTCTCTCCCCTCACCAGCATGGCATAAGGGCGCCGGCCGCCTCCCGAACGTCCGCCGCAACTTGCGCCACGTATATCGTCTCCCAAACGGGCCTGCGGCACGGGCATTGATTCTTGTAGCCCTGAGACCGCTCCGCCCGTCGTCAATAAAAGGAAGGACCGCGGGCCTCCCTACGGTCCGCGGTCCTCCTTTCCGTCCTTAGCGGATCGGCATCGCGTACTGCAGACCGCCGTTGGTCCACAGCGCGTTCAGGCCGCGCTCCAGCTTCAGCGGGGTCTTCGTGCCGACGTTGCGCTCGAAGATCTCACCATAGTTGCCCATGGTCTTGATCACATTGTAGGCCCACTTCTCGTCCAGGCCCAGCGCCTTGCCCATGCCCGGCGAAGTGCCGAGGACGCGCTGAATCTCCGGGTTCTTGCTGTTCACGAACTCGTCGACGTTCTTGGAGGTGATGCCCATCTCTTCGGCCTGGATGGTGGCGTAGACGGTCCACTTCACCACATCGAACCACTGGTCGTCACCGTGGCGGACGGCGGGGGCCAGCGGTTCTTTGGAGATGATCTCCGGGAGGATGATGTGGTCGTCCGGAACCGGGGCCACGCCGGCGCGGGTGCCGGCCAGGCCGGATGCGTCGGTCGTCAGCACGTCGCAACGGCCGGCGAAGTAGGCGGCGTTCACCTCGTCGTTCGACTCGATGACGACCGGGTTGTAGGACATGTTGTTGGAGCGGAAATAGTCCGCGAGGTTCAGTTCGGTGGTGGTGCCGGCCTGGACGCAGACGGTGGCGCCGTTCAGCTCCTTGGCGCTCTTCACGCCGAGCTTCTTGTTCACCATGAAGCCCTGGCCGTCATAATAGGTGACCGGGGCGAAGTTCAGGCCGACCGAGGTGTCGCGGGTCAGCGTGACGGTGGTGTTGCGCGACAGCAGATCGACTTCGCCCGACTGGATGGCGGGGAAGCGCTGCTGGGCCGACAGCGGGGTGAATTTGACCTTGTTCGGGTCGTTGAACAGCGCAACCGCGACCGCGCGGCAGTAATCGACGTCGAGACCGGTCCAGTTGCCCGAGCTGTCGGGGTTGCCGAAGCCCGGAAGGCCGGCGTTCACGCCGCACTGAACGAACCCGCGGCTCTTGACGGCGTCCAGCGTCGGACCAGCCTGAGCACCGGTGACGGCACCGAACACCACGGCCGCGGCAGCAGCGGCGAGGATTCCCGATTTCATGTTAGGCTCCACCCTGTTCTTGCGTTTTTACGCTTAGGTTCATGCAATGCGCGTCCCGCATAGCGGACACGCGCGTGTGACAAGAGTGCACCAACAGCATCCGGCTTGTCGAATCATCCTTAAGCCGTGCATTTGGATTGGTTATCCCTTACAGACGCTTAGGGAAAAGAATCTTTGGTGGCCGGATCCATCTTGGAATGCCGGGATACGGTCGTCATCACTGTTGTTGCGGGAAGACCCATGAAAGACGCACGAAAAGATACGATCCTCGGACACGCAGGGCGCAGCCCGCGCGAGAATCACGGAATCGTGAATCCGCCGGTCTACCATTGCTCGACGGTGCTCTTCCCGACGCTGGAGGAGCTGGAGGCGAGCGACCGCACCCCCTTCGACACCATCAACTACGGGCGCGTCGGGACTCCGACGACGTTGGCCTTCGAACAGGCGGTGGCGGAGCTTGAGGGGGCCTACCGCTCCGTCAACACTGGGTCGGGCCTGAACGCCATCGCCACGGCGCTGCTGGCCTTCACCAAGGCCGGCGACCATGTGCTGATCACCGACAGCGCCTATGCCCCGACCCGCCGATTCGCCAACGACACGCTGGTCCGCTACGGCGTGGAGATCGAGTATTTCGACCCCACCATCGGTGCCGGCATCACCACGTTGCTGAAGCCGAACACCAGCGTCGTCTTCCTCGAATCGCCAGGCTCCCTGACCTTCGAGGTGCAGGATGTGCCGGCCATCGCTGCGGCGGCCAAGACGGTGGGCGCCACGGTGATGATCGACAACACCTGGGCCACCCCCCTCTTCTTCCAGCCGCTGCGCCACGGGGTGGACGTGTCGATCCACTCGGCGACCAAATACATCGTCGGCCACGCCGACGCGATGCTCGGCGTGATCTCCTGCGCCGACGAGGCGCACTGGCTGGCGGTGAAGAAGGCTGCCACGCGGACCGGCACCTGCGCCGGGCCGGACGACCTCTTTCTGGGGCTGCGTGGCCTGCGCACGCTGGCCGTCCGCCTGAGGCAGCACGAGGAAAGCGCGCTCGCCCTGGCCGGCTGGCTGTCGAAGCAACCCGAGGTCACCCGCGTCCTGCATCCGGCCTTCCCCGACTGCCCGGGCCACGAGCTGTGGAAGCGCGACATCGGACGCTCCTCCGGCCTGTTCTCCATCGTCATGAACGCGGCGCCGAAGCCGGCCCTGTCGGCGATGCTGAATTCCCTGGAGCTGTTCGGGCTCGGCTACAGTTGGGGCGGGTTCGAGAGCCTGATCCTTCCGACGCGCCCTGGCGCCGTCCGCACCGCGACCCGCTGGACCGATCCCGGCACCGTCCTGCGCCTGCACGCCGGGCTGGAGGACGTCGACGATCTCATCCGGGATTTGGATGGCGCGTTCACCCGCCTAAGGGCAGCCCTCTGACGGGTGGGTCCGGATACATATGCGAGGATGGGACATTATGACGGACACCACCGCGTGCGAGCCTGCATTCGAGCCCTCTTTTGAGGAGGTGATTGCCGCCATCGCCTTCAACGCCGACGGGCTGGTCCCGGCCATCGCCCAGGCCGAGGGAACCGGCGAGATCCTGATGATGGCCTGGATGAACCGCGAGGCCGTGCTGGAAACGCTGCGCACGGGCCGCGTCTGCTATTGGTCACGGTCCCGGAAGGGGCTGTGGCGCAAGGGCGAGACCTCCGGCCAGATGCAGCGGCTGAAGGATTTCCGCGTTGATTGCGACGGCGACACCCTGCTGGTGATCGTGGAACAGGACGGCGTGGCCTGCCACACCGGTCGGCGCAGTTGCTTCTACCGCGCTTTGCGTGATGGAAAACTTGAGATCATTCAGGACGTTGAGACCGATCCTTCGATTCTCTACGGACACACGCATAAGTAAGACGCTAAACCTTCGCTGCAATGCGAAAAGTGTTTGATCTATGTCAACGTGGCTCGGGGCGCGAAGAGGTAGAACGCTCTTGTCTCTAACCCTCCCTGTATTCGCCTATGCCGGGGGTTCCAATGGAACCCTCGGCTATTTTTTTGTCCTAAAACAAAACAGGCTTGATTGCAGCGACTCAATTAATTTAGCGCGGATTGATACAGATCAACGAAGAGGATATGCCATACAGATATACAGTCCTTGTCTCTAACCCTCCCTGTATTCACTTAGCCGGAGATTCCTTCGAATCTCCGGTTTTTTCTTGTGCCGGTGGTGAACTTCGGGCCGTGTCAGGGACGGTGCCGTGTGCGCGTCCAGCGCATGACCGCTCCAATGACGGACAACGGAACGACGATCACCGCCCCGATCAGGATGTAGGGCAGCGCCCAATGGAACAGGTCCGCGGCCAGACGGGCAATGTCCTGGACCGTGTCCCAACTGTTGGTCAGGATATTGGCCGGGTTGATGTTCAGGAACGACAGCACCAACCCGACCACGAAGCACAACAGAAGCGTTTTGACGACCCAACCCACCAAGACATCACCTCGTACTGACGCCGAACGGCGTGGGATTGATCAGCGCCCCGTGAAACGTCACCGGCACGGAAACCGTTCCTTCCGGTCAATAGTTGGGGCCGCGGCGCATGATAACGCCTCAGCCCCGCCTCCCACAGGCACTTTCGGGTTATCCCCATTTTCTGTGGATAACTTTGTGGATGAGTCTTCAAGCCTGTTGAAGCGGCGACGAGGTGCCACCATGCCCCCAAATTGGGCATGGTCATCGCGACGCGAAGCCGTTGGATGCGCTGCACATCGTCAGCGTTGCAGCTCCACCAGAGGCTTCGCACTCCCCTTGCCTATGACAATGGGGATATGGGGATAACTATGTTGACCTTCTTGAGAATCGAGGAGGTCCGCTGATGGTGACCAGCGGACTGTCCGGATCGGTGATGAGCAAACGGTGCGGCAAAGGGAAGTGGCGACCCCAGCAGGATTCGAACCTGCGACCTATCGCTTAGAAGGCGATTGCTCTATCCAACTGAGCTATGGGGCCCCGGTCCGGATCAGAAGCGCGGACGGTCCATGCGGAAATTGTCGGCGTAGTTGCGCGGGCGGACGCGGCGAACCGGCGCATCCTGGACCGTGTAGTCCCAGCCTTTGCGCTGCGCGAAGGCGACCGCCTCCTCCGCCGTTTCGAAACCGATGCGCACCTGGTTCAGCGTGTCGCCGGAGCTGATCCAACCCATCAGCGGCTCCGGACGGCGCGGGGTTTCAATCTCATACTCAAGCAGCCAACGATGCGTCTTGGCACGCCCGGACTGAGTGGCCGCTTTGCTCGGCTGGTAGATCCGGACCTTCATGACGCGGCATCTCCTCTGATACGTGCGTGGTGCATCGTTCGAATTTCGTTGGTCGGGGCGCCCGGATTCGAACCGGGGGCCTCCAGTACCCAAAACTGGCGCGCTGACCAGACTGCGCTACGCCCCGACGTCGCGCAGTGGAATACACGAACCCTGCGCGGACGGCAAGACGCAGCCGCATCTATCCCGCAGGGTGGACCTTCCGTATGATGCCGCCCCTTTCGACCGCGCCGAACCCCGTCCGTGAACAGCCCCCTCCCGCCCCCTCCCCGACTTGCCGTCTTCGTTTCCGGGCTGGACGATACCCCTGCCGGTCGGGCCGCCGTGGCTCTGGCCGATGCCTTGCGGCGGCGGGGGTACGCGCTCGACGTGGTGGCGCCGATGGGCGGTGGGACGTTGCGGGCGGCGCTGCACCCCGGCATTGGGCAGATCGACCTCGCCAAGCGCCACACCGTCACCTCCGTCCTCGCTCTCGCGCGGATCGTCGCCGAGCGGCGGCCGGCCGGGCTGGTCGGTGTGGGCTCCGACCCCGGGCTGGTGGCCCTCGCCGCCGCTCGTTTGGCGCGGCAGACCACGCCGGCGGCGGTGCTGGAGGACATGCCGCCGTCCGACGGCGGGCTGCGGCGCGCCTTGCGGAAGTGGCTGCACCCGCAAGCGGCCGCCGTAGTGAGCGGGGCCCTTGAGCCCGAGGAGGCGGCCCGGCTCATCCTGACCGCCTTCGCAATTCCCAACGCGATTCGTTAGCGCCGCGGCGTCGTCACTTTGCGGCGCCGAAGACCGAATGCACCACCCGGTCGCCCGGTCGAATGCCCAGACGAGCGCTCATGCCGCCGTTGATCTCAAGAATGCCCTTCACCGGACCGGCCGAGTTCACCGCGTCCAGCGACTGCGGCACGGCGTTGGCGTGGATGTTCATGATCCGGCCGTCCGCCCCGATGAAGATCATGTCGAGCGGGATCAGCGTGTTCTTCATCCAGAAGCTGGCCGGCTGCGGGCGGTCGTAGGTGAACAGCATGCCGGCGTCGGCGGCCATCTTCTCGCGGAACATTAGCCCCTGGGCCTGCTGCGCAGGGGTTTCCGCCAGTTCCACGTCGAAGCGGTACTTGCCGCCGCCAGCCGTCTCGACGGTCAGGGAGGAGCGCGCGAAGCTCTCCAAAGCCGCCGCCGGCAGGGCCGACAGCAAAATCGCGGCCCCCATCAGAAGCCCACCCAAGAGGCCACGCACAGCCCGTCCGATCATCGCGACCAACCCATCCCTTGACGTTCAGAGCTTGGACGATGCCGCCGCGGCGCGCGCCTGTCCAGCGGCGTCTCTCCGGCAGCGTTACGCCGCCGTCCGGTCGGTGGCGGTGGTGTAGATGTCCTTGGTCAGCGGCTTGACCTGCCTGATCTGGTAGCCGGGCCGGGCGCTGAAGCGGCGGATGGCCCGTTCCCCAGCCTCCCGGTCGCTCTCCGCCCAGACGAGATAATCGCGCCCGCGCGCCCACTCGACGGCCAGCGGGTGCAGCGCGTCGATCTCGCCGACCTGGGTGTTGACGACGGTCACCAGCCATTCCTTGTCGTTCGGATTGCGTCGGTCGGTCAGGATCAGGAGCTGGGGCCGCTGCTTGGTCTGCGCCTCGGACAGACGTCGCTGGATGTCCGACTGCTTGCGCCGCGCCTCGACCGTGTCGGCCATGCACGCGTCGATCTCCTTGGCGACGTTCTCCTCCTCGTGTTGGAGACGACGAATCGTTGCCTCCAGCTTGCCGATGGTGTCCTTGGCGGCGCGCATCCGGCTGCGGCTTTGCGCCACCTGAGCGTCGACCGCCAGCAGCACATTGCCCAGCCACGCCCCGATGGCGATGATTCCCAGGATGATGAGGAAATTGATCATCATGGCGCGGGCGCCTTGATCCGACCGGGGTTGATCCGGCCGGGGTTGAGGCGCCCCTGCGTCTTCTGGAACGCCTTGGTGAAGCCCATCTTGAAGGGAAACGCCACCTCGACGAGCTGCTTGGCCTCCTCCGCATTGGACGCCCAGACCTCCGCCACGTTGGCGCAGCGCCAGATCGGGTTGAGCTGGGACTTGTCACCGCCGGAAGAGGCTTTCTCCTGGGCAACGTTCACCAGGAATTTCGACAGGCCGGCCTGGGGATCGCCCACCTCGTGCACGAACACGGGCGGCTGAAGGGCGATTTCCGCGATCGCCCGCTCCATCTTGCGGTTTTCCGTTTCGGCGCGGTGCTTCTCGGCGGACGCTTGGTTGCGCCGCTGCACCTTGCCGTTCACCCGGTCCTGAAGCTCGTGAATTTCCGAATGCAGGACGTAGATGCGGTTCTCAAGCTGATCGATGCCTGCGGAGCGATGGAGAAAGTCGGGCAGGAAACGCTTCAGCATCATGGCGACCGGTACGGCGGCCAGCATCATCGCGGCGATGGTCAGCAGGAGCAAGGTGGTGTTGGACATCGGCGGCCTGCCCCTTTCCTTCTCCGGCTCCCGGCATGGCGCGATTCATCGGAATGGCCAGCGGACAGCCCGAGTCGCGCGAATCAGGCTGTCCGATTCGTCCCATTACGTCAACTGCGTGACATGAGTGAATGAAAAACTTTTCAAAGATTATCCAGTCCAGACCATCTTCGCGATTGCCGCAGCGGCAACGCGACGCACCTCGTCCCGCAACAGGCCGGGGCGCGGCACGTCGGCAAGGGTGGTGAACCAATGCTCCGGCGGGTTGCGCCCGGCGGCGCGCGACCACCTCAGCGCCCGCAGCACACTCTCCGCCTCCGGCGTCGGCGGCACCGTCGGGGCGATGTCGTTCAACACCGCCCAGATCCCCGCCCAGCAACGCCCGACGGACCAAGGATTGTAGCCCCCTCCCCCGACCACCAGCAGGCGCGGCGCCAGCCCCATCAGCGCCCTCACCGCCCGCCACAGCGCGCCGTTCGACAGGTCCAGCCGGCTCAGCGGGTCCTCGGCCAGGGCGTCGGCTCCGGTCTGGATGACCAGCGCCTGGGGGCGGAACGCCTGCCCCAGCGGCAGGATCACCGTCTCCAGAAGGTAATCCATCTCCGTGTCGTTGAACTCCGGAGGGACCGGCAGATTGAAGGCCAGATCGCCCGGCCGATCCTCCGCCTTGCCGGTGTAAGGCCAGCGCCCGTCCTCATGGACCGACAGGGTCAGCACCCGGTCGTCGTCGGCGAAAGCGTCCTCCACCCCGTCGCCGTGGTGGGCGTCGAGATCCACATAGAGCACGCGTTCGATCCCGGAATCGAGCAGAGCCAGGATGCCCAGCACCGGGGCGTTGAGGTAGCAGAAGCCGCTGGCCCGCCCCGGACGGGCGTGGTGCGTGCCGCTGGCCGGGCTGTAGACGATGCCGGCGGGCACCTCCGCCAGCAGGCGCCCGGCCAGGATGGCGGCGCCGGTGCTGATGGCGGGGCGGCGGTACATCTCCGGAAAGACGGGATTCTCCAGCCGCCCGAGGTTGTAGCGCTCTCCCGTCGCGGCATCCACGTGCTGGTCCGCCTCAGCGCGATGAAGGGCGGCGATGTAGTCCGGGGTGTGGAAGCGGGCCAGTTCCTGCGGCGACGCCAGGGGGCTGTCGCGGTAGACCGCGTCGGGAAGCCATCCCATGGCGCGGCTGAGGTCGATGGCGGTGGACACCCGCGGGATGGCCAGCGGATGCTTCGCACCATAGCTGGAGCCCCGGTAGATCTCGCTGCCCAGGAACAACGGCCGGGCGGGAAATTCGTTCGGAAATTCGGTCGGCATGGGGTGGAGAGGTGGCGTGGCGACTCCCATCCGTCAACGCCTCACGCACAAGGCCCCTTGTCGTGGCGCCGTTGCGATCTCTTTTCTAAGGGGGACTCGGCGAAAACATCCGCGGGGGAGACACGGCATGGACGGTGCGAGGCGTCTGGCGGGGGTCGCCGTCGCGGTTCTTCTGGTCGGCGGAGCGGGCGGGCAGGCCCTGGCCGACACGCCGGTCGACCTGGAGCTGGTGTTGGCCGTGGACGTGTCCGGCAGCGTGGACGCGGAGGAAGGCCGCCTCCAGCGCGAGGGCTACGTCGCCGCCCTCACCGACCCGAAGATCCAGGCGGCCATCCGCGGCGGCCCCTATGGGCGCATCGCCGTCACTTACGTCGAATGGGCCGGGGACAGTTTTCAGCGCATCACCGTGCCCTGGACCCTGCTGAGCGACCAAGGCAGCGTCGAAGCCTTCGCCTCCTCCATCGCCGAATCGCCCACCCTCAGCGCGCAATGGACCTCGATCAGCGCGGCCATCGACTTCAGCGCACGCCTGTTCAACGACAACGGGTTCGAAGGGGCGCGTCGGGTGATCGACGTTTCGGGCGACGGGGTCAACAACCGCGGGCGCCCGGTGCAATGGGCGCGCGACGAGGCGGTCGCCGCCGGGATCACCATCAACGGCTTGCCGATCCTGAACGACCGGCCCAATCCCTGGGGCGGCGCGGCTCCGACCAACCTCGACGGCTACTACGAGGAGCATGTGATCGGCGGACCCGGTGCCTTCCTGGTGCCCGCCGTCAGTTTCGAGGCCTTCGCCGACGCCATTTTGAGCAAGCTGCTTCTGGAAATCTCCGGTCTTCCTCCCGACCCCGGCGCGGGCGGGCGCACCGGCCTCGCCAGCCGCTAGCCACGCCGTTGCCAGACCGGCCCGGCAAACGTTACCAATGGAATCCCGGTCATCCGGTTCGAAACCTGCGAGCGAGACCATGCCGATCAAGACGATCCTGCTGCACATGTCGAACGACGACCGCCATTCCCAGCGGCTGGAGGCCGCCGCGGCTCTCGCCAAGCGCTTCTCCGCCTTCGTGGAGGTGCTGTTCGTCGCCACGCCGGTGTCCATGCCCGCCGCGGTGACCGGACGCGCAGCCTCCTACGCCTACATCGCGGAGGCCACGGCCATTGCCCACGAGAAGGCCGAGCAGATCGAGCAGGAGGTGCGGCAGACGCTGAAGGACTGCTCCTACTCCTGGACGATCGAGGAAGGCGACCATGTGGAGCTGCTGGCCGCCCGCGCCGCCTACGCCGACCTCGCCTTGGTCACGCAAAGCCACGACGACGAGCGCGGCGACCGGGTGATGCTCCAGGTGCCGGACCGGCTGCCGCTGACCAGCCCATGCCCCACGCTGGTCCTGCCCTACGCCGCGCCATCCGCTGCGGTGATCGGGCGCCACGTGGTGGTGGCCTGGAAGAACACGCGGGAAGCCGGGCGCGCCGTGCGCAACGCCCTGCCATTCCTGAAGGAGGCCGAGAAGGTCACCGTCGTCACCATCGACCCGCCGGGCCACAAGCTGGACAGCGGGCGCGACCTGATGATCTGGCTGGAACGCCACGGCGTGCGCAGCCAGCATCAGGCGACCATCTTCCAGGGTGGCGACGTCGGCGACGTCCTGATCAGCTCCTGCCGCGAACTGGGCGGCGATCTGCTGGTGATGGGCTCCTACGGCCATTCCCGCCTTCGGGAAATGGTCCTCGGCGGCGCCACCCGCACGGTTCTGGCGAATCTGGACGTGCCGGTGCTGATGTCGCACTGACGGTGAAAGCGCCGGGCGAGGGGCCGCCCGGCATCCGCACCTAGAGGAAGAACACCCAGGTCACCAGGACGAACAGCGGCACCAGGATGCCGCAAGACCACAGCATGTAGCCGAAGAAGCTCGGCATCGCGACGCCGCGCTCCTCAGCGATGGCCTTGACCATGAAGTTCGGCGCGTTGCCGATGTAGGTGTTGGCGCCCATGAACACGGCGCCCGCCGAAATGGCCGCCAGAGTCACGGCGAGGTCGGTCATCAGCACCTGTGCGTCGCCGCCGGCGGTGTTGAAGAAGATCAAATAGGTCGGCGCGTTGTCGAGGAAGCTCGACAGGATGCCCGCCGCCCAGAAATAGGCCGCCGGAACCGGCTGGCCGTCCTGGTTCACCGCCGCGATGATGGCGCCCAGCGCGCCGTCCGTGCCTGCCCTCAGGATGGCGATGGCCGGGATGATGGTCAGGAAAATCGCGGCGAACAGCTTCGCCACCTCCAGGATCGGCCCCCAAGTGAAGGCGTTCAGACGGCGGCTGCGCGCGCTGGTCAGCTTCAGCGACAGGCCGGTGATGCCGAGAAGCAGCAGATTGCTGACGATCGTCTCCAGCGGCACGTGGATGTGGTAGATCTCCACCCCCACCCCCGGATGCCAGACACCGCTCAGCAGCACCGCGCCGACGATGGCGACGAGGAGGAGCAGGTTCACCGCCCCCTCGACCCGCACCGGCTCCCGCTCATGCACGCCTTCGATCAGCGGATGCTTGCCGGGGTCCTTGGTGTGCAGATAGAGGTCCAGCACGAAGTAGATCGCCAGCAGGCAGCCGGCCACCAGCATCATCGGCCAGAACAGGTGCACGGTCGGCCAGAAGAAGCTGACGCCCTTCAGGAAGCCCAGGAACAGCGGCGGATCGCCCAGCGGAGTCAGGGAGCCGCCGACGTTCGACACCAGGAAGATGAAGAAGACGACGGTGTGCACCTTGTGCCGCCGGTGTTCGTTGGCGCGGATCAGCGGACGGATCAGCAGCATCGAGGCGCCGGTCGTTCCCATCAGGCTCGCCAGCAGCGTGCCCAGCCCGAGGCCCAGCGTGTTCGCCAGCGGCGTTCCCACCAGGGTGCCGGCGATCCGCACGCCGCCCGCCACCGTGAACAGGGCGGTCAGCAGCACGATGAAGGGGATGTATTCGAGAAGCAGGGTGTGCAGCAGCTCGTACGTGGCGAGGCCCGCCCCGAAGGTCAGCGCGAAGGGCAGCAGAAAGGCGATGGCCCAGCCGGCGGCGACCTTGCCGAAATGATGATGCCAGAAGGACGGCGCCAGCAGAGGCATCAGCGCGATGGACAGCAGAATTCCGACGAAGGGAATCACCCAGAAGACACTCAGGTCGCGCCCGTCGAGATGCGGGGCTCCTGACGCCTCCGCCGCCAGGGCCAGCCCCGGCAGTCCGGCAGCGGCGAGGCCGCCGATGGCGGCCAGGGGGGCGGCCAGGAAACGGGTGAGGCGGTGTCGGGTCGGTCGGGCGTCGGTCATCATACGCATTCGGCTGTAATATCAGTTGCGGGAGTATGCGTCTCCGAACGGCTTAAGCCAAGCCGGTTCGGCCCTTCCGAATTCCCTTGACCGCCGTGCGTGAACAGCGGGGCTTACGGGCAGGGCCTGATTTCCAGGGGGCTTGGGACCGATCCGCCGAACCATTCGCGAAGCGGGCGGCACGCTCCAGCCGCGCACAGTTCGTGGTCCGGCGTGAAGGACGAGGCGGCCAGGACCAGCCGCTCCAGCGGCGGCACCGCCGGTGCCCAGACCCACCAGCCAGCGGCCAAGCGGGCGCCCGCCGGCGGCTCCATCCCGGCGCCGCTCCCCTTCACGCGGGCTTCGGTCAGGACGAGACGCCCGTTCTCGATGCGCCACTCCTCCCGCCATTCGGTCTTCTCCACCGAATGGGTCCAGGACAAGGTGAAGGCGGGACCCGGCAGGGCGGCCAGAACCGCCCCGCCGAGCGCCGACAGGCATAACGCCACGCTCATACCGCCGCCATCATGCCGCCTCCGTCATGCTGGGGCGCTGGTCCGCCCCAGGCGGCGCAGGCGATGGCGCTGCCACAGCAGGAAAGCCACCGTCATGACGAATCCGGCCTCGTCCGTCACCGGCAGGGACAGAACGAACAGGAAAGCCGCCGCCGCCGCGAACACTCGCTCCGCCCAGGTCATCGGCGTCCAGAAATAGCCGATGGTCGCCGCGCCCCAGAGGCCGATGGACATCAGCGCCTTGAACAGGACGTAGGCCACGGCCAGCGGATCGTCGGTCTGGAGCATCAGCGCCGGGTCGTACACCGCCATGAAGGGCACGACGTAGCCCGCCATGGCGACCCGCGTGGCGATCCAGCCGATCTCCATGTGCCCGGCCCGGCAGATGGACGAGGCGGCCAGCGCCGCCAGAGCCACCGGGGGCGTCAGGTCGGCCATGATGCCGAAGTAGAAGACGAACATGTGCGAGACGATGAGCGGAACGCCCATCTGCAGCAGAGCCGGCGCCGCGATGGCCGCGGTGATGATGTAGTTCGCCGTCGTCGGCAGACCGGTGCCCAGGACGATGCAGGCCAGCATGGTCAGCAGCAGCGCGATCAGCAGATTGCCGCCCGACAGATCCATGATGGTGGAGGCGAAGCTGGAGGCCAGTCCGGTCAGGGTCAGGATGCCGATCAGCACCCCCACCAGCGCGCAGGCCACGCCCACACCCACGGCGTTCTTGGCGCCGTCGGCGAGGCTCTGCACCAGCAGCGCCAGCGTCTCCCGCCCGCCCCTGAGGGCCAGACAAGGCAGGATCAGAAGGCCGACGATGGCGAAGGCCAGATGCTCCGTCCGCAGCCCCATCCGCCACAGCGCCGCGGCGATCAGGCCGAGGACGACCCAGAAGCCGACGCGCAGGACCGTCGGCCCGATGAAGCCGACGATCCGCGTGCCGAGGATCAGCGCGATGGTCAGGGCGATGCCGATCACCCCCGCGAACAGCGGCGTGAAGCCGGAGAACAGCAGATAGACCAGCGCCGCCAGCGGCAGGATCAGGTACCAGCTCTCCTTCAGCGCGCGGAGGACGCTGGGGCACTGGTCCTTCGGCAGGCCGACGAGGTTGTGCTTGCCGGCCTCCAGATGGACCATCCAGAAGGCGCTGCCGAAATAGAGGATGGCCGGGATCGCGGCGGCGATGGCGATGTCGCTGAAGGGGACGCCGATGGTCTCCGCCATGATGAAGGCGGCGGCCCCCATGACCGGCGGCATGATCTGCCCGCCCATGCTGGCCGTCGCCTCCACCGCCCCGGCGAAGGCCGGGCGGTAGCCGAAGCGCATCATCAGGGGGATGGTGAACTGGCCGGTGGTCAGCACGTTGGCCACGCCCGAGCCGTTGATCGTCCCCATGAAGCCGGAGGAGATGACCGCCACCTTCGCCGGTCCGCCCTTGGCGTGACCGACGAGGCCGAGCGACACGTCGTTGAACAGCTTGATCATGCCGGCGCGCTCCAGGAAGGCGCCGAACAGGATGAACAGGAAGATGAAGGTCGCCGACACGAAGGTGGGCGTGCCGTAGATCCCCTCGGTCGACAGGTACAGGTTGTCGATGACCTGATCGACGTCGTAGCCGCGATGGGCCAGCCCGAAGGGCAGATGCCGCCCGAACAGCGCGTAGGGGATGAAGACGCCGCACATGATCGGCAGCGCCCACCCCATGATGCGCCGCGCCGCCTCGAACACCAGCGCGATGGTCAGCGTGCCGACGATGAGGTCCGTGGTGTTCGGATCGCCCGCCCGCTGGATGAGATCGACCTCGAAAACGTAATGGTAGAGACCCAGTGCAAAGGCGCCCAGGCCGAGCAGCCAGTCGTACCAGGGCACGCTGCGCCGTTCCGCCTCCTGCCGGAAGCCGAACAGAGTGAACGTCATCAGCAGCAGAAAGCCGACATGGACCGACCGGACGACCATGCTCGACAGCGGGTTGAAGGCCGCCGTCCAGATCTGGAACAGCGAAAAGGCGACGGCGATGGCGAAGACGGCCTTGCCCGCCACGCCTTCGAAGGCCACGACCGTGGAGGGGTTCTCACGGTCGATGGCCTGGCGGATCTTCTCATCTGACATTTGAGAGGCCGCCGGTTGGGTTGATGCGCTCATCGCACGGGGATTCCGGGACGACGCGGCGCGCTTACATCAGGCCCTTTTCCTTGTAGAACTTCTCGGCCCCCGGATGCAGCGGCACCGGCGACTGGAGGGTGGTGGCGTCCAGCTTGATCTGCTTGGCGGCGGCGTGGGCGGCGCCCATCGCGTCGAGATTCTCGAACATCGCCTTGGTCATCGCATAGACCGCGTCGTCCGAGACACCAGAGTGGGTGACCAGCAGGTTGCGCACCGCCGCGGTCGGCACCGGCTCGCTCTGGCCGCTGTAGCTGTTGGCCGGGATGGTCTCCGCGATGTAGGCCGGGTCGCCGACCTTCTGGATCACGTCGGCCGGGATCGACACGATGGTGATGTCCTGCGAGGTCGCCAGATCCTTGATCGCCGCCACGCCGAGGCCCGCGGAGATCAGCGTCGCGTCGAGCTGCCGGTTCTTGATCAGGTCCACCGATTCGGCGAAGGGCAGATACTCGGTCTTGGCAAAGTCCTTGTAGCCCAGACCGGCGGCGGCAAAGATCGCGCGGGCGTTCAGCTCCGTCCCCGACTTCGGCGCGCCGACCGACACGCGCTTGCCCTTCAGGTCGGCCAGCGTCTTCACGCCGGAATCCTTGCTGGCGACGATCTGAATGTAGTTGGGGTAGATCGCGGCGACGGTGCGCAGCTTGGTCAGCTTGGTCTTGAAGCCGGCCTCCTCGTCGCCCTTCCAGGCGCCGCTCAGCGAATCGCCGAGCGAGAAGGCGATCTCGCCGCGCTCCGACTGGAGGAGGTTCAGGTTCTCCACCGACGCCTTGGTCGCCTGGACCGTGACCTTGGCCCCCGGGATGGCCTTGCCGTAGATGCCGGACAGCGCCACACCCAGCGGGTAGTAGACGCCGCTGGTGCCGCCGGTCAGGACCGTGACGAACTGCTCGGCCTGGGCCGGCAGCGCGGTGAGCATGCAGACGCCGACCGCGGCCAGGAAACGCTTCATTCTACTTCCCTCCCAAAAGGCTGTCCGTTGCGGATCGTTCGTAAGACGCTTTGGTTTGCGTCGGATTGTTGGCTATCCTAACTTGTGGGCGGTGGGTCCGCCAGTCCGTAGGAACCGATAGACACGCGGCGGTTCGGCGCAATCACTCTCCCTTCGGAGGAGGCCGAACGGCGTCTTGACCGGAAAGGACGACGCCCCCCTATCCTTGTTCCGGTTGGTCCTGCGTCACACTTTATCCCGCAGAGTCGGAAGAAACCGTCGAAAGAAGCGTCGCGAAAGTCCGAGGCAACAGAACGTCACCAAACAATGGGAGGACAGCGGATGCCGTGTACCGTTTCCATGACCGTCAACGGAAAGGCGGTCTCGCGCGAGGTGGAGGAGCGGACCCTGCTGGTCACCTTCCTCCGTGACCAGCTCGGCCTGACCGGCACCCATGTCGGTTGCGACACCAGCCAGTGCGGCGCCTGCGTCGTCCATGTGGACGGGCGGTCGGTGAAGTCCTGCACCATGCTGGCCGCCCAGGCCGACGGCGCCGCGGTCACCACCATCGAGGGGCTGGCGGCGGCGGACGGAACGCTGCACCCGATGCAGGCGGCCTTCCGCGAGCATCACGGCCTGCAATGCGGCTTCTGCACGCCAGGCATGGTGATGAGCGCCGTCGATCTGGTGACCACCAACCCCTCCCCCAGCGAGCATGAGGTGCGCGAAGGTCTGGAGGGCAACATCTGTCGCTGCACCGGCTACCACAACATCGTCAAAGCGGTGATGGCCGGGGCGGAGGCGATGCAGGGCGGCACGATGAAGGCCGCCGCCGAATAACGGGCAGAAGCAAGGCTCACATGGGAGGAACACGAAGATGGCGAACCCCAACGGCATCGGCGCTTCCGTGCGCCGGCGCGAGGACGCGCGCTTCCTGACCGGGCGCGGCACCTACACCGACGACATCAACCGACCCGGCCAGACTCACGCGGTCTTCGTCCGGTCCCCCTACGCCCACGCCCGCATCACCGGCATCGACGCGGCCGAGGCCATGCAGGCCCCCGGCGTGATCGCCGTGCTGACCGGCGCCGACATGGAGGCCGACAAGGTCGGCAGCCTGCCCTGCGGCTGGCAGATCCATTCCAAGGACGGTTCCCCGATGAAGGAGCCGCCGCACTTCCCGATCGCCCGCGACCGCACCCGCTACGTCGGCGACGCCATCGCCGTGGTCATCGCCGAGACGCGCGAGCAGGCGAAGGACGCCGCCGAGCTGGTGATGGTGGATTACGAGGAGCTGCCGGCGGCGGTGACCTCGCTGAAGGCGCTGGAGGGCGGCGCGCCGCTGGTCCATGACGACGTCGGCGGCAACGTCTGCTTCGATTGGCATCTTGGCGACGCGGCGGCGGTGGACGCGGCCTTTGCGCAGGCGGCCCACGTGGCGAAGCTCGATCTGGTCAACCAGCGGCTCGTCCCCAACGCGATGGAGCCGCGGGCGGCGTTGGGCGAATACGACCGGGCGACCGGCGAGCACACGCTGACCACCACCAGCCAGAATCCGCACGTCATCCGCCTGCTGATGGGCGCCTTCGTGCTGGGCATCCCCGAGCACAAGCTGCGCGTCGTCGCCCCCGACGTCGGCGGCGGCTTCGGCTCCAAGATCTTCCATTACGGGGAGGAGGCGGTCGTCACCTGGGCGGCGAAGAAGGTCGGACGCCCGGTGAAATGGACCGCCGAGCGCTCCGAGAGCTTCCTGACCGACGCCCATGGCCGCGACCATGTCAGCCACGCCGAGCTGGCGATGGACCGGGACGGCAACTTCCTGGCGCTGCGCGTTTCCACCATCGCCAATATGGGCGCCTACCTGTCGACCTTCGCGCCGTCGATCCCGACCTACCTTTACGCCACGCTGCTGGCCGGCCAGTACAAGACCCCGGCGATCTACGCCGAGGTGAAGGCGGTCTTCACCAACACCGTGCCGGTGGACGCCTACCGCGGCGCCGGACGGCCGGAGGCCTGCTACCTGATCGAGCGGCTGGTCGAGGTCGCCGCCGCCGAGACGGGCATCGACAAGGCGGAGCTGCGCCGCCGCAACTTCGTGCCGGCCAGCGCCATGCCGTACCAGACGCCGGTGGCGCTCCAGTACGACACCGGTGACTTCGCCAAGAATCTCGACATCGCCCTGCCGTTGGTCGACTACGACGGTTTCGCGGCGCGCAGGGGCGAGTCCGCCCGGCGCGGCAAGCTGCGCGGCATCGGCTTCGCCACCTACATCGAGGCCTGCGGCATCGCGCCGAGCAACGTCGCGGGCGCGCTCGGCGCGCGGGCCGGGCTTTATGAATCGGCGGAGGTGCGCTTCCACCCGACCGGTTCGGTGACGGTCTTCACCGGCTCCCACAGCCATGGGCAGGGGCACGAAACGACCTTCGCGCAGCTCGTTTCCGAACGCTTCGGCGTGCCGATCGAGAATGTGGAGATCGTCCACGGCGACACCAGCAAGATCCCCTTCGGCATGGGCACCTACGGCTCCCGCTCCCTGGCGGTCGGCGGGTCGGCCATCGTCAAGGCGATGGACAAGGTGGAGCGCAAGGCCAAGAAGATCGCCGCCCACATGCTGGAAGCCGCCGAGGCCGACATCGAGGTGAAGGACGGGCGTTTCGTCGTGGCGGGCACCGACAAGGCCCTGACCATCGGCGACATCGCCCTGCAAGCCTACGTCCCGCACAACTTCCCGCTGGACGAGCTGGAACCGGGGCTGGACGAGCAGGCCTTCTACGATCCGAAGAACTTCACCTACCCCAACGGCTGCCACGTCTGCGAGGTCGAGATCGACCCCGACACCGGCGTCGTCCAGGTGGTCAGCTTCGCCGCCGTGGACGATTTCGGGCGCGTCATCAACCCGCTGATCGTCGAGGGGCAGGTCCATGGCGGGCTGGTCCAGGGCATCGGGCAGGCGCTCTACGAGAACTGCGTCTACGACGAGGACTCGGGCCAGCTCATCACCGGCTCCTACATGGACTACTGCATGCCGCGGGCGGACGACGTGCCGTCCTTCACGGTGCGCTACCACGAGGATCAGCCCTGCACCCACAATCCGTTGGGCGTGAAGGGCTGCGGCGAGGCCGGGACCATCGGCGCGTCGGCCGCCGTGATGAACGCGGTGGTGCACGCCCTGTCCGAGTACGGCGTCACGCATCTCGACATGCCGGCGACCCCGGAGCGGGTCTGGCAGGCGATCCGGCGCCACACCCCCGCCCAGGCGGCCGAGTAAGAGGGAGGAGACATCATGTACGCCTTCACCTATCACCGCCCCAAGAGCGTTGCCGACGCCGTCGCCCTGCTCGGCCAGTTCGAGGACCCGAAGCTGCTGGGCGGAGGGCAGACGCTCCTGCCGACGCTCAAGCAGCGCCTCGCCCGGCCGAGCGACCTGATCGACCTCGGTCAAATCCCGGAGCTTCAGGGCATCCGGGAGGAGGCCGGCGGCCTGACCGTCGGCGCCTTCACCCGCCACGCGGAGGTCGCCCATTCCGAGACGGTGCGGCGCGTCATCCCGGCGCTGGCCAGCCTCGCCGAGGGCATCGGCGACCGGCAGGTGCGCAACATGGGCACGCTCGGCGGGTCGATCTGCAACGCCGATCCCTCCGCCGACTACCCCGCCGCGATCGTGGCGCTGAAGGCCACGGTGCGGACCGACCGTCGGGAGATCGCGGGCGACGACTTCTTCACCGGCATGTTCGAGACGGCGCTGGAGCCCGGTGAGATCGTCACCGCCGTGCATTTCCAGAAGCCGGACAAGGCCGCCTACGCCAAGTTCCGCAACCCGGCCAGCCGCTACGCCATCGTCGGCGTCTTCGTGGCCGTGTTCGGCAGCGAGGTGCGGGTGGCGGTGACCGGCGCCGGCCCGTCGGTCTTCCGGGCAGACGACATGGAAGCCGCGCTGGCCCAGGACTTCCGCGCGGATGCCCTGAACGGCGCGTCGGTATCGGCGGCCGGGCTGAACGCCGACATCCACGCCAGCGCCGACTACCGCGCCCATCTGGTGCGGGTGATGGCGAGGCGGGCGGTGGAGGCGTGTGGGTGATCATCTTCCCTCTCCCGCCCCGGGAGAGGGTGGCGCGAAGCGCCGGGTGAGGGTACCGTCGAGGATCGGTGCCGTACGCTTGTCGGCACCCTCACCCTTCCCACGTCGTGGGCCCCTTCCCTCTCCCGGGGCGGGAGAGGGAGTTTTCCCGCTGGATGATGGATTGTCATGTCCAACACCCTCCCCGCCTCCGTCGATGACACGCTGGACCTGCTGCGGCGGGGGAACTACGTCGCCGACCGCTCGCTGGCGACGGCGCTTTACCTTGCGCTGAAGCTGCGCCGCCCGCTGTTCCTGGAGGGCGAGGCCGGGGTCGGCAAGACCGAGATCGCCAAGGTGCTGTCCGCCACGCTGGGCCGGCGCCTGTTGCGGCTGCAATGCTACGAGGGGCTGGACGTCGCCGCGGCGGTCTACGAGTGGAACTACGCCCGGCAGATGATGGAGATCCGGCTGGCCGAGGCGTCGGGCGACCGCGACCGGGAGACGCTCGGCGCCGATCTCTTCTCCGAACGATTCCTGATCAAGCGCCCGCTGCTCCAGGCGCTGGAGCCCGATCCGGCCGGGGCGCCCGTCCTGCTGATCGACGAGCTGGACCGCACCGACGAGCCGTTCGAAGCCTATCTCCTCGAAATCCTCTCCGACTTCCAGGTCTCGATTCCGGAGTTCGGCACCGTCACCGCGCCGGAGCCACCCATCGTCATCCTGACCTCCAACCGCACACGCGAGATTCACGACGCGCTGAAGCGGCGCTGCTTCTACCATTGGGTCGATTACCCCAACGCCGAGCGCGAGCGCGCCATCCTGGCGGTGAAGGCGCCGAACGCCGACGCGCGGTTGGCCGCCCAGGTGGTCGGCGTCGTGCAGAGCCTGCGCGGGATGGATCTCTACAAGGCGCCGGGCGTGGCGGAGACTCTGGACTGGGCGCAGGCGCTGGTGGAACTGAACCAGCTGGAGCTGGAGCCCTCGGTCATCAACGACACGCTGGGCACGCTGCTGAAGTACCAGGACGACATCGCCCGCATCCAGGGCAGCGAGGCCGCGCGCATCCTGGCCCAGGTCAAGACGGAACTCGCCGCCTCCACGGCGCGGTGAGCGGCCATGCAGGGCGGCCTCGCCATCAACCTGATGCATTTCGCCCGCGCGCTGCGGGCGGCGGGGCTGCCGGTCGGGCCGGGCAAGCTGCTCCAGGCCGTCGAAGCGGTGGAGGCGGTGGGGATCGGCAACCGGACGGACTTCTACTGGGCGCTGCACGCCGTCTTCGTGAACCGGCGCGACCAGCGCGAGGTCTTCGATCAGGCCTTCCACGTCTTCTGGCGCAATCCGGACATCCTGAAGCGGATGATGGGGCTGATGCTGCCGACCGTCCGCACGGAGTCCCCGGACGCCCAGGACCCGCTGTCCCGCCGCGTCGCCGACGCGCTGCGCGGCACCGCACCGGAGGCCGAGGGGCCGGAAAAGTCGGAGATCGAGGTGGACGCCGCCTTCACCGTTTCGGCCCAGGAACGGTTGCAGGAGAAGGATTTCGAGAAGATGTCAGCGGCGGAGATGGCTGAGGCCAAGCGGATGCTCGCCCGCATCGCCCTGCCGGTCGCCGAGGTGACGACCCGCCGCCACCGCCCCGACCCGCGGGGGCCGCGCGTGGACCCGCGGGCGACGCTGCGGCGGATGCTGCGCTCCGGCGGGGACTTGGCCGATCTGGCGCGGCGCAGCCGCCGCACGCGGCCGCCGCCGCTCGTCGTGCTGTGCGACATCTCCGGCTCCATGACGCGCTATTCGCGGATGCTGCTGCATTTTATGCACGCGGTCAGCAACGACCGCGACCGGGTGCACAGCTTCGTCTTCGGCACCCGCCTGACCAACATCACCCGCCACCTGCGGCACAAGGACGTGGACGTGGCGCTGGACGCCGTGTCGGCGGCGGTGGCCGACTGGTCGGGTGGGACGCGCATCGGCACGGCGCTGCACGCCTTCAACCGGACCTGGGCGCGCCGGGTCCTCGGCCAGGGGGCCGTGGTTCTGCTCATCACCGACGGGCTGGACCGGGATGCCGGCGAGGGGCTTGCGGCGGAGGCCGAACGGCTGCACAAGAGCTGCCGCCGTCTGGTCTGGCTGAACCCGCTCTTGCGGTGGGAGGGGTTCGCACCAAAATCCAGCGGTATCCGGGCCTTGTTGCCGCATGTGGACGACTTCCGCCCGGTCCACAACCTGAACAGTCTGGCCGGGCTCGCCGACGCGCTGAACCGCGACGGGCCGCGACGGGCTGAAAGCCTGCGCAAGTGGCTGAAGGAGGCCGCATGAAGGACGATATTCTGGAGCAGGCCGCGGGCTGGCGCGCGGAGGGCCGCAAGGTGGCCCTGGCGACGGTGGTCGCCACCTGGGGGTCCTCCCCCCGCCCGGTGGGCAGCCAGATGGCGGTGGACGACGCCGGTTCGATGATCGGCTCCGTCTCCGGCGGCTGCATCGAGGGGGCCGTGGTGCACGAGGCGCGCAAGACCATGGAGGACGGCGAGCCCCGGATGATCTCGTTCGGGGTCAGCAACGAAATGGCCTGGGAAGTCGGGCTGGCCTGCGGCGGCCGGGTGCAGGTCTATGTCGAGGCCGTGGAATGAAGCGCGACATCACCGAACGGCTGCTGGCCGCCCGCAAGGCCGGGCGTCCCGTGGCCCTGGTCACCGACCTCGGCACCGGTCTGCAGACGCTGGTCTACGAGGACGCCATCCACGGCGGTTTCGGGCTGGAGGACGACCTTCTGGAGGAGGTGCGGGAAAGGCTGCGCCAGGATCGTTCCGGCCTCGTCAGCGATTTGGAGGAGGATGAGGACGGCGTCCAGCTCTTCGTCCAGACCCACAACCCGCCGCTTCGCCTGCTGGTGGTCGGCGCCGTGCACATCGCCCAGGCTCTGGCCCCCCTCGCCGCGCTGACCGGCTACGCCGTCACGGTGATCGACCCGCGCGGGTCCTTCGCCACGGAATCGCGCTTTCCCGGCGTTTCCCTGCACGATTCCTGGCCGGACGAGGCGCTGTCCGCCCTGACGATCGACAACCGCACCGCCGTGGTGACCCTGACCCACGACCCCAAGCTGGACGACCCGGCACTGCTGGTGGCGCTGCGCTCCCCGGCCTTCTATGTCGGGTCGCTCGGCAGCAAACGCACCCACGCCAAGCGGCTGGAGCGGCTGAAGGAGCAGGGCGTGACCGACGCGGAACTGGCGCGCATCCACGCCCCGGTCGGGCTGGACATCGGCGCCGTGACCCCGGCGGAAATCGCCCTGTCGGTTATGGCCCAGATCACCGCCGTGCGGCGCAAGGCCGGCGCGGCCTGACAGGAGTTCATCACCATGTTTTTCGGCCCGCTGCCCTTGCGGGAGCTGGAGGGCGCCATTCTGGCGCATTCGGTCCGCCGTGGCTCCGTCAGCTTCAAGAAGGGCCGCATCCTCAGCGCCGAGGACGTGACGGCGCTGCGCGACGCCGGCTTCACCACGGTGACCGCCGCCAAGCCCGGTCCTGACGATGTGGGCGAGGACGCGGCGGCGGCCCGCATCGCCGCCGCCCTGAAGGGGCAGGAGATCACCGTCGGCGCCGCCTTCACCGGCCGCGTCAACCTGTTCGCGGAGTCGCGCGGCCTGTTCATTCCGGATGCAGAACGGATCAACGCGCTGAACCTCATCGACGAAAGCGTAACGGTCGCCACCCTGCCCGCCTTCGCGCCGGTCGAGCCCGGCCAGATGGTCGCCACGGTCAAGATCATCCCCTTCGCCGCCCCCCGCGGCGCCGTCGAGGGGGCGGAGGTCGAGGCGTCCGCCGGAATGCCCGCGCTGCGCGTCGCCCCCTTCCGCCCCGTGACCGCCGCGCTGATCCAGACCCGCCTGCCCGGGGTGAAGGACAGCGTGCTCGACAAGACCGTGTCCGTGACGCGGGAGCGTCTGGAGGCGATGGGCGGGCGGCTGGTCCGCGATTCGCGCTGCTACCACGGCGAGGCGGCGCTGGCCGACGCCATCGCGGCGGCGGGGCGCGTCGACCTGCTGCTGATCGCCGGGGCCTCGGCCATCACCGACCGGCGCGACGTGCTGCCGGCGGGCATCGAGCGGGCGGGCGGCGTGATCGAGCATTTCGGTATGCCGGTCGATCCCGGCAACCTGCTGCTGCTCGCCCGCATCGGCGAAACACCGGTGCTCGGCCTGCCCGGCTGCGCGCGGTCGCCCAAGCTGAACGGGTTCGATTGGGTGCTCCAGCGCATCGCCGCGGGCATTCCGGTGACGCGGGCCGACGTCATGCGCATGGGCGTGGGCGGCCTGCTGGCCGAGATCCCCAGCCGCCCCCTGCCCCGCGCCGGCGCCGTCGCGGTCGAGCCGCCACGGGCGCCGCGCATCGCCGCGCTGGTGCTCGCCGCCGGGCGGTCGAGCCGGATGGGCGGCAGCAACAAGCTGCTCGCCGATGTCGGCGGGGAGCCGCTGGTCGTCCGCACGATCGAATCGGTGCTGGCCTCGCAGGCCAAGCCGGTGGTGGTGGTGACCGGCCACATGGCGGAGGCAGTGTCCGCCCCGCTCGCCGGGCGGCCGCTGACCATCGTCCACAACCCGTCCTTCGCCGACGGTCTCAGCGCCTCGCTGCGCGCCGGGCTGGCCGCTCTGCCGGCGGATGTGGACGGGGTGGTGGTGTGCCTCGGCGACATGCCGCGCGTCACGCCGCAGGCCATCGACCGGCTGATCGCCGCCTACAACCCGCTGGAGGGCCGGACCGTCTGCGTCCCGACCGTCCATGGCAAGCGCGGCAACCCGGTCCTGTGGGACCGCGGCTTCTTCGCGGAGATGGCGAAGCTGACCGGCGACGCCGGGGCCAAGACCCTGCTGGCCACCCACGCCGATCAGGTGGTCGAGGTGCCGGTGGAGGACGGCGGCATCCTCTACGACGTGGACACACCGGAACTGCTGGCGGAACTGCGCGGCTAACGTTCAGGCCGCCCGTTCGATCACCAGATCCAGCCAGCGGCGGGAGATCGTCCGGGCGACCGCCTCGGCGGCGGGCAGGTGCCGCTCCAGCGCGGCGTCCAGCCCGTCGAGGACGGCCCGGTTGCACTCCCGCGAGTCGACGCCGAACTTCTCCGCCCAGCCGCGGACGATGGCGGCGTCGGCCTCCGGGTGGAACTGGAAGGCGTAGAGGCTGCGGCCCAGCCGGAAGGCCTGACGCATGCAGGCGTCGCTCCACGCCAGGGGCACGGCACCCTCGGGGAACTCGAAGGTGTCGTAGTGCCACTGCACCATGTGCAGCTCCGGCGCCAACCCGCCGAGCAGCGGATCGTCCGAAGCGGCGTTGAACAGCCGGACCGCGCCCACGCCGATCTCCGCCACCGAATGGCGGTAGACGCGGGCGCCGAAGGCGCGGGCGGCCAACTGCGCGCCCAGGCAGATGCCCATCACCGGGCGCTCCTCCGCCGCGAAGGCGCGGATCAAGCTCATGGCCTGCGGAAAATGCGGTCCCTGCGCGTCGTTCCAGGCGTCCTGCGGGCCGCCGAGAACCAGCAGCCCCTGATAGCCCTCCGGCGTGGCGGGCAGCGCCTCCCCTTCGTCCGCGGCGACGGTGACCAGCGTCGCGCCGAACTCGGCCAGCGCGTCCCCGACGAGTCCGGCGGGGGCGTTTCGGTTGTTCTGAACGACCAGGATGCGCATGGAGGGACCACGTCGGTGAAAGCGGATGCCCCGTTCATGAGCGGCAGAGGCGGCGAAATCAAGCGGTGCAAGGCGGCTATGCGCCGCGCCGCGGGACGGCGTACAGTGCGAGGACGCGAAGGAAGCCTTTCAACTTCCCCAGGGAGACGAGATCGATGCTGACCCGGATTCGCACGCTGGCGGGGGCCGCCGCCCTTGCCGGCACCCTGCTTTTCCCTGCGACCCTGCTTTTCTCAGCACCTGCCGCCGCGCAGAACGGCACGGTGACCTTCCTGCACTTCAACGACATTTACGAGATTTCCCCAGTGAAGGGGCGTGGCGGCTTCGCACCCCTGATGACGGTGCTGAAGGCGGAGCGGGAGCGCAGCGCCGGGGCGGTGACAACGGTCGGCGGCGATTTCCTCTCCCCGTCCCTGCTCTCCGGAACGACGCGGGGCGCGCAGATGCCCGACTTGTTCAACGCCATGGGCGTGGACGTCGTCGGCTTCGGGAATCACGAGTTCGACTTCGGGACGGAGGTGCTGAAGGCCCGCATCGCCGAATCGAAATTCCCTTGGGTCGGCACCAACATCGCCGGGCCGGACGGCAAACCGCTTCCCGGTTCGGTCGCCACCTGGACGAAGACGGTCGGCGACATCAAGGTCGGATTCCTCGGCGTCCTGACCCCGGAAACCGCGCAGTTGTCCAGCGGCGGGGCGGAGGCGACCTTCACCAACGTGCAGGCGGCCGCAGCCCTGGCGGTGAAGGCGTTGCGCGACGAGGGAGCGAACGTCGTCGTCGCGCTGACCCACCAGACCATCGCGGAAGACCGCGATCTGACCGTCAAGGTGAAGGGCATCGACCTCCTTCTGGGCGGTCACGACCATGATCCGATCAGCTTCTACGAGGGATCGACCCTGATCCTGAAAGCGGGAGCGGACGGCCATTATCTCGGTGTCATCGATCTGGCGGTCAGCACCAAACCCACCGACAAGGGGCCGGCGACCACCGTGGTCCCCGCCGGCTGGCGCTTCGTCACCACCGCCGGGGTGGCCCCGGACGCGGAGGTCGGGGCTCTGGTCAAGCGCTACACCGACCAGCTCGACGCCACCCTGGCCGGGGTGATCGGGCGGACGGAAACCGATCTGGACAGCCGCAAGGACGTCGTCCGCTCGCAGGAGACGACGATGGGCAACCTGATCGCCGACGCGCTGCGCGACGGGCTGAAGGCCGACATCACCATCACCAACGGCGGCGGCATCCGCGCCGACACGCTGCACCCGGCGGGCAGTTCACTGACCCGCAAGGACATCTTCGCGGAGATGCCCTTCGGCAACGTCGCCGTGCTGACGCTGCTGTCCGGTGCCGACGTGCTGGCCGCGCTGGAGCATGGCGTGTCGAAGGTGGAGGACAAGGCCGGGCGCTTCCCGCAGGTGTCGGGCCTGACCTTCACCTATGACCCGAAGCTGCCGTCCGGCACCCGCGTGACCGGCGTGACGGTGGGCGGCCAGCCGCTCGACCCCGCCAAGACCTACCGCGTGGCGACCAACGACTACATGCTGAAGGGCGGCGACGGCTACACCGCGCTGACCCGCGGACGGACGGTGGTGGATGCCTCCGGCGCCGTGCTGATGGCGACGATGGTCATGGACTATGTGGAGGCCAAGAAGACCGTGGCCCCGAAGGTGGAAGGCCGCATCGTCGCCAAGTGACCTTTGCGCAAAAAAGAACGCCCCTGGACCGGGTGGTCCGGGGGCGCAAGGCCAGGATGGATCGTTGGTGAAGCGTCAGGCGCTGCGGCGAACTTGGCGCGCGGCCCCTTCGGCCCGCGCGTTCAGCCGCCGCACCGCGTCGTTCGCGGTCTTCGCCGACAGCTCCGACACCTTGACGCTGCGGTTCAGCAGAAGTTCCATCTCGTCTTTGACCATGCTGCTCTGCGCGGCGTAGAGGTCCTGGACGGACCGGCTGCGCATCATCGCGTTGATGCCTTCCGCGTTGCGGGCCATGGCCTCCTGGGCAAAGCCCATCCATTCGCGCATGATGGACTGCATGCCGTCCATCAGCACGGACCCGCACTGCGTCATGACGTCCATGTTCTCGCGGGCTTGCTGGGCGACCTCGCCCTGCGCCTCCGCGGACAGGCCCATCATGCGCTTGAGCTGATCGGAGGTCTGGTTGGCGACTTGGGTCGCCTTCCCCATAACATCGCTGGCCGTGTCGGCGCCGCGCTGGGTCGCCTCCGCGGCGGTTTCCGCCATGCGGCGGGTGGTGTCCTCGGCAACATTCCGGCCCTTGGCGGCGGTGTCGCGCGCGATGGTCTGCGCGTCCTTCTCTGAAGCCATCTGCCTTGCTCCTGGTTTCGTTCCGTCCGAATTGGACGCTCCCCCCAATTCTTCTTGTATGTCGCGGATTTTGTGCAGTGCGACACAAGCAACCATATATCATGGTGGCAAAGAGTCGTTCCACAACTCTAAAAACTAACCTTGCCTACTTTTTTGCGGATATGTGGAAATCTTCTTTCATGATTTACCGCAAAGAATTTTGTATCAAATTCCATGAACTGTTTTAATCGATCGAAAGAAATCCGCTCGATAGCGCCGCAAGAGAGATGCAGACAGGCCGAACACTCCCCAATTCTGAGGTAAGCGACGATAAGCCGGTGCGCTGCTCGTCCTGGTCCGGCACCGGCCCACCTGCGGAGAATGCCCATGCTCATCGGCGTGCCGACGGAAATCAAAAACCATGAATACCGCGTCGGGCTGACCCCGGCCTCGGTCCGTGAACTGGCTCATCACGGACACACCGTGCTGGTGCAGAGCGGTGCCGGAGCCGCGATTGGGCTGGATGACGATCAATACGAGGCCGCCGGGGCGGAGATCGCGCCAGACGCCGCGACCGTCTTCGCCCGTTCGGAAACGATCGTGAAGGTGAAGGAGCCCCAACCGCAGGAATGCGCGATGCTGCGCCCGGGGCAGATCCTGTTCACCTATCTGCACCTCGCCCCCGATCCGAAGCAGACCGGGCTTCTTCTGAACTCCGGCGCGGTCGCCATCGCCTACGAGACGGTGACGGATTCCCGCGGCGGCCTGCCGCTCCTGGCGCCGATGAGCGAGGTGGCGGGCCGCATGTCGGTTCAGGCCGGCGCCCATTGCCTGGAGAAGGCCCAGGGCGGGCGCGGCGTCCTGCTCGGCGGCGTGCCCGGCGTCCCGGCGGCCAAGGTGGTGGTGCTGGGCGGCGGCGTGGTCGGCACCAACGCCGCCCGTATGGCCATGGGGCTGGAGGCGAAGGTTGTCGTCATCGACAAATCCTTGCCCCGCCTGAAGGAGTTGGATCTGCAATTCGGTGCCAAGCTCCAGACGCTCTATTCGACGGTCGACACCATCGAGGAGCATGTGCTCGACGCCGACCTTGTCATCGGCGCGGTTCTGGTGCCGGGTGCGGAAGCGCCGAAGCTGGTGACCAAAGCGATGGTGGAGCGGATGCGGCGGGGCGCCGTGGTGGTGGACGTCGCCATCGACCAGGGTGGCTGCTTCGAAACCTCGCACCCCACCACCCACGCCGAGCCGACCTATCTGGTGGATGGGGTGGTGCATTACTGCGTCGCCAATATGCCGGGTGCGGTCGCGCGAACCTCGACCTTCGCGCTGAACAACGCCACCCTGCCCTTCACGTTGGCCCTGGCCGACCAAGGCTACCGCGCGGCCCTTGCGCGCGACCCGCATCTGCGGGCCGGACTGAACATCCACGCCGGCGCCGTCACGTGCAAGGCGGTGGCCGACGCCCAAGGGCTGGATTATCAGCCGGCGGAGGAGGCGCTGCGGCTTTGACTTCCGTTCCCGGAGGGAGGGGGCGACCGCGCTCACCCCCTCCGAATGCGGGGACTCAGGCCGACCGGAGCCGCGAGAATCGGAAATCGCAGTGGCTGGCGCCGCCGGCCAGGGTTTGCGTTCTTTCCAGATGGATGCCGCGTGTTGCGTAGGCGTCGAAATCGAGACCGCAGATGTTCGGCAGAATGTCCTTGTCGCCATGGCGGGCCGCGAATTTGCAGAAACCGCAGGCTTTGTAGTTGATGCCGAATTCAAAATCGTCCCCTGGACCCGGCTCGACGAAGTCGTAGACGAAATCCTCGGGAAACTGCTCCTGACGGCTTTTCTCCGCCTGCTCGCGCAGAAACGCCTGATTCTCCGGCGACAGGAAGTGTTGCCCCGAGGCGAGGCGTTCCGCTTCGGGCACGGCGAGCAATTGGGCCTTGTAGGTTTCCCGCTCGATATCGCCGATTACGGACAGCGACACGCCGTGTCGCCGGAGCACCCGGCTGATGGCCATGAAGCCCAGGAGACGCATGAAGAAATCGCTCATGCGACTGTCCGTGCCTCCGACATAGGGCATCTGGGTGAGCACGATGCCGAACTCGTCCATCACCTCCCGTTTGATTCCATCAATGCTGGATGGCTGAACGTGCTCGCCCAACATCGCTTCGGCAAGATCGAGGCGATGGCGCATGGCGGCCTCCATCGCGCTGCGATGATTCTCGTAAAATGGATGGACCGTCTCGACCATTCGGTGCTCCCAAATAAATAATTCCGATCCTTTCCTGGCTCACGAACGCTTGCCGCCGAAGCGCGCGGCGATCTCACCGACGATGCCGCGGCGGAACAGCAGCACGCAGGCGACGAAGATCACACCGATCACCACCGGCACCGGCAGGTTGCTCGCCGCCAGATAATTCTCCAGCGTCACCACCAGCGCCGCCCCGACCACCGGTCCGAACAGCGTCCCGATGCCGCCGAGCAGAGTCATCAGCACCACCGCGCCGGACATCTGCCACTGCACGTCGGTCAAGGTGGCAAGCTGGAAGACGATGGCCTTTGTGCCTCCGGCCAGACCGGCCAGGGTGGCGGACAGGACGAAAGCCATCAGCTTGTAATGGTCGGTGCGGTAGCCGAGCGAGATCGCGCGCGGCTCGTTCTCGCGGATCGCCTTCAGGACCTGGCCGAAGGGCGAATGCACGGTGCGCCAGATCACCACGAAGCCGAACAGGAACACCGCCAGCACGAAGTAGTACATGGACAGCGAGTTGCTCAGGTCGATCACGCCGAACAGATGTCCGCGCGGCACGGCCTGGATGCCGTCCTCGCCGCCCGTGAACTTGAGCTGGAGGGCCATGAAGAAGACCATCTGCGACAGCGCCAGCGTGATCATGGCGAAATAGATGCCCTGCCTTCGGATGGCCAGCGCACCGAAAGCCAACCCGAGCGTCGCGGAAAAGGCGGTGCCTAGCAGGATGCCGAGTTCCGGTGGCAAGCCCCAGACCTTCACCGTGTGGGCGGTGATGTAGGCGGCCCCGCCGAAGAAGGCGGCGTGACCGAAGCTCAGCAAGCCAGCGAAACCGATCAGAAGGTTGAAGGCGCAGGCGAACAGCGCAAAGCACAGCACCTTCATCACGAAGACGGGGTACAGCACGTAGGGCGCGGCGATCAGGACCAGAAGCAGCGCGGCGAAGGCCAGAAGGTCCGGCGTCGCCGGTCTTCCTGTGGCGGGGGCCGCGGTTTCGCGGCGGACGGCGTGGATCTCGGTCGCCATGGGTCACCTCTCCCGCCCGAACAGGCCGGCGGGCTTGATCAGCAGCACCACGGCCATGATGACGAAGACGACGATGTTGGACGCCTCCGGATAGAACACCTTCGTCAAGCCTTCCAACAGGCCCAATCCGTATCCGGTCAGCACCGCCCCCAGAATCGACCCCATGCCGCCGATGACCACCACGGCGAAGACGACGATGATCAGGTTGGAGCCCATCAGCGGCGACACCTGATAGATCGGCGCCGCCAGCACGCCGGCCAGTCCGGCCAGCGCCACACCGAACCCGTAGGTCGCCGTGATCATCAACGGCACATTGATGCCGAAGGCCTGGACCAGCACCGGATTCTCGGTCGCGGCGCGCAGATAAGCGCCGAGCTTCGTCCGCTCAATGGCGTACCAAGTGGCGAGACAGACGACCAGCGAGGCGACGACGACCCAGCCGCGGTAGTTGGGCAGGAACATGAAGCCCAGATTCTGGCCGCCGCGCAGCAGGTCGGGAATGGGATAAGGCTGGCCCGACACGCCGTAGAAATGCCGGAAGACCCCCTCCACGATCAGCGCAAGGCCGAAAGTCAGCAGCAGCCCGTAAAGATGGTCCAGCTTGTAGAGCCGGCTGAGCAGCGTCTTCTCCAGCAGCACGCCGAAGGCGCCGACGACCAGCGGCGCCAGCAGCAGCGCCCACCAGTAGCCGATCCCCGCCATGGTCAACAGCAGCCACGCCACGAAGGCCCCCAGCATGTAGAGCGCGCCGTGGGCGAAGTTGATGACGTTCAGCATGCCGAAGATGACCGCCAGCCCGAGGCTGAGCAGCGCGTAAAAGGACCCGTTGATCAGCCCCAGCAGAAGCTGCCCGAACAGCGCCTGGGGCGGGATGCCGAAGATGGTGGACATGGTGATTCGCCTCCGGCCGTTCCACGCGGCGGGTGATCGCCCCGGCTCCCGTCCCCGCACGCGGCGGCGGACGGAACGCCGGGGCGGGCGGGGATCAGCCCGGCAGCTTGCAGCCGCTTTCCGCCAGGGTGGCGAAGGCCTCGTCGCCGGGGATGGTGCGGATGATCTCGTAATAGTCCCAGGGTCCCTTGGACTCGCTGGGCTTCTTCACGCGGGCCAGATACATGTCGTGGACCATGCGCCCGTTCGGCAGGATCTTGCCGTTCTTGGCGAACATGTCGTTGACCGACATCTCCTTCATCTTGGCGGAGACGGTCGCCCCATCGTCGGTCCCCGCCGCCTCGATGGCCTTCAGGTAGTGCTTCACCGAGGAGTAGCTGCCCGCCTGCACCATCGTCGGCATCTTGCCGGTCTTCGCCTTGTACTTCTCCGACCAGGCGCGCTTCTCGTCGTCCATGTCCCAATAGAAGCCGGTGGTCAGGACGAGGTCCTGGGCAACCTGGAGCCCCAGCGCGTGCACGTCCGACAGGAAGATCAGCAGCCCGGCCAGCTTCTGCTGCCCGCTCTGCGTCAGGCCGAACTCCGACGCCTGCTTGATCGAGGTGATGGTGTCGCCACCGGCGTTGGCGAGGCCGATCACCTGCGCGCCCGACGACTGCGCCTGCAGCAGGAAGGAGGAGAAGTCCGCCGTGTTCAGCGGCGCGCGGACCGCCCCCACGACCGCGCCGCCGGCCTTCTTCACCTGCGCCGCCGTGTCGGTTTCGAGCTGGTGGCCGAAGGCGTAGTCGGCGGTCAGGAAGAACCAGCTCTTGCCGCCTTCCTTCACAATGGCCTGGCCGGTGCCGACGGCCAGCGCGCGGGTGTCGTAGGCCCAGTGGAAGCCGGTGGGAGAGCAGGCGTCACCGGTCAGCCGTGAGGTCGCCGGCCCCTGCATCAGAAAGATCTTCTTCTTCTCGCGCGTCACCTCCTGCACCGCCAGAGCGACGCCGGAGTTCGGCACGTCCACGATGACGTCCACCCCGTCGCGGTCGATCCACTCGCGGGAGAGGTTGGAGCCGATGTCCGGCTTGTTCTGGTGGTCCGCCGCGACGACCTCGATGGACTTGCCCAGAATCTTCCCGCCCACCTCCTCGACCGCCATGCGGACGGCGACCACCGAGCCTTCGCCGCCGAGGTCGGCGTAGAGGCCGGAGCGATCGTTGAGGACGCCGATCTTCACGACGTCGCCCGAGACCTTGCCCTGCTGGGCCTGCGCGGAACCGACGGCCAGCGCGGCAAGCGCCGCTCCAGCAAGCAGACGTGCAATCATTCCCATTCCTCCCGGTTCGAATTCGAGCGTTTCTGCTTGTTGATTCAGACACCCAGATAGGTGTGCAGCTTCTCCATGTTGGCGGCGAGCTGGTTGTTCGGGATCATGTCCACCACGTGACCTTCCTCCATCATGTAATGGCGGTCGGCGATGGTGGCGGCGAAGCGGAAGTTCTGCTCCACCAGCAGGATGGTGAAGCCGCGCTGCTTCAGCTTGCGAACGGCCACCCCGATCTGTTCGATGATCACCGGCGCCAACCCTTCCGTCGGCTCGTCAAGAAGGATCATCGACGCACCGGTGCGCAGGATGCGCGCAATGGCCAGCATCTGCTGCTCGCCCCCCGACAGGCGCGTGCCCTGGGTCGAGCCCCGGCCCTGGAGGTTGGGGAACAGCTCGTAAATCTGCTGGACCGTCATGCCGCCCTCCTTGACGACGGGCGGCAGGGTCAGGTTTTCGTCGACGTTGAGCGAGGCGAAAATCCCGCGCTCCTCCGGCACGTAGCCGATGCCGAGGCGCGGGATGTTGTGCTGCGCCATGCCGATCAGTTCCCGCCCCTGGAAGCGGATGGAACCGGTGCGCTTGCCGACGATGCCCATGATCGAGCGCATGGTGGTCGTTTTGCCGGCGCCGTTGCGGCCCAGCAGCGTCACCACCTCGCCCTGGCGGACCTCCAGGTTCACGCCGTGCAGGACGTGGCTTTCGCCGTAGAAGGCCTGAAGATCGGAGACCTCCAGCATCGCGGTCTTCACCGTTGCGCCATCAGGCATGACCGCTCCCCATGTAGGCTTCCCGGACCTTCGGATGGCGCGACACCTCGGCGTAAGCGCCTTCGGCCAGGACCTCCCCGCGGGCCAGGACGGTGATCCAGTCCGACAGGTTGGAGACCACGGACAGGTTGTGCTCCACCATCAGGATCGTGCGGTTGGCCGAGACGCGCTTGATCAGCGCGGCGATGCGGTCGATGTCCTCGTGTCCCATGCCGGCCATCGGCTCGTCCAACAGCAGCATTTCCGGCTCCAGGGCCAACGTCGTGGCGATCTCCAGCGCGCGCTTGCGGCCATAGGGAAGTTCCGCCGCCGGACGCTGGGCGTAGCCGGCCAGCCCGACATCCTCCAGCAACTCCATCGCGCGCCCGTTCAGCCTGTCGAGCACCGATTCCGATTTCCAGAACTGGAAGGAGTTGCCGAGCGGCCGTTGCAGGCCGACCCGCACATTCTCCAGAACCGACAGATGCGGGAACACCGCCGAGATCTGGAAGGAGCGGATGATTCCCAGGCGCGCCACATCCGCCGGCTTCACCGCGGTGATGTCGCGCCCGTTGAACAGGATGTGCCCGTTGCTGGGCTGAAGAAACTTGGTGAGCAGATTGAAAACGGTCGTTTTTCCGGCCCCGTTGGGACCGATCAGCGCGTGGATGGACCCCCGTTTGACCCGCAGGCTGACGTCGCGGACAGCGACGAAGCCCCGGAATTCCTTGGTCAGCCCGCGCGTCTCCAGAATGACGTCACTTGCCATATCCTCCCCATTCCCTGTTTTTCAGCGGCGCTTGCGCGAGACCGCCCGTTGTTTGGTTCAGGCTATCAGCAATCGGTCACACGTACAGCTTACGGAAAGAACTTAATCCCGTCCATCCGGAAGCAGCGATGGCATGACAAAGCGTGGCCGGACGGCGAGTCCGGCAGCAAAAAGGGGGCTGTGGGAGGCCGGAACGCGGGCATGAAAAAAGCGGCCACGCAGGGCCGCACACCGACTCGCGGCACGCCCCCGGTTCAAAGGCCGGGAGGCGTGCCTTTCTCTTTCGACGCAGGAGCCGGAAACCGCGGTACCGATACGACTCAGGCGGCCGCGGATCAGGCGGCCGAGGTCAGCGGAAAGCCGCTGTAGTCGAGCGACGCGGACCAGAAGCGTTCGAGCTTGCGCAGGGTCTCGTTCGCCTTGACCAGCTCCTCGTCGCTGAAGCCGGCCTTCTCCAGCGCCGTCAGGTGGCGCTCGAACATGCGGCTGATCTTCTCGCGGAGATCGAGGCCCTTCTCCGACAGGCGGACGCGCACCGACCGGCGGTCGTGCGGCGAGCGCTCCTGCCCGAGATAGCCGTTCTCGACCATCTTCTTCACGTTGTAGGACACGTTGGAGCCGAGATAATAGCCGCGCGCCGTCAACTCGCCGACGGTCATCTCGTCCTCGCCGATGTTGTAGAGGATCAGGCTCTGGACGTTGTTGATGTCCTGGATACCGAGCCGGTCAAGCTCGGTCTTCAGCACCTCGAGAAAGTGGCGGTGAAGCCGTTCGATCAAGAGGATGCTTTCATAATAGGGTTTGCGCACCGCGGTCTCCTTTGGCTCGTACCGGACATGGGCCGACCTGTGGCCTTTCCGGGGTCCTTAAGGGGAGATTAACCGATCATTGTCCGGCAATCACCTCAATAATGCCCCAAAAGCACAGCCCGGGTTGTAGAACAGCCTGGCCCTGCGGAATACCCCCGTCCTGCCGTGCCAAGCCCCGTCGCGCGCCAGGAGATGCCAGGAACCCAGGCATCCCGGCGGCTTGCCGCCCGGCGAACCGGGCGGCAAGCCGACCCATCCCATCCAACCTTCCGCAACAACGGTCAGGTTTGAGACAAGTCCCGCAAGGATTTCCCGATACTAACGCAGAAACGCGCGGAATGTGCCCGCATCCTTGCACGTCCTGAGTGCAATAAAGGAGAGCAGGCCTCTTCAATCGGTAAAGTGCAAATCCCCGCCATTGGGTTCGGCGAAGTAGCTGTGCACCTCTTCGGCTTTCACCTCGGCCAAAGTGGCGGGTGACCAGCGCGGGTTTCGGTCCTTGTCCACCAGCGCAGCGCGGATGCCTTCGTAGACATCGTGGCGGGCGAGGAAGGCGAGGCTGAGGCGAAGCTCCTGGATCATGCAGCCGTCGAAGTCCAGTTTGGCCCCGCGGCGCAGCGCCTCCAGCGTCACCTTGAGACTGGTCGGCGACACCCGATTCAGCGTGGCGAGCTGGCCGGCGGCCCACTCCGTGCCCTCCGCCTCCAGTGCGGCGACGATGGCCTCCACACCATCATGGGCGTAGCAGCGGTCGATGGCCTCGCGGTTGGCGGCGACCGGCGGTTCGCCCGCTTCCTCGCGGTGACGCGCGACCGCCTCGTCGGCCGGCACGCCGTCGGCCAGTTCGGCGATCAGCGATTCCAGCTTGCCACTGGGCACGAAGGCGTCGGCGGCACCGACCTCGATCATGTCCGCCGCCTTCAACCGGTCGCCCGTCAGGCCCAGCCAGATTCCGATCTGTCCGGGCAGACGCGGCAGGAAGTAGGTGCCGCCGACGTCCGGGTAGAGGCCGATGCCCGTCTCCGGCATGGCGAACATCGTCCGCTCCGTCACGATTCGATGGGAGCCGTGCACCGACAGGCCGACGCCGCCGCCCATGCTGATGCCGTCGATCAGCGCCACGTAGGGCTTCGGGCAATTGTGGATCAGGCGGTTGAGGATATACTCCTCGCTGAAGAAGGCGCGGATGGGCGCACCATCGCCCTGCCCCGCCTTGGCGGCCTTGCCCGTCTCGTACAGGTTCACCACGTCGCCGCCGGCGCAGAAGGCCTTCTCCCCGGCGCCCTGTACGACGATGGCCTTGATCGCCGGATCGGCCGACCAGGCGCGCAGCTGCGGGTCGAACAGACGGATCATGCCCAGCGTCAGGGCGTTCAGCGCCTTCGGGCGGTTCAGCGTCACCAGCCCGATGGAGCCGCGGCGTTCGAACAGGATCTCGGCGAACTGGGTCTCGGCAGGGTCGCTCATGGTTCCGGTCGTTTCCATTTGTTCGTTTGTGGGGCGAATTTGTTGGTTTCGGGCGATGATACGGGCGGCGGGCGGCGTGTCAAACCGCGGTTTCGCAGCGCAGCGTCGCGGAACACGGCCCCAGCCTCAGCCGTTGCCGCACCCACAGTCATGAGCGGGACAGTTCCATGATGGCAGCCTCAGCAGCGCAAGCGTCACGTCAGGAGGGACCGGGCCGCAAGACGGCCATCATCCTCAACCGGTCCGCGGGAACGCTGGCCGGACAGCCGATCGACGATACGGTGGCGGCGATCCGCAGCGCCTTCGAGCGGCACGGGGCGGAGGTGTCGCTGACCGCCGTGGAGCCGGCCGACTGCTCCTCGGAAATCCGCAAGGCCATCGACTCCGACGCGGAGCTGGTCATCGTGGGCGGCGGCGACGGGACCATCCACACCGCGGTCAACATGATCCTGCCCACCGGCAAGATCCTGGGCATCCTGCCGCTCGGCACCATGAACCTGCTGGCGCGCGACCTGAAGACGCCGCTGGACCTCGACGAGGCGTACGAGGCCCTGGCCGCCGGCGAGGTGAGCAGCATCGACGTGACGGAGGTGAACGGCGAGATCTACCTGAACAGCTCGGTCCTCGGTTTCTACCCCCAGGTGGTGCAGGAGCGCGAGGAGAAGCGCAAGCGGCACCGCCTGCTGAAATGGCCGGCGATGGCGCTCGCCATGGTTCGCACCTTCCGCCGCCTACCCCTGCTCGATGTGCGGATCGATTGGGGCGACGGGCCGCGCCGCGTGCGCACCCCGATCCTGGTGGTCTCCAACAACCCGTTCGACGCCGAGGCGGGCAGCATGCTCCTGCGCCGCAACAGGCTCGATTCCGGCAAGCTCGGCGTCTATGTGGCGCGACAGCGCGACCCTTGGGGGCTGTTGCGGCTGATGGGGCGCACCGTGCTCGGAACTTGGCAGCAGGATGAGGAGTTGGAAACGCTGACGGCCACGCAACTGACGGTGCACAGCCGACGGCGGCGGCTGAAGATGGTCAACGACGGCGAAATCCTGCAGATGGAGCCGCCACTGAACTACCGCATCCGTCACAAGGCGCTGAAAGTCCTGCTGCCCAAGGTGACTTCCAAGGGGGATGAAACGGCGGACGGCGCATGACCGTAGAGATCGTCAGGGAGGAGTCGTGAAGAAGCTCGCGCACATCTCGGACCTGCATTTCGGGCGGATCGACCCGCTGGTGGTCGACGGCCTGCTGGCCGACCTGACGGCGGCACGGCCCGACCTGATCGTCATCTCGGGCGATCTGGTCCAGCGCGCCAAGGCCCGTCATTTCCTGGAGGCGCGGGCCTTTCTGGAGAAGCTGCCCTTCCCCTATCTGGTCGTGCCGGGCAACCACGACATCCCGGTCTACAACGTGGTGCGCCGCTTCCTCGATCCGTTCGGCAACTACAAGCGCTACATCACCACCGACCTCAGCCCCTTCCACATCGATTCGGAAATCGCTGTTCTGGGGATCAACACGGCGCGCTCGGTCATCACGGATTTTTCCGAAGGGCGCATGAACAAGGCGCAGATCAAGCGCGTGCGCGAGGTCTTCTGCGAGGTGCCGGACACCGTCTTCAAGGTGCTGTTCACCCATCACCCTTTCCTGCCGCCGCCCGACGCGCCGAAGACGAAGCTGGTCGGGCGGCACAAGCTGGCCCTGCCGGCGCTGGAAAGCTGCGGAGTGGATCTTCTGTTGGCCGGGCATCTGCACCGCGCCTATTCCGGCGATATCATGACCCACCACACCCAGGTGGCCCGCTCCATCCTGGTTGCCCAGGCGTCCACCGCGACCTCCACCCGCCTGCGCAACGAGGCCAACGCCTACAACCTCATCGCCGTCGAGCCGCCGCGCGTCACCTTCGAGGTGCGGTCCTGGGAGGGGGCGGCCTTCACCGGCGGGCTCGTCTCGCAATGGCGCAAGGACGGGCACCGCTGGGTCATGGAGATGCAGGACTCGGGATTCAGACCTGTGAGCGGTGCGGCTTGAGTCGCGGCGGCCATGCGGCGTAGGATCGCGCCGCAAGTTTTAAGAGCACATCAGGTCCCCCGCATGTCCGCTTCGCATTTCCGGTCCCCGGCGTCCTTCCCGCGCACCCGGCTGCGCCGCAACCGCGCCGACGCCTGGACCCGCCGCCTCGTCGCCGAAAACCGCCTGACCGTGGACGACCTGATCTGGCCGGTCTTCGTCATCGAGGGGCAGAACCAGCGGGTGCCCGTGGCCTCCATGCCCGGCGTGGAGCGGCTGACCATCGACCTGCTGACCGAGGCGGTGGCCGCGGCCGGCGACCTCGGCATCCCCTGCGTCGCCCTGTTCCCGGTCGTCGGCGCCGAAGGCAAGTCGGAGGACGCGGCGGAGGCCTACCGCCCCGACAACCTGATGAACCGCGCCATCCGCGCGCTGAAGGCCGCGGTGCCGCATGTCGGCATCCTGGGCGACGTCGCGCTCGACCCCTACACCACCCACGGCCACGACGGCCTTATGCGCGACGGCTACATCCAGAACGACGAGACGGTTGAGGTGCTGGCCCGGCAGGCGCTGTCGCAGGCCGACGCCGGCGTGGACATCGTCGCTCCGTCGGACATGATGGACGGCCGCATCGGCCTGATCCGCGACCGTCTGGACAGCCATGGCCACGAGTTGGTGCGGCTGTGCTCCTACGCCGCCAAATACGCTTCGGCCTTCTACGGCCCCTTCCGCGACGCGGTGAATTCCGGCGGCTTCCTGAAGGGCGACAAGAAGACCTACCAGATGAACCCCGCCAACACCGACGAGGCCCTGCACGAGGTCGCCCTCGACCTGCAGGAAGGGGCGGACATGGTGATGGTGAAGCCGGGCCTGCCCTATCTTGACGTCATCCGCCGGGTGAAGGACACCTTCGCCGTTCCGACCTTCGCCTATCACGTCTCCGGCGAATACGCGATGCTGCGCGCCGCCGCGCAGAACGGCTGGCTGGATTACGACAAGGCGCTGCTGGAGACCCTGACCGGCTTCAAGCGCGCCGGCTGCGACGCGATTTTGACTTATGGCGCCGTGGACGCGGCGCGGCGGCTGCAGGAGGGTTGATCCTTCCGCGCGGAGCCGCGCCGCAGCGCGGCCTCCGCTCGCTCTTTCGTTACTTCGGCGTGCCCTTCCACACCTGGAACTGCGGCGTTTCCAGCAGCAGGTCGGCATGGCCGAAAGCCGTCTTGAACAGCTTGCCCACCCCCGCCGTCCGCTGGGTCACCGCGACCAACGAGCCGCGCAGCTTCAGATACTGCTTGGTGCCGGCGACCAGAGCCTCCAGCATCCCGAAATCCTCGTCCTTGCCGCGGTGGAGCGGCGGGTTCGAGACGATCAGCCCGAAGCGTTCCCGCGCGCCGAGACCGGACAGCCCGTCGCTCAGCACGCATTCCGCGTCCGGCACGTTCTGGCGGGCGGCGTGCAGAGCGACCGCGTCGATGTCCAGCAGGGTCAGCCGGGCATCCGGCGTGCGCTCCCGCACGGCCCGCGCGATCACACCGGCGCCGCAGCCGAAATCAAGAACGGCGGTGCCCTCCGCGACTTCCGGCAGGACCTGGAGCAGGCATTCCGTGCCGGTGTCGAGCCGGCCATGGGCGAACAGGCCGGGGTAGGACACCAGATCGAGCGCCCCGTCACGCCCCGGCAGCGGCAGGACGACGGTCTCCCGCCAATCCTCCAGATTGCCCTTGGCCGGATCGCTGGTCCGGCGGGTTTCCAGCAGGCGGGCGCGGCGCTTGATGGTCAGCGTCTCCACGCCTTCCGCCAGCCCGTCGAAGCGCTTCGGCGCGGAGGTGATGCCCTCGTCGTTGCTGCCGGCGATCCACAGCGGCGCCCCCGCCGGCAGGCGGGCGGCCAGGGCGTGCAGCGCCATCTCGAAGGCGGCCCAGCCGCGCGGCAGGCGCAGGACCGCGCCGTCGAAGGCGCCGTCCGCCGGCCAGGGCGTGGCCGGCTTGCCGTCCAGCCCCAGGCGGTGCCAGGAGACGACCTCCGCCCCGCCGTCGGCCAGGGCCTCTTCCATGGCGCCGTCGGTGTCGCCGGCCACCAGGATGCGGCCCTGCGGGCGGCGTTCGGCCAGGGCCTCCGCGGCGACGCCGGCCACGGTGGAATCGCGGTCGGTCGCGCGGTTGGACAATCGGCTCACGGGTTTTCCTTTAACCTCTGTCGCGCATCAGGCGCGCCTTGTCGCGCTGCCACGTCCGTTCCTTCTCAGACTCGCGCTTGTCGTGCTTCTTCTTGCCGGCGGCCAAGCCCACCTCGACCTTGGCGATGCCGCGGTCGTTGAAATAGACGGACATCGGGATCAGCGTGATCCCCTTCTGCTTGATGGCGCCCATGAGCTTGCTCAGCTCGCGGCGGTGCACCAGCAGCTTGCGCGGCCGCTTGGTCTCGTGCTGAAGCCAGCGTCCCGCCTGCCCGTACTCCGGGATGTAGGCGTTGAACAGGTACAGCTCCCCGTTCTTGAGGCCGGCGTACGCCTCGTTGATGCTGGCACGGCCGCCGCGCAACGACTTCACCTCGGTGCCGGTCAGGATCAGACCGGCCTCCATGGTGTCTTCGATGAAATAGTCGAAGCGTGCGCGGCGGTTCTGTGCCGCGATGCGCCTTGGTTCGGGCTCGCGGGCGGCCACGGATCCTCCTTCCCTGGGGCGGGGTGCTGCCGTCCCTTAGGACAGCAGCCCGGCCTTCTTCATCGCGTCGCGGACGGTGGTCCGCGTGCTCTCCGACGCGGCGACCAGCGGCAGGCGAACCTCGTCCGAGGACTTGCCGAGCAGGCTGGCGGCGTATTTCACCGGGGCCGGGCTCGTCTCCACGAACATGGAATCGTGCAGCGGGGTCAGCAGGTCGCGGTACTTGTAGGCGGTGGCGAGATCGCCCTTCCGCCAGGCGTCCTGCATCGCGGCGCACTGGGCCGGCGCGATGTTCGCCGTCACCGAGATGCAGCCGACGCCGCCCTGCGCGTTGAAGGCCAGCGCCGTCGCGTCCTCGCCCGAGAGCTGGATGAAGTCGGGACCGACCTCCTGCAGCAGGCGGACCGGGCGGGCCAGATCCGCCGTGGCGTCCTTCACGCCGATGATGTTCGGCAGCTTGGCGAGGCGGGCCATCGTTGCCACCGACATATCCACAACACTGCGGCCGGGAATGTTGTAGATAACGATCGGCAAATCCGCCGCGTCATGGATCGCTTTGAAATGCTGGTACAGACCTTCTTGCGTCGGCTTGTTGTAATAGGGCGTGACGACCAGCGCCGCGGTGGCGCCGGCCTTCTTGGCGTGCTGGGTCAGCGAGATCGCCTCCTCGGTGGAGTTCGACCCGGTGCCTGCGACGACCGGAACCTTCCCGCCCGCGGCCTCGATGCACAGCTCGACGACCCGGTTGTGCTCCTCGTGGGAGAGGGTGGGCGACTCGCCCGTGGTGCCGCACGGAACGAGACCGTGGGTGCCCTGCGCAACCTGCCACTCGACGAAGGACTGGAAGGCGGCCTCGTCCACTTTCCCGTTTTTAAACGGGGTCAAAAGAGCGACGATGGAACCGTACAACATGCCTGCCACCTCCGACGGACTTCAAGAAAAGTGTCGCGCACCTTAGCCGCACCCGTTCCCCCGAGCAAGAGCGCCCGGATGATCATCCGACATGCCACCCGTTCCGCGATCGCCGCCGCGCTGCTGGGGCTGATCGTGCTGGCCCAGCCCGCCGGGGCGGCCAGCCTGACGGCGCAGGACCTCGCCGTCTACCGGCAGGCCTTCAAGGCCGCCGACAACGACCGGCACGACGAGGCGCTGCGCCTCGCCGCCCAGGCCTCCAACAAGTTGCCGGCCAAGGTGATCCGCTGGATGGCCCTGGCGACTCCCGGCGGCGGCAGCTTCGACGAGATCGCCGCCTTCATCCGCGAGAACGGCGACTGGCCCAACCAGGCGCAGCTTCGCCGTCAGGCGGAAAAGGCGATGCCCATCGACCTGGACGAGGACCGGGTGCTCGCCTGGTTCAAGCAGTACCCGCCCCTGTCCAACGAAGGCTTCATGCGTTACGCCGACACGCTGCTGGCGACCGGCAACGCCGAGCGGGCGGTGCGGATGGTGCGCGACCGCTGGGTGGAGGCGAACTTCACATCCGCGGACGAGGAGCAGTTCCTGGCCCGCTACCGCTCCCACCTGCGCCAGCAAGAGCACAAGGCGCGCATCGACCGCCTGCTGTGGGAGCGCCAGGAATCCGCGGTGCGCCGCATGCTGCCCTTCTTCGATGAAGCCTACGACCTGCTGATCGAGGCGCGGATCGCCCTGGACAGCGACGCCAAGAACGCCGACGCGGCGCTGGCGCGCGTCCCCGCCTCCCTGCGCAACGACCCCGGCCTGCTGTTCGACCGCGCCCGCTACCGCCGCCGCAAGGGCGACGACGCGGGGGCGCTGGAGATCATCGCGCAGGCGCCCAAGGACATGGGCCGCCCGCAGGCCTGGTGGACGGAGCGCCACATCCTGGCCCGCCGCGCCATGGTGAACGGCGACCACAACCTCGCCTACCGTCTGGTGACGGCGCATGGACAGACCGAGGGCAGCGGTGCGGCGGAGGCGGAATTTCTGGCCGGCTTCCTGGCGCTGCGCTTCCTCGACGATCCGTCGAACGCCTTCAACCACTTCCACAAGCTCTACCGCTCCGTCGGCGCGCCGATCAGCAAGGCGCGCGGCGCCTACTGGTGCGGGCGCGCGGCGGAGGCGCTGGGCCAGACGGCGCAGGCCAAGGACTGGTACGCCAAGGCCGCCCAGTATGGGACGACCTTCTACGGCCAGCTCGCCGCCCGCCACGCCGGGAACGGGCGCATCACCCTGCCCGCCGAACCGCGCGTGTCCAACGCCGACGCCACCGCCTTCGAGCGGCGGGAGGTGGTGCGCGTGACCAAGCTGCTGGCGGAGATCGAGGGCAACACCGACGAGCGGGTCACCGCCTTCCTGCGCCGCATCAGCCTCGACGCCAAGGAGCCGGCGGATTACGTGCTGGCCGCCAAGCTGGCCCGCGAGGTCGGGCGCCGCGACCTTGCGGTCGCCGCCGCGAAGGACGCCGCGCAGAACGACGTGTTCCTGGTGGAAGCCGGTTATCCGATGATCGAGAGCCGCCCGTCCGCTCCGGAAATCGCCCTGGTGCACGCCATCATCCGGCAGGAGAGCACCTTCAACACCGGCGTGGTGTCCTCGGCCGGGGCGCGCGGCCTGATGCAGCTCATGCCCGGCACGGCGCAGCTCGTCGCCACCAAGCTGGGCGTCAAGCACGACAACGCCAAGCTGACCAGCGACCCGGACTACAACGTGCGGCTCGGCTCCGCCTATCTGGCGGACATGATCGACCGCTTCAACGGCTCCTACATCATGGCCATCGCCGCCTACAACGCCGGCCCGACCCGCGTGCGCCAATGGATCGAGACCTACGGCGATCCGCGCGGCGAAGCCATCGACGCCGTGGACTGGCTGGAGCTGATCCCGATCTACGAGACCCGCAACTACGTCCAGCGGGTCATGGAGGGCATGCTGGTCTACCGGGCGCGCATCCAGGGCGCCAAGGCGGAGCTGAACCTGGACAAGGAAATTCGGCGATGAAATCCCGGCGGTCCCTTGCCCACATTGGATGAGGGACCGCCGGATCGACCAAAGACGAATATTCGAAAGTCACAAAAGCCGGCTTATCTCTGTCACATACCAAAATCGAAATCGTCCAATTTTTGACGTTTTCGTCTGAAGTGGTAACTCTTCTTCCTGCCCGGAAGATGAATTGCATTTAATCCTCTATTAACCACAAGCCGAGAGAATTCCCACGCACGGACGGACCGTGTTTCTCTTTATTCCGTGATTGGGAGCCTACCATGCCAGCACCGATGGTCGCCGATGAAGTCCGCCAGGCGTGCCGCATCCACGCGCGCCTTTTAGACGCCTTCATCGCCTTGACGGAACAGGAAGTGGCGCAGCTCGCCCCTGGTTTCGCCGAGGAAAGCCTCATGGAATCGCTGGAGAAGATGCGGGCCGCCCGCAAGAGCTACGGCGCGCTGGGCGGTGTCGTCGCCTTGGAGGTGGTGGCGTCGAACGCCGCCTGAGCAACAGGCCTTCCGCTCGGCAGGCCTTCCGTTCGGGAACAGGGGACCGCTAGTCCTGCGGCGTGTCCCCGTTGCCCGCACCCCCGGATTGCCGGCGCTGCACCTCGCGCCACTTGGCGACGTTCCGGTTGTGATCCGGCAAGGTCTTCGCAAAGACGTGCCCACCTCCGCCATCGGCGACGAAATACAGGAAGTCGTGCTTTTCCGGGTGCAGTGCCGCCTGGATGGACGCCCGCCCCGGATTGGCAATCGGCCCCGGTGGAAGCCCCGCCGCGACGTAGGTGTTGTAGGGCGATTCGAACTTCCAATCGTTGCGGGTCAAGGCCCGCCCCAGTTCCCCGCCGCCATCGGTCAGCGCGTAGATCACGGTCGGATCGGACTGGAGCTTCATGCCGCTTTCCAGCCGGTTGACGAAGACGCCCGCCACCTTGGCGCGTTCCGCCGCGACGCCGGTTTCCTTCTCCACGATGGACGCCATGGTCAGCGCCTGCTGCGGAGTCTCGTAGGGCAGATCCGGGCTGCGGTTCTTCCAGGCATCGTTCAGCGCCTGGGTCATCGCGTGCTGCATCCGCTCGACCAGGGCCGAGCGCGCATCGCCGTAGGAATAGTGATAGGTTTCAGGCAGTACGGTGCCGTCCTTCGGAACCGCCTTCAACTCGCCGGTCAGCGCCGGTTCCGCGTCCAGCAGCGCCACCACCTGGGCGGAGGTCAGCCCTTCCGGCACCGTGAAGCGGCGGACCACGGTCTTGCCCTGATGAAGCATCTCCAGGACGCCGTCGACGCTGATTCCCGCCGGGAACGCGTACTCGCCGGCCTTCAGCGGCCCTTGGAGCTTCGCGGCGACCAGGAAGAGGATCGGGGACTCGACGACCCCTGCATCCTCCAGAGTCAGCGCAATGGCTTCCAGCCCGCTCCCACGCGGAATGACGACCGTTTCGGCGTGCTCAAGCGGTCCGGGGGCCATCACGCGGAGGGCACCCCAGAACACCAACCCGCTGCCCGCGGTGAGGACGGTCAACGCCCCCGCCGCGATTCGGAGGCCCCAGCCCATCGGCTGTCTCCGCGATGCTTCGCCGCTCAGGCGAATTCCTTGAAGACCAGGGAGGCGTTGGTGCCGCCAAAGCCGAAGGAGTTCGACAGCGCGGCCCGCACCCGGCGCTCCTGCGCAACCTTCGGAACGAGGTTGACGCCGAGGCAGCTCTCCGAGGGATTCTCAAGGTTCAGCGTCGGCGGCACGAGGCTGTGGTTGATCGCCTTGATCGAGTAGATGGCCTCGACCGCGCCGGCGGCCCCCAGCAGATGACCGATGGCCGACTTGGTGGAGGACATGGCAACGTTGTCCATCGCCGCGCCGAACAGACGCTTCACCGCGCCCAGCTCGATCTCGTCGCCCAGCGGCGTCGAAGTGCCGTGCGCGTTGACGTAGTCGATGTCCGACGGCTCCATCCCGGCCCGCTTCAGCGCGTTGCGCATGGCGCGGAAGCCGCCGTTGCCGTCCTCCGCCGGGGCGGAGATGTGGTAGGCGTCGCCGGACATGCCGTAGCCGACCACTTCGGCGTAGATATGGGCGCCGCGCTTCTTGGCGTGCTCCAGCTCCTCAAGGACGACGACACCGGCGCCCTCGCCGATCACGAAGCCGTCACGGTCCTTGTCGTAGGGACGCGACGCCTTCTCCGGCGTGTCGTTGAAATTCGTGGACAGGGCGCGCATGGCGGCGAAACCGCCGACGCCCAGGCGGCTGACCGCCGCTTCCGTGCCGCCCGCGACCATCACGTCCGCATCACCCAGCATGATCAGGCGCGAGGCATCGCCGATGGCGTGCGCGCCGGTCGAGCAGGCCGTGACCACCGCGTGGTTCGGGCCTTTGAAGCCGTGCTGGATGGAGATGTGACCGGACGCCAGATTGATGAGGCAGGCCGGAATGAAGAAGGGGGAAATGCGGCGCGGGCCCTTTTCGGCCAGGGTGACCGCACCCTCGGCGATGCCCGGCAGACCGCCGATGCCCGAGCCCACCATGACGCCGGTGAGTTCGCGCTCTTCCTCGGTCTGGGGAACCCAGCCGGAATCCTTGATCGCTTCGTGGGCGGCGGCGATGGCGAAGATGATGAAATCATCCATCTTCCGCTGGTCCTTCGGCGGAACGAAGGCATCGGGGTTGAACAACCCGTCGCCATCCCCGCGCGGAACCTGCCCGGCAACTTTCGAGGCCAAGTCGGAGGCGTCAAAACCCGTGATGGCGCGGATGCCCGATTGGCTGGCGGTCAAACGCTCCCAGTTGAGCTTGTGGCCGACACCGAGCGGCGTGACCAGACCAAGGCCGGTAACGACGACACGTCTCATGGGGTATTCCTTGACCTTTCCTCGGAAAACTCAGCGACGGCCAGGCCACTTTGAAAAGCTGCCTGGCCCTCTTGCGCCAGCGCCTGATCAGGCGGCGGCGTTCGCCTTGATGAAGTCGATGGCGTCCTTCACCGTCAGAATCTTCTCGGCGGCGTCGTCCGGAATCTCGCAGCCGAACTCTTCCTCGAAAGCCATAACCAGCTCGACCGTGTCGAGGCTGTCGGCGCCGAGATCGTCGATGAAGGAGGCGTTCTCCGTCACCTTCGACTCCTCGACCCCGAGGTGGTCCACAACGATCTTCTTAACGCGCTCGGCGACATCGCTCATTTTTTAAGACCTTCCAATCCTTGAGACCGCTCGGGCGAATTCGGCCGGCTCAACACGCGGCTGCGTGCCTTCCTGCCACAAAAAGCCCCGTCCGATAACACATTTTTACAGCCTTGACCAGCGCCCGCGGGAGCCGGTCCGAACCTGTGGTTCAGGCAGCGAATCCGCCTCAGATCATGGCCATGCCGCCGTTGATGTGCAGCGTCTGGCCGGTGACATAGGCGGCCTCATCGCTCGCCAGGTACACGACTCCGGCGGCGATTTCCCCCGGCTCGCCCATGCGGCCGGAAGGAATGGCGGTGAGCAGCTTGTCCTTCTGCTCGGAATTCAGGGCGTCGGTCATCGCCGTGGTGATGAAACCCGGCGCGACGCAGTTCACGGTGATGCCGCGCGACGCGACCTCCGCGGCCAGCGACTTCGACATGCCGATCATGCCGGCCTTCGAGGCGGCGTAGTTGGCCTGGCCGGGGTTGCCGGTGACGCCGACGATCGAAGTGATGCCGATGATGCGGCCCCAGCGGCGCTTCATCATGCCGCGCAGCACGGCGCGCGACAGGCGGAAGGCGGCGGTCAAGTTGACGTCCAGCACCGACTGCCAGTCGTCGTCCTTCATGCGCATGGCCAGTTGGTCGCGGGTCAGGCCGGCGTTGTTCACCAGAATGTCGATCTGGCCGAGAGCGGCCTCCGCATCCTTGGCGAGCTGCTCGGTCCCGGCGGCGTCGGCGAGGTTGCCGGGCACCACCAGGGCGCGCTCGCCCAGCTCGGCGGCGAGCGCCTCCAGCGGGGCGACGCGGGTGCCGGACAGGGCGACGGTGGCGCCCTGCGCGTGCAGCGCGCGGGCGATCTGCGCCCCGATGCCACCCGAGGCGCCGGTGACCAGCGCCTTCTTTCCGGTCAGGTCGAACATGGAATGCCTCACAGGGTCTTCAGGAACGATTCGACGTCGGCCGGGCCCTGAACGGAGGTGCCGGCCAATTCCTTGTCGATGCGCTTGGCGAGACCCGACAGCACCTTGCCGGAGCCGAGTTCGACCAGCGTGTCGACGCCCTGCTCCTTCATATAGAGCACGCTCTCGCGCCAGCGAACCATGCCGGTCACCTGCTCCACCAGAAGGCGGCGGATCTCGTTGGGATCCGACACGGCGGTCGCGGTCACGTTGGCGACCACCGGAACCGCCGGCGCGCCGATCGTCACGTTGGCCAGGGCCTCGGCCATGGCGTCGGCGGCGGGCTGCATCAGCGGGCAATGGAAGGGCGCGCTCACCGGCAGGCGCACGGTGCGCTTCAGCCCGCGCTCCGCCGCGATCACGATGGCACGGTCGATGGCCTCGGCGTGGCCGGAGATCACCACCTGCCCCGACGAGTTGTCGTTGGCGACGGTGCAGACCTCGGTCTGGCCCGCGGGAGTCTTGGCGGCATCGGCGGCGATCGCCTGGGCCTGCTCCAGCTCGGCGCCCAGCAGGGCGGCCATGGCGCCCTGCCCGACCGGCACGGCCTTCTGCATCGCCTGCCCGCGCAGCTTCAGCAGGCGCGCGGTGTCGGCCAGCGTGAAGGCGCCGGCGGCGCACAGGGCCGAATACTCGCCGAGCGAATGGCCGGCGACGAAGGCCGCGTGCTTGGTCAGGTCGAGCCCGCCCTGGTCCTTCAGCACCCGCAGGACGGCGACGCTGACGGCCATCAGGGCCGGCTGGGCGTTCTCGGTCAGCGTCAGGTCGGCCTCGGGGCCTTCGAACATCAGGCGGGACAGGCGCTGGTTCAGCGCGTCGTCCACCTCTTCAAAGGTGAGCCGCGCGACCTCGAACGCCTCGGCCAGCTCACGGCCCATGCCGACGGCTTGGCTGCCCTGGCCCGGAAAGACGAACGCCCTGGTCATGCTGTCTGGGAACCCTAGTAAAAAGGCGCGCCACCCGCGGCGCTGCCGTTGAATTCGGCGACAGTCATACCCGGCCTTTCGGGCAAGTCAAGCGATGCTCAACGTTGAAGGGCTGGAATTGGTGCCTTTCTGTTGCTTTTCCGGCGTTTTTTCATTGCTGCGATGCAAAGGCGAATGGAAAGAAGGGCCATTCCAAGGCACATCGAAGGCGGCGGCACCGGAATCGCCGGCCGGCTCATGTTTCCGCTTGTCGGATTAGGGCTTTTGTGCATACTGCGCCGCTTCATAACTCCTTGCCGGCGGCCCGCGTGCCACCGGCTAGGCCCGGGCGGCTGATCCCATCCATAGGGGAAGGGGCGCAGCGCCGGACCATGAACAGCCATGGGGAGTACGATGGCTCTTTACGAGTGCGTGCTGATCGCGCGCCAGGACATCTCGGCCGCCCAGGCCGAGCAGCTCGGCGAGCAGTTCGCCCAGATCATTCGCGACAACGGCGGCCAGGTCGCCAAGACCGAATACTGGGGTCTGAAGACGCTCACCTACAAGATCAAGAAGAACCGCAAGGGTCACTACACCCTGTTCAACCTTGACGCCCCCGCCGCCGCCGTCCTCGAGATGGAGCGCAACATGGGCATCAACGAGGACGTGCTGCGCTTCATGACCGTCCGCGTCGATGCGCTGGACGCCAACCCGTCGGTGATGATGCAGAGCCGCGGTGAGCGTGGTGACCGCGGCGACCGCGGTGACCGTGGCCCGCGCCGCTTCGACGATCGTGGCCCGCGCCCGCCGCGCCGCCAGGAGCCCACCGTTGCCGAAGGGGAGAACGCCTAAATGTCCGACAAGCAGACCTCGGGCGCTCCGGCCCGCACCGGTGGCGGTCCCCGCCGTCCGTTCTTCCGCCGCCGCAAGACCTGCCCGTTCTCGGGCGCGAACGCCCCGGCGATCGACTACAAGGACGTCAAGCTCCTGTCCCGCTTCATCTCCGAGCGTGGCAAGATCGTGCCGAGCCGCATCACCGCGGTTTCCGCGAAGAAGCAGCGCGAACTCGCCCGCGCCATCAAGCGCGCCCGTTTCCTGGCCCTGCTTCCCTACGTGGTGAAGTAAGGACCCGAAGCGGACAACAGGCAAAGGTAATCCCATGGCCTCGCCCCTGGCCGCCCCTCTGGCGGCTGCCATCGGTGTCGGCGTGGTCAGCGCGTTTTTCTACCTCGCCGTTCTGTTCGGCGGGTTCGGGGCGCTGATCCTGGGCTATCTGGCGCCGTTGCCACTGTTCCTCGCGGGACTGTGGCTCGGCTCCACCGCTTCCCTTCTCGCCGGTGCGGCGGGGACGGTGGCGGTCCTGGCGGTGTCGTCCAGCCTTATGGTGTCTCTCGCCTATCTGGTGACCGCGGCTGTCCCGGTCATTCTGGTGGTGCGGCAGGCGCTGCTGGCACGGGCGGCTCCCGACGGGAGTGTGGAATGGTATCCTCCGGGCCGGCTCCTGATGGCGCTGACCGGAATGGGACTGGCGGGCCTTCTGGGCGCCGCGGTTCTGACGCTCGATCAGCCCGGCGGGCTGGAGGGCGCGGTGCGGGAAACGCTGGGCCGCATGGCGGACCAGATGTTCTCCGCGCAGGGCCAGCAGGCCCCGGACCCGCAGGACATCTGGATGGCCGAGGTGTTGCCGGGCTTCGCGGTGATCTCATGGCTCGTCATGACGATCGTGAACGGAGCCCTGGCGCAGGGTGCCCTGATGCGGTTCGGCCGCAACCAGCGCCCCGCCATGCGGTTGGACGACCTGGAACTGCCGGGGTGGCTCTCCACCGCGTTCCTGGCGGCCCTGGTGGTGGCCTCCCTGGCGCCGGACCCGGTCGGGTTCCTCGCGGTCAACGCCGCGCTGATCCTGGCCTTGCCGTTCGCCTTTGCCGGGCTTTCGGTGGTGCATGTGTTCGCCCGGAGCCGATCGGCCAAGCTGCCGATCCTCATCGGGTTCTACATGTTCCTGTTTCTTTTCGGTTGGCCGATCGTGCTGATGGTCGGTCTGGGCATGATCGAGCAATGGATTGGGCTGCGTCGCCGTCTCCGGCCCGCCGGCCCCGATCAGGAGGACGAGTGATGGAAGTTATTCTGCTGGAGCGGGTCGAGAAGCTCGGCCAGATGGGCCAGGTCGTGAAGGTGCGTCCCGGCTTCGCCCGCAACTATCTGCTGCCGCAGAAGAAGGCCATGCGCGCCACCAAGGCGAACATGGCGTTCTTCGAGAAGCAGAAGGCCCACCTGGAGGCCGTCAACCTGGAGCGCCGCAAGGACGCCGAGCAGGTGGCCGCCAAGATGAACGACGTGACGGTCGTCGTGATCCGTCAGGCCGGCGAGACCGGCGTGCTGTACGGTTCGGTGACGCCGCGCGACGTCGCGGACGCCCTTGACGCCGCCGGCTACAAGGTCGACCGCAAGCAGGTGTCGATCGAGACCCCGATCAAGACGCTGGGCCTGTTCAAGCTGCGCGTCGTCCTGCACCCCGAGGTGAGCGTCTCCGTCACGGTGAACGTCGCCCGCTCGCAGGAAGAGGCCGAGCTGCAGCTCTCCCGCGGCGGCATGGTCACCGCGGCCGACCTGCGCGACGACGAGGATGAGATCGAGGAGGCCGCCGAGGCCACCGAGGCCGAGGTTTCCGAGGAGGGCTGACCGCCCGCTCAACGAGACCAGTCCGCTCGTCCGGAAGCCGCCCGCCCCTCAAGGGGGCGAGGCGGCTTTTCCGCTTTATAGGCCTGCAACGCCCAGCTCCCCCATCAGGCTCCCCATCCGGATGCGCCGGACGCCCCGTCCCCTGCCCCGTCCGACAGATTGCCTCCCTCCGCTCCAAACCCCGACTCTGGTTTCCGGTGATTCGCTTGCGGCGAAGGAACCAGACCGAGTCGTGTTCGACCGATGCGGAGACGCGCGATGCTGCTAGCCCGCCTGCTCAGCCCGGCCTTGACCGCCGGCGCCCTGGACATCGTCGGTGCCGATGGTCGCAGACACCGGGTGGGGGTCGGCACCCCTTCCCTCACGCTGCGCCTGCACGACAAGGCTCTGCACCGCGACCTCGTGGTGAACCCGCGGCTTCGATTCGGGGAAGCCTACATGGAGGGCCGCCTCTCCATCGAGGGCGGCTCAATATACGATTTCCTGGCGCTGCTGTGCGCCGGGACGGAGAATGTCCAGGGCTTTCTGGGCCGTCTCCGGGAAACCCTCTCCCCCGCTCTGCGTCTCGCCCAACAGAACAATCCGCTGAGGCGGTCGCGGCGCAACGTCGCCCATCATTACGACCTGTCTCGGGCATTCTTCGAGCTGTTTCTCGACCGTGATATGCAATATTCCTGCGCCTATTTCACCGCGCCCGGCGTCGGGCTGGACGAGGCGCAGGAGGCCAAGAAGCGGCACATCGCGGCGAAGCTGCTGCTCCAGCCGGGCATGCGGGTCCTCGACGTCGGCTGCGGCTGGGGCGGCATGGCGCTCTATCTCGCCCGCATGACCGGTGCCCAGGTCACCGGAATCACCTTGTCCGCCGAACAACTTGCCATCGCGCGGGAGCGGGCGGCCCTTACCGGGCTGTCGGGGCGGGTCCGGTTCGAACGGCGCGACTACCGGGAGATGGAGGGGCGCTTCGACCGCATCGTCTCGGTCGGCATGTTCGAGCATGTCGGCGTGCCCCATTATCCGGCCTTCTTCGCCAAGCTGCGCGACCTGCTGGCCGAGGACGGGGTGGCGCTGCTTCATTCCATCGGCCGGTCCGAGGGGCCTGGCTCAACCAACCCATGGTTCCGCAAGTACATCTTCCCAGGCGGCTACTCGCCCGCACTGTCGGAGGTGATCCCGGCGGTGGAGAAGGCTGGGCTGTGGAACACCGACATCGAAATCCTGCGCCTCCACTACGCCGAGACGCTGCGCCACTGGCGGGAACGCTTCGCGGCCCGGCGGGAGGACGCCCGCGCCCTGTACGACGAACGCTTTTGCCGGATGTGGGAGTTCTATCTGGCGGGGGCGGAGATCAGCTTCCGCTACCAGGGGCACATGGTTTTCCAAATGCAACTGGCCCGCTCGCAGGGCGCCGTTCCGCTCGTCCGCGATTATATGCATCGCACCGAAACGGCCCTGACCTGCGCCGTGCCACCGCCCTTGCGGACGGGTCGGATCATCGGCGCCAACAACTCTTGACCCGAGGCGTTCGCGCCACATCGACACACAGAGTTTACCAAAGCCCAACACGTTGATGTGACATTGGAATTTGCCATTGCCCCCAGCTTTCACCGGCTGTGGATGAAAGTTACTCACAGGAATGTGGGTATCCTTAACCCGATCGCACAGCTTTGCGTCCCGCCCTTTGCTAAAGTGCCGCCATGGATGACAAGACCACCCAGCTTTTCGAGCCGCGCCCCCTCGACGGCGGGCTGTCCCGTGCCGGTGCCGCGAAGCCCACGGCGGAATACCGCACGCCGCCGCACAACGAGGAGGCGGAACAGGCGCTCCTCGGCGCCATCCTGGTGAACAACAAGGCGTATGAGAAGGTCGGCGAGTTCCTGCGCGCCGAGCATTTCTACGACCCGGCGCACCAACGCATCTTCTCGGCCATCGCCAAGATGGTGGAGCGCGGCCAGATCGCCAATCCGGTGACTCTGAAGGCCTACTTCGACAACGACGTCGAGCTGGCGCCGGACGGCGGCGCCGGCTATCTCGCGCAGCTCGCCGCCAACGTCGTGACGGTGGTCAACGCGGGCGATTACGGCAAGACGATCCACGACCTCTTCCTGCGCCGGCAGTTGATCGAGGTCGGCACGGATATGGTGAACGAGGCGTACCAGCACGACCTCGACATCGACGCCATGGACCAGATCGAGACGGCGGAGAAGCAGCTGTTCGACCTCGCCTCGACCGGCGACGTGCGCGGCGGCTTCATCGCCTTCTCCGAGTCGCTGAAGGCGGCGATCGCCACGGCGGAGACGGCCTTCCGGCGGTCCAGCCACGTCACCGGCGTGACCACCGGCCTGCGCGACATGGACCGCAAGCTGGGCGGCCTGCATCCGTCGGACCTCATCATCCTCGCCGGGCGCCCCTCCATGGGCAAGACGGCGCTGGCGACCAACATCGCCTTCAACGCCGCCAAGGCGCACATGCGCACCAACGGCGGCGAGGGCGCGCCGGTCGGCTTCTTCTCGCTGGAAATGTCGGCGGAGCAGCTCGCCACCCGTATCCTGGCCGGCGAGGCCGAGGTGTCGGGCGACAAGATCCGCCGCGGCGAGATCAAGGACAGCGACTTCCCCAAATTCGTGGCGGCCAGCCAGGAACTCAGCCGCGTCCCCTTCTTCGTGGACGACACGCCCGCCCTGACCATCGCCGCGGTGCGCACCCGCTGCCGCCGGCTGAAGCGCACGCACGGGCTGGGCATGGTGGTGGTGGACTATCTCCAGCTCCTGCGCGGCGGCTCGACCAAGGGCAACGAGAACCGCGTGCAGGAAATCTCGGAGATCACCCGCGGCCTGAAGGCCATCGCCAAGGAACTGGAGGTTCCGGTGCTGGCGCTGTCCCAGCTCAGCCGCGCCGTCGAAATGCGCGAGGACAAGCGGCCGCAGCTCGCCGACCTGCGCGAATCGGGCTCCATCGAGCAGGACGCCGACGTCGTGATGTTCGTTTACCGCGAACAGTACTATCTTGAGCGCGCCGAGCCGGCCCGCCGGCCGGAGGAGACGGAGGACAAGTACAACGACCGCTATGCCAACTGGCAGAAGCGCTACGCCGAGGTGCACAACACCGCGGAGGCGATCATCGCCAAGCAGCGCCACGGCCCGATCGGCAGCGTCCGCATGTTCTTCGACGGACAGTTCACGAAATTCGGCGACCTCGACACGACCCATGACTTCGGCCCCACTGAGTGATCCGCTGGCACGCGCCGGCGCCGTCCTGACCATCGACCTCGGCGCCGTGGTCGCCAACTGGACGCAGCTCCGCGACCGGGTGGCGCCCGCCGAATGCGCCGCCGTGGTCAAGGCGAACGCCTATGGCCTAGGGGGGGAGCGGGTCGTTCCGGCGCTGGCCGCCGCCGGCTGCCGGACCTTCGTGGTCGCCCAGTTCGAGGAGGCTTTGGCCGTGCGCGCCGTGGCGCCGGCGGAGGCCCGCGTGCTGTCGCTGGGCGGTCTCCCCGTCGGCACCGCGCCGGACTTCACCGCCCACCGCATCCTGCCGGTGCTGAATCACCTCGGCGATATCGCCGCTTGGCAGTCCCACGCCAAGGCCCACGGAACGGCCTTGCCCGCGGTCGTCCACATCGACACGGGCATGAACCGACTCGGGCTCGGCCCGGACGAGCTGGACACGCTCGTCGACGACCTCTCCCGGCTGGATGGGGTGGACGTCCAGGTCTGGATGACCCACCTCGCCTGCGCCGACGAAGACGCGGTGATGAACAGCCAGCAGCTCGGGCGCTTCCGCTCGGCGGTCGGCCGGCTGCCCGCGGCCAAGGCGAGTTTCGCCAACTCCTCCGGGATCTTCCACGGTCCGGCCTTCCATTTCGACCTCGTGCGGCCCGGCTGCGCGCTGTACGGCGTCAATCCGACGCCCGGCGCGGCCAACCCGATGCGGGGCACCATCCGGCTCGACGCCCGGCTGCTTCAGGTGCGCAACGTTGACAGCCCTATGACCGTTGGCTACGGTGCCACGCACCGCGTTGCGGCGAGAGGCAAAATCGCAACCATCGCAGTGGGTTATGCCGACGGATATCTGCGCTCGCTCAGCGGGCGCGGTCATGTCTTCGTCAACGGCGTGGCCGCCCCGGTGGTTGGGCGTGTTTCGATGGATCTGATCACGGTGGATGTCAGCCACCTTCCCGACGAGGCGGTGACGCCCGGCGGCCTGGTGGAGCTGATCGGTCCGAACCGCCCGGTGGACACCGTGGCGAGCGAGGGCGGAACCATCGGCTACGAGATCCTGACCTCGCTGGGCGCGCGTTACCACAGGGTCTACCGCGACCCGCCGCCGCCTGAGGTCGCTTGATGGGTTTCCTTGCCGCCACCGGACGGGCCTTCCTGATCTTTCTGGAAGCCACCGGAAAGCTCGCCATGTTCACCGCCGCCGCCCTGTCGCACTGCGTGCGTCCGCCGCTCTACCCGCGGCAGATCCTGCGCCAGATGATCGACATCGGTTACTACTCGCTGCCGGTGGTCGGGCTGACCGCGCTGTTCACCGGCATGGTGCTGGCGCTGCAGAGCTATTCCGGCTTTTCCCGCTTCCAGGCGGAGGGCGCCATCGCCACGGTGGTCGCCCTGTCGGTGACGCGCGAGCTGGGGCCGGTGCTGGGCGGCCTGATGGTCGCCGGGCGCATCGGCGCCGCCATGGCCGCCGAGATCGGCACGATGCGCGTGACCGAGCAGATCGACGCGCTGTCGACCCTGTCCACGAACCCCTTCAAGTATCTGGTGGCGCCGCGCCTGATCGCCGGGCTGACCATGCTGCCGCTGCTGGTGCTGGTGGCGGACATCATCGGCGTGTTCGGCGGCTTCCTGGTCGGCGTCTACCGGCTGGACTTCAACCCGGCCTCCTACATCGGCCGGACCTGGGAGTTCCTGGAGCCGGTCGACGTGATCTCCGGCCTCGTCAAGGCGGCGGTGTTCGGTTTCATGGTGTCGCTGATGGGCTGCTACCACGGCTACCATTCGCGCGGCGGCGCCCAGGGCGTGGGTGCGGCGACGACCAACGCGGTGGTGTCGGCCTCCATCCTGATCCTGGTGTGGAACTACCTCATCACCGGCATCTTCTTCTCGACGAAGTGAGCGCAGACCAATGAGCCGAGTCATGTCGCAGGTCCCCCCCGCTCATCCGCCGAAGATTTCGCTGAAGAACGTGCACAAGGCCTTCGGTCCGAAGGTTGTTCTGAACGGCATCGACCTGGAGGTCGGGCGTGGCGAATCGCTGGTCGTCATCGGCGGGTCCGGCACCGGCAAGTCGGTGATGCTGAAATGCATCCTCGGCCTCCTGTCCCCGGACAGCGGTTCCATCCGTGTGGACGGCGAGGAGACGACGAAGCTGCGCCCGCGCGAGCGGGAGAAGCTGCTGCACAAGTTCGGCATGCTGTTCCAGGGCGCCGCCCTGTTCGACAGCCTGAAAGTCTGGGAGAACGTCGCCTTCGGCCTGATCCAGGGCGAGCACATGCCGCGCGCCAAGGCCAAGGACATCGCCATCGCCAAGATGGGGGCCGTCGGCCTCGGTCCGGAGGTGGGCGAGCTGTTCCCTTCGGAGCTGTCGGGCGGCATGCAGAAGCGCGTCGGCCTCGCCCGCGCCATCGCCGACGAGCCGGAGATCATCTTCTTCGACGAGCCGACGACCGGCCTCGACCCGATCATGGCCGACGTGATCAACGAGCTGATCGTGAAGTGCGTGAAGGATCTGGGCGCCACCGCCGTGACCATCACCCACGACATGGCCTCGGCCCGCAAGATCGCCGACCGCGTGGCGATGATCTACCAGGGCCGGATCATCTGGACCGGCCACGCCAACGACATCGACCATTCCGGCAACCCCCACGTGGACCAGTTCGTCCATGGCCGGGGCGAGGGGCCGATCAAGATGCAGGTGCGGGCGCTCTGACGCACCCGATCAACGGTTCGTGCAAAATTAACCGGCCACCCGGTAGGGTCGGCGACGACATACGCCGGCCCCATCAGGCCGGTTTCCCATCGGAGAGACGAGCATGGCGGACATCACCACGAACGGACTGGCCTTCGCGAGCTTCATGCTGAGCGCCAAGATTCTGGAGACGCTCCAGGCCAAGGGTCTGCTGACCAACGAGGAGACGGTGCAGACCATCAAGAGCGCTCACGAGCAGCTCATCAAGAACGACAACCCGCTGTCGCTCGAAGCCGCCGACGCGCTCGCCCATTTCTTCGCCGGTCCGACCGAGGAGAAGTGAGCCTTACGGCGCCGGACGCGCCGCCGACCGCGCGAGGCTGTCGCGCAGTTCTGGCAGCAGAACGGCGCCCAGCATGGCGACGACCGGCAGCAGGGCGTAGTCGCCCTCTGCCGCCGCCGTGATCAGTTCGGCGCGGGTCAGCAACTCCAGCCGCATCTCCTCCAGATCGCCGGATTCCGCCTCGGCCACCTTTCGGGCTTTGCGGGCGTGGAACAGATGGCAGACGCAGCCGCGCTGGTTGGCCTGCACCACGTAGGAACCGAGCGCGGTCCAGTCCTCCGCGGCATAGCCCGTCTCCTCCAGCAATTCCCGCTTCGCCGCAGCCAGGGGGGCTTCTCCCGGATCGATCCCTCCCGCGGGAAAGGTCTGGCTGACGCGGCGTGGACCATGCTTGTACTGGCGCAGCATCAGGACACGGCCGTGCTCGTCCTCCACGAACATCTGAACGAAGTCGCCCTGTTCGACCTGGTAGAAATCCTCCACCCGCCGGCCTTCCGGGGTCTCGATGGTGTCGGCGTGCACCCGGACGAAGGGGCCGGCGTCGAGCAGGGTCCGGCGGCCCAGGACGGTCCAGGGCTTCAGTTCCTCGCTCATGCCGCGGCCCCATAAGGGGGCTGGGTGAAGCCCGCCGGGGACTGGGTGAAGATCTCGCAGCCCGTCTCGGTGATGCCGACCTGATGCTCGAACTGGGCGGACAGGGAGCGGTCGCGGGTGACGGTGGTCCAGCCGTCCGACAGGATCTTCACATCCGGCTTTCCGGCGTTGAGCATGGGCTCGATGGTGAAGACCATGCCCGGAACCAGCAGAACCCCGGTGCCCCGCTTGCCGAAATGGTCGACATGGGGCGCGTCGTGGAACACCCGCCCGATGCCGTGCCCGCCGAAGTCGCGCACCACGCCGTAGCGGTGGGATTCGGCCAGGGTCTGGATGGCGTGGCCGATGTCGCCCAGATGATTGCCCGGCTTGGCCTGCGCGATGCCGGCCATCATTGCCTGATAGGTGATGTCCACCAGCTTGCGCGCTTTCACCCCGATCTTCTCGCCGACGAAGAACATGCGGCTGGTGTCGCCGTACCAGCCGTCCAGGATCACCGTCACGTCGATGTTCACGATGTCGCCGTCGACCAGCGTCTTGTCGTCGGACGGAATGCCGTGGTTCACCACATGGTTCGGCGAAATGCAGCTCGCCGCCGGATAGCCGTGATAGCCGAGGGTCGCGGGGATCGCGCCGTTGTCCCGCATGAACGCCTCGATCAGACGGTTCAGATGGCCCGTGCTGACCCCCGGCACCACGTGGGGCGTGATGTGATCGAGCGTCGCCGCGGCCAGCCGCCCGGCCTTGCGAATCGCCTCGAACTCCTCCGCCCCGTGCAGCGGGATCTTCCGCGCGTCCTTGTCCGCCACCGTGTCACCTCGTATCCGTTGTTCATCATGATCTCGGGGCAGAACCTATCACCGGAACGGCCGAGAAAAGCCCCAGCTTTTTATCACCTCTGCCATAGGATTTAGAACGTCCGCTTGCTATATGTGGGGCGCTGCCGCTCCAACCAATCGCTAGACCTTTGGCAAAGCCAACCACCCGCTACGTCTGTCAGGCTTGCGGCGCGTCCTTCCCGAAATGGGCGGGTCGCTGCGACGCCTGCGGCGAATGGAACACCCTCGTCGAGGAAGCCGCCCCGGAAGCCGCCCCCAAGGGATTGGGCGTGGCACGCGGGCGCCGGCTGGATTTCGTCGGGCTGGCCGGGTCCAGCGAGGCGCCGCCGCGCCGCATGACCCGCATCGAGGAGTTCGACCGCGTCTGCGGCGGCGGCCTCGTCCCCGGATCGGCGATCCTGATCGGCGGCGACCCCGGCATCGGCAAATCGACCCTTCTCCTCCAGGCCATGGCCCGGCTGTCGCAGGAACACCGCTGCGCCTACGTCTCCGGCGAAGAGGCGGTGGATCAGGTGCGGCTGCGCGCCGTCCGGCTGGGCTGCGCCGCCGCGCCGGTCCAGCTCGCCTCGGCGACCAGCGTGCGCGACATCGTCGCCTCGCTGGACGGCACCGACGGGCCGGAGGTGGTCGTGATCGACTCGATCCAGACCATGTACGTGGACAATCTGGACAGCGCCCCCGGCACCGTCGCCCAGGTCCGGGCGAGCGCGCAGGAGCTGATCCGCGTCGCCAAGCGGCGCGGCTGCGTCCTGCTGCTGGTCGGCCACGTCACCAAGGAAGGCACCATCGCCGGCCCCCGCGTGCTGGAGCACATGGTGGACACGGTCCTCTATTTCGAAGGCGAGCGCGGCCACCAGTTCCGCATCCTGCGCGCGGTGAAGAACCGCTTCGGCGCGACGGACGAGATCGGCGTGTTCGAGATGACCGACGGCGGGCTGGGCGAGGTCGCCAACCCCTCCGCCCTGTTCCTGGCGGAGCGGCGCGGCGACGTGTCGGGCGCCGCGGTCTTCGCCGGCATGGAGGGCACCCGCCCCGTGCTGGTGGAGGTCCAGGCGCTGGTCGCCCCTTCCCCGCTCGGCACGCCGCGGCGCGCGGTGGTCGGCTGGGACTCGGCGCGGCTCGCCATGGTCCTGGCGGTGCTGGAGGCGCGCTGCGGTGTGCAGATCGGCGCCAACGACGTCTATCTGAACGTGGCCGGCGGTCTGCGCATCACAGAACCGGCGGCGGACCTCGCGGTCGCCGCGGCGCTGGTGTCCTCGCTGACCGGGGAGCCGGTGCCCGCCGACGCCGTGGTCTTCGGCGAGATCGGCCTGTCGGGCGAGGTGCGCGCCGTTGGCCAGAGCGACGCCCGGCTGAAGGAAGCCGCGAAGCTGGGGTTTTCAACGGCGATCTTTCCGGCTAGACGGAACGGCAAGAAGCCGGGGCGCGGCGACACCGGCCTGAAGTCGGTCGAGCTGCAGCAGCTCAGCGAATTGCTGCCGCTGTTCCAGGCCGGATCGGGACCCCGTCCGCCGCGCGGCCGGGATTGACACAAGCATCTGAAGCGAAAGCGCACGAGGCGTAGCGGCGTTATGGACACCTTCCCGATCAACCCGGCGGATCTGGCCGTCATCGTGGTGCTTTTGCTGTCGGCCCTGCTGGCCTTCACCCGCGGCATGGTGGCCGAGGTGCTGTCGGTCGCCGCCTGGGTCGGCGCGGCGCTGATCACGCTGAACGCCCTGCCCCACGTGCTGCCCATTGCGCAAACCTACATCCATGTCGAGATGGCCGCCTACGCCGCGTCGGCGGTGGCGCTGTTCGTCGTCAGCCTTGTGGTTTTGACAATCCTGGGCCGCGTCGTGTCGCGCGGGGTGCAGAATTCCGGCCTTTCGGCGCTCGACCGCTCGCTGGGCTTCGTCTTCGGCCTGCTGAAGGGTGCAATCCTCGCCTCCGTCGCCTATCTCTTCTTCGCCTGGCTGGTGCCGAACCCGGCGGAGCATCCGGCGTGGCTGCAGAGCGCCAAGACCCGGCCAATGCTGGTGTCCGGTGCCGCCATGATCTACGAGGTGATGCCGGAGTCGCTGCGCAAGGACGGGCTGGGCCAGATGGACATGGCGCGGGAGCGCGCGCGGCAGGCGGTGGAGGCCAAGGAGGCGTTGGACCGCCTGTCCACGCCGGTTCCCGGTGCGCCGAAGACCGGTGGTGCGTCGCAATCCGATACCGGCTATAAGGACCGGGACCGCGGCGACCTTGAGCGACTGATCCAGAACGCACGCTGAACGCCGCATGGTGCAGAGTGCCTGTGAGTAACGCCCCGCTGGCAAAGAGGCCGCCGGGGCAATGCCCTTTGGTGATGCTGTGTATGACGAGGATCTTCCGATGCTGACGACGCATCCGTTCGACGACGACAAGCTGCGCGAGGAGTGCGGCGTGTTCGGCATCCACAGCCATCCGCAGGCGGGGGCCATCACCGCGCTCGGCCTGCATGCGCTGCAGCATCGCGGCCAGGAAGCCTGCGGCATCGTCAGCCACGACGGCGACCGCTTCCATCTGGAGCACACGCTCGGCCTCGTCGGCGATCACTTCTCGTCGGAAGCGATCATCGGCAAGCTCAAGGGGCCGCAGGCCATCGGCCACGTCCGCTACGCCACCACCGGCGACACGACGATCCGCAACGTCCAGCCGCTCTACGCCGACTTCGAGTTCGGCGGTTTCGCGCTGGCCCACAACGGCAACCTGACCAACGCGCACACGCTGCGCCGCCAGCTCGTCCGCCGCGGCTGCCTGTTCCAGTCCACCACGGACACCGAGACGATCGTCCATCTGATGGCCATCGCGCGGGGCGGTTCGCCGGTGGACCGGCTGATCGAGGCGGTGCGGCAGGTCGAAGGCGCCTTCTCCCTGGTGGCGCTCACCCCGAACGAAGTGATCGGCGTGCGCGATCCGTTGGGCGTGCGCCCGCTGGTTCTGGGCAAGCTGGGCGACACCCACATCGTGACCAGCGAGACCTGCGCCCTGGACATCGTCGGCGCCGAGTATGTGCGCGACGTCGAGCCGGGCGAGATGGTTGTGCTGAACGACCAGGGCGTGCAGAGCCTGCGCCCCTTCCAGCCGCAGGGCCGCCGCTTCTGCATCTTCGAATACATCTACTTCGCGCGGCCCGACAGCGTGATGGAGGGCTCCTCCGTCTACAACGCCCGCCAGCGGATCGGCGCCGAACTGGCCCGCGAATCGGGGATCGAGGCCGACGTGGTGGTGCCGGTTCCGGACAGCGGCGTGCCGGCGGCCCTCGGCTACGCCACGCAGAGCGGCGTGCCCTTCGAGCTGGGCATCATCCGCAACCATTATGTCGGCCGCACCTTCATTGAGCCGACCGACCAGATCCGCCATCTGGGCGTGAAGCTGAAGCACAACGCCAACCGCGCCATGATCGAGGGCAAGCGGGTGGTGCTGGTGGACGACAGCATCGTGCGCGGCACGACCTCCAAGAAGATCGTCGAGATGGTGCGCGCCGCCGGGGCGAAGGAGGTGCATATGCGCATTTCCAGCCCGCCGACCTCGCACCCCTGCTTCTACGGCATCGACACGCCGGAGCAGAGCAAGCTGCTCGCCCACCGCATGTCGGTGGAGGAGATGCGCGACTTCATCCAGGCCGACAGCCTCGCCTTCATCTCGCTGGACGGTCTCTACCGCGCCATGGGCGAGGAGCGCCGCGACCCGCAGAAGCTGACCTTCTGCGACGCCTGTTTCACCGGCGACTACCCCATCGCGCTGACCGACGCGCTGGACCATCCGCCGGTCGAGGCGAACGTCCGCATCCGCGCCTGACCGCTTGACCACCGCCGCGACGGGCCGGCCGCAACCCAGCGGACCGGCCCGTTTGCCAATCCCGCTACCGAACATCGTCGAGTCGCCGCCATGTCCCGTCTTTCCGGCCGCACCGCCCTCATCACCGGCGCCTCGCGCGGCATCGGCGCCGCCGTCGCCAAGCGCTTCGCCGCCGAAGGCGCCCACGTCATCCTCGCCGCCCGCACCGTCGGCGGTCTTGAGGAAACCGACGACGCGATCTTCCAGGCCACGGGCCGGAACGCCACGCTGGTCCCGCTGGACCTGCGCCAGTTCGACAAGATCGACCAACTCGGCTACTCGATCTTCGAGCGGTTCGGGAAGCTCGACATCCTGGTCAGCAACGCCGGCGTTCTGGAAGCGCTTGGGCCGGTCGCCCATTACGATCCGAAGCTGTGGCAGCGCGTGATGGACGTGAACGTCACGGCCAATTTCCGCCTGATCCGCTCTTTCGACCGCCTGCTGCGCGCGTCCGACGCGGGGCGCGCCATCTTCGTTACCTCGGGTGCCGCGAACGCGCCCTACCCCTACTGGAGCCCCTACGGGGCCAGCAAGGCGGCGCTGGAGATGATGGTGAAGACCTACGCGATGGAAATCGCCTCGTCGAACCTGCGCGTCAATCTGGTCGATCCCGGCATCGTGGCGACCAAGCTGCGCATGCAGGCCTTCCCCGGCGAGGACCAGACCAAGCTGGCCCAGCCGGACGACGTGGCCGAGGCCTTCGTGGCTCTGGCCGAAGCCTCCTGCACCCGCCACGGCGAGGTCGTGTCGGCGCAGGGGTAAGAGGTTTGAAGGGCGGCGGCAACGGGCCGCCACCCCTCACGTTCAATCAATCGTCCGCGTAGGGGTTCTTCTGCTTGCGCAGGAGCAGCCGCACCGGCACGCCCGGCAGGTCGAACGTCTCGCGCAGATGCGCGATCAGGTAGCGCTGGTAGCTTTCCGGCAGATCCAGCGGCTTGTTCACAAACAGCGCCACGGTCGGCGGCCGCGTCTTCACCTGTGTGGCGTAGCGGATCTTTACGCGACGGCCCTCGACCAGGGGCGGCGGGTGGTGATCCAGGACGCCTTCGATCCAGCGGTTGAGCTGGGCGGTCGGGATGCGGCGGTTCCACTGCCCGTAGGTCGACAGGATCGAATCCAGCAGCGTGTCCAGCTTCTTGCCCTGCAGGGCGGAGATGGTCACGACCTCCACGCCCTTGATCTGGGCCAGAGCGGCCTGGAGCTTGTCCTCGACCTGACGCAGGGCCATGGCGCGGTCGTCCACGGCGTCCCACTTGTTCAGGGCGATGACCAGGGCGCGGCCTTCCTCCACCACCGTGCGGGCGATGGTCAGGTCCTGCTTATCGAGGATCTGGTTGGCATCGACCACGAGGAGGACGACCTGCGCCATGCGGACGACGCGCAGGGCGTCGGCAACGGCCAGCTTCTCCACCTTGGCATCGACGCGGGCGCGCCGGCGCATGCCGGCGGTGTCGACCAGCCGGAACTTGCGGCCGCGCCACTCCCAATCGACGCTGATGGCGTCGCGCGTCATGCCGGCCTCGGGACCGGTCAGCACACGCTCCTCGCCGATCAGGGCGTTCAGCAGGGTCGACTTGCCGACGTTCGGACGACCGACGATGGCGATCTGGATCGGGCGCGCGCGCTCCTCGTCGGTTTCCGGCTGGTCGCCGACGGGCAGTTCCTCCTCCCCCTCGCCCCTGGCGGGGGCCGCGGCCTTCTCGACCGCCTCCGGTTCCGGCGGGGCGTAGGGCAGCAGGGCTTCGACCAGATCGGCCATGCCCTCACCATGCTCCGCCGACAGAGCGAGGGGGTCACCCAGGCCAAGCTCGAAGGCCTCGTAGAGGCCGGTCATCCCCACCTTGCCTTCCGCCTTGTTGGCGACGAGGATCACCGGGGTCTTGCTCTTGCGCAGCAAAGCCGCGAAATGGCGGTCCAGCGGCGTGATGCCGGTGCGGGCGTCCACGATGAACAGCGCCACGTCGGCGCGTTCCAAGGCGCGTTCGGTCTGGCGGCGCATGCGCGCCTCCAGGCTGTCGTCGGTGACGTCCTCCAGGCCCGCGGTGTCGACCACGGTGAAGGACAGCCCGCCCACGCGGGCGGGGGCCGAGCGCCAGTCGCGCGTCACGCCGGGCGTGTCGTCGACCAGCGCCAGCTTCTTGCCGGCCAAACGGTTGAACAGAGTCGATTTGCCGACATTCGGCCGACCGACAAGAGCGACGGTGAAGGACATCGGGCCGGGGGCCTTATAAAGAACCAAGGGTGGCGATCAGCGGTACGCCACCAGCGTACCGTTCTCGCCCAGGACATATAGGGTGTTGTTCGCCACGACCGGGGGCAAATAGGTGGAAGCCGGCAGCGAATAGCGGGTCAGCACCTGCCCGTCGCTGGGCGACAGGGCCAGCATCTGGCCGTTCGATCCGGTGACGTAGAGCTTGCCGCCGGCCAGGACCGGACCCGACCAGGTGATCGGCCCCTTCTTGTCCTCCGGATCGGTGAACGGCGCCAGCTGCGTGACCCAGCGGGCGTGACCGGCCTGACGGGTCAGGGCGACCAGCTCCGAATCGTTGGTGACCACGAAAATGTAGTCGCCGGCGAGCCAGGGGGTCTGGGTGCCGCCGATCTCGGCCTCCCACAGGCGGATGCCGATGCGCTCGTCGATGGCGACCATGCGGCCGGAATGGCCGATCGCGTAGACGACGCCGCGGTCGATCACCGGGAGGCCGCGGATGTCGGCAAGGCTGCTCAGGGCGCCACTGCGGCGGACGGCCGCCAAGCTCTCCTGCCACGCCACGCGCCCGTTCTCCGGACGCAGGCCGTACAGCTCGCCGGAGGAGTAAGGGGCGACGATCAGGGTCGGCGAGGCCGCCGGGCTGACGGCGCCCAGCAGGCCCGCCGTCTCCAGGATGCCCTGATGGGACCACTGGACGGCGCCGTCGGAAGCCGACAGGGCCGTGAGCTGGTTGTCCAGCGTCAGGACGAGGACTCGCCCGCCTTCAACGGTCGGAGCGCCGCGCACCGGACCCGGAACGCGCTTGCGCCAGACGATCGACCCGTTGGCGGGATCGACCGCAACCACCTCGCCGAAGCCGGTGGCCGCGAAGACACGCCCGTCGGCGTAGGCGACGCCGCCGCCGCTGGCGCCGCCGCGCTCCTTCTCCGGCTTGGTGTCGATCCGCCAGAGCTGGCGCCCGGTCCGCTCGTCGAGGGCGGCGACGTGCGAGTCGGCGTCCATGGCGAAGATGCGCCCGTCGGCGATGACCGGCGTCGCGAGCAGCGAGCGGGAGCTGCTGGCCCCCGTTCCAACATCGCCGCGCCACGCCTCGCCGGGCGTGGCCGACAGAGCGAGGTTGCCGCCGGCATGGTCCGGCGTGCCGCCGGGCTGCGCCCAGGCCGGGTTGGCGACGGCGGTCGGCAGGGCGATCGGCGTGCCGGTCAGCCGCTGGTCGACCTCGACCTTGCGCTCGCGCGTCAGGACGGACACCCGCTCACCCGGCAGGGGCGGGTCGGGGGTCTTGCCGAACCACCCGCTGACGGTGTCGCAGCCGCTGAGCAGCACGGCCAGCAGCGGGGCGGAAAGCAGGGCGGTGCGCAGGGAGCGGCGCTTTGCGGTCGGGAGCGCGGTCGGGGCGGCCATGGGAATGCGGGTCATCAGCTCTTGCCGTAGAGGGTGGCGAGATCGGCGGCGCGGGACCGGACGCCGGCCGGAGCCTGCGAGTCGTCGGCCAATTGCTGGAACAGGGTGCGCGCGCGGTCCTTGTCCCCGGCGCGGGCGGCGAGCACGGCGCTCATCTCGCGGGCGGAGAAGCGCCAGGGACTGTTGTCCGCCGTCAGCGGCTGGAGCCGCGCCTGGAGCTGCGCTGGAGCGCCGGATTCGAGCTGGTGCATCACCGACAGCAGGGCCGCCAGCTCGCGGTAGACCGCGCCGGCGCCGGCGTTGCCGGACAGCTTGTCGTAGACCGCCACGGCCTCCGCCGTCTTCCCCTCACGGGCCAGCAGGGCGGCGGCGTTCAGCTGGGCCAGCGCGGCCATGCCGGGATCGGCCTTGCCAGCGAAGGCGGCCAGAGCCTCGACGCCCTTGTCCGGCCCCTGGGCGGCCTGGGAGAGGGCGGCGGCCAGGGCCGTCGTCTCGCTTTGCTTCTGCGACTGCTGCCAGTTGCGCCAGGCGACCGTGCCGCCCGTCGCGGCGACGACCGCCAGCGCAGCCGCCAGCATGATGCCGCCGTAGCGCTTGAACACGCGCTCCATACGGTCGCGGCGCAGATCCTCGTCGACTTCGCGGAAAATATCGCTCATGGCTCTACAGCGGCATCCTACGGCACGAAAACCGTTACAGCGGGGATTGCGCCCGCGCGCGGCTGCGGCGGGCGGTTCTGATGGTTCAAAGGGCCGGATAGCATTGGGCGCCGCACGCGGTCAAGGCGCAACGGCGCCCATCCGGGCATTTAAGCGGATTGCAATCCGCTTTGGGCCGCGACGGCGGTCCCGGTCGCGCATGCGACCGCAGCCCGCCGGCGAACGAGGCGATAAGAGTCTTAATCGAACGGCAGTTCGCTTAAGGCCACGCTTTGGGCGGATTCAGGCGGGAGTCCTCCATTTGATGGAGCAACCCATGCTGGGGATCTGGTCGGTCGGCCCCTGCCCCGTCTGGGCGATGCGGACCATCGCGTGGAACAGTTCGCGCGGGGCGTCCGGGATCGGCTCGCGCCTGGAGGCGTCCAACCGGCCGCGGTACTGCAGGCAGAGGTCCGCGTTGAAGCCGAAGAAGTCGGGCGTGCAGACGGCGCCGTAGGCCCGCGCCACCTCCTGCGTCTCGTCGAGCAGATAGGGAAAGGTGAAGCCGTGTTCCGCCGCGAAGCGCTTCATGTTGTCGAAGCCGTCGTCGGGATAGGCGTCGGTGTCGTTGGACATGATGGCGACGGCGCCGATGCCATGGGCCTTCAGCGCGTTGACCTCCTCGACGATTCGCCCGATCACCGCCTTCACGTACGGGCAATGATTGCAGATGAACATGACCAGCGTGCCGCTCGGTCCCTGGACGTCGGACAGGCTGTAAGTCTTTCCATCGGTTCCCTTCAGGCTGAAATCCTCCGCCTTCCGGCCGAAGTCGCACACCGGGGTTTCCGCCGCCATCGTTGTCTTTCCTCCTCGTGGGCCCATGAGCACGCCGCCGGCGCGGCGCGGTTTGGTGCGTGAGTATATGAGGTGAGGCGAAAGCCGGAATCGAAAAGGCCGCGGCGGCACCTTGTTCGTGCCTGCTCGCGGCCCTGTCGGTCTCCAACCCGGTTTCTTGCTTCCCGCCCTGCCCCGTACGCTTCGGACCCGACCCCTTACGAGGCCATCGCGGCGGCGGCGATCACCGCCTGGGTGCGGTTCTTGACGCCCAGCGACTTGAAGATCGCCGTGACGTGGATCTTCACCGTGCCCTCGGACAGGCCGAGCTCGTAGGCGATCTGCTTGTTCGACTTGCCGGCCCGCAGGCAATCCAGGACTTCCCGCTGGCGCTGGGTGAGACCGTAAGCGCTGCGCTCCGCACCATCCAGGCGCCCGCGGCGCGGCGCGGCGTCAGAGGCCGCGGTCGCTGCGGTGAGCGCACCGGGGGGCACGTAGATGCCGCCGGAGAAGACGAGGTTCAGCGCGCCCATCATCACCTTGACGCTGCTGGACTTCGGAATGTAGCCGGTCGCGCCGTGATCGAGCGCGCCGCGGATGTCGCTCAGCGCCTCGGAGGCGGAGATCACCACCACCGGCACGCCGGGCTGGAGGCTCTGCACCTCGCGCAGCCCGTCGAAGCCCGGCCAGTTCGGCATGTGCAGGTCCATCAGCACCACGTCGAACCCGCCGCCGACGCGGCATTGCTGAAGAACCTCGTCGAAGGTGCCCGCCTCGACGAAAATCGCGTCCCCGTGAAGCTGCTCCAGAAGACGGCGCAGGCCTTCGCGAAAAAGGAGATGGTCGTCACCGATCAGAATTTTCATGGCCCCGTCCGCCTTCGTTTTTACCCGTTGCTTCGGATCAGCCCACCCCGGACTAACCGGGCCACCCCGTTGGCGATCCAACTACCCTTTCGCCCCGTGGCTTGAAGAACAGCTACCACATTCGGAAGAGGGCCAATATACGGACAAGGGCCATAGGTCATTTGCGGCGCGAAATGACCTGCCTATACTGCGAAGGCCGACTGAACAAAGCAAGAACTAAGACCTTTTATCTATACCTCTACACGAAAGAAAGCGGCAGCGAAATTTTTTCCATGTTTGGTTGTTCAAAGTGACGGCGGCGAGGGCGGCCCGTGGAGAAACACCCAATGCGCGCAGAGGATTAGCGCCAATGATCGAAATGCGTGAAAACCTACCCCTTCGGTGCGATGCCTTGTACGGATGGCCAGCGCTTTTCCTGCGTGAATGCCCCACTCTGCCGCACACGCCTGTACTGGCCTTTCAGCGCAGCCCGTCACAAAAGAGTTATCGCTTGGAGGGATCCGGTCGCCATTCAGATGCGCTTGACGATCTTGAGTGATCGTCTATCGTTTGATTTACGTGTTACACGCCTAATTTATAAACTGTTTATCACAGTGTCAAGTTTTTTTCCAGGTTTGATGGATATATACCTGAAATTCGATGCAGTCTTTAAATGAACTCACTTCAGTAAAGACACAGAGCGCCGACGGATAGAGAGCACGAGACAAGCCTAAAACACAGGCGGCGATAATGCCCGACAAGGGCCTGCCGTGGATGCCTCCTCCAAACAGAGCTGACCCATGCACATGAACCATGAGTACGCCCAAGAGAAAGCATCGCACTCGACCCGCAACGCGGTGACCCCCATGCACGTCTGCCTGATTCTCGACAACAATTCCCTGACCGACACCGTGGTACAGGCGCTTGACCGGGCCGGTCGCCATCGTGTGACCGTCTTCCACGACATATCGGAACTGACGCAGAGCACGCTGACGCCCGACGCGATCCTGATCGGCCTTCAGCAGTTCACCGCGCTGCGCGAGAACGAACCGATGGTGTATCTGCGGCTGTCACGCCGGTCGCGGATCGTCGTGGTGCTGTCGTCTCGGGAGTTGCTGGACGCCGCACACATCCTGGCCTTCGCCGATGCGTGGGTGTTCGAGGACATCAACGTGGACCGCATCAACGAACTGTTGGATCTGGGGCTGGAGGGGCATTGTCTGATGCCCAAGCAGTTCCTGTCCCGGCTGGGCGTCGATGAGATCCGGCTGACCTTGCTGCCGCGGCTGTCGGAACCGGAGTTCGAAACCCTGCGCCTGCTCGGCCAGGGACTGAACAACCGGACGATCGCCAACCAGCTCGATCTGTCCGAGGCGGTCATCAAGTCGATGGTGCGAAGCGTCCTGTCCAAGCTGCACTTCCGCAACAGAACGGAAGCCGGCGTCTTCGCCGCGCGACAGCAGGGCGCGTTGCAGTCCGCCCGGGAAGGCATGGTGCCGCCGCACGTACACGCGGCCCCGGCCCACCGGACCGGCACGTCCTGACGCCACGTCGGACGCGCTTCCCTTTGACCAACCGAAAGAATCCCGGCCACCGTGCCGGGATATTTTCTGTCCGCGCGGTGGTTTCCATCTGCGCAGTGGTTTCCCTTCCAACCGCCGCACGCGCATGCGCACCGCCGCATGGCCCCATGCAGAAACGCCGGACCGGCCCGTCACCCCGAAAGGGAATGGCGGGCCGGTCCGGCGCCTGCACCGGTGACAATGATCGCGGGAGAGCGGTTACTGGTGGGCCGCCGCCGCGGTCACCGCACCGGCCCCGGCCAACTCGCCGCCGATGCCGTTGTTCAGCGCCCAGATCGCCGCCTGGGTGCGGTTGGAGGCGTTGATCTTGCGCAGCAGGCTCTTCAGATGAACCTTCACCGTCGCTTCGGTGATGTTCAGGTGGTTGGCGATCATCTTGTTGCTGTCGCCGTTCAGCAGGCAGCGCAGGATCTGGACCTCCCGCTGCGACAGGCCCTTGCGCGACACCGGCATGTCGGTGCCGTTCCCGTTCACCCGGCCGGAGATCAGCAGAGCGGCGAGATGGGTCGGAAACACCTTTTCGCCCATCATCACCAGGCGCAGCGACTGGGCCAGCGCGTCGGACGACAGGTCCTTCATCAGGTAGCCGTCCGCTCCGGCCTCCAGCGCGTTGGCGAGGCGGCGGGTGCACAGGTCGCTGGTCAGGATGACCATGCGCGCCTCGGGAAGCTGGGCGCGCAGGCGCCGCATGCCGTCGGCCTCCTCCTCGCCCCCATTCACCAGATCAAGCAGGATGAGTTGCGGACGCAAGCCGTTCTCCACGGCGTTCAGCGCCTCGCGCAAGTTCCCCGCCTCGGCGGCGATCTGAAAGGGTGAATCGTCGAGAAGCCTCTTCAGGCCTTCGCGGAACAGCTTATTGGAGTCGATCAGAAAAGCACGCACTGGTTCCATTGGTCAGCTCCCGCGATTTTTGAGAAATTGCTCTGACTCCCTGGGCAATTTTGTAGGTTACCAATCACCCGAGGTTTCCCCACCCGTGCCCCACCGATGGCATTGACGTGCCGATATTTTGGATGACCTTACCCCTGTGTCGCGCAACACGGTACCACTCTGTGGGATTAAAAGAAGAACGCATTGGGCATATGCGCAAAGCTACTTTTAATCATGGAGTACCGCGTCTCTTTTAAAGTATTCCCCATCTCCGATCGAATGGATACTTTCTGGCTTTTCTACCACTTTCTTGCACGCAGATGCACGCTTTGGATGCGCGGATGGGAAAGCCGGTTCATGTGGGTTGCCGAAAGTTCCCACTCCCAAACGGACAGGAGGCACTCATGCCGAAGAAGCGCATCCACCCCTTGCCATCCGCGTCCTATGATCGCCGCCGCCCCTTCACCGTAGGTCATAGCACCATGCGGAGGGAGCGCTTTCAACGGATGCGGTGCGTGGTTCGATGTGGACGATGATCGGCGCGGCGGCGGCCGGCTACCTGCTGCTTCTCGCCAGAAGCGCCTGGAAACAGGGGGAGATGCGCCAGTTCCTGCGCAGCCTCGCCATCGTGGTCGCCCTGTGCGCACTGGTCGCCGGAGCGGTTCTCGCCGCGATGCTGCTCGATTCGCGGTGAGCGTCGGGGACCGACGGGAAACCGGATGCCGGACGCACGAAGGCCCCTCCCCGCGTGACAGCGGAAAGGGGCCTCCCCGGACCGGTCTGCCGTGGATGGACGGTCAGATCTGGCCGCGCTCGTGGGCCTGCCGCATCAGCACATACTGCCGCATCATCTGATTGCGGAAGCGGTAGCGGGTCCAACCCGGCTCGACCACCGGAGCCAGCACGCCGCCATACTCCTCCCGGCAGAGCCGCTCCAGGATGCCGAGCGCTTCCTTGGTCGGCGGAACGCCGCCCGGCCCGGCCAGTTCCTTGGGGTCGAAGGTTCCGTAGGAGTCCGCCGGGCACAGGGCGCAGGCCAGCAGCACATCCTCCAACTCGGCGCGGCGTTCGGCGGCCAGCGCGCGGGCGTAGGAGTCGACGATGCCGCGCTCCGCCTCCTGGAGGCAACGGGTGACGGCGTAGGCGAGGTCGTCCCGCTCCACCACCGTCGAGCCGCGGCTGACCGCGCTGCGGGCCGCGTGCAGGCCAAGAAGCTGGGCGTAGTAAGGCAGACCGCGGACGAACTCGCAGATGCGGTCCACGGCTTCCGGAGCGAAGGCGATTCCGGCGTTCTCGGCGCCCGCGTTGATGAGCCGCCCGATCTCCACATCGGTCATCAACGGCAGATGCACCGGCACCAGAGACCGCTGGATCGACGGATGCTTGCCCAGCAGCTGGTCCAGGTTCTCCGCCACGCCGACCACCAGCAGCGTCACCGGGATCGAGCTGTCGGTCAGGTTCTTGAACAGCTCGGCCAGCTTGTTGCGGAAGTCCTCGTCGGTGATGCGGTCATACTCGTCGAGGATCAGCAGCACATGGGTGGCGTGAATGCCCGACAGAACCTCGTTCAGCTCCGTCACGCTGAATCCGCCCTCGGGCAAAAGCTCGTTGAAGCTGGTGAAGCTGCGGCGCGAGGCGAAGGGGTTGTCGATGCCCGACCGATAGTAGGTGGAGGGGATCTTCTTCAGGAAATGGCGGAAGATGTCCTCGAAGCTCAGCTCCGCGCTGCACGTCAGCTTCAGCGAGAGGTAGCCGGCCTGACCGGCGATCTTCTCGATGGCGTTGGCGACGGAAGTCTTGCCGCGGCCCCGGTCGCCGAACAGGATGACGTGCGCCCGCTCCTCCTCGATGGCGGAGATGATGCGCTTCAGCGTGTCGGTACGGCCGATGAACAGCGAATTCAGCTGCTGCTTGGGCCGCGTCGGCGTGAAGGCCTCGCGCAGCAGGCCGTTCAGTTCGGGGGTGAGCCCCTTCAGCATGGCCGGCGCACCGACCGCCCCCGGTCCACGCAGGCCGCCGTTGACGGTCATGGTGAAGCGTGGAAGATCCGTGTCGGCAGGAGCCTGGCCGCGCTGGCCACCCAATCCGCCGCCGGCGCCGAGCGGGCTGTTCAGCGGATCGTGCCGCAAGCCCGACGGGCCGCGCATCGTCTCGCCCAGCCCGCCGCCACCGAGCCCGGTGCCGGCCGCTCCGCCGACCGGCCTCAGATGCGGTGCCGGACGGCCCGCGAGGGGGCTCTGGGATTGCATCGGCGGATGGCCGTGAGCCGCATTGCCCGGGGAGGAGCCCGGTCCGGCCGCTCCACCACCCGTGATGCCGCCACCCATGGACATCCGGTCATCCGCATCGGCGGTCGCCCGCCGCTTCCGAAAGAAGTTTCGCATCCGTCCCGATCCCAGAATTCCGCGTTGTCGTCACCAGCCGGCCTCGGCCGGTGGTCTGGTCGTCACGTCGCCCGCCCCGGCCCGGCTGGCCCCGGCTTAGCTGGAGGTGCCCGGCGGCGGCGGTGGACGCATTCCGGATGTAAGCGATGCGTCGCCAAGGGTTGCGTGGGATTTCGGATTATTATCCGGAGGAGGCCCAACCCTTATGGCGACTCCTTTCGGGCGGTTCGGCGCCTCAGAAGCCGGCGGCGTGGCCCAGCAGAGTCCAGACGAACAGGGTGCCGAACAGGGCCGTCAGACCGGCAAGCTCGCGCAGGAATACCAGGACCGACATGGCAATCTCCTTTCATCGATGGCGGCACCGCGCCGGGCGATGGTGAAACGCTCAATGACAGCGTCGATGCAGGAAAACGTATCAGAACAAAAAATGAACGACAAGCGCTATGTTCTTTTTTTGTTCTTTTCAGGGCTCCGCCACACTTCCGGCCCCGATTCCGCTCCTCATTCCGGCCCTGATTCCCGGCCCCACTGCCGGTCACATCGGTCCCCGTCGCCTTGCACGCCGTGGCTGGCGGCCCCGCACCACCGGAACCATATGGTTTTGTGGGGAACGGTTGATGTAAGGAGAAGGTTCGCGGCCGAAGCGTTCCGCCCGCAAGGAGGGACTCCCGAACCGGACCGCGATCCGAACGAACGGACCATCATGGACAGCGCCAACCAGCAAACCGGCGACGGACCGAACGGCGCCGCTCCGGCCCCCACCTCCGCTCCGCCGGGCCATCCCCCTCAAGCCAACCGCATGCCCGCCCTCGTCCTGGGGGCGCTGGGGGTGGTCTACGGCGACATCGGGACCAGCCCGCTCTACACCATGCGGGAATCCTTCTCCCACACCGGCTTGCCGCTCGACGAGCCGACCATCCTCGGCATCCTGTCGCTGGCGACCTGGGCGCTCATCATCGTCGTGACGCTGAAATACGTCCTGCTCGTCATGCGGGCGGACAACAAGGGCGAGGGCGGCGTTCTGGCCCTGGGCACGCTGGCCCACCGCGGACTCAGCTCCAGAGCGGGCAACCGCGCCATCATGGCGCTGGCGATCCTCGGCATGGCGCTGTTCTACGGCGACAGCCTGATCACCCCGGCCATCTCGGTGCTGAGCGCGGTGGAAGGGCTGAAGGTCGTCACCCCTGCCCTGTCCCCCTACATCGTCCCGATCACGCTGGCGGTGCTGACCCTGCTGTTCCTGTTTCAGCGTCAGGGCACCGGCCGTGTCGGCATCTTCTTCGGCCCGATCATGGGGCTGTGGTTCGCCACTCTGGCGGTGTTGGGCCTGATGCAGGTGCTGCACTGGCCGGACGTGCTGCGCGCCTTCAACCCGCTGTACGGGGCGGCGCTGTTCGTCGACCACGGCTGGGTGGCCTTCCTGACGCTGGGCGCCGTGGTCCTGGCGGTCACGGGGGCCGAGGCGCTCTACGCCGACATGGGCCATTTCGGGCGGGCGCCGATCCGCATCGCCTGGCTCTACCTCGTCCTTCCGGCGCTGCTGCTGAACTACTTCGGGCAGGGCGCCATGCTGCTGCACGAGCCGGAAACGCTGGAGAACCCCTTCTTCCATCTGGCGCCGGACTGGGCGCAGCTCCCCCTGGTCCTGCTGTCCACGGCGGCCACGGTCATCGCCAGCCAAGCGGTGATCTCCGGCGCCTTCTCACTGACCCGGCAGGCCGTGCAGCTCGGCTACCTGCCGCGGCGCGAGATCCGCCACACGTCCGAGCATGAGGTCGGCCAGGTCTACATCCCGCGCAACAACTGGTTGCTGCTGATCGGCGTGGTGATGCTGGTGATCGGCTTCGGGTCCAGCAGCAATCTGGCCGCCGCCTATGGCGTGTCGGTGACGGGGGCCATGGCCATCGACACGATCCTGGCCGCCGTTGTGGCGTGGCGGCTGTGGCGCTGGAATCCGCTGCTGGTCGTGGCCGCCTTCTCCATCCTGCTGGTGATCGACCTCGGGCTGTTCGGAGCGACCCTGCTGAAGGTGCCGGATGGCGGCTGGTTCCCGCTGCTGATCGCGGCGGCGGTCTACACGCTGATGACCACATGGCGCCGGGGCCGCCGCATCCTTGCCGAGCGGCTCTACGCCGACGCCCTGCCGATGGACCTGTTCCTGCAGCGCGTCTCGCCGCAGTCGCCGCAGCGCGTGGCCGGGACGGCCGTCTTCATGACCGGCAACCCCGACGTCGTCCCCCACGCCCTGCTTCACAACATCAAGCACAACCGGGTGCTGCACGAGCGGGTGGTCGTCATGACCGTGATCATGGAGGAGGTGCCCCGCGTCTCCCTGGATCGCGCCGTCATGGTGGAGAAGCTGGGCAAAGGATTCTTCCGGGTCATCCTGCGCTTCGGCTATCTGGAGCAGCCGCACATTCCCCGCGCGCTGGAGCGGTGCCGCCGCTTCGGCCTGCATCTGGACATGATGGAGACGTCGTTCTTCCTGGGCCGCGAGACGCTGATCCCGTCACGAACCACCGGCCTGCCGAGCTGGCGCGAGCCCGCCTTCATCCTGCTGTCGAAGACGGCCCTGTCGGCAACGGAGTTCTTCTGCATTCCGCCGGGCCGCGTGGTGGAGCTGGGCACACAGGTGGAGATCTGACGGTCAATCTTGCCCGGCCGTCAATCCCGCGCCACGATGGGGGTCAGGCGGAACCGGGCGGCGGCGGTTTCCAGCCGCCCGTCGCGCTTGACCGCGTCGACGAACCGGTTGACCCGGTCCAGCCACACCGGGTCTCCCGGCGCCACCGCGTAGGCGTAGGGCGTGGTCTGAACCGGAGTCTCCGGTGTGATCAGGTGCGCCCATTGGTGGACGCTGAGCATCCGCTGGCCATAGGGGTAATCGGTCAGAAAGGCGTCGGCACGTCCGGACTGCACTTCCTCCTCCCTCTCCTGAGGTCCGGAGACGATGCGGACGCTGGCCTTGCGGAGGGTCCGGCTGGCGTAATCGTCCATGACGGTGCCCTTCTGGACCACCACCACCATGCCGTCCTGGTCCAGATCGTCCCACCGCAGGATGCGCGGATGCGTCTGAGAGGAAACGGCGTAGATGCCGCTGCTCAGGTAGGGTTGGCTGAACGCGATTTTTTCGGCGCGGGCCGCAGTGATGCCGATGCCGAACATGCCGATGTCGCAGCGGTCGCCCAGCAGATCAGCGGTGAGGCTCGAAAAGCCGCTTTCCACAAAGCTGACCCGCGCGCCCAGGTCCTGGGCGAAGGCCCGCGCCATATCGACATCCAGACCCTGAAGCTCACCGCTGTACGGATTGCGGAAGGAGATGGCGTAATAATCCGGCCAGATGCACACGCGCAGCACCCCGGTGTGCTGGACCCGGTCGAGCCGGCTTTCCGCCCGAACCGGCGCCGCGCCGGACACCAGAAACATCGACTGAAGCGCCGCGTGAAACGCCAACGCCGACAGTGCGATGGAAAGACGCCGCACGACCTTACCCCCCGGAAACCGGCTTCCCACTGCGACAGGATAGCACCGCGCCCCCTGCCTGCACAGCGCAGGCTTGCGATTCGCCCGCCCGCTGTTAAGATTCGTGCGATATCAGCACACCCACGGAGCCGCGCGTGATGGCCAAGCTTGCCCTGTTGCAGCATCGGGGCGCTCTTCTCGCATTGGCTTTCTTGTCGGTGATGGCCCTTCTGTTCGAGTTCACCTACGACATCCACGCCGACCGCGCCCTGACGTTGAAAAAAGCGGCGGAAAACATCGACAATCTGGCGAGCGCTCTCGAATCCTCTGTCAGCCGCACGGTCCAGACGGTGGACGTCACGCTCGCCTCGTTGGGCGATGCGGTGACCTTCGGCAATCTGCTGGGTGGCCAACCGCCCCAAGGCCGCGAGGATGGAGCGCTGGCGCCCCTGCTTCAGGAACGGGTGCGCCGGTCGCCGCACATCCGCGGCCTTTCGGTGCTCGACCGCCGCGGTATCCTGGTGGCGACGACGGAGGACCCGAGGCTGCTCGGCACCTCCTTCTCGGAGTTCGATCTGTTCCGCGCTCACCTTTCCGGTCAGAGCAAGGGTCTGCAAATCGGGAGCCCGGTGCGGGGGCGATTTCTGACGCCGGCCGGGACCGTGGAGGACCGCTTGGGCAAATGGGTCCTGCCGATGAGCCGGGCCATTCGGGGCGCCGACGGGACGCTTGTGGGGGTGGCGATCGCCTCGGTCAATCCCGAGTACTTGCAGAGCGTCTTCCGGGCGGTGCGCAACGGTCTGCATGGAACGGTGTCGCTCTACCGCCGGGATGGGGTTCTCCTGACCCGGCTTCCGCAGGACGGGGCGGAGGGCATCGGCACGCCGATGGCGGGGACGGAGCTGTTCCGGGTTCATCTTCCCCTATCGGAAGGCGGTGTGTTCGATGAGATCACCCCGGACGGACAGGAGCGCATCACCGCCTATCGCGCCACGCCGCTCTGGCCGCTGGTTCTGGCGATCAGCCGCAGCGAGGACGAGGAACTGGCGGGCTGGTGGACCAACCAGCTGGAAATCGCGGCGGTCGCGTTGGGCTCCGGACTGGTCATCCTGCTGTTCACAGCCGTGCTGACAATGCTGCGCCGCAAGGATGCCCAGTTGGAGGACGGCAACGCCCGCTTCAACGCGCTTCTGGAAACCGCCGTCGAGGGCATCCTGACGGTGCGTGCGGACGGCGTCATCGAATCCGCGAACAGCGCGGCCCACCGCATTTTCGGCTACCCGCCCGGCGGCCTGATCGGACGCCATGTGCAGGAGCTGATGGAGCCGCAGCATTACGCGGCCCACAGCCGCATCATGGAAACCATCGCCGCGGGCGCACGCCGGATCGGCCCGAACTTTTCCCGCGAGGTCAATGGGCTGCGGATGGATGGGGAGGTGTTCCCCCTCGACCTGTCCCTGGCCGAGGTTCAGACGCAGCAGGGAATCCTCTTCGCCGCCTTCTTCCGCGACCTGTCGGACCGCAAGCGCGTGGAGCGGGCGCTGACCGAGGCGAAGGAGAAGGCCGAGGCCGGACAGCGCAGCAAGATGGAATTCCTGGCGACCATGAGCCACGAGATCCGGACCCCCATGAACGGGGTGATCGGCATGGCCGGGCTTCTCCAGGAAACCAACCTTGACGAGGAGCAGCGCGGCTACGCCGACACCATCCGGGATTCCGCGGAATCGCTGCTGACCATCATCAACGACATTCTGGACTTTTCCAAGATCGACGCTGGACGCCTCACGCTGGAGGTAACCGACTTCGAAGCCGTGCCGCTGGTCGAGAGCGTGGTGGAGTTGCTGACCCCGCGCGCCGCCGCGAAAGGGCTGGAACTGGCCAGTTATGTCCCGCCGGCCCTGCATGGCCCGCTGCGTGGCGATCCCGGACGGCTGCGCCAGATCCTGATCAACCTCGCCGGCAACGCGGTCAAGTTCACCGATCAGGGCAGCGTGACCATCGTGCTGTCGATCGAGCAGAACAGCCTCTCCTCCGCGGAGGACGGGGCGGAATCGCGCGACGCGGAGATCGAGGCCCCGCACGACACGCCGGTGACCGTCCGTTTCGAGGTGAGGGACACGGGAATCGGCATCGCCGCGGCGGACCACAAGCGCCTGTTCTCCATGTTCAGCCAAGTGGATGGGTCGTCGGCCCGGCGCCACGGCGGCACCGGGCTGGGCCTTGCCATCTGCAAACGCCTCACCGAGTTGATGGGCGGGAAGATTGGCGTTCACAGCATGCCTGGAGAGGGCAGCGTGTTCTGGGCCGTCATTCCCCTGTGGCGCGGCGCGGCGACGGACACCGCATCCGCCGCGTCGAACCCGGACGCTTGGGCCGGACGGCGCATTCTTCTGGTGGACGATCTGGCGGTGAACCGCGACCTGCTGGCTCGTCAGCTCGCCGCCATGGGTCTGGAGACCGAATCCGCCGCCACGGGGGAAGAGGCCCTGAACCGGCTTCTGGCCGCGCGCGCGGAGGGGCGGCCATTCGACGCCGCCATCCTCGATCATTGCATGCCGGGCCTGACCGGGCCGGAACTGGCTGCCCGCATCCGTGCCGAACCAGCCCTGGCGAACCTGCCGTTGGCGCTGGCCACCTCGCACCGGATGGGCGAGATGGAGGGAGACGCCGCCGGTGTGGAGGTGCGGATCGTCAAGCCGATCCGCTCCACGGCGCTCCACGCTGCGGTCTCACGCCTGTTCGCCTCGCCGCCGCCGAGGGTTTCGCCGCAAGTGACGGCTCCCGCGGGCAAGCCTCCGCCTGGACCGGCGGCACCCGGCTCGGCCACGTCCGGCGCCCTCCGCCGCCGCATCCTGGTGGCGGAGGACAATCCGGTGAACCTTCAGGTGACTCTGGCTGTGCTGCGCCGGGCCGGCTATGCGGTCGATTCCGTGTCGAATGGGCTGGAGGCGGTCAACACCGTCGCCGCCCTGCCCTACGACCTCGTCCTGATGGATGTCCAGATGCCGGAAATGGACGGTCTGGCCGCGACGCAGGCGATCCGCCGGATGGGTGGGTCGGCCGCTCATGTTCCGATCGTCGCCATGACCGCCAACGCCATGGAAGGGGATCAGGCCGCCTGCCTGGCCGCCGGAATGAACGATTACCTGCCAAAGCCCATCGCGGCGGACCAGCTTCTGCGGACCGTCGCCCGGTGGAGCGACCTCGCGAAAGGAAGCGAGCCGAACAAGTCGGAGCCGTGTCCTGAGACCGGAGCGCCCCCGCGGATCGACCACGCCAAGCGCCAGGATCTGCGCGATGCGATCGGGGACGAGGGTTTTGCCCTGCTGATGGACACCTTTCTACGCGAGACGCCGAGCCATCTCGACCGCCTCCGGCTTGCGGCTCAAAACCGGGATTTTGCGGCGGTGGAACGCGAGGCCCATATCCTGAAGGGATCGACCGGGAATGTGGGATTTGCCCAGGCGTCCGCGCTGGCCGGCGGACTGGTGGCGTCGGCCCGGAACAGAGACGTCGCGGGCATCGGGAGAAGCCGCATCCAGGCTCTGGATGCCGCCCTGAAGGATGCCGTCAAGGACGCGGAGAACGCCACCACCACCCCAAGGGACGATGCTCGGGTCGGGTTGGAGACGGCGGAGTCGCGGACGGGCGATTCAGGGGTGACGTAACTCCCCGGAACCTCCCGGGCCTTCGCCGCCGCTCAGCGCTGACCGCCGCAGACACGGGCAACGAAGGTGTCGATGTCCCCGTTCAGCGTCACGGCGCGCCGCGCCAGTTCCCCGGCCGATGAGAGCACCTGGCTGGCTGCGGCGCTGGCATCCTGCGCACCGGAAGACACGCTGGTCACCGCGTCCGCCACGGTGCGCACGCCGGCCGACGCCTCCCGGATGGACCGGCTGATCTCGTCGATGGCCGCGCTCTGCTGTTCGGCGGCACCGGCGATGCCAACGGCGATCTCGTCGATGTCGTGGATCATGCCACCGACATGCTGGATCACCGCCGCCGTGTCGCGGGTCACCGACTGGACCTGGGCGATCTGGGCGGAGATGTCCTCCGTCGCCTGGGCCGTCTGCTTGGCGAGATTCTTCACCTCGGTTGCCACCACGGCGAATCCCTTGCCGGCCTCGCCCGCCCGCGCCGCCTCGATGGTCGCGTTCAGCGCCAACAGGTTCGTCTGGCTGGCGATGTCGTTGATGAGCTGGACGACCGCGCCGATCTGGTCGGAGGCGGCGAGGAGCGAGCGGATGGTGGCGTCCGCCTCCCGCACCTTCTCCACCGAGCTGCGGGCGAGATCAGCGGTGCGGGACACGCCCTGGGCCACCTCGCTGATGGCGCCCGACACCTCGCCGGTCGCCGCGGCCACCCCATCCACATTGGACGACACCTGCTCCGCCGCCGAGGCCGCGGAGAAGGATTGCTCGCTGGCCGTGGCCGCGGTCGCCGTCATGGCGGTGGAGGAGGCTTCGAGTTGGGCGGCGCTGGCCGACAGGCTCTGCGCGACCTCCTTGATGTTGGCGCCGATGCGGGTGGCGCTCTCCACGAACTCGCGGCTCTTGCCGTCCATGGCGGCCAAGCCGTCGTTGATCTGGCGGGAATAGGCCCCGAACTCCCCGACCATGCCGGTCATCACGATGCGCCGGTAATACTGCCCCTCCGCCGCGTGCTGCATGGCGGCGTTGGCCTCCTTGCCGAAGGACTCCACGCGGTCCAGCAGACGGTTTACGGTGCGCAGCATGTCCGCAATTGGACTGTTGCCTTGGATGTTCAGAATGCGCGGCTGAAGGTCGCCCTTCTCCGCCGCGGCGATCACCGCCATGGCTTTCCGGATGGTCCGGTTGGTGAGCGCCAGCCAGCGGATCGCCGCAAGGCAGGGAAGAGCCGCCAGCAGGCCCAGAAGGGCGGCGACGGCGTCGCCGGCGGCGAGACCGTACACCGCCTGTGCCGCTGACAGCAGGGCGGCCAAGGCGGCGGCGGCGAGCGATTTAGAGACTGAAGACAAACTCGTCATAGCTCGTGCCCTTGTCGCGCAGGAGTTTTTCCAGCATGGCTCCGGAGGCCGTCATCGCCGCGTTCCGGTCGGCGTGCCGTGCCTCTTCCGCCCGCAGCGCGGCGTAGAGGCTTGCCGCCGCGTCCACCGCGGGTCGCGCCGGGACGCGCCGACTGGAATGGTAACCGATGATGGATCGCCCGTTCCCGCTGTCGGGGCTGCCGAAAACCGGTGTGACGTGGGCGAACACCCAGTAATGGTCGCCGTTCTTCGCCCGGTTGATCACATAGGCGAAGATTTCGCTCCCCGCCTCGATGCGACTCCACAGCAGCTTGTAAACGCAGCGCGGCATGTCCGGATGGCGGACGATGTTGTGCGGCTGCCCCAGCAACTCCGCCTCGCCGTACCCGCTGATGCGCAGGAACACGTCATTGGCGTAGATGATGCGACCTTTCAGATCGGTTTTGGAGACGATGATCTCGTCGCGGTGAAACGTCCGCTCCTGTCCGGTCAAGGTACCGTGTGTGCCGCCTATGCCGACCGCCATGACCGTCCGCCTCTCAAACGCGCGGTGAACTCAAAGATCCGACAAACATGTCACCAAGCTGATCGCTGGTAATATCTTTTGTTGATTGACTCATAGCGTACGTAATAATCGGATGGCTTTAAAAACGGACGGGGACATGCCGCGACAAATTGTACCACATGCGTCACGCGCATAAGAGGTTGAGCCAGAACGCACAACGCGGAGTCCCAGGAGAAAATCCAATCGATCCCCGGATGGGGTGGGCGCAATTTTTCTCCCGGAGATGGCGGATCACATCCCCGGTTCGTACACGACGACCCGGTTGCGCCCCTCACGTTTGGCTCGGTAGAGGGCAAGGTCGGCACGGTGGATCGCCTTTTCCAGCGTGTCGTAAGCGCCTTCGATCGCGGAGATGCCGATGCTGCTGGTCAGATGGAAGCGGCCTTCCGGTCCTGGAATCGCCATGCGGGAGAGATGGCGGCGCACCCGTTCCGCCACCACGCGGGACTCCTGCGCGGTGGCTCCGGGCAGGACCACCACGAATTCCTCACCGCCGAGCCGGCCGAGAATGTCGTATTCGCGCAGGATGGCCTGACAGCCTCCAGCCACCATGCGCAGGGCGTCGTCGCCGGTGGCGTGACCGTAGCTGTCGTTGATCCGCTTGAAATGGTCGACGTCCAGCACGAAGACCGACATCGGCTCGCTGAAACGGTGGGCGCGGGCCAGTTGCGAGCGCGCCAGTTCCATGAAGGAACGCCGGTTGTAGATCCCCGTCAGCGGGTCGCGGGACGCCATGTCCCGCAAGGCCTCTTCCATGTTCCGGCGGTCGGTGTAGTCGTAGATCCAGGCCAGATTCACCTGAACGCCCTGGATCACCGCCTGGTTGACCGTGAACAGCGTCCAGAAGGACGATCCGTCGGCCCGGCGGAACTGGACCTCCATGTTGGTCACCGATCCATAGGAGCGCAGCCGTTCGATCACCCGTTCCCGCTGGTGCCGGTCCAGATAATAGTCGCGGGCCTGCCGGCCGATCAGATCCTCGCGCTTCAGTCCGATCAGTTCCGCAAAGCGGGTGTTGACGAAGATGATCTTGCCATCGTCGCGGCGCGACACCGACACGCCGATCGGGCTCTGCTCCAAGATGGCCTGGAGCCGCTCCTCGCTGGGCAATCCCTCGGTCAGGTCGTGGATCACGCCGACGATCCCGCCCAAATTCCCGGTGCTGTCGCAGAAGACGGCCTTGGTCAGGCTGGACAGGCGGGTGGTGCCGCCGACGAAGGGCACCGCCTCCTCATAGCTGCGCTGGCCCCAGTTGACGGTCAGTTCACGATCCTGGTCGGCGTGCGCCTTGGCGATGCGCGGGTCCATCACGGCGAAGGCGGTCTTCGTGACGATGCTGCGGCGCTCCAGGCCGGTGTAGCGCTCGAAGGCGTCGTTGCAATCCGTGTATTCGCCGGCCGCGTTCTTCACAAAGACAGGGACCGGCAGCGTCTCGAACAGCACCTCCTTCATCAGAAGCTGGTCGCGCAGCGCGGCTTGCGCCTGCCGGTGGCGGGTGACGTCGGTGTAGACGCGCAGCGACTGCCGTTCCCCCAGCGGACCCGTAAGGGGCCCGACCGACTCCGCGACCCACACGGTTCCGCCATCCAGGCGCCGCAATGGCCTCTCTCCCGACGCGTCCGGCAGCGCCGGGAGAGTGGCGTCCTCCGGTTCCAGCGCCGCGAGGTCGAGACCGGTCAGTCCGCCGGGAGCGTAGCGCAGCAGACCGTGCAGGGCGGCATTGGCATAAAGGATGGCCCCTGTGTCCGTGGTGACGCAGACCCCCGTCGGCAGCGTGTCGAACGCACGCCACAGCGCAACCCGGGTTTCCTCCGCATCCCCAGAAGGACTCATTGAACCGACCGAATCCAGCATGGCCCCCACAGCGTCATGGAAGATTCTTGCGCCACGATAGGGCAAACCAGGAGTACGTTAGCCGATGGGCCTTTTTGCCCCTGTGTGCCATCTTGTCGCGCTATGGTGGTGATCGCCTATTATAGACGCAAAATCTATCTATTTTTGAATGTTTCGCACGCAACTGTCACACGGTCTTCCGCTGCCTTGTCCGCCGGCAATCCCAATCTCAACCAATCCTGCCGATAGTCGAACCGGCGGACCAGCACCCCGGCCCAGCCCAACTCGTTGTAGAGCCCGGCAGCCTGGGGGTCGTCTATGAGACGAAAGAGCGATGTTCCTCCGGCGACGCGCAAACCGGCACCCGCCAGACGCGCGTCGAAGCGGGCCGCAGCCTCGGCCAGACGACGCCGGGTGGCGGCGATCCACGCCGCATCCGACAAGGCCGCGGTCGCGACGGCCAGCGCCGGACCCGACACGGCCCAAGGCCCCACGGCGGCGCGCATATCCCGGACCAGCGTCGGTTCGCCGAGCAGGAAACCGAGCCGGACGCCGGCCAGCCCGAAGAACTTCCCGAAGGAGCGCAGGACGACCAGACCGGTGCGCCCGGCCTCCGACGCCACGCTGCACTCCGGAGCGACCTCGGCGAAGGCTTCGTCCACCACCAGCCAGCCGCCCCGCGCCGCCTGCCGCTCCGCCAGGGCCAGCAGGGTTTCGGGCGGGACGATGCGGCCGTCCGGGTTGTTCGGGTTCACGACCACCACCACGTCGGCGTCGCATTCCTCCAGGGATACCACCTCCGTCACGCGATGCCCGGCGCTGACCCAGCCCGAGGCGTGCTCGGCGTAGGTCGGCCCCAGCACGGCGACCGCTCCCGGAGATCGCAGCCGCGGCAGGATCTGGATCAGGGACTGGGAACCGCCCGCGGCGGCGACTCCGTCCGGCGACGGCGCTCCATAGAAGGCCGTCGCAGCCTCGCGCAGGGCCGTTTCGGCAACGCGGCCCGGCAAGCGCGTCCAGGCCTCGGCAGGGATGGCGGGCAGCGGGAAAGGCCAGGGGTTGATGCCGGTCGACAGATCCACCCAGGGCTCCGGCGCCGCCGGAAAGGCCGCCCGCGCAGCGTCGAGGTCGCCGCCATGGACAATCCCGCCTTGGACGATCCTCTTGGACCCCGCCGCCGATTCCGCCATCATCCCGCCCCTTCCCTTCCCCCAGAGGATTCGATCCCGTGGAGCTTCATCCGTCCGTGCTCGCCGCCGCTCTCCTCATCGAGGCCGCCGCCGGCTATCCGGACGCACTCTACGCCCAAATCCGCCACCCGGTGGTGTGGATCGGGGCGCTTATCGCCCAGCTTGACCGCGCGCTCAACCGCGAGCGCGATTCCTTCGCCGTCCGTAAGGCGGCAGGGGTGCTCGCGCTGCTCGTCCTGCTGCTGGTGGTGGGCGGCGCCGCATCGGCGGTGGCCGGGCTGTGCCGCCACCTGCCGCTCGGCGGCCTCCTCGAAGCGGCGCTGGCGTCCACTCTTCTGGCGCAGCGCAGCCTGCACGACCATGTCGCCGCGGTCGCCGCCGCCTTCCGCAGCGGCGGGCTGGCAGCGGCGCGCGAGGCCGTGTCGCGCATCGTCGGCCGCAACCCCGCCACGCTGGACCAGCATGGGGTGAGTCGCGCCGCCATCGAAAGCCTGTCGGAGAATTTCTCGGACGGAGTCGTCGCCCCGGCCTTCTGGCTGCTGGTCGGCGGGCTGCCGGGAATCGCGCTCTACAAGGCGATCAACACCGCGGACAGCATGATCGGCCACCGCACCCCCCGGCACGAGGCGTTCGGCTGGGCAGCGGCGCGGCTGGACGATCTGGTCAACCTGCCCGGCTCCCGCCTGTCGGCGCTGCTGATCTGGGTGGCCGCCCGTTTCACCGAGGGGGCCGACGCGGGCGAGTCCTGGCGGTCGGTGCGGCGCGACGCCCACCGCCACCGCTCGCCCAACGCCGGCTGGCCGGAGGCCGCGATGGCCGGCGCGCTCGACCTCCGGCTCGGCGGGCCGCGGGTCTATGGCGAGGTGCGGATCGAGGACGCCTGGATGGGGCCGGGCCGCACCGCCGCCACCGCGCAGGACATCACTCGCGCCCTTCACCTCTACCGGCGCGCCTGCATCGCCCTGGTGGCCGGCGCGCTTCTGCTGGCGCTCACCCTCTGACCGCACCAAAGAAAAAGGGGCTCCGCAGAGCCCCTTTCCTGTTCAGACGACCCGGCCTTAAGCGACCCGGAAGTTCTTGAACTGCCAGGGATCGTCGTGATCGACGTCCTCGGGGAAGAGGCGTTCGCGGTCCTGCAGCGGAGTCCAGTCGCCATAGGCGCCGACCAGTTCGCCCAGATAGGGCGTGGCGATCTCCAGGATGCGCTGGAAGTCGATCTCGTCCGGCTCGACGATGCCGCGGTTCGGGTTCTCCAGCGCCCAGACGATGCCGGCCAAGACCGCCACCGTGACCTGCAGCGAGGTCGCGTTGTTGTACGGCACCAGAGCGCGCGCCTCGTCGATCCCCAGGCGGGAACCGAACCAGTAGATGCCCTTCTTGTGCCCCATCAGCAGCACGCCCAGCTCGTCGGTGCCGCTGACGATCTCGTGCATCATCAGGCGCTGGCTCGGCTGCATGTACCAGTTCTTGCCGGCCAGCTCATGCACCGACTTCACCGCGTCGTCGCACGGGTGATAGGCGTAGTGCACGGTCGGGCGGTAGGTGACGTGGTTGCCGTCGCGCTGGGTGTAGTAGTCGGCGATGGAGATCGCCTCGCTGTGGGTGATGAGGAAGCCGTGGAACGGCCCCTCCAGCGGGGTCCAGGTGCGCACGCGCGTGGAGGCGCCGGGCCGCATCAGATAGATGGCGGCGTCGCAGCCGAACTCGTGGCGGCGCCCATCGGCGGGGAAATGCTTCTCGTGGCTGCCCCAGCCGAGTTCGGTGGGCTGGCAGCCCTCGCCGACGAAGCCGTCGATGGACCAAGTGTTGACGAACTCGCCCACCTTCTTCGGCTCGTTGGACACCTGGGTGTCGCGCTCGGCGATGTGGATCACCTTGACGCCCAGCTTGGCGGCCAGAGCGCCCCAGCCGGCGCGGTCCTTCGGGATCTCCGCCGATTCGCCGGTGTCGGCGGCGATGTTCAGCAGCGCCTGCTTCACGAAATGTGAGACGAGGCCGGGGTTCGCGCCGTGGGTCAGCACGGCGGTCGGCCCGCCCTCATAGGCGGCGCGGTGCGACAGCGCGGTCTCGCGCAGGGCGTAGTTGGAGCGCAGCGACGGCGACAGGGACGGGTCGGTGTAGCCGCCGGCCCACGGCTCGACACAGGTGTCGATGTAGAGAGCGCCGACCTTGTGGCAGAACTCGAACAGGGCGACGGACGACACGTCCACCGACAGGTTGACCAGGAAATCGCCCTTGCCCAGCATGGGCTCCAGAACCTGGACGTAGTTCTCCTTCGTCAGCGGCAGGTTGATGAATTTGACGCCAAGCTCATCCGCCTCGGCATGACCGCGCTCCTCGGCGGTGACGATGGTGATCTGGTCCTTCGTGATTCCGATGTGGCGCAAAATCAGGGGCAAAACTCCCTGGCCAATCGATCCGAAGCCGACAATGACCATGCGGCCGGTGAAGGAGATGTGCTTGGTGTCCAGGGTCATCTAAGACGGTCCCCCGTGGTTGGCGTGACAATAATACAGCCCGTCACCCCCGCGCCTCTTGGAAAGGCGGAGGGTGGTGGACCAACGATGGTTTACGGTGATTTTTTAGGGATATCCACAGCTTTCCCGCGATGCGGGACTTATGCCACGCAGCTCTTCAGAACGTAGCCGGGTGTTTCCAGCAGCGGCGCGTCCGAAACCTCGACCACGCGGGCCTGGTCGAACCCGTTGAAGGCGGTGCGCAGGCAGGAGCCGTAGGCCCCCAGCTGGCCCAGCTCGATCCAGTCGCCGGCGCGGATGTCCGCCGGCAGGTGGAACGGGCCGTTCATGCGGTCCGCGCTGTCGCAGGTCGGGCCGTAGAAGGCGAAGGCCTCCACCGGCTCGTCGCCCATCGGCGCGAACGGACGGATCATGCGGGCCGGGAAGCGGAAGCCGGGGACCCCGGCGTCCGACAAGGCGCCGTAGACGCCGTCGTTGATGAACAGCTCGTTGCCCCGGCGCTTCACCACCTGCACGACCAGCGACACGCCCGGCGCGACCAGCGCGCGGCCCGGCTCGCACCAGACGCGGCAATGGGCCGGCAGGTCGAGCTTCGCCACGCCGCGGGCGATGGCCTCCATGAAGTCGCCGAGCGGCGGCGGGGTCACTCCCGGATAGGAGACGGGGAAGCCGCCGCCCACGTCCAGAACGTCGATGACCACGCCCGACTCGGCGATGATGCGGCCGGCCAGCTCCAGCGCCCGCTCATAGGCGGACGGGTCGAGCATCTGCGAGCCGACATGGAAGGACACGCCAACCTTCGGAGCCACCATGCGCACGGCCTGGAGCAGTTCGACCGCCTCCGCCGCCGGAGCGCCGAACTTGCCGGACAGGTCGTAGACCGCGTTGCCCTTGGGCAGGGCCAGACGCACGACGAGGCCGAGGTCCTGGGCGTCGCCCGTCTCCTCCAGGATCTTCTGAAGCTCCTCCATGCTGTCCAGCACGAAGTCGCGCACGCCGTACTGCTGGTAGGCGGTGCGGATGGCCTCGCGCCCCTTCACCGGGTGCATATAGTGCAGCACCGCGTCCGGGAACATCTGGCGGATCAGGCGGATCTCGCCCGGCGATGCCACGTCGAAGTGGCGCACGCCGCCGGCCCACAGGGCGCGCAGCACCGCCGGCTCCGGGTTGCACTTCACGGCGTAGAGCACGTCGCCGGACACGGCGGCGTCGAAGGCAGCCACGAAGCTGGACGCGGTGTCGGCCAGGACGCCCGGACGGATGCAGTGCATCGGCTCCTCGGGCCGGGCCATCGCCACCGCCTGATGGACGGAGGTGCGGCGGTCCGACACCGGCGAAGCGCCGAAGGACGGGGCGGAAACGGAAACGCCGCGGCGCAGCGGGGCGACGGCGGAACGGGAACGGATGAAGCCCATGGCGCACTCCTTACCCTGGGCCACCCGGCGCGGGGCGGTCCAGCGAACAGACGGGAATCCGGCACGGCCTTCAAAGCCGCGGACCGGAATTCGGGTTGTGGTGAAAGGCGACGGAGAAAAGCCGGGTCAAACGCTCACGAGCGGGCTAACAGCTCCGCAGGTTCAAAGCGTCGATGTCCGGCTATGGGCTACCGTCTGAGAGCCCTGCCGTGGAGAGCCAACATGCCTACCTCCCTCTCGGGACCGGCCCACTGATGACCGGTTCTGCCAAAAAGGACGCGGTACGTCGTTGCATAACCACAGAGGGCCATTGGCACGTGCGAGTGCGTCGTGCCCGATGAATTACGCTTTTTCCCCGGCGATTCAAGTGATTTTTTGATGACAGGCCGGGAACGGGATCGTCGCCGGGATCAGCGGGGCGCCGCGTCCGCCGCCTCGGCAAAGGCCGGACGGTCGGAGCCGAGCACATGGTCCATCAGCCAGAAACGCAGGAATCCCCGCACCGCGACGCCGGAGTCGAGCCGTCCGCTCTCCACCTGCTGGCGGATGCGGGCGAACTGCCCCTCCAGCAGCCGGTGATGGTTGCGGTGGGCCACGAAACGGCCGGGCGCCATGCGGCGCAGCACCCCTTCCTCCATGGCGAAATGTGCGAGCACGTGGTCGTGCAGCAGCCCCAGAATGTCCCGCGATTCGCCGACCGGCGCGTCCCGGCGGCTCATCACGTCCAGCTCGTTCATGAGTTCGGCGAGCTGTCGATGCTGCGCGTCAAGCGGCCCTACCCCGACATCGAAAGCGCTGCTCCAGGCGATCAGCGTCCGTCCTTCCGGCGCCATGGAGGCGTCGCGCACCAGGGCGGCGTAATCACCGTCGTGCCGGATCTCGTGCCCGCACAGAGCAGCGTCCAGCGTGCCCGCCACCGTGCACAGAAAGTCCGTGGTGACCTCGCATTCGCGCACATAGTCGATGAGTCGGCCGAACTGCTGGTCCAGCATCGCGTGATGGCTGGCGTGTTCCTCCCACCGGGTGAATCCGGCGGCGCGGATGATGACCTCCTCATGGTCGAAATGCATGCGCATCTCGTCCGCGAAGCGGCTGAAGCGGGGAACCATGGAGTCGCGGGAGGCGCCGGCCGCGCATTCGCGGCGAATGGCCTCGACATGGTCCATCAGCGACGTGTGGGCCGCGTCGATGAAGCTGTTGCCCGTGCTCGGGACGGTGTGGCCGTCCGTGGTCATGGAGCCTCCGAAGCGGGTGGCGCGCCGCCGTCGGGTCGGCGCTGATACCGAAGGGCTTGTAACAGCACCGGTTTTCGCCCGCAATCGGCTGCGGCGAAAGGTAACGGCGGCGGCCGGGTCACGGCGGCCAGGTTACGGCGGCCGGGTCATGGTGCCGTACCGGTTCCCGGTTCGAACTTCGGAAAACGGTCGGCGATCACGTCGCCAGTGAAGGACGCCACCCAGCCGTCCGGACGCGTGAAGAAGCGAATGGCGGTGAATTCCGGGTCCGGCCCCATGTCGAACCAATGCTTCGTCTGCGCCGGAATGCTCAGCAGGTCGCCGGCCCCGCACACGATGCGGAACACTTTCTCGTCCATGTGCAGATAGAAGGCGCCGCCGCCCTGCACGAAAAAGCGGGCCTCATCCTCATCGTGGGTGTGTTCCGCGAGGAAGCTGGCGCGGCGGGCCGCCGCGTTCGGCAGACCGCGCGGCATCCGCACCACGTCGGCGGATTGGAAACCACGCGCCTCCTTCAGAGCGGCTACCGGCCCGGCGTAGGCCTCCAGCACCGCCTGGGCGTCGGCGGCGTCGGGAAGGGACCGGGATTCCGGCCAGCGTTCGAACAGCACGCCGGCCAGCGCCAGATGGGCGGTGACCAGCGCCGGGTCGGCGGACGACAGTTCGATAACCGTGGGATCGGTGTCGCTGTAGACGGACAAACGCGCCATGGCGGCCTCGTTGTGCAGGTGCGCCCAGAATGGGGCGAAGCGGCACACGGCGCAACCGAAACAGTTGAATTCATACCTCGGTATGCGCGCAATGAACGAATCAGCGGCGGATCGCCAGGGCCAGCGACACGATCAGCCCGAGCGCCAGCAAAAGGCCGACGAATCCGCCGACTCCGGCCCATCCGGACCCGTTCCAGAAGACACCGCCCAGCGTCCCGGCGATGGTGGAGCCCATGTAGTAGCAGAACAGATAGATCGCCGAGGCCTGCCCGCGGTTGATCGGCGCGCGTTGCCCGATCCAGCCGGAGGCGATGGTGTGGACCCCGAAGAAGGCGAAGGTGAACAGGGCGATTCCCGGCGTCATCGTCCACAGGCTGTCCGGCGTCATCAGCGCCAGCCCGGCCGCCATCATCGCAGCGGCGGCGGCCAGAACCCGCCCGCGCCCCAGCCGCACGGCCAGCCCGCCGAACAGCGGCGAACTGACGACTCCGCAGAGATAGACGGTGAAGACGGCCCCGACCGCCGCCGGACGCAGGTCGAAGGGGGGCGCCAGCAGGCGGAAGCCGATGTAGTTGAAGACGGTGACGAAGGCCCCCATGGACAGGAACCCCATGGCAAACAGGGCGAGCAGCCCGCGGTCCATCAGGTGCCCGCGCCACGCCGCCGCCAGTTCCCGCATGCCCGCCGGCCGACGCTGGAAGTTGCGCGAGGCGGGAAGCGCGAACCACACCGCCACCGCGGCGGCGATTCCCAGCGTGCCGATCACCCCCATCGCCATGCGCCAGGACGCGACGTCGGCGACCAAAGCCGTCAGCGCCCGGCCCGACATGCCGCCCAGCGCCGTTCCGCCGATGTACAAGCCCATGGTGACCCCGGCGGAGCGCGGGTCCACCTCCTCCGACACATAGGCCATGGCAACGGCGGGCAGGCCGCTGAGGGCCATCCCCTCCAACGCACGCACCAGCAGCAGCGACACCCAGTCCGGAGCCATCGCCCCGCTGATGCCCAGCGTGCCGGAGGCGAGCAGCGAGAGCGCCATGATGGCCTTGCGCCCGAACCGGTCGGACACCGCCCCGGCGACCAGAAGCGCGAAGGCCAGAACGCCGGTGGACACCGACAGGGCGAGGCTGGACTGTGCCGGGGTGACGCCGAACTCCTGCGTGAACTCCGGCATCAGCGGCTGCACGCAGTAGAGCGCGGCGAAGGTGGAGAAACCGGCCACGAAGAGGATGCGGCTTGCCCGCGTGTAGGCCGGCGTGCCGGCGACGAGGTACTGCGCCGCGCTCCCCTGCCCTGCCGGTTCGATCTGAACCCTGCCGAAATCGCCGTCCGCCACGTCGGTCCGCCCCTATGATGCACTGCAACATGCACGCAAGAGAGGAATGTGCGCCCGCGGCGGTGGCCTGTCCAACGGATCGAACGCAGTGCAGCAATATGATTCCGTTATGACAAACCGGCGTCGGCGGGATTAGCGAATCAGGGAATCAGGGCGCGCAGGTCGAAATCCTTGGCGAAGGCCAGCATGGCGCCACAGGCGCTCGCCGACGACACGCGCAGCACGCCGTTGCCGACGACGGTCGGGAACTTGCTCTTCTGAAGCGCCTGCTGGGCGCGCTCCAGATCGGCGACCCGCAGCACCATTCCGGCCAGAAAGGGGCGCGGAACCGCCAAGGCCGGGTCGCTGGTCCATCCCCAATGCAGAGCGGCGGGATCGGCCACCACGATGGGGGCGCTGCCGGTCGGCACGACGCGCGCCGGCCCCTGCGCCTCCACCGCCGTACCGAACAGGCGCGCGTAGGAGGCGGCGGTGGCGTCGGGATCGTCGGCGGCGACGACCAGGGCGGCAAGCCCGGTCACCGTGTTGTCGTGCTGGATCAGTTCCGGACGCCAAACCACCTCGGGGGTGTGGTGCTGGCAGAGGAAGACCCGCCCGCCCCATTCCGGAACGCCGTCGATCGGGGTGGTGGTGAAGCGCGCCTGCTGCGCGCCGCCCGGAAGATCGACGGGGCGGCCGAACTCCACCGGCTCGCCCGCCGGATAGCCGGCCTCGACCAGGAGGCGTTGCGCCGCCCGCGCGTCGTCGGTCTTCAGCGCCGCCGCGGCGATGCCCTCGCGGGTTTTCAACACGTTGCTGAAGAAGGCGGTGAAGGGGTGCGGCTGTTCGATGGCGAGCAGTTCCAGATAGTCGCCCGCCCCGAACATCATGGTGTGGTTGGCCGACTTCAGCTCGCCATGCCGGCCCTTCGGCGAGATGGTGAAGCCCATGCGGCGATAGGCGTCCTGCGCCTTCTCCAGATCGCGGACGACGATGACGAGATGGTCGATGCCATTGATTCCGTGTGCGCCCATGACCCTTGCCCTTCCGCTTTGCCGGCTTTTCCCGTTCGGCCAGCCATAGTGCAAGGAGGAGGCGCAACGCAAGTCTCGGGGCGCAAGCGTCAGGGCGCAAGCGGTCGCTCGCGCCACGCGGCGACGACGTCCGGCATGGGCGGCGATTCCCGGTGCTCGCCGTGGATCGCCAGAATCTCCGTCGGGGCGACCACGGCGCCGCGCGCCACGAAGGCGCCCTGCACCACGGCCAGCGCCGCCGTGCCCGTGGCGGTCTCCACCCGGTGCTCGATGAAGAAATACTTGTCGTCCCAGCACAGCACGCGGGTCGCCAGCTCGAAGCGCTGGAAGGGCGCCAGCGGACGGCGGAAGCGCACATTGGCGGCGCCGATCACCGGTTGCCAGCGGTGGCGCAGGATCGACCGCCCCATGCCGGAACGCAGCATCAGATCAACGCGCCCCAGGTCCATGACGCTGAAATAGCGGGCGTTGGTCATGTGCATGTTGAGGTCAAGGTCGGTCGGCCACACCCGGAAGCGCAGCCGCGCCGGTTCGAGGAACCCCACCGGCCGACCGGTCAGAGCGGCCACGATGACGCCGATCAGGCGGAACAGCAAATTCATACCCCATCCCCTCCGGCTTGGCCGGGCGGGCGGGACCGCACCGGCTCAGGCGCTCTTGGACGCCAATCCGCGCTCGTCGAGCGCGGCCTGCACCTGGGCCTCGATCTCCCGCAGTTCGCCCACGGTCGCCTCCAGGTCCTGGCGCTGCTGCTCCAGGTCCTTCAGCCGCGCGTCGATGCGCTTCTGCAGGACCTTCAACTGCTCCACCCCGCCATCGACGTTGTAGAGGTCGAGATACTCGCGGATCTCCGCCAGCGAGAAGCCCAGCCGCTTGCCCCGCAGGATCAGCTTCAGCCGGGCGCGGTCGCGCTTGGTGTAGACGCGGTTGTTGCCCAGGCGGTTGGGCGACAGCAGCCCCTTCACTTCGTAGAAGCGGAGGGCGCGCGGCGTGATGCCCAGTTCCTCCGCCAACTGATTCACCGTGTAGAGCTGTTCCATGGTGGGGGGCACGCCTTCCGTCACGTCGCGCCGCGGCGGCGTGGGGAACGAAGGCCGCTCGCTCCACGCCGCCGGACGGCGTCTCCGTTCCTACCACACACACCACGGCGTGACAAAGCCACGCGCCTTTCCGATGTCACTCCCCCGGCTTTTGTAGGGTCTCGGCGATCAACTCCTTCTTCGACAGCTTGCCGACCGCCGTCTTGGGCAGCTCGGCGCGGAATTCGATCAGCTTCGGCATCTCGATCCGCGAGATCTTGTCGCGCAGGAAGTCCTTGAGCTGTTCCGCGGTCAGGCTGGCTCCGGGCTTGAGCTGGACGAATGCCTTCGGGCTCTGGCCGCGGTAGTCGTCGGGGACGCCGATGACGCAGACGGCGACCACGTCGGGGTGCTGGTAAATGGCCTCCTCGATCATGCGCGGATAGACGTTGTAGCCGCCGCAGATGATCAGGTCCTTCAGCCGGTCGAGCAGGAAGACGTAACCGTCCTCGTCCATCACCCCGACGTCGCCGGTGAACAGCCAGCCGCCGACGATGGTGCGCCGGCTTTCCTCGTCCTTGTTCCAATAGCCGGCCATGACGTTGGGGCCGGACAGCACGACCTGCCCCTTTTCGCCGGACGGCAACACGCGGTCGGGATCGTCCAGCGCGCGGATCTGCACCATGATGCCGGGGAGCGGCAGGCCGATGGAGCCCTCCTTGTTCACCCCGGTCAGCGGGTTGCAGGCGCAGACCGGCGACGCCTCGCTCAGACCGTAGCCTTCCACCAGCACGCAGCCGGTGGCCTCCTCGAACTGACGCTTCAGCTCCATCGGCAGCGGTGCCCCGCCGGAGATGCAGTAGCGGATCGACCGCATCGGATGGCGCGCCACGTCCGGATGGCTCAGCAGCGCCTTGTACATGGTGGGCACGCCGGGCAGCAGGGTGGGCTTGCGCCGCGCGATGGTCTTCAGGACCTGCAATGTGTCGAAGCGCGGCAGCATGACCAGTTCCGCCCCCGCCGCCAGCCCCATGTTCAGGATCACCGTCATGGCGAAGACGTGGAAGAAGGGCAGGACGGCGAGCATCCGCTCCTCGCCCAGCGCCATTCCAGGGAACCAGGCCTGCACCTGCCGGGCGTTGGCCACGAGGTTGGCGTGGGTCAGCATCGCCCCCTTGGGCACGCCGGTGGTTCCGCCGGTGTATTGCAGCACCGCCACGTCGCGTCGCGGGTCCACCCGCACCGGCTGGACGACGCCGTCGTTGCCCAGCAGCGAGTCGAAATCCACGTGCCGCCCGTCCTGCGGGATGCTCGCCAGCTCGCTGCGCTTCAGCACGCGGAACAGCACGCTCTTCACCGGGGACAGGATCGAGGCCATGCGGCAGACGACCACCGTCTTTAAAGACGTCCGGTCCAGCATCGCCTCGATGCGCGGGTAGATTTGCTTCAGATCGAGCGTGACCATGATCTCGGTCCCGGAATCCTCGATCTGGTGCTCCAGCTCCCGCTCGACATAGAGCGGGTTGTAGTTCACCACCGTGCCGCCGGCCTTCAGAATCCCGAAATAGGCGATCACGTAGGTCGGCGTGTTCGGCAGGCACAGCCCCACCCGGACACCCGGCTTCACCCCCAGCGCGGCGAAGCCCTTGGCCGCCCGGTTCACCAGCCCCAGCACCTCCGCGTAGCGGTAGCGGCGGCCGAGAAAATCCAGGCACGGACGGTCGGCGTAGCGGCGGGCGGCCTCCTCGAACAGCTCGGCCAGCGGCGTCACAGGGATCGGCTGGTCCCAGGCGATGCCCTCGGGGTAATGGGCCAGCCAGGGATGGGCCGGCGTGTCGTCGCCGATGCTGCCCCGGCGCGCAAGATTCTCGGTCATCTCCGATCCTCCCGGCTGCGCGTCGGGTCAGGACAGACGACGGCGGAAGGCGGTGCGGGGCTTTCGGAGTCCGGGCGCGGCGGCGGTCTGCATGGTTTCACTCCCCTTGATTGATTTGATGTTTCCCGGATCGTTGAGGCGCCGGAAACGTTTTGGTTATGACGTTGACGTAAACGTAAACTACGCCTACTGTCAAGGTCCGACAAACACGAATCCAGGGGAGAGTGACTGATCCATGGTTGAGGACATCCTGCGCGAACTCCAGTCCCGCTCCACCAGCTTCCGCAGCCTGAAGGCCGACGTCCGCTTCGCGCTGGAGGACGGCGAGGCGGTGCGGGTCAACGCCCGCGAGACGCCCGTCGCCATCGCGCGGGAGGACGCCGGGGACGCCGATCCCGACTGCACCATCCGCATCTCCGCCGAGAATCTGAAGAAGCTGATGGACGGGCGGCTGAACCCGATGCTGGCCTTCACCATGGGCAAGCTGAAGGTGGACGGATCGATGGGCGTCGCCATGAAGCTGGCGCAGCTTCTCGACGACTGAGCGAAGGCAACGGACGGCGGCACCATAAGCCGCCGCCGCATCACGAACACAGGGAGGGAACGATCCATGACGCACGCCCTGCGCGCGGCGCTGGCGGCCGCCGGTCTGCTGCTGTCCACGGCCGCGGCCCACGCCGCCGAGCCGCGCACGCTGACCTACCGGATTCTGATGGGCGACGATCCGGTGGGGACGGAAACCGTCCGGCTGGAGCTGCAGGGCGACGTGACCAAGGTCGCGGTCACCGCCTCGACGCGGGTGAAGGTGCTGTTCATCAACTTCCGCTACGATCACAAGCGGGAAGAGGTCTGGAAGGGCCGGACGCTCGAATCCATGAGCGCCCAGACCGACGACGACGGCACGCCCCACGCCATCCGGATGATGCGGACCAGCGGCGGCTATTCCGTCACGGTGGATGGCAAGGTCGGACAGGCCGGCGCCGACACCCTGCCCCTGACGCTGTGGACGCCCGAGGTGCTGAAGCGCCCCACCCTGCTGTCGGTCATCGACGGTAAGCCCTACAGCGTGCGCAGCGACCTCGTCGGCACCGAGACGCTGACCGTCGGCGGGCGCGCCGTTCAGGCGCAGCATCACCGCATTTCCGGCGACGTGGAGCGCGACCTGTGGTTCGACGCGCAGGGCACGCTGCTGAAGACCCGCTTCAAGCGCAGCGGCTACGATGTTACCTACATCCTGGACTGAGATGTGTTCTGCGTGAGGGTGTGATGCCGCTGTTCGTGTTCCCCGACGACCCGTCCTGGAACGAGGAGGCCGACGCCGTGGAGTTCGCGGTGGAGGTCGGGGAGTATCACGGGCGGGTCTTCGTCCCGCGCCGCGCCCTGCAAAGCCTCGCCGGCCATCTGCCGAAACCGGACGAGGCGCTTCAGTATGTCTGCCTGAACCGCCCGGTCTTCGACAAGGCGGTGGAAGCCCGCATCATGGACCGCAAGCTGGACCCGGATGCGAACGTCCATTTGACGGCAAGGGATGTGCGGCGGGTCGCGCCGTAACGCGTGAGTGGTTGAACGGAGCCCCCACCCAACCCTCCCCGCTTCTCAGGGGAGGGCTTTTTCTCCTCCCCCTGCGAAGCGGGGGGAGGCCGGGAGGGGGGCCCGGTTCGACACCCTCAAATGCTGTAATTGTCCGCGATCCCCGACCGCAACTGCTCCACCTGTTCGCGGAAGCCACCGCTCTCGCGGCCCGGCTCGTTGCGGACGTCCTGGACGATGCGCGCCGGGCTGCCACCCAGAACGATGATGCGGTCGGCGAGATGCACCGCCTCTTCCAGGTCGTGCGTGACGAACAGCACCGTCTTGCCCGTCTCGCGGTGGATGCGCAGCAGCTCGTCCTGAAGGCTGTGCCGCGTGATGGCGTCGAGCGCGCCGAAGGGTTCGTCCATCAGCAGGATGTCGGGATCGACGGCCAGGGCGCGGGCGATGCCGACGCGCTGGCGCTGGCCGCCCGACAGCTCATAGGGCCAGCGCCGCCCATAATCGTCCAGACGGACGAGGCGCAGCGCGGCGGCCACCCGCTCCTCCCGCTCGGCGGTGGAGATCGGCAAACCCTCCAGGCCGAAGCGGACGTTCTTGGCGACCCGCCGCCAGGGCAGCAGGCGGGCGTCCTGAAAGACGAGGCTGACCGGACGGTGGCCCGGCTTCTTCGTCTCGTGGATGGTCACGGCACCGGCGCGCGCCGTGTGCAGCCCGGCGACGACGCGCAGCAGGGTGGATTTGCCGACGCCGGACGGCCCGACGATGGCGACGAAGCTGCCGCGCTCGACGGACAGGTCGACGTCGACCAGAACCGGAGGAGACTCGGCGCCGTAGCCGATCGCGACGCCTCTCAAATCAATGACAGCAGAGCCGTTTACGTTGGTGCCGTTCACTTTTGCCATGCCAGCACCCGCTGCTGAACCTGCATGAACAGGAAGTCGCACACGCCGTAGAGCGCCGCGATGGTGACCATGTAGAGCACGACGATGTGCGTGGCGAGCAGGCCGGAGGCGTCGGACATGCGCGCGCCCAGGCCCGAGATGCCGAACAGTTCCGCCGCCACCACCGTCATCCAGCCCTGCCCCAGCCCGGCGCGCACGCCGGCCAGAATGCCCGGCAACGCGCCGGGCAGGACGATCTTGAACAGGCGCGGGATCAGCCCGCCCTGCCCGAAGGCGTGGCCGAGTTCGATCAGGTCCTTGTCCACCCCGCGCACCGCGCTGTAGGTGGCGTAGTAGTTGATCCAGAAGACCGTCAGCGCGATCAGGAAGGTCGCCGCCGACTTGCTGACGCCGAACCAGATGATGGCGAAGGGGATCCAGGCGATGGACGGGATGGGACGCAGCATGCGCACCACCCAGGCCTGGAAGGCGTCCCAGATGCCCCAGGTCGCCGCCGCCGTGCCGAAGGTGATGCCGAGGACGGTGCCGAGCGCCAGCCCCGACAGATAGTGCGACAGGCTGGCGAAGACCATCGCCTGCCAAGTGCCGGACCGGAACTCCGTCAGGAAGGCGCCGGGCACCGCGCTGGGCGACGGCAGCAGGCCGGAGGGCACGATGCCGCTGCGCGCCAGCGCTTCCCAGGCGAGCAGGAAAGCGCCGACGCCGAGCGCCGACAGGGCGATGGAGCTGTGGAGCTTCAGCGGCTGACGCATCGCGCTTACTTCGCGGCAGCCGCGTCGTAGAAGCGGAAGTCGAACGCCTCCGCCACCGGGACGGTCCCCTCGGCGGAGCCGATCTCCTTGGCGTAGGCCATCATCTGCTCGACCGCCGGGACAACGCCGTGCGGGTCGGCGACGAACTTGGAGCCCGGCGAGCGGAAGGCGGCCTCCAGCGTGGCCGGCTCCATCAGGCCCTTGCCCAGATACTCGTTGGCGACCTTGGCGGAGCGGGCCGGGTCCTTGGCGATCAGGTCGACGGCGCGGATGTGCGCCTTGAGAAGGCGGGTCAGCGCCTCGCCATGCTCCTTGGCGACCGGGCCACGGACCGCGATAACGGTGCCGGGCTGGTTCGGGAACATCTCCGCGCCGGTCGCGAGAAGACCGACGTTCGGGTCCATCTTCTGGGTCACGGTCACCGTCGGTTCACGAATGGTGGCGGCATCGAGCGCGCCGGCGAGCAGGGCCTGCTGGGTCTTCTCGATGCCCATGGAGATGATCTCCACGTTGGCCGGGTCGGCTTTCAGCACCTTGAACAGCCAGTGGCGCAGCACCGTGTCCGGAACCGAGCCCGGCGGCTGCGTGCCGATCTTGACCTTGCGACCGCTGTCGGCGACGAACTTCGCGATGGACTCCGCGGTGGCCTTGCCGCCCAGCGCCTTGGCGAACTCGCCGCGGCTGGCGACGACCATCTCCTCGACCGCCGAGTTGGCGATCACCGACACGTCGGCCCCCTTCGAGCGGGCGACCAGGACCGGAGCGACGCCCGCGTAAAGCAGGTCGATCTTGCCGGCGGCCATCGCCTGGATGGCGTGCGGGCCGGATTCGAACTTGGTCAGCTTCAGGTCGATGCCCGCCTCGCGCGCCCAGCCTTCCCCTTCCAGGATGAACAGCGGAGCGGCGGCGAGGATGGGAATGTAGCCGACCTCCAGCTTCACCGGGTCGGCGGCGCGGGCCGCGCCGGGCGTGAAGGCGGTCAGGGACGCGGCGGTCAGGGACGCGACGGCGGCCACAGCCAGCATCGCGGAGCGTCGGGTCAGGGCGGTCATGGATCCATCCTCGCAGGAATTTGCCCGCCTATTTAGCACATCCCCTATCGGAAGGAAGAGCGAATTGCACAAATCACCGTGATGTAATGGAGCATTTCACAAATTCGTCTGGTCCTTATATGCACCAATCCCCCCATAGGAAAAGGCTCCACCCCCGGACCAGGAATGGAGCCTTGCCGTCGCAACCGAACGAGAGGGAGGATTACACCCGGCCGCGCTTCAGGGCGTTCTTGCCGAACGCGCCGTCCACATAGTCGAGCAGTTCGCCCAACGCCTCCACCGGGGTCACCGCGCCGGTGTCGATGGTCAGCTCCGCCGACTCCGGGGCCTCATAGGGGGCGGACACACCGGTGAACTCCGGGATCTCTCCGGCGCGCGCCCGGCGGTACAGGCCCTTGGGGTCGCGCGATTCGCAGGTGGCGAGATCGGCGGCCACATAGACCTCGTGGAAGCACTCGCCGCCGATGGCCCGCGCCCGCGCCCGGTCGGCCTGGAGCGGCGAGATCAGCGACGCGATGACCAGCACGCCGGCGTCGGCGAACAGCTTGGCCGTCTCGGCGACGCGGCGGATGTTCTCCGCCCGGTCCTCCGCCGAGAAGCCCAGCCCGGCGTTCAGCCCGTTGCGGACATTGTCGCCGTCCAGCACGAAGACCTGCCAGCCGCGGTCGAACAAGGCCCGCTCCAGCGCCATGGCCAGCGTGGACTTGCCGGCCCCGGACAGGCCGGTCAGCCAGAGGATGCCGCCCTTGTGGCCGTTGGCGGCGTTGCGCTCGTCCGCGGTGACGGCGTGCGACACCTCGGTGGTGTTGGTCGAGGCGGCGGGACCCTCGTCCACCTCGACGACGATGCAGCCGCCGACCACGTCGTGACCGTCGATCAGCACGCCGCGCCCGGTGCGCGACAGCGCCGAGGCGAGGTCGACGGCGATCGGGGAACGGGAGCGCAGGACGACCTCGGCGACCTCGTTGCGATGGACGGCCTTGGCCGGGGTGCTCGACAGATCCTCGATGTCGATGACGGCGGTGATGCTCTCCACCGTCACGCGGTGCTCGCCCGTCGTGATCTTCAGCGTGTAGGTCTTGCCGACCGCCAGAGGCTCCGAGGTCAGCCAGAAGGCGCGGACGCCCAGCCGGTGGGTGACGTGCGGCGCCCCCTCCTCGTGATGGGCGATGTGGCCGCGCTCGGCGAAGATGCGCTTGTCGAGCGTGATGCCGATGCTCTGCCCGGCCTGGGCGGCGACGATGGGCTGGCTGTGGTTCCACCCCTCGATGCTGACCACCGTGGCGGTGGCGCCGGTCGGCGAGAAGCGCAGCGTGTCGCCGACGCGCAGGCGCCCGCTCTCGATGCGGCCCGCCAGGATGCGGCGGTCGTCGGGCTTGTAGACGTCCTGCAGCGGGAAGCGCAGCGGCAGTTCGGTCGGCGCCTGCTGCGGGCGGAAGGCGTCGAGCGCCTCCACCACGGTCGGTCCCTCGTACCAGGGCGCCTTATCGGAGCGGGTGACGATGTTGTCGCCGTGGCGGGCCGCGATCGGGATCACCGTGGAGGTGTGCAGGCCGAGTTCCGCCAGATAGGCGCGGATCTCCTGAGACACCGCCTCGAACCGGTACTGGTCGAAGTCGACGCGATCCATCTTGTTGACGGCGACGGCCACCTGGCGCACGCCCAGCAGATGCAGCAGGAAGGCGTGGCGCCGCGACTGCTCCAGCGCGCCTTCGGCGGCGTCGATCACCAGCAGGGCGGCGTCGGCCTGCGAGGCGCCGGTCACCATGTTCTTCAGGAACTCGGTGTGGCCCGGCGCGTCGATGATGACGTAGGGGCGCTGCTCCGTCTTGAAGTGGATCTGCGTGGTGTCGATGGTGATGCCCTGGTCGCGCTCGGCCTGGAGCGCGTCCATCACGAAGGCCCATTCGAAGGGCATGCCGCGCTTGCGGCTCATCTCGTGGACCTGCTCCACCTTGCCGTCGGGCAGGCTGCCGGTGTCGTTCAGCAGGCGCCCGATCAGCGTCGACTTGCCGTGGTCGACATGGCCGACGATGACGATGCGGAGCTGGCCGTTCAGTTCGTTCCGGATGTCCATGGTCCCAATCCCCGCTTCTTACATGTAGCCCGAGCTGCGCAGGCGCTCGAAGCTGTCCTCGGCCTCGTTGTCCATGGCGCGGCCGGCGCGCTCCGGAATGCGGGTCACGACCAGTTCGGCGATGATCTCGTCGATGGTGCCGGCGGTGCTGTCCACCGGGAAGGTGATGTTCTTCTCACCCAGCGAGCGGTAGCGCTTGCCGTCCTTGGCGAAGTACAGCGGGACGATGGGAATCCCCTCGCGCTTGGAATAGCGCCAGATGTCCAGCTCGGTCCAATGCAGCAGCGGGTGGATGCGGACGTGGGTGCCTTCGTCGAAGCGGGTCTTGTAATGGTCCCAGAACTCCGCCGGCTGGTCCTTCACGTCCCAGTCGCCTTCCAGCGAACGGGGGGAGAAGACGCGCTCCTTGGCGCGCGTCGCCTGCTCGTCGCGGCGGATGCCGACCATGATGCCCTGGTACTTGCCGGTGCGGAGCAGGTTCTTCAGCCCCTCCGTCTTGCGGGCGGCGGCGCGCGTCAGCGGCGGCAGGGTCTGGTCCATGTCCGCTTCCGGCGGGCACTGCTCCACCCGCAGGTCGAGGTCCCACTCCCCGGCGATGCGGTCGCGGAAGTCGTAGACCTCCTGCAATTCCATCGCGGTGTCGAGCTGGACCACCGGGAACGGAACGCGCCCGAAGAACGCCTTGCGGCAGAGCCAGAGCAGGACGTTGCTGTCCTTTCCGATCGACCACAGCAGAGCCAGCTTGTCGATGCGGTTGTAGGCCTCGCGAAGGATGTAGATGCTCTGGCTCTCAAGGTAGTCGAGATCGGCGGTCATTGTGCGGTTCCGGTTTTCTTGAAGGTGTGTATGCCGCATTCGGTCTTGGCGGTTCCGGCCCAGCGGCCCGACCGCGGGTCCGCACCGGGAGCGACACGCTCGGTGCAGGTGAAGCAGCCGATGGACAGGAAGCCGTCGGCCTCAAGCGGGTGGCGCGGCAGGTTGCGCCGGGTGAATTCCTGCTCGATCCGCTCGCGGTCCCAATGGGCGAGTGGGTTGATCTTGATGCGCCCCGTGCCCTCCTCCCCCTCGAACAGGGAAAGGGCGGCGCGCGTGGTGGCCTGGAAGCGCTTGCGTCCGGTCACCCAGGCATCGAAACCCTCCAGCGCGCGGTCCAGCGGAACCGTCTTGCGCAGATGGCAACAGGCGTCGGGCGAGCGCGTGAACAGCAGGCCGTCGGGGTCCTCCCCGGCCAGATCCGCGTCGGTCGGGCCGATCGTGCGAACGCCGGTCAGGCCGAGCGCGGCGATCAGCTTGTCGCGGTAGCGCAGAGTCTCGCCGAACAACTTTCCTGTGTTGACGAAAAGCACCGGGAAGGACGGGTCGGCCTCCGCTGCCAGGGCGAGCAGAACCGCGGATTCCGTTCCGAAGGATGAAACCACGGCGACGCGGCCGTTGAATTCATCACGCAGAAGGGCGTTCAGAAGCACCGCTCCGTCCAGCCGCCCATACCGTTCGGTCAGGTCAGCCACGCGGTCGAGTTTCACAGCATGTGCAAGTCCATCGAGCATGGCCTATTTGCCTATCCACGAAGTGGAGTATTTGTTCTGAATTGCACATTAACACCAGTTTCACGTCGTTGCAACGCATATACATTGTCTACTTGTATTATAGGTTTAAGGGAGTTTGTGAAATCTGTTGATTGCACCCTGCCATCGCGCTTAAATGCGCCCATGACGTCTATTCACGATAGCTTCGGTGTGCATTCCGGGTGGCGGCGGTGATCCCGATCACTCTCGACCCCACGCATGTGCGGATTGCGCTGGTCGGCCAGGGACCGCTGGCGAAGCGCCGTCTTGCGCAATTGCTGGACGGTGGTGCGGCACCGGCGGTCTATTCCCCGGCACCGGATGAGGAGTTGGCCACTCTTGCGGGAACCGCGCTTCGCCGTGCCCTGCCCTCCCTTGCCGAATTGGACAAAGTCCAAGTGTTGTTCGTGGTCGGGGTCGACGACCCCGCCGCGGAAACGCTGGCCCGTCAGGCGCGGTCGCGGAACATCCTAGTGAATGTCGAGGATGTGATCCCGCTGTGTGATTTCCACGCGCCGTCTGTGATACGCCGCGGCGACCTTCTGATGACCGTGTCCACCGGGGGCAGGAGCCCGGCCCTGGCGCAGGTTCTCCGCGAACGGCTGGAGACGCTGTTCCCTGCCGTCTGGGCGGACCGGCTGGCGGAACTCGCCGCGCTCCGCGACCGCCTGCGCGCCGCGGGCGCCAAGGGACCCGAGGTGCTGCGCGCCTGCCGGGATCTGATCGCCGCCAAAGGATGGCTGCCATGATCGCATCGTCTCTTCTGTCCCGCCTGCCCGCCTTCGAGCCGGGCAGCGTCTGGCTGGCCGGGGCCGGTCCCGGCGATCCGGGCCTGCTGACCCTGCTGGCCGCCAAGGCGCTGGGCGAGGCCGACGCCATCGTCCATGACGCCCTGGTCGGCGGCGGCATCCTGGAGGCCGCCAACCCCGACGCCCTGCTGGTGGACATGGGCAAGCGCGCCGGCCATCCGTCCCCCAAGCAGGAGGCGATCAACGAACGGCTGGTGGAACTGGCGCGGGAAGGCCGGCGGGTGCTGCGGCTGAAGGGCGGCGACCCCTTCGTCTTCGGGCGCGGCGGCGAGGAATGCCTAGCGCTGGCCGAGGCCGAGATCCCCTTCCGCGTGGTGCCCGGCGTGACCGCGGGGATCGGCGGGCTGGCCTACGCCGGCATCCCGGTGACCCACCGCGGCTTCGGCACCACCGCGACCTTCGTCACCGGCCACGACAAGGCCGGCGGTCTGCCCGCCGATCTGGACTGGGACGTGCTGGCGCGGATGCCCGGCGCGCTGGTCTTCTACATGGCGCTTGGGACCATCGGGACCATCGCCGAGCGCCTCGAAGCCGCCGGCAAGCCGCCGATGACCCCGGTCGCCATCGTGTCGAGCGCCAGCACCGAGGCGCAGAGCGTCATCGAGACCAATCTTGCCCATTGCGCGCGGGACGTCGTGCGGCTACAGGCCAAGCGCCCCGCGATCGTCGTGGTCGGCGAGGTCGTGCGGCTGCGCGCCCTGATCGGCGCGTGGCAGCAGACCACCGGCCAGAATCCGTTCCATAGGGGCCTGTCCCCCATCGCCGTGTCGGCGTGAGCGTACGTGTTAGGAGTTGAAGGCATGGCGTTGAACGATAAGTCCAGGAACGAGGCGGTGCTGAAGGCCATCACCGCCAACCGCCTGCGTGACGGCGAGGTGATCTTCCTCGCCCCCGGCCCCGATCTTGGCTGGGTGGAGCGTCTGGACGACGCCGCCCTGTTCGAGGACGCGACCACCGCCGAAACGGTTCTGGCCGCCGCCAAGGCCAAGGCCGAGGGCGAGCAGTTCGCCGTGGACGTCTACGCCTTCGACCTGCGCGTCACGGACGGGCAGCGGGTGCCGGTCAAGACGCGGGAGCGCATCCGGGCGCTCGGCCCCACCGTCCGCATCGATCTCGGCAAGCAGGCTGCGGCCTGAACCGGGCGGCCACTCTTTTGACAAGGGCGAGTTCCATGAACCACATCGCGCCCGGCCGCAACGCCGGGGTCTACAGCTACGACGACATCGACCGCCGCTTCGTCGCGGAGCGCGTGGAGCAATTCCGCGCCCAGGTCGAGCGCCGCCTGTCCGGCGAGCTGACGGAGGAGGAGTTCAAGCCCCTGCGGCTGATGAACGGCCTCTACCTCCAGCTCCACGCCTACATGCTGCGCATCGCCGTTCCCTACGGCGTCCTGACCTCGCGGCAGCTCCGCAAGCTGGCCGAGATCGGGCGCAAGTACGACAAGGGCTACGGCCATTTCACCACCCGCCAGAATCTCCAGTTCAACTGGATCAAGCTGGAGGACACCCCGGCGATCCTGCACGAGCTGGCCGAGGTGGACATGCACGCGCTGCAGACCAGCGGCAATTGCGTGCGCAACGTGACCACCGACCAGTTCGTCGGCGCGGCGCGGGACGAGGTGGTGGACGGGCGCGTCTACGCGGAGATCCTGCGGCAGTGGACGACCCTGCACCCCGAATTCACCTTCCTGCCGCGCAAGTTCAAGATCGCCATCATGGGGTCGGACGCCGACCGCGCGGCCATCCGCATCCATGACGTCGGTGTCTTCGCCAAGCGCAACGAGCGGGGCGAGGTCGGCTTCACCTTCTACGTCGGCGGCGGTCTGGGCCGGTCGCCCTTCGTCGGCAAGCTGGTCCGCGACTGGGTGCCGGAGGAGGACTTCGTCGCCTATCTCGAAGCCATCCTGCGCGTCTACAACCAGTATGGCCGGCGCGACAACATCTACAAGGCGCGCATCAAGATCCTCGTCCACGAACTGGGCCAGGAGAAGTTCACCCAGGAGGTGGAGGAGGAGTTCGCCCGCCTGCGCGGACCGAAATACCGCCTCGCGCCGGAAATCGTCGACGAGATCCGCCGCCGCTTCGGCGGCCCGGCCTTCGAGACGCTGACCGACGAGCCGGAGTCCTTCCAGGCCGCCAAGGCCGCGAACCCGGACTTCGCCCGCTGGGTGGCGGTCAACGTGCTGGCCCACAAGGTCCCCGGCTACGCCGCCGCCACCATCTCCCTGAAGCCCGCCGGCGGCATCCCCGGCGACGCCACGTCGGAGCAGATGGAGCTGGTCGCCGATCTGGCCGACGCGCACAGCTTCGGTGAACTCCGCGTCAGCCATGCCCAGAACCTCGTGCTGGCCCATGTCCGGCAGGACGAACTGTTCACGCTGTGGACGGCGCTGGAGGCCAACGGGCTGGGCACGCCGAACGCCGGGTTGATCGGCGACATCATCGCCTGCCCCGGCCTCGACTACTGCGCGCTGGCCAACGCCCGCTCGATCCCGCTGGCCCAGGCCATCTCAGCCCGCTTCGCCGACCCGGCGCGGCAGCAGGCCATCGGCGAGCTGGGCATCAAGATCAGCGGCTGCATCAACGCCTGCGGCCACCACCATGTCGGCGCCATCGGCATCCTGGGCGTGGATAAGAAAGGCGAGGAGTTTTACCAGATCACCGTCGGCGGCGACCCGACCCTGACCACGGCGATCGGCGACATTCTCGGCCCGGCGGTGACCGCCGACGAGACGGTGGACGCCATCGAAGCCATCGTCGAGGTCTATCTGTCCAATCGGCACGACGGGGAACGCTTCATCGACACGCTGAAGCGCGTCGGCCATGGCCCGTTCAAGGAGAGAGTCTATGCCGCTCATTAAGGACGGCCGCATCGTCGAGGACGAGTGGGTTGCGGTCGCCGACGGCGAGCCGGTTCCCGCCGACCGCCCCGCCATCATCACCTTCGAGCGCTGGCAGGCGGAGCGCGCGAGCTTCGACGGGCGCAACGCGGCGCTCGGCGTCCGGGTCAAGAGCGGGACCCTGGCCCCGGCCATCGCATCGGACCTGGACCGCTTCGCCCTGGTGGCGATCGAGTTCCCGAAGTTCCGCGACGGCCGCGGCTTCTCCACCGCCCGCGAGCTGCGGGAACGCTACGGTTACGAAGGCGAGATCCGGGCGGTCGGGCACGTCATCCCCGATCAGTACCGCTTCCTCCTGCGCACCGGCTTCACCTCCGCCGAGGCGCCGGAGAACACCAACCCGGAGAGCTGGGCACACGCCCTGACGGAGATCACCGTCGCCTTCCAGCCGTCGCTGGACGACCCGCAGCCGCTGTCGCTCCTGCGCCGCCGCCTGGGGTCCTGACGCACATCGCGCCGCGCCCGCGCCCCAACCATGGGAGCGGGCGCCGTGCGGCTCAGATCCCGTTGAACGCCCAGAACAGGCCTGCCGCCACGGCGACGGCAACCACCACGACAATCCCGGCCACGGATCGCCGCAACCGGGCCTCGCGCCGCTCGACCTCCTGGCGCTTTCTCAGCAGATACTGCTGCTCGGGTCCGAGAAAGGCTCCCGAATCGCCCTCCAGGGACAGGGCGCGCTTCGCCACGCTCCGGCCGCGCGTCACGGGGGCCGTCCGGACTGGTGGCCGCGCCGCCCGCCCTTCCAGAACCATCGATTCGCCCGCCAGAGAGCGTCCCGCCCCCGGACGGCCCCGTCCCGCCTTCCTGGATGCCTTGCGTCTTTTGCTCGCCATGCTTCTCACCTTACCGTGGCCGGCGAAGCATAGCGGCCCCGTCCCGCTTATCCACCCCTTGATGACGGCGGGCCAGCAAGGTCACACCATGCACTTCCCTGCTTCCGCCGAAACATCGAGCAATTGAGGAGAATTCGCGAGAGCCACCTTTTAGTTCCCGGAAAATCGAACGGGAAACTGGAAAAAATCCCTACAACACCGCCCACAAGCACCAGCAAAATCCGTACTATGCGGCATCGCGCCGATGCAGCCAGGATTTTCGCATGTCCCACGACGTTCCGCTCATTTCCATGATCGCCATCGCATTCGGGTTGGCCTTCATCTTCGGATACCTCGCTGATCGCATTCGCTTGCCTCCCCTCGTCGGTTATCTGGTCGCCGGTATCATCATCGGTCCCTTCACGCCGGGCTTCGTCGCCGACGGTGCCCTGGCCGCCCAGTTGGCCGAGATCGGCGTCATTCTTCTGATGTTCGGAGTCGGTCTTCATTTCTCGCCTTCGGACCTGCTGGCGGTCCGGAAAATCGCCATACCCGGCGCCGTCGGCCAGATCGGCCTCGCCACCGCGCTGGGAGTCGGGTTGGCCTGGCTGTGGGGTTGGAGTCTCGGCGCCGGCCTCGTGCTGGGCCTCAGCCTGTCGGTGGCGAGCACGGTCGTGCTGCTGAAGGCCCTGGAAGAGCGCGACATGCTGAACACCGCCGAAGGCCGCGTGGCGGTCGGCTGGCTGATCGTCGAGGACCTCGCGATGGTCCTGGCGCTCGTGCTGCTGCCGGCCCTGGCGGAGGTCCTGGGCGGCCACGCACCGGGCGCCGCCGCGGGGCACGGCGCCGGACCGGACGGGCCGATCTGGCTGACGCTGGCCCTGACGCTGGGCAAGGTGGCGGCCTTCTCCGTTCTGGCGATCGTGCTCGGCCCGCGGGTCGTCCCGGTGATCCTGACCAAAGTGGCGCGCACCGGCTCGCGCGAGCTGTTCACCCTGTCGGTTCTCGCCATCGCACTCGGCGTCGCCTACGGCTCGGCGGTGCTGTTCGGCGTGTCCTTCGCACTGGGCGCCTTCTTCGCCGGTGTGGTGCTGAACGAGTCGCGCTTCAGCCACAAGGCGGCCACCGATTCGATGCCGTTGCAGGATGCTTTCGCCGTTCTGTTCTTCGTATCGGTCGGCATGCTGTTCGACCCGTCGATCCTGCTGCGCGATCCGCTGGCGGTCATCGCCGTGGTGGCCCTGATCGTCGTGGGCAAGTCGCTGATCGCCTTCGGCATCGTGATTCTGCTGCGCTTTCCGGTGGGCATGGGATTGGCGGTGTCGGCCAGCCTCGCGCAGATCGGCGAATTCTCCTTCATCCTCGTCGGGCTGGGCCTGTCGCTCGGCCTGTTGCCGGACGAAGGGCGGGACCTCGTGCTGGCCGGCGCGCTGTTGTCGATCACATTGAACCCGGCGGTCTTCGCCGGCGTCGCTGCGCTGCGCAAGCATCTCCAGGCCAAGCGAACCGCCGGTGTGCCGCCCTATGGCTGGGAACAGTTCGAGCAGCTCCAGAGCAGCCTCGCCAATGCTCGCCACCAGGCGGAGGAGCGCGAGAAGGAGCATGATCTGCAGATCCAGGCGCTGGCCAAGACCTTCCCGGTGCTGTCGCTGCTGGACGCGCACGAGCAGGAGCGGCTGATGATGCTGTTCCGGCCCAAGTCGGCGGTTCCCGGCGAGCGGATCATCCGCAAGGGCGATCGCGCCAACGCCATGTACTTCATCTCGTCCGGCGCCGTGGAGGTGCTCATGGAAGGCCAGACCATCCGCCTGGACGCCGGCACGATGTTCGGCGAGATGGCCCTGCTGAGCGGCCAGCGGCGCAACGCCGACGTCGCCGCGGTCGACTACTGCCAGCTTCAGGTGCTGGAGCGGCGCGATTTCAACCAGTTCACCGCCCGCCATCCGGCGCTGCGCACGGCCCTGATCGACATGGCCGCGCAGCGGCGCAAGATGAACCAGCAGGACGCCGCCACCACCGACGCCATAGCGGCGTCGGAGACCGCTGCCTGAACGTCGGCAGACGCGGTCCCTTATGGAACAGCCGCCGGCCTCTCCAGCAGAGGCCCGGCGGTGTCCGCGAGCCGGCCGGACGACAAAAGCAAAAGAAAAGGCCTTGGAGCCGATCAGCTCCAAGGCCTTTTCATCTTCCGGAACATTGGTCGGAGCGACAGGATTTGAACCTGCGACCCCCAGACCCCCAGTCTGATGCGCTACCAGGCTGCGCTACGCTCCGTTCGACGGACCGCCCTTCGTTCCGGAAGGGAGCGGGACTATAGCCGGGACCTTGGTCCAACGCAAGCGCTACAGTTCACTTTTTTTCACACTTCTCGAATTTCTTTCCCCTCGCCCACAATGAGCAGAAGGCGCGCCTCCTTCAACTCGTCGAGAGCCTGGGCGATGGCCTGCCGAATGGTGTCTGACATGCTATCCAGCGCCACGATCGGCGCGGTCTCCTCCATGGCGGCCAAGGCCACAGGCGCCTCGTCCGGAGCGGTCTCAAGGACATCCGGTTCATCCGGCGCGCCCTCCTCCCTCCTCCGGGCGTCCGGATCGTCGTCCACCTTCCCGTCCTTCAGCAGGCGCTGGACACCCTTGATCGTGTAGCCCTCGCCATACAGCAGGTTCTGAATCTGCCGCAGCAGATCCACGTCTTCCGGTCGGTAGTAGCGCCGCCCTCCGCCGCGCTTGAGCGGACGGAGCTGCGGGAACTTGCCTTCCCAGAAGCGCAGCACATGCTGCGGCACGTCCAGGTCGGACGACACCTCGCTGATCGTTCGGAACGCCGTGGCGGACTTCGTGGTGCCGCGCGCCTTCATATCCGGGAGACCTTTCCGGGAAACCTACGTTGTCGGCCGGTCCGTGCGGCGGATCAGGAAACCGCCTTCACGCGCTGCGCCTCGGCTTCCTCCGCCTCCACGACCTCGTTGATGCGGTTCTTCAGGACGTGGCTCGCCCGGAAGACCAGGACGCGCCTGGGCAGGATCGGCACCTCTTCGCCGGTCTTCGGGTTGCGGCCGACCCGCTGCCCCTTCTGCCGGATCTGGAAACTGCCGAAGGACGAGATCTTGACCATCTCGCCGCGGGCCAGGGCGTCGGAGATCTCCTCCAGGACGCTTTCGACCAGATCGGCGGATTCGTTGCGCGACAGGCCGACCTCTTGGTAGACCGCTTCGCTGAGCTGCGCGCGGGTGACGGTGTTCTGTGACATGGTTCGCTTCCCCCCCGAAACCATAGGGGAAAAACCGTAATCCGGGGAAAGAACCCGGTCAATTCAAAAGCTTGGATCGCGTCGTTGTGAGCAGCGCAGCAAACGCAGCCCTCGGGGGAAGCAAAGCGGGTGCGCCGCTTACCAGCGCACCATCGCGGCGCCCCAGGTCAGGCCGCCGCCGATGGCCTCCATGAGGATCAGGTCGCCGCGCTTCACGCGGCCGTCGTGCACCGCCTCGCACAGCGCGAGCGGGATCGACGCGGCGGAGGTGTTGCCGTGGCGGTCCACCGTCAGCACGACCTTGTCGGTCGGCAGTTTCAGCTTGCGGGCGATGCCGTCGATGATCCGCTGGTTGGCCTGGTGCGGCACCAGCCAGTCCACCGCCGACGGTTCCAGACCGTTGGCGGCCAGAGCCTCCTCGACGACGGAGGACAGCTTGCTGACGGCGTGGCGGAACACGTCCTGGCCGTTCATCCGCACATGGCCCGCTGTGCCGGTGGTGGACGGGCCGCCATCGACGTAGAGCAGACCGTACTGGGCGCCGTCCGAGTGCAGGTGGGTGGACAGCACGCCGCGGTCCGCCGGGGTCCCGGCGGCGTCGTAGCCTTCCATCACCACGGCCCCGGCGCCGTCGCCGAACAGGACGCAGGTGGTGCGGTCCTTCCAGTCGAGCAGGCGGGAGAAGGTCTCCGCGCCGATGACCAGAGCGCGGTTGGCCTGCCCGATGCGGATGAAGTTGTCGGCGATCGACATCGCGTAGACGAAACCGGCGCACACCGCCTGGATGTCCAGCGCGAAGCCCTTGGTCCCCAGCGCCGCCTGCACCTTCGTCGCGGTGGCCGGGAAGGTGTTGTCCGGAGTCGTCGTCGCCAGCACGATGCAGTCGATGCTGGTGGCGTCCACCCCGGCATGCTCCAGGGCGCGGGTCGCCGCGGCGATGGCGAGGTCGGAGGTCAGTTCCCCGTCAGCGGCGATATGCCGCGACTTGATGCCGGTGCGCTGGACGATCCACTCGTCCGAGGTGTCCACACGGGCTTCGAGGTCGCGATTCGTCACGACGTTGGCCGGGAGGTAGGAACCGCAGCCGAGAATCCGGGAACGCTTGACCATGATGTTAGACCGCCGCCGCCTTCGTGTCGGGAAGAGGCTTGGCGTCGCCGAGACGCTGCATCTCTTCCTTGATTCGGTCGTTGAAACCGTTTGCCGCCAGATTGTAGGCCACACCGATGGCGTTGGCGAACCCAATGGCGTCGGTGCCCCCGTGGCTCTTCACGCAGACGCCGCGCAGGCCCAGGAACATGGCGCCGTTGTAGCGGCGCGGATCGGTGCGCTGCTTCAACCGCTTGAAAGCCCCGCGGGCCAGCAGATAACCAAGACGCGCCGTCCAGGAGGACTGGAACGTCCGGCGCAGGAACTCCGTGAAGAGCTTCGCCGTGCCTTCGGCGGTCTTCAGCGCGACGTTGCCGGTGAAGCCATCGGTGACGATCACGTCCACCGTGCCGGTGGCGATGTCGTTGCCCTCGACGAATCCGTGGAAACGCCCCGGCAGCGGCATCTCGCGCAAGCGGGTTGCGGCGGCGCGCACCACCTCGTTCCCCTTCACCTCTTCCGAACCGATGTTCAGCACGCCGATGGTCGGCTCGGACAGGTTCAGCGCGGTGCGCGCGAAGACCGCGCCCATCACGGCGAACTGCACGAGGTTCTCGGGCTGGCATTCGGTGTTGGCGCCGAGGTCGAGCATGACGCTCTCCCCCCGCAGGGTCGGGAAGAAGGAGGCGATGGCCGGGCGGTCGATCCCGGGAATCGTCTTCAACACGAACTTGGCCATGGCCATGAGCGCGCCGGTGTTGCCGGCGGACACCACGCAGGCGGCTTGCCCGCCCGCCACCGAATCGATGGCGAGACGCATGCTCGACTGGCGTCCGGCGCGCAGCGCGACCGACGGCTTGGCGTCGCCGGCCACGGCGTCCGGGGTGTGGCGCACCTCGGCCACCGCTCTCAAAGCGGGCCGCTGCGCGAGCAGCGGCTCGATGCGGGCGGTGTCCCCGAACAGCAGGTAATGCACCTGCGGGTGACGCTCGCGGGCGATATCCGCCCCGGCGATCACCATGTCGGGTCCTTTGTCACCGCCCATGGCATCAAGGGCAATGGTCAGGCGCTGGCTCACCGCGGACAGGCTCCCTGGCTAGGACGTAGGGCGGCCAACCAAACCGCCATCAGGCCGCCGGAGCGCTCTGAACCACTTCGCGCTGGTCGTAGTGACCGCAAGAGCCGCAGACATGGTGCGGGCGCTTCAGCTCGCCGCAGTTCGAGCACTCGGCGTAGGACGAGGTCGGGAGAGCGTGGTGCGAGCGACGCATGTTGCGGCGCGACTTGGAGGTCTTCTTCTTCGGAACAGCCATGGCCGTAAACTCTCTTCATTGTAAAAGGCGGCCCGAAGAGGGGCCGCCTGACGCGAGCGGCATTCAATACGGCAATTGCCCCCGAAGGGCAAGCCCGTTCCGCCCTCAATTCTGTCGTTTCAGACGTTCCAGCGCGGCGAACGGGTTCGGCTTCTCCGGATCGGCGCCGGCATCATCATCGGCGGGGGCCATGCCCTCCTCCTCCTCTTCGCCTTCGCTGTATCCGTCGAACGCCACGCCTTCTGCATGAGGATAGGGGTCGAGCGCCAGGGACAAATGCTGGGCGGTCAATTCGCCGATGTCGATGCGCCCGTTGGTCATCGCCTCCGGAATGTCCTCCTCGGCGATGTTCGGATCGATCTCGATCTCGTCGTCCTCGCCGGGGACCATCGACTCCGGCGCGAACAGCGCGCCAAATCGCTCGGAAATCTGGGCGGGCACCGGTTCCAACGTGATGACGCAGGTCTGCACCACGTCGGCCTCCAGTTCTCCTTCCACCCGCACCATCTGCCCGCCGCGCACGGAGCGCAGGCGGACCCTGGCGGTCAGCCGTCCGATTCCCTCCAGCTCGAACCGCTCGGCCAGCGCCTCGCGCTCGGCCTCCGTCGCCTCGATGGTTTCGACCAGGTCCCCGTCGCGATGGACGGCGTCGGCGCGGACAATGCGCGAGAATTCCGGCGCGGGGCCGGCGGAGAGCGGGGGCGTGTTGCGCATGTCAGGCAATTCCTTGTCACAGCACCCGTTCTGAAGCGGGCGCCTTCGTCACAATGTCAGATGAATCCGGACGCCGGGAAAGGCAAGTCCATTTGGCAAGTCCAATGGAAGAGAGACTCGATGGATGCGATCAGTCCGTCCCGGCGTCGGGCGGCGGACCGAAGCGGACCTCTCCAGCCATGAGCGACTCCAGCGGCTGCGCCTCCAGCCCGGCGGCCTCGCGCCGGACGTAGGCCGCCATGACGGCCAGCCGTTGCGGCGGCACTTCCGATACGGTGCCATAGACGTTGTTGTCCAGCGCGACCTCCAGCGCCTGCCCGCCTTCGTCGGCGAGCGCGCGGTCGTAGACCTCGATCCGGCCGGCGATGCCGCGGGCCATGGTCTTGATGCGCCGCCCGACTCCGCTGTCGCCAACCCCCTGCTCCATCAGCGACTTCTCAAAATGGTCGATCATCGCCTCGAAGAGCAGGCGCGAACGGTCCGCGGCGGCGGCCCCCTGCCCCTTCAGGCGGCGCATGACCAAGAAGACGTGAAGCACCACCATGTCGAAGCGCCCGTCCAGCGTGTCGGGAACGCCAAGGTCACGGTAGAAGGCCGGCAAGCGGGCCTGCGCCACGATCGTGAGATAGAAATCGGCGACGGCGCGGGCTTCACGCCGGCGCCGGAACAGGCGGTCAAGCACGGTTTCTCTCTCGCTCGGAGTTTCGTTGACAGGACAAACCGCGCGGTGCGATTGTCCCGGCATTGCGGGCGGAGTCCGGCCTGCCGCAAGGGTCCGGCGGTCCGCCCGCGCCATCATAGCCTGAGCACCATGACGAGATCGATTCCTTCGGCGCTGTGCGCCTTCGCCTTTCTGGGTCTCGCCGTCTCCGCGTGCTCGCCCACCGTGGCGACCCGCGGCAACATGGCGGATCCCGACCGCATCGCCGAGATCAAGGCCGGCCAGTCGCGGCGGGAGGATGTGGCGGACATCCTCGGCACGCCGACCTCCGTGGGAACCTTCGACCAGAATGTCTGGTACTACATCGGCCAGAAGACGGAGAAGGTCGCCTTCTTCCAGCCGAGCGTGATGGAGCGCCGCGTCGTCGTCGTCCATTTCGACGACGCGGGCGTGGTGACGGAGATGAAGCAGCTCGACGCCAGCGACGGCCAGCAGATCGACATCGTCGACCGCAGCACCCCGACGGCCGGCCGCGAGTTGAGCTTCCTCGAACAGATGCTCGGCAACGTCGGGCGCTTCTCCGCCAAGGACTCGCGCAACCGCGGCCCCGGCCGCTGACGCCGACAGAAACGCTGAGACACGAAAAGCCCCGCTTCTGCGGGGCTTTTCTTTTGGTGCCGATTCGGATCAGCCGATCCCCTGTCAACCAATCTGGGCGAGGATCGCCAGCAGCAGGATCGCCACGATGTTGGTGATCTTGATCATCGGGTTGACCGCCGGGCCGGCGGTGTCCTTGTACGGATCGCCGACGGTGTCGCCGGTCACCGCCGCCTTGTGCGCGTCGGAGCCCTTGCCGCCGTGGTTCCCCTCCTCGATGAACTTCTTGGCGTTGTCCCAGGCGCCGCCGCCCGAGGTCATCGAGATGGCGACGAAGATCCCCGTCACGATGGTGCCCAGCAGCATGGCGCCCAAGGCGGCGAAGGCCTGCGCCTGACCGGCGATGGCGGCGATGACGATGTAAAGGACCACCGGCGCCAACACCGGCAGCAGCGACGGAATGACCATCTCCTTGATCGCGGCGCGGGTCAGCATGTCGACGGCGCGGCCATAGTCGGGCTTCGCGGTGCCCTCCATGATGCCGCTGATTTCGCGGAACTGGCGGCGCACCTCCACCACCACCGAACCGGCGGCGCGCCCGACCGCGGTCATGCCCATCGCCCCGAACAGGTAGGGCAGCAGGCCGCCGATCAGCAACCCGACGACCACATAGGGATCGTCCAGCCGGAACTCGACCGCCACGTTCGGGAAATAGTGCTTCAGATCCTGCACATAGGCGGCGAACAGCACCAGAGCGGCGAGACCGGCGGAGCCGATGGCGTAGCCCTTGGTCACCGCCTTGGTGGTGTTGCCGACCGCGTCCAGAGCGTCGGTCGTGACGCGGATGTCCTTCGGCATGTCCGCCATTTCGGCGATGCCGCCGGCGTTGTCGGTCACCGGACCGTAGGCGTCCAGCGCCACCACCATGCCGGCCAGCGCCAGCATCGTGGTCGCGGCGATGCCGATTCCGAAGATGCCGGCCTGCCCGTAGGCGATGATGATGCCGACGCAGATGACCAGGACGGGAAGCGCCGTCGCCTCCATCGACACGGCCAGCCCCTGGATCACGTTGGTGCCGTGCCCGGTCTCCGACGAGCGGGCGACGCTGCGCACCGGGCGGAAGGCGGTGGAGGTGTAATATTCGGTGATCCACACCAGCAGGCCGGTCACGCCCAGCCCGACCAGGGACGAGACGAACAGGCTGCCGCCGGTCACATAGCCGCCGCCGTTCAGGGGGATGGGCCGGGTGAAGCCGAACATGATCGCGGTCACGATCAGAATCAGGACCAGCGAGATGCCGGCGGTCGCCGCCAATCCCTTGTAGAGGGCGGCCATGATGTTGTTGTTGCTGCCCAGCTTCACGAAGAAGGTGCCGGCGACGGAGGCGGCGATGCAGACCGCGCCGATGACCAGCGGGTAGACGAGCAGCAGGCGGATCACCTCACCCGAAAAGAAAATCGCCGCCAGCAGCATGGTGGCGACGATGGTGACGGCGTAGGTTTCGAAGAGGTCGGCGGCCATACCGGCGCAGTCGCCGACATTGTCGCCCACATTGTCGGCGATCACCGCGGGGTTGCGGGGATCGTCCTCCGGAATGCCGGCCTCGACCTTGCCCACCAGATCGGCGCCGACGTCGGCCCCCTTGGTGAAGATGCCGCCGCCCAGCCGCGCGAAGATGGAGATCAGCGAGGCGCCGAAGCTGAGGGCGACCAGGGCCTCAAGCACCGCGCGGACCTCGATCGGGTCGGTCACGCGGTAGATCATCGTCAGGATGCCGTAATAGACTCCCACCCCCAGCAGACCCAGCCCGACCACCAGCATGCCGGTGATCGCCCCCGCCTTGAAGGCGATGTCCAGCGCCGGGGCCAAGCCCTGGGTCGCCGCCTGGGCCGTGCGCACGTTGGCCCGCACCGACACGTTCATCCCGACATAGCCGGCGGCCCCCGACAGGACCGATCCGATCAGGAAGCCGATGGCCACATGCAGGCCGAGGAACGCGCCGAGGATGATGAGAAGCACCACGCCGGCGATGGCGATGGTGGTGTACTGGCGATTCAGATAGGCTCGGGCGCCCTCCTGCACGGCCGCAGCGATTTCCTGCATGCGGTCGGAACCGGCGGAGGCCGCCATGACTTGTCTGCCCGCGTAGTACCCATACGCCAGCGCCAACAGGCCGCTGGCGATGATGATGACGAACGCTGCTGCCATCGGTTCCCCCAAATTCTTATGGTTTCGGGCCCGATTACCGCCTTGTCGTGAAAACGACCCGTACAAACGAAGGTGGATGACGGGCGAGTTGTTCACGAAAAGGATGCCGAAGAGAATGGCACAATGCAACAGCCGCCACGTCCGAATAGGCGCGGCGATTTGGCCGAGGCGCTCCTGACTTTCGGATAGGCTTTTTTAAGAACGGTTACAAATTGCGCTGTGTAACCACCTGAACAAGAACATTTTGCACCACACCCTCCCCCACCACTTTCGCGGCGGCGGCGGCGAGTTTTTCTTTTACGGCAATGATGTTGACCAAGTTGCCCGTCATCACCGACCGGTCGTCCACGGCGGCGTAGAGGGCCGACAGGCAGCGGTCATAGACGAGCGGCTGGCGGGCTTGGACATAGGGAACCTTGTCGAGAATCACCTCCAGCGTGACGACCACGGTCACGAACTGCTCGACCTTCTGCGTGCCGATGGCCGGAACGACAAAGGGAGCCATGCGGACGAAACCGGTGGGCGGCTTGGGCGGCGGCTCCTCCTTCTTGGGGGCCGACTCCTCATGCTCGACGAAATACTTGTTGTAGATCATCCAGCCGCCGAAGCCCGCACCGCCCAGCAGCAGCAGGCCCAAAACCAGCACTATGACGGCCTTGATCACGCCCATCCTTTCCCGGAAACGGAATGGATCGAGCCTAGCGCCGCCCTGCTTTCGATTGCGTTAAGCGGAGTCGCGCTTCGGGGATGCTCTCAGAAATGGTCCCAGCCGCGAGTCGGCAGGTCGAGAACCCGCCCCTGCGGATCGGTCGCCGTGACGTCTCCCGCCAGCCCGTCCACGAGACGGCCGATGGCGGTCACCGGCACCCCCGTCTCCGCCGACAGGGCGGCGAGAGCCGGCGCGGCGTCCTCCGCCGCGGTGAAAAGCAACTCGTAATCGTCGCCACCGGTCAGAGCCACGGCGAAGCGCACCGGATCGTCCCCGATCACCAACCTTGCGGCGGCTGAGAGAGGCACTTGCCCCGACTCCAGAATCGCGGCGCAGCCCGACTCCTCGCACAGATGGCCAAGGTCCGCGACCAAACCGTCCGACACGTCCAGGCAGCCGGTCGCCAGCCCGACCAGACGCGGCCCCAGTGTAGTCCGCGGATCGGGCCTCCGCAGCCGCCGCAGCAGCACGGCGCGCGCCGAGTCGTCGGCCACCTCCAGCGTTCCGTAGGCGATCCGCAGGCCGAGCGCCGCGTCGCCGATGGTGCCCGTGACGTACACGCGGTCGCCGGGCCGCCCGCCCCAGCGCGGCACCGCTCCGCCCTTCGGCACCAGACCGAAGGCCGTCACCGACAGGGTGATGGGGCCGGAGGTCGAAACCGAGTCGCCGCCGGCCAGGGCGATTCCGAAACGGGCCTGATCCTCGCCCAGACCAGCGGCGAAACCGGCCAGCCAGTCCTCACCCACCGTCTTCGGCAGGGCGGTGACCAGCGTGTAGGCGTAGGGGGCCGCCCCCATGGCGGCGAGGTCCGACAGGTTGGTGCGCAGCAGCTTCGCGGCGATGTCGCCGGGCGCGTCCTCGGGAAAGAAGTGGACGCCCGCCACCATGGCGTCCGTGGTGACGACCAGTTCCTGGTCCGGTGGAACGCCGAACACGGCGGCGTCGTCGGCAAGCCCGCGGGCGCCCGGAAAACCGGACGCCAACGGCCTGAAATAACGGTCGATCCGCCCGAACTCGCCGAGCGGCTTACCGGTCTTTGCCCTAGCGGTCTTTGGGTTGGTCACGGCTGGGGTCCGGCTGGGCCAGTTCGTCCGGCCGCAGCGCGCGGGCCACATGGTCGAGCACGCCGTTCACCATGCCCGGCTCCCGCGCCGCGAAGAAGGCGTGCGCCACATCCACATACTCGCTGATGAGGATGCGCGGGTGCGTGTCGTTGTGGACGAACAGCTCATAGGCGCCGGCCCGCAGGATGGCGCGCATCAGCAGTTCCAGGCGGTCCAGCGCGTAGCGGGGCTCGAGCGCCGAGGCCAGCATGCCGTCGACCTCCGCCCGGCGGTGCGCGGCACCGCGGACGATGTCGGCGAACAGCTGCGGGTCGGCGGCGACGAACTTCGCCCCATCGATCTCCTCACCCAGCCGGTGATTGACGAACTCGCCGATCACGGATTCCACGGCGATGCCGGTCGGTTCGATCTGGTTCAGGTCGATCTGGTACAGGGCCTGAACGGCGGCAAGGCGCGCGGCCTTGCGCCGGGCCTTGGCCGATCCGCCACCCGTCCGGTTCCGGGAGCCGCGCTTCTGTTTCGCGCGGCCAGCCGCGTCGTCGTTGCTCATGATGCTCAGTCTGTCAGGAATTGCACCGCGGGGTCACCGCGGATAGAGGCGGAATTGGCGCTTGAGTTCGATCATGTCAAGGCAGGCGCGCGCCGCGAAACCGCCCTTGTTCTTGGCCGTGACGGAGGCCCGCGCCCAGGCCTGCTCGCGGTTCTCCACCGTCAACACGCCGTTGCCGATGGCCAGCGCGTAGCGCAGCGCGAGGTCCTGGAGACCGCGGGCGCTCTCGTTGCAGACGATGTCGTAATGGGTGGTCTCGCCGCGGATCACGCAGCCCAGCCCGACATAGCCGTCGAAGCGCTTGCGCGCCGTGAAGAAGTCCATGGAGCGCAGGGCGTACAGGATCGCCGCCGGAATCTCCAGGCACCCCGGGACCGAGACGCGCTGGTAGGTGGCGCCTTCCTTCTCGATCTCGGCAATGGCGCCTTTCACCAGTTCGTCGGCGATGTCCTCGTAGAAGCGGGCTTCCACGATCATCAGATGGGGCTTTTCGGTCATCTCGGGTCGCTCGGCTGACGGTTACTGGTCATGCAGGGGAATCGGGCGGTGGCCGAGCACGGTCAGGCCGTACCCCTCCAGCCCGATGATGGACTTCTTGCGGTTCGACAGCAGAACCATGTCGCGCACGCCCAGGTCCAGCAGGATCTGCGCGCCCACGCCATAATCCCGCAGAGCGGGGGTCGGGTTCTCGTGACCTTCCAGCCGCGCTTTGACCGATTCCGTGAGGCTGTTCGCCATCGGCTCGCGCAGCAGGACGATCACGCCGCGGCCCTCGCGCGCGATCATTTCCATGGAGGCCTGAAGCTCACCGTCGCGGGCGGCGCTCCTGTCGCCCAGCACGTCGTCCAGCACCGACAGGGCGTGCATGCGCACCAGCACCGGCTCGTCGCCGGAGATGTCGCCGCGCACCAGCGCGATGTGCTCCGCGTAGGCCACCTTGTTGACGTAGACGTACATCTGGAAGCGCCCGCCGAAGCGGCTGTCCAGCGTCGCCGCCAGCTTCTGCTCGACGATCGTCTCGGTGCGGCGGCGGTAGGCGATCAGGTCGGCGATGGTGCCCACCTTCAGCCCGTGGAACTGCGCGAACTTCACCAGATCCGGCAGGCGGGCCATGGTGCCGTCGTCGTTCATGATCTCGCAGATCACGCCCGCCGCGGTCATGCCGGCCATGCGGGCGATGTCCACCGAGGCTTCCGTGTGGCCGGCGCGGACCAGCACGCCGCCGTCACGGGCGAGCAGCGGGAAAACGTGGCCCGGCGTCACGATGGCGTCCGGCCCGGCGGTCGGGTCGATGGCGACCTGGATGGTGCGGGCGCGGTCGGCGGCGGAGATGCCGGTGGTTACGCCCTCGCGCGCCTCTATGGAGACGGTGAAGGCGGTCTGGTGGCGGGTGCCGTTCTGCTGCGCCATCAGCGGCAGGCGCAGCCGCTCGATGTGGTTCTGGTCCATGGCGAGGCAGATCAGGCCGCGCCCGTACTTGGCCATGAAGTTCACGGCCTCGGGAGTCGCGCACTGGGCCGGGATGACCAGATCGCCTTCGTTCTCGCGGTCCTCGTCATCGACGAGGATGAACATCTTGCCCTGGCGCGCCTCCTCGATGATCTCCTCGGGGCGCGACAGATACTCGTGAAACTCGGACGTCATTCCTGCCCTGCCAGACGCGCCACATACCGCGCGAGCATATCGATTTCCAGGTTCACCCGGTCCCCGGCCTTCAGCGCGCCGAAGGTGGTCGCATCCTGGGTGTGCGGGATGATGTTCACGCCGAAGCGCGCGCCATCGACCTCGTTCACCGTCAGCGACACGCCGTCCAGCGCCACCGACCCCTTGGAGGCGATGTATTTCGCCAGGGAGGCCGGCGCCTCGAAGGTGAAGCGCTTCGACTCGCCGTCGGCGCGGACCTCCACCACGGAGGCGACGCCGTCGACATGGCCGGACACGATGTGCCCGCCCAACTCGTCACCGACCTTGAGCGCGCGCTCAAGGTTGATGCGGGTGCCTTCGGCCCAGCCGCCCAGCGTCGTCTTCGACAAAGTCTCGGCGGAGGCCTGGACGGCGAACCAGCCCGGCCCCTTTTCGACGACCGTCAGGCAGACGCCGTTGTTGGCGATGGACGCGCCGATGGGAACCGTCTCCATAGCGAAGGCGGTCTCGACGGTGAACCGGGTGTCGCCCTGCCGTTCCACGGCCCGAACGCGCCCAACATCGGTGATGATTCCGGTGAACATGGGCCGGCAATTTAGCAGGTTTTCAATCGTGTGAAAGATTCATCCGCACGGCGCGGCACGCAACGGACTGTTGCGCCCAGCACGGTGCCGAACGCCGTGCAGTCACGCACCGTTCAACCGCGGCGGACGTAGCTCTCCACGAGGTCGTCCCCGGCCTGCCGCAGGTCGGTCCGGCGGAACAGGGCCATACGCCCCAACCCATCCACCCCGAAGGCATGGACCGCCGGCAGCCCATCGCCACCCATGATCGAGGCGGCGCGGAACCACTCCAGCCGGTCCACCAGATTGGCGCGCAGCAGCGAGGCCGCCAGCGTGGCCCCGCCCTCCACCAGCACGCGGGTCAGGCCGCGGCGGGCCAGGGCGGCGCTCGCCTCGACCAGATCCGGCAGACCGGCGGAATCGGCGGGCACGCGGATCACCTCCAGTCCGCAGTTCTGGAAGACGGCCAGACGGCTGGGGTCGGCGTCCTCCCGTGTGACGACCCAGGTCGGCACGGACCGCGCGCCCGAGGCCAGTTTCCCGGTCAGCGGCAGGCGCAGCCGGCTGTCGACGACGATGCGCACGGGCGAACGATGAGCCAGCCCCGGCAGGCGGCAGGTGAGTTCCGGATCGTCGGCCAGGGCGGTGCGGATGCCGACCATGATCGCGTCGTGGCTGGCGCGCAGACGGTGTCCCCAGGCTCGCGCCGTCGGCCCGGTGATCCATTGCGACTGGCCGGTATGGGTGGCGATGCGCCCATCCAGCGTCGTGGCCGCCTTCACTGTATAGAGTGGACGGTTGTCCTGGATGCGTCGGAAGAAGCCCTCGTTGAGCGTCCAGGCCTCGTCCTCGCAGACGCCGGTTTCCACCGCGACCCCGGCGGCGCGCAACCGCTCCAGACCGCCCCCAGCCACCCGCGGGTCGGGATCGCCACAAGCCACCACCACCCGCGCCACTCCGGCCTCCACCAGCGCCAGAGCGCAGGGTGGCGTTTTCCCGTAATGATTGCAGGGCTCCAGGGTCACATAGGCGGTCGCGCCGTGCGCAGCACCACCGGCACGGGCCAAGGCTTCCGTCTCGGCGTGGGGCCGTCCGCCCGGCTGGGTCCAACCGCGCCCGACCACCACACCGTCGCGCACGATGACGCAGCCCACCGCCGGGTTCGGCCATGTGTTGCCGAGCCCGCGCGCCGCCAGGGCCAGAGCGGCCCGCATGTGGCGGAGGTCGTCGGGATGGATGGCTTGCTTCGCCATGGGCGCCACCCGCCCCCTCAGCCGTTCTGGGCTTCGGGGGCGAGTTGCTCGACGAACTCGTTGAAGTCCGACGCCTCGCGGAAGTCCTTGTAGACCGAGGCGTAGCGGATGTAGGCGACCTGATCGAGAGTCTGGAGCGCCACCATGATCATCTCGCCGATCTGCTTCGACGGGATCTCGCTCTCGCCGGAGGATTCGAGCTGGCGCACCAAGCTGTTCACCACCCGGTCGATGCGGTCGGCGTCGATCGGGCGCTTGCGCAGGGCGATGCGCATGGAGCGCAGGAGCTTTTCGCGGTCGAAAGGCTCCCGCTGGCCGGTGCTCTTCACCACCGTCAGCTCACGGAGCTGAACGCGCTCGAAGGTGGTGAAGCGCGCGCTGCAACTGGGGCAGAACCGCCGTCTGCGGATCGCCGAGTTGTCCTCGGTCGGTCGCGAGTCCTTGACCTGGGTGTCCTCGTGTCCGCAGAACGGGCAGCGCATGTCCGGCCTTTCCCCTTTAGTCGGTCTTGATGATTACAGGGTCGGGTAGATGGGGAAGCGGCGGCACAGCTCGCGCACCTCTTCCCGCACCTTAGCCTCGACCGCCGCATTGTCGCCGGAGTTGCTGGCGGCCAGACCGTCCAGCGTCTCAACGATCAGGCGGCCGACCTGCTCGAACTCGGCCACGCCGAAGCCGCGGGTGGTCGCCGCAGGGCTGCCCAGACGGACGCCGGAGGTGACCATCGGCTTCTGCGGGTCGAACGGCACCCCGTTCTTGTTGCAGGTCATGCCGGCGTGCTCCAGGCTCGCCTCGGCGGCCTTGCCGGTCAGGTTCTTCGGACGCAGGTCGACCAGCACGATGTGGCTGTCGGTGCCGCCGGACACGATGTCCAGGCCGCCCTCGATCAGCACCTTCGACAGGGCGCGGGCGTTGTCCAGGACGCTCTTGGCGTAGGTCTTGAACTCCGGACGCAGCGCTTCGGCGAAGGCCACCGCCTTGGCGGCGATGACGTGCATCAGCGGGCCGCCCTGCAGGCCGGGGAAGACCGCCGAGTTGATCTTCTTGGCGATTTCCTCGCTGTTGGTCAGCACCATGCCGCCGCGCGGGCCGCGCAGCGTCTTGTGGGTGGTGGTGGTGACCACGTCGGCGTAGGGGAACGGGTTCGGGTAGACGCCGCCGGCGATCAGGCCGGCATAGTGGGCGATGTCCACCATGAAGTACGCGCCGACCTCGTCCGCGATGGCGCGGAAGCGCTGGTAGTCGATGACGCGCGGATAGGCGGAACCGCCGGCGATGATCAGCTTCGGCTTGTGCTCGCGGGCCAGACGCTCGACCTCGTCGAAGTCGATCAGGTGGTCGTCGCGACGCACGCCGTACTGCACGGCCTTGAACCACTTGCCCGACAGGTTCGGGGCGGCGCCATGGGTCAGGTGGCCGCCGGCCGCCAGCGACATGCCGAGGATGGTGTCGCCCGGCTGGAGCAGGGCGAGATTGACCGCCTGGTTGGCCTGCGAACCGGAGTTCGGCTGGACGTTGGCGAAATTGCAGCCGAACAGCTTGCAGGCGCGCTCGATCGCCAGCGTCTCGGCCACGTCCACATACTCGCAACCGCCGTAGTAACGCTTACCCGGATAGCCCTCGGCGTACTTGTTGGTCATGACCGAACCCTGGGCCTCCAGCACCGCCTGGGAGACGATGTTCTCGGACGCGATCAGCTCGATCTGCTCCTGCTGGCGGACCAGCTCGTCGCGCACCGCGCGGGCCAGTTCGGGATCGGTCTCGGCGAGCGAGGCGGCGAAGAAGCGGCCGATCTCGGCGCGGGGGTCGGCGTTGGTCACGGTCATGGCAGGGCAGGTCCTTGGTTCAGAAAGCAGTCACGGGCCGGGTGAAGGGCCGTCTCATCCCATTTTGGCGATTCGCCGGCTGTGCCGTTCACCGCCTTCGAAATCGGTCTTCAGGAAGGCGTCCACGCAATCCTTGGCGATCTCAGCGCCGATGATGCGGGCGCCCAGCGCCACCACGTTCGCGTCGTTGTGCTGGCGCGCGAGACGGGCGGTCGTCACGTCGTGCACCAGGGCAGCACGGATGCCCGGATGCCGGTTCGCCGCGATGCTGATACCGATGCCGCTGCCGCAGATCAAAACACCGCGCGCCGCCCGCTTGTCGTTGATGGCACCCGCCAGCGCCGTGGCGAAATCCGGATAGTCCACCGACTCCGGACCGTTGCAGCCGAGGTCCAGCACCTCGTAGCCGGCGCCGGCCAGCCAGGAGGCGATCTGGGCCTTCATCTCGTACCCCGCGTGATCGGACGCGATCGCGATGGTGGTCATGAAAGAAAAACTCCGTGCACGAATACGAATGGCGCCGGCCCGGTGGGAACACCCGGCGGAGACGGCGGCACGGCGCGCAAGCTACCAGATATCGCCCCGAACCGCCAGAAGGACACAACGCACGGGGGCTTTGCACCGGACACAGAACCGCAAAGGAGGGAATGCCGGGCACGGGCGCGGTTCGGGGAGCATGGCCTGCAATGCATGCCGAGAACAAATGTTTCTCTATTTCCCGCACCCGTTGACGTTAACGGCCAGTAAGCAGGACGACCGATTCGGTCTCACACCACGAATCGGTCAGTTGCGGTGCCCGATTCCCATGGTCTTGCCTAGCTTCCCCTCACTAGACAATGCCTAAACGCGGGGCAGTGCAGCCGCAGGCCGGCCCTTTCCTGGGACATCTGATTTGCCGCGCCTTGTAACTTCATGCAGATCGCAAATAACTTAATTCGCTCCTCTCGAAATTATATTGACACCCAAATCACGCTGTGCAACTTGGTTGCTAGGGACAAAATGAAAAATCAGGACTAATGGCAATGAGTGACCAGCTTCGCGCCGATGTGCCCGATAACGAGCTTCTGCGGATGACCGCGGACATCGTCTCCGCATATGTCAGCAAGAACGTTCTGCCGGCGCAGCAGATTCCCGAGGTGATCAACACGGTCTACTCGTCGCTGACCGGGCTGAACACGCAGCCCAGAGAGATTCCTTCGGAGCCCCTGAAGCCCGCCGTGCCGATCCGCAAGTCGGTGACGCCCGAATACATCGTGTGCCTGGAAGACGGCAAAAAGCTGAAGATGCTGAAGCGCCATCTGCGCTCCACCTACAACATGTCGCCGGACGAATACCGGGCGCGCTGGAGCCTGCCACCCGATTATCCGATGGTCGCGCCGAACTACGCGGCGCAGCGCTCCGAGTTCGCGAAGCGGATCGGCCTCGGCCGCAGTTCCGGCCGCCAGACCCGCCGCAAGGCCGGCTGAACGCCAGCACCGTCCTGAACGAACAGGGCCGGCCTCCCGCAAGGGAAGCCGGCCCTGTGTCGTTTCGCCCTTATGTCGTCGTGGTCCCGGGTCGTTCCGACCGCCGCGCGAACGGGCTTTGCCGAACCCGCCCGCGCCGCTTATCACCCACAGTTGCGGCCAGACAGACGGCAGTTGAATCGTTCGACATTGCGGGTCAATTCCTGGCCTGTGCTGGCGTTTTCCTCGTTCAGGCAGCGCAGATAGTCCATGGTCTTGTCCACGTACTCCTTCACCTCGAACTGGCAACTGGCCATCTTGTCCGCGCTGACGAAGGTGGTGGTGTCGCTCATGCAGAGCGGAACGCCGGGCTTGGTGCAGATGATGGTGGTTTCCGCCCGCACAGCCGGGCTTTGCAGCACCACGGCCAGCGCCAGCAGCGTGGCTGCCGGCCTCAGGATCTCTCTCGACAGCGCGGGCATTCTCCGCAAGACCGTCACGCAACGCATTGCGATCGTCTCCCTCCGCATTCGGTCAGGACCGCCGCGCCCGGAAACCAGGAAGCACGATGGTCCGTTCGTTCGTGGAACGCTTTCTACCGGCGTTACATCCGATGCACCAGTGCTCACGGCGCGGCATAGGTCTAGAGTCGGGTTTGAGCAGTTCACCCCCGGACCGGTTCCGCAGGTCCGGCTCCGGGATGTCAGTGCTCACCATCAGCAGAAGCCAAGACTAGCCGCGCCCCCCGCCCCGCCGGGAGGGCGCGCTTCTTGGCGTCTGTATTCGGGGAAGGCTCAGCGTTTGGCCGCGTCGCGCTTCAGAACGAACTGGAGCTTGCTGATCGCGGTCCGTTTCAGCAGTTCCAGGCTGCCGGTGGCCGGGCCGACGACCGATACCTCCGTCGCGGTGACGGGGTCGATGGCCATCACCTTCAAATAGCTGCCGACCCGCTGGAACTCGAACAGCACCTCGCCAAGACCGCCTCCTGTGCCATTTCCAGCGGTCTGGCCTTTTCCAGGCGCCCGATTGCCCACCATCGCTTCTTCTCCATCGCCGGCCTTCGCCGGTCCCGTTACCACCTTAGCACAGCGCAACCGTCCCGGAACCCCGTCTGCCACGTCCTGTTGTTGGCGGACGACGCACTCAGCAAGGGAGTACCGGCACCATGGCTGCCAAGACCATGCAGGATCTGCTGATCGAAGAACTCCGCGACATCTACCACGCCGAAAAGCAGCTCACCAAGGCCCTGCCGAAACTGGCCAAGGCGGCGCATTCCGAACAGCTCCGCGCAGCCTTCGAATCCCATCTGGAAGAAACCCGTGGCCAGATCGAACGGCTGGAGCAGGTGTTCGATGAGTTGGACACCCGCACCCGCGGCAAGCACTGCGACGCGATGGAGGGGCTGATCAGCGAGGCCCGCGAGATCATGGAAATGGGTCTTGCCCCGGAAGTCCAGGACGCGGCCCTGATCGCCGCCGCCCAGAAGGTGGAGCATTACGAGATCGCCAGCTACGGCACCGTCCACGCCTACGCCACCGCCTGCGGCCTCACCAGGGTGGCGGAGTTGCTGGAGCAGACCCTCAACGAAGAGAAGGAAACCGACAAGAAGCTGAACATGCTGGCGATCAACGACGTGAACAAGAAGGCGATCCAAGCCAGCGGGCAAAAGGCGGCCTGAGAACGGCACGCCGCGTCATAGGCCGAGTCTCTTGTTACAGCGGGCGCCATTGAAGACGGAGGGGTGAACCCCTACTATCGGGGCCATCCAATCGATTTTTCCGGTGCCCGCCAATGCGCAGGGTCGCATCCATCCTCGGTTCCCTCCTGATCGCCGCCACCGTCGCCGGTTCGGTCACGGTCGTCCAGGCGGCGGAGGGGCCAGCGGCCCTGCCGCCCTCCGTCCGCATCAAGCCGGTGATGGTCCCCATCGTCACCCGCGGGCAGGTGGAGCGCTACACCCAGATCGAGGTGATGCTGGAGGTGGCGAACGCCACCCGGTTGGGTGAAGTCCAGGTTGCCATCCCGAGGCTGCACGATGCGGCCCTGCGTGCGGTCTACCTGGGCATCGAAGAGGGGTGGATCGTCCGCGGCAACATCGCCAACATGCCCGCCCTGCGCCGCAAGATCGACGAGGAGAGCGTCAAGCTGTTCGGCAAGGATGTGGTCAGCCGCATTCTCATCACCCCGCTGTCACGGCAATCCTCCTTCCCCTGATACCAGCCCCCTCCTTCCGACGGTTGCCTCATCGGCCGCTTCGCGGCAGCATGGCCGCGTGACCGGTGAGGACATGCGAAAATGGCCGTGGTTTATGTGGCGCGCAGCGCCGCGCTGACGAAATGGGCGTCCGACGTCGGACAGGGAAAGCACATCTTCAAGCTGGGCGTGGCCGCCGACAAGGACGCCGCCAAGGCCGCGATCGACGCCGGTTGGGCGGGCGAAGGCGACTGGCGCCTGATCCACAGCCAGGAGGTGCCGGACCTGGAGGAGGAGCCGGTGATCGAGCGCTTGATGCGCAAGGAAAAGGTCATCGATCCGACCTATTACCCGAAGCTGAAGGGCGCCTCCGGCGTCTTCCGCGTCACCCTGACCAACGTGCAGAACAGCCTTCTGGTCGCCAAGGCCATGTCCGCCGACGAGCCGCTGACCGACATCAAGGTGAAGCCGAAGGACATCGGCGAATACATGATCCGCAACGCCCTCCCCTCCCCGTCATGAGCAGCCTGCCTCCGCTCTACACCATAGGTTATGAAGGCGCTTCCTTCGACTCCGTTCTGCGCGCATTGAAGGCGCGGGGCGTCGGAGTCCTGCTGGACGTGCGCGAGTTGCCGCTGTCCCGCCGCGCCGGCTTCTCCAAGAGGCCGCTGTCCGCCGGGCTGGAGGAGGCCGGAATCGCCTACGTCCATCTGAAGGGGCTGGGCACGCCCAAGGAGGGGCGCGTCGCCGCCCACCAGGGCGACCTGGATCACTTCTGGTCGATCGTCGAAGAGAAGATGCAGACTCCGGAAGCGGAGCACGACCTCAGCCGCGCCGCAGCCCTGGCGCGGGAAAAGCCGGCCTGCCTGCTCTGCTTCGAGGCCTCGCCGCATCTCTGCCACCGGCTTCGCGTCGGCGAAGCCCTTCACAGCCGTTTCGGCTTCACGGTGGAGCATCTGGCTCCCACCGACATCGCCTTCTAGGGGCTGACATGCACTCCCGCTGGTACCGCTTCGCCGACCTGTCCGCCGGCGCCTTCCACGACATGCTGCACCTCCGCCAGGGCGTTCTGGTGGTGGAGCAGGCCTCGCCCTTCCCCGACCTCGACGGCCTCGACCCGGTGGCGCAGCATCTGGCGCTTTACGACGGCGACGCGGCGACACCGGTCGGCTACGCCCGCATTTTCGGCCCCGATGCGGAGACCGGCGCCACCTCCTTCGGGCGACTGGCGGTCGCTCCGGCGTGGCGCGGCAAGGCGCTGGGTCGCCGGCTGGTCGCCGAATGCCTGGAGCGGCTGGCCCGGGAATGGCCGGAGCACGATGTGCAGATCAGCGCGCAGCTTTACTTGGAGAGCTTTTACGGCAGCTTCGGCTTCCGGCGCGTCAGCGAGATTTACGACGATGTCGGCATCGACCACATCGACATGCGGCTGAGCCGATAGGGAGGAGATTCATGTCTACTTCCTCGCTTCGGTCAGGATGTCGCCGGCCTCCTTGCGGATGACGTTCAGGTTCTTCAGCAGGATCGCCAGCGCCTGATCGTAGTTGAATGCCTCGTCCGACTCGTCCGGAATGTCGGTGTCGTCGGCGGCGACGGAGACCTTGGCCTTCTTCTTCACGGTCGCGAAATATTCGCTGCCCGTCTTCTCGAATCCCTTGATGGCCTTCTGCAGAGCGTCGACGTCGTTGGCCCGCGTGGCGGCGTCGAGCGCCTTCGTCGCCTTCTCCAGGCCGCTCGACGCCCGGAAGGCGAGCAGGAAGCCCTCGACGGGCTTCTTCTTGCCGGTCAGCGCCTCGAACATCTTCTTGGCGGCGGTCCAGTCGGCGAAGAAGGTGGTGGCGGGCATCTCCTTGCCGCTGCCCGTCTTCTCCAGCTTCTTCAGGGCGGACTGGCTTTCCAACTGGGCCATCTGCTCGACGTTCATGGTGCCGCCCAGCATGTCGGCCGCCACCTCGACGGCGCCCTCGTTCTTCGCCTTCTGAGCCTTCACGATGACCGCGCTGAGCTTCGCCCGGAAGATCTTGGTCGCCTGGAGCAGATCGGCCAGCGCCTCGCGCAGCGCCTTGGCGTCACCGGCCTTGTAGGCCTTGTCCCAGGCTGCGGCGGCCTTTTCCACGTCGCCGGACTTCTTGACCACCGCCAAGGCGTCGCCCGAGTTGGGGATCTTCTTCGCCTCGGCCTCGCACTTCGCCTTGTGCTTCTTGAATTCGGGAGCGGCGGTGAACGGCATGGTGAGGTCTCCGGCTTGATGTCTTCCACCCCGCTCGACCGCAGCGAACGGTTGCAGAAGACTAGACGCCGTCCCGCCGGCGTCAACGCCGACCCGGTTCAAAATGGAAGAAGCGGCTCACTCTAGCCGACGACCATCGCCTGGAGCGTTTCCAGCCGGTCGGCGTCCGCCGCGGGCTTGTCCCAGCGGATTCGGTGGACGCGCGGGAAGCGCATCGCCAGACCGCTCTTGTGGCGGTTCGACGGGTGCACGCTGTCGAAGGCGACCTCCAGCACCAACCCCGGCTCGACCTCGCGCACCGGGCCGTAGCGGCGGGTGGTGCGGTTGCGCACCCAGCGGTCGAGCTCCACCAGCTCCGCGTCGGTGAAGCCGAAATAGGCCTTGCCGACCGGCACCAGCTCCTCGCCGCGCCAGACGCCGAAGGTGAAGTCCGAGTAATAGCTGGACCGCTTGCCGTGCCCGCGCTGGGCGTACATCAGCACGGTGTCGAGCGTCAGCGCCCCGCGCTTCCACTTGAACCAGGGCCCCTTGGGACGCCCGGCGACGTAGACGCTGTCCTTGCGCTTCAGCATCAGCCCTTCGATGCTGTTCTCCCGGCTGCCCTCGCGCAGCCCCTTCAGCGCCTCCCAGCCCTCGAACGGCACCAGGGGCGACAGGTCCATCCGCCGGGGCCGCACCGCATCGTGCCAGCGTTCCAGCCGGGCGCGCCGCTCGGTGAAGGGCAGACTCCGCAGATCCTCCTCGCCGTCGAACAGGATGTCGTAGAGCCGCACCCAGGCGGGAAATTCCTTCAGCATGGCCGCGGTGACCGTCTTGCGGTTCAGCCGCTGCTGAAGGTCGTTGAAGGGCGCGATCTCGCCCTCGTCGCGGGCGACCAGCAGTTCGCCGTCCAGCACAGCGTCGAAGGTCATGTGATCCGCGATGTCCGGAAAAGCGCCGGACACGTCATCGCCGGTGCGGCTGTAGATGCGCCGCTCGCCGCCGCGGGCCGCCAACTGCACGCGGATGCCGTCCCATTTCCATTCCGCGGCGTAATCGGCCGGATCGAGCCCGGCCATGTCCTCCTCTTCCAACGGGTGGGAGAGCATCAGCGGGCGGAAGCCGGCGCCCTTCCCCGCCGCCGGCCGGTCGGACTTCCCTTCCAGCCAGGCGAACAGGTCCGCATAGGGCGGGGTCAGCCCATGCCAGCACTCCTCGAGGTCGCCGAGATCGACCTTTCCCCACTCCGCCAGCGCCGTCTTGGCCAGCCGCGCCGACACACCCACCCGCAGGCTGCCGGTGATGAGCTTCAGCAGAGCGAAGCGGCCCGAGGAATCGAGCGTGTCGAGCCACCCCTCCACCAGCCCCATCACCTGCCCGCGCTTGGCCGCGCGCAGCGTCTCCACGACCTCGGTCAGGGAGGGCGGGAGGCTGTTCGCCCGCTCCGGGCGCTCCGGCCAGATCAGGGCCACGGTCTCGGCGAGGTCACCCACATAGTCGTAGGACAGGGCGAACAGCTCCGGATCGACACGGGCGGCGACCAGTTGCCGGATGGCCGCCGGCTTGGCCTCGTGGAAGACCAGCGATTCCGTCAGGGCCGCCAGAGCCCAGCCGCGGTCAGGGTCCGGCGTGGTGGCGAAGAAGTCGGCCAGCAGGCGGATCTTCCCGTTGCGCGCCGGCATGAACACCAGCCCGTCGATCAGCGAGGAAAAGTTCTTCACGCCCCTTCTTCCTCCTCGAAGCCGACCAGGGCCAGCGCGCGGGCGCGGATGCCGCGCTGGGTGGCGTGGTGGACCAGCGCCTCCTCCCGGCCATGGGTCACCCAGACCTCGGGCGCCGCGACCTCGTCGAGCGTCTGGGTCAGTTCGTCCCAATCGGCGTGGTCGGAGATGACCAGCGGCAGTTCGACGCCGCGCTGGCGCGCCCGCTGCCGCACCCGCATCCAGCCGGAGGCCATCGCCACCACCGGATCGGTCAGCCGCCGCGCCCAACGGTCGGCCACCGCGCCGGGCGGGGCCAGCACCAGGGCGCCCTTCAGCTCCTCCTTCGCCGCGACGGTGGCCGGGCGAAGCTCGCCCAGAGGCACGCCGAAGCCCTCGTAGAGTTTGCAGATCGGCTCCAGCGCGCCGTGCAGATAGATCGGCCGGTCGTAACCGGCGGCGCGCAGCAGGGAGATCACCCGCTGGCATTTGCCCAGCGCGTAGGCCCCGACGACATGGCTGCGCTCCGGAAAAATCGACAGCGAGTGCAGAAGCTTGTCGATCTCCCCCAGGTCCGGCGGGTGGCGGAAGACCGGCAGGCCGAAAGTCGCCTCGGTGATGAAGACGTCGCAGGGCACCGGCTCGAACGGGGCGCAGGTTCGGTCGAAGCGCCGCTTGTAGTCGCCGGACACCACCACCCGCGTGCCCTCATGCTCCAGCACCACCTGCGCGCTGCCCAGCACATGGCCGGCGGGGACCAACCGCACCGTCACGTCGCCGATGCGGATCGCCTCGCCGTAGTCGAGCGTCTGCGTCGCGGCCCCCGCCCCCTCGCCCAGCCGTTGCCGCATGATGGCGAGCGTCCCGGCGGTGGCGAGCACATGGGCGTGGCCGGGCCGGGCGTGGTCGGAATGGCCGTGGGTGACGACCGCCCGCTCCACCGGGCGCAGCGGGTCCACGTAGAAGCCGCCGGGCTCGACATAGAGGCCTTCAGGGCAGACCTTCATCCAACGTTCGGCGGGGGGACGGGCGGGGCTTTGTGCAGGCATGTCCTGCAATATAGGCCGTCCTCGCGAAAGGACAAAATTCCGATTCCTCCGGTTGCACCGGCTCGAACCACGGCGCAGGATGCGGGAGAACGAGGGAGACTCCGACCATGCACGACCGCCTGTCCCCAACGCCCGAGGTCGCCGCCGCCCTGGCCGAGGGCCGGCCCGTGGTGGCGCTGGAATCCACCGTCATTTCCCACGGCATGCCCTACCCGAAGAATCTGGAAACGGCGATGGCGCTGGAGGACGCGGTGCGGGCCGAGGGGGCAATTCCCGCGACCATCGCCGTGCTCGATGGGCGCATCCGTGTCGGACTGGACGGCGACGCGCTCGAACGGCTCGCCAGGGGCGGCACCAGCGTCATGAAGCTGAGCCGCCGCGACCTGCCCGTCGCTCTGGCGACCGGAGCGCTGGGCGCCACCACCGTGGCCGCCACCATGATCGCCGCGCGATTGGCGGGGATCGCCGTTTTTGCCACCGGGGGCTTGGGCGGGGTGCACCGCGGCGCCGAAACCAGTTTCGACGTGTCGGCGGATCTCGACGAGCTGGCCCGCACCAGCGTCTGCGTCGTCTGCGCGGGTGCCAAGTCGATTCTCGACCTGCCGAAGACGCTGGAGGTGCTGGAGACCCGCGGGGTCCCCGTCCTGGGGCTGGGCACGGACGAGTTTCCGGCCTTCTACAGCCGCAACTCTGGTCTGCCCGTCTCTCATCGCTGTGACAACGTGCACGAAGTCGCCGCCATCCTGAAAGCCAAATGGGAGCTTGGGCTGGAGGGTGGCGTGGTCGTCGCCAACCCCATCCCGAAGGCCGATGCGCTGGACGGCGCCGCTATGGAGCAGGCCATCGCACAGGCGCTAAGGGATGCGGAACATCATGGAATCACGGGAAAATCCGTCACGCCCTATCTCCTTGCGGCTCTGGAGCGGATCACCGGCGGGCGCAGCCTGACCGCGAACATGGCGCTGATCCGACACAACGCCGTCACCGCGGCGCGGCTGGCGTCGGCTTACGCGGCGACGGCGGCGTGAATCGTCATAGACCATTACGCATAAGAGGTAAGCCATCCGTGACTCAGGGATTTAAGGCCCCGTTAACCGAAGCCGGGTGAATCTGCGCTCGTTCTTCACGGAGGTCTCTATGCGTGCGCCCAGCCCGTCGAACCTGGTTTCCCGGATGATCGCCATGGCCGCTCAGCCCGACGAGGGCATCGGCGAGCCCGACAACCGCCCGGCCGCGCGGGTCAAGAAGATCGTCTGGGCCTCCCAGGCGGCAAAATTGCGGGGCTCCCTCTCGTCCCGCCTCGTCCACGAGATCGAATGCGCGGTGTCAGCCGATCTCGACAGCATGGAATTGCCGGAGGTGTTCTTCACCTCTGTCGAGTTCGCCGGCCGCGTCATCACCTGCGACCTGGACGCCTCGGGCACCGCTTCCATCTTCGGCCTGATCGACATCAGCGACTATGACGAGCTGGTGGAAGAGGCCGGCGACGACGCGCTGTTCGGCGTCGATTGGGACGGCGTCTACGTCACCCCGGCGCGCACCCGCCACTGAGGCTTTCCGCCCGACCAAAAGAAAAAGCCGCGGGACCCGGACGCACGCCGGGTCCCGCGGCTTTTTCCATTGGCGTCCTCAGCCCAGCGCGCGGGCGAGGATGATGTCGAGATTCTTCAGCATCTCCGGGTCGCGCTTGTCCGGCGCGGTCATGATCGCGTGGTCGAGCGCGGTGTGGCAGCCCTGTGCGCACAGCCCGTCGCGCACCTGGAGCTTCGGCGCGAGCGTCTTGACCAGCGACCGCGCCTTGCCGGCGTTGGCGACCACCACCCTGATGACGGCGTCCACGGTGACGTGGTCATGCTCCGGATGCCAGCAGTCGAAGTCGGTGACCATGGCGACGGTCGCGTAGCACATCTCCGCCTCGCGGGCGAGCTTGGCCTCCGGCATGTTGGTCATGCCGATCACGTCGCAGCCCCAGCTCCGGTACAGCTCGGATTCGGCCTTGGTCGAGAATTGCGGGCCTTCCATGACCATGTAGGTGCCGCGGCGCTGGTGCGGCACCTTCAGCTCCACCAGCGCCTCCTCAATCAGGTCACCCAGCCGCCCGCAGACCGGATGGCCCAGCGCCACATGCGCCACCAGACCGGTGCCGAAGAAGCTCTTGTTGCGGGCGAAGGTGCGGTCGATGAACTGGTCGATCACCACGAAGGTGCCCGGCGGCAGATGTTCCTTCAGCGAGCCGACGGCGGAGACCGACAGGATCTCGGTCACGCCCAACGCCTTCAACGCGTAGATGTTGGCGCGGAAGTTCAGTTCGGACGGCGGGATGCGGTGGCCGCGGCCATGGCGCGGGAGGAAGACCAGCCTCTGCCCGTTCAGCTCGCCCGTCAGCAGCTCGTCCGACGGGTCGCCGAAGGGCGTTTCCACCTTCACCCAGCGCTGGTTTTCCAGCCCGTCGATGTCGTAGACGCCGCTGCCGCCGATCACGCCGAGCACCGGCGCGAACCCGGTTTCCGCCATAGTCACATGCCTCCGTCAATGGAAGGGCGCAGTATTCCGCCCCGGCCCGGCAAAGGCAACGATCACGGCGGAGACGGTCACAGCGTGCGCAGCAGCACCACGACCAGCGTCAGATAGACGGCGGCCTTCGCCGCAGTGCTGAGACGGGCGACGCTCCACAGCGCCACGCCGGGACGGCGGAACAAAGCGACCAGCGCCACCCCCGCGCCGAACCCGCCGAGATGGGCGGCCCAGGCCACGTCGCCCAGACCGGAATCCGGAGCCGGCGGCATCAACGTCATCGCCACGTTGATCGCCAGGAAGCTGCCCACCACGATGGAGGCGGGAACGCGCGGCCCCGGCGTCACGCCGAGCGTCGCCTGCGGATGCAGCAGCAGAAAGGCCCCCATCACACCACAGATCGCCCCGCTCGCTCCGACCAGCGGCGCCATGGGATCGACGGCCAACGCCCCCTCCACGACGGCTCCCGCCACCGCGCACAGCAGGAAGAACAGCAAGTAGCGCAGGCTTCCCATCGCCAGTTCGACGGCGCCGCCGAAGGCCCAGAGCACCAGCATGTTGCTGACCAGATGCACGATGTCGCTGTGAATCAGGACATGGCCGAACAGCCCGCGCCACACCGCCCAGATCGGCAACGGCCCCGCCGTCTCCACCGTTCCGAAGAAGTAGGCGGGGACGAAGGCGAGGGACTCCGGCGGCAGGCCCAGCACGAAGACCAGCGTGCAGGCCATGACGATGCCCTGGTTGACGTAGGGAATCCTTCTGGCAGCGCGCACCGCTCCCCCTTCGTCGATGACCGGAGCCTTGGCGGCCCGGCCTTCATCCTTGCTCGATATGGGGGGCTCTTCCGTCGATGACCAGCGCCCGAAAGCAGCGTCCGGCCAGGAGCAAGGCTGGGACCGGTCAGTAATTCCACTCCCACTTGACGCCGACGCGGGTGTCGGCGTCGGCGCCGACATCCGCCTGGGCCTTGATGTTCTTGGTGATGTCGACCTCCACGGTGGCGCGGCTCTGGTTCGCGCCGATGCCTTGCTCAACCCCGACATAGACACGGTCGCTGACGTAGCGCCCGGCCTCCACCGCCCCGCCCTTGCCGTCCGCCCCGCCGGTGAATTCCAGCCGGTCGATGCCGAGGCCGCGGCGCAGATTGCCGATCAGACCGGGTCCGCCGCCGCCGAAGCCGGCCAGCGTCGCGGCGGACTGGGCAAGCTGGACCGCTTCCACCGCATTCAGGCTGCCGACCGACTTCCCGAACAGCACGGCGGACAGGACCTCGTCCTGCGGCAACCCCTGCGGAGAGGTCAACTCCAGCTTCGGCTGCCCGGCGGTGCCGGTGACCAGAACCTGGGCGGTCACGTCGTTGGCGGTGGCCTCGGCCAGGAAGTCCAGCCGCGGGTCGATGGTCGGACCACCGTCGAACTCGATGATGCCGCGCTTGAAGACGAAGGTCTTGGCGAGAAGGTCCAACTCGCCCTTCAGCATGTTCAGCCGCCCGCTGACCAGCGGCTGGCTGGAGGTGCCGGTGACGGCGAGCTGTCCGGCGAACTCGGCCTCCAGCCCGCGCCCCCGGACGAAGATCTGGTTCTGCGCGCTGATCGTCAGATCGAGGATCATCGCAAAGGCCGGCTCCGGCGCCGCCGGTTGCCCGTTGCCCGCCTGGCCATTCTTCAGGCTGACCGGCTGCGCCTTGCGACCCTTCCCGACTTCGACGACCTTCAGGTCGACCACGTTGGGCGGCGTCTGGTTGGGGATCTGGATTTCCGCCCGCTCGATCCGCACAGGGCCGGCCAGCCGCGGGTTCAGGAAGCTGCCGGTCAGCGTCAGGTTGGTGCCGATGGTGACCGCCGCCAGTTCGTTCTGCACCAGACGCGCCCGGCTGGCCTGGATGACGAGGTCGAGTTGCTGCTGCGGGTCGGTGGCGGCAGGACGGATCACGCCGCGGGCGCTGATCTCACCGCCGTTGGTGGTCCGCCCGCGGAAGGCCTGGATGGTGAAGACGTCGCCGTCGCCGACGATGCGGGCGTCGATGTTGCTGATGATGGCGCCGCTCGCCCGGTTCTCGTAGCGCCCGTTGACCAACGTCACCGTGCCACCCAGCTTGGGCGCCGCCACGGTGCCGTCGACGCTGACGTCCAGCCGGAGGGTGCCGCGCGCCCGGTCGCCGCTGGCCGCCAGCAGGTCGTTGGCGAGGGAGGCGTCGATGGCGCCGCGCAGCGCCGCCTCCAGCCGGCCGCGCTCCGGCACCGAGAAGGCCAGCGTGTCCGGGTTCATTGCCAGCGGTGCGGCGGCGGTCAGGGTCACCCGGCCGGCGTTGTTGCTGGTGGCGACGTCGCCGTCCACCGACAGGCGGGCCTCCCTCCAGCGCGCGTTGACGGTGGCGTTCAGGCCCGGCACGCCGGCCTGGGTGGTCTGCTGCGCCTTCAGGTTGGCGACGCGCACGGTGGCGTCGGCTTGCGGGCGGCGGACGGTGCCGCCGAGAGTCGCCTGCGCGTTCAGCGTGCCGTCCAGCCGGAGGGTCGGGTTCGCCAGCCGGGCCAGCGCCATCGGCACGCGGTCCAGCCGCAGCTCGCCCGACAGCCGCTCCCCGTTCAGGCCGAGATCGGCGGCGAGCTGGGCGTTGCCGCTGACCAGCCGCAGGCCGGACACCTCGTAGCGCCGCTCGCCCAGGGCGATGGCGGCGGGCTGGGTCAGCCGGAAGGACTCGCCGCTGTAGCGGCCCTGGAGGCGATCCAGCCGGATGCGGTTCAGCGCAGCGTTCTGGGTGAATTCCCCGGCCAGCTCGAGCCCCAGCGGGTCGCGCCCGGCCCCCACCGCCTCCGCCCGGAAGGCCGCCTTGGCGAGCGAGCCGTCCACGCTGGCCATCACGCGGGACAGGTCGTTGCCGGCGGCGGCCCCATCTTGAAGCTCCACGCGCGCCTTGCCGCTGGCGCTGCCCAGCGCGTCGGCAACGTCGGCGTTGGCGGTCAGGCGACGCGCGGCGAACAGCGGCCCGCCCTCGCCTTCCACGCGGAGGTTGGTGGCGTTGGCGGTCAGGTTGGCCGCCTGCTTGCCGTTCGGCGCGTCGAGCGCGACGGTGAAGCCCGCCGTTCCGGTCAGCGGCACGCCGGCCAGCTCCGACAGCGCCTGAAGCTGCGGCAGGGTGCCGTCGAGCTTGCCGGTCGCCGTCATGGCGTCGAGCGCCACGCGCACCGCCCCGGTGATCCGGTTCGGTCCATTCGCCAGCGCGAGGTCGCTGATCTGCAACGCCTGCCCTTCCAGCGCATAGGCGGCGTCCACCGTCAGACCGGCTCCGGCCAGTTCGGTGCGGGCCGACACATGTCCCTGCGGGGCGTTTGGCAAATTCCGCGCTGTGGCGTTCAGCCGCGTGTCGCCGAAGCGGCGGCCCTGCACGGCGAGGTTCCGGGCGTGCAGCGCCGCCTCCGCCACCAGCGCGTCCAGCGGGCCATTCGCCGTCGCGTCGATCGTCAGGCCGCCGGCCATCTCCGTCCCGGCGGCGGTGCCCACCGGTGCGAGGTCGGCGATCTCCAGGCGGGTCTTCGCGTCCACGGCCCCATCCACCAGGGCCGCCGCACCGGTCAGCCGCCCGTTGCGGCCATCCACCGTCAGATCGGTGAGGCGCATCGCGCCGCCCGGTTCCATGACCGCCTGCGCGCCAAGGCTGACGTCGCGACCGAGCACGCCGTCGGCGGGTGTTCCGGTCTCCAGACCGCGCAACGCACCGCTGAGTCCCGCCGTCAGCGTGCCGTCCTCCTGCCGGCGCACCGGCCCGGCCAGCGCCAGCGACCCGGCCAGCGGTTGACCGGCGAGGGCGGAGAGGCGCGACAGGTCGTCGGCGTTCAGCGACACCGTCACGTCGGCGGTCTGGCCCCAGCCGGTCACGCTGCCCTGCGCCCCGGCGCTGGCCGCCGCGGTGGTCAGGGTCACCCCGTCGATTCCCACCGCTCCGGTGTCGGCGTTGATCAGCGCCCGCCCATCCAGACGCACCTCCGGCCCGGCGACCGAGGCCAGGGCGGGATCGTCGGCGGCGAGGTCATGGATCAGCCCCTCCACCACCACGGCCAGCGCGTCCAGCCTGCCCTGGGCGGTGCCCGACACGGTGCCCTCCCGCCAAGCGATGCCCGGGGCGAAGCCGTGCAGGGTGGAGTCCGGCCCGGCCTGAACCTCGTAGCGCAGGTCCAGGCTGCGGCGGTCGGCACCGACACGCCCTGAGAGAGTGGCCTTGGCGGCGGCGGTCTCGACGGCCACCGGCTGCAGGGTCAGGGCGCCGTCTGGCGCGACCACCACGGTGCCCCTCAGCACCGGCTGCGGCCCGGCCAGCGGCGCGATGTCGGGGCCGAGCAGGGTCGCCAACTCGCCGGTCGCCGCGAGGGTGACGGCGTGCCCTTCCGGCACCGCCTTGACCGTCGCGTCGGCGGCCAGCCGGGCGGCGTTCTCCGCCGCCGCGGTGAAGGTGCCTTTCCAGTCGTCCAGAGAGCCCTGCCCGTCCAGAGACGCGCTGACCGGCGGCGCACCGGGGATGTTCAGCGCGGTGGCGATCAGCCCGCCCGCCGGCTCCGACGCCTTCAGGTTGAGGTCGAGCCGCTTGTCATCGGGGTTGAAGGCGACGTCGAGTGCCACCGTGCCCGGCTGTTCGCCCAGACGGTCCACGTTCAAATGCGCCTCGAGCGACGACCCGCCCGACGCGAGGTCCAGCGACCCGTCGATCTTCAGCCGCGCCTCCTGCCCCAGCAGCGGCTCCGCCAGAAGCAGTTCGGCAATGGCCAGCTTGTCCACGGCGACGCCCACCGGCAGGCTGGGCAGCAGGGAGGTCGGTCCCTGGTCGGGCGGCGGCTCCGGCCCCTCGGCGGGCAGCGGCGCGCGCTCCACGACGACGCGCTGCGCCTCGATGGCGTCGGCCTTGGCCCGTCCGGTCAGCAGCGCGGTCGGGGCGAGGTTGACGCGCAGATCCTCCAGCCGCAGCCACACGCCCTCGCGGTCGGCGACGGTGACGTCCGAGATCGTGAAGTTCACGGGAACCGCGCCGCCGATGGTGCCGATCCGGACCTGGAGGTCGGGGCCGTTCACCGCCTTCTCGATGGTCTGGGCGATCCAGCGCCGGACCGCGTTGGCCGGCCCCCAGCCGCCCCCTTCGCTGTCGGCCGCGCGCGCGGCCTCCGTCAGGACCGCCCCGGTCAGGACGGCGATGGCCAGAAGTAGGACGATCAGACGACGCAGACCCGACACCACGCACCCCGTTGCGGCATTCCCCGAATGGTATAACGGGAAAGAGCAAGGGCGATCCCGATCCAAGTGGCAAAAATGCGACCCGTCCCGGCATCACCGGTTGAAACAGTGAATCAGAAAGCCTGACCCAGACTGAGATAGAGCTGCCACTTCGCGTCCCCGGAATCCGCGTTCAGCGGAAAGGCGATATCGGCCCGCAACGGACCGAAATCGGTGTAGTAGCGGGCACCGATGCCCGCGCCGACCTTCAACGGTTCCTTGAAGTCGGGGAAGGCGCTGTCGAAGACGGTGCCGGCGTCGACGAAGGGCACGATCCCGACGGTCTCCGTCACCTTGACGCGCAGTTCCAGCCCGGCTTCGAACAGCGACCGCCCGCCGGTCGGGTCGCCGTAGATGTCGCGCGGTCCGGCCTTCTGGAAGCCGTAGCCGCGCACCGATCCGCCGCCGCCCGCATAGAAGCGGTGGTCCGGCGGAACCTCGTCCAGAGAGGCTCCCACCGTGCTGCCGACGCCGATGCGCGCCGCAGCGACGTATCGCCCGTCGTCGGACAGATCGCGGTAGGCCGACGCGTTGATCTGGAAGCTGGTGAAGATCGAGTCCGTATCCCCGGCGTAGGGAAACCAGGGGGTGGCGAGCAGCGAGGCGCGGTAGCCCTTGGACGGGTTCAGCAGATTGTCCGAACCGTCCCAGGCGATGCCCAGCGGCACGCCGATGAAGCCGGTCTGATACTCCCGCAAATTGGAGCGCACCCGCCCGCGCTCCCCCGACACGCCGTAGGAGACCTTGAGCTGGTCGGTCACCTGCCGCTCCAGCGAGGCCGAGCCGATGGTGGCGACGCGGTCGTAGGCCGGCGGCTGCTCCGACGCGACCTGGAAATCCAGGATCAACGACTGGCGCGGCGCCAGGAAGTCGGGCTTGCGGAAGTTGGCGGACAGCCGGATGTCCGGCAGGTCCAGGCTGCCGCGCGGCCCCTGCGCGGCGCCGTTGTCGCCGCCGATCCGCCCGACCTCCACGCCGAGCCTCAATCGCTCCGCCCCGCCGAACAGGTTGCGGTGGCCCCAATAGGCCGAACCGCCCACCCCGTCCTCCGACGAATAGAAGGCGCTGGCACCGATGAAGCGGTGCAACTTCTCGGCCAGGGTCACGTCCACCGGCGTGACGCCGCCCGGCCCCGGCTCCTCGGCCAGCCGCACCCGCACGGTGTCGAACACGTCGAGCTGGGCGATCTGCTGGCGCGCCCGGTCGACCTTGGCCGGGCTGTAGATGTCGCCCTGCTTCCAGGGCAGGCGCCCGCGAATCAACCCCTCGTCCACGCTCGCCAGCCCGTCGATCTTCGTGTCGCCGAACATCACCAGCGGGCCGGGATCGACCGAATAGGTGACGTCCATGCTGTGGTCGTCGTGGTCGACCACCACCCGACGCTCGGCAACGGTGGCGAAGGGGTGGCCGCGCTCGGTCATCCGGCGCAGCAGGGCGGACTGGGCGTCCACCACCTGCGGTGCGCGCGCCCGCTCCCCCACCGGCAGGCCGATGTCGCCGGGGGTCACGTCGCCGCCCGGCAACGGCGCGCCATCGGTGGAAGCGATCGTGACGGTCTTGAAACGGTAGGGTGCACCGGGCGTCACCGCGACGGTGACCTTGGCCGGCGTCTGGTTCACGTCCACCCGGATGTCCAGCACGGCGTCGTAGAAGCCGGCGGAGCGCAGCGCCGTCTGCAGACGATCCCGATCGTTGTCGGCCCGCCGCTCCAGCCCCAGCACCGACGGCGGCGGGTCGTCCTTCAGGCTGACCAGCGATGAGCTGTCGCGCAGCAGGTCGCGCAGCTCGTCGTCCTCCAGCCCGGTGAACTCCACCTCGTAGGGAATCTGCGGGCCGGGAGCGTCGGGGGTCGGATCGCCCTGCCCCGGGTCCTCCGCGGCGGCCGGCGGCGCGGCCTCCCGAGCGGATTCAGGCGCGGAATCCTGCGCGCGCAGCGGGTCGCCCGGCACGGCGGCGAGCGCGCTGGACAGGAGAATGACGGCGAGGCGGGAAGCGGAAACGCGGCTGGTCATCACCGGACCATGTGGGATTCCGAGACGCAGACGCCAATGATTCGGTCGCCGCGGCGCAAGGAAATTCCGCATAGGCGCTTTGGGCGAGTTTCCCCCACCACGCCGCTTGCGTTATGAAGCCGGATCATTATATTGCGTCGCAACAGTTTCCCCGGCAGAGCCCCCCGATTGATCTCGGAGGGTTTTTTTGTTGTGCGCGGCCGACGTGCCGCGGTGTCGGGGCGGCATTGCGCAACGGAAGCCCCAGAGCGGATTTAAGAGTCCCCGACACATGAATCTTCGTAACGTCGCCATCATCGCGCACGTCGACCACGGCAAGACGACCCTGGTCGATCAGCTCCTCAAGCAGGCCGGTTCGTTCCGCGAGAACCAGCAGGTCGCCGAACGCGCCATGGACTCCAACGACCTGGAGCGCGAGCGCGGCATCACCATCCTGGCCAAGTGCACGTCGGTCCTGTGGAACGACCTGCGCATCAACATCGTGGACACCCCCGGCCACGCCGATTTCGGCGGCGAGGTCGAGCGCATCCTCTCCATGGTGGACGGCGTGGTCCTGCTCTGCGACGCCGCCGAAGGGCCGCTGCCGCAGACCAAGTTCGTGCTGGGCAAGGCGCTGAAGCTGGGCCTGCGCCCAATCGTCGTCATCAACAAGGTGGACCGTCCCGACGGCCGTCCGCACGAGGTGCATGACGAGGTGTTCGACCTCTTCGCCTCGCTCGACGCCTCGAACGAGCAGCTCGATTTCCCGACCCTGTTCGCCTCGGGCCGCAACGGCTGGGCGACCACGGACCTGGAGAACGGCGCCCGCGAGACGCTGACCCCGCTGTTCGAGCTGATCCGCGACCACGTTCCGGCGCCGAAGGTGGAGGAGGATCTGCCCTTCACCATGCTGGCGACCACGCTGGAGGCGAACCCCTATTTGGGCCGCATCCTGACCGGCCGCATCCAGACCGGCAGCGTCAAGGTCAACATGGCCATCAAGTCGCTGAGCCGCGACGGCAAGCTGATTGAGAACGCCCGCGTCAGCAAGGTGCTGGCCTTCCGCGGCCTGGAGCGCGTTCCGGTCGAAGAGGCGCACGCCGGCGACATCGTCGCCCTAGCCGGCCTCACCACCACCACCGTCGCCGACACCATCTGCGCGCCGGAAGTGGCCGAGCCGCTGGCCGCCCAGCCGATCGACCCGCCCACCCTGGCGATGACCTTCTCGGTCAACGACAGCCCGCTGGCCGGCCGTGAGGGCGACAAGGTCACCAGCCGCATGATCCGCGACCGCCTGATGCGCGAGGCCGAAGGCAACGTGGCTCTGCGCGTCACCGACACCGAGGGCGGCGACGCCTTCGAGGTGGCCGGCCGCGGCGAACTGCAACTCGGCATCCTGATCGAGACGATGCGCCGCGAGGGCTACGAGCTGGCCATCAGCCGTCCGCGCGTGCTGTTCAAGACCGACCCGCTGAACGGCCAGCGTCTGGAGCCGATCGAGGAAGTCGTCGTCGACGTGGACGAGGAGTTCTCCGGCACCGTCGTGCAGAAGATGGCGGAGCGCAAGGCCGACCTCATCGAGATGCGTCCGTCGGGCGGCAACAAGACCCGCATCGTCTTCCACGCTCCGTCGCGTGGCCTGATCGGCTACCAGAGCGAGTTCCTGACGGACACCCGCGGCACCGGCATCATGAACCGGCTGTTCCACGGCTACGCCCCCTACAAGGGCACGATCGCCGGCCGGCGCACCGGCGTGCTGATCTCCAACGCCGACGGCACCGCGGTGGCCTATGCGCTGTGGAACCTGGAGGATCGCGGCCCGATGCTGATCGATCCGGGCGTTCCGGTCTATCAGGGCATGATCATTGGCGAGCACACCCGCGGCAACGACCTCGAGGTCAACGTCATCAAGGGCAAGCAGCTCACCAACATCCGCACCACCAGCAAGGACGAGGCGGTCCGCCTGACTCCGCCGATCCAGATGACGCTGGAGCGCGCCCTGTCCTACATCGGCGACGACGAGCTGGTGGAGGTGACGCCGAAGTCCATCCGCCTGCGCAAGCGCTACCTCGACCCGAACGAGCGCAAGCGCCACGCCCGCGCGGCGGAAGCCAGCTGAGGCTGACGGGCAAGGCAGCGTTGAGATCGCGGGAGGGCTTCGGCTCTCCCGTTTTCTTTTCTACGGCGATGGCCGCGGTTACCCTGGCGGAAACACATCCGGAGGGACCAATGTCAGGGCGCGAACACCGGTACGAAACGACGGTCACGTGGACCGGCAACCAGGGAAGTGGAACCGCGGGCTACAAGGCCTACAGCCGCGACCTTGAGATCGTGGCTCCCGGCAAGCCGCCGATCCCCGGATCGTCCGACCCGGCTTTCCGCGGCGATCCCGCCCGCTACAATCCCGAAGACATGCTCGTGGCCTCGCTCTCGGCCTGCCACATGCTGTGGTACCTGCATCTGTGCGCCGTGAACGGCGTCACGGTGACCGCCTACACGGACGAGGCCGCCGGTACGATGGCCGAGGAAGCCAATGGCGGGGGCCGCTTCACCGACGTCGTCCTGCGCCCCCAGGTCACCCTCGCCCCGGGAAGCGATTCCGCCAAGGCCGTGGCCCTGCACCACGAAGCCCATGAAAAATGCTTCATCGCCAATTCCGTGAACTTCGCGGTGCGGGTCGAGGCGCGGATCGCCGGTGAATGACAAAGGAACCCCCCTTCCAAACGGAAGGGGGCGATTCCTAGTCCCGCAAACTCTTCTTCTTGATGTCGGGCTTCTCGCCCAACTCGTCGAACTTCTCCTGAACGGGCTTGTCAGGATCGCCCGAGGCCTGCCCGGTTTCCTTGATAAGCTTGTCCTCGATCCGCTGAGCGGCGTCGGACGGAGCATCGTCCTTGCGATGCCCCCGCTCCTCCGCGCCCATCACTTGTCGCCTCTGAGGATGTCCTTCACCTTGCCGACGACTTTGTCCAGCTTGCCCTCGGCCTTGTCGGCGCGGCCCTCGTCCTTCAGATCCCGGTTGCCGGTCAGGTCGCCGGCCTGCTTCTTGACTTCGCCCTTCAGCTCCTTGCCGGCACCGGTGATGCGATCGCTGTTCATGGTGCCTTCTCCTTTGATCGGTGAGTGTTTCAGCGACCGTAAACAGGGCCGCATGGGAAACGTCACGCCTTCGCTTGGTCGAAAAGGAAGAAGGTCCGTCGCGTTCGGCGTCGCCGGGCCTTACTTTTGGCGCAACCCCTCTCCGATCTTTCGGATCAGGCTGTCCCGCTCCTCCGGGCTGTAGCGCTCCGCGAAGCCCGACCCCCACACCGGCCCCGGCCACGCCGGGTCCGTCTTGGAGCGGGCGATGACGTGGATATGAAGCTGCGGAACCAGATTGCCCAAGGCCCCGACGTTGATCTTGTCCGGGGTGAACAGGGTCTCCAACGTGCGCGAGGCCAGGGCGATCTCATCCGCCAGACGGTGCTGGTCCTCTCGGGACAGGTGATGGATCTCCGTCAAGCCATGCCGGGCGGGAACCAGGATCAGCCACGGCCACACCCGGTTGTCCATCAGCAGGACGCGGCACAGCGGCCATTCGGCGACCAGGGCGGTATCGGACTGCAAACGGTCGTGCAGATGGAACATCGTCATGGGGTCCTGTGTCTTCCCTTCGGCCCGCAAGGTTGTCCTTGCGGCGTTCGCGGAAGAAAACGCCCATCCGATGCGTTCGTCCAGTGGGATTGCCGCCGTTGCAGGTCTGGTCACCTGCGCGTCGGAGCGGGATTGGTTGCGGGACACTGGTTGCGGGACTAGGAAAAATGTATAAACTGCCGCACGATCTTTATTCGGTCCGATGATGTTCCGGTCGGTGGCGTTCGGTCTTCCGGCTTATGCGGATCGCGCGGCGGAATTTAGACGACTCCTGCAACCAGGGTGGTGGGTACGGGTGTTCGGTCCGAAGGCGGTGTCGGGGCGGCGAGTCCCCCTGTGTGCCGATCCGGTTGAACCCCTTCGCTGAATTGAAAGATGCCCGGCCGGGGCGGACAAAGTCAGGACGGCCGGCAGACGTTTGGGACAAAGAAAGACGGTCATGCGCAAGTCGGCGATCGCGGCTCTCCTTCTCGTGATCCTGGGCAACATCGGAGTCTGGGCGCTGTGGAACCGCCCGGTCGCCGAACGCTCCTGGGGCGGCGCCATCAGCGGCGTCGGCTACACGCCCTTCCACCCGGACAAGAGCCCATCCAAGGGCGACAAGGCCTCGGCGGAGGACATCGAGAAGGACATGAAGGCCCTGGAGGGGTCGGTCAAGGGCGTGCGCATCTACTCCACCACCGACGGGTCGGAGCAGACGGCGCCCATCGCCCGCAAGTACGGGATTCCGATCACCGCGGGCGCCTGGATCGCCGGCAAGCCGGAGATCGACGAGCCGGAGATCAACGGCCTGATCAAGCTGGCGCGCGACAACAACAACGTCCGCCGCGTCCTGGTCGGCAACGAGGCGATCCTGCGCGCCGACGTCACCGTCCCGCAGGCCATCGAATACATCAAGCGCGTGAAGAAGAAGGTCAATGTGCCGGTCTCCACCGCGGAACCGTGGCACGTCTGGCTTGAGCATCCGGAACTGGCCGACGCCGTGGACTTCCTGGCCGTCCACCTGTTGCCCTACTGGGAAGGCGTGCCCGCCGACCAGTCGGTCGATTACGCCATGTTCCGTTACAACGAGCTGAAGACCAAGTTCCCGAACAAGCACATCCTCATCTCGGAAATCGGCTGGCCGGCCGACGGCCCGTGGCGCCGTGGCGCCGAGGCGAGCCAGGTCAACCAGGCCAAGTTCATCCGCACCTTCCTGAACGTCGCGGCGCAGAACAAGCTCGACTACTTCATCATGGAGGCCTTCGACCAACCCTGGAAACGGGAGATCGAAGGCACCGCGGGCACCAGCTGGGGCCTGTGGGACGCGTGGCGCAAGCCGAAGTTCCCGATGATCGGCGAGGTGACGGAACTGCGGAACTGGCCGCTGCTCTGCGGCATCTCCATCGCGGTGGGCTTCCTGCCGCTCGTCTTCTTCCTGTGGCGCCGCGGCGGCGACCTGAAGTTCGGCGGGCAGGTCTTCTACGGCGCGATGATCCAGGGCGTATCGTCGGTGCTGGTCTTCACCTTCACCGCGGCCAGCGTCGCCGGCCTCGCCACCACCACCGAAATTGCCTGGGGCATCCTGGTCTTCTGCCAACTCGTCCTGCTCGCCGTCATGCTGATCGATGGGCTCGAGCTGACCGAGGTCGTCTGGCAGGACCGCTTCAAGCGCAAGTTCCAGCCCTGCTCGGCGGCGCCCCTGCCGAACGCGCCGAAGGTGTCCATCCATGTGCCCTGCTACAACGAGCCGCCGCACATGGTCATGGAGACGCTGGACGCGCTGGCGCGGCTCGACTACCCGAACTACGAGGTCCTTCTGCTCGACAACAACACCAAGGATCCGGCGGTGTGGCGCCCGGTCGAGGAGTACTGTCGCAAGCTGGGGCCGAAGTTCCGCTTCTTCCATCTGGACAACTGGCCGGGCTTCAAGGCCGGCGCGCTGAACTTCGGCCTCGCCCAGACGGCGCCGGACGCCCAGCACATCGCCGTCATCGACAGCGACTATCAGGTCCATCCCGACTGGCTGAAGGCGACCATTCCCCACTTCAACCGGCCGGAGGTCGGCTTCGTGCAGTCCCCGCAGGACTACCGGGACTGGAGCCACGATCTGTTCCAGCGGATGATCAATTGGGAATACGCCGGCTTCTTCCACATCGGCATGATCCAGCGCAACGAGCGCAACGCGATCATCCAGCACGGCACCATGACCATCATCCGCAAGTCGGCCCTGGAAGAGGTCGGCCGCTGGGGCGAGTGGTGCATCACCGAGGACGCCGACCTCGGCTTGCGCCTGTTCGAGCACAAGTACGAGGCCGTCTACATGCCGGAGAGCTACGGCAAGGGCCTCGTCCCCGACAGCTTCTCCGCCTACAAGACGCAGCGTTTCCGCTGGGCCTACGGCGCCGTTCAGATCCTCAAGCACCACTGGCACGACCTGCTGCCGGGCGGCCCGCGCCTGACCGCCGGGCAGAAGTATCACTTCATCACCGGTTGGCTGCCCTGGTTCGCCGACGCCGCCCACATGATCTTCGGCATCGCCGGCATCATCTGGTCGCTCGGCCTGCTCGCCTTCCCGAAGTATTTCGAGTTCCCGCCCAGCGTCTTCATGATCCCGACGCTCAGCGTCTTCGCCTTCAAGGTCGGCGCCTCGCTCTGGCTGTACGAGGCGCGCGTGAAGTGCGGCTTCTGGGACAAGGTTGGGGCGGCCATCGCCGGCATGGCGCTGACCCACACGGTGGGCCGCGCCATGTGGCTGGGCATGTTCACATCGGGACGCCCCTTCGTCCGCACGCCGAAGTGCGAGAACCAGCCGGCGCTGATGCAGGCCTTCCTGATGGCGCGGGAGGAGATCGCGCTTTTGCTGGGCCTGTGGGGCGCGGCGCTGGCCATCGTGCTGGTGTTCGGCCACGAGAACCGCGACGCCTTCATGTGGTCGGGCCTGCTGGTGGTGCAGTCGCTGCCCTACCTGTCGGCCTTCATCACGGCGCTGATCAACGCCTTCCCGAACATCGGGCTGGGCAAGCAGCGCCCGCAACCCACCGAAACCGCCGGGGCCGGGGCGGACTGACCGCTCCCACCCGCCCAGATGGCCGACATGAACAGAGCCCCGCCGGAATGGCGGGGCTCTCGTCGTTTCGCCCGGTCGGCGTCTCGTCAGTCCCTTACTCCTGGGAACCGCCGTCCGCCATCTGTCCGATCCCGGCATGCGCCGACGCGGGATGGGCGGCGTTCACCTGGATCATCAGTCGCTCGACCATCTGCAGCGCCAAACGATGCAGATTGGGGTCCTCTCCCTTCGGATCGCGATTTTGATGGGCGGCAGCGGCGTCCTCGAGCGCGGCATGCGCTTCCTCGAGCCGCAAGACGCCGCGTTCCACCAATGCGAGCATAAGGGATTCACAAATCGAGAGGGCAGCCAGTCCCGCCGCATCCCGCTCCGCCGCCATGCCGCCCCCCACACTAATCCGTTACCACCGCCAGCCGTTCAAAACCCCATACGGCCAATGCCACCAACAGTTTTGTATATGATCCCTCACCTGTCCGGTCGAGAAAATCTGACCCCCATTAACCTATGTTATAGATGGTTTTATCGTTTGGCTTAATCGTTCGAGGCCGCCCGGAATTGGGCTGGCAGTGGCACTCGCTTCGGGGCCATAACAATTGGACGATCAAAGGCTGGAACAGAAATGACCCGCGCCCAGGCCAACATACCGTCATCTCCACTGGGGCGCAAGATCACCAGTTACATGAGCCTCACAGACGAGGAGAAGAATTTCCTCAACGATTTGGAGCGCAATGTTACCCGTCACGGCTCGCGATCCGATCTTCTCCAGCAGGGCGAACGCTACGGTTGTGTGCGCGTGATGCGCAAGGGCTGGGCGATTCGTCACAAAGCGCTTCCCGACGGGCGGCGGCAGGTCGTCAATTTTGTCCTGCCTGGGGACATCATCGGCTTTTACTGCAACCTGTTCGAGACGGCGGACCATGGCGTCACCACCCTGACCCCCGCCGAGGTCGCCAATTTCCAGCCGGAACGCATCATTGAACTGTTCAAGCTCTTCCCCCGTCTGGCCGCTGCCCTCGCCTGGTCGGGCGCCAAGGAGGAAGCGATCATCGCCGAACGCCTGCTCAGCGTCGGGCGCCGCACCGCGCTGGAGCGCACCGCCCATCTGATCGTGGAACTGCTGCGGCGGTTGAGCATCGTCGGGTTGGTCGAGGAGGGACGCTTCACCCTGCCGGTCACCCAGGAGATCCTGGCCGACGCGCTGGGGCTCAGCATCGTTCACATCAACCGGACGCTTCGCCGCCTGCGCGACATCGGGCTGATCGATCTGGCGGGCCAGCAGATCACCGTCCACGACGTCAAGCAGCTTGCCTCCGTCGGCCAGTTTGACGAGTTGTACCTGCACCTGATCCAGGCGCCCAAACAGTTGGAACACGCGCTGGACACCAAGTCGGACCGCAAGCGCGCGGGCGATTGACCGTATTCTCGGTCCCCTTCGATATCCCTTCCTCCGATTAACCTATGACAATGCGCTGGCGAGGGGGATCGATATAGAATCTAAATTACCTCCTCGGATAACTGAGGGGGCAGACCATCGAGCGGACAGCGGTCACCCCGGGACGGCCTCTCCGAACAGGCCGAACGGAGGGCATCGGGCAGCCGGCATCGCCGTCCTGTTGTTCATTGGTCCACCGCTGCTCATTGGAAAGTCCATGACCGACGCCCCCCTCGCCGGCCGATCCGCAAGCTCCGGCATATTGACCGTCGCCCTTCTCGAGGACGACATGGTGCTGTGCCTGTGCATGGAAACCCTGTTCGAGGATTGGGGAATGCTGCTGGTCAGCGCCCCGAACCCCGCCGCTCTTCTGGACGCACTGAACGGTGGGGCGCTCCCCGACATCCTGGTGGCCGACTATCATCTGGGACGTCACGGCAAGGCGCCCGAATCGGTGAAGGCGGTGCTGGCGGAAATCGGCTCCGCCCTCCCCGTCATCATCACCACCGGCGATGAGTCCGCAGCCACCCAGGCGGACATCCGCGCCGCGGGATGGCATTTCCTCCCCAAGCCCTACGATCCCGAATCGCTTCGTGCCTTGATCCTGACCGTTCTGGGGCACACGGACTGACAGGCCGTTTCCGGGTCCGTTCCATCAAACGCCGGCCCGGACATCCTCCACCAGCGTCTCCAACCGGTGCAGGTCGCGGACGACCAGCGCGTCGGCCCGCCGCTCCACCAGCCCGTCTCGGGCGAGGTCGTTCAACACGCGGGCGACCGTCTCGCGGGCGGTGCTGACCCGGCTGGCGATGTCGGCATGGACGGGGATCGGAGCGATCACCGCCGACCGCCCTTCCACCCGCCCGCGCTTGGCGAGGCGCAGCAGTTCGGCGTGGACGCGGTTGTTGGCGCCCAGCGTTGACAATTCCATCACCCGATCGGTGGCGATTCGGACCACCCGGCACAGCCGTTTCATCACCGCCATGGCCAACTCCGGGTGGCCGGACACAAGATCCTGAAAGGGCCGGGGCGCCAGGAAGGCGATCAGCGTCCCCTCCTCCAACGCCACCGCCGACGCCGAACGGGGAAGCCCGTCGATGGCCGCCATCTCGCCCAGGAAACCGCCGGCCTCGATGTCGTCGAAGCTGATCTCGCGGCCCGTCGGGGAATGGCTCAACACCCGCACGCGCCCTTCGACCACCAGCACGACGTCCCGCGAGCCCCCCTGATGGTCGATGATCTGCTCGCCCGCGTGGAAGCGACGCCAGCGGCACTGGCGCGCCACGGCGGCGCGCTCCTCCGCGGACAGCGGGCTCAGCAGCGTGATTCCATCCAGCCGGGAAGGTCCAGCGTCGGCAGGCACGGGGTCGCATCCTTTTCTGACAACCGCCCTCAAGCGCAACGCGGAGCATAGCCGCGCCTGCGCAAAGGTGGAACCTCCTCCCTCCAACGGGTGTCGCTAACGTCCCGTTAACCCTGAAAGCGGCAGAACGGACGGGACGCGCCCACCGGATTTGAGAGAGCCATGTCGTTCCAACTGCCCTCCGGCCCCGTTCCCCGCAGCCTGATCCCCTACGCCGGCCGCGTGGATTCGCAGCGCCTGCTGTCGGTCGTCGCCATCCCCTTCGCCGCGGCCATCGCCATGGCGACCGCCGTGGCGGCGATGGGCGGCGTGACCGACCCCATCGCCGCGGCCGGCGGGCCGATGTACTTCGTCCTGAACTTCGTGAAGTTCTGCTATCTGGCGGTCTCGATGGCCCATCTGTCCGGCGCCCTGGCGGAGCGCGCCAACGGCGGCTTGCCCGCCGGTCTGTGGCTGGACGAGATGGACCGCTCAGAACCGGAATCCCGCGAGTCCTTCTGGCACGCCTTCCCGAACCACCTCGACGGAGCGGCCATCGCCGGCTGCGTCACGATGCTGTGCTTCCTGCTGACCTGAGAGCGCGCCGTCCGGACAGCGCGCCATCCTCGACACGGATGCGGTGCAGGGTCAGCGGCACGTTCAGCAGCGTGGCCAGCACCGCGACCCACCACGCCTCGAAGACCAGGGGCAGCACGGCCAGTTCCCCCGCCACGACCAGATAGTTGGGGTGGCGGACCCAGCGGAACGGTCCGCGCCGCACCAGCGGCGCGCCGGGCAAGGTGACGATGCGGGTGGTCCAGAACCGCCCCAGCGTGGCGATCACCCAGACCCGCCCGGCCTGCAGCAGGACGAACAGAGCGAGCAGCCAGCCGTTGATCGGCGCGTCCGCCGGCACGACGGCGAACAGCAGGGCCAGCCAGCCGGCGTGCAGCCCGACGAACAGCGGGTAATGGGCGGCCCCGACCTCCCGCGCGCCCTCTTCCAGCAGGAGGCGCGTGTTGCGCCGGGCGACGACGAGTTCGCCCAGACGCTGGGCCGCGACCAGCAGCAGAATGACGTGGGGCCAGCCCAGCGGCAGCGTTTCCATTCCAAGCGCTCCTAGAGTTCGACCTGGGCCATCGCGGCGGTGAAGCCCGGGCCGAGCGCGGTCATCAGGTGCGGGCCGCGGGCGCCGGAGGCGATGCGCCGCTCCAGCACGAACAGCACGCTGGCCGCCGACATGTTGCCGCAGCGGCGCAGCACCGCCCAGGCGTCGTCCAGCCCGGCGGACACCGGGGCGCAGACCTCCTCCAACGCGTGCAGGACCTTGGCGCCGCCGGGGTGGACGATCAGTCCGGCGAGATCGCCGCGGGCCAGCCGCCGCCGCTCCAGGAAACCGTTGAGCACCGGCACCAGCCGGTTGCGGATCAGGGTCGGGATGCTCTGGCTGAAAATCACGCCGAGCCCGTCGTCCTCGACCCGCCAGCCCATCACGTCCTGCGTTCCCGGCCAGGTGTGCTCCACCCCGTCCACGAGGCGCGGCCCCTCTCCGTCCTCATTGGCCCCCTCCCCATCGGCGCGTAACACCGCCGCCGCGGCGCCGTCCGCGAACAGGGCGCTGGCGACGACATTGGTCGGGGTCGCCTCCGCGGAGCGGAAGGCCAGCGTGCAAAGTTCCACCACCAGGAACAGCACCGTCCGCCCCGCCATCGCCTGGGCGATCTGCCCGGCGCGGGTCAGCCCCAGCACGCCGCCGGCGCAGCCCAACCCGAACAGCGGCAGTCGCACCGTATCGGGCCGGAAGCCCATGCGCTCCAGCAGCAGCGCCTCCAGGCTGGGCGTGGCGATGCCGGTGGTCGAGGCGCAGACGATGGCGTCCACGTCCCGCGGCGCCAGACCGGCGCGGGCCAGCGCCTGCCCCGCCGCCTCTTCCAGCAGGGACAGGGCGCCATCGCGGAAAGCGGCGGTGCGCTCCGGCCAGCCGCGCGGCTCCATGTACCAGTCGATGGGCATGACGGCGTGGCGTGTCTCGATGCCGGTGTTTGCGAAGACCGGCACCAGCCGATCGAAGTCGCGCATCCGCGGCCCGAAAACGGCCCGCGCGACGCCGAGCGCCTCGTCCTGGCCGAGACGATGGGGCGGCAGGGCCGTGGCGAGCGAGAGGATGCGGGGGGTATGGTTCATCCTCAGCGATGTGATGCGCGCAGGGGTGGCAGACCAGCCCTCCGGAGGGAGTTCCTTCGCTTGCTCCCCCACGACTCTTTCCCGCTCTCCGATACGTCGATGTGGATTGAGCAGGAGCCATGTCCTGTATCACTATATCGGGCGTCGGATTTTCGGGGGTGTGGCGGTGGATCGGAACGAACAGGACAGCCAGAGCGCTGCGGACGAGGCCGCGTCCCACCGGTCCGTCGGCATCGGCCTGATGGGTCGGCTGCGCGCCTATTTCCTGGCGGGTGTCCTGGTGACGGCACCGATCGCGGTGACGGTCTATCTCGGCTGGTGGTTGCTGGCCTTCATCGACGGGCATGTGCGCCCGCTGATCCCCACCGCCTACAACCCGGAAAACTACCTGCCCTTCTCCATCCCGGGCATCGGGGTGCTGACGCTGATCATCGTGCTGACCCTGATCGGGGCCTTCGCAGCCGGCTATGTCGGGCGGCTGGTGGTGCGCATCGGCGAAGGCGTGGTGGAGCGCATGCCGGTCGTCCGCTCCGTCTACGGGGCGGTGAAGCAGATCGTCGAGACGGTGGTCGCCAAGAAATCCAAGGCCTTCCGCGAGGTGGTGCTGGTGGAATATCCGCGCCACGGCGTGTGGTCTCTAGGCTTCATCACCGGAGCCGCCCATCCGGAGGTGCAGAAGATGTCGGCGGAGGAGATGGTCCACGTCTTCATCCCCTGCGCTCCGCCGACCGCCGGCTACTTGGCGATCATGCCGCGGCGGGAGGTGACCGTTCTGGACATGACGGTGGAGGACGGGCTTAAGCTGGTGATGTCCGGCGGCATCGTCACCCCGCCCGACCGCAAGTCCCCCCCGCAGCTTCACAAGCTGGATCGGGAGCGCAAAAGCGCCTGACCGTCACCAGCCGCTCAACCCGCTCAGTAGCTCACACGGATGCCTTCGCGGTATTGCCGGGCGGATTTCGCGTCCTCGAAGGCACCAACTCCGCTCTTCTGCATCGCTTCCCACGCCGCCATGACCTCTTCGCGCAATTGAACCCGCTGGCCCATCACCGGAGCGTCCGTCCTGGTTTGCGTTGCAGGAAGGGAGATCGACGGAAACAACGAATCGTCCGACGTGAATTCACGGTCCTGTGAAACCGTATGGGTGGATGGCTGCCCCGTGCGCTCGGCAATCAGCGATGCCGCATCCCACTCCCCAATGGAGCGAAGCGCCTTGTCGATGGACGACAGGTCTACCCCGGCATCCTTCAATTTATAGGCCGCATCGGCTTCCTTGCGTGTGTACGCCATCCGCGAGTCGGCGGGCTGCGTGATGCTGAAGCCCTGGAAGGGATCCAGAATCATACGCTGGTTACCGGATTGAGCAAGCAACAGCGCCGGGTTGGTGCCCTGCGCCATCAGTGAGGTCGATATCTCCCCATACTGCTCCGACGCTCCCTGACCACGCTGATCCAGCAGGGACAGCTTTCCCATAAGCTCCTCTCGCTTCGCACTGGTCGCGCTGAGAGCTTTTCTGAAATCATCCGACGTGGTGTCGTCGCTGGAGAAAAGCCCCGCATTATCATTGTGAGCCATGCGAAACGTCGCCGAGTACGCCGTGAGACGGGACTCTTTAAGCCGCTGTTTGAGCGCATTATGGACGTCTTCGCCGGTCAGCTTGCCGCTGTCGACCAACGACGACAACTGCGTCCGCGTTTCAGCAGACAGCGCATTGAACGCGGTCAAAGACTCATCGCGCAGAGAAGAGGCCAGAGGGCTCAACGACACACTGTCCGCAATCCCTCCGGTGGTTCCACCGATCGCCCGCCCTGTTCCGCCTCCTGACGCCGACGAAGCGGACGGAGACGGAACGGAAGACGATGTGCGTTGGATTGATCCGCCCCGTTGTGAGGAGACATCGGAAATGCTCATCGCCGGATTCCTCGCCAGTTAGGAAAAGAGGCATTGTGCTAATCATAAACAAAAAGGATCATGAAGACACCAATCACACGCAAAACCACATACATATGCGTTAATAAATTCAGGCCACATTTCGCCAAACTCAAACACTGATCAACGCCCAGCCGACAAGGCGCTTTGAATTTCTCACGCGACCTGCGTATGAGCGTTGATCAATATTATTAATATTCAATCACTTTCTTCCAAGAATCACTCAGAAGAATAATCCGCGCCCGCCACTCCAATAATCACAGCCATGACGAACTCTTTATTCAATTTATTTTCCATTGATGAGGATTCATCATTAGCTGACAGAAAGACAATTTTCAAGAGAAAAATATAAAAATGCACCAACCCTTAGTTATCTAATCATGAGACACCGACACAAATTATTTGAATATTTGCGTATGCGCTGCATGTCGTTGAAGCAGTGTAGACGAGCATTTCTCCTGCCGACTTGGCAGCGGTGATGCACTGAAAAAGAGGCACTCTTTGGAGACCCGGCGACGGGCAGGCTCGCACGAAAAAGAGCGCGCACGTCAGGCTTGAGAAGTTTGCTGGAGAACAGACTTGAGGCGCCGATCAAGATTTTGATCGGACCGAGCAAAATCAATGGTTTGCGCCCATGAAAACGGGGTCTTGATCTGCGCTCCTACCCCGACCGCAGCGTCTTTGCGGCCGCGTCCCGTTCGAACAGATACAACAAAGTCCGCAGCGCCTGACCGCGCTCCCCCGCTAAGTCCGGATCGCGGTCCACGATCAGCTTTGCGTCGTCACGGGCGGCGGCCAGCAGGTCGCCGTGCACCGCCAGATCGGCCATGCGGAACTCCGGCAGGCCGGACTGGCGGGTGCCCAGCACCTCGCCCGCACCGCGCAGCCGCAAGTCCTCCTCCGCGATGACGAAGCCGTCCTCGGTGTCGCGCATCGTTTTCAGGCGGGCGCGCGCCGTCTCCGTCAGTTGCGGGTCGAACATCAGCAGGCAACTGGACGGCTTCTCGCCGCGTCCCACCCGGCCACGGAGCTGGTGAAGCTGGGCGAGGCCGAAGCGCTCGGCGTGCTCGATCACCATGACGGTGGCCTCGGGCACGTTCACGCCGACCTCGATGACCGTGGTGGCGACCAGAACATCCAGGTTGCCGGCCTGGAAGGCCGCCATCACCGCGTCCTTGTCCGGCCCGCGCATCTTGCCGTGCACGAGCCCCACCCGATCGCCGAAGGTGGCGCGCAGGAAGGCGTGGCGCTCCGTCGCGGCGGCGAGGTCGGTCTGTTCCGATTCGTCCACCAGCGGGCAGACCCAATAGACCCGCGCGCCCTCTTGCACCTTGCGGTGGATGCCGTGCACCACCTCCTCCAGCCGGTCGAGCGCGATGGTCACGGTCTGGATCGGCTTGCGCCCCGCCGGCTTCTCGGTCAGGCGCGACACGTCCATGTCGCCGTAGGCGGTCAGGGTCAGCGTGCGCGGGATCGGCGTGGCCGTCATCACCAGCACGTCCACCGCCCGCCCCTTAGCGGAGAGCTGGAGCCGCTGGTGGACGCCGAAGCGGTGCTGCTCGTCGATCACCGCCAGGGCGAGATCCTTGAAGGCGACGTCCTCCTGGAACAGCGCGTGGGTACCGACCAGCAGCGGCAATTCGCCCGAGGCCAGACGGTCCAGCACCGCCTGCCGCGCCTTGCCCTTGTCGCGCCCGGTCAGCAGGGCGAGGTCCACCCCCGCCGCCTTGCACAGCGGGGCGAGGCTTTCGGCGTGCTGGCGGGCCAGGATCTCGGTCGGCGCCATCAGGGCGGCCTGATGACCCGCCTCCACCGCGTTCAGCATCGCCATCAGCGCGACCACCGTCTTGCCGCTGCCAACGTCGCCCTGGAGCAGGCGCAGCATCCGCCGCTCCGCCGCCATGTCCTCGTAGATTTCCTCCAGCGACGTGACCTGGGACTTGGTCAGGGAAAAGGGCAGCGCCGCGGCGACCTTGGCGCGCAGCCGCCCGTCGCCCTGGATGACGCGGCCGGACAGGCGGCGCTGCTGCATGCGAACCAGCGTCAGGGCGAGCTGGTTCGACAGCAGTTCGTCATAGGCCAGCCTGCGGCGGATCGGGTTGGTCGGGGCGAGGTCGGCCTCGTCCTCCGGCGTGTGGGCGCGGCGGATCGACTCGTGCCATGTCGGCCAGCCGTTGCGGGAGCGCCACGCCGCGTCCTGCCATTCCGGCAGCTCCGGCACGTCGGTCAGCATGGCCCGCACGGCCTTGCGCAGCGTCTTGGCCGGGAGCCCGGCGGTCATCGGATAGACCGGCTCCACCGCCTCGATCTCGTCCTTCGATTCCAGCGGGACCACGGCGTCGGGGTGGGTGATCTGCGGCGTGTCGTGGAACCACTCGACCTTGCCGGACACCACCACCGTCTTGCCGACCGGCATCTGCCGCTCCAGCCAGTCGCCCTTCACATGGAAATAGATCAGCTCCAGCACGCCCGTCTCGTCGGTGCAGCGGACCTTGTAGGGATGGCGGGAGTTGTGCGGAGCGGCGTGCGAATCGATGCGCACCGTCATGGTGGCGATCCGCCCGTTCGGCGCCTCGGCGATCTTCGGGGCGTAGCGGCGGTCGATGACGCCGCAAGGCAGGTGCCACAGCAGGTCCACGACCTGCGGACCGGCCAGCTTTTCGACGAGCTTGCCCAGCCGGGGACCGAGGCCGGGGAGCGCCGTCACCGGACGGAACAGGGGGAAGAGAACGACGGGACGCACGGGAATGGAGTCTCGGCAGCGGGGGTACGGGGGCCTGTGGCACCCATTCAAGCCCGCCGAGGGGGCTCCGCGTCAAGCGCGGCGGTTTCCGAAGATGGCCGGGAGGGGAAAAGAAGACGGCGGTGTGCAAGGGGTTGGGGGGAAGCCTGGGCGGGGGACGCCGATCCAAGGCAAAAGCCCGTTGCACACCGCCGCAAGAAACGATCCGAGGGTATGCGGGAACATTCCGGATCGTGTGTGGCCGGCGGCGGGAACCGCCGGTGGATGACTCGCCAGTAATCAAACGTCGTCAATGACTGTAGTTGTAGCGTCGCCCGCCTGACCCCAGCGTTGCGGGATCATGAAATCCGTTTCATGAAGCGCCTGCTCACCGCGCCGCGGCCAGCAGGGCGTCGATGTCCACATGCTCCTCCAGCCGGGCGGCGATGCGGTCGAGCGCCTGTTCGACCGTCGCCGCGTAGGATTGGCCGGACGCCTCGCCCCCCAGCCCCGTCAGGAAGGCGGCGCGGAAGCCGTCCGCCCCGAACAGGCCGTGCAGGTAGCAGCCCATCACCCGCCCGTCGGCGGACACCGCGCCATCGGTCTGCCCGTTCGCCAGGGTCAGCATGGGTCGGGCGCGGTCCGGCCCCTCCGTTCGGCCCATGTGCATCTCATAGCCGGCGACCGCGGCCCCCGTGGCGGTCTCCGTCCCGGTCGCCTCCTCCAACACCTTCGGCCCCTTCAGCACGGTGTCCACGTCCAGCAGGCCCAGCCCCTCGGCCTCGCCCGGCGGCCCCTCGATGCCGTCCGGGTCGGCGATGCGGCGGCCGAGCATCTGGTAGCCGCCGCAGATGCCCAGCACCCGCCCGCCGCGCCGGCGATGGGCGGCGAGATCGACGTCCCAGCCCTGGGCGCGCAGCACCGCCAGATCGGCGATGGTCGCCTTGCTGCCCGGCAGGATGACCAGATCGGCATCGCCCGGCAGCGGTTGGCCGCGCGGCACCATGGACAGGGCGACGTCCGGCTCCTGGGCCAACGGATCGAAATCGTCGAAGTTGGCGATGCGCGACAGCATCGGCACGGCGACGCGCAGCCGCCCACCCGAGCGGGTCCTCCAGGTGTCCAGCGCCACCGCGTCCTCCGCGGGCAGCAGGGCGGCGTCGGCCAGCCAGGGCACGACGCCGAAGCTCGGCCAGCCCGTGCGCTCGGCGATCACCGACAGGCCGCCGTCGAACAGCCGCACGTCGCCGCGGAACTTGTTGATGAGGAAGCCGGCGACCAGCGCCCGCTCCTCCGGCGGAATCAGGGCGTGGGTGCCCACGAGGCTGGCAATCACCCCGCCGCGGTCGATGTCGCCCACCAGCACCACCGGCACGCCCGCCGCGGTGGCGAAGCCCATGTTGGCGATGTCGCCGGCCCTAAGGTTGACCTCCGCCGGGCTGCCCGCCCCCTCGACCACCACAATGTCCGCCTCGGCCTTCAGCCGCTCGAAGCTGTCGAGCACGGTGGGGAGAAGCTGCCCCTTGCGCGCCTGGTAGTCGCCGGCCCGTGCCGTGCCCGCCACGACGCCGCGCACCACCACCTGGGACCCGACGTCCGACTGCGGCTTCAGCAGCACCGGGTTCATGTGGACGGACGGCGCCACCCCGCAGGCCCGCGCCTGGAGCGCTTGGGCGCGCCCGATCTCGCCGCCGTCGGCGGTGACGGCGGCGTTGTTGGACATGTTCTGCGGCTTGAAGGGCCGCACGGTCAGGCCGCGGCGGACCAGCGCCCGGCACAGCCCGGCCACCAGCAGCGACTTTCCGACGTCGGAGCCGGTGCCCTGCAACATGATCGCGCGCGGCATGGCTCAGAACTCGATGCCCGGCTGGGCCTTGATGCCCGCCTGGAAGGGGTGCTTGACCAGCGTCATCTCGGTCACGAGGTCGGCGGACTCGATCAGCTCCGGCTTGGCGGTGCGGCCGGTGACCAGCACATGAAGCCCCTCGCGCCGCCCGGTCAGCACGGGAAGCACCTCCTCCACCGGCAGATAGCCCATGCGCAGGACGATGTTCAGCTCGTCGAGCACGACGAGGCTGTACCGCGGGTCGGCCATCAGCTCCTGCGCCTTGGCCCAGGCGGCCTTGGCGGCGGCGATGTCGCGCTCGCGGTCCTGGGTCTCCCAGGTGAAGCCCTCACCCATCGTGAAGACGTCCACGAGATCGTCGAAGCGCTCCAGCGCCACCGTCTCGCCCGTGGACCAGGCGCCCTTGACGAACTGCACCACCCCCACCCGCATGCCGTGCCCGGCAGCGCGCAGGATCAGGCCGAAGGCGGCGGTGGACTTGCCCTTGCCGTTGCCGGTGTTGACCATCAGCAGGCCCTTCTCCTGCGTCTTGCTGGCCATCACCCGGTCGTGCAGCGCCTTGCGCCGCTTCATCTTCTCGGCGTGGCGTTCGTTCTGGTCGGCATCGTTCCGGTTGGCGTCTTCGGTCATGGTGTCTCTCCCTTCAGCAGCAGCGGCAGCCCGGCGGCGACGAAGGCCACCCGCTGGGCCACGGCGGCGATGTCCTGATGCAGCCGCCCGGCATGGTCGCGAAAGCGGCGGGCCAACGCGTTGTCCGGCACGATGCCCAGCCCCACCTCGTTGGAAACCAGCACCACCCGCCCCTCCACCCCGGCCAGCGTGGCCAGCAGTTCGGCGGAACGGGCAGGCACGTCGGCCTCCGCCATCATCAGGTTGGACAGCCACAGCGTCAGACAATCGACCAGCACGCTCGTCCCGGCGCCGGCGTGGCGGAGCAGCGCGCCGGACAGGTCGAGCGGCTCCTCCACCGTAATCCAGCCGGGGCCGCGGTCCTCCTTGTGGCGGGCGACGCGGTCGGCCATCTCGGAATCCCAGATCTGGGCGGTGGCGATGTAGACCCGCGGGCCGGGCGATGCGGTCACCAGCCCCTCGGCGTAGCGGCTCTTGCCGGAGCGGGCGCCGCCCAGGACGAGGGTGATGTCGGTGCTCATGACGGTCGGATCACCTTGACGCTTGCGGGTTTGGGCGACGCTTGGCGGACAGGCGCTTGCGGAATCGGATGGTTAGCGCAGTTGGCGGCCCGGCGCAAACCGCCATGGCGGTTGTCCTCCGCCACCTCCGTCCCGTACCATCCGCCGCCTTCCCTCCCGAACGATCCCGGAGCCGCCGATCGTGACCGACACCAACCGGCCCCGCCCGGCCCTGGCCCGCGCCGCAGCCTTCCTCCGGCGCCTCACCGGCAAGCTGTTCCGCCGCGGCGCGCCCGTCCCTCCGCCTCCGGCGAAGCCGGCGCCTGTGACGGAGCCGATGGAATCCGGGGTCTTCACCGGCGACTCCGGCTCGCTCGCCTACCGCCTGTTCGTGCCGAAGGGTGCGGCGGCCGGACCGCGCCCGCTGCTGGTCATGCTGCACGGCTGCACCCAGTCGCCGGAGGACTTCGCCGTCGGAACCCGCATGAACCGGCTGGCCGAGGAGGCCGGCTGTCTCGTCCTCTATCCGGAGCAGACTCCCGCGGCGAACGACAAGAAATGCTGGAACTGGTTCAACCCCGACCACCAGCGCCGCGAGCGCGGCGAACCGGCGCTGATCGCCGGAGCCACCCGGCAGGTCCTGGCGGAGCAAGGAGCCGATCCGCAGCGTGTCTACGTCGCCGGAATTTCGGCGGGCGGCTCGGCCGCGATGGTCCTGGCGACCACCCATCCCGACCTGTTCGCCGCGGTGGGCGTCCATTCCGGCCTGCCCTACGGCTCGGCCAGCGGCGTGCCGTCCGCCCTGCTGGCGATGAAGGCCGGCTCCTCGCCCGGCCAGCGTCCGGCGGCCGGGGCTCCGGTGGTTCCGGCCATCGTCTTCCACGGCGCCGCGGACAAGATCGTGCATCCGCGCAACGGCGACCATGTGATGGCCCAGGCCACCGCCAACGCGGAGGGCCTGACCGCGAAGACCGAGGACGGGCAGGCCCCCGGCGGGCGCGGCTTCACCCGCACCGTTCACAAGAACCGCGATGGAGCGACGCTGTTCGAGCAGTGGACCGTCCACGGCAGCGGCCACGCCTGGTCCGGCGGCAGCCCGGACGGCACCTACACCGACCCCCAGGGGCCGGACGCCGCGCGGGAGATGCTGCGCTTCTTCCTGTTCCACAGGCACCCCGCGCCCGCGAAAGGCGCCTGAGTCCGCGGTTACCACTTTTGCACAGCCGAATTGGCGCCGCCCGTGCCATAAACTCCTTTAGCATTCTCCAGCCCACCGATCCGGCCATGCGCGTCACCGCCCTTTGCCTCGCCGCCCTCGGCGCCCTCGCGCTGTGCCTGTCGGCTTCGCCGACGGTCCAGGCCGCCAACGTCTCCGCCGGGCAGGCCGAGGCGAAGGAGGCCGCCAAGTCGCTGGGCAATTGCACGCCCGCCAAGGTGGAGGTGATGAGCTACGTCACCGGCCGCTCCGGCCAGACGGTGTTCAAGGTGGGCTGCACGGAGGACAAGGACACCTTCGTGCTGGTGCAGTGCCGGTCGCGAATCTGCACGCTGCTGCGCTGATCGCGGCTTTTTGGATTCATGGCTTTTTAACTGGGTTCGCCTGGAATCGGACTCGAACACGGGACGGGGTGCAGGGAATCATGAGGCTCGCTCAGTCAATCGCGGCTCTGGCGCTGGCGGCCCTTCCCCTGGGCGCCTGCAGCGGGCCGATGATGGTCGCCAGCGTCGGCGCGGATCTGGCCTCCGTCACCAGCACCAAGAAGACGCTCGGCGATCATCTGGTGTCCGCCGCGACCGGGCGCGACTGCTCGTCCGTGACCTTCTCGGAAACCGGTCATTATTGCCCGGAGAAGGTCTATGTCGACCGCTCCCGCGTCTACTGCTACAAGACGTTGGCCGATGTGGATTGCCACCACATCCCGGATCCGCACCGCAACGGCCACACCGCGCTGGCGAGCCCGCCGCCGGACATCCGGCCGGAACCGCGCCAGCCGGGCTGGATCGAACGGATGATGACCGCAGCAGAGCAATAAGCCTGGGGCCTCTCCTCAGCGCATCTTCTTCGCCACGAAAGCCTTGGCGAGGGTCATCATTGCCTTCTCGTGGGTGACGCCGCCCTGACCGCCCTTGCCGGCGGGAACCACCATGGTGGCGGATTTGACCGGGGCGGGTGAACCGGCGCGTCCGCCCGCCGTCGGTGCGTCCTCCCCAGGATCGCGGCCAAGGCGGCTCAGCACGTCGGCCAGCGCCTCCTTGCTCAGCGCCGAATCCGCGGGACCACGGGACCGGCCCGGCGCTGCGGGTGCCGAACGGCTGGGCGCCGACGGGCGGACTCCCCGCTCGACCGCCGCCGCGGCGATCGCCTTCAGGAAGGGCTGGGAGATGCCCAGCAAAAGCTGCGGGTCCTCGACCGCCCAGGCCATCAGGAGCTTCTGCGCGGTCGCCCGGCTCCCCTTGGCCGCCACCAGCGCGTCGCGCACCTTGCCGTCCACATAGGAATTCGCCATCGCCACACGCCTCCGACCGCTGCGGACCCTCATCCGCGCAACAGCGCGACTCTCGGGCGGCAAGGGTTAACAAAGGGTTGCAAAGGCGGTTGCCCGAACGCGGCACGACTCCCCACGGGCAGGGCGGTTGCGCGGCGGGGCGGGAATGGAGGATAGTGGGCCTATGCTGATCGAAACCTACGCCGACCTGATCTGCCCCTGGTGCTACATCGGAAAGCGGCGGCTTGCCCGCGCGTTGGCCGACCGGCCCCGCGTCCAGGTGGAACTGCGGTGGCAGCCCTTCCAGCTCAACCCGGACATGGCACCGGGCGGGATGGAGCGCAGCGCCTATCTGGCGGCCAAGTTCGGCGGCACGGAGCGGGCGCGGCAGATACACCTGGTGGTCGAGGAAACGGCGGAGCGCGACGGCCTGCCGCTGCGGCTGGACCGCATCCGGCGCACGCCCAACAGCTTCGACGGCCACCGGCTGATCCGCATCGCCGCCCGCCATGGGCTGGGCGACCGGATGGCCGACGCGCTGTTCCACGCCTATTTCGTGGACGGGCTGGACATCGGCGACCGCGACACGCTGGCTGCCACCGCCGCCGGCCTGGGCTTCGATTTTACGGACATCAAAAATCTGCTGAACGGCGATGCGGAGACCACGGCGGTCTTCAACGCCGACGCCACGGCGCGGCAACTCGGCCTTCAGGCGGTCCCCTGCTACATCTTCAACCGGCGTTACGCGCTGTCCGGCGCGCAGGAGCCCGCCAGCTTCCTTCCGCTTCTCGACCTTGGGGTGGAGGAGCAGGAAGGCGTCACGGCGGCGGCCGATTGATGATCCGCGTCACGCCACGCATCAGCCTGGACGAGAGCGAGCTTCAGGAGAGCTTCATCCGCGCCTCCGGACCGGGCGGACAGCACGTCAACAAAACGGACAGCGCGGTGCAATTGCGCTTCGACGTGGCGGCCTCGCCGAACATCCCGGATGAGGTGAAGGCCCGGTTGGTCCGGCTGGCCGGCTCGCGCATGACGGCGGCGGGCGTGCTGATCATCGTCGGCGACACCTACCGCAGCCAGCTTCGCAACCGCGAGGACGTTCGGGAGCGGCTGATCGATCTGATCCGCGACGCGACGGTGGTGCCCAAGAGCCGCCGTCCGACCAAGCCGACCCTTGGCTCCAAGAAGCGCCGCCTGGAGGCCAAGGGTCAGAGGTCCGATATCAAGCGTCTGCGCTCCGGCAAGTCGGAGGACTGAGGCCGTTTATTGCGGCGTCTTTTGCCGGCTCAGCGAGATCATGTTCCCGCCATACTGGAACTCCGGGAGATTGGCGAACTGATCCTTGGTGAGTTGGGTCGCCACGATGGCGTCCTGCTGCTGGTTGTAGCGGACGTTGTCGATGTCCAGCGCCACGTTGCGGCCGCCGATGCCCATAATGCCGCCGGTGGAGACCACGAGCTGGCTCGGGCGGTTGCTGCGGTTGAACAGGACGTCCTCGACCTGCCCCACCTTCTGCCCGTCATAGGCGACGACGGACTTGCCCAGCATGGCCTGCGGCTCGATCCGCGAGGCGGTCTGGAGCGACTGTTCGGACATCGGACGGGATGCCTGCTCGCTTCCTCCACCGAACCAGCTCGACGTCTCGGCGCAGCCCCCCAAAGCCAAAAGCGCAACCGCCGACAGGACCGGAACAGCAACCTTACGCATAGCCCCCTCCTTCTGACGAGATAATCACGCGGGTTTAAACAGGCCATCGACCGCAATCGTCACGGCGTCTTGCGCCGATTGCGCCCGGTGGCGCCGGAACGTGCCGCCTTCCCCGGCGTTCTGCACTGTCTCAACTCTCCCGAGGCTCCGCAGAACATGGCCGAAGACACCGCCCGCCGGTTGCAGGCCCGCCCCATCCCGGTGCCGAAGGCCGCCCCGCCCGCCTCCACCCAGACGACGCTGCTGGTCACCGCGCTGGTGGTGGCAACCTTGTATCTGGGAAGCGACATCCTGGTCCCCATCGCGCTCGCGGTGCTGCTGACCTTCGTCCTGGCGCCCATCGTCAGCCGGCTGGAGCGGCTGCGGCTGGGCCGGGTGCCGTCGGTGCTGGCCGTGGTGGTGCTGGTCTTCGCGGGCATCGCCGCCTTCGGCACGGTGGTCGGCGGGCAGATCGCCGATCTGGCAGACAACCTGCCCAGCTACCAGCGCAACGTCCACGCCAAGCTGGATTCGCTGCGCTCCAGCGCGTCGTCGGCGGGCAGCGGCGGAGTGGTCCAACAGGCGACCGAAGCCTTCCGCGACCTGAAACAAGGGCTGGAGCAGGTGACCGGGGAAAACCCGCCCCCCGCCACAGCTCCAGCCGCCGCCCTGCCCGCCCCCGGCGCGGCGCGGGAACCGGTGCCCGTGCGGATCGAGCAGGACGGGTCCGACGCGCTCACCATCATCAGCGACGTGCTGGGGCCGGCGATGGCGCCGGTCGCCACGGCGGGCATGGTCCTGGTCTTCACCATCTTCATGCTGCTGCAACGCGAGGATCTGCGCGACCGGCTGATCCGGCTGGCCGGGTCCGGCGACCTCAGCCGCACGACGGAGGCGATGAACGACGCGGGTGAGCGGGTCAGCCGCTACCTGCTGATGCAGTGCGTCGTCAACGTGACCTACGGCCTGCCCATCGGGATCGGTCTGTGGCTGCTCGGCGTGCCGAACCCGCTCTTGTGGGGGATGCTGGCGACGGTGCTGCGCTTCATCCCCTTCCTGGGGCCGGCGATCGCCGCGGCCTTCCCGATCCTGCTGTCCTTCGCGGTCGATGCGGGATGGACCCTGCCGCTGCTCTGCATCGCCCTGTTCGTGGCGGTGGAGCTGTTCTCCAACAACGTGGTGGAGCCCTGGCTCTACGGCTCCGCCACCGGCCTGTCGTCGCTGGCGATCATCGTCGCGGCGGTGTTCTGGACCACGCTGTGGGGGCCGGTCGGGCTGCTGCTGGCGACGCCGCTGACCGTCTGCCTCGTGGTGCTGGGGCGGCACGTGCCGCAGCTTCATTTCCTGGAGGTGATGCTGGGCGACCGACCGGTCCTGCCCGACGAGGCCAAGCTGTACCAGCGCCTGCTCGCCCGCGACCCCATCGAGGCCATGGAGATCGCCGAGGAGAAGATGAGCAAGGGCGGGCTGGTGGAGGCCGGGCACGGCCTGCTCATCCCCGCCCTGTCGCTTGCCGAGCAGGACCGCCAGCGCAACCGCCTGAACCCGGAAGGACGGCAGGCGGTGGCCGAGGGCATGACGACGTTGCTGGACGAGATGATGGAATCCTCCCCACCCGCCGCGGAGGACACACCGCTGGTGCTGTGCATCGGTGCCCGCAACGACCTGGACGAGGCCGCGGCGGCGCTGCTCGGCCACATGCTGCGCCCGCGGGGGCTGCGCGCCGACGTGATCCCGTGCGAGAAGGTGTCCGTCCGCTCCATCGCCGCCTTGGCCCCGACCGGCGTGTCGGCGGTGGTGCTGTCCTATCTGAACCCGTCCGCCCTGTCGCACGCCCGCCGGCTGGTGCGCCGGTTGCGCCTGCATTTCGGCCCGAACGTGCCGATCCTGCTTTGCCTGTGGAGCGCCCACCCCGAAGCCGACGCGCCGGAACACGCCATATCCCAGACCACCGCCGACCGCGTCGCCACCAGCCTGACCGGCGCCGTCACGCAGTTGGAAGAGGTGGGCGTGCTCGCCCCCGTCGAAGCGGAGAAGGCCCCTCAGGCATAACGGTCAGGAAGGCGCGACGATGGTGCAGACCCGTTTCAGCGCGTCGGCCGCGCGCTCCACATCCTCGTCACGCACCAGCACGTAATCGGTGTCGTAGGTGGACATGGCGAAGATCGGCACCCGCGCCTGGGCCAGCGGCACGGCGATGCGCGCCAGCACCCCGAACAGCGAGAAGTCCAGCGGCCCTTCCACCTTGAAGGCGCGCCAGCCGCGCTCCGCCGTCACACCCTCCGGCACGCGGGACTCGCGGCAGAGGATCGACAGCTCTTCCCCCGTGCGGGTGGCGCTGACCAGCGGGTCGGTCCAGTCGAGCCAGCCGGGCATCCCGTCCCCCGGTGCCAGCCGCGCCACCGCCAGACGGTCGGGCAGGACCGACAGGGTGAGCGGCTTGGTCTCCGGCAGCAGGGCGGCGTCCAGCGTGGCGCGGTCCACCTCGAACGGCTTCAGGATGCGCTTGGCCCTCGCGGCCAGCGACGGGATGCGGGAGCGCATGGCCCGGCCCAGCATGTCCGCCGCGACCGGGCGAAGCTCCGGATCGTCCGCCGCCAGATCGACCATGGCCTGAAGCGCCGCGCTCTGCACGATCCGGCTCGCCCGGTTCTCGAACCAGCCCTCCAGAAGCGCCACCGCGCGCCCGCGCTGCTGCTCCGTCAGGGTCAGGCGTGGCAGGACCGCCGCCAGATGCCAGCGCACCTCCGCCTGCTCGATGGCCGCGGCGTCGGTCAGCAGCCGTTCCGCGAAGGCGTCCAGCGGACGGGCATCGCCGCGCGACACCCGCTCCAGAGCGTCGGCCGCCCGCATCCGCACCCCGGCGTCGGCGTCGAACAGGCAGGCGACCAGTTCCGGCAGCCGCGCGGGATCGGCGGCCACCGCCTCCGCCACCGTCGGGATGTCGCCGAAGGCCCGCCGGTCACCGCCGAGCGCCAGGGCCTTCGCCAGGCCCCTGTCCTTGGGCCCGATATCCTTGGGCCCGCTATCCTTGCCCATCGCCTCAGCGCCGCCCGAAGGGACGCGAGGGGATGTTCCGCCCGAACTTGGACCCGGCCTTCAGCGCGCTGGGACGCGGCGGCGGAGGGGGCGGAGGCGGAGGCGGCGCCTCGCCCTTCGGCACCGCGCCGCCGCCGGCCATCTGCGCCAGATCGCTCATCAGCCGGTTGACGCCACGCACCCGCTGGGCCTCGTCGGCCCATTCGCGGGTGTAGACCAGCTTGTGGTCGGGCCGCAGCTTCATCAAGCTCATCTGCTGGCTGATGTAGGTCAGCAGCTTGGCGGGCTCGGCGTAGCTGTTGTTGCGGAAGGTCAGCACGGCGCCCTTCGGCCCGGCGTCCACACGCTCCACCCCCGCCTGACGGCAGAGCTGCTTGATGGTCACCACGTCCAGCAGGTTCTCCACCTCGCCCGGCAGCTTGCCGAAGCGGTCGATCAGCTCCGCCGCGAAGCCGTCGATCTCCGCCCGGTCCACCAGTTCGGCGATGCGGCGGTAGAGCGACAGGCGCACCGTCAGGTCGGGGACATACTCCTCCGGGATCAGCACCGGCGTGCCCAGGTTGATCTGCGGGGTCCAGGGCTGGTCCTCCGCGCCGCTCGGCACCTGCCCGTCCATGTTGGCGCGGGCGTTGGCGACGGCCTCCTCCAGCATGTGCTGGTACAGCTCGACGCCGACCTCCTTGACGTGGCCCGACTGCTCCTCGCCCAGCAGGTTGCCGGCGCCGCGGATATCCATGTCGTGGCTGGCCAGCTGGAAGCCGGCGCCCAGGCTGTCCAGCGTCTCGATGACGTGCAGCCGCTGCTGCGCCGTGCCGGTCAGCGGCTTGTTCGGCGCGTAGGTGAGGTAGGCGTAGCCGCGCACCTTCGAGCGGCCGACGCGCCCGCGGATCTGGTAGAGCTGGGCCAGGCCGAACATGTCCGCCCGGTGCACGATCAGCGTGTTGGCGTTGGGGATGTCGATGCCGCTCTCGATGATGTTGGTGGCGAGCAGCACCTCGAACTTGCCCTCGTCGAAGGCGGTCATCACCTCCTCCAGCTCGCTGGCGGGCATCTGGCCGTGGGCGGTGACGATCTTGACCTCGGGTACCAGCTCGCGCACCCGCTCGGCGACCTTGGGCAGGTCCTCCACGCGGGGGCAGACGTAGAAGGTCTGGCCGCCCCGGTAATGCTCGCGCAGGATGGCCTCGCGCACCACGACGGGGTCGTAGGGCAGGACGAAGGTGCGCACCGCCAGACGGTCCACCGGCGGGGTGGCGATCAGCGACAGCTCGCGCACGCCGGACAGCGCCATCTGCAGCGTGCGCGGAATCGGCGTGGCGGTCAGCGTCAGGACGTGCACGTCGGCGCGCAGCTCCTTCAGCCGCTCCTTCTGCTTCACGCCGAAATGCTGCTCCTCGTCGACGATGACCATGCCGAGCTGCTTGAACTGCACGCCCTTGCCGAGCAGCGCGTGGGTGCCGATCACGATGTCGGCGGTGCCCTCCGTCAGCTCCTGCTTGACCTTGGTCTGCTCCTTGGCGGTGACCATGCGGGAGAGCTGGACGATGCGCAGCGGCAGCCCGGCGAAGCGGGTGGTGAAGGTCTTGAAATGCTGGCGCGCCAGCAGCGTGGTCGGCACCACCACGGCGACCTGCTGCCCGCTCATGGCGACGAGGAAGGCGGCGCGCAGCGCCACCTCCGTCTTGCCGAAGCCGACGTCGCCGCAAACCAGCCGGTCCATCGGACGGCCCGAGCCGAGATCGGTGAAGACCTCCTCGATGGCCTTCAGCTGGTCGTCGGTCTCCGGATAGGGGAAGCGGGCGGCGAACTCCTGATAGACGCCCTCCGGCGTGTAGACCGGATCGGCCTTCTTCAGCATGCGCTCGGCGGCGATCTTCAGCAGCGCCTCGGCCATGTCCTTCAGGCGCTTCTTGACGCGGGCCTTGCGGCCCTGCCAGCCGGCCCCGCCCAGCTTGTCGAGCTGCGCGTGCGCGTCCTCCGACCCGTAGCGGGTCAGCACCTCGATGTTCTCGACGGGAACGTAGAGCTTGTCGCCCCCCTCGTAGATCAGCCGCAGGCAGTCGTGCGGCGCCCCGGACACCTCCAGCGTCTCCAGCCCGTCGTAGCGCCCGATGCCGTGGTCCATGTGCACCACGAGGTCGCCCGAGGCCAGCGCCGTGTATTCGGCGATGAAGTTGGCGGCCTTGCGCTTCTTCTTCGCCGCCGGGCGGACGAGGCGGTCGCCGAGGATGTCCTGCTCGGTGATGACGGCCATGTCGGCGGAGGTGAAGCCGTGCTCCATCCCCAGAACGATCATGCCGATGATGTTGCGGTCGAAGCGGCGGACGTCCTCAATGCTCTCCGCCGGCTCCAGCCCCGGAATGCCGTGGTCGCCCAGCACCGTCATCAGACGGTCGCGCGACCCCGCGGAATAGCCGGCCACCAGCACGCGCCGCCCATCGGCCCGCAGCGCGCGGATGTGGTCCTTCACCGCCTCGAAGACGTTGACGTCGGGCCGCGCCCGCTCCTCGGCGAAGTCGTGGCCGCGGCGCCCGCCGGCGTCCAGCGTACCCTTGATGCCCGGCGGCGTGCCGAAGGGCTGGAGCTGCGCCACGGCGTGGGCGGCGAACAGGTCATCCCAGGCCTGGGCGTCGAGGAACATCATGCCGACCGGCACCGGCTTGTAGACCGGCGAGCCCGTCCGCTTCTCGATGACGATCATGCTCTCGCGGGAGGCGTGGAAGTCCACCACCTGCGCGATGCGCGAATCGCGGGCTTCCGTCGCCTGATGGTCCAGCGACAGGATGGCCTTCGGCATGTAGGCCAGCAGCGATTCCATCGTCTCGTGGAACAGCGGCAGCCAATGCTCCATGCCGCCGTACTTGCGCCCGGCGCTGATCGCCTCGTAGAGCGGGTCGTCGTCGGTGACGGCGCCGAACAGCTCGCGGTAGCCGGAACGGAAGCGGGCGATGCCGGCCTCGTCCAGGAAGACCTCCGACATCGGCTTCAGGTCGATGCCGTCGCGCTTGTCAGTGGTGCGCTGCGACATGGGGTCGAAGCTGCGCACCGCCTCCAGCTCGTCGCCGAACAGGTCGAGGCGCAGCGGCTCGTCGGTGCCCGGCGGGAACAGATCGACGATGCCGCCGCGGATGGCGAACTCGCCCGGCTCGCGCACCGTCTGGGCGCGGGTGTAGCCGTTGCCGGCCAGATAGCGCTGCAGCTTCTCCAGGTCGATCCGGTCGCGCAGCTTCGCCGAGAACACCGCGTCGCGGAAGGCGGCGCGGGGCGGCACCTTCTGCACCATGGCGTTGACGGTGGTCAGCACGACCAGCGGCGCGGCGTCCGCCTTGCGCGCCAGCAGGCGGGTCAGCGTGTCGATGCGCTTCGCCACGATGCCGCCGTTGGGCGACACGCGGTCGTAGGGCAGGCAGTCCCAGGCCGGGAAGACCTGCACCTCCAGCGACGGCGCGAAGAAGGCCAGCGCCTCCGCCAGCTGGGCGGCGCGGGTGTCGTCGAGCGCGACGTGGAGAAGTCCGGCACTCCCCGCCCGCTTGGCGAGGTCGGCGAGGACGCGGGCGTCATGACCGGCGGGGGCGCCGCCGACCAGAAGGCGGCCGGAGCGTCCCGGCTGCAACTGTTCGAAGCTGGGCAAGGATCGGGCCTCAGGACCCCTGACGGGGCGTGTAGCGGAACTTGGTCAACAGCTGCATGACGTCGGTGTCATGCTCGGCGGGCAGCGGCTCGCGCCCGGCGTACCAGTTGTAGAGGTCGGGGTCGCTGAGTTCGAGCAGCGCCTCGTAGCGGTCGAGCTGCGCGTGGTCGAAGTCCGGGACATGGGCGTCGGCGAAGCTGCCGATCAGCAGGTCCATCTCGCGCATGCCGCGGTGCCACGACCGGAAGCGCAGCCGCTTGCGCCGGTTTTCCAGGGACTCGCCGCTCTCCGACAGGGTGTTCTCGTCGCTCATGCCATCCACGCCAAAAAGCCCCGGCCCCGGAAGATAGGGGGCGGAGCGGTCCACATCCACCCCCGCATCCTGCACACCGGCACGCCCCCGCGCAAACCGAAATGCCGGACGATCCCCCGGAAGGAGCTTGATTCAGCGCGCGAGCCACGCCTCCAGCCCGTCGCGCAGGTCGGGGCCGGGGGCCAACCGGGCGAAGCGCTCCGTCTCCACCGCCAGCCCTTCGCCGATGGTCATGTTCAGCCCGCGGGTCACCGCTCCCAGGATGCCGGACACCGCAACCGGGGAGTGCCGGACGATCCGCCCGGCCAGTTCGAAGGCCGCGGGCAGCAGCGCGTCGTGGGGCACCACTTGGTTGACCAGCCCCACCGCCAGCGCCGTCGCCGGCGGAAAGGCGTCGCCGGTCAGCAGCCATTCCAGCGCCCGCTTGCGCCCGGCGTTGCGGGGAAGCCGTTGGGTCCCGCCGAAGGTCGGCATCATGCCGAGCTTGATCTCCGCCTTGGAGAAGTTCGCCCGCTCGCTGGCGACGGCGAGGTGGGCGGCCTCCAGAATCTCGCAGCCGCCGCCGTAGCAGATGCCGTTGACAGCGGCGATGATGGGCTTGGGAAAGGCCTCGATCCGCGCGCACAGCGTCTGTCCGGGCCGGAACGCCCGCACCGCGGCCTCCGGTCCCTGCCGGACGGCCTGGGTGAACTCCGCGATGTCCGCCCCGGCGGAGAAGGCGCGCTCCCCGGCACCGGTGATGATGACCGCCCGCACCGCCTCGTCGGCCTCCAGCGCGTCCAGCGTGTCGAGCATCGCGGCGGCCAACGCCATGCTGATGGCGTTCAGCTTCGCGGGGCGGTTCAGGGTGAGGGTGGCGATTCCTCCGGCGGTGACGCACAGGACGGGGTTGGCGGAATCGGTGTAGGGCATGGTGCGTTCCTTTTTCCTGCATTTGGAATGCCACACTGTCGAGCCCGAGCCACGCCCCTGACAAACGACTACGCCGCGTGTTCGGGTGAGCAACGCTCACCTGAAACCGGGCCTTCGCCGCAGGCCAAAGCGTCACCTTGACAGAATCGCGACAGTTGGTACACTGAACAGTCCCAGCCATTAGCCGTGGAGGTCGCCATGACCGACGGTTCGATCGGACGCTCGGAACCCCTGGTCCGCTCGGCCGGCGTGGTGGAGCGCACCGGCAGCGCGACCGACCGCAAACAGCGGCGGCAGAATCGGCAGGACCTGCAACAGCAGGAGCGGGAGCAGCAGGAGCGCCGCGACCAGGACGAGGCCAACCACAAGCGCCGGCGCCTCTACGACCTGCTGTTCGACGAGATCGATGAGTTGGACACGCTGAACGCCGGGCAGCGGGCGCGCATCAAGCAGAATCTGCGCGCGCAGCTGGCCAACCGCCGCCCGCCGCCCCACCTCGCCCCCAACCTCGCCCAGCCGCCCCCGGCGGATCAGGACATCGAACGCATCGCGGCGTCGCTCCTCGAAAAAGCCGTCGCAGCCCATTCCGTCGACCACGACCACATCGTCGACATGGCGGCGCCGACGAAACCCACACTGCCACCGGGACAGACGGCGGAAAACATGGCTCTCGCCAACCAGCTTCGCGAGTGTCTGGAACAGCGGACGACGACATCGCGGCGCGTTGCCGTGTATCTGCGCCTTCTTCTGACACTGGAAGGTGCCTTCCGTCCGCATCTGGTGGTGGACGCCTAACCACAGCGCCAGTCCGGGTATAATGCGCGAATTCGGAGAAAGCCCCCCTCCGATGCGCCACCCAGGATGGTCGGGCCATGCGGCACAATGGTCCTGTTGTTTCTCCGGCGGAGTCCGGGCGCGTTTCCGCGCCGTTTCTGCCGCGGAAAACCCGCTCCCGTAGGGAGGTTCCCCCGTGCCCGACACCCATCTCGCCACGCACGCCCAGCCGTCCGGCGACGCCCTCCGCCAAGCGCTCTCCACCCGATTCCAAAAGATCCGCGCCCGCACCGCCGAACTCGCGGCCCCCTTGTCGCCCGAGGACCTGATGGTCCAGTCGGTGCCCGACGGCGCCCCGGCCAAATGGCACCTCGCCCACACGACGTGGCTGTTCGAAACCACCGTCCTGGTGCCCTGCAACCCCGGCTACCGCCCCTTCGATCCGGCCTTTCTGACGCTGTTCGCCGCCCGCGACGACCGGTTCGGCAGCCACCAGCTTCCCTCCCCCACCCTGCGCCTGCTGTCCCGGCCCAACGCGGCGGAGGTCATGCGTTACCGCGACCATGTGAACGCCGCGGTGCTGCACCTGCTGAATCAAGCCGACGAGGCCGAACTGCCGGAAATCGCCGACCGTGTGGCCGTCGGAATCACGCACGAGCGGCGCCACCAGGAACGGCTGCTGACCCACATCAAGCACGCCTTCTGGAGCAACCCGCTGCGTCCCGCCTACGACCAGCCGCCACAGGCCGCGCCAGCACCGCCGCAACCGGAACGCTGGGTCGAGCATGAAGGCGGCCTCATCGAGATCGGGCGGTCGGAAGCCGGGGCCGGTTTCGATCATGAGGGGCCGCGTCATCGCGTCCATCTGGAGCCCTTCCGCCTCGCCACCCTGCCGGTGTCCTGCGGCGCCTTCCGGGACTTCATCGAGGATGGCGGCTATTCAAAGCGCTCGCTCTGGCTCGCCGATGGCTGGGAGGCGGTGCAGACCGAGGGATGGCAGGCCCCGCTCTATTGGGAATGGCGCGACGGCGCTTGGCAGATCTTCACCCTTTACGGCATGCGCGCGCTCGATCCCGCCGAGCCGGTCTGCCATGTGAGCTGGTTCGAGGCCGACGCCTTCGCCCGCTGGGCCGGCAAGCGCCTGCCGGACGAAGCCGAATGGGAAGCGCTCGCCTCCCGCTGCGACAGCATCGGCAATCTGTTGGGCACCGGTCACCGCCACCCGCGCCCCAGCACCTGCCACGGCGACGGCCCCTGGCAATTGTTCGGCGACGTGTGGGAATGGACGCGCAGCCCCTTCACCCCCTACCCCGGCTACCGCCTGCCCGACGGGGTGGACGAGGCCGTCCATGGCCGCTTCATGATCAACCGCATGGTGTTGCGGGGCGGCAGCTGCGTCACCCCCTTCGACCACGCCAACCCGACGACCCGGCATTACCTACGGCCGGAATCCCGCCTGTCCTTCACCGGACTGCGGCTGGCCGAGGATGCCTGAGACATTGGAATCGTTTTAAACGGTGGCGTTGCACCGCAGCAAGCTCTATAACCATAATAAAATTATGGACTAAGGAGCCTGCGATGTCCCTCGATCTGCCTCAGGTGTTCCGCCACCACGTCTTCTGTTGCTCCCAACAGCGCCCGCCCGGCCATCCGCGCGGGAGCTGCGCGGCGAAGAACGCCCACCCGCTGTGGGAGCAGCTCGGCCAGCGCATCCAGGCCAAGGGGCTGACGGACGTCGGCATGGCCTGGACCGGCTGCCTCGGCTTTTGCTCCGCCGGGCCGCTGATGGTGGTCTATCCGGAAGGCCTGTGGTACCGCCCGGAAACGCCCGCCGACATCGACGAGATCGTCGACTCGCACCTCGTCAACGGCACGCCGGTCGAACGGCTGGTGATGGTGCTGACCCGCTGAACGCAAAAGCCCCTCCGCGGCGTGGCCGGCGGAGGGGCGTTCTTCGTGCGGAACGACGATGCTACTTGCGGAACAGGAACTCGCGGCCGACCTTCACGCGCTTCTCGCCGTCATACTCGATGATGTCGGCGGTGGCGTAGGTCTCGGTCCAGCGCTCCGGCAGATAGCTGCCGGTGCCGATGATGTCGACGGGGGCGTTGGCCTCCGCCATCAGGCGGCACTTCGCCGGGCCGAAGCCGGAGCTGGCGACGATCTTCACCGCCGGGAATCCGGCCTCGTCCAGCTTCTCGCGCATGAAATGGATGGCCGCGGCCGACACGCCGGTGCCGATCAGGTAGCGGAGCTGCGTCTCGTCGCGGTAGCCGCGGATGGAATGGGGCGCGTGCCGCTCCAGCACCGCGTAAGAGCCCGGCGGGTCCAGCCCTTCCAGGAAGCGCCCGCCCGGCGTGTCGAGCCGCACCGCCAGCTTGCCCTGCGCGGCGAGGCCGGGGAAGCGGCGGCAGACCTCCAGTGCGTCGGTCACCTCGCGCCCGAAGTAATCGACCAGGACGGTCAGCGGCAGTTCGGGGAAGGTCTCGTGGAACATCTCGGCCGCCCGCACGGTCGAACCGGCATAGCCGATCAGCGCGTGCGGCATCGTGCCCATGCCCTTCTTCTGGCCGAAGAAATGGGCGGTGGCGTCGGTGGCGTTGCCGATGAAGCCCTTGGCGCCGACCTTGCGCTTCGCCCGGTCCGACCCGACCGAGGCGGCGTAGGCCATCATCTCCTCCATCTCCGTGCCGGCGCAGTGGCGCGCCTCCATGGCGAGGAAGGCGGTCTTCGGCAGGTCGGCGCACATGGTGAAGGCGTTGTAGGCGCCGACGCAGGCGGGGCCGAGCTTCTGCAGGATGATCGTCTCGGTGTCGACCAGATGGTAGAAGGAGCCGGTGATGTACAGGATCGGCTCGCCCGCACCGACCCACTTCCCTTCCGGATAGTTCAGGACGATGTCGAGGTCGAACCCGCGCTCCCGCGCCACCGCCTCCAGCCATTCGATGGCGAGTCGCGGCGCGCAGACCACCGGACGGCGCATGAAGATGGCGTAGGTGACCTTCTTGTCACCGAATTTCCCGACCGCTTCCTTGGTCCGCTTGAAATAGGTGTCGGTCCATTCGGTGATGGCCGACGCGGGCGGATGGCTGGCGGGCGCGTGACTGGCCGGCGGCTGGTTCCTGGTCTCGTCCATGGCGATGTCCTTGTCTTCCCGCTCTTGCCCTTCGCGACGGTCACGTCCGGAGGCCGCCTCCACCGCGGGAACGGCAATCCGATTGAGAAACCAGCATTATACGCCCTGGCCCTCCGGTGGAAGAGGCTTCATCCGCTACGGCCAACCGCCGCAAGCAATGGTGATTTACCGAAAATACGCTACGAAATCCGGCGCATTTCAAACGCAAAGAAGATGCGAAGAGATGCGCAGTTCTTCACTGTAATTGGCTTTCACCAAAAAGTATAAAATACCTGTATTTGACGCCTTCCTTTCAACCATCCACCATACACTCAAGAACAGGCACCATCCCCTTTCGGTGCCGGGAAAAGCGACGAGGTCGGCATGAGCCGGACAATCCGCCAGAACGCGCCGAACATTGCGGCAGGGCCCTCGACGGCGGCCCCCTCGACGCTGGATCGCCTGGGCCGCCGGGTGGTGGTCGGGCTTCTCTGCACCATGGCCGGGCTCGCCGCGGCGGGCACCGGCGGAGCCTTCCTGCTGAAGCCCGGCACAGCGCAGGCCGGGCGCGCGGTGGGGGACACGCTGCGGACCGCCGCCAACTACGCGCGCCTGCCGGCGATGATCTTCACGTTGAGCGACGGCGACCGGCTGCGCGAGCTGCGGGTCCGCGTGGTGCTCGACATGGAGCCGACCGCCCCCGCCAAGACGGTGGAAAGCTACGGGCCGCGCATCGCCAGCGCCATGACCAACGTGATGCTGGACACCGACCCCGGCGAGCTGCGCGGGCGCAACGGCGCCTTCTACGTCAAGGACGCGGTGATGCGCACCGCCGCGAAGGAACTCGGCGCGATGAAGATCCGGCAAGTGCTGGTCCAGGAGCTCGTCATGCGCTGACGGAAGGCCCGCTCCGCCCACGCCGATGCCGGCCCTCCAACGCTCGACAGGGGCGCCGGAATGGGGAACACTCCCCTCCCGTTCGGATCTTGGGAATGCAAGGAGACGGCCGTGGCCGAGTTCGATTTCGACCTTTTCACCATCGGTGCCGGCTCCGGCGGCGTCGCGGCCAGCCGGCGGGCCGCGTCCATGGGGGCCAAGGTCGCCATCTGCGAAGGCAGCCGGGTCGGCGGCACCTGCGTCATCCGCGGCTGCGTGCCGAAGAAGCTGCTGGTCTACGCCGCCCAGTTCCGCGACGCCTTCGAGGACTCCAGCGCCTACGGCTGGGCCACCGCCACGCCGGCCTTCGACTGGGCGACGCTGATCGGGCGCAAGGACGCCGAGATCGACCGGCTGAACGGCATCTACATCAAGATGCTGGAGAACTCCGGCGTCACCCTGCACACTGGCTTCGGGCGGCTGATCGACCGCCACACGGTCGAGGTCGCGAACCAGCGCTACACCGCCAAAAACATCCTGGTCGCCACCGGTGGCTGGCCGGCGCTGCCCAAGATTCCGGGGATCGAGCACGCCGTCACCTCCAACGAGGCGTTGCAGCTCGGCACCCTGCCCCACTCCGTCATCATCCTGGGCGGCGGCTACATCGCCGTGGAGTTCGCCGGGATCTTCCGGGGTTTGGGCGCCGAGGTCACGATCATGATCCGCGGCGAGGAGCTTCTGAACGGCTTCGACGACGACATCCGCGTCGCTCTGGCCCAGGAGATGCGCAAGCGCGGCATCACCATCCTCACCCGCACCCAGCCGGTGAAGGTCGAGGAGGGCCCCGGCGGCTTCACCGTCACCGACCAGCTGGGGCGGGAACATTCCGCCGGCCTCGTCATGGCGGCGACCGGACGCCGTCCAAACACCCGCGACCTCGGGCTGGAAGCCGCCGGCGTCGCGCTGGACGACGCCGGGGCGATCCGGGTGGACGAGTATTCGCGCACCAGCGTGGACAACATCTTCGCCGTCGGCGATGTCACCGACCGCATGGCCCTGACCCCCGTCGCCATCGCCGAGGGGCGTGCCTTCGTGGAAACGGTGTTCAACGACAACCCGACCAGCATCAGCTACGCCAACATCCCGACCGCCGTCTTTTCCATCCCGCCGCTCGGCACCGTCGGCCTGACCGAGGCGGAAGCGCGGGTGAAACACGCGACGGTGGACATCTACAAGGCCGGTTTCCGCCCGATGAAGCACACCATGTCGGGCCGCGACGAGCGCGTCCTGATGAAGCTGGTCGTGGACGGCGAGAGCCAGCGCGTGCTCGGTTGCCACATGATGGGCATGGACGCCCCGGAAATCGTCCAGGGGCTGGGCATCGCCCTGAACTGCGGCGCCACAAAGAAAGATTTCGACCGCACCATTGCTCTTCACCCATCTACCGCGGAAGAGTTCGTTCTGATGCGCGAGAAGGTGTCCTGACGATCGGACATAAAACCAAAGGTCAGGAGCCAGATTTCCTGGAACGCTTCTAAGAAGCCTGTGTTGAGAGCACACGACGATGGCGGCGGCACTCACGGCGGCGGTCAAGCACCCCCGCGGACGCCGCCGCCTCCCATCCTTCATCCAGGCACCGGGAGGGCTCCTACGCATGTTCATGCACAACAAGAACCTGATGTACACGGTCCGCGTCGCCGAACCGGACCCGAAGCTGGCCAGCCTGATGCTGGAACAGTTCGGCGGCCCGCAGGGCGAATTGGCGGCGGCCTTGCGCTACTTCACGCAGGGCCTTTCCGACGAGGACCCGGGCCGCAAGGACATGCTGATCGACATCGCGACCGAGGAACTGAGCCATCTGGAGATCATCGGCAGCATCGTCGCCATGCTGACCAAGGGCGTGAAGGGCAAGCTGGCCGAGGGTGCGGAGGAAGTCACCGACCTCTACGCCGACATCGCCAAGGGCAACGGCAGCCACACGCTGGCCCTGCTCTACGGCGGCGGCCCGGCGCTGACCAACTCCGCGGGGCAGCTGTGGACCGGCGGCTACATCGACAGCATCGGCGAGCCGACCGCCGACCTGCGCTCCAACATCGCCGCGGAATCGCGGGCCAAGATCATCTATGAGCGCCTCATCAACATCACCCCCGATCCGGGCGTGAAGGACGCGCTGACCTTCCTGATGACCCGCGAGGTGGCCCACCAGAAGATGTTCGAGAAGGCGCTCTATTCCATCGAGAACAACTTCCCGCCGGGCAAGCTGCCGGGCAACCCGGAATACACCGACAAGTACTACAACATGAGCCAGGGTGACGGCGACATGCGCGGCCCGTGGAACCAGGGCGAGCAGTGGGAGTTCGTGAACATCACCCCCGACCAGGCCCCGGTCAGCGGTGGCGACGGCAACCCCTCGGTCCGGCTGGCGGCGGAAGAGATGAAGGCCGTCAACGAGGCCGCCAAGCGCACCATGTCGCGCACCGACGTGAACCCGGTGACGGGTGCCGACCTCGGCGCCGGCCCCGGTTCCGGCAAGATGACCCCGGTGAAGTAACGTCCCGATCCCCCTCTCCCCCCTGGGGAGAGGGCTGGGGTGAGGGGGCGCCCGTCAGGGCGTCCACGCTCTGCACTGAGTCAACGTGGTCGGCCTCACGGCCGCCCCCTCATCCTGACCTTCTCCCCGGGGGGAGAAAGAATCAGGCCTTCACCACCGCCTCGTCCCGCCTTGGCCGGGTCATCAGCCACAGCAGCACCAGCAGCCCGGGCACCGCCCCGCCGGTGGACAGCAGAAAGAAGCTGCTCCAGTCCATCCGCTCGGCCAGCCAGCCCGACGAGGCACCGAACAGGTCCCCGCCCAGCTTGTAGAAGCTGCTGAGCAGCGCGTATTGCGTGGCCGTGTAGGCTGTGTTGCACAGGCTGGACAGATAGGCGACGAAGGCCGCCGTCGCGATGCCGCCGCAGACATTCTCCAGCGCCACCGTCACCGCCAGCGCCGACACGTCATGCCCGACCTGCGCCAGCATGACGTAGCCGAGGTTGGACAGCATCTGCATCAGCCCACCGACCAGCAGCCCGCGCAGCACGCCGACGCGCCCGACCAGCACGCCGCCGATCAACCCGCCGACGATGGTCGCCCACAGGCCGAACAGCTTGGTGACGTTGGCGATCTCCGTCTTCTCGAAGCCGAGATCGACGTAGAAGGGCGCCGACATCACCCCCGCCAGCACATCCCCCAGCTTGTAGCAGGCGATGAACAGCAGGACCGCCGCCCAGGCCGGGCGCGTCATGAACTCCACGAAGGGCGCCACGACGGCGCCGTAGACCCAGGCCAGCAGGTCCGCCTTCCAGCCGGTCAGATGCGGACGCATGGCCAGCCAGTCGGCCACATGCTGCTCCCGCGCCTTGGACTCCGCCGAGTCCGCGACCTTCGGCTCGCGGTTCAGCAGGATCGTCACCATGCCGACCGCGACCAGCCCGGCCATGACGTAGTAGGCGACGTGCCAGCCGAAGAACTCCGCGAGGTACAAAGCCCCCGCCCCCGCCGCCAGCATGCCGAAGCGGTAGCCCAGCACGAGGATGGCCGCACCGGCGGCCTGCTGGTGCTCCTCCAGCACCTCGACGCGGTAGGCGTCGACCACGATGTCCTGGCTGGCCGAGAAAAAGGCCACCACCACCGCCAGCATGGCGGTCCACCACAGGTCGGTGACCGGGTTGGTGCTGCCCAGCCCGATCAAAGCCGCCATCAGCCCGGCCTGCGCCACCAGCGCCCAGCCGCGCCGCCGCCCGAACAGACGGGTCATCACCGGCAGGCGCAGCCGGTCGATCAGCGGTGCCCAGACGAACTTCAGCGCGTAGGGCATCGTGACCAGCGCGAACAGGCCGATGGCCGTCTTGCTGATGCCGCCCTCGCGCAGCCAGACCGACAGGGTGGACCCGGTCAACGCCAGCGGCAGCCCTTCGGAAAAGCCGAGGAACAGAATGGCCAGAACGCGCCGGTCAAGATAGACGGAGGCCGCCTGACCCCAGGAGGATGGTTTCACCCGTTCAACCCTTCCGCACACCTGCGTATCCGTTTGTATAGGCCCCAGCCGGACGCTCCGGCCAGCGCGCTTTTTCGGGCGCGGCGCCGCATCATCCATTGCGGAAGTTGCGGTCGAAACTATGGAAAAATTTCTCGGCAACCGCTATACAGAGTACCCCTCTGGCCGTCATCCGGCCGTCTGGAGGAACCCTTAGCACAAGGAAAGAGCGGGCGTCATGGTTGAGCGTTGGTCCCCCGACAGTTGGAGGTCGAAGCCGGCGAAGCAGCTTCCGACCTATCCGGACCCGTCCAAGGTCGAAGCGGTGGAGCAGCGCCTGTCCTCCTATCCCCCGCTCGTCTTCGCCGGTGAGGCGCGCCGGCTGAAGGACAGCCTTGCCGCCGCCGCCGCCGGCAACGCCTTCCTGCTGCAGGGCGGCGACTGCGCGGAGAGCTTCGCGGAGTTCCACCCGAACAACATCCGCGACACCTTCCGCGTCCTGCTGCAGATGGCCGTCGTGCTGACCTTCGGCGCCGCCATCCCGGTGGTCAAGGTGGGCCGCATGGCCGGGCAGTTCGCCAAGCCGCGCTCCGCCGACACCGAGGTGATGGAGGGGATCGAGCTCCCGTCCTACCGCGGCGACATCATCAACGGCTTCGACTTCACGCCCGACGCCCGCGTTCCCGACCCGGAGCGCATGATGCAGGCCTACACCCAGGCCGCCGCCACGCTGAACCTGCTGCGCGCCTTCTCCCAGGGCGGCTACGCCGACCTGCACAAGGTGCACCAGTGGACGCTGGGCTTCGTCGAGCGCTCCCCCGCCGGTGAGCAGTTCCGCGAGATCGCCAACCGGCTGGACGAGACGCTGGGCTTCATGGCGGCCTGCGGCATCACCGCCCAGACCACCCCGCAGATCCGCGAGACCGAGTTCTTCACCAGCCACGAGGCGCTCCTGCTGCCGTTCGAGCAGGCGATGACCCGCGTCGACAGCACCACCGGCGACTGGTACGACGTGTCGGCCCACATGCTGTGGATCGGCGACCGCACCCGCCAGCCGGACGGCGCGCATGTCGAGTTCCTGCGCGGCGTGAAGAACCCGATCGGCCTGAAGTGCGGCCCGACGACCGACCCGGACGAGCTGATCCGCCTTATCGACCTGCTGAACCCGACCAACGAGCCGGGCCGCCTGACCCTGATCGTCCGCATGGGCGCCGACAAGGTGGCGGAGAAGTTCCCGCCCCTGCTGCGCAAGGTTCAGCGCGAGGGCCGCGTCGTCGTCTGGTCCAGCGACCCGATGCACGGCAACACCGTCAAGTCCTCCAGCGGCTACAAGACCCGCCCGGTGGAGAAGGTGCTGTCGGAGGCGCGCGACTTCTTCGCGGTGCACGAGGCCGAGGGCACCCACGCCGGCGGCGTCCATTTCGAGCTGACCGGCCAGGACGTGACGGAGTGCACGGGCGGCGCCCAGGCGATCACCGATCACAAGCTGGCGCTGCGCTACCACACCGCCTGCGACCCGCGGCTGAACGCCAGCCAGGCACTGGAACTGGCCTTCCTGCTGGCCGAGGAACTGAAGCGCGCCCGCCTGAAGCGCGACGCCGACCGCCGGGCGGCGGCGGAGTAAGGCGTTTTCCTGGGGGCACTGCTGCCCCCACCCCGGCCCTCCCCCGCTTTCGCAGGGGAGGATGCCTTCTGTGAAGCGGCGGCCGTTCCCTCCCCTGCGAAAGCGGGGGAGGGTTAGGGAGGGGGCAAGCGGTGCGAGCGCCTACCGCACCACCATCCGCTCCAGCAGCACCTCGCGCACCCGGATGGCCTGCGCCTCGCGTTTCATCACGCTCGCCACGGTGCTCTTGATCAGGTTGGCGCCTTCGGCCCCGTTCAACTGGCCCGGCTCGATCTGGCGCAGCCGGTCGGCCATCTGGTCGGCGATGCGCGGGACGAAGGGCGCCGCCGCGTTCGGGTCCGCGGTGGGCTCAATCTCCAGCAGCACGCGGATGTCCACCAGACGCGCGTCGCTGCCCCCCAGCGTGAAGGTCATCGTCGGCAGGGACGCGTAGGTCTTCTGCGCCTTGCGGTCGCCACCAACGCCGCGGGCGCCGGATTTGGCGGCGACCACCGTCCAAGTGCCCAGGGCGGCGAGCAGCACCAGGAACACCGCGATGAGGACGGGCATCAGGGACACCGATTCCCCATCGGAGCGCCGCAGCAGGAACCGCACCGGGCCGCCTTTCCCCCATCGTTCCCCTGATGGGAACATGGGCAAATTTAACGATGATTTATCCTAGATAAAAAAACGGGGCCGGTCAAAGCGCGTCGCGCGACCGGCCCCGTATTTTTACTTGCAACCGACGCCCGGCGTTCAGCCGCCGATTCCGCCCATGCACAGATACTTGATCTCCAGGTAATCCTCGATCCCGTACTTGGACCCTTCGCGCCCGATGCCGCTCTCCTTCATGCCGCCGAAGGGGGCGACCTCGGTGGAGATGATGCCCTCGTTGATGCCGACGATGCCGTATTCCAGCGCCTCCGCCACCCGCCAGACGCGGCCGATGTCGCGGCTGTAGAAGTAGGCGGCCAGACCGAACTCGGTGGCGTTGGCCATGCGCACGGCCTCCTCCTCCGTCTCGAAGCGGAACAGCGGGGCGACCGGGCCGAAGGTTTCCTCGCGGGCCACCTTCATGGCCGGGGTCACGTCGGCGAGGATGGTCGGCTCGAAGAAGCTGCCGCCGAGGTCATGCCGCTTGCCGCCCAGCACCACGCGGGCACCCTTCTCGGTGGCGTCGCGGATGTGGTCCTCGACCTTCTCCACCGCGGCCATGTCGATCAGCGGCCCCTGCTGCGCCCCCTCCGTGGTCAGGCCGGGGCCGACCTTCAGCGCCTTCACCGCCTCGGCCAGCTTGGCCGCGAAGGCGTCGTAGACTCCGGATTGCACCAGAAGACGGTTCGCGCAGACGCAGGTCTGGCCGGTGTTGCGGTACTTGGACGCGATGGCGCCCTTCACCGCCTCGTCGAGGTCGGCGTCGTCGAAGACCAGGAAGGGCGCGTTGCCGCCCAGTTCCAGCGACACCTTCTTCACCGTGCCCGCGCATTGGGCCATCAGCTCCTTGCCGATCTCGGTGGAGCCGGTGAAGGTCAGCTTGCGCACCGTCGGGTTGCCGGTCATCTCGCCGCCGATGGCGCGGGCGGAGCCGGTGACGACGCTGAGGATGCCCGCCGGAATGCCCGCCCGCTCCGCCAGCACCGCCATGGCGAGCGCGGTCAGCGGGGTGGCGGTCGCCGGCTTGATGACCATCGGGCAGCCGGCGGCCAGCGCCGGACCGGCCTTGCGGGTGATCATCGCCGCCGGGAAGTTCCACGGCGTGATGGCGGCGGTGACGCCGATCGGCTCCTTGGTCACGACGATGCGGCGGCCCGGCAGATGCTGCGGGATGGTGTCGCCGTAGACGCGCTTGCCCTCCTCGGCGAACCACTCGATGAAGGACGCGGCGTAGGCCACCTCGCCCCGCGCCTCGGCCAGCGGCTTGCCCTGCTCCGCCGTCATGATGCGGGCGATATCCTCCTGGTTCGCCATCATCAGATCGAACCACGTCCGCAGGGTTTTCGCGCGCTCCTTCGCGGTCAGGGCACGCCAGGCCGGCCAAGCGCGCTCGGCGGCTTCGATGGCCCGGCGCGTCTCGTCCGCGCCCATCATCGGCACGCTGCCCAGGACGCTGCCGTCGGCGGGGTTGGTCACCTCCACGGTCTTGCCGCTGTCGGCGTCGATCCACCGGCCATCGACGAAGCACTGGAAGCGCAGCAGCTCGGCGTCCTTCAACCCGAGACGCCGGGCGGTGTCCACGGAATCATACGGCATGGTGCCTTCCTTCCCTCGTTTCTTGTGCACGGCCTCGCGGTCGGCCGCGCGTTCGGCAGAGAGTATAGGGCACCACGCCCGCTCTGCGATCCTTCGCGTGACGTGGGCAGGCGTGCGGACCGGGGATGGAACGCCGGCTGTTACGCCGGAAGGACCGGCACGTTGTCGATCAGGCGCGCCTTGCCCATCCAGGCGGCGGCCAGGAGGCGCGCCGGGCGCTCCACGCGGGCCACCGGCTCGAGCGTGTCGGCGTCGCGCAGTTCGACATAGTCGATGGAGCCGAAACCGGCGGCGGTGACTCGTGCCCGCACCGCCTCCAGGACCGTTGCGGCCTCCGCCCCGCCGGCCAACGCCGACGCCGCCTCGAGAAGCGCGCGGTTCAGCTCCGGCGCACGGGCGCGCTCGTCGGCGGACAGATAGGCGTTGCGCGAGGACATGGCGAGCCCATCGGCCTCCCGCACCGTCGGCAGCCCCTCCACCCGCACCGGGATGTCGAGATCTCGGGCGAAGCGGCGGATGACCATGAGCTGTTGGTAGTCCTTCTCCCCGAACACCGCCACGTCGGGCTGGGCCTGGAGGAACAGCTTCGTCACGACCAGCGCGACGCCGCCGAACATCTGCGGCCGGAAGGTGCCGCACAGCCCCTCCGCCGGGCCGCCGACCGAGATGGCCGTGGCGAAGCCCTCCGGATACATCGCGCGCACCGTGGGAGCGTAGAGCAGATGGCAGCCCGCCGAGGCGAGCTTGCGCGAATCCCCGGCCTCGTCGCGCGGGTAGCGGTCGAAGTCCTCGTGCGGGGCGAACTGGGTCGGGTTGACGAAGACGCTGGCGACCACATGGTCGGCCAATTCACGCGCACGGCGCACCAAAGCGAGATGGCCGTCGTGCAGCGCCCCCATGGTCGGCACCAGGGCCACCGTCTTGCCGTCGCGGTGCCAGGCGGAGACCTGGGCGCGGAGATCGTCGACGCTGCGGACGACCGGCAGGGGCTGTTCCGACTCCGGCTGGCGGGCGGTGGCGAGGGAGGTCATGGCGGGTGCTCCACAGGCGTCATAAACGGCGCTGGGATAAACCGCCGGCCCGGCGCTGTCCAGTCATGGAATTAACCGGCAGCGCCCGAATTTGAAATTTTCCCATCCTGTGGGTGGGCCTGTGGGTGGGCCTGCGGACGGGTTGGGCGATGAAGCCCGCCCCGCCCGCGGGTGGGGTCAACGCATCAGCGTGACGACGACCAGATAGGTCAGGTTCACCCAGGCGCCGAGCGTGGCCAGGAGGACCAGGGTGGCCGGAGACAGGACCACCGAACCGAGGATCACGACGAGCGCCACGACCAGCAGGCCGAGGGCGAGAAGGGTCACGCGCGTATCTTCCATGTCACTGCTTCCAGATGATTGAGAAAATCGGATGCTGGAAGCGATAGACGAAAACCCCACGTGCTGTAGCTGATCTGAATCAACTGCGGTAGCGTTCGTCTCAAAAAGGCACACGCGATTGGGCAAGGGTATTTTGTGGTGTTACGCCCAAGCACAGGGCCGCACAATCGGTGCGACAACCCATTACTGGCGAATTCCAACGATGTCTCGGAGAGGAGTCGGTGTTTGGGATGGTGGGCGCAGTAGGGATTGAACCTACGACCCCACCCGTGTGAAGGGTGTGCTCTCCCGCTGAGCTATGCGCCCATCCCAAAGAAACAACCGCTGACGCACCACAGAGACGACAATGCGAGGCCCGACGGACCCCGATCTTGACCGGCCCATATGGTGGAGGGGATGGTACCATCCGCAAAGTCCATGAACCATCGGACTTTGGGATGGTGGGCGCAGTAGGGATTGAACCTACGACCCCACCCGTGTGAAGGGTGTGCTCTCCCGCTGAGCTATGCGCCCATCCCAGTAAAACCACGTCGGCATCAGGCTCGTTTCGCTGTCGCGTCGTTGCCACCGCTGCGGTGAGGCGGGTTTCTAAAGGCCCCGCCCCCTCCTGTCAAGCACCTGTTTCACACCAATATCAAAGAAGCCCTTCCGCCCGGAGCCCCCGATGAGCCAATGGACATGACGCACCGGACCGCGCTTCCCGCCCAGCCTCCTATCAAGTGTCCCTCTGCCGCCCTCGTCGCCGGGCTGTGCGCGGCGATCGCAGGGCTCTTCCCCCTGCCCGCCCTGGCGCAGCGCTGGCAACTGGACTACCGCGTTCATGTCGGCGGCGTGGCCGTGCTCGACGCGCGGGCGGAACTGACCTTGACCGAGGGCCGCTACAGCGTCCAGGTCAACGCCGCGACGGACGGCTTTCTGGGGCGCCTGTTCCCCTGGGAGACCCAATCGCTCAGCGTCGGCACGGTCGGCCCGGATGGCGTTGCCCCGATCCGCCATACACAGTCCGGAGTCCTGCGCGGCTCCCCGCGGACCGTCACTCTGGACTACGGCCCGGACGGCCGCGTCCGCACACAGGTCTCCCCGCCCCCGGAGGAGGAGGACCGCGAACCGGTCCCCGAGAACCTCACCCGGCAAAGCCGCGATCCGTTGAGCGGTGTCGTGGACATGCTGCTGGCTGGGCTTCACGGCGACGGATGTCAGCGCACCGTGCCCATCTTTGATGGGCGCCGCCGCTACGACATGATGTTCACGGACCGGGGAATGACCATGGTCGGGGCGTCGCGCCATTCGGTGTTCTCGGGCGCGGCGCGGCAATGCCGGGTGTCCCACAAACCGATCGCCGGTTACGAGCGCACGCCGCGCCAAGCCTTCTGGCAGCGCGGCGGGGGCCGGGAGGAACGTCCGCCCGTCGATCTGTGGATCGCTCCGGTGGGGGGGGCCGGCCCGCCCCTGCCCGTCCGGCTGGAAACCGACAGCGGATTCGGCGGGGTCGTCGTCCACCTCACCGCCGCCCGCAAGACCGACCAGACGGCGGAGCGTCCCGTCGAGCCGGCACCGTCACCGCTTCGTTGAAGGATCAGGCGCGCCCGACGCTGCCGCTGCAGGCGGTGGGATGGTACAGCAGTTCGGCCATCGGCCGCTCGGCCAGCGCCTGTTCGCACAGGCGGTTGAACTCGGCCATCTTGCGCTGGAGGTCGCTGTGGTGGGCCATCATCCGGTCGAAGTCGGCGGTGGCCGAGTCGATCTGGCTGCTGGACGGAGCGCGGGCCGCGTTGTGGCCTTCGATGGACAGAGCGTCGGCGGACAGGGTCTTGCCGGTCTGGGTCTTACCGGGGAAGGCAAGGATCTGGGCCATCGGGTGTCTCCTTCGCTCACCACCATTCGATGCGCCCATCCAACAACATTTACCTTTCGTTAGCCACCGTTAATCTCTCGTTAACCATGACAAGAAGGAGACCTACGGCAAAGCCCCCGCTGGGCCTTGCAGCGCGGCCGGCCATTCAGGTGCCCAGCCGCCGCAATGCGTCCGGCAGGTCGGCGAAGCGGTCGAGCAGGATGTCGGCGCCCAACTCCTGCACCGGCATGCGGGGATATCCGTAGGTCATCGCCACCACCGGCACCCCTGCGGCGCGGGCGGCCGTCACGTCGTTGCGGTTGTCCCCCACCATCGCGGCGCTGCCGCCGCCCAGCGCCTCGACCACCCAGGACAAATGGCGCCCGTCCGGCTTCTTCACCGGCAGCGTGTCGCCGCCGGCCAGCGCGGAAAACAGGGCCGACAGGCCCAGCCCGTCGAGCAGCTTCCGGGTGATTCGCTCCGGCTTGTTGGTGCACAGCCCCAGCCTGACGCCGCTGTCCGCCAGCGCCGCCAAGGTTTCCGGCACGCCGGGATAGAGCACCGGGGGTTCGTCGTCCTGGAAATAGGCGTCGAGATAGTCGGCCAGGGCCGTCTTCAAGGCATCCTCGGTCAGGGCGTCGCCGGTCGCCGCGAAGGCCTGCCGGACGAGGGCGGCGGACCCGTCGCCGACCATGCCGCGCACCTGTTCCTCCGTCAGGGTGGGGCGCACGAAACGGGACAGGGTGCGGTTCAGGACTCGGGTCATGTCCCGCGCGCTGTCGATCAGCGTGCCGTCCAGGTCGAAGACGACCGCGGAGAAGGGAATGGCGGCGGACATGGCAGACATCGGCGGGTGTCCCATGGTGAGGCGAAGACGGGCGGATACCCCTTTCGATAGCACGGCCTTCCCCTGGCGGCGAGCCCCTGCTCCGGCAATCCACCCACGCATAGGCCCTTCGGCGCCGCCGGCGCGGGTTGCGTACACCCTCGGGCCGCGATTTGTGTATGTCAGATTGACACAAAAGTTGACTTGGGGTCCCGGCACCGGATGTGGCACTCAATGCTTGAGGACAGACCGTTTGCCCGGATTTTGATGCGCACGCTTTTCCACCCGTTTGCCATAACCCGTTTCCAATACTGCAGGGATATCCGATGACTCAGCACCGCCCGCTCGCCTGCGTCATTCTCGCCGCCGGCAAAGGCACCCGCATGAAATCGGACTTGCCGAAGGTCCTGCACCGCGTCGCCGGCCAGCCGATGGTCGGCCATGTGTTGTCCGCGGTGAGGGCGCTCGACCCCGACCATGTCGTCGTGGTGGTCGGCCCCGGCATGGACAATGTGGCCGACGCCGTCGCCCCCTACCCCACCGCCGTCCAGCACGAGCAGCGTGGCACCGCCGATGCCGTGCGCGCCGCCTTCGGCCTGCTGGAGGGCTTCGACGGCGACGTGGTGGTGCTCTACGGCGACACGCCGCTGGTCACGCCGGACACGCTGCGCGCCATGGTCGCCGCGCGGCGCCAGCCGAGCGACCCGGCGGTGGTCGTGCTGGGCATGCGTCCCGACGATGCCGGCGCCTACGGCCGCCTGATCCTCAACGCCCGCGGCGGGCTTGAGAAGATCGTCGAGTATCTGGACGCCTCGGAGGAGGAGCGCCAGGTCACCCTGTGCAACGCCGGGCTGATGGCCTTTGACGGGTCGCGGATGTTCGACCTCATCAGCCGCATCGGCAACAGCAACGCCAAGAGCGAATACTACCTCACCGACGTGGTGCAGATCGCCCGCAGCAACGGCATGGCCTGCGCGGTGGTCGAGGCCGCCCCGGCGGAGGTCGTCGGCGTGAATTCCCGCGCCGAGCTGTCGGAGGTGGAGAAGCTGATCCAGCGCCGCCTGCGCAAGGCCGCCATGGACAACGGCGCCACCCTGACCGATCCGGACAGCGTCACTTTTTGCGTGGACACCCGCCTCGGCCGCGACGTGATCGTCGGCCCGCACGTGGTGTTCGGCCCCGGCGTGGTCGTCGCCGACCGGGTGGAGATCAAGGCCTTCAGCCATCTGGAGCAGGTGCGGGTGGACAGCGGCGCCCAGGTCGGCCCCTACGCCCGTCTGCGCCCGGGGGCGGAGATCGGCCCCGACGCCCACATCGGCAACTTCGTCGAGATCAAGAACGCGAAGATCGAGGCCGGCGCCAAGGTCAACCACCTGACCTACATCGGCGACGCGCGGGTGGGGACGAAGGCCAACATCGGCGCGGGGACCATCACCTGCAACTACGACGGCTACGCCAAGAGCCACACCGACATCGGCGCCGGGGCCTTCATCGGCTCCAACACCGCGCTGGTGGCTCCGGTCAAGGTGGGCGACGGCGCGATCGTCGGAGCGGGCAGCGTGGTCACCACCGACGTGGAGGGCGACGCGCTGGTCGTGGCGCGCGGGCGCCAGCAGGCTTACACCGGCTGGGCCAAGCGTTTCCGCGAACGGAAGCAAAACGAGAAAGCGAAAAAGGCGTAAGATTGCCCCGGTTGACCGTTCACCCGGCCCCGGCCATCATTCAGGAGTTGCAGGTTCATGTGTGGCATCATCGGCATCATCGGCACGCATGACGCGGCCCCCCGTCTCGTCGAGGGTCTCCGCCGCCTCGAATACCGTGGTTACGACAGCGCCGGCGTCGCCACGCTGGTCAAGGGCGGCATCGAGCGCCGCCGCGCCGAGGGCAAGCTGATCAACCTCGACGCCAAGCTGCGCGAGGCGCCGCTGCCGGGCGTGATCGGCATCGGCCACACCCGGTGGGCGACCCACGGCGGCCCGACCGAGAACAACGCCCACCCGCACGCCACCCACCGCGTGGCCGTGGTGCACAACGGCATCATCGAGAATTACCAGGAGCTGAAGGCTGAGCTGATCGAGCACGGCTACGTCTTCGAAAGCGCCACCGACACCGAGGTGATCGCCCACCTCGTCACCTATTACATGGAGAAGGAGGGGCTGGGTCCGGTCGAGGCCGCCGCCGCTTCCTTCAAGCGCTTCACCGGCGCCTTCTCGCTGGTGCTGCTGTTCTCCGGCCAGGAGGACATGCTGATCGGCGCTCGCCACGGCACGCCGCTGGCCGTCGGCTACGGCGAGGGGGAGATGTATTTCGCCTCCGACGCCTTCGCCCTGGCGCCGCTGACCAACCGCATCTGCTATCTGGAGGACGGCGACTGGGTGGAGCTGACCCGCACCGCCGCCGTGATCCACGACGCCAGCGATGCGGTGGTGGAGCGTCCGGTCAAGACCACCGCCCTGTCCGGCGCGCTGATCGGCAAGGACGGCTACCGGCACTACATGCTCAAGGAAATCTATGAGCAGCCGCAGGTCATCGGCGACACGCTGAACGCCTACATCAACCCGGAGACCGGCCGCGTCACCCTGCCGGAGACCAGCTTCGACATCGCCAAGGCGACGAAGCTGACCATCGTCGCCTGCGGCACCGCCTATTACGCCGGCGTCGTGGCGAAATACTGGTTCGAGACGCTGGCCCGCCTGCCGGTCGAGGTCGACATCGCCTCGGAGTTCCGCTACCGCGAGGCGCCGATGCCCGAGGGCGGCGTGGCGCTGTTCATCAGCCAGTCGGGCGAGACGCTGGATACGCTGGAGGCGCTGCGCTACTGCAAGCGCCAGGGCCAGAAGATCCTGTCCATCGTCAACGTGCCGGAAAGCACCATCGCGCGCGAATCCGACGCGGTGCTCTACACCATGGCCGGTCCGGAGATCGGCGTCGCCTCGACCAAGGCCTTCACGACGCAGCTGACCACGCTGGCCTGCTTGGCGGTCACGGTTGGCCACGCCCGCGGCGTCATCCCGGCGGAGCGGATGCAGCAGATCGCCCAGGCTCTGCGCGAGGTGCCGGCCCGCGCCGCCGACGTGCTGGCCCACGACGAGCGCCTGCACGAGCTGGCGCAGGAGGTCGCGGAGGCCCGCGACGTGCTGTATCTGGGCCGCGGCGCGATGTACCCGCTGGCTCTCGAAGGCGCGCTGAAGCTGAAGGAAATCAGCTACATCCACGCCGAAGGTTACGCGGCGGGTGAACTGAAACACGGCCCCATCGCACTGATCGACGAGAGCGTGCCGGTGATCGTCCTGGTGCCGTCGGACAACCTGTTCGAAAAGACCGTGTCCAACGTCCAGGAGGTCTGCGCGCGGTCGGGCAAGGTGCTGCTGATCGCCGACAAGAAGGGCATCGACAAGCTGTCCGACAAGGTCCGCTGGTCGCTGGAGCTTCCGGCCTGCGACCCGTTGGTCGCCCCGCTGCTCTACGCCATCCCGGTCCAGCTGCTGGCCTATCACGTCGCCGTGCTCAAGGGCACCGACGTCGATCAGCCCCGCAACCTCGCCAAGTCGGTCACCGTCGAGTAACGCGGTCGATCTGCTCGAAGAAAAAGCCCCCGTCCAACCGGCGGGGGCTTTTTTTGTTTCCTCTCGGGACGCCGGTCAGGCCGCCCAGTGGCGCTTCGGGCCGACGTCCACATGGACGAAATTGCTGTCCGGATAATAGCCCACCCCGCCTCCGCGCAGGCTGAGCGCCGCGCGCTGCAGGGTGCGCAGCGGCAGGCCGGGCACCCGCAGGTCGATGGCCTTGCCCTGCATGTGGAAGCTGTTCTGGGCGACGCCGTTGCCGTCCTGCTCGCGCAGCCAAGCGTTGGATTCGGGAGAGCGGTAGCCGGAGATGATGTGCACCGGCGTCTTGCTGCCAACCTTACGGGTCAGGGCGTGCAGCAGATCGAGCAGCTTCGGGTCGATGGGATGCACATCACCGGTGCGGTGGTCGCGCAGCAGATGGTTGATCTCGCGCAGCCCGTCGCGCTGATAACGGCCCTTGGACCAGTATTCCGCCCGCACCCGCTCCCCGGTGTGGAGGTTGAGGAGGACCAATTGTCGCGGTGGGGCGCGCAGCGCCGCCTCCGACACCTCCGGCGCCATCACCATACCGGCGGCGGCCGTCGCCAGACCGATGCGCAACAGTTCCCTCCGGCCGAGCGTGGCTGCTGGGGTCGGTTGGAATTTGGCCTCGGTCATCATGCCTCCATGGGGTCCCGAACGGGGCGGTGCATAGAGCACCCCCTTTTTGTCCGATGACTTTTGGCGGCAGAGCCCCCGCTTGTGTCAAGAAACCAATGGTTAACGTCTTTAAAAAGCCCGCATTTCCTGGGATTTCCAGGATGGGAATGCGCCGGCCGAAGAGGCGGGATGTCCCGTTACAGAGATGAAACACAACGGATCCCCCTTCCGATTCGCTCGAGTCCCTCCCCCGCCCCCTCACGCACCGGTCGTGACAAGGACAGGGCAAAAAACGGCAACCATAAGGGGTACTTCCGTGTCCTCTACCGTTTAGCCTTCGGTAACGAATCTACCTCCATAGTTTGAGTAGTGGAAACAACCCCCGTCAGATTCCTGCCCGTGCCCCCCGTCGCCACAGCCCCTGCGCCGGCTCCCTCCTATCTTCGGCCCGATCAATTGGCCGAGGTGCTGGACCGGCACGCCCGCTGGATCAAGGGCCAGCCGGGCGGCGCGCGCGCCAATCTGGCGCTGGCGGACCTGGAGGGCGCCGATCTGTCGCAGCGCGACCTGCGCGGCGCGCGGCTGGTTGGAGCGAAGTTGGCGCGCTGCCGACTCAGCGGCACCAATCTGGCCGGCGCCGACCTGTTCGGCGTGGACCTGCGCGACGCGGACATCACCCGCGCCAACCTGATGCAAACGGATTTGCGTGGTGCCCGGCTGCGCTCCGCCGATTTCTCATACGCCAATCTGCGCGACGCCGACCTGCGTGCCGGCACGCTGGAACCGGGCGGCACCGCCCGCCGCGGCACCGGTCCGGACGTCCAGGACGCCGAGGCCACCCGGCAGACCCACCGGACCGCCTTGGCCCGGCTTCAGGGCGGCGCCACGGCGGAGGGCGGCATTCCAACCGACCTGACCGGGGCCGTGCTGGCCGGTGCCAACCTGACGGAAGCCGACCTGTGCGGGGCTGTGCTTCAGAACGCCGACCTGACCGGCGCGGTGCTGACCGACGCCAATCTGTCGGGAGCGCGGCTGAACGGCGCCAACCTGACCGGCGCTTTGCTGGACGGCGCCACCTTCGACAACGCCGATCTGGTCGGCACGCGCATGGTCGATTGCGACCTCTCGCAGGCCAAGCTCGGTTCCGCCTGCCTGACCCGCCCGATCGACAGCATGGGGTCGGAGATCCAGCGGGCGATCTTCGACCATGAGCGCTGGATCGACAGCGTCGGCCAGCGCGGGGAGCGCGCCGAACTGGACGGCACCGACCTCAGCCGGGCCGACCTGCGCGGCGTCAATCTCAGCGCGGCCTCGCTGCGCGGCGCCAACCTGTCCGACGCGGCGCTGACCGGCGCACGGCTGATGATGGCCGATCTGTCCGGCGCCATTCTGGAGCGCGCGAACCTGATGGGCGCTGACCTGTCGGGCGCCAACCTCAGCTTCGCCCGGCTGACCGGGGCCGACCTGACACGGGTCAACCTCGGCCCGGCGGAGATCAAGGACCCCAGCGGACGCCCCACAGGCCGCTCCTGGGCTGCCAATCTGATGGGCGCCGACCTGCGGCAGGCCATGCTGACCGACTCCCGCATGGTGCAGGCCAACCTGACCGACGCCGATCTGGAGAACGCCGACCTGGACGGGGCGGATCTGGCCGGCGCAAAGCTCCAGCGCGCCCATCTCAAGGGCAAGGCGCCGCGGCGGCGCTGACCCCTTCCCCTTCGTTCTCCCTTCGCTCCACCACCGTCATCATCCCGCAAAGGAACGCGGCGCATAGTGCGGCACCTTGATCCGCCGGACGATCCACCATGCCCGCCCTCCCCCGCCGCGGCGCCTTGCGCCTTCTCCCCGCCATTCTCATCCCCCTGTTCGTCCGCCCCGGGCGGGCCGAGGACTCGCGCCTGTCCGAAATCTGGCGGTGCGGCGGTGGTGACTGCCCCGGTTACGAGTATCACCCCCGCGACGGTGACCCGGAGCACGGCGCGCCGGCGGGCACCGCTTTCCAGGACTTGCCGGCGGACTGGTTCTGCCCGCGCTGCGGCGCCGGGAAGCCGGATTTCCGTCGAATGGGCGATTGACGAACAAATCGCCTTGCCTTTCCCCATCATTTCGGCAATTATTTCTGATATGGACGATACAGACCGCAAAATCGTTGCGCACATCCAGGAAGACGGACGCGCTTCCTACGCCGACATCGGGACGGCGGTCGGACTGTCGGTGTCCGCCGTGAACGAGCGGCTGAAGAAGCTGCAGGCGAACGGCGTGATCCAGGGCTGGGGGGCGCGGCTGTCTCCCAGGGCCGCCGGGCTGGACGTGCTGGCCTTCGTCGAGGTGCTGCTCGACCGCCCGGAGCATGACGCGCCCTTCCGCGACGCCATGCGCGCCACGTCGGCGGTCCAGGAGTGCCACCACGTCACCGGGGACTGGTCCTATCTGCTGAAGGTGCGCGTGGCCGACACGGAGGCGCTGGAACGCTTCCTGTCCGACCGTCTGAAGGCGCTGCCCGGCGTCGTGCGCTCCCACACCGTGATTGCTCTGTCCTCGGTCAAGGAGACGCCGATCCTTCCCATCGATTCAGACTGACCCACCCGGAGCATCCGCCATGGAGACGCTGCCCGCCCTGCTGAAGGGCCTGATCATCGGATTCAGCATCGCCGCCCCGGTCGGACCGATCGGGCTTCTGTGCATCCGGCGCACCCTGGCCGACGGGCCGGCGCACGGCTTCGTCAGCGGGCTCGGCGCGGCCAGCGCGGACGCGGTCTATGGCGCCATTGCCGGCTTCGGCGTCGCTCTGGTCACCGACGCGCTGCTGGGCGCGCAGGTGGCGCTGAAGCTGGTGGGCGGGCTGATGCTGCTGTGGCTGGGCTGGAGCACCCTGCGCGCCCGTCCGGCGGAGCGCGCCGCGGACGCCCGCGGCGGCGGCGGTCTGGCCGGGGCCTACGCCTCCACCTTCGCCCTGACCCTCGCCAACCCGGCGACGATCCTCAGCTTCGCCGCGGTGTTCGGCGGGCTGGGCGTGTCGGCGGGGGACGGGAGCAGCACCGGCGTGGCCGCCCTGCTCGTTGCGGGCGTCTTCACCGGTTCGGCCATGTGGTGGTTGGGACTCAGCGCCTCGGTCGGGGCGTTTCGGCGCCGGGTCACGCCCGCCGCCATGCTGTGGATCAACCGCGTCTCGGGCGCGGTGCTGGGAGGATTCGGGATCGCGGCCCTTGCCTCTCTCCTGTGAGGAGGCGGGATGCGCCGGTCACCCGGAGCAAATCAGAACAGAATCGTCACGGGGCCGCCCAGCGCGACCACGGCGACGATCAGGATGGCCACCGCCGTCAGCTTCTCCGCCGCCGACCAGCGTTGCCAATCCTTCTTGAAACTCTTGAGATCCTGGGCCATGGCAACCTCCGCCATCCCTGACTGTCCGTGTTGAGAGCGATATTGGGCGCTTCCAGTTGATGTTTGGTTAACGTCACCCGGAAACTCTTTCATCCATCGCAATGCCACAGGTAATCGGAAGAAAAACTGATGCAAGTCAAATAGAGGGCAAAAGCGGGTACAATTTTCGGCATCCCCCATGAGGAGGCCCCCGGGCGCGTCCCGCGTCCCCCGGATGGAAGGGTTTCCACCGACGGTCCGATGCCCCAAATCGCTTTGGACACCCATCGACGCGTCGGCGCCGGACAAGCCTGACCAAGCCCACAAGACATGAGGTGCTGGCGGTGAGCGGACTGAAGATCGGACTGGCCCTGGGCAGCGGGGCGGCGCGCGGCTGGGCGCACATCGGCGTTTTGCGCGCGCTGGAGGAGATCGGGGTCGAGCCCGACGTGATCTGCGGAACCTCCATCGGCGCCGTGGTCGGCGCGGCCTATCTGACGGACCAGCTCGACGAGTTGCAGGCCTGGGCGCAGAGCATGGGCTGGCTCGGCATGCTCGGCATCATCGACCTGACCTTCCGCCGCGGCGGACTGCTGGCCGCCGACCGCACCTTCGACCGGTTCCGCAATCACCGCACCGAGGTCACCATCGATCAGTTGCGCAAGCCCTTCGCCGCGGTCGCCACCGACCTCGGCACCGGGCGGGAGATCTGGCTGCGCGACGGGCCGATGCTCAGCGCGGTGCAGGCGTCCGCCGCCATGCCCGGCCTGTTCCCGGCGGTGCGGCGCGACGACCATTGGCTGGTGGACGGCGCGCTGGTCAACCCGGTGCCGGTGTCGCTCTGCCGCGCGCTGGGAGCGGACGTGGTGATCGCGGTCAACCTGAACAGCGAATTGTCGCCGCTGAGCCGCCCGTCGGGACGCGGCGCCGCCAAGCTGCGCAAGGCCGCGGAGGCGAAGCCGGCCCAGATGCAGGCGCCTCAGATGCAGCAGGCCCGGATGCAGGAGGCCCAGCCCGTTCCAGAGGTGGCGATGGCCCCGGCGGGGGATGCGACCTCCCCCGTCTTCTCCACCCTGACCTCGCAGATTGCCTCCTGGATGGGGCGGCGCCCGGCGGCGCGCACGCGCTTCCTCGCCGATCAGCTGGCACGCCCCCCCGCCTCCGACGTTCCGCCCAACGTGATGGACGTGATGGCCGGGTCCATCGACATCATGCAGGACCGCATCACCCGCTCCCGCCTGGCCGGCGAGCCGCCGGACGTGCTGATCGCGCCCCGCCTCGCCCACATCGGCATCCTGGAGTTCGACCGCGCGGAGGAGGTGGTGGAGATCGGCTACGGCGCCGCCTCGATCCTCAAGCCGGCGCTGGAACTGGCCCTGCGCCGGGCATAGCTGCGCTCAGACGGGAGCCGCCGGCCACATCCAGGTCAGCTCGTGCTTGTTGTGGTGCAGGTGCAAGACCCTCCCGCCGGGGATCGCGGCGAAGGCGCGGGCCGTCTCGTGGTCCGTCTCGGCCTGGAACTTCAGCGTGCAGATGAAGCGCTTGGCCAGCCCGCTCTCCATCCACTGGTTCACCAACCGCAGCAGGCGCGTGGGGTAGCAGATCACGTCGCAGCACAGCCAGTCCACCGGCCCGACATCCTGCGGCTTCAGGCCGAAGGCGCTCTCCTGGCGGAACTCGATGCGCGGCAGGGCGGCGATGGCCGGGTCGAGCGGCGCCTTGTCGACGCTGACCACGCTGGCGCCCAGCTCATGCAGCACCCAGCTCCAGCCACCGGGGCAGGCGCCGAGGTCGATGCAGCGGTCGCCCGGCCCCGGCTGTTCCCCGAACAGGGTCAGCGCCTCCCACAGCTTCAGATAGGCGCGGTTGGGCGGCACGGTCCGGTTCTCGACGAAAGTGACCTCGCCATGACGGTAGGGGCTGGAGCAGCGGGCCGCCGCGACGATGGTGTTCTCGTCCAGCAGCGCCCAGGAGCCCAGCGGCGCCGTCGGCAGCGGCGACGGGAAGACCACCGGCTTGGCCGAGACGTGCGGCAGGTTCTCCTGGATCAGGCTGGCCCGCCGGTGATGGCGCAACGTCCACAGCGCCCAGTTGCGCTGGATGGAGCGCAGGGCCCGCGCGCCCTCTTTGATCGACGCGAACTCGATCCGCACCGGGTCATGCCAGATGTTCTGCGCCCAGGCGGCGGGACGCGCCGGCCCGTCGGCGAAGACCAGCCGGTCCTCCACCGCCGCCACGTCGCCCAGTTCGGCCACGAGATCCGGTACGAAGCCTTCGGGCGCCAGATAGACGGTCTGCCCCAGGGGCGTGTGCGCCGGGAGTGGACGGGCGGACGAAGTGTCGGATGAATCGCTCATGCCGAGGGGCTAGCGCCCCTGGCGTTCGATTGCAAGAGCGCGGTCGAAGAAATCGGTGATCTCCGCGTTGAGCCGCTCGTGAAAGGCCGCCCGGTCGAAGCCCGGCGGGTCCCAGGCGGGCGGTCCGAGTTCCGCCGCAAGGGGGGCCGGCACCGGCATCAGGAACGCAAAATGCCCCGCATCGCGCACGACCTCATACTCGGGCGGCGTTGGCAGCCGGTTGCGCAGTTCCTCGACCTGGGAAGCCGCGATCTGCTCGTCCCGCTCCGCCCGGTACAGGCGGATGGGGATCGTCACCCCGGCGAGGCCGTCCTTGGAGAAAGGAACGCCGACCGGCGCCATCAGGAGCGCGGCACGGATGCGCGGGTCGCGCGCCTCGACACGAGCCTCCGTCTCCTCGTTCCCACGATGGCAGAAGCGCTCACCAGCCGGCGGGGTGCGGCAATGGGCGGCGATGAGTCCCAGTTCCGCCTGCCCGCCGGCGGCCACCAGAACCGTGTAGCCGCCGGCCGAGAAGCCGAGGGCGCCGACGCGTTCGCGGTCGAGCCGGTCGGCCAGGTCCGGTTCCGCCAGAACATGATCCAGCGCGGCGGAAAGCTGGGCCGGACGGTTCCGCCACATCCGTTCCGTGCCGGCGTCCCGATCATCGTCAAAGGCATTGCCCCGGTGATGGGCCGCCGCGACCACATAGCCCCGCCGGGCCAGCGCCATGGCGGTGTCCGCGTGGCCGAAAGCGCTTCCCCCGGACCCGTGGGACACGACCACCAGCGGGTGGCGCCCCTCGGCCACCGGCCCTCCCTCCGCCACCTGAAACACAAAGGGGCCGCGCCGCACCGGCGTTTCCGGCGCATGCGTCGGATACCAGACCACCACGCGGGCGGTCCCGCCATCCACCGGGTCGGTGAAGGCCGACACGCGCATGCCCACCTCCGCCGCGGCACCGCCAGCCCAGAGGACCACGACCCCCGCGATCAGACACCATCCCATTCGCAGCACCGCGTCCTCCACGGCTTGAAGAAAGGCATCGACGACAGAGGTAGCCGCATCATCTCTTCGATCGAGCTGTGACATTCCGCCGCAATCCGCTCAAATTTGGCGGTCATGATTCAGATCAATTGACAATCATTCTCAGTCGCAGCACATTGGCCCCAGCACGACCGCACAACACGCACCGCTGCCGGGGGCCCATGTACGTCTGCATCTGCCACGCGCTGAACGACAAGCAGGTTACCAAGGCGCTGGAGAATGGCGCCCGCACCCCGGCCTCCGTCTTCCGGCATTATGAGCGTCAGGTCCAATGCGGCAAATGCGTTCCAATGATGCGGGACATGGTGCAGAGCCACTGCGCGAATCAGTGCCAGGCTTGCCCCAGCCACGCCGTGACGCAGCATCCCGCCCCGCTGCCGGAACCGGCCAACGCCGACAGCTTCCCCTACGGCGTTGCGGCGGAGTGACGGGCCTCGCCCATCCCCATCCCACCAAATCGCTGCAACGAACCCCCGCAGTCCCGCTCGGCTGAAAAACGGCAAGCTCCGTCCGATTGCCGCCGAGTGCCTTTTTAATCCACGAAGCGCCCGAGTTCTTTCGGAACAGAACGGACTTTTCGCGCCGCTCTTTTCCGTTTGACGCCCACCGCCCCCTTCCATTCGGCTGCGACAAATCGCCATAGACTTATACTCTTGGCCCGCTTGACGGGGCGGAGCCAATCGTGCAGAAAGAGTCCAGCCGGATTCAAGAAATCCGAAGCATTCAGAGCGGCACGGGGCGCTCCTGACTGAACAGGACACACAAAAAGCGAAGTCTTTTGGAACCGGAATTGCTTTTCATGCGTCTGTGAAAGGCAACCGGATGGTTTTCTTATTTGGCGCTGCAGCAATGCATTTTGCACTGCACATGTTTTTGAAAACAGGATTCCAGTGTGAAGCGTCAACCTGGAACACCATCCGGACATCCGATCGAAAGACCCCCAAGCGATCCGAAGGGAGGAGCAAGAGATGAGCCGCCGCAACCGGCACGCCCATGACGCCAAATGCCGTACCCTGCTTCAGGCAACCGCCGAGAGGCTGGACCGGTTGCGGTCGCAGGTGGAGCGGTTCGGTCTTGAGGGTCACGAGGGCATGAGCCGGGACGAGTTGGAACGCACGCTGGACACCCTGCGCGGTCAGCACAACAGGCTGTCCGCCCGCGTCGAGGCGGCGCGCATCGCCACGGATGACGCCTGGGCCTTTGCCCGCGCGATCGCCGACCAAGCGGCGGCGGAACTGGCAGACGGCCTCGACAGCATGGAAGCCCGCTTGAAGCGCGTGGCGGCCTGACCACCGCCGTCGGGTCGGATTACGCGGCTTTCAGCATTACTCGGCCTTCAGCAGCGGCACGGCGCCATATCCGGTCGCTGGGGTGGCCGGCGGCGGCGCGCCGGGCAGGATGATGCGCACCACCGTGCCCTCTCCAGGTGCGCTGCATAGGTCCAGCCGCCCGCCATGGGCTTCCACAAAGCGCTTGGCGAGCGGCAGCCCCAATCCCGTGCCCGAATGGGCCTTGGTGATGTAGCTGTTCACCTGACGGAAGGGCTCCAGCGCGATCTTGATGTCCTCCGGCGACATGCCGATGCCGGTGTCGGCGACGGTCAGCGTCACGCAGCCATCCCCGCCAAGCGCCGCTTCCACACACACGCGTCCGCCCGACGGCGTAAATTTGATGGCGTTGGACAGCAGGTTCAGGACCGCCTGCCGCAAGCGCATGGCGTCGGCCATCACCGTCAGGCCGGGTTCGACGGGGGAGCGCTCCATCCGCACCCCCTTCTGGCCGGCCAGCGCCTCCACCAACTCGACGCACTCGCCCAGCAGGACCGTGACGCGAACCGGCTCGGGATACAGTTCCAGGCGCCCTGCCTCCACCTTCGCCATGTCCAGCACGTCGTTGACCAGCGACAGAAGATGCTGGCCGGAAACGTGGATGCTGGCGATGTATTCCTGATGCTTCGGCGGGCTTGGACCGAACAGGCCGGACATCAACGCCTCGCTGAAGCCGATGATCGCGTTCAGCGGGGTGCGCAGTTCGTGGCTCATGTTGGCGAGGAAATCGGACTTCGCGAGGTTGGCGGCCTCCGCATGCTCCTTCTCCGCCTCCAGCCGGCGGCGCTGCTCCGCCAACATGGCCTCGCGGGCCTGCCGGGCCTCGCGCTCCGCCTGGCGGCGGCGGCGGACGTGGCGCGTCACCACCAGCGACAGCACCAGCGTCGCCAGACCGGCCCCCGCCGCTCCGGCCAGGATGGTGGTGCGCGTCTGATTCAGCCGGCCGCTGATCTGCTCGAACGGGACGGCCACGATGATCGACCAGCCGGTCTGCTGCGACCGGTGAACGAGGACCAGCGCCTCCTGCCCTTCCCGCGTCGTCCCCGAGAACAGCCCCGGATGCGGCTCCATCAGCCGGGGCACCATCTGGTCCCTCACCTTCTGCCCGACATGCAGGTGGGGGTCGGGGGACCGCGCGGCGATGACCATGGCGGGATCGACCACCGACACCGTCCAAGCCGTGGGAATTCCCGAGCCGCGCAGCACGGCGTCCAATCCGTCCAACCCGACCGCCAACGACAGGACGTGCCGGACGGGCGCGCCCGGAAGACCTTCCGGGTCCAGGATCGGCGCGCGGACGATCAGCGCCGGACGTCCCGGCGGTCCTCCCGGAGGCAAAACCCCGCCGACCACCGTCCGCCGCGAGGTGACCACCTGCCGGGTCACCTCGTCCAGACGCGGGGGCGGCAGGGGAACGCCCAGCGGGTATTGGGTATGGAATTGGAGGGACATATCCTCCACCCTGACCAATCCGATCGCCAGCCAGCCCGGTTGGCTTCGCACGGCCTCCGCGGCCTCCGACCTCAGCAGGGCGAGATCGTCCACCGTGTTGCGGCTCAACGCGGCCAGAAGTTCCAGAGGGCGGGCCTTGCTTTCCAGCTCCCGGTCGATGGCGACCATCACGGAACGGGCCTGCGCCGCCAACTCCGCCGCCAGCACGTCCTGCTGCCGGAGATCCAGAATCCAGACCACCACCGCCAGGAACAGCAGCAGCGGGGCGATGGCGGCGAGCCCCAGACCAAGCGTCGATGAGGGCAGGCGCAAGGCACTCTCCGACCTTTGACGGAAACGGAATGGCGTCCGGACTGGTAAGGGGAAGGCGGCGCCCTCCCCATTCCAATGGGTCGCCCGCATCGGTCCGCCTGTCAAGCCCGTCGGTTGCTTTCCTTCGCTCCTCACCCCACCGCCGCGAGTATCCGGGCAAGCTCCACCGCGGTCTTGACGCCCATTTTCTCGAAGACATGGGCGCGGTGCACCTCGACGGTCCGCATGCTGATCCCCAACTCGTCGGCGATGACCTTGTTCAGCTTGCCGGCCACCACCAGCCCCATCACCTGCCGTTCGCGCTGGGTCAGGGTCGCCAGCCGGGCGGCCACGCCGGCCTGCCCGGCCTGCCGTGCCCGCTCCCCGGCGTCGAAGGCCAGCGCGTCGATGACCCGGTCGACGAGGTCATTGTCGTTGAAGGGCTTCTCCACGAAGTCGCGGGCGCCCTTCTTCAAAGCCGACACGGCGATGGGCACGTCGCCATGTCCGGTCAAGAACAGCACCGGCATCCGGCAGCCCATGGCGGTCAGCCGGTCGAACAGCTCCAGCCCGCTCATCCCCTCCATGCGGATGTCCAGCAGAAGGCAGCCGGTCATGGCGGAGTCGTAGTCGGTCAGGAACGCCTCCGCCGACGGCCAGGAGGCCACCGGGACGTTGCGCGACTGGAACAGCCAGCCCAGGGCGTCGCGGATCGCCTCGTCGTCGTCGACGATGTGAAGCTTAGGCTCACACATCGCCGGTTCTCTCGGCGTGGGAGTCCGCCGTGCCCGTCACCGACGGCTCCGACAGGACCGGCAGGGAGAACAGGAACACGGTGCCGCCGTCCGGCGCAGGCTCGAACCACAGGCGCCCCTGATGGTGTTCGATGATGGACCGGCAGATGTTCAGGCCCATGCCCATGCCCTCGGTCTTCGTGGTGAAAAAAGGAGAAAACAGTTTTTCCGCATTTTCGGGCGAAATGCCACAACCGCGGTCCTGGATGCGCGTCAGGACGGCCCCGTCCAGCGCCTGCACCGTCACGCTCAGCCGGCGGCGGTCGCGGCGGGTCGAGGCCATGGCTTCGATGCCGTTGCGCATCAGGTTCACCACCACCTGCTGCAGCAGGATGCGGTCGGCCATCACCGCCGGAAGGCCACGCCCCGTCTCCAGCACCAGCCTCACCCCCTGCTGGCGGGCGTCGGCCTCCATCAGCGCCACACAATCCTCCAGCACCTGCGACAGGCAGCAGAGAGCGACGTTCGGTTCGCTCTTGCGCACGAAGTCGTGGATCCGCCGGATGATCTGGCCGGCGCGCTTGGCCTGCCCGGACAGCTTCTCAAGGGCCGTGGCCAGCTCGTCCGGCCGGATGCTGCCGGCCTGGAGGCGGTTGAGACAGCCGGTGCAATAGCTGGCGATGGCCGACAGCGGCTGGTTCAGCTCATGCGCCAGGGTCGAGGCCATCTCGCCCATGGTGATGAGCCGCGCCGTCTGTTGGAGCCGCTCCTGCTGCTGCCGGGCCAGCTCCTCCGCCTTCTTGCGCTCGGTGATGTCGAGGACGGAGCCCATCCAGCCGGTGTGCCGCCCCTTGGCATCGATCAGTGGCGCCTCGTAGATCAGCGCGTCGAACCGCTCGCCGTTGGCCCGGCGGAAGCGCAACTCGAAGCCGTTGGCCGGCGCGTTGCCGGCCAGGACGGCGCGGAAGACCTCCTCGGTGTGGACGAGATCCTCGGGCAGCCAGTAGGGCATGATCGGCCCCGCCCCCACCAGCTCCTCCGCCGACCAGCCGACCATGCGGCAGAAGGCCGGATTCACATAGATGATGCGGCCGTCCAGATCGCGGGCGCGCATGCCCACCGTCAGGCTGTCTTCCATCGCCTTGCGGAAGGCGTGCTCGGCGCGCAGGGCCTCCTCCGCCCGGATGCGCCGGGCGATGTGGCGGCGCACCGCCCACAGGCTCCACAGGGCCGAAACGGTCAACGCGAAGATGGCCGCGATCAGGATGTTGCGCCCGAGGTTGCCGGAGAGCTGATGCAGCGTGGCGACCAGGGTCAGGCCGTGCCCCGGCGGATCGAAGGGCACGATGTGGCTGCGCCGCGGCTCCGGCATCGCGATGCGCGACTTGGTGCCCAGCACCGCCCCGTAGGGGTCGAGCACCTCCAGCTGGTAGCGCTGGGCGAACCACCAGGGGACGTGATGGGTCAGCAGGGCGTCGATCGACAGCACCCCGGCAAGCGCGCCCGCGAACTCCTGCCCACGGAAGATGGGGATAACGATCTCGAAGGCGGTGTCCGCGGCTCCCAGCCGATAGGGCGCCGAGTAGGCCCGCCGGCCCGAGGAGCGGGCGATCAGGAAAGCGTCCGCGCGGGGGCTGGGACCGAAGGCGTCGTCCAAGGCCGGCCCATCGTCCACCGGCGGTTCCGACCGCACCGGACGGCCCTGCGCGTCCAGCCGCACCACGCGCTGAATCGCCGGATTGACCGTGACGATGTGGCGCGCCATCACCGAGTAGTTCACCGGGGTGGTGTCCTCGCGCCCCAGCGATTCGGCGAGATACTGCAGCTTCTCCTCGTCGGAGGTGAGCTGGAAATGCAGGTTCTGCTCGACCCACAGCACGTCCTTGATGAGGGTGAGCGTCTCCTCCTCCCGCTCGCTGCGGTGGAGCACCCACAGGAAGACGCCGAACAGCAGGACGACCAGCGCCATCGCCACGATCGGCATGGCCTGCACCGGGCCGCGCTGGCCGAGGCCGTAGGCGGTGTTGGCCGCACCGCCGGTCATGGGGGGGAGAGGTGTTGGCACGGCAACCAATGCGTTACGTTCTCAGCTACGGATTTCCACAATAGCGTCGGGGGTGAAATTATCGAACAATGAAAGAATATCAAAGGCCGGACCATCAGTCTGACCAATAACAAGTGGAGGATGACCCCTATGAAGCTCGTTTCGCTGCTGTGCGCCACCGTTGCCGCCGGCTGCCTGATGGCCGCCACCGCCGCCACCGCGCAGGAGCCGATCGTCATCAAGTTCAGCCACGTCGTCGCTCCGGAGACCCCGAAGGGCAAGGGCGCCGAGAAGTTCAAGCAGCTGGCCGAGCAGCGCACCGGCGGCAAGGTGAAGGTCGAGGTTTACCCGAACAGCCAGCTCTACAAGGACAAGGAGGAGCTGGAGGCCCTGCAGCTCGGCGCCGTGCAGATGCTGGCCCCGTCGCTGGCCAAGTTCGGCCCGCTGGGCGCCAAGGAATTCGAGATCTTCGACCTGCCCTACATCTTCCCCTGCAAGGCCGCCCTGGTGAAGGTCACCACCGGCACGATCGGCAAGCAGCTGTTCCAGAAGCTGGAGAACAAGGGCATCACCGGCCTGGCCTATTGGGACAACGGCTTCAAGATCATGAGCGCCAACAAGCCGCTGCACGCCACGGCGGACTTCAAGGGCCTGAAGATGCGCATCCAGTCGTCGAAGGTGCTGGACGCGCAGATGCGCGCGCTCGGCGCCCTGCCGCAGGTGATGGCCTTCTCCGAGGTCTATCAGGCGCTGCAGACCGGCGTCGTCGACGGCACCGAGAACCCGCCGTCCAACATGTACACCCAGAAGATGCACGAGGTGCAGAGCCACGCCACGCTCTCCGACCACGGCTATCTGGGCTACGCGGTCATCGTGAACAAGAAGTTCTGGGACGGCCTGCCGGCCGACGTCCGCACCCAGCTCGACGGCGCGATGAAGGAGGCGACCGAGTACGCCAACAACATCGCCCAGGAAGAGAACGACAAGGCGCTGGAGGCGATGAAGGCCGCCGGCAAGACCAAGTTCTACGAGCTGACCAAGGACGAGCGCGCGTCGTGGCGTCAGGCCATGCTGCCGGTCCATGAGGACATGGCGTCGCGCGTCGGCAAGGAACTGCTGGCGAGCATCAAGACCGAGACCGACGCCGCCAAGTGCGAGTGACACGGTTCGGGTAACCGGGCGGCACCCCCGCCCGGTCTTCGAAGAAAAGAAAACGAAAGCACGGCCTTCGGCAAGCGCCCGCACATTTGACGCGGGCGCTTCCTCCTGCGCGCGGAGCCACCATGCCCATGAAAATCCTAGACCATCTGGAGGAGATTCTTATCGCCTTCCTGATGGCCGCGGCAACGACGATCATCTTCGTCGCTGTCGTCCACCGTTATGCGTCCGGCATCCCCGTCATCCAGGACTACATTCTGCATTGGAATCTGGCCTGGGCGCAGGAGCTGTGCATTTACATGTTCGTCTGGATGGCGAAGTTCGGCGCCGCGTACGGCGTTCGCACCGGCATCCATGTGGGCGTGGACGTGCTCATCAACAAGCTGTCCGTCCCGATGCGGTCGAAGTTCATCGTGTTCGGCCTGCTGGCCGGCGCGACGTTCACCGGCGTGGTCGGCACGATGGGCTCCACCTTCGTCTGGCACATGTCGGACACCGAGCAGGTCTCGGCGGACCTCGAATGGCCGATGTGGATCATCTATCTGGCGATCCCGCTCGGCTCCTACCTGATGTGCTTCCGCTTCCTTCAGGTGATGGTGAACTTCCTGCGCACCGGCGAGTTGCCGCACCACGACCACGGCCATGTCGAGGGTCTTGAGGAGGACACCACCGACCCGCAGCGCGCCGCGCAGGATGTTAACTGGTTCGAGATGGACGACAACCTGCACCCGCACGACATCGCCCATCATGAAGGCCGCAAGCCCGGCAGCGCCGGCAACGCCGGCACGGGACCAAAGGAGAACGACCGATGAACGCCGCCATCATCTTCGGCCTTCTGCTGGTCCTGATGCTCACCGGCATGCCGATCTCGATCTCGCTTGGCCTGACGGTTCTGACCTTCCTCTTCACCATGACCCATGTGCCGATCGAGGCCGTGGCGCTGAAGCTGTTCACCGGCATCGAGAAGTTCGAGATCATGGCGATCCCGTTCTTCATCCTGGCCGGCAACTTCCTGACGCACGGCGGCGTGGCCCGGCGCATGATCAACTTCGCCACGGCGATGGTCGGCCACTGGCACGGCGGCCTCGGCCTTGCCGGCGTGATGGGCTGCGCCCTGTTCGCGGCGGTGTCCGGCTCCAGCCCGGCGACGGTGGTGGCCATCGGCTCCATCGTGCTTCCGGCGATGGTCGCCCAGGGCTTTCCGAAGCAGTTCGGCGCCGGCGTCATCACCACCTCGGGCGCGCTGGGCATCCTGATCCCGCCGTCCATCGTGATGGTGATGTACTCGGTCGCCACCAGCGGCAGCCCGCATGCCGCCTCGGTCGGCCAGCTCTTCATGGCGGGCGTCATCCCCGGCCTGATGCTGGCCTTCGTGCTGGGCGGCGTCACCTGGTATCGCGCGCGCAAGTTCGGCTATCCGCGCCTGCCGAAGGCCAGCTTGGCCCAGCGCCTGAAGGCTCTGCGTGAAGCGATCTGGGGCCTCCTGCTGATCGTCATCGTCATCGGCGGCATCTATTCGGGCGTCTTCACGCCGACCGAGGCCGCGGCGATGAGCGCCGTCTACGCCTTCATCATCGCGGTCTTCGTCTACAAGGACATGCCGCTGCGCGGCGTGCCGAAGGTGCTGCTGTCCTCGGCCAGCATGTCGGCGATGCTGCTCTACATCATCACGAACGCGGTGCTGTTCTCGTTCGTGCTGACGTCGGAGAACATTCCGCAGGGCATCGCCGACTGGATCGTCGGCCAGGGGCTGGGCGTGATCGCCTTCCTTCTGGTGACGAACATCCTGCTGCTGATGGCCGGCAACTTCATGGAGCCGTCGTCGATCGTGCTGATCATGGCGCCGATCCTGTTCCCGGTCGCCATCAAGCTGGGCATCGACCCGGTCCATTTCGGCATCATGATGGTCGTGAACATGGAGGTCGGCATGTGCCACCCGCCGGTGGGCCTGAACCTCTACGTCGCGTCGGGCATCACCAAGATGGGCATCACCGAGCTGACCGTGGCCGTCTGGCCGTGGCTGCTGGCGATGCTGGGCTTCCTGGTGCTGATCACCTACGTGCCGATCATCTCCACCTGGCTGCCGCGCGCGCTGGGGATGATGTAACCCATCGTCCCCGGGCGAAGGCCCATAAGGAAAACCCCTCGCCGGAGCGCTCCGGCGAGGGGTTTTCTCTTTTCGGGGAAGCCGGAGGACGTCACGCCTTCTTGACGAATTCCGACTTCAGATTCATCGCGCCGATGCCGTCGATCTTGCAGGCGATGTTGTGGCCGTCCGCCCCGTCGACCAGACGGATGTTCTTTACCTTGGTGCCGCCCTTGACGACCAGGGACGAGCCCTTGACCTTCAGATCCTTGATGACGGTCACCGCGTCGCCGTCGCTCAGGACATTCCCGTTGGCGTCCCGCACTCCCTGGTCCGCCGCTGCGTCCGCGCCCGCGCCGCCCTCGGCCTGCGGGTTCCATTCATGGGCGCATTCGGGGCAGATCCACAGCATGCCGTCCTGATAGACATGCTCGGAGTTGCATTTCGGGCACTTCAATCCGTCGTCCATATCATCCTCGCCAATCGGGAGCGGCATCCTAGTGCGGCGAGGCAAAATCCGGAAACGCAACTTGCCCGCGGCGGGCATGCGCGCCCATCGCAGGCAAGTTGCGTGTCATTGCAGGCCGCTTACGCCGCCTTGATCGAGGCCAGGAACCTCTGCACCTCATCGCGCAGATCGACGAAGCGCGCCTGGAGGGTCTGGGCGACCTCCACCGACTCGCGGGCCGCCGCCGCCACCTCCGCCGAGGCGTCGGATGCGACCGCGATGCTGCGGGTCACGGTGTCGGCCTCCCCCGCCACGGTGCGGACCCTTTCGGCGATTTCACCGGTCGCCGCCAACTGCTGCTGGACCGCAGCGGCGATCTCCGCCGAGCGCTGGCTGAGCTGGCCGATGGTTTCGGTGATGGCGCCGATGGCGGAGACGGTTTCCTGGGTCACCGACTGGATGGCGCCGATCTGGGTGGCGATCTCCTCCGTCGCCTTGGCGGTCTGGCTGGCGAGGTTCTTCACCTCGCTCGCCACCACCGCGAAGCCCTTGCCGGCTTCCCCGGCCCGCGCCGCCTCGATGGTCGCGTTCAAGGCCAGAAGGTTGGTTTGGCCGGCGATGGAGGTGATGAGGCTGGTGATCTCACCGATCTTGGCGGCGCCGGCGGCCAGCGCCTCCACCGTCTTGCGGCTGGCGTCGGCGCGGTCGATGGCTTGTGCGGAGATGGCGACCGACTGCTTCACGCTCTCCGCGATGCTGCGGATCGACTGGGTGAGCTGCTCGGCCGCCGCGCTGGCCGTCTGAACGGTGCGGCTGGTCTCGTCGGCGGCGCCGGCCACCGAGGCGTTGCACTGGTCGGCGCGCAGCGCGCTGTCCAGCATGCTGCCGGCGCTGCCCTTCATCTGCGAGGCGGCGGTGGAGGCCTCGCCGACCGTCGCCTGGACCGAGCGGTCGAAGGCGGCGGCAAGGCGGGTCAGCCGCTCGCCGCGCTGCGCCTCCTCCGCCTGCCGGGCCAGCTTCTCGGCTTCGAGCCGCTGGCGGTGCTGGGCGTTCTGGCGCAGCATGTCGATGGTGCGGGCCATGGCGCCCATCTCGTCGCGGCGGTCCAGGGCCGGCACGGCGACGGCATAGTCGCCCTCAGCCAGCCGCCCGACCATGGCGGTGATCTGCATCAGCGGGCGGGTGATGGCCGACACGACGAGGTAGAGCGCCGCCATGATGGCGAGGAAGGCGACCGCCCCGACCGCGATCTGGGTCACCGCGTCGGCGGTCACGCGCGCCTCCACCCGGTCCGTGCGCAGGCGCAGGACGAACTCGCCGATGGTCTTGCGCTGGCCGGCCTGCCCGCCGACGATGGGCTTGATCACCTCGATGAAGCCCTTCACGGCCTTGGTGTCGCCGACCTCGGCGACCACCTTGGCCTTGTCGTCGCGCACCTGGGCGCCGAGGAAATCGGGATCGGAGGACGGCGCCCTGGCGACCTCGCGCACCTGTTCGGTGTCGAAGTCGTAGAGCGGGATCGCCGCGGCGCGGGCCTGGAGCGAGGCCACCATATCGGCCCGCGCCGCCAGTGTCTCCTTGGCCTGGGTCGCCGAGCCGTGCACCCCCCAGGCAATGGCCAGCACCTGATAAACGAGCAACACGCCGCCGATCAGCAGCATCGCCCGCAGGCGCAGCCCCAAACCACCGCCCTGAATTCCGCTGTCCTGGATTCCGCCGTCCTGAATTCCGCCTGCCACCCCGCTGACCGTCATGATCCGCCCTTTTTCTTTCTGAACAACAGGTTGCCTAACGGTCGGCGCCCGACGGCGCCCGCCTCGGCGCTATTGGGTCGCCTTGAACCCGGCTTCGAGCTTTGCCAGAACCGCGGCGGCGTCCGGAGTCTTCTTCGACACCACGATGTAGACGTCCAGGCTCTGGACCGGCGTCGCCTTCAGGTCGGCGAGCGTCTTCCCGCCCAGCGCCTGCTGCATCGGCAGCGAATATTGCAGCAGGGTCGGCGCCCGCCCGGCCTGGAGAAGCTGCAGCGCCTGGTCGGCGGTGCGCGCGTCGACCAGCTGCACCTTGTTGGCCGGGTCCTCCATCCAAGCGCGCCAGCCGCCATAAGAATAGCCGTTCAGCGCGATGACCGCCTTGCCCGACAGATCCTCCTTCGCCTTCACCGCCGGGGCTTCGCCGATGCCGTAGGCGTTCAGCTCGATCCGGGCGATCGGGGCGGCGCTGATCAGCGTGGTTCCGTCGAATTCCTTGACCGTGCGGATGCCCAGGAAAATGTTGAACTCGCCCTCCGCGATGCCGGAGAAGAGGCGGCGGGCCGGGGCTGATTCGGCGGTGTAGGCGACGCCGGCGGCCTTGGCCGCCTTGTCGAAGGCTTCGATCAGGCTGCCCTTCGCGGCCCCACCGTCGGTCTGGGTGTAAGGCGGGAATTCCACATAGCCGAGCTTGACGCCGTCCGCCCGCGCCGTGGCGATCCCCGGAGCGGCCATACCGGCAACGGCTCCGACCATGGCTCCGAACAGGCTGGCGAACACCCCGGCCCGCAGCGTCCGCCGGGCGCCTCCGGCAACATTCGCGATCATACGGCTTCCCCTTGCAGTGTCGTTGCATGCTTCCGGCGGACCAGAAGCCGCCATTTGCGAGCATTTTTTAGGAAACATACCTCTTTCCGAGACGCACCTCCACAAGGATAGGGCTGCAATATTGAAATCTGATGGCAGTCCTTAAACAATCCTGACCGGTTGCGGAAAGCTGGACGCCGGACATAAGCTGACCTCCGCTTTTCCCGCGCCGAGGCGTCCTCCCGTGAACTCCGTCTTCCTGCCAACCGCCTGCCCGCACGATTGCCCGAGCACCTGCGCCCTCGAAGTCGAACGGGTCGCGCCGGACCGCATCGGCAAGGTCCGTGGGGCCGCCGCCAACAGCTACACGGCGGGCGTCATCTGCGCGAAGGTCAGCCGCTACGCGGAACGCGTCCATTCCCCCGACCGGCTGAGGACGCCCCTGCGGCGCACCGGCCCCAAGGGGTCCGGCCAATGGGCGGAAATCGGCTGGGACGAGGCGCTGGACCGCATCGCCGACGCCTTCCTGGACGCCGAGCGGGTCCATGGCGCGGAAGCCGTCTGGCCCTACTTCTACGCCGGCACCATGGGGCTGGTGCAGCGCGGCGGCATCCAGCGGCTGCGCCACGCGAAGGGCTATTCCCGGCAGATCAGCACGGTCTGCGACACGCCGGCCAACATGGGCTGGCTGGCCGGCCACGGCGACATCCGCGGCGCCGACCCGCGCGAGATGGCCGACAGCGACCTGATCGTGAACTGGGGCGGCAACCCGGTGGCGACCCAGGTCAACGTGATGACCCACGTCAGCCGCGCCCGCAAGGGCCGCGGGGCGAAGCTGGTCACCATCGATCCCTACCGCACCGGCACGGCGGAGGTGTCGGACCTGCATCTGATGCTGCGTCCCGGCACCGACGGCGCGCTGGCCTGCGCGGTGATGCACGTCCTGTTCCGCGAGGGTCTGGCCGACCGCGCCTATCTCGACCGCTACGCCGCCGGGGCCGACCAGCTTGAGGCCCATCTCGCCACCCGCACACCCGAATGGGCGGCGGCGATCACCGGCCTGACGGTGGAGGAGATCGTCGGCTTCGCCCGCCTCTACGGCGCCACCAAGCGCAGCTATCTGCGGCTGGGCTACGGGCTGACGCGCGGCCACAACGGAGCGGCGCAGATGCACGCGGTGTCCTGCCTGCCGGTGGTCACCGGAGCCTGGGCGCACAAGGGCGGCGGTGCGCTCTACTGCTCGTCGGGCATCTACAGCATCGACCGCACCCTGTCGGAGGGGCTGGACCGGCTGGACAGCTCGGTGCGCGGCTTCGACCAGTCGCGCATCGGCGCGGTGCTGACCGGGGAGGACATCGCCAGCGGTCCTCCGATCACCGCCATGCTGATCCAAAACACCAACCCGGCGGCCATCTGCCCGGACAGCGCCCGCGTGCGCCGCGGCTTCCTGCGCGACGACCTGTTCGTGGCGGTGCATGAGCAGTTCATGACCGACACGGCGCAACTGGCCGACATCGTCATCCCCGCCACCACCTTCCTGGAGCACGACGACCTCTACCGCGGCGGCGGGCAGATGCACATCCTGATCGGCCGCAAGGTGATCGAACCGCAGTTCGAGGCGCGCGAGAACCACTGGGTGATTTCCGAGCTGGCGCGCCGCGTCGGCGCCGAGCATCCGGGCTTCGGCATGAGCGCACTGGAGATCATCGACTCCATGCTGAAGACCTCCGGCCTGACCGACGCCGCCACCCTGACGGAGCAGCGCTGGATCGACGCCCAGCCGGATTTCGAGACCTCGCATTTCCTGAACGGCTTCGCCTTCCCGGACGGGCGGTTCCGCTTCGCGCCGGATTGGGCGGCGCTCGGCCCCTACGGCGCCGGCCAGTTGCCGGAACTGCCGGACCACATGACGCCGGGCCGCCCGGCGGACGCGGAACATCCCTTCCGCCTCGTCACCGCCCCGGCGCGGCAGTTCCTGAACTCCAGCTTCACCGAGACGGTGACCGCCCAGCGCCGCGAAGGCCGTCCCACCGTCCTGATCCATCCGGAGGACGCGGCGGGGCTCGCCCTGGCCGAAGGCGACGCCGTGCGCCTCGGCAACGGGCTGGGCAGCGTCGTCGTCCACGCCAAGCCCTTCGCCGGGGTGCCGCGCGGGGTGGTCATCGTCGAGGGCATCTGGCCGAACAGCGCCTTCCTGGAGGGGATCGGGATCAACACCCTGACCTCGCCCGAGCCGATCCCGCCGGCAGGCGGTGCGGCCTTTCACGACACGGCGGTGTGGCTGCGCGCCGCCTGAGCCGGCTCCGGCATCCATCACCGGACATGATCCGTCCCATCTGAACAAATCGTTTTTCACGATGGCCGGACTGTCCTAGCCTCACTCCGCGGAACACCGAAAGCGGAGGGCGGCGCGATGCCGGTTCACACCACACTGACCCAGCGCCTGGGCCTGTCCCATCCCATCGTCCAGGCCCCGATGGCCGGGGGCGCCGACACGGCGGACCTCGTCGCCGCGGTGGGCGAGGCCGGCGGAGTCGGCTTCATCGGGGCGGCCTATCTGACCCCGGACCAGATCACGGAGCGGGCGCGGGCGATCCGCGCCCGGACCTCCCGCCCCTTCGGGATCAACCTGTTCGCTCCCCTGCCCGCACCCGACGCACCGGACGCGGGGAGGATGGACGCGGCGGTCGCCCGCATCACGCGCTACCACGCCGACCTCGGCCTGCCCGCCCCTGGCGCACCGGCTTCGGGGGCGGACGGCTTCGCCGCCCAACTGGCCGCGGTGCTGGACTGCGGGGCGTCGGCCTTCAGCTTCACCTTCGGCATTCCGCCCGCCGACGCGCTGGCCGCCATCAAGGCGCGGGGCATGCTCCTGCTGGGCACGGCGACGAGCGTCGAGGAGGCCATTGCGCTGGAACGGGCCGGCATGGACGCCGTGGTCGCCCAGGGTGCGGAGGCCGGAGGACACCGCGGCAGCTTCGCCACGGGCTCGGGAGAGGTGGACTTCGCCGCCGGACTGGTCGGCACCATGGCGCTGGTTCCGCAGGTGGTGGACGCGGTGACCCTGCCCGTTCTGGCCTCCGGCGGCATCATGGACGGGCGCGGCATCGCGGCGGCGCTGGCGCTGGGCGCCACCGGTGTGCAGATGGGCACCGCCTTCCTGACCTGCGCGGAGGCCGGCATCCCCGAGGCGCACAAGCGGGCGATCCTCGATGCCCGCGAGACGCAGACGCGGGTGACCCGCGCCTTCTCGGGCCGCCCGGCGCGCGGGATCGTGAACCGGGTCATGGAGGACATCCCGGACAGTGACGCCCTGCCCTTTCCTCTTCAGAACACACTGACCCGCCCGATGCGCACCGCCGCCGCTCAGCAGGGCCGGGCGGAATTCCTGTCGCTGTGGGCCGGACAAGGGGTCCGTCTGGCGCGGAGGCAGACGGCGGCGGAGCTTATGACGCGGCTGGTGGACGAAACCGACGCCGCGGTCCGACGCCTGACCGGCGGCGCCTGATGCATCGGAACTGATGGCTGGCGGTCAGCCCGCGACCGTGGCCTCGGCACAGACGCGGTTGCGCCCGCCGCGCTTGGCGGTGTAGAGCGCCTCGTCGGCGCGGCGCATCAGGGCCAGCAGATCCTCGCCGGGGCGGTATTCCGCCGCCCCGACCGACAGGGACACCGATCCGTAGTTGGCGTTGCGCGTCCGGTTGATGATCTGCCGCGATCCCACGGAGGCGCGGAGCTGCTCGGCCAGCTTGACGGCGTTGGCGAGGGCGGTGTGGGGCAGGATGACGCCGAACTCCTCCCCGCCATAGCGGGCGACGGTGTCGCGCCCTTTCACCCCTTCGGTCAGCACCTTGGCGACCAGTTTCAGCACATGGTCGCCGACGAGATGGCCGTGGGTGTCGTTGAAGCGCTTGAAATGGTCGATGTCCACCATCAGCAGGGTCATCGGCATTCCGGTCTGCACCGCCTCCTCCGCGGCGGAGGCCAGCGCCAGATCGAAGCCGCGCCGGTTCGCGATTCCGGTCAACCCGTCGGTCATCGCCTCCCGCCGCGCCGAATCCAGGACGACGCGCAGTTCGGCCAATTGCTGGCTGGATTCGAGAAGCTGGCTCTGCAGGCGGGTCTGGCGGTCCACGATGGCGGTGGTCTCCGCCGCAATGGCCGCCACCATGGCGCGCAGCTCGGCCAAGCTCATCGGCTGGTCCAGTTCCCCCCGGAAGCCGGCCAGCGCCTGCCCGTAGCGATCGGTTTCCGACCCCACGCTGCCCAACTGGTCGAGGATGCGTCCCAGGGCGACGCGCGCCCGCTCCGACGTCTCACGGATGGCTTGGGCCTCGGCGTCGAGCGTGAAGAAGCGCTTGTACAGCTCGTCGCAATGGCTTTGCGACAGCGTCGCGCCGTCGCGCTGGGCCAGTTCGATGGCTCGCGTCAGGTCCGGGTTCTGTCCGCCGAAGTAGGCGTACCAGAGGGTGAAGTTCTCCGGATTCGGCAAAAGCCCATGGACGGCGATCCGATCCATGGCGCGGCTCGCGAGAATCCGCGCCGTCTCGAAATCCTGGTCGCCCGCCATATCCGTTGCCTTTCCACTGCGCTTTGAAAAAGCTACCGCAGCGGGAAAGAGACGGGCAAGCAACTTTCCAAATGGGTCATTATATTACAATTGGGAAGCAAGTTACTTGCGAATTTCTCAATTGCATTGTCCCACGGATTTCTCGGCGCAGACCGTTGTGCCGTCGATCCAGGTGGCGCCCGACAGATCGGCGTGTCGCAAGTCCGCGCCGCCCAGCCGCGCCCCGGTGAAGTCGGCCTTCTGCAGCATGGCGTTCACCAGCTTCGCGTTGCGCAGGTCGGCTTCCTTCAAGGATGCTCCGGTCAAATCGGCGCGGGTGAAATCAGCCTCGATCAGGCGGGCGCCGTTCAGCTTCACCCCCGGCATGGTGGCGCTGAAGAATTTCGCGCGATAGCCGTCGGTCTCCGACAGGTCGGCGTCCTTCAGCGTGGCCCGCTGGAAGGTGGCGTCGCGCAGCATCGCCCCGGCCAGCTTCACAGACGACAGATCGCGCCCATCGAAATAGCAGCGGCGCCAGTTCACCTTCGGCTGCGCCGGGTCGGTGCATTCGGCCAATGCGGCGGAGGGGGCCAGGGCTGTGCCCAGGAAGGTGGCAAGTACCGCGAAGGCGGCGAAAATTGTCGTCTTCATGCGCCAACAGATAGTGTCGCGCGGGCCGAATAACAAAGGGTCCGGCGCAACAAATGACCGTCACGGGCGGCGACTTACCGTCACGCCCCCTTCGGCGTCCGCAACCCGACCGAACGCCCGGCCTGCGGCGGCACGGGAAGCGTCGCGTGCTCCGCCACGGTGCGGGCGAGCCGTTCCGCGGTGTCCGGAGCCAGCGGCACCGACCGGCGCTCCGCCAGATCCACATGGACCAGAACGAATTCCGCCGTGGCGGCGAGGAAACCGTCCTCCTCATGGCGCATTTCGTGGAACAGGTGCAACCGCTTGGCATCCGCGCCCAGGACCAGGGAAGTGAAGGTCAGCCCATCGCCCTCCGTCACTTCGCGGGCGTAGGTCAGGTGCGCCTCCACCGCGAACATGGACCGCCCCTCGCCCTCCGCGTAGGCCTTGCCGATCCCGAAATGGTCGAGCACGGCGTCGGTCGCGTGATCGAAGGCAAGCAGATAATAGGCCACGTTCATGTGGCCGTTGTAGTCGATCCACTCCGGGCGGACGGTTTCCCGGTGGAGGCGAAGCGGGGTGGGCGAATGGTTCATGCCCTCAAGGATAAGCGATGCCGCCGCGCTTTGGGAACCGGCTTGGGTGCCCGCCGGGCCGGTTCCGATCATCCTGGAGACGCCTCCCTCCCCTTGTGACACGGGAAAGGAGGCGATGGCCCGATTCAGGCGGCCTGCATCAGACGCGAAAACACATCTTCACACGCTGAAGTATTTTGCCCGCGGGTGGTGCAGGACGATGGCGGAGGTGCTCTGCTCCGGATGGAGCTGGTGCTCGTCGGACATCTCCACGCCGATCCGCCCGGCGTCGAGGAGCTTCAGAAGCTGCTCCTGGTCGGCGAGGTTCGGACAGGCCGGATAGCCGAAGCTGTAGCGGCTGCCGCGGTAGGCCTGCTGGAGCAGCTTCTCCTTGTCGCGGCTGTCCTCGGCGCCGTAGCCCAACTCGGCGCGGATGCGGGCGTGGACGTACTCCGCCATGGCCTCCGTCATCTCCACCGACAGGCCGTGCAGGTAGAGATAATCCTGGTAGCGGTTCTCGGCGAACCAGTCCCGCGCCACCTCGGCGCAATGCTGGCCCATTGTGACGATCTGCAGACCCAGCACGTCGCGCTCGCCGTCGTTCACGTCGCGCAGGAAGTCGGCGATGCACTCACCGTCCTCCTTGGCCTGACGCGGCAGGGTGAAGCGGGCGACCTCGCTGGTTCCGTCCTCGGCGAAGAGGATGACGTCGTCGCCGTCGGCCGCCGCCTTCCAATAGCCGTAGACCGCCTGGGGCCGCAGGATCTCCTCCTTCGCGGCGATCCGGAGGATGCGGTCGAGCACCGGGCGAAGCTCCTTCTTCGCCCACTCCTTGAACTCCTCGAAGGACTTGCCGTCCTTCCGGTAGCCCCACTGGAGCTGGTAGAGCATCCGCTCGTTCAGGTAGGTCACCAGCGTCTTCAGCGGCACATGCTCGATGACCTTCGGCCCCCAGAAGGGCGGCGTCGGCACCGGCACGCCCTCGGCCAGACGGGCACGGCGGGCGCGGGCGGCGTCCTTGTCCACCGGACCGACGGTGGCGCTGGTCGCCTGCCCGAGCACGCGGCGGCGGTTGACCGCCCGGCCCGCCCGCTTGGCCTGCTGGATGGCGAGCTGCTGGTCGAAGCTGCCGCCGACCACCTGATCCATCAGGGTCAGACCGTCGAAGGCATCGCCCGCGTAGGCCACGCGGCCCGAGCCGTAGGAGGCCACGCAGTCCGTCTCGACATAGGCGCGGGTCAGCGCGGCACCGCCGAGCAGGACGGGAACCTCCAGCCCCTCGCGGGTCATCTCCTCCAGGTTTTCGCGCATGACGACGGTGGACTTCACCAGCAGGCCGGACATGCCGACGGCGTCGGCCTTATGCTCCTTCGCCGCCTGGATGATCGCGCCGACCGGCTGCTTGATGCCGAGGTTGACGACCTTGTAGCCGTTGTTGGTCAGGATGATGTCGACGAGGTTCTTGCCGATGTCGTGGACGTCGCCCTTCACGGTGGCCAGCACCATGGTGCCCTTCTGCTGGCCGTCCAGCTTCTCCATGTGCGGCTCCAGCCACGCCACGGCGGCCTTCATGGTCTCCGCGGACTGCAGCACGAAGGGAAGCTGCATCTTGCCGGCGCCGAACAGCTCGCCCACCACCTTCATGCCGTCGAGCAGGTAGGTGTTGATGATCTCCAGCGGCGGGTGGGTCTTCATCGCCTCGGCGAGATCGTCCTCCAGACCGGTGCGGTCCCCGTCGACGATGCGCTCCTTCAGCCGCTCCTCGACCGTCTCGGCGCGGGCCTTCTTCTTGGCGTCGGCGGCCTTGCGGCCCTCGAACAGGGCAATGAAGGCCTGCAGCGGGTCGTACCCGTCCGCGCGGCGGTCGAAGATCAGATCCTCGGCGGTCTTGACCTCCGTCTCGGGGATCTGGTGCAGCGGCATGATCTTCGACACATGCACGATGGCGCCGGTCATGCCGCGCTTCACCGCATGGTCGAGGAAGACCGAGTTCAGGACGTGGCGCGCGGCCGCGTTCAGGCCGAAGGAGACGTTGGACAGGCCCAGGATGATCTGGCAGCCGGGCATCTCGCGGCTGATCGCCTCGATGCCCTCCAGCGTCCAGATCGCCAGCTTGCGGTCGTCCTCGTTGCCGGTGGCGATGGTGAAGGTCAGCGGGTCGAACAGCAGGTCGTGGGCCGGCAGGCCGAACTCGTTGACCGCGAGGTCATAGAGGCGCTTGGCGATGGCGAGCTTGCGGTCCGGCGTCTTCGCCATGCCCTCCTCGTCGATGGTCAGCGCGATCACCGCCGCGCCGAACTTCTTGGCGAGCGCGAGGCGCTTGCGGGCCGGCTCCTCGCCGTCCTCGAAGTTGATGGAGTTGATGATCGCCTTGCCGCCGTAGAGCGCCAGCGCCTTCTCCAGCACGATGTATTCGGTGGAGTCGATGACCAGGGGGGCGGTAACCGACCCGGCGAAGCGCTGCACGACCGCCTGCATCTCCGCCACCTCGTCGCGGCCGACGAAGGCGGTGCAGACGTCCAGCGTGTGCGAGCCTTCCTTCACCTGCTCGCGCGCCATCTCGACGCAGCCGTCCCAGTCGTTCTTCTCCTGAAGCTCGCGCCACTTCTTGGAGCCGTTGGCGTTGCAGCGCTCGCCGATGGCGAAGAAGGCGTTCTCCTGGCGCAGCGTGACCTGGGAGTAGAGCGAGGCGACCGCGGGCACCCAATGGACCGTGCGGCCCTTCGGGTTCGGGCGGTGCGACCCGGCCGGGGCCAGCTTGCGCAGCATCTGATTGGCCGCCGCGATGTGCGGGACGTTGGTGCCGCAGCAGCCGCCGACGAGGTTCACCCCGTCCTCGGTCACGAAGCGCTCCAGCCAATGGGCGAAGTCGTCGGCGCGCAGCGGGTAGTGCGTCTTGCCGTCGACCAGTTCCGGAAGGCCGGCGTTCGGCTGCACGGAGACGAGGCCCGGCCAGTTCTGGGTCAGCCACTTCACATGCTCGCTCATCTCCAGCGGGCCGGTGGCGCAGTTGAGGCCCATCAGCGGCACGTCCAGCGCCTGGATCACCGTGGCCGCCGCGGCGATGTCGGTGCCGACCAGCAGCGTGCCCGTGGTTTCCACCGTCACCTGGACGAAGACCGGCGTGTCGGACCCGGCTTCGGCGCGGGCGCGCTTGATGCCGTTGACGGCGGCCTTGATCTGCAGCGGGTCCTGGCAGGTCTCGACCAGGATGGCGTCGGCGCCGCCGGCGATCAGGCCGGCCGCCTGGACGAAGAAGCTGTCCTCAAGGTCCTGATAGGGGATGTGCCCCAGGCTGGGCAGCTTGGTGCCCGGCCCGACCGAGCCGATGACGAAGCGCGGCTGCCCGTCCGTGAAGGTCTCCGCCGCCTCGCGCGCCAGCTCGACCGCGCGCTGGTTGATCTCGAACGCCTTCTCGGAGATGCCGAACTCGCCCAGCGTCACCGGGGAGGCGCCGAAGGTGTCCGTCTCCACCATGTCCGCGCCGGCCTCGAAATAGCCGCGGTGGATCTCCCGCACGATGTCCGGGCGCGAGAGCGGCAGGATGTCGGTGCAGTTCTCGTGCCCCCAGTAGTCCTTCTCCACGTCGAGGTCGAGCGCCTGGATGCGGCTGCCGAACCCGCCGTCGCAGAGCAGGACGCGGTCGCGGAGAGTGTCGAGAATGTGCGGCATGGGAAGGGTCTGGTCCGTTTCGGAAGGAAGGTCGGGCGGAAAGGGTCAGGAGGTCGTCAGCGGTTCACTCAAGGCTATGGCGGTTCGCGGGCCACCAGTCGTGATCAAGCACCTGTTCCAGCGTGTAGGGGCAATCCTGTGGGACGGCGTCTTCGGACATTCCATCCCGGGCGAGACCAAGGACGGCCAGACGGCGGGCATCCCGGTGGGCACGCCCAAGGTCGATTTTCCTGCGCAGGCTGGGGCTGGCGTCGATCTCGTCCCAGGCGGCGATGCGGTGATTGACCACCAACTCCCGCCACCCCAGCCGAGGGTCGGAGGCCGGCGAATGTTCGAGCTTCAGAAGATGCTCGATCACCCGCTTCAAAGCGCTGCCAAGCGCCTTGGCATCCGAACGCCCCATGTCCTCAATCTCCTCCGCCACATGCTCCCAATCGATGGGCGTGTTCAGACGTTCGCGGGCGGCTTCGCGGAGAAGGCGGGCCTGCTCCTGGGTCCAGGCGTAGAAGTCATCGTCGTAGCCGATCCGGCTGTCCATGGCCCCTCCTCCGCGACCGCGATCATCCGCAACACCCTAGCACAGGGGGGCGGTCAGGACACCGCCGGCTGCTTCGCCTTGACGCCCAGCATCCGGCAGATGGCCACCGTCAGGTCCGAGCGGTTTAGCGTGTAGAAATGGAAGTCCTTGATGCCCTGGGCCTGGAGCGCCTGGCACTGCTCCGCGGCCATGGTCGCGGCGACGAGCTGGCGGGTCTCCGGATCGGAATCCAGCCCCTCGAAGGTCTCGGCGAAGCGCTTCGGCATCGCGGCGCCGCACTTGCCGGCGAACTCGACCGCTCGGGCGAAGTTGGTGATCGGTAGGATGCCAGGCACGATCGGCACGGTGATGCCAGCGGCGGCGCAGCGGTCGAGGAAGCGGAAATAGGCGTCGTTGTCGAAGAAGAACTGGGTGATCGCCCGGGTCGCCCCGGCGTCCACCTTGCGCTTCAGGTTGTCCAGGTCGAACTGAGCGCTCGGCGCCTCCGGATGGGACTCCGGATAGGCGGCGACGGAGATCTCGAAGTCGGCGACCTTCCTCATCCCCGCCACCAGATCGGCGGCGTAGGCGTAGCCGCCGGGATGCGGGACGTAGCGTCCGCCGACCCCACCCTCGGTCTCCGGCGGATCGCCGCGCAGGGCCACGAGATGGCGGATGCCGGCATCCCAATAGGTGCGGGCGATGGCGTCGATCTCCTCGCGCGTCGCACCCACGCAGGTGAAGTGGGCTGCGGCGGGGATGCCCGTCTCCTTCTGGATGCGCGTCACCGTGTTGTGCGTGCGCTCGCGCGTCGAGCCGCCGGCCCCGTAGGTCACCGAGACGAAGGACGGGCCGAGCGGGGCCAAGCGCTGGATCGCCTGCCACAGGCTCTGTTCCATCTTCTCCGTCTTGGGCGGGAAGAATTCGAAGCTGACCGACGGGATGCCGGACGTCATGACTGGGCTCCGCTGATGGAGAGGATGGAGGAATCGGCCGGGGATGCGCCCTTCGCGGCGCGCACCGCCGGCCAGATGGATACGGTAAGCGGTTCGCCCGGCAGATGCACCACGGCACCGCAGTCCAGACCGCATTGGCGGCACCAAGCGGCAACCTCGGCGTCGGAGAAGCCCAGCCGGCGGTGCGCATGCTCCGCCCGCAGGGATTCCAAGGCGTGGGGGGCGAAATCGACCACCAGCAGCAGGCCGCCGGGCCGGAGCACCCGGGCCGCCTCGGCCAGGAGATCAGCCGGCGCCTCCGCGAAATGCAGCACCTGATGGACGACCGCCGCGTCGAAGGACCCGGATGGGAAGGGAAGCTGGTACATGTCCGCCTGCCGCACGTGGCAATGGCGAAGCGCCGTATCCTCCAGCTTGGTGCGGGCGATGGACAGCATCTCGCGCGACTGGTCCACACCCACGGCGCGCCGGGCGCGCGGCCCCAGCACCTCCAGCATACGGCCCGTGCCGGTGCCGATGTCCAGAAGATCCCCCACGCCATCGCCGGGGATCAGCCGCAGCAGCGCCTCCTCCACATCGCGTTCCGGGACGTGGAGGGAGCGGATTTCATGCCAACGGGCGGCGTTCTCGCGGAAGTAGCTGGCCGCCGCCTCGGAGCGGGCGCGCTTGATCGCTTCCAGCCGCTCCAGGTCCAGCGTCAACGTCGGGTCGTCGGACGGGATCGCGCCGACCAACACCCGCGCCAGTTCCGCCGAGGCGCCGCGTTCCGTCAGCCGGTAGAAGGCGAAGGTGCCTTCCCGGAAGCGGTCCAGAAGACCGGCGTCGCACAGCAGCTTCAGATGGCGGGACACGCGCGGCTGGCTCTGCCCCAGGATCTGGGTCAACTCGGTCACCGTCAGCTCGCCATGCGCGCACAGCGCCAGCAGCCGAAGCCGCGTGGTTTCCGCCGCCGCCTTCAATGTCGCAAGCAGTTCGTCCATGACCGCCGGCACCGTCCCGAAACGCCCCGAAGGGCCGGCGGGCCACCGCGGCCCACCATGCGGGATACAGATATAAAGATATCTTTATGCAGCGTAAACACGTTTTCACCGATCACCCTTCCAATCGGACAGGGCCGGCTGATGGGATGCCCGGTTGGGGCGCGACGGGCGCGGCAATCCTACCACATACGGCGGTGTCCGTATGGTGACCTCGCGTGGCACGCTGGTCAAAAGGCGGCGCCTGTGTTAGGCACGGAACAAAGGGATCGCGCGGATTCTCCGGGCGATGTCCTGTCCGGCAGCGTCCGTTGCCGCCCGGCGAGGGATCGAACCCTTCGGACGTGGCGCGACGGGGCCGCGGAATCGGATGCCCCGCCCAAAGTCGTGTCCCCAGAAAGAGCCGTCGCCGATGAAGCTGGCCAACCTCTCCCGCTCCCTTCTTCGCTCGACCGCCGTGGCCGTCGTCGCCCTCGGCATGGCGGGCTGCGCGACCGCGCCCGGCAGCAGCGAAGCCGACGTCACGGTCAGCGACCCACTGGAGATTCCCAACCGATTCGTCTTCGCCGTCAACGAGACCGCGGACATTCTGCTGATCCGTCCAGCGACGGAAGTGTATGTGGGCGTCGTCCCCGATCCGCTGCGCCAAGCGGTGCACAACTTCGTCCAGAACCTGCTCGGCCCGCTCTATATCGCCAACAACCTGCTGCAGGGCAACTTCGAGGGTGCGCAGGTCGCCACCGGTCGGTTCATGACCAACACGATCCTCGGCCTCGGTGGCCTCGCCGATGTGGCGACGGAGGCCGGAATCGGCGACCGTCCGGAGGATTTCGGCCAGACGCTGGGCGTCTGGGGCGTCGGCCCCGGCCCTTACGTGGTGCTGCCGTTCCTCGGCCCGTCGAACGTCCGCGACACGCTGGGCTACGGCGTCGACACGCTGGCCGACCCGTTCCGCATCGGCACCAACGCCGCCGGGGCGGACAACGCGCTGTACGGGCGGACCGCCGCCGCGGGTCTGGACCGCCGCTCGCAGCTCCTGCGCGAGATCGACGATCTGCGCAAGAACTCGCTGGATTTCTACGCGACGGCCCGCAGCCTCTACGCGCAGCAGCGCCGCGCCGCGATCGCCAACGACATCGCGCCGGCGACGCCGGAATTCCCCGATTTCGACGAACCCGCCAAGAAATAAGGAGGAGGCCTGCCGCGGTGCGACCGTCCGCGCTCGATCCTTCAGCCGATTGAGTGTTGACAAAGCCTCCGCGGCAGCCACTTTTGCCTTGCCATGCTGACACGTCGCCTGTTTCTCGTGTGCGCGGCCCTGCTCGCGGTGAGCAGCTGGGCCGCCCGTCCCGCCGCCGCGCAATCGGCTGATCCGGGCGCGACCGCGTTCATCCAATCGCTGGGGAACGAGGCCGTCGCCACCTTCTCGAACAAGAGCCTGTCGCGCGAGCAAGCGGTCCAGCGCTTCCGCGGCCTGCTCTATCAGGGCTTCGACGTGGCCTACATCGGGCGCTGGGTGCTGGGCCGCTACTGGAACTCCGCCACGCCGCAGCAGCACGACGAATACCAGAAGCTGTTTGAACGGCTGATCGTCAACACCTACGCCGACCGCTTCGTCGAGTATTCCGGCGAGACTTTCCGCATCACCGGGTCGCGGGTGGAAGGCGAAGCGGACACCATGGTCACCACCCAGATCGTCCGCCCCAACGGCCCGCCGGTGAATGTGGACTGGCGCGTGCGCAAGCGCGACACCGCTTACAAGATCATCGACGTGGTGGTCGAGGGCGTCAGCATGGGGGTGACCCAGCGCCAGGAGTTCGCCTCCGTCATCGGCCAGAACGGCGGACGGGTCGAAGGGCTGCTCCAGGCGCTCCGCCAGAAGGTGGGCAGCGCCGGCTGATCCTTCACCGGCCTGAACGCCCGACGAAATAGGGCGATTTCACCTACGATCTCAAGGGCTGCCTTCGGGCGGCCCTTTTTCATGTCTGGATGTCCTTCGCTCCTGGTTTTCATGAAGGGCCAAACGGCGTTTCCGTGACGAACACCTCCGGAAGAGGTATGGTCGCGCCCGTAGCCTCTCTTGTGTGTTGCAGCAGCGGGCGCCCCATCCGATGGCTGACCGGACCCCGAACGAGATCGAAGAGATCAAGGCGATCATCCTCGCCCACCAGACGTGGCTGAAACGCCGCGGCGGGCGGCGGGCCGACCTCAGCTTCCGTGACCTTTCGGGCCTCAACCTCGATCGGGTGAACCTGAACGGGGCGAAGCTGGCCGGGGCCAATCTCGTCGGCACCCGCCTCGTCCGTGCCGACCTTTCGCAGGCGGACCTGTTCGGCGCCGATATGGAGGGGGCGAACCTGACCGCCTCGACCCTGATTGGGGCCGATCTGCGCGGCGCCAACCTCCACCGGGCCATCCTAACCGACGCCAACCTGCGCGGCGCCGACTTCCGCGCCGGGTCGCTGATGAGCGGAACGGACGACAAGCCGCGCAGCGACGGCGTCACCCGCTTGACCGAGGCGAAGATGGAGCGCTCCATCCTGGCCGGCGCGAACTTCACGGGCTGCGACCTCAGCGGCGCCGACCTGAACGACGCCGATCTGACGGGCGCCGACATGACCGCGGCCGTTCTGGTCGGCGCCGACTTCTGGGGCGCCACGCTGGACGGCGTGACCTTCGACGGCACGACCATCGACGAGGCGACGCTCGACCGCAACTACCTGCCCGCCTCCCTTCCTGAGCACGCCATCGTCAAGCCGGCGTACAAGCCGATGCCGTCTGGGGCGTTCCTGGAGGCCGTTGCCGAGCATGAGCGGTGGGTGAACAGCCAGGGGGCGGAGGGCCGCCATCTCGATCTCGACCTCGTGTCGGTGATCGGGGCCGACCTGACCGGCCGCGTGCTCGCCGCCGCGCGGCTGCGCCGCTGCCGCCTGATGGGCGTCCGGCTGCGCAAGGCCAGCCTGGAGATGGCCGACCTCTCCTACACGGAGATGATCGGGGCCGACCTGACGGAGGCCTGCCTGAACGGCACCAACCTGCGCCGCGCCGGGCTGTCCCGTGCCGTTCTGGCCCGTGCCGACGCCCGCCCCGCCCGCCTGTCCGGCGACCGCCCCTGGCCGGCGAACTTCGACGGCGCCAACCTGACCGGCGCCGACCTTCGCGACGCGCGGATGGAGGAGGCGGTGCTTCGTTCCGCCAAGTTGAGCGGGGCGAAGCTCGACGGCACGGGGATCACGGTGACGGTGGACACCGCGCCACCCCCGCCCCCGGCGCCGGAGGAGCGGCGGACGCAGAAGCGCTACGCACAGCCGCGCCTGATCGTCCAGACCGACCGCGGCGCCCATTCCTCCCGCAACTGGTCGATCGGGGGAGTCTGCCTCTACGCGCCGGACGATCTGTTCGAGGAGGGCGAGATGATCGAGGGCCGCCTGTCCATGGTCGGACGGGATGACATCATGGCTGTCGCGCGGATGGTGGTGGTGCAAAAGGGCGTGGGGAAAGGGCAGGTTTCCGTGCGCTTCCACCAATATGGCGACGATCTCAAGCAGCTTCTGAAGACCGCCTTCCTGGAGCATCAGAAGCTGGAAGGGTAACCGGAAGACGCCCCCTCCCCCGAGGCGGGAGAGGGGGACGCAGGAGCCGCTTAGGAGCGGACCAACGGCTTGTACTTGATGCGGTGCGGATTCACCGCATCCTCGCCCAGGCGGCGCTTCTTGTCGGCCTCGTAGGCTTCGAAGTTGCCCTCGAACCACTCCACATGGCTGTCGCCCTCGAAGGCCAGGATATGGGTGGCGAGGCGGTCGAGGAACCAGCGGTCGTGGCTGATGACCACGGCGCAGCCGGCAAAGCTCTCCAGCGCCTCTTCCAGGGCGCGCAGCGTGTCGACGTCCAGATCGTTGGTCGGTTCGTCGAGCAGCAGCACGTTGGCGCCGGACTTCAGCATCTTGGCGAGATGGACGCGGTTGCGCTCACCGCCGGAGAGCTGGCCGACCTTCTTCTGCTGGTCCGGACCGCGGAAGTTGAAGGACGAGACGTAGGCGCGGCTGGGCATCGACTTCTTGCCGAGGTCGATGATGTCCAGCCCGTCGGAGATCTCCTCCCACACGGTCTTGTTCGGGTTCAGCGAATCGCGGCTCTGGTCGACATAGCCCAGTTTCACCGTCTCGCCGACGCGGAAGGTGCCGGCGTCCGGCCCGTCCTGCTCGGTGATCATGCGGAACAGGGTGGTCTTGCCGGCGCCGTTCGGGCCGATCACGCCGACGATGCCGCCCGGCGGCAGGCGGAAGGACAGGCCGTCGATCAGCAGGCGGTCGCCGAAGCCCTTGTTGATGCTCTCGGCCTCGATGACGACGTTGCCCAGGCGCGGCGGCGTCGGGATGACGATGCGGGCCTCGCCCGTCGTCTCCTTGCCGCTCTCGGCCAGCAGCGTCTCGTAGGCGGAGATGCGGGCCTTGCTCTTGGCCTGACGGGCGCGCGGGGACTGCCGGATCCACTCCAGCTCGGTGGCGAGCTGCTTCTGGCGGGCCTCCTCGGCGCGGCCTTCCTGCTCCAGGCGCTTCTGCTTCTGCTCCAGCCAGGAGGAGTAGTTGCCCTCGTAGGGAATGCCCGACCCACGGTCGAGTTCGAGGATCCAGCCCGTCACGTTGTCGAGGAAGTAACGGTCGTGGGTGACCAGGACGACGGTGCCCTTGTAGTCCTCCAGGTGCTTCTGCAGCCACGCCACGGACTCGGCGTCGAGATGGTTGGTCGGCTCGTCGAGCAGAAGCAGGTCGGGCTTCTCCAGAAGCAGCTTGCACAGCGCGACGCGGCGGCGCTCACCGCCGGACAGCTTGGTCACGTCGGCGTCGCCCGGCGGGCAGCGCAGCGCGTCCATGGCGATCTCGACCGTACGGTCGATGTCCCAGGCGTCGGCGGCGTCGATCTTCTCCTGAAGCTCGGCCTGCTCGGCCAGCAGCGCGTCGAAGTCGGCGTCGGGATCGGCCATCGCCTCCGACACGGCGTTGAAGCGGTCCAGCAGGCCCTTGGTCTCGGCCAGGGCCTCCAGGACGTTCTCCTGCACCGTCTTCGTCGGGTCGAGTTGCGGCTCCTGCGACAGGTAGCCGACCTTGGCCCCCTGCGCGGCCCAGGCCTCGCCCGAATAGTCCTTGTCCAGACCGGCCATGATCTTCATCAGCGTCGACTTACCGGCGCCGTTGACGCCGAGGACGCCGATCTTCACGCCGGGCAGGAAGGACAGCCAGATGTTGTCCAGAACCTTCTTGCCGCCGGGGTAGACCTTGGACAGGCCCTTCATCACATAGACATATTGATAGGACGCCATGCGCCGCTCCGACCCTTCTGCACAAAAAGGAAAAATTCAGGACGCCATCCGCGGCGCCACTTCGCTCGTCCAGGGTTTTAGCGCATAAGGACGCGGCATGAAACGGCGAAGGAGGGAGGCCGGGTGGTCGAGATTTATGTGGATGCCGACGCCTGCCCAGTAAAGTCGGAAATTTACCGGGTGGCCGGGCGCAACGGGATCAAGGTCTGGATCGTCAGCAACGGCCCGCTCCGCCTGCCCAACGAATGCCTCTCGGAACTGGTCGTCGTCGGGTCGGAGTTCGACGCCGCCGACAATTGGATCGCCGAGCACGCGACCGAGGCCGACATTGTGGTCACCGCCGACATCCAACTGGCCGACCGCTGCGTCAAGAAGCGCGCCGTGGTGATCGGCCCGACCGGCCGCCCCTTCACCGACGACAGCATCGGCTCGGCCATCGCCACCCGCGCTCTGATGCAGGATCTGCGCGACATGGGCGTGGTCAGCGGCGGCAACAAGCCGATGAGCCAGCAGGACAAGTCGAAGTTCCTGCAGACGCTCGATCAGGCGGTGCAGGCGCTGAAGGCCGGGCGGCGGCCGAAATGGCGCTGAGCGGTTGCTTGGGCAGTGATCACTCCGGCAGCGCGCCGGCCTGACCGGCGGCAAAGGCCCGCGCCTGCCCGTGCGTGGCGATTCCCTGCCGGTCCAGCCGCGTCAGCAGCGCCGCCGCCAATTCCGCCTCCACCAGTGCGGGGGCGAAGGGACCCATGCGGCGGTCCGTGGCGATGCCGAAGGCGGCGGCCAGCCGGTCGAGGGATGCGCCCTCCAACGCCGGGTCGAGCGCCGCGGCGAGCCGCGCGAGGTCGAGCGCCGGCGGAGCCTCCGGCTCCGGCAGGCCGGCGTCCCGGCAGGCGCGGGCCAGCGTGCCGAGCGATGCATCCACGTCCACGCCCACCACGGCGCAGCCGCGCAGGGTGTCGGCGATCACCGGCCAGGCCGCGGCGAAGGGGCGCGCGCCCTCCACCATCGCCGTGGCTACGCCGTGGATCGCGGTGCCTTCTGCCGGGATGGGCGCGCCGGAATCGATGAACAGCTCCAGCGACAGGCTGCGGAAGACGCGCGGCCCGACCATCCGCACCGTGCCCACCGCGACGACTGGACCCTCCTCCGGACGCCCGGTGGCTGTGGCGACCCACAGGCTGACCATCGGCAGGGCCAGCAGCGGTTCCTCGTCGCCGAAATGGACGGGCCGGGCGTTCGGGCGCAGGACCAGACGCTCGCCGGACAGCAGCGGCTGCGCCTCCCCCACCTTCGCCGGGAAGACCAGGGCGATGCCCGATTGAAGCCCCAGATCCTTGACCCGCACCGGCACCTCGCCCCCCTGGGCGCGGCGCAGCAGGGCCGAAACCATTTGGCCGTCCTCGCGCGCCCGCTCGATGGCGCGGAACAACTCGGGGCGCGACAGGTGGTCGTAGATGTCGGCCCCCGCAGCCAGCCCGAGATGGGCGGAGGCCGCAGGGTTCAGCGTGTCGATCCGCCCGAAATCATCGAGCACCACCACCGGCTCCTCCAGCGCGGCGATCACGCCGGCCAGCCGCTCGCCCGGGCGGTGCTCCCCGTGACGGCCATGGCGCAAGGCCTCCGCCGCCGCCCGGGCGAGGTCGCCGGCCTCGTCCTCCTTGGCGTCGGCGGCGAGGGAGGCGGCGCTGCGCCCGCGCCACGCCGACAGGGCCTCGCGCAGCCGCCCCAGATCGCGGAAATGGCGGTTCAGCCGGGCGAAGGCCATCCACAGCGCCAGCACGCCGAGCCCGACCGCCCCCATGTCCAGCAACGAACGCTCGGGGTCGGCGACGGCCAGCCGCCCGATCTCCACCCCCAGGAAGGCGAGCGCCATGCCCGCCACCGCAATGCCCAGAACCGCCGAACGCCACGCCCCGCCCCGCATCGGGCCGCCTCCACACACCGTCAGGAAGTCGGGACTGTAGCGCCCCCGGGCGCAAGCGGAAAGGGAGCGGGCGGGTCAGCCCTCCCGCTCCTGCCCCGCTAATCGGCGGCGAAGCAGTAGAACAGCCCCGCGCCGCCCGTGCTCCTCAAGGCGTCCTGGCTGCAACCGCCCCGCGTCAGGTGCGAGCTGTTCCAGGATTTGGCCGAGGGATCGTCGCCGAGCCCCATGCGGTCGTGGTGACCGACCATGGCGGCGCCCTCCGTCCCGCTGCGGGTCCAGTTGCCGCAGGTCATGTCCTCCGCACCGCCGAAGGCCGTGCCGTCCGGCTGGCTGCCGGTCAGGATGTCGTGGGTGTTGGGGGTGTCGCCGCGGCCTTTGACCGGCTCGCCGGTTTCGGTGAGTCCAGTCTGCTTGGTCAGGCCATTGGTGGCGTGCAGGTCCTCCACGCTGCGGGCGATCACCTGCCCCTTGGCGTTCTGCCAGGGGCCGGCGCCGATGCGGTCGCGGGCGTTCACCGCGGGCCGGCCATCCGCTGCCTGGGTGGACAGATAGGCCTTCCAGTCGCGGTTCCCCGCCCCGACAGCCTGCGCCAATTGCCGGCAATGGCGGTCCGCACCCTCCAGCCCGCCCAGGTCGGCGCCCTTCCCCGATCCGACGCTGGTGACGAAGAAGCTCATGCCCGCGGAACCGCCGGACGTTTGCGCCGGTGCTTGTGCCGCCGTCAGCAGAACCGCCGCGGCAACCGCGACGCCGATTCCAGCCCCGATGATGGTGCGGACCATAGGTGCCCTCCCCTGCCTTGTTGTTCAGACGATGGTGGTTCGTGGACGCTGGGAGGGGCGGCTTTATTCCCGCATCCTTTCGGCGCATCGCCCAGTCGCATGGCCGATCCTTCTTTTTCCCCCTTCCGGTGCGGGGCGGAATCCTTATGGTCTCTGGCGGCCTCGCATGATGGCCCGCGCACAGGATTTAGTACGAATTTCGAACCATTTTATCCCCATAACGATAAAAAGGTTTACGCAACTCAAAATAACAATGAGAGAAAGAGCGAACGAACACACGCTCTCGTTATCACGCCTTTAAACATTCAAAGACTTATTCGGCCGTTGTTAATCGCTCATTAAGGCAAGTTCGGCAGATTTGATCTTGCGTTCTCCTTCACATTTTTTTAGGTCCGGCGATGGTGATGGTCTACCAGCCTTACGCGCTCCAGCATCGGCAGGAACGGCGGTCCGGGCGCAGGCTTGCGCTGGCGTTGATCGTCGCGCTCGGCCTTCCCCTGGCGGTGGGCGCCGGCTACACCATGGAGACGGTGCGCGGCTATGCGGTGCAAGCCCGCTTGGCGCAGGCGGTCGACGCGGCGGCTCTGGCCGGCGGACGGGTCATGTTTGACGACCAGCGCGACGGCCACATCCGCACCTTCTTCGACAACGCCTTTTCCAAGAGCTTCCTCGGCGCCCACGCCGCCGCGCTGAGGATTGAGGACGACACGAACAGCGGCGTGCTGACGGTGCATGGCCGGGCGACCGTGAAGGCGCTCTTCACCCGTGTCCTGGGCGGCAGCGATCTGGTCGTGGAAGCGCAATCGGTCGTCCGCCGCAACGTCCGCGCCCGCAAAGGGTCTTAAGCCCTTCGAACCGCAACCCTCGGCGCCGTCGGATGGACAACCACCACGGCGCTGCGCCTCTGCCCGAATTTTTTAAGGCATCGGGAAGGTTTGCGCTGATACCATGCGGGACCAGGACCTTCCACAACCCGTCACGTCCCCGTGTCCAGCATCCCGTCCCTTCCATCGCCATCCGGCACGCCGTCCCTGTCCGGGATGAGCCGCATCCGGCAGATGCTGGCCAGCGAGGCCATCGCGGTGCTGCCGATCCGGCGCGTGCCGGGGGACGAGGAGCGTCGGCGGTCCGAGGACGTCTCAACCACCGACGATGCGCTGAGAAGCGGAAAGCGGACGGAGCTTGACGGAGCGCAAGGCAACCGCGCCGGCCGTGCCGGTTCCTCCGCGAAATTTGCGCTGGACGATGCGGAGGGTGACGATGGCCCGGTGACCGGAGCATCGCCGCGGCTGAGCGCAACCCCCAACGCCGCGTTCATCGCGCAAAGCATTCATCAGGACGCGATGGGCAGCGGCCTGCACATCGAGCCCTGGTCCGCCGCCATCACCGCCTACCGCAAGGCCGACGCCGCGGCCTATGCGGCCGGTGCGTCGGCTGGAATGTCCGTCTAGGCGGCGGACCGCTTCCCATCGCTTAGGAAGCCATCGCTTAGGAGGAGGAGTCCTCGCCGTAGATCTGCTCCTGCTGGTAGGCGGTCAGGCCCACACGCTGGATCAGGTCGAGTTGGGTCTCCAGCCAGTCGATGTGCTCTTCGGTTTCCTCCAGGATCTCCCGGAAGATCTCGCGGCTCTGGAAGTCGCGCACCGCATCACAGTCGGCGATGGCCTCCAGCAGATTGCCGCGGTTGTGGCTCTCGATACCCAGGTCGGAGGTGAACATCTCCGGCAGATCCTCGCCGATCTTCAGCTTGTGCAGGTCCTGAAGGTTGGGAAGACCTTCCAGGAACAGGATACGCTCGATCAGCTTGTCGGCGTGCTTCATCTCGCCGATGGATTCCTCGTAGACCTTGTGCGCCAGACGGTGCAGGCCCCAGTTCTTCAACATGCGGGCGTGCAGGAAATACTGGTTGATGGCCGTCAGCTCGTTCGTCAGAATCGTGTTGAGGTGCCGGATAACCTTCGGATCACCTTTCATTTACCCCTCCGTCTTGATTGGCCGCGCGGCGTGGCGCACGGCGCGCTGTTCTTTTGCCCGACGACTGACGGGAAGTGTAAGCCAATACCGCTGGATGGCAATCGGCTTCCGGTTCGGCTGGCTTCAGGGCCGCTCGCTGCGAACCGCCTCGGCCAAGCGGCGCAGCCCCTCGTCCTCGGCCATCGCCTCCACCGGCACGCCCAGGCGGCGGCGCCAGTTGGGGTGCTGGTCCACGGTGCCCGGCAGGTTCGGTTGCTCCACCTCGCCCAGCGCGTCCTCGATCTGCACCATGGCGATGCGGCCCGGCGAGCGGGCGAGGTAGCGGTGGACCGCCTCCATCAGCTCGCGGGAGAAGGGTTGCGAGCCCTCGTTGTTCGGGTAGCTGGCCGGACGAAGCCCTTCGCGCTCCAGCGCCTGGAGCATCCACCAGCGGTCCACGCCGCGGTCCCAGGCGTCCTTGTTCCTCGCGGCCTCGTCGGGATAGAGGTCCAGCCGGGCGCGCCAGTCGAGGTCCCGGTTGGTCCAGAAGCCCTTGAAGGTGGCAAGGTCGTGGGTGGTCACCGTGACCATGGCCCCGGCGGGATACTCCTGCGGCGCCTTGAACCCGCCGTCGGCGCTGCGCTCGAAATAGAGCACGCGGTAGCTGAGGATGCCGGCCCGCTCCAGCGCCGGGCGGAAGCCCTCCGGCACGGTGCCGAGATCCTCGCCGATGACGATGCAGCGGTTGCGCCGGCTTTCCAGCGCGATGATCCGCAGCAGGTCCTCGAACGGGTACTCGACATAGGCGCCGTCGCTGCCGTCCGCCGGGATCCAGAACAGGTGCTGCAGGGCCATCACATGGTCGATGCGCAGCGCCCCGGCGTGGCGCATGTTGGCGCGCAGCATGGCGATGAAGCTGCCGTAAGCCGATTCGCGCAGGCCCACCGGCGACAGCGGGGCGAGGCCCCAGTTCTGCCCCTTCATGTTGAACTGGTCCGGCGGCGCGCCGACGTTGGCCCCCTGCACCAGGATGTCCGACTCGCCCCAGGCCGCCGCGCCGCCGGGATGCGCCGCCACGGCGAGGTCGCGGTAGAAGCCGATGGGCAGCCCGGCCCGCCGCCCGCGCTCCGCCGCCGTGCCCAGCTGACGGTCGGCCTCCCATTGCAGATACTCGAAGAACGCCACCCGCTCGGCCTGCTCGGCGGCGAAGGCCTGGACCTCCGGACTGTCCGGAATCTGGAACGCCGGCGGCCAGGTCCGCCACATCCACTGGGACGGGTCGCGGCGGTAGAAATGCTCGTGCAGCGCCTCGAACACGGCGTGGCGGCGCAGCGGCTCGCCCATCTCGCGCCGGAACGCCTCGAAATCCTGCCGCCGCGTGTCGCTCTCGCCGAGCGCGCGGAAGGTGGCGTGCAGCGCCTCCAGAACCGGCATCTTCAGGGCGGAGACGGCGGGATAGTCCACCAGCTCCGTCGCCCGCACGGCGGCCAGCCGCTGCCGGAACTCCTCCGACGCGATCAGAGCCTGCGCCTGCGGCGTGGCCGCCAGTTCCGGCACCCGCTCCACGTCGATGTAGAGGATGTTGAGGAAGGTCCGGCTGCTCGGCGAATAGGGGCCGATGTGGTTGGGGTCGGCCGGGAACAGCGCGTGCAGCGGATTCAGCCCGACCAGCCCGGCCCCGAGCCCCGCCGCCGTCTCGGCGAAGCGCCCGAGATCGTCGAAGTCGCCGATGCCCCAGTCGTCGCCGCTCGTCAGCGCGTAGAGCTGCAGTCCGATGCCCCAGGTGCGTCCGCCGGGCACCACATCCTCCACCGTCAGGCAGCGCTGCGGCGTGACGATCAGCACCGTGCCACCCTCCAGCGCCCCGCCCACGCCCTGGGGCCGGATCACCACCGACAAACGGTGATAGCCGAGCGGCAAGGTCGGCGGCAGGCGGGTCGAGACGGTGCGCCGCTCGTAGGCCACACCGTCGAGCACCCGCTGCTCGGCCAGCGGCAGGTTGCCGACGCGCAGCGAGGCGCGGTGGGCGAGCCCGCCCTCCTCGGTCAACGTCCAGGTCAGTTCGGCGTCCTCCAGCCCGGCCGGAACGGCCAGGGCGAGGCTGAGCGGCGCGCCCTCGTCGATCACCAGGACGGGGGGCAGCATGCGCCGCCACGCCCGGTCCTCCACCGCGTGCAGGCTCGCCGCCAGTTCCTCGCCACTGCCGGCGGGATAGCCCATGGCGGCGGACAAAGCCCGCTTCGTCGCGTCGGAGGTCTCGCGCCGGTTGCCCCAGATGTCATGGTAGAAGGGCTCGATGCCAAGCCGTTCGGCAAGCCGGTCGAGATCGCTCATTCAGGGGTCCCCGCGGTTATCGGTCGTGGCGTCTTGGTGGCGTCATTCTGGCCGCAACGGCCTGCGCGCGAGCATTGCGCGTCGGGCCGATTCCGTCCAGCCCCGAACATTCGAATTTTCATATTGACCGCAACGCTTTCGCGCGCGGCGACGGGGCAAGGGTGACAACGCGCCGCAACCCTGGATGATCCGGGTTAGGCCTTCAGCGGCTCACCATTTGCGGGATCACGGCCCGACCGCCTCTTTCGCGGCATCGCCATTCGCCGCGGGCACGACCGTCGCCGCCCGCGCGGCCTCCGCCTTGGCCTGCGCGATCTGCTCCAGACGGGCGCGGTAACCGGTCACGGCGGCGGCGACCTCCGCCATCATCGCTTCCAGGGAACGGTTCGAATCCACCGCCCGCATCAGGTCGCGGGCGAGCGAGCGCACGCTCTCCACTTCCTCCAGCGCGGCGGCGCCCGATTCGGCCTGGAGGCGCAGCCGCTCGGCCATCATCTTCAGGGACTTGGCGACCGATTCCGCCGGCCCCGGCTCGCTCAGGTCGTCGAGGCGGCGGAGCAGGTCGTCGAGGAAGGCGGGGACGCGGGCCAGATGCTCCACCGCCATGCGCTCCGGCGGACGGGCGGTCAGGCCGGTGGCGGCGAACTCGATCAGAAAGGCGACCTGGACGCTGATGCGAAGCAGCTTCTGTTCGTTGACGAAGTGGTTGGCTTCGGCCATGAGCTGCCGGGCGTTGATGTGCGCCCAGCGGTTGGTGGCCTTCAGCCGCAGCGTGTTCGGCGCGTCGAGCAGCGGCACCTGGGCGCCTTCGCGCGGCGACTTGCGCCGGTCGGGGCCGGTGTAGTCGGCGGTCACCACGAATTTCTTGCGCGATTCGATCAGGGCGGCCAACCGCTCCTGCACCTGCTTGGGCGACACCGGCTTCACCAGCAGATCGTCGGCCCCGGCGTTGGTGACGCGCATGACCAGAAGCGGCGTCGGCTGCCACGTCGTGGCGACGATGCAGGCGTAGGGGTTGCGGGTGTCCGGCTCGTTGCGCAGGCGGCGGATGAGGCGCAGCGCCTCCGCCTCCTCCCCATCGATGTCCAGCAGGATCAGGTCGGGGGTGGCCGCCGCCGCCATGTCCGCCGCGTCTCGGACCGAGCCGTAGGTCTCCGCCCGCTTCATCCCCAACCGCCCCAGCACCTCGCGCAGGACGCGCTGGGTGTTCGACTGCGTGTCGATGATGGCGGCATCAACCAGGGAATAGTCGTATTCGGGCATGCGTCGGTTCCGCGGAAACCGGAGGTGGAAAGGCCACCCCCGGCCAGGACGTTAGCACAGGCGGAAAAAACCACCTATTGACCCGCATCAACGACCGGGCGATTCGACCTGCACGAACACCAGCGCGGTCCGCCCGTCCACCGGCATCGTCCGCCCGGCCAGTTGCATCCGCCCGTCGCCGGCCCCATCCGCCACGCGGGTGTCGAGCACGCAGCGCCAGCCGCGCGCGTCGGGCACCTCCGGCAGGGTGACGTTGACCGTGTCGGTGTGGGCGTTCAGCACGATCAGAAGCACCCCGTCGTCCTGCGGCGCCCCGTCCACCCCCGTGTAGCTTCCGGCATGGCCGTTCAGCAGCAGCATGATGCAGCGCGCGTGACTGTTGCGCCAATCCTCCGCCGACTTCTCCACCCCTTGCGGCGTGTACCAGACGATGTCCTTCAAACCGTCCGCGGAGGTGCGGCGGCCGTGCAGGAACACCGGGCGGCGCAGCACCGGATGCGCCTTGCGCAGCGCGATCAGCCGCTTGACGAAGGCCAGCATCGGCCCGCCCTCGCCCTTCAGCCGCGCCCAGTCGAGCCAGGAGGTCTCGTTGTCCTGGCAATAGGCGTTGTTGTTGCCCTTCTGGCTGTGGCCGATCTCGTCGCCGGCCAGCATCATCGGCGTGCCCTGGGACAGGAACAGGGTGGCCAGCAGGTTGCGCTTCTGCCTCGCGCGGGCCTCGCGGATCGCCGGGTCGTCGGTCTCCCCTTCCACCCCGTGGTTCCAGGAATGGTTGGCGGAATGGCCGTCGCGGTTGTCCTCGCCGTTGGCCCAATTGTGCTTGTCGTTGTAGGAGACGAGGTCGTGCAGGGTGAAGCCGTCATGCGCCGTGACGAAGTTCACCGACGACCAGGGCCGCCGCCCGCGCTTCTCGAACAGGTCCGACGAGCCGGCGATGCGCCCCGCCAGTTCCGGCAGCATGCCGTCGTCGCCGCGCCAGTAGCGGCGCACGGTGTCGCGGTAGCGGTCGTTCCACTCGGCCCAGCCCGGCGGGAAGTTGCCGACCTGATAGCCGCCGGGACCGACGTCCCACGGCTCGGCGATCAGCTTCACGTCGGCCAGCGCAGGGTCCTGCCGCACGGCATCGAGGAATCCCGAGCCGGGGTCGAACCCGTAGGGCTCCCGCGCCAGCACGGTGGCGAGGTCGAAGCGGAAGCCGTCGACATGCATCTCCGTCACCCAGTAGCGCAAGCTGTCCATGACCATCTGGAGCACGCGCGGGTGGCTGAGATTCAGGGTGTTTCCGGTGCCGGTGTCGTTGATGTAGAAGCGCGGGTTGTCGGGCAGAAGCCGGTAGTAGCTGAGGTTGTCGATGCCCTTGAAGGACAGGGTGGGGCCGAGATGGTTGCCCTCGCCCGTGTGGTTGTAGACCACGTCGAGGATAACCTCGATCCCCGCCTCGTGCAGGCGGGCGACCATGGTCTTGAACTCCGACAGCACGCCGGTGGTCATGTAGCGCGGCTCGGGCGCGAAGAAGCCGACGCTGTTGTAGCCCCAGTAGTTGCGCAACCCCTGCCCGACCAGATGCCGGTCGTCGGCGAAGGACTGCACCGGCAGGAACTCCACCGAGGTGATGCCCAGCGCCTTGAGATAGTCGATCACCGCGTGGGTGGACATGCCGGCGAAGGTGCCGCGCAGCGGGGCCGGCACCTCAGGGTGGCGCATGGTGAAGCCGCCGACATGCGTCTCGTAGATGACCGTGTCCGACCAGGGAACCGCCGGGTGCCGGTCGTGCCCCCAGGTGAAGGCGCGGTCGACCACCCGGCACTTCGGCATGCCGCGCGCGTTGTCGCGCCGGTCGAAGGACAAATCCTCGCGCGTCGAGCCGACGCGATAGCCGTAATGGGCGTCCGACCAGCGGAACGGCCCGAACAGCGCCTTGGCGTAGGGGTCGAGCAGCAGCTTGTTCGGGTTGAAGCGGTGTCCCGCCAGCGGCTCGTACGGCCCGTGGACGCGGTAGCCGTAGAGCAGGCCGGGCCGGGCGTCCGGCAGATAGCCGTGCCAGACCTCGTCGGTGTGCTCCGGCAGGACGACCCGCTCGACCTCGCGCTGGCCGGTCTGGTCGAACAGGCATAGCTCGACTTTCTCGGCGTGGGCGGAGAACAGGGCGAAATTGACCCCGAACCCGTCCCAATTGGCTCCCAGCGGATAGGGCTTGCCGGGCCAGACGGCGGTGCGCGTGGCGGTGGAGATGGACATCAGGGCAGACTCACCACGGGCACGGACATCGGGCGGAACCGCAAACGGCTTGCGTTGAGCGCAGCAGGTGACCTAGCCGAAGCGGATAGCCACCAGTTGCAATAAAGGAGCGGCACGCCGGTCGCGTCAAGTGCGGAACGCCGCTCTTCCCTCCTCCCTTTGATTGAAACGCCCGCTATCCTGCCTTCCGCTCCAGCACCAGCGTGCCCAGCGGCGGCAGCGTCAGGGTGATGGAATGCGGACGGCCATGCCACGCCGTCTCCTCGCTCGCCACGCCGCCGGCGTTGCCGACCCCGCTGCCGCCGTACTCCGGAGCGTCGGTGTTCAGCACCTCCTCGTACCGGCCCGGCAGGGTGACGCCGACGCGGTAGCCGTCGCGCGGCATCGGGGTGAAGTTGCAGACCACGACCACATGGTGCTCCGGGTCCTCCCCGCTCTTGCGCAGGAAGGCGAGGACGGAGTTGTCGCTGTCGTTGGCCTCGATCCATTCGAAGCCCGCCGGGTCGCAGTCGGTCTGGTGCAGCGGCTTCAGGCCGCGGTACATGCGGTTCAAGTCGCGCACCAGGGCGTGAAGCCCCTGGTGCAGCGGCTCCTCCAGCAGGTGCCAGTCCAGGCTGCGCGCCTCGCTCCACTCGCGCCACTGGCCGAACTCGCCGCCCATGAACAGCAGCTTCTTGCCGGGATGGGCGAACATGAAGCCGTAATAGGCGCGCAGGTTGGCGAATTTCTGCCAGTCGTCGCCCGGCATCTTGTTGATCAGCGAGCCCTTGCCGTGCACCACCTCGTCGTGGCTGAGCGGCAGGACGAAGTTTTCCGAGAACTGGTAGATCAGGCCGAAGGTGAGCTGGTGGTGGTGGTAGCGGCGATGGATGGGGTCCTTCGCCATATACTCCAGCGTGTCGTGCATCCAGCCCATGTTCCACTTGTAGCCGAAGCCCAGCCCGCCGAGATAGACGGGCCGCGACACCGCCGGCCAGGCCGTGGATTCCTCGGCCACCGTCATGATCCCCTGGTGATGGCCATAGGTCAGCTCGTTCATCCGCTTGAGGAAGGCGATGGATTCCAGGTTCTCGCGCCCGCCGAAGCGGTTGGGAATCCACTCGCCGGCCTTGCGGCTGTAGTCGAGGTAGAGCATGGAGGCCACGGCGTCGACCCGCAGCCCGTCCAACCGGTAATGCTCCAGCCAGAACAGCGCGTTGCCGAGCAGGAAGTTCTGCACCTCCGTCCGGCCGAAATTGTAGATCAGCGTGTTCCAGTCCTGGTGGTAGCCCTGGCGCGGATCGGCGTGCTCGTAGAGGTGCGTGCCGTCGAACCAGCCCAGCCCGTGCGGGTCGGTCGGGAAATGGCCGGGCACCCAGTCGAGCAGCAGCCCGATCCCCGCCGCGTGGCAGGCGTCCACGAAATACTTGAAGTCCTCCGGCGTGCCGTGGCGGCTGGTCGGCGCGTACATGCCGATCGGCTGGTAACCCCAGGAGCCGTCGAAGGGATGCTCGGTGATCGGCAGCAACTCGATGTGGGTGAAGCCCAGATCCTTCACATAGGGCACCAGCCGGTCGGCCAGTTCGCGGTAGGTGAGGAAACGGTCACCCTCCTCCGGCACCCGCGCCCAGGAGCCGAGATGGACCTCGTAGATGGAAATCGGCGCGGTCAGGTCGGCGCTGGCGGAGCGGGTGCGCTGCCACTCGGCGTCCTGCCAGTCGTAGGATGGCAGGCCGTGCACGACGGAGGCGGTCTGGGGGCGGAACTCGGCCTGGAAGGCGTAGGGGTCGGACTTCAGGGGCAGCAGGTCGCCGCCGGCCCCCTTGATCTCGAACTTGTAGCGCTGGCCGACGGTGGCGTGGGGCACGAAGATCTCCCACACGCCGGCTTCCATCCGCTTGCGCATCGGCAAGCGCCGCCCGTCCCAGTCGCAGAAATCGCCGACGACGCTGACCCGCCGGGCGTTGGGCGCCCAGACGGCGAAGGCGACGCCGGCCACACCGTCGATCTCCCGCGGGTGGGCGCCCAGCCGCTCGAAGCTCTTGAGATGCGTGCCCTCGGCCAGCAGATGGATGTCCAACTCGCCCAGGACGGACCAGAAGCGGTAGGCGTCCTCGAACTCCACCGTCGCCAGCGGGAACTGGACGCGCAGACGGTAGCGGAAACGCTCCTTGCGGTCGGGCAGCACCGCGACGAAGAAGCCCTCGTCGTGGACCTTGTCGGCTTCGCCCGCCGGGTCGCCCGACGCGCTGTCGACCACCCAAAGCTTTTCCGCGCCGGGGATGAAGGCGCGGACCTCGACGGGCTGGTCCTTGCCGGTCTGGTGCATGCCCAGGATCGCGAAGGGATCGCCGTGGTCGGCGCGGACGATGGCCTCGATGCCGCCGCTCAACGGCGACACGGCCTTCGGCGACGCTTCCTGCGCCTTGGCACGGTTTCCCGTTCGGATGTCGTTCGGCATCGGCTGACTTTCCCCTTACCCTTGCTCGTTCTTGGGGTGTGAACATAGCGCCGGGGCGTTTGTCACACCACGCCCGCGGCGTCCTATGTCCCGTTTCGGGTTTCGCCTCAGGACTCGCCGTCCAGAAGCCCCAGCACGCCCTTCACCGGAATGCCGATCCAGTTGGGCCGGTTGGCCGCCTCGTAGGCGATCTCGTAGAGCGCCTTCTCCATCAGGAACAGCGCCAGCAGGCGGCGGTCGGCGGCGGTTCCGTCCGGCACGTCCGGGCAGGCCCCCATGGCGGCGCGGTAGGCCTCCAGGAAGCTCTGCATGCTGCGCCGCTCCCAATCGAGCGCCGCCTCCATCACAGCACCGGCCTCCTCCAGCGCGCCCGTCTCGTCGATCCGGAACAGCGCCGCCCAACTGGCGTAGTTGAAGGAGCGCAGCATCCCCGCCACGTCGCGCAGCGGGCTGTGCTTGGCCCGGCGCTCCTCCAGCGATTTCGCCGGCTCGCCTTCGAAGTCGATGATGTACCAATCGTTCTGGGCGCGCAGCACCTGCCCCAGATGATAATCGCCGTGGATGCGGGTCTTGTCGCCCTGCGGCGGGGTGTCGGCCAGCTCGGCCAGCCGGTTCATCACGTCGGTGCGGCGGGCCAGCAGAGATTCCGCCTGCTCGCGCACGGCGGGGGCCAGGCGGTCGAGGGCGCCGGGCAGCGCGGCGAAGGCGGCCTCGGCCTGACGGCGGGCGGCCTCGCCCCAACCTTTCAGGTCGTCGGCGGTGACCGGTTCCGGATCGAAGGCCGGGTCGCCGGTCCGCTTCGCCAGCGCGCAGTGAAGTTCCGCCGTGCGCTGGCCGAGCGTCGCCATCATGGCGCCGTGCATGCCGAAGGGTTCGCCCTCGGTCGGCTCCTCCGGGTCGTGGGCGAGGCCGAGACGGATGTCGTCCAGCTCGCGCACCAGCGAATCGACGGTGCTGCTCCAGCCGTCGCCCTGGTTGCGGACGAAGCCCTGGAGGACGACCAGCGCGGTGGGCGTGCCGTCTTCCGCCACATGTTCGACGGAGCCGAGCAATGGCGGCGTGTTCTGGAAACCCGCCACCTCGGTCAGGAAGCGTCCGACCTCCAGTTCCGGATGGGCGCCGGGGGTCAGGCGGCGGAACGCCTTCAGCACGGCCTGGCTGCCGACCAGAATGGAGCTGTTGCTCTGCTCCACGCCGAGGCGGCGGATCTCGGTGTCGTCGTCCACCGCGAGGTCGGCCATGCGGGCTGTGGGGGAGAAGCGCAGACGCCCGCTCGACGCCGGAACCTCCCGCCCCTCGCGCAGGGCGGCCAGCAGGCTGCGGGTGAAGGCGTCGGCCTGCATGGCGTCGTAGATGGCGCCGGTGCGCGGGCCGCGCCGGGCTTTGGCCAGCGTGTAGGGCAGCAGCGGCCAGCCGGTGTTGCCGGCGTTCTCCTCCCAGCTCATGGCGAGCGGCAGGAAGTAGGACTGCGGCTTGGCGCCGGTCAGGGACACGTCGGCCCGCACCATCATGAAGCCGTCGCCCGGCCCGTCGAGCCGCGCGAACATCGGGATGTGCGCGCTCTCGATCCGGCGGTCCTTGGCGGCGAACCAGCGCTGCTGAGGCAGGTAGGCCTGCAAGATGTCGCGCGCCAGCTCCTCTCCGGCACGGCCGCTGATCAGGCTTTGCCAGCCGTCGCGCACGACGATGGTCAGCAGGTCGGGCACCGGTTCCGGCATCGTTTCGTGCCAGGACGGCAGCGCCGCCTCGGCGGCCAGGGCGAACCAGTAGAAGCCGTAGGCGGGGATGGTCAGGAGATAGGGCAGATCGCCGACCGGCGGGAAGACCGTCCGGCCCAGCATCTCCACCGGCACGCGGCCGCGGAACTGTTTGAGGTCCAGCTCCACCGCCTGGGCGGAACGGGACAGGTTGGCCACGCAGAGGATGACCTCGTCGCCCTCCTCCGTCGAATGGCAGCGCAGATAGGCCAGAACCTTGCGGTTGCCCGGATAGAGGAGCTGGAAACGGCCGCGCCCGAAGGCCTTGTGCTGCTGGCGGACGGCGATCAGCCGCTTCATCCAGTTCAGGAGAGACGACGGGCTGCGCTGCTGCGCCTCGACGTTGATGGCCTGGAAGCCGTAGATCGGGTCCTGGATCGCCGGCAGATACAGCCGCGCCGGGTCGGCGCGGGAGAAGCCGCCGTTGCGGTCGGGCGACCACTGCATCGGTGTGCGCACGCCATCGCGGTCGCCGAGATAGATGTTGTCGCCCATGCCGATCTCGTCGCCGTAATAGAGCACCGGGGTGCCCGGCATGGAGAGCAGCAGGCTCTTCAGCAGCTCGATCTTGCGGCGGTCGTTCTGGAGCAGCGGGGCGAGGCGCCGCCGGATGCCCAGGTTGATCCGCATCCGCCGGTCGGCGGCGTAGAAGTCCCAGAGATAGTCCCGCTCCCGGTCGGTCACCATCTCCAGCGTCAGCTCGTCATGGTTGCGCAGGAAGATGGCCCACTGGCACTCGTCCGGGATGTCCGGGGTCTGGCGCATGATGTCGGCGATGGGGTGCCGGTCCTCCATGGCGACGGCCATGTAGATGCGCGGCATCAGCGGGAAGTGGAAGGCCATGTGGCATTCGTCCCCGCCCTTCTCCAGGTCGCCGAAATAGGGCAGCACGTCCTCCGGCCACTGGTTCGCCTCGGCCAGCAGCATGCGGTCGCCGTAGCCCTTGTCGATCTCCGTGCGGATGGCCTTCAGGACGTCGTGGGTTTCCGGCAGGTTCTCGTTGTTGGTGCCCTCGCGCTCCTTCAGGTAGGGCACGGCGTCGAGCCGCAGCCCGTCCACCCCCATGTCCAGCCAGAAGCGCATGACGTTCAGCACCTCCTGAAGGACCTTCGGGTTGTCGAAGTTCAGGTCGGGCTGGTGCGAGTAGAAGCGGTGCCAGAAATAGGCCTGCGCCTCGGAATCCCAGGTCCAGTTGGACTTTTCCGTGTCGCAGAAGATGATGCGGGTGCCCTGGTACTTCTGGTCGGTGTCGGACCAGACGTAGAAGTTCCGGTGGTTCGATCCCGGCTTGGCCTGACGGGCGCGCTGGAACCACGGGTGCTGGTCGGAGGTGTGGTTGATGACCAGTTCCGTGATGACGCGCAGGCCGCGGTCGTGGCATTCGCGCAGGAACCGCTTGAAGTCCTGGAGATTGCCGTAGGACGGGTTGACCGCCTTGTAATCGGCGATGTCGTAGCCGTCGTCGCGCAGCGGCGAGGGGTAGAAGGGCAACAGCCACAGCGTGGTGACGCCAAGCTCCTGGATGTAGTCGAGCTTCTGCGTCAGGCCGGCGATGTCGCCGATGCCATCGTTGTCGGCGTCGAAAAACGCCTTAACGTGAAGCTGATAGATGACCGCGTCCTTGTACCAGAGCGTGTCGTTCCGATCGATCCGGCCATTGTCCGAGTTCTTCATACCGCCGCCGTCGCTCCGCTGGTCTGGTGGAGCGGGGCCGCCGGACGGGCGGGGAATCCCACGCCCATCCGGAAGCCGCGCCACATCATAAACCAGTGAGAGTTGGGTCCGTTCCACGGCAAAGGCAACGTTGGACGTGAAACCTGCGATGGCGGACCACCATCGCCGGCGGTGCCGGCCTCAGGCGGTGACCCGCTTCCGCTTGGTGCCCTGGGTCATGCTGCGGTAGACGTCCTGATCCTCTTCGATGAAATGGGCGATCAGGCGATGTTCGACCCAGTTGGTCAGTTCGTTGGGCGTGCAGAACACGACCCCGTACGGCCCCTCGAACCGCAGGGCAAGCAGTTCTTCGGTGATCTGACGGTGCAGCCGCTTGTGCTGCTCGACGGCGCCGCTCTTGGCGTCGATCCAGAACTGCTCCTCGGCGGAGAAATGCTCCTCCGTGTACTTCACGAGGGCGGCAAAGGCGTTCTGGATGATCTTGTAGCCCTGCCCCGCCGCGACCGCCATGTGCAGCAGCCCGGCCAATTCCAGAAGGGTCCGGTGCTGCTCGTCGATGGACTCGTTTCCGACCGTGTATTCGGACTTCCACGGGAAGCGGGCGGATGGCTGCATGGGGGCCTGCCGACGAACGGATGTGCTGGAGGTGTGGGGGACGCCGCAAGATAGCATCCGGAACCGCCCGCCGGGGTCGGACAACTTGCCGCAAATCGAGTCCTCGTCCGACGCGACAACACGATTTTCAACAAATTATTTCAAATACTCTGGATCACGCCCTTGCGGGCTTCGTCATGTAGGTCATGCCGCCGCCGTAGGAGGCGAGCTTGGCCGCCAGCCCGGCTCCACCATCATGTGGCCCGCCATCGTGCGGCAGGAACCCCTGTGCGTCCCAGAAGGTCCGAGCGCCTGGGGTGGAGGTCAGGGCCAGCCAGCGGAAGCCCTGCCGCGCCGCCAACGCGTCCATGCGCTCCAGCGCCGCCACACCCAACCCCAGACCCCGCGCCTCGGGCAGCAGGGCGACGTCGTGCAGATAGAGGCAATCCGGCGCTTCCGGCAGCGCGCCGAGTGGCGAATCGAGTGGCGGCGGAACGCCCAACCGCCCCGGATGCATAACGATGTAACCGATGCCGATCCCGCCCGCCTCGGCCATGGCGCAGCCCTCCGGATAAAGGGCCAGACGCTCGGCAAAAACGGCGCGGTCTTCCGGGTAGGCAGGGTGCACGACCTCGGCGATGGCCATGACACGGTCCAAGTCCGCCGGCTTCATGGCGCGCCATCCCGCGTTCATCCGCATTCTCCCATCCTCCCCGCCCTTTCCAGCCTTCCAGCCCACCATCCGGGCGCGCTATGGTGACCGTTCGCACACCAGCCGACCGGAGGACCACCCATGACCGACACCGCCGCGGCGATCCTGCTGCCCAAGGTGCGGACCATCGCCCACGAAGCGGGTCAGGTGATCCTGCGCTTCTACAACGACGGCATCGACGCCGCCACAAAGGTTGACGGCAGCCCGGTCACCCAGGCCGATCTGGCCGCCGAGCATGTCATCACCCCGGCCCTGCACCACATCGCCCCCGGCATTCCGGTGGTGGCCGAGGAGGCCGTGGCCGCCGGGAACCGGCCGGACATTTCCGGCGGGCGGTTCTGGCTGGTCGACCCGCTCGACGGCACCAAGGAGTTCATCAACCGCAACGGCGAGTTCACCGTCAACATCGCCCTCATCGACGGTGGACGCCCGGTGCTGGGCGTCGTCTACGCGCCGGCCACCGGCGACCTCTACGCCGCCTGCGGACCGGGCACCGCCGTCCATTGGGTGGAAGGCCGCCACGACTACCCCATCCAGGTCCGCAAGCCGCCCCCCGACGGCCTGACCGTGGTCGCCAGCCGCTCCCACGGCAGCGGGGGCGAGCTGGAGGGCTTCCTCGCCGGCTACACCGTGAAGAACCGGGTGACCTGCGGCAGCTCCCTCAAGTTCTGCACGGTGGCTTCCGGCAAGGCCGACCTCTACCCCCGCTTCGGCCCGACCAGCGAATGGGACACCGCCGCCGGCCACGCCATCCTCGCCGCCGCCGGCGGCCGGGTGGAGCAGCCCGACGGCTCGCCCTTCCTCTACGGCAAGGCCGACATCGTGAACCCCCATTTCGTTGCGTATGGATGGTAATGACGCTGTGTGACGCGGCCGTCGCGGTTCTGACCACCGCGGCGCCGCTGGAGAAGGTGCGCCTGACGCGGGACCACGCCGCGGCGTGGCGCGACGGACGCATCACCGAGTTCGGTTCGCTGGTCCCGCCGGAGCGCCCCGCCCGTCCGGAGCGGCCGCTCCTGATGCTGCCCCGCGACATGCCCAAGCGCGGGCGCGGCGGCAGCGCGCAGAACCGCGTCGCCCTGCTGCACGCGCTGGCCCACATCGAGCTGAACGCCATCGACCTCGCCTGGGACATCGTGTGCCGCTTCGTCGGCGAGGGAATGCCCAAGAGCTTCACCGACGACTGGGTGCAGGTCGCCGACGACGAGGCCCGGCATTTCCAGATGCTGGAGGAGCGGCTGAACCAGCTCGGTTCCGGCTATGGCGAGTTGCCGGCCCATGACGGGCTGTGGCAGGCGGCGACCACCACCGCCCACGACCTCGCCGCCCGGCTGGCCGTGGTGCCGATGGTGCTGGAGGCGCGCGGGCTCGACGTGACCCCGGAGACCGTCCGCCGCTTGCGCGAGTTCGGCGACGCGGAGAGCGCCGCCCTGCTCCAGACCATCCACGACGAGGAAATCACCCACGTCGCCGCAGGGCGCCGCTGGTTCGGCCATCTCTGCGCCAAGCGCGGCGTGGACCCGGTGGAGACGTGGCAGGATCTGGTGAAGCGGTATTTCCGTGGCGGCCTGAAGAAGCCCTTCAACGTGACCAGCCGGCAGGCCGCCGACTTCGGCCCGGAATTCTACGAGCCGATCGCGGAGTGACGCCCACACCTTCCGCTCCCCTCTCCCGCCCCGGGAGAGGGAGGGGCCCACGCGTGAGCGTGGGGGGGTGAGGGTACCGCCAAGGATCGGCGCCTTGATCCTCGCTCGACCCTCACCCGCCCGCTTCGCGGGCACCCTCTCCCGGGACGGGAGAGGGGAACACTTTTTACCCCCGCAACAGCTTCGGGTTGGCGATGCCCAGCCGGGCCTGGACGATTTCCTCCAGGCATTCCATCAGCACGTCCTGGCCGTCGTGGTCGAAGTCGCCCGCGGCGATCTCGATGCACAGCCGGTGCTGCAGGGCCTCCACCCGTTGACGCAGGTCGGCGCCGGACAGGCTGTCGTCGGCGTCCTCGCCATAGAGCAGGGCCAGCGCCGCCAGCATGGAGTGGCCGGCCTCGTCCGCGCCGGCGAGTTCGCGCTGCACGATGCCGAGCGCGTTGGCGATCATCAGCGCCGTGTAGCGCTGGGCCGGCGGGATGTGGGGAAGCAGGTCCGTCCGGAAGGTTTCCGCGGTGATGCCCAGCAGTTCCTGGGCGTTCGGGCTGGCGCGCATCAGGCAACCCTCTCTTCGTCGGCATCGCCGGGCGGTTCGGCACCCACCGCCGCCGGGGCGGAGGTCGTCATCCCCAGCCCGTGGATGTGGCGCAAAAGGTCCCACTCGATCTCCGGCAGCATTCTCCCGGTCAGCGCCAGTTCCAGCGAAGGCTCCTCACCCGAGGTGTGGCGGCGGCCCTGGAGGACCGCGATGGCCGCCCAGCGCATGTAGGCGGCGGTTTCCCAATAGGCGACCGCCTGCGGGTCCACCCGGCGGCCGGAGGTCTCCTCGTAACCGGCGTAGAAGTCCTCCCGGCCGGCAAGCCCGCCCGCCTCGCGGTCGTGGCGCCCAAACCGCCAGGAGCGGGCGCAGAACCAGCCGAGATCCTCCATGGGATCGCTGAAGCCCGCGAACTCCCAATCCAGGATGGCGGTCAGCCCGCCGTCCTTCACCAGATAATTTCCGGTGCGGTAGTCGCGGTGGCACAGCACCAGATCGCCCGGCGGCGGCGCGTGGATTTCCAGCCAGCGCAAGCCCCAGGCCAGCACGGCGTCCCTCAGCGCCAGATCGCCCAGCCAGTCGCGGTAGGCGTGGACGCAGTCGAGCGCTGGCGACGAGGCCGGGACCGGCAGGTCCTCCAGCCCCGGCGTGTCCGGCCCGGCTTGGTGCAGGCGGCCCAACTGCCGGCCAAGCTCGCGGGCGAGGCCGCGCTGCGGCTGGTCGGCCTTCACCACCTTGTGTCCGGCCCCGATGCCCTCGGCGCGGCGCATGATGTAGAAGTCGGCACCCAGCACCGCCGGGTCGCCGCAGGCGGCGATGGGCTCCGGCGCCGCCACCCCGGCGCCGAAAGCGGCGCGCAGCACGGCGAACTCCTGCGCCTTGGAAATGCTGGCCTTCATGCCGGACACGGCCGCGCCGCCGCCGGGCTGGGCACGCAGCACGCACGCGTGCCGACCGGCCTTCGGCCCGCCGTCGATGTCCAGCGTCACCGCGAGGTTGAGCGAGATGGCTCCCCCGCCCAGGGTGCCTTCGTCGGCCACCGACACGCGCGTTGCGCCGGTCGCCCCGGCCAGCCACGATTCCAGTCGCGGCCGGCTTTCACCGTCGATCAGTGCGCCCATTCCATCACCCCCAGGCCCAGAAGCCGTCGCCCTCGTCCATGTAGAATCGCGCCAGGACCATCTTGTGGACCTCCGACGCCCCGTCCACCAGCCGGGCCTGCCGGGCGTAGCGGTACATCCACTCCAGCGCCGTGTCCTTCGAATAGCCCCTGGCCCCACAGAGCTGAATGGCCGTGTCCACCGCCTTGTGCAGCGTGTCGGCGACATGGACCTTGGCCATCGACACCTCCTTGCGGGCGAAGTCGCCGCGGTCGAGTTGCCACGCCGCCTTCATGACCAGAAGCCGCCCGATCTCGATCTGCATGGCGACGTCGCCCATCATCCACTGCACGCCCTCGTGCCCGGCCAGCGTGGTGCCGAAGCTCTCGCGCTCGCGGACATAGGCGGCGGCGATCTCCATGGCCCGCTTGGACAGGCCGGTCCAGCGCATGCAATGGGTCAGCCGCGCCGGGCCGAGGCGGATCTGCGTGGCCTTGAGCCCGTCGCCGACCTTCATCAGGACGTTCTCGTCGGCGACCTCCAGCCCGTCGAAGCGCAGCTCGCAATGGCCGCCATGCTCCTCCGGCCCCATGATCGGGATGCGGCGGACGATCTCCCAGCCGGGCTGGTCCTTGTCGAACAGGAAGGCGGTCAGCCCCTTGCGCTTGTCATCGGAGGTGCGGGCGATCAGGATGAAATGCTGCGCCTCCCCCGCTCCGGTGATGAACCATTTGCGGCCGGAGATCACCCAGCGGTCACCCCGCCGCTCCGCTTTGGTCTTCATCATCGAGGGATCGGAGCCGCCGCCGGGATGCGGCTCGGTCATCGCGAAGGCGGAGCGGACCTTGCCGTCGACGATGGGCTGGAGCCAGCGCTCCTTCTGCCCCTCGGTCGCCACCTTGTTGAGAAGCTGCATGTTGCCGTCGTCGGGGGCCGCGCAGTTGAAGCAGACCGGCCCGAAGATGGAGCGGTTCATCTCCTCGTAGGCGGCGGCCATGCCGACGATGCCCAGCCCCTGCCCGCCGCGCGCCGTCGGCATCTGCGGCGCCCACAGCCCGGCGGCCTTCACCTCTCCGCGCAGGCGCTCCAGCAGGGCGGGCGCGATGTTCTCGTGCTCGTCGTAGGAGGCCGGGTCCGCTTCCAGCGGCAGGATCCGCTCCTCCACGAAGGCGCGCACGCGGCGGCGGAACTCCTCGATCGGCGGGGGCAGGCTGAAATCCATCGGTTCGGGTCCTCTCCGTCGTTTTTTCTTGATTACAAGGTGCTGACCAAGTGCCCGCCGTCCACCGGCACCACCGCTCCGGTCATGTAGGCCGACGCGTCGGAGCAGAGCAGCAGCAGCGGCCCGTCGAGGTCCGCCAGCCGCCCCAGCCGCCGCTGCGGCACGCGCCGGATCAGCGCCTGCCCGGCGTCGGTCGCCAGGAAGTCTCGGTTCAGGTCGGTCTCCATGTAACCGGGGGCCAGCGCGTTGACGCGGATGCCGTAACGCGCCCATTCCAGGGCCAGCGCCTGGGTCATCTGCACCAGCCCGGCCTTCGACGCGGTGTAGGCCACGACATGGCCGGCCACCCGCAGCCCGAGGATGGAGGCGATGTTGACGATCGACCCGCCCCGCCCCTGCTCCTTCATCACGCGCGCCGTCTCCTGCGCGGTGAGGAAGGCGCCTTTCAGGTTGGTGTCGATGACGCGGTCCCACTCCTCCTCCGCGTAATCCAGCGCGGGCTTGGCGACGGTGGCCCCGGCGTTGTTGACGAGGATGTCCAGCCCGCCGAGCGCGCCCGCCGCCTCGCGGACACCGGTGCGGACGGAGGCGGCGTCGGTGACGTCCAGCGGCACGGCGATGGCCTGCCCGCCCGCCGCTTCGATCTCCGCGACGGCGGCGTCCAGGCTCTCGCGCCGCCGCGCGGCCAGAGCGACGCGGGCGCCCGCCGCGGCGAGCACCCCCGCGAAGTGACGGCCCAGGCCGGCGGAGGCCCCGGTGACCAGGGCGGTGCGGTTGGTGAGGGAGAGGGTCATGGGGGTCCTGAGTTTGTGAAGGTGGGGTTCATGCGTCGGGCCCCCTCCCTAAACCCTCCTCCGCTTCGCAGGGGAGGGAACGGCTCCTCCCCCTGCGAAAGCGGGGGGAGGTTGGGAGGGGGGCTCCGATGCGACCACGCCCCTCTCACAACCCCCTCGCCTGCTCGCGCAGCACGAACTTCTGGATCTTCCCGGTCGAGGTCTTCGGCAGCGCCCCGAACACCACCGTCCGGGGCGCCTTGAAATGGGCGAGATGGTCGCGACACCAGCCGATCACCTCGGCCTCCGTGACCCGCCCTTCCGATCCCGGCTTCAGCGTGACGAAAGCACAAGGCGTCTCGCCCCATTTCGCATCGGGACGGGCGACGACGGCGGCCTCCATGACGTGGGGGTGCTTGTAGAGAACCTCCTCGACCTCCAGCGAGGCGATGTTCTCGCCGCCGGAGATGATGATGTCCTTGGCGCGGTCCTTGATCTCGACGTAGCGGTCGGGGTGCAGCACGGCGAGGTCGCCGGTGTGAAGCCAGCCGCCGCGCAGCGCCTCGTCGGTCGCCGCCGGGTTCTTCAGGTAGCCCTTCATCACCGTGTTGCCGCGCAGCGCCAGCTCGCCCAGCGTCTCGCCGTCGGCGGGCACCTCGCGGCCGGTGTCGGGGTCGAGCACGGCCTGCTCGGACATGGTGACGTTGGGCACGCCCTGGCGGGCCATCTTCACCGCCCGCTCCTCCAGCGGCAGCTCCGCCCAGCTCTCCTGCCACGCGCAGCCGGTCGAGGGGCCGTAGCATTCCGTCATGCCGTAGAGGTGGGTCAGGCGGAAGCCCATCCGCTCCATGCCCGCAATCACCGCGCTGGGCGGCGCCGCCCCGCCCGTCGCCACCTGCACCGGTCCGTGGTCGAAGCCGCGCTTCACCGCGTCCGGCGCGTGGATCAGCATGGTCAGCACGACCGGCGCGCCGCAGAGATGGGTGACCTTCTCCTCGGCGATCAGGCGGAAGATCGCCGCCGGATCGACGGCGCGCAGGCAGACATGGGTCGCCCCGACCGCCGTCACCGCCCAGGGGTAGGTCCAGCCGTTGCAGTGGAACATGGGCAGCGTCCACAGATAGACGCTGTCGGGCCGCAGCCCGAAGGTGATGACGTTGCCGAGCGCGTTCAGATGGGCGCCGCGGTGATGGTACAGCACACCCTTGGGGTTGCCGGTGGTGCCGGAGGTGTAGTTGAGCGCAATGGACTCCCACTCGTCCTCGGGCGTGCGCCAGGGGGCCTCGGGGTCGCCCGTCTTCAGGAAGTCCTCATACTCCAGACCGCCCACCGGATCGGCGTCCTGCGCCGCCGGGTCGTCGATCCACACCACGCGCGGCGGGGCCGCCATGCGCTCCAGCGCGGCGCGGGCCACCGCGGACAAGCCGCGGTCCACCAGGAACAGCCGGCTTTCGGCGTGCTCCAGGATGAAGGCGACGGCGGGCGGGTCGAGCCGCGTGTTGATGGCGTTCAGCACCGCCCCGGCGCCGGGAATGCCGAAATGCGCCTCCAGCATCGCCGGGGTGTTGAAGGCCAGGACCGACACCACCTCCCCCGGCCGGACGCCGGCCCCGGCCACCGCGGAGGCCAGCGCGCGGGCGCGGTGTTCGACCTCCGACCAGCTCCGCCGCAAGGGGCCGTAGACCACGGCGATCTTGTCCGGATAGACCATCGCGGAGCGGCGCAGGAAGTCCAGCGGCGTCAGCGGCACGTGGTTGGCCGTGCGCCTGGACAGCTCTGCGGACGGAGTGGTGGCGTCCACGCTCGTCTCCTTCCCTGTTCTGCAGCCCTCGATTAAGGGCCGGCGCCTCATGTCGAGCGCCTTGCTGACGATGGTAGTCACGAACCATTGGGCAGAACAAGTTTCACCTTTGGTCGGTCCGTTCCCCTCTGCCCGCAAGAACGTGGCAGGGACGGGCGAGCGCGTTACCGCCTCTGGCGCCGCGGTTGCAGGCCGTCCGCCCGCTACACTGTCCGGCATCGAGCCGTATGGGGGCGACCATGACGACGGTGCGGATCGCGTTCGACAAGGAACTGGTGCTGTCCGGGCATTTCCTGCTGAAGCATCTGGAGAAGCCGGAATTGCAACGCCTCGCCGCCAGCGCCCGGCTGGCCTACTTCCGGCCCGGCGCGGTCATCTTCCAGAAGGGCGACCCCGGCGACAGCATGATGGCGGTCATCCGCGGGCGGGTGAAGATCTGCTCCCACTCCACCGACGGCAAGGAACTGGTGCTGAACATCATCAACAAGGGAGGCCTGTTCGGGGAAATCGCCCTGCTCGACGGGGAGCCGCGGACCGCCGACGCCGTGGCGCTGGAGGAAACCGACCTGCTGGTGCTTGACCGCTCGAAGTTCGTGCCGCTGCTCAACGAGCGCCCGGCGGTGGCGCTCCAGCTCATCACCGTGCTGTGCAAGCGCCTGCGCCAGACCAGCGAGCATCTGGAGGACACGCTGTTCCTGGAGGCGTCGTCCCGCTTCGCCCGCGCGCTGATGCGGCTGGCCGACGTGTTCGGCAAGCCGACACCGGGCGGGCTGAAGCTGGACATCAAGCTGTCGCAGCAGCAGCTCGGCTGCTTGGTCGGCGTGTCGCGGGAAAGCATCAACAAACTGCTGGGCGAATGGCAGCGCAACGGCGTGATCGCCGTGGAGTCCGGGCGCATCACTCTGCTCGACCGCGACGCGCTGGAAGAGATTGCCGAGGCGAACGGGTGAGCTGTCGGGCTGCCCCCTCAATTTAACTCCCGCAGCACCCGCAAGCCGTTGTTCAGGTACCGCACGTCCGGATCGTAGAACAGCCGCGCCGTGTCGGTGATGTCGGTCAGGTTGCCCCGCCAGGACCCGCCGCGCAGCACGCGCTCCCGGCAGTTGGCCGAGGTCCAGACGCTGCCGTCCGTCGGAGCACCGCTGTAGTCCGCGTGCCAGCAGTCGGCGACCCACTCCGCCACCCCGCCGTTCATGTCGTGCAGCCCGAAGGGATTCGGCTTGTAGCTACCGACCGAGGCCGGGGTGAGCCGCTCCTGCGCACCGCCGCAGTCCTTGCAATTGGCGAGCGTCCCGGTCTGCCCGTCCCACCAGTAGCGGCCGGTCGTGCCACCGCGCGCCGCGTATTCCCACTCCGCCTCGGAAGGCAGGCGATAGCGCTGGCCGGTCTTCTGGCTCAGCCACTTCACGTAGGCTTGGGCCTCCAGCCAGGAGATGTTGTGGATCGGGGTGCTGTCGGTGGGCTTGGTCATGCGCGGCATGCCGTCGGTGCAGCCGCCGTCCTCCACGCAGGCACGCCATTCGGCCACCGTCACCTCGTAGGCGCCGAGCGCGAAGGCTTTGGCAATGGTCACCTTGTGCACCGGACGCTCGGAGCGGTCGCCCTGGTCGCTGCCCATGGTGAAGCTGCCGGGTGCGATGCGCACCATCACCGGGCAATCCTTGCAATCCTGGAAGCTGGCCAACCGGCTGTGGTTGCGCACCGCGCTGTTCCCGCTGGCGTTCGGGGGCGCCGCGGCCACCTGCTCCGGCGCGGGCGCGGGCTGAGGGGGCGCCGGCTGAGGGGGCGCCGGTGGAGGTGGTGCCGCCGCTTCGACGACCGGGGGCGGGACCGGTGATGAGGGCGGGGCCTGAGGCGCCGGCGGTTGAGGCGCCACTGCAATCTCCGGCGGCTTGGCGGCGGGGGTGAGCGCGCCCAGCTTCTCCCGCGCCGGCTTGGCGTAGGTTCCGTTTCCGAACAGCCGCAGGAAGGCCTCGAAGTCGGCGGGCTCGCTGCTGCCCTTGACCATCTGCCACAGCGATTCCTCCAGCGCCGGGGTCGCCGGGGCGGCGCCCGGCGGGGCGATCTCCAGCGTCACCATGCCGGTGGCCTTCCCGCCCTTGCTGTCCTCCACCTGATAGGCAAAGGCCCCGGCAGCACCCGCCCGCTCCTGCTCCGGGTCGAAGGTCAGACGGGTCAACCCCTCGGCCGGCAGCCGGTCTCCGGGACGGATCAGCGTGGCGCCGTCCCGCACCTTGCCGCGGTCGGGAACGGCGGTGACGGTGATGGTCAGCGGGTCGCCGTCGGGGTCCACCGGCGCCTCGATGGCTAAGCGGTTCGGCAGGGCGCGGACGGTGCGCGCCCCGGCGACGATCGGCGGGCGGTTGCTGGGCTTGATGGTGATCGCCACCCCGCCCCGCGCCACGCCGCCCCGCCCGTCCATGATCGCGAAGTCGAAGCGCCCGGCGTCTCCCACCATCGTCGCGTCCGGCTTGAAGCTGGTGGCGGCGAGTTGCTCCACGGTCAGGTAGTCGCCGATCAGGACGATGCGGTCGCCGATGCGCACGCCGCCGCCGCGCGGCAGGCCGGATATCTGGGCGAAGAGCTGGTCGTCGTCCGGATCGGTCGGACGCCCGATGCGCAACGGCTCGGCGTCGGCGCGGTCGGACAGCTCCAGCGGGCGGATCTCGCCGAGCACCGGCGGGCGGTTGGGCGGGCGCGGGTTGAAGTAGAAGGGCGCCGCCCCCAGCGAGCCGAAGATGTAGGGCTCCTGCCGCCCGTTGGTCGCCTGCCGCACGGTGTCGCGGACGTTCCGGAAGAACAGGCTCAGCTCCAGCCCCGGAGTCTGGAGGTGCTGAAGCAGCGCGTCGGTGTAGGGGCTGTGGTCGCCCTGCCCGTCCTCCGCCAACTGGTCGGCGCGGGTGGCCATGGCGACCAGCGTGTCGCTGGGCGTGTCGTCGACGCGGGCGAAGCCGTAATTGACCTGAATTCGGTTCTGCCCGGCCTGCTTCAACCGGTCCACGAAGGGGTTGTTGCGGCAGGAATCGAGCATCAGGATGCCCAGCTTGCGCGCCTGGGACAGTTCGCCCAGCATGAGGTTCAGCGGCATCGCCTCGTAGACGAGGTCGCGCTCGCGCTCCAGCTTGGCGTCCGCTGGAACGATGTAGTTGTTGCCGCCCGCCTGGATGCCGTGCCCGGCGTAGAAGATCACCGCCACGTCGGCCTGCGAGGCGCGGATTCCGAAGTCGCGCAACGCCCGCTCGAAGCCGCGGTTGTCCATGTCGAACTTCTCGTCCACCTCGAACTGCAGCTTGCGCAGGACCTCGGCGATGGCCTTGGCGTCGTTGACCGGATTCTGGAGTTCGGGGGCGAATTCGTACTTGCCGATGCCGACGACCAGCGCGATGCGCTTCTCCGGGGATTGTGAGGATTGGGGCGGCGGAGCCTGGGGCGAAGAGGATTGGGCGCCCGCGTCCGCTGCCCAGCCCAGAAGGCCCAACAACAGCAGGACGAGGCCGAGGGACAAAAGGCCTCCACCCGAACAGCGCTGCGTCAAGGGTCCGTCGAACATCGGCCGGCTCCATGGTGGGAAGGCAGTTGCGCACCCCATACCCGGCACCCATCGGCATAAAGTTGCCGATTAACCAATGTTAATATTTCGATTCCTGCACACCAAGCGTTCATTCAGCCTAATCCCGAATACGGCGAGCGTGGAGGATCACTCCCCGGCCTCCGCCGCGGGCCGAACCCCTTCCTCCTCCCGATCGAGGACCAGCCAAGCGCGGACCGCCTTGCGCTTGCCTTTCAGCGCCATCTCGCCCACTGGCAAGCCCACCACCTTGTCCTGCACCGCCGTCCAGGTCGGTTCCCCGATCACGATCCGGCAGTGGGGGGAAGAGCGCATGCCCACCGTCTTGCCCAGCGCTTCCAGGCGGGCGGCGGTGTTGGCGGTGTCGCCCAGCAGCGAATACTCCATGTGCCGCAACCCGCCCAGGCTGCCCGCGACCAGCGGTCCGGTGTGAATGCCGATGCGGATGCCGATGGCCGGCAGCCCTTCCGCCTGCCAGCGGCGGTTCAACTCCTGAAGCTCCCGCCCCATCTGGATGGCGCAGCGCACAGCGCGCTCGGCGTCGGCGTCGATCTCGGCCTGGGTCGTGCGAGCCACGGGTGCGCCGAAGACCGCCAGAATGGCGTCGCCGATGAAACGCAGCACGATCCCCTCATGCGCCGCCACCACCCGCACCATGGCATCGAGATAGCCCTCCAGCCACAGGATCAGCGGCTCCGGCTCCAGCGCCTCGCAGACCGTGGTGAAACCCTCGATGTCGGAGAAGAAGACGGTGGCGGTCAGTTCCTGAGGGCGGGGGCGCCCGCCGGCCAGGAAGGTCGCGCGCTCCCGCCAGATCTCGTCGGCGACGGGCTGGGAGACGTGGTTGGCGAACAACTGCATCAGGCTGCGGCGGTCGGTGCGCTCCTTCAGCGACAGATGCGCGGTCATCGCGGCGATGCCGCCCAGCCACGCGGCCGAGGGCGCCATCGTCGCCACCAGCGGCCCGCCCAGGGCGAACAGCGCCAGCGCCGCCGCCCACAGCGCCAGCAGCCCGAGCAGGCTGGCCGGCACCAGAAGCCACACCGGCCAGCCGACGACCGCCAGCGCCACCCCCGCGGCGCTCAGCGCCAGCACCAGCGCCACGATCCAGCCGGAGGGCAGGTCGCGGCTGGTCCGCCCGTCGAGGATCTGGGCGAGCGCGTGGGCCTGGATCTCCACCCCCGGCGTGGACAGGCCGGCGACCGACAGCGGCGTGCGGTGCTGGTCCACCCCGACCAGGACGGTGCCGACCACGGCGATCCGCCCGGCCAGCCAGCCGCGCGGCAGCATCCCCACCATGTCCGCCGGATAGGTCGGGAAGGGCGGCGTGTCCAGAGACGGGCGAGCGTGCCAGTCGATGCGGAAGGGCTCCGCCCCCGCCGGCCCTCCCGCCGCCGTCCCTCCGGCAAGCTGGGCCAGCCGCGCCGGAAAGCTGGGCAGCCCGTCCGGCCCGCGCGGCACATGCCAGCGCACCGTGCCGTCGAGCCGGTCCTTGGCGAGGTTGGCGTGGCCGTGCGGAATGCCGTCGAGGAACCGCCCGAGATAGCGGCGTTGCTCCTCGGTCAGCGGCGTGTCGCCGAGCGCCGTGATGGCGACCACCGGCACCCGGGCCCGCTGAATGCGCTGGCGCAGCCGCTCGTCGAGCGCGGGCAACGTCGGCTGGTCGAACAGAATGTCCAACCCGATGGCCCGCACCCCCGCCGCCTCCAGCGTCCCCACCAGGTCGGCGAGGAAGCCGCGGTCCACCGGCGACCGGCAGGCCAGCGTGGCGAACAGGTCCTCGCCCAGCGTGACCAGCACGATGCCGGTATGCTGCGGGGCGGACGGCGTGAAATAGGCGATGGCGAGGTCGCGGAAGCTCTCGTCGGCGGAGCGCAGCGGCGGCACCAGACGGGTCAGCCCCAGCGCCGCCGCCGACACGCCGACCACCGCGGCCAATCCCACAAGCCCTTTGGCCAGCCACGGGGCTTTCGCCCACCCCGACCGGTCCCCCGATGTCCCCAACGGCGGCGCCCTCACTCCACGCGCAGGATCACCTGCGCCATCACCAGTTCGGTCTGCTTCAGCGAGTTCAGGGTCCGCTCCAGCCGGGCCGCCGCCTCGTCGGACAGGGGCCGGAAGGCGTCCTGCCGCCCCGGCAGGTCCGCGCCCAGATCGCGCCCGGCGGCGAAGCAGCGCACCTCCTGGTCGGCGGACAGGCTCCCCGACCGTTCCGCCGCGCGCAGCGGCACCGGCATGCGGTCGCCGGCCAGCGTCAGGGTGCGGTGCCCCTCCACCAGCGAGGTGGCCGACGGCCCCGGCGGGTAGATCGGCGTCAACTGGCCGCGCGTGTTGCGCAGGTAGCAGTAGAGATGCGCGTCGCGGTTCGTCTGGAGCACCAGGGTCACCGTCTCTCCGGACCGGTAGGTCGGGTAGAGGCCGCGGTCGGTGGCGAGATAGAGGTTAAGCGGCGCCATGCTGTCCCGCACCGGGTCCAGCAGAAGCGCCGCCTGGGTGGCGCAGCCGGCACCGGCCAGCCGGATGGCCAGCTCCGCGCCTTGCCCCTCGGCACTGACCAAACGCAACGTCATGCTGTGGCGCACCCGCCCATCCGGCCCGGCGACGGAGACAGCGGTGCCGTCCGTCATTGAAAGCTCGCGCGGCCAGGGCACCGTCGCCCCCTTGTCCCAGCGCAGCGTGGCGGTGGCTCCGCGGTTTTCGTCACGCAGGGTGGCCGGGATCAGGGCCGGGTCGGCGGGCTTGCGCAGCAGCACCGTGCCGCCGGACTTCACGCACTGCATTCCGGCGCGGCCCGGGTCGAGGAAGAAGACCTGCTCCTCCCCCTTCTGCATCGGGGTGCCGACCGCGCGGGCGGCGCCGAGGTCGGTCTGGAAGAAGCGCTCCCCGCCGACGAGGCTGCCGACGCTGCTCCAGCCCGAGCCGTCGGGCATGCGGTCCAGCGGCCCGTCGAACGGTCCCTTCACCCGCAGCATGCGCCCGTTGGCGAACAGGAACATGGCGTTGGCGCCATCCGGCACATTGACCGCGGCGCCGTCGGGGACCAGTTGCCCCTGGGCGTAGCCGGGGGCGGTGGAGGCGACGACCACTGCCTGCTCCGCCCCCGCGCGGCCGGCCATGAATCCGACCGCCCCGAAAGCGGCCAGACTGAGGGCCGCCGCGACGAGTCCGCTCAGGGTCCTGTGCGCCATGCTGGCCTCCACCGGCGGGGATCGCGGAATCATTGGCGTTTCCCGAACGCCTGTCCAGGCGGCGAAGGGGGAATAGCGGGGCTGTGGACCCGGCCCAAAGAAGGGCTGGCGCCGTGAACGGACGGGCATGGTCGGACCTCCGAAATGATGCGCGCCGGCCAAAGCGCCGGCCCGTCGAGGCTAGACGGCGGAGGGTGGCGTCCGCTGTGAGACGCAGCACAAAGTTGCGCAGGAGTTGGGCATCCTCCGACGTACTGGATGTGGCGGGCGCCACAGCGCGGCCCGGTCCACCCCCCTAGAGTGCCGGGCAGGACCGGCGCCCCGTTGGTCCGTCCCAGCGCCCGAGGAGACCGACCATGACCGCCCGCCGCCCCAAAGCCGACGTTGCCGTCGGTTTCGACGACCGCTTCGCCCGCCATGGAATCCTGGAGGTCGCCTATCTGCGGTCGGTGGAGATCGACGGCCTGCCCGCCTATGCCGTGTACGCCGCGAACGGCACCTGCCTGTGGCTGGACACCGACCGCGCGTCGGCGGGAGCGACGCTTCAGGAGCATGGGATGGAGCTGGTCAGCGTGCATTGAGAGCGGAAGCGGTGGGGGCATTGCCCCCACCCTCCCCGCTTCGCGGGTCCTCTCCCTCCCCCGCTGCGCAGGGGAGGGATTTTTCGTGTGGGCAACGCCAATTCCCTCCCCTGCGAAACGGGGGAGGGTCAGGGAGGGGGCAACGCACTCAACTCATTCCTTCGGGCTCAACAAGCACGACGTCCGGTTCCGCGTCACGATGGCCAGGCTGTTCTCCGGCTCACCCGCCCGGCGGAAGCGCAACGAATTCAACTGGCTGGCGACGCTGAGCGACAGGACGTTCAGATCGGTCTCGTCGATGATCTTCTCGCCGTCCTGCCAGCACTGGATGCGCACGCGGCCCTTGGGAACCCCGACGTCGATGCCGCCGGGCTGCACCCCCGCGTCGCTGCTCCTCTTGCGGACCACCGTCGCGTCGGCGGCACCACCGACGAGGGGGAGCGCCGCGATCGCCGCCATGAGAAGGAGTTTTCGGACCATGGCGCGCCCTCCCTTCCGTCTCGATCACTGGATGGGCCGGAACTCGACGCGCCGGTTGCGGCTGTCGGTCGGGTCGGGGGTCAGCGGCTGGCTCTTGCCGAGGCCAGCGATGGCGATGCGCTGCGGCTCGATGTGATGGACGCGCACCAGATACTCGCCCACCGACACGGCCCGACGTTCGGAAAGGGCGAGGTTGTACTGCTCGCTTCCCACGGCGTCGGTGTGCCCTTCGATGACGAGGCGGAGCTGCGGGTCCTGCGACATCAGCCCGCCGACCGCGTCGACGTAGGAATAGAACTCCTTCGGGACGTCGGCGGAGTTGAAGGCGAAGTTGATGCGGAAGCCGAAGCCGTTGGTCGGGCGGGTCTCCGCCGGGGTTTCCGGCGCGGAGAGGGTGGCCGGCTGCACGCCGCCGGCGCGACGCGGGGCGGTCGGCGGCGGGGCGACCGGCGGGGCCGCGGCCTCCTGAACGGGCGCGCGCTTGGGCTTGGGCTGGGGCGCCGGTTCCGGCTGGGCCACGGGGGCGGTCGGCGGGCTGTAGCTCTGTTGCGGGGTCGCCTGCTGCTGAGCGGGCGCGCCGTAGTTCACGCTGTCGGTCGGGCGCGGGCGGTTGGCGCTGTTCATGCCGCCGCCGATGATCTCGATGCTGCGGGTGCGGATCTTCGGCTGCTCGGTGCCATCGGTCGGCGCCGGGCCGGGCTTCACGGCCTCGCGCAGCTCGTCCACGGTCGGCGGACGCTCGAACATCATGACCCGGTTGCCGCCGGAGCCCTCGACGGTCTGCGCCCGCGCGGGAACCGCCATGCAGGCCAAGGCGATCATGGGCAGGGCCAGCACGGGAAGCGCCACACCGCTCAGCAGTCGGGCGCTGGTCTTGGAGGTCGGTCGCGGCATCGGTGGTCTCCCATGATTCGGCGCGATGATTCGGCGTGGTGTTCTGTTGCCCCCTTCTTTACCCCGTCCCCCGCCCCCGCGCTGTGAGCCGGCCCACAACTCCCATCGTTGAGCCGATCCTATCGTTGAGCCGCCACGGCGGGCAGAACCTGCACGGCCATCTGCCGGCTGCGCACGCTGGTGCCCTGGATGCTGCTGTAGGCGCCCACCACGTCCGCCAGCGTCGCGCCGGGGATGGGCTGAAGGTCCTCGGTCTTGTAGCGGTCGGCGATGCGGGTCCCGATCTCGTCCGGCGAGACGACGCAGGCGATGGTCTCGGAGGCGCCGGGACGGTCCATGCGCAGGTTGAAGGGCTTCTGCGCTCCCGGCGGGACCTCCACCTGCTGGTTGGCCTGGACGAAGCTGTCGGGTTGGAAGCGGTTGGGGAAGATGCGGGCCACCGACCCGGCGGCGTCCTGGTAGTAGCAATAGACGAAGCCGTTGGCGGTCGGCTGCACCTTGACCACCAGCGCCTCTCCGGCGCGGTAGCGCGGCTGCGGCCCGCGGTCGGAGCTGAGGACCAGATCGGGCGGCGCCCCGGCGGGCGTCGGCGTGGCGCGCGGCAGCCCCTCTCCGCCCGCGTTCGACACCGATTGCACACGCGGCGCCCCCGGCCCCTTCTGACCGCTGGGCTGGGCGAGCATGCGCTGATAGAGGTCGAAATCCACGCGACCGGTGGCGATCAGGTCATTGTCGGCCTGATAGCGGGAAATCGCGTCGCGGGTGCGCTCGTCGAGCTGGCCGCTGTCCGGCCCGTCGTAATAGCCCTCGGCCAGCAGGACGCGCTGGACGTAGGCGACGCGCTGCGACGGCGCCATACCGTCGAACCAGTCGCGCGCCTGCCCGGCGAAGGCCGGGTTGGTCTGGTCGATGCCCAGGCACTGCCAGTAGGGGGTGCGGGTCATCTTGCCCAGCACCTCGATCGTGCTGAGTTCGATCAGCGTGCGCACCGCCTGATGAAGCCCCTCGGACTTGTTGAGCGAAACGTTGAAGGAGAGGCCGGCCTTGCCGATCACTGCCCCGGCGTCCGCCCCCTTGCCCGACGAGATGATGGCGAGCGAATTGCTGGCCGACAGGCCGGGGATGATCTGGCGCGTCGCCAGTTCCCCGATGTTCAGGTCCACCGAGATCACCGACATCACCTGATCGGCGGAGATGCCCAGGTCGAAGGTCGGCAGAGAGATGCCGGCGCTGGCCGCCTCGCTCACCACGTTGTCGTCGAGTTGGGTAATGGCGCCGCGGACATAGTAGGACGGGGCGCGGAAGTTCGGCTGCACCCCGATCATCCAGTAGAGCGCGTTCACGTCGTCCAGCGTCGGCTCGAAATCGACGAAGCGGAAGGCGTTCGACCGCTCGGACATGCGCGACACGGCGGTGATGAGCATCTCCTTGGTGCCGCCTGCCACCCGTCCCGTCGCATCGGGGATGCCGTTGGATGTGATGAAGATGTCGCGCTTGCCATGGTTCCACATCAGCGTGTCCATGCAGCGCAGCGCCTCGCTGAAGTTGGACACGGTGCGCACGGGCGGGGTCTTCGGCTTCTGGACCAGGGTCGCCTGTTCGCCCGAAGTGACGCAGGCCCCCAGGAACAGGAGCGATGCGGCGACCGCCACTCGCGCGACACCGGTGCGCCGGAGACATCCCATGGTGTCGAATCCCATGGCCTGAAATCCCATGGCCTCACTCCCTGAACGTTCAGCGGACTGGTTCAGCGGGCCGACACGCGCGTGCTGTCGCCGCCGGGACGCACGGTGATGGTGATCTTCTTGGACAGGATCGGCGGCTCGTGCGGGATGTGCTCCGCATCGCCCATCAGAAGCTGCAGCGTGTGCCGGCCCGGCGGCAGCTCCAGATAGGTTTCCGTCTGGCCCTTGCCGAAATGGATGTAGTTGCGGTTGTTGGGGAGCGGCTCGTCCATCGGCGGCAGGTCGGTGTCCACCAGCAGGTGATGGTGGCCGGTGTTGTCCCGGCGCACGCCCGCCGGGGCGACGCCGAAGTTCCGCAGCCCGAACCACACCTTGAAGCGGCCCCTCACCACTTCGCCGTCGTTGGGCCAACCGATGTAGAGATAGGCGTCCTTCGGCGCCGCCGTCCGTCCGGACTTCGCCGCGTCCGGGGTGGAGGGCGTGCTTTCATGCTCGTGCCCGGGGCTGGCGGGCTGAGGCGTGTTGGTGGTGTCGGACAGCGGCTTGTCCAACGCGTCGGCTTCCGGCGACGACTGCGCGGCCACCGGCCCGGCGGCGAGCAGGACGGCCAGAAGGACCGGGACGGCGGCGGTGCGCATCATGACTTCCTCCCTGTCACGCTCTCGTTAAGGGACGATGATGGTGATCTTCTGCGACATGATCGGCGGGTCGTGCGGCACATGGTCCGCGTCGCCCAGGACCATCTGGAGCGTGTGCCGGCCCGGCGGCAGTTCCAACCGCACCTCCGTCTGACCGCCGCCGAAATGCAGCGACTGCTTGGTGTTCGGGATGGGTTCGTCGTAGGTGGCGAGGTCGGTGTCCACAAGCAGGTGATGGTGGCCGGTGTTCTCCTTGCGGATGCCCGCGGGAGCGATGCCCATGTTCTGCAAGCCCATGCGGACCCACAGCTTTCCGCCGGAAATGGTGGTGCCGTTCGACGGCCACATGATGTAGGCACGCGCCCCTTCCGGCGCCTTCTCCCGCCCGTTTGAACTTTGAGCGTTTGCACTTTGGGCCGACGCCGCGCCCGGCAACAGGAGCAGCGCGGCCGCCACGATCATGGCGGCATGAGGCATGGACACCTCGCTCTTCTGGCTCTTCTCTTTGGGAATTTCAATCTTATGCTTGGTGGACGAGCAATGTTCGCGGTTTTTCGGACCTCATCCTTTCTCTCCCCACCCTCCGAATATTAAGGGGCGAAGGCGATCCCCGACCACCCCACTTTGCGCGAAGAGCGCGGCCTCGCCGCCTATTCCTATTTTGGGCTTGACGGTTGCGCTCCCGGTGCGAAGGTCACGGGGCAGGAGGTTGCCGGTCCCGCATGCCCGATTCATCCCGCCTCGCCCCGCTTCCCGTCGGCCCCACCGGCGCGCCGCCGCGCCTCGGCTTCCGCCACCTGCTGGCCCCGGCTCTGCTGACTCTCGCAGCCGCCGGAGCGGCGGGGCACCGGCCATGGCTGTCCGGCCACATCACCCCTATCGCGGGCGCCATGGTGGCGGACGCGCTGGCCTCGCTGCTCGCCGCGGTGGCGTGGCTGGGGGCAGCGTGGCTGGGGTCGCGGGTCATTGACCTCGTGGTGGCGCGCAATGCCCGCGCCACGCCGATGCCGCGCCTGCTGACCGACCTGCTGCGCGCGCTGCTCTACGGGCTGGCGGTGCTGGGCATCCTGGCCTTCGTGCTGGGGCAGCCGGTGACCGGGCTGGTCGCCACCTCCGGCGTGGTGATCGCGGTTCTGGGCTTCGCGCTGCGCAACATGATCGCCGACATCTTTTCCGGCATCGCGCTGAACGTCGAGCATCCCTACCGCATCGGCGACTGGGTCGAGCTGACCCCCGGCGTGACCGGGCGGGTGGACGAGATCAACTGGCGGGCCACCCGGCTGATCACGTTGGACGGCACGGCGCTGGTGGTGCCAAACGGGCTGGCCGCGGGCAACCGCATCACCAACTACAGCCAGCCCGGCAGCGGCTTTCGCGCCGGCGTGCCGGTGACTCTCGACGCTGAGGTGCCGGTGGCCCGCGCCAAGCGGATCATCCTGTCGGCCATCGTCTGCTGCGACGCCGTTCCCACCGAGCCGCGGCCCGACGTGGTGGTGGAATCGATCACGCTGAACGGCGTCACCTATCAGGCGCGATTCTGGGTGGCGGATTATTCCCGGCTGGCCGCGACCCGCGACGCCGTGGCGACCACCATCCTGGAGCATCTGGCCCGCGCCGGGCTGGAGCCGGCCAGCCCCAAGCAGGAGATGCGCCGCCGCAGCAACCGCCCGCCGCCCTGTTCGGCGCTGGGGCTGGGGCGGGACCTGCTGTCCCATGTGGACCTGTTCGCCGCCTTCCACCCTGAGGAGATCGACGAACTGGCCTCCGGCATGCACCTGCGCCATGTCGCCGCCGGGGAGGCCGTGGTCCGCCAGGACGAAACCGGGACCTCCCTCTTCCTGGTGGCCGAGGGCGCGCTGGACGTGCGCGGGGCCTTCGGGGGGCGGACGCTTCTGCTCGACCACATGGGGCCGGGCGACGTGTTCGGGGAGATGTCGCTGCTGACCGGCCAGCCGCGCAGCGCGTCGGTGATCGCCAACACCGACGCCGTGGTCTACGAGTTGGACAAGGAGGCGCTCGACCCCGTTCTGCGCCGCCGTCCGGAACTGGCCGCCCGGCTGGCCGACCTGATGGGCCTGCGCCAGCGCCGCAACGACGCCCACCGCCGCGCCAGCGCCCCCGCCGCCGTGATCCAGACGACGACCGAGCATGACCTGCTGGCCCGGCTGAAGACGTTCTTCAGTTTGTGACTCAGTTGCTCAGTGGAGAGAAGGGCATCCCCGCCTGCTCCAGCGCCTTTTCGATCACCTCCGCCGAGGTCTGGTCGAATAGTTGCAGCAGCAGGTCGTCGATCTCCCGGTCCTGGCTGTTGCCGCAGGCGTCGAACAGGGTGGCGATGGCCTCCGTCTGGAAGCGCTCGCGGCCCTCGTCGCCGCCACGGTAGTCCAGCGCCTTCGCCACCGCGATGGCGACGCGGAAGGGCTTCAGCAGGGTGAAGGACAAACCCGCCTTGGCGAACAGCCCCTTCAGCGCGTGCGGCCCGCCGTCCCAGGCGAGTTGACGGGCGTTCTCCGGCGGCAGGTTTGCGCGCACCGCCATGCCGGCGTCGAACAGCGCGATCTCCCCGGCGCACAGCGCGCGGAAGAGCAGCGGCGCCGACAGCCTCCCGCGGATCAGCAGATGCCGGGCAAGAAGCTCCACGTCCGCCTCCCGCGGGGTCAGCGGCTTGAGCAGGAGCAGGGTCACCGCCTCCCGCGCCCGCTCCACCAGGATGCCGATCAGGCGGGGGTTGAGGCGGTGGGTGCGGATCAGCCGGTTGCGGATTTCCTCCGACACGAAGAGGATCAGCTTCTCCACCACCGCCGCCGACAGGTCGGGCCGCGCCGCCATCGCCTCGTTCACCGTGGCGACGCCACCCCAGCGGTCCAGCACGCTGTGCAGGGACGGCTCCGGGATGACGGCGCCCCGGTTGCGCAGAAGCTCGGTGATGACGATGACGTTGCCGTTGCGCACCAGCGCGTCGGACACCGCGGGCGAAACGGAGCGGCGCCCGGCGATGGCAAGCTCCTTCGCCGGGCGCCGTTCGCGCAGGATGTCCAGGAGCAACCCTTCGCTCAGCTTCTCCGCGTGGCGCAGGATGGGAAAGGCCACCCGGTCGACGTCGCGGGCCAGCTTCTCCGCGAGCCCCTCCGTCAGCAGGGTGGAGTTGTGGATCTGCCACGCCACCGCCTCGCGCACGGCGGTCACCGCGTCGGCGGCGAAGCGTTGCAGGATGTCCATGGCCAGCGCCCGCTCCGCCTCGGCGAGGTCCCCCGCTTCCAGGTCGCGCACCAGATGGGTCATGGTGTCGATGCGCGCCTGGGCGTCGGGCGCCGCCAGCAGGCGTTCGACATCCTTCTGGCTGAGGGACCGCTTTGACATGCGCTGGGTCTTCCGGAACGGACGCTCGGGATCAATACTCCGGCGTATCGTAGCGGATCAGATCGCTCCACGCCCGCTCCAAACGGCGCAACGTGCGGTACGTCGTCTCCAGATCGGCGGCTTCCTCGTCGCTGCGGATCAGCGCCTCGCCCCGCACCGCCTCCAGCCCGCGCAGCGCCTCGCACAGCTTCAGGCCGCGCTCCGACAGGCGAAGCCGCGCCGTGCGCCGGTCGCGCTGCGAGGCGGAGCGGTCGACATAGCCCGCTTCCACCAGATGCTTCAGGTTGTAGGAGGCGTTGGAGCCGAGATAGTAGCCGCGCTCCAGCAGGTCGCGCACCGACAGTTCCTCGCCGCCGATGTTGATCAGCATCAGGGCCTGGCCGGGGCTGAGGTCGTCGATCCCGATGCGCGCAAGCTCCATCCGCAGCACGTCCAGGAAGCGCCGGGTCATGCTCTCGATGATTCGGCCAAGATCGGTGTAGACGGCGGGCAGGGACGCACTCGCCGGAGCGGCGCTGTCCGGCACGGCTGGGGTCGGCTGCTGCTTGGCGGTGGCGCTCATCGCGATACTCCCGCTTTGAAAAGAACCTTCATGGTATGGCGTCAATCCAATTCCGAACGGTGGACGGTTCACCCGTCCTTCTGCCCCAAGAATGATAAGATTTTAGTTTAATTTGTGGAAACAATGTTGAGACATGGCGGCCCTGCGCGGCCCCGCGTGCCGGAACCGCCCCATCCGCCTTCTGTTGCACCCCAGTCGCTGCAACCCGGAGGAGCCCGATCATGCGCCATTCCACACGCTGTCCCGACACGCCGCGAGCGCGCCGCCGGAGGGTCCGCTGATGCGCAGTGGTTTGGCGCTCGCGGCCGGTCTGCTGGCCGGCCTGTGGCTGGACACCCGCCGCCGCACCAACCGGGCGGAGCAGCAGCACCCGCCGACCGGGCATTTCATGAGCGTCGGCGGCACCCGCCTGCATTATCTCGACCATGGGCCGAAGGACGGCACGGCGCCCCCCGTGGTGTTCCTGCACGGCAACGGCACCACCGCCGACGACTGGGCGCTGAGCCTTCTGGACGAGGCGGCCCGACACCGGCGCTGCGTCTGCTTCGACCGGCCCGGCCATGGCTACAGCGAGGCGACGCCGCGACGCGACGCCGGTCCCGCCGCCCAAGCCGCGCTGCTGCGCGCCGCCACCCGTAAGCTGGGATTGGAGCGTCCCATCGTCGTCGGCCATTCGCTGGCCGGGGCGGTGGCGCTCGCCTGGGCGCTGGATTTCCCGGAGGAGATCGGCGGTCTGGTCATCCTGTCGGCCTTCACCCACCCGACCCCGCGGCTCGATTTCCTCCCCATGATGGGACCGGCCATTCCGGCGGCCGGGCCGCTGCTCAGCCACACCGTCCTGCCGCCGCTGGACCGGTTGATCCTGCCGGCGCTGATGCGCCGCATCTTCGAGCCGAACCCGGTGCCGCCCAGCTATGACGAGTTGCCTCCCGACCTTCTGCTGCGCCCGACGCAGTTGGAGGCCGCCGCCGCCCAACTCGCCGCGCTGATCCCAGGCGTGGCGGCGATGGCCCCCCGCTATTCCGAGATCCGCTGCCCGACATCCGTCGTGGCGGGGCGGGAGGACCGCATCGTCGACCCCCACGCCCACGCCGTGCGCCTGCACAACGCGGTGGCCGGATCGACGCTGCATCTGCTGGCGGAAACCGGGCACATGCCGCAGCACGCCCGTCCGGACGCGGTGATGGCCGCCATCGAGCGGGTGGAGCGGGCCATAACCACCGAGTCGATTCACGCGGAGGCATGAGTCGACTCTTCTGATTCGGCGACCGGGGATTGCGACTCGAAAAAAGCGACTCGTGGCGACTCGGGTGAGGGATGGTTAACAGTTTGGTTACGATCCAAGCGCTAACCTTCGGCCATATCGCACACTTTCAGCGCCTCAAGGATTACGCCGATGTCCATGGCCGCCGACGTTGACACCATCGAACGCACGTCCATCGTCGCCTACACCCTCCTCAACGAGCTGCACGACGTGCTGGCTCTGCCCAAGGCGCCCGATGACGTGACGCTCGGCATTCTGATGGGGCTGTCCATGTTCATGGACGACAAGGTGGGCCCGATGCGCTCCAAGCGCCTGATGTCGGAGGCGCCGACCATCGTCCTGAAGACCGACGCCCACGTCACGTCGGACCAGATGCAGCGGATCATGCCGGTCCTGCGGGCCTTCGGCGATCACCTGAAGGACATGCGCGCCAAGGCCACCCGCCCGGTCGACGACACCGTCGCCTGACCGCGGAGCGCAACCCCGGTTTCACGAAAGGCCCGGCCGGCAACGGCTGGGCCTTTTGCCGTTCCGGTGCCCGGCTTGACCCGCCCGGCAATTCGTCGGATGCTGAAACCATTGGTTCGCCGGAGGGTCGCTGCCGGTGGTCCGGACGCAACGCAGGGGCGGCTTCGGCCATGGAACTGCCAACGGGGGATTGGATCTGGGCTCTGGCCATCGCCGCCCTTCTGACGGGTGCGACGGTCAGCGTCATCGTCCTGGCCGCCGTCGGCTCGATCCGCCGCAGCGTCAACGAGGGCGGCACCCGCCAGTCCCAGCAGATCCGCAAGCTGGCGGAAAACGTCGCAGCCCTGAACACCCAGCAGCAGGACGCCGAGGGGCGCATCCAAGTCTTGACCGAGGCGAACCGCAAGCTGGCGGAGGAGGTCGCGGCGCTGAACGAGCGGCTGCGCGACGCGGACTCCGCCCCCCGCATCACCGGCATTGCAAGGCTCCTTCACTGACCATGCCCGACTTGTCCACCTGCCCCATCGACGGCGACGCCGAGCGCGCTCGCTGGACCGCCAGCGCCGACGCCTGGGATCGCTGGGCCGACCCGATGGCCGATCTGGCCGACAAGCTGAACCAGCCCCTGCTCGACGCCGCCGGGGTGACGGCGGGCGACCGGGTGCTGGACCTCGCCTCCGGCGCCGGCGAACCGGCGCTGAGCGCCGCGTTGCGCGCTGGGGCGGACGGGCTGGTGGTGGGCAGCGACCTCGTGCCCGGCATGATGGCCGGCGCCCGGCGCCGCGCCGCGGGGATCGCCGACGAACTGCGCCCGGCCTTCACCGCCGCCGACATGACCGCCCTGCCCTTCGTCGCGGGAAGCTTCGACCGGGTGACCTGCCGCTTCGGCATCATGTTCGTCCCCGACGTGGCGGCGGCCCTGGCGGAGTTGCGGCGCGTGCTGCGCCCCGGCGGGCGGGCGGCCTTCATGGTCTGGGGGCCGCGCGCCGGCAACGCCCTGTTCGACACGGTGGGCGAGGCCGTCGCCGCCCGGATGGGCGAGGACCGCAGCCTGGACCCGCTGTTCCGCTTCGCCGCCCCCGGCCTTCTGGCGGAGGCCATGCGCGCCGCCGGATTCGCCACGGTGAGCGAGACCGACATCACCCCGGTCCGCAAGGCCCCCCAGGGCCAGCCCTTCTGGCGCGCCACGTTGGAGATGAGCTTCGGCCACCGCCTGCACGACCTCACCGCCGGGCAGCGCGCCGACCTGGATGCCGAGGTGACCCGCCGCTTCGACGCGCAGGCGCAAGGCAGCACGATTCCCCTTCCCATCCACGTCCGCATCGTGACCGGCGCTTAATTCCCTCCCCTGCGTTAGCGGGGGAGGGTCAGGGAGGGGGCAAGGCCTCCCCACCCCAGCAACGCGCCCAAGTGCCGCAGCCATCCCACCGAGCCACATCCCCGGTTGACCGCGCCCACGCATTCCTTTGGATGTTGCGTGCCGACGGGCCCTACCCGTCCGGCATCCGAGAGGAGGTGATGCGCTTGAAAAGGTACCTGAAGTGGTTCCAACGCTTCTGGTTCCGGATGAAGTTCGAGTTCGAAGCCGGCTTCAACCAGGACCACGATACCTAAGAAGCCACGGGGCGGGGCCGGGTAACCGGTCTCGCCTCCAGGGCACCGAAGGCGCATCACCTCCTTGCCTCACAAAATACCACAGCCCCGAAAGCCGTCAACGGGACGCAAAAGCACTGCCGTTCTTGCTCCGTTCGATTCACAACACTATTCTTTCCGGTCTCAGCGAATCACCCGGTCCTTCATGCCCGACCTCTCCTTCCCCCTTCTCCCCGCCAACGTCCAGGGCTGGTTCCGGTCGCGGGGCTGGGCGCCGCATCCGCACCAGCTCGCCATGGTCGAGGCGGCGGTCACCGGGGGTAGCGCCCTGCTGATCGCGCCGACCGGCGGCGGCAAGACGCTGGCCGGCTTCCTGCCCTCGCTGATCGATCTGGCGGAACGCCCGCGGGAGGGGCTGCACACGCTCTACATCTCGCCGCTGAAGGCGCTCGCGGTGGACATCCAGCGCAATCTGGAAGAGCCCGTCGCCGAGATGCGGCTGCCCATCCGCACCGAGACCCGCACCGGCGACACGCCCGAATCCAAGCGGCGGCGGCAGCGGGCCAACCCGCCGCAGATCCTGATGACGACGCCGGAAAGTCTGGCGCTGATGATCGCCTACGCCGACGCGGCGACGATCTTCCGGCACCTGCGCTGCGTCATCGTGGATGAGTTGCACGCGCTCGCTGGAACCAAGCGCGGCGATCTGCTGGCCTTGGGGCTGGCGCGGCTCGCCCGGCTGGCGCCGCTGGCCCGGCGGGTCGGGCTGTCGGCCACGGTGGCGGAGCCGGCGCGACTGCTCGCCTGGCTGTCCAAAACCGGGCACGCGGATGGCGGCGACGTGCGGCTGGTCACCGGCCGGGCCGGCGCCTCCGCCGAGGTGGAGATCCTGACGACGCGCGAGCGGCTGCCCTGGTCCGGCCGCATGGCCATGCACGCGCTGAAGGAGGTGTACCAGCGCATCCGCGCCCACCGCACCACGCTGGTCTTCGTCAACACCCGCGCCCAGGCGGAGCTGGTCTTCCAGGAACTCTGGCGCCTCAACGACGACACCCTGCCCATCGCGCTCCATCACGGCTCGCTGGCGGCGGAGCAGCGGCGCAAGGTCGAGGCCGCCATGGCGGCGGGCAAGCTGCGGGCGGTGGTGGCGACCTCCTCGCTCGACCTCGGCATCGACTGGGCGGCGGTCGATCTGGTGGTGCAGATCGGCGCGCCGAAGGGGGCGAGCCGGCTGGTCCAGCGCATCGGCCGCGCCAACCACCGGCTGGACGAGCCGAGCCGCGCCCTGCTCGTCCCCGCCAACCGGTTCGAGGTGCTGGAATGCCGCGCCGCGCTCGACGCCGTGGCGGCCATGAGCCTGGACGGCGAGCGGCCCCGCCCCGGCGGGCTGGACGTGCTGGCCCAGCACATGCTTGGCATGGCCTGCGCGGAGCCGTTCCGGCCCGACGACCTGTACGACGAGGTGGTCTGCGCCGCCCCCTACGCCGGGCTGGCGCGGGACGAGTTCGACGATGTGCTGGACTTCGTGGCGACCGGCGGCTACGCGCTCGGCAATTACGAGCGCTTCCACCGGCTGACGCTGCGCGAAGACGGGCGCATGGCGGTGGCCGGGCCGGCGGTGGCGCGGCAGTACCGCATGAACGTCGGCACCATCACGCAGGAGGCCATGCTGCGCGTGCGCCTGAGCCGCGGCCCGGTGCTGGGCGAGGTGGAGGAGCATTTCATCCAGGGCCTCACCCCCGGCGACACCTTCGTCTTCGCCGGGCAGCTTCTGAAGTTCCTCGGCATCCGCGAGATGGAGGCGCAGGTCGCCAAGGGCGGCACCGGGGAGCCGAAGGTCCCGGCCTACGCCGGCGGGCGGTTGCCGCTGACCACCGCCCTGGCCGACCGGGTGCGCGCCATGCTGGCCGATCCGGTGCAGTGGCCCGGCCTGCCGGAGGACGTGCAGGAATGGCTGCGGCTGCAGCGCTGGCGCTCCGTCCTGCCGGCGCGCGACGGGCTGTTGGTGGAGAGCTTCCCCAAGGCGGGCAAGCGTTTCCTCGTCGTCTACGCCTTCGAGGGGCGGAACGCGCACCAGACCCTGGGGATGCTGCTGACCCGGCGGATGGAGCGGATGGGCTGCGGCCCGCTCGGCTTCGTCGCCACCGACTATGTGCTGGCCGTCTGGTCGCTGCGAACGCCCAAGGATATGGACGGGCTGTTCGACCAGGACATGCTGGGCGACGATCTGGAAGCCTGGATGGACGAGTCCTCGATGCTGCGGCGGACCTTCCGCAACGTCGCGCTGATCACCGGGGTCATCGACCGCCGCCACCCCGGACAGGAGAAGTCGGGGCGGCAGGTCACCTTCTCCTCCGACCTGATCTACGACGTGCTGCGCAAGCACGACCCCGGCCATGTCCTTCTGCGCGCCACCCGCGCCGACGCGGCGGGCGGGCTGACCGACGTGCGGCGCCTGTCGGATTTCCTGGTTCGGGTGAAGGGGCGCATCACCCACAAGGACCTCGACCGAATCTCCCCTCTCGCCGTGCCGGTCATCCTGGAGATCGGGCGGGAACGGGTGGACGGCTCCGCCACCGACGAGCTTCTGGAACAGGCTGCCGCTGATCTGGTGGCCGAGGCGATGCCGGAGCTGGATTCGCCCCGTGATGAGCCCCGTGATGCACAGGGCCGGCTGACGTTGTGAGGGACATGGACACGACGATGACCCTGCGGGGCGCGGCTCTGGCCCCCGATCCCTCCGGCGCGCTGGTCTGGCCGGCGGAGCGGACGCTGGTGGTCGCCGACCTGCATCTGGAGAAGGGCTCCGCCTTCGCGGCGCGCGGGCGGATGCTGCCGCCCTACGACACGCGGGCGACGCTCGGCCGGCTGGCGGATCTGGTGGAGCGGCTGGCCCCGGAGCGGGTGATCTGCCTGGGCGACAGCTTCCACGACCGCCGGGCGGCGAGCCGCATGGAGGCGGGGGACGTGGCGCGGCTGCGCGATCTGACCGGGCGCGTGGCGGACTGGCTGTGGGTTACCGGCAACCACGATCCGGAACCGCCGGAGGGGTTTGGCGGGCGCATCCTGGACGAGCTGGCGCTCGGCCCGCTGACCTTCCGGCACGAGGCGGTGCCCGGCGCCGTGGGCGAATTGTCGGGGCATCTGCACCCGGTGGCCGCCGTCCTGGTGCCGGGCCGGCGGGTGCGGGAGCGCTGCTTCGCCTTCGACGGGGGAAAGCTGATCCTGCCGGCCTTCGGCGCCTTCGCGGGCGGGCTGAACGTGCTGGACCCGGCGGTGTCCGGCCTGCTGGCGGCGCGGTTCGAGGTGCATCTGCTGGCCCGCGGCAAGGTCCACCGCTTCCCGCGCAGCCGCCTCTCTCCGGACAAGGCATAAAGAAGCGCCCGGAGAGTCGGGGAAACTCTCCGGGCGAGTGGTCCTGCCGGAACCGGCGGTGAAACGTCCGGCAGGAGGGACCTCGATGAAAAGACAGAACGTCAGTTCGGCATCATGACCGTGTCGATCACGTGGATGACGCCGTTGGACGCCATGATGTCGGGCTTCACGACCTTCGCGTTGTCCACCATCACGCCGCCCTTCGACGCATCGATGTCCACGGTGGTGCCCTGCACGGTTTTCGGCGATGCCGTCTTGCCGGCGATATCGGCCGAGGTCACCTTGCCCGACACCACATGATAGGTGAGTACGGAGCGGAGCTTCTCGCGGTTCTCCGGTTTCAGAAGATTATCGACCGTGCCGGCGGGAAGCTTGGCGAAGGCCTCGTCGGTCGGAGCGAAGACGGTGAAGGGACCGCTGCCCTTCAGCGTGTCCGCGAGCCCGGCGGCCTGGACGGCCTGGACCAGCGTCTTGAACTGGCCCGCCGCGACGGCGGTGTCCACGATGTCCGCCGCCTTCGCGGCGACGGTGGCGAAGGAGAGCGGCAGGGCGAGGGTGGCGGCGGTCAGCAGCCGCGACAGGCGGGACATGTCATTTCCTCCATTTGGATGGCGTCTCGTTCCTCCCCCGTCCGTGGAACCGGTGCCGTCGGCCGCCGTGCCTCCGGCTCCACGTCGTGGCAGCGAAGGCGGAAATAGCGGCGCAAAATCCTCGGTCAATAGGATTTCCTCAGGAAAAATTTTTCCCGTCGCGGTGATCCGGAGCAATCGGCGCCGCGTAGCAAGAGCCATTGACCGTGGTCATTGGCTGCGGCGTTTTGGCATGCCTGTTCTTCTGCCCATTTCCTTAAAGTTGGCCGATGAAGACCGATCATTCACCCATCCTCGTCTGGTTCCGCAACGATCTTCGCCTTGCCGACAACCCGGCGCTCAGCGCCGCGGCGGAGGATGGGGCGCCGGTTATCCCGGTCTTTATCCGGGAGAAGGACGACCACGATCCCTGGCTTCCCGGCGGCGCCTCCCGCTGGTGGCTGCACGGCAGCCTGGAGCGGCTGGGCGAGGCGCTGGCGAAGCTCGGCTCGCCTCTGGTGCTGCGCAGCGGCGACCCCGCCGTGGTGCTGGCGGCGCTGGCGGAGGAAACCGGCGCCGACACCGTGCTGTGCAACCGCCGCGCCGGCCCCCCCGCCATCGCCCGCGACCGCCGCGTGGGCGAGCGGCTGACCGCGCGCGGTGTGACGGTTCATCCCCACAACGCCGCCCTGCTCTACGAGCCGGGGACCATCCGCACCAAGTCGGACACGCCCTTCCGGGTGTTCACGCCCTTCTGGAAGGCGCTGCTGTCCATGCCGGAGCCGCCGCGCCCCACCCGCGCGCCGGCCAAGCTGACGCCGCCGGCCAAGCCGGTGTCCAGCGAGCCGCTGACGGATTGGGGCCTGCTGCCCACCGCTCCGGACTGGGCCGATGGCCTGCGCGAACGCTGGGAGCCCGGGGAGGAGGCGGCGCGGGAGCGGCTGGCCGATTTCCTGGATGGTCCGGTCGCCGCCTATCCGGTGGAGCGCGACCGCCCGGATCATGACGGAACCTCCGCGATGTCACCGCACCTCGCCTTCGGAGAGATCGGCCCGCGGCAGATCTGGCACGCCACCCGTCACGCCGCCGACCAGCGGCATGAACTGGCCGCCGGCGCCGAGGCCTTCCTGCGGGAACTCGGCTGGCGGGAGTTCAACCACCATCTGCTGCGCGAGGAGCCGGGGATTCCGGACACGCCGCTGGACGACCGCTTCGCCCGCTTTCCCTGGCGGACCGACAAGGCGGGCTTGCGCGCGTGGCAGCGCGGGCGGACCGGCTACCCCATCGTGGACGCGGGGATGCGGCAGCTCTGGCGGACCGGCTGGATGCACAACCGCGTGCGCATGATCGTCGGCTCCTTCCTCATCAAGGACCTGCTGATCCCTTGGCAGGAGGGCGAGGCGTGGTTCTGGGACACGCTGGTCGACGCCGACATCGCCAACAACGCCGGCAACTGGCAATGGGTGGCCGGCTGCGGCGCCGACGCGGCCCCCTTCTTCCGCGTCTTCAACCCGATCCTCCAGGGCGAGAAGTTCGACCCGGAGGGCGCCTATGTCCGGCGCTACGTGCCGGAACTGGAAAAGCTGCCCAGCCGCTGGATCCACAGGCCCTGGGAGGCCCCGGACGAGGTGCTGCGGCAGGCGGGGGTCACGCTCGGCAAGGACTACCCGCGGCCGATCGTCGATCACGGCGCCGCCCGCGACCGCGCGCTGGCCGCCTTCCAGGAGATCAAGAAAGCCGGCGATTGATCGTTGCGGGGTCGTGAAATCCGACCGTGCGTTTTCATTCCGCCTTCACGGGAGTGCAAAGAAACCGTCACAGGCCGCCGGTAAGGTGCGCCCGCCCCTACCCAAAATAAATTTGCGGAAAGAGACGAGGCACACCGATGGACACCCATGACCTGCCCCAGAAGGGCACCAAGTATCTGACCTTCGAGGGCCGCGAGGACATCGGCTCCAACCCGTCCGAAAACCCGACCATGGGCGACGTCATCAACGCGCGCCTCGGCCGTCGCGACATGGTGCGCGGCATGCTGACCGGAGCGGCGGTCAGCGCCCTGATCGGCCCGGCCGCCCTGCTCTCCTCGCCGCGCGAGGCCGAGGCCGCCGTCACCGGCGCCCCGCGCCCGGCCAAGGCCAGCTTCTCCTTCCAGGAAGTGGCGCATGGCGTGGACGCCGACCATCACGTCGCCGCCGGCTACAACGCCGACATCCTGATCCGCTGGGGCGACCCGGTGGTCCCCGGCGCGCCGGCCTTCGACCCGATGAACCAGTCGGCCGAGGCGCAGTCGAAGCAGTTCGGCTACAACAACGACTTCGTCGGCTACGCCCCGCTGCCGCTCGGCTCCCAGTCGCCGGACCGCGCCCTGCTCTGCGTGAACCACGAATACACCGACGAGGAGGTCATGTTCCCCGGCGTCGGCGTGGAGCAGCAGAAGGACAAGTTCGCCCGTATGACCAAGGCGCTGGTGGACATCGAGATGGCCGCCCACGGCGGCACCGTCGTCGAGATCCGCAAGGTCAGGGGCAAGTGGGTGACGGTGGCGGACTCCCGCTACAACCGCCGCATCACCGGCGAGACGCCCTGCGCCATCACCGGCCCGGCTGCCGGCCACGCCCTGATGAAGACCAGCTACGACCCGACCGGCACGATGGTCCGCGGCATGCTGAACAACTGTTCCGGCGGCATGACGCCCTGGGGCACCTGGCTGTCGGCGGAAGAGAACTTCAACGGCTATTTCTGGGGCAAGGTCGAGGACACCACCCCGAACGCCAAGGTGCTGAAGCGCTACGGCTTCCCCGGCGAATGGTACAACTGGGGCGTCCATCACGACCGCTTCGACATCGCGAAGGAGCCGAACGAGTCCAACCGCTTCGGCTGGATCGTCGAGATCGACCCCTACGACCCGACCTCGACCCCGAAGAAGCGCACCGCGCTCGGCCGCTTCAAGCATGAGGCCTGCCAGATCGCGCTGGGCAAGGACGGCACCGTGGTCGCCTACACCGGCGACGACGAGCGCTTCGACTATGTCTACAAGTTCGTCGCGGCGAAGAAGTTCGACCCGAAGAACCGCGCCGCCAACATGGACATCCTGGAGACCGGGACGCTCTACGTGGCGAAGTTCAAGGCCGACGCCTCGGTCGAGTGGCTGCCGCTGGTCCATGGCCAGGGTCCGCTGACCGCCGAGAAGGGCTTCCCCGACCAGGCCACCGTCCTGATCAACGCCCGCCTCGCCGCCGACGCGCTGGGCGCCACCAAGATGGACCGCCCGGAGGACATCGAGGTCAACCCGGTGACCGGCAAGGTCTACGTCATCCTCACCAACAACTCCCGCCGCAAGCCGGAGCAGGTGGACGCGACCAACCCGCGCGCCGAGAACAACTGGGGCCACATCGTCGAGATCCTGCCGGAGAACGGCAACCACGCCTCGACGAAGGCGGAGTGGACCATCCTGGTCCGCGGCGGCAACCCGGCGGACGAGAAGGTCGGCGCGCAGTTCCACGCCGACACCTCGGCCAACGGCTGGTTCTCCTGCCCCGACAACGCGGCGGTGGACCACCGCGGCCGCCTGTGGATCACCACCGACCAGGGCGAGAACTGGAAGAAGGCGTCCGGCACCGCCGACGGCGTCTGGGCCGTGGAGACCGAAGGCAACCTGCGCGGCCTGTCCAAGATGTTCTACCGCGTGCCGGTGGGTGCGGAGATGTGCGGCCCCTGCTTCACCACCGACGACAAGACCCTGTTCGTCGCCGTGCAGCACCCGGCCACCGACGGCGTGGACCAGTGGGAAGGCTTCAAGGGCAAGCTCTCCTCCTTCGAGGACCCGGCAACCCGGTGGCCCGACTTCAAGCCGAACATGCCGCCGCGCCCGTCGGTGGTCGCCATCACCAAGAAGGACGGCGGCGTGATCGGTCTCTGACCGGTCGGGGAACCGCCCCCAATCGAGCGACACGCCTTGAAAGGGCGGCCCCCGCGTCCGGGGCCGCCCTTCTTCTTTGTCTGGTGTCGGCGTCCGGCGATGTAATAAGATAACGCCATGACCGCCGACCCCCACCCCACCGCTGGCTCGGCCTCCCATCATGGGCACGACCACGCGCATTGCATCGCCGACGCGCTGATGCGCGCCGACGCCCTGTGCGCGGAGCGCGGCGCACGGCTGACCGCCCTGCGCCGGCAGGTTCTGGAGCTGGTCTGGAACAGCCACAAGCCGCGCGGCGCCTACGCCATCCTCGAAGACCTCAGCCAGCGCGAGGGCAAGGCCACCGCCCCGCTGACCGTCTACCGCGCACTGGAGTTCCTGGTGGAGCATGGGCTGGTCCACCGCATCGAATCGCTGAACGCCTACATCGGCTGCGCGGCGCCGGGTGCTGTCCATTCCGGGCAGTTCCTGGTGTGCGAGACCTGCGGCAACGCCGTGGAGATCGACGACCCGCGCATCCGCGCCGCCATCGGCACCATCGCCGCCGAGCATGGTTTCCAGGTCAGCCGTCCCACCGTCGAGGTGCGCGGCACATGCACCGACTGCCAGGAGAAGACCCCGTGACCGCCGCACCCAACCCCACCGCCACGCCGGCGCCCCGCCTCCCCGTCTCGGTGCTGACCGGCTTCCTCGGCAGCGGCAAGACCACGCTGCTGCAACGGCTCCTGCACCATCCCGGCATGGCCCGCACCGCCGTGGTCATCAACGAGTTCGGCGAAGTCGGGCTCGACCATCTGCTGGTCGCCAAGGCGTCGGAGAACATGGTGCTGATGGACAGCGGCTGCCTGTGCTGCACCATCCGCGGCGACCTCGTCGACACGCTGCGCGACCTGTTCCTGAAGCGCGTGCGCGGCGACATCCCGGAGTTCGACCGGGTGGTGGTGGAGACCACGGGCCTCGCCGATCCGGCCCCGATCATCCACACGCTGATGAGCGACCCGCTGCTGGCCGCCCGCTTCCGCCTGGACGGCGTCATCAGCACGGTGGACGCGGTGCATGGCGCCAGCCAGCTCGACCGCCAGCCGGAGAGCGTGAAGCAGGCCGCCGTCGCCGACCGCATCGTGCTGACCAAGACCGACCTCGCCACGCCGCACACGACGCTCGCTTTGTGTCAGCGTCTGACGGCGATCAACCCGGCGGCCCCGCAGATCCCCGCCGCCTTCGGCGAGGTGGACCCGAAGCAGCTGTTCGACGCCGGCCTCTACAACCCCGACACCAAGAGCCCCGACGTGGCGCGCTGGCTCCGCGAGGAGGCGTACCGCGACGAGCAGGCCAAACATGACCATGACCACGGGCATGAGCACCACGATCACGGCCATGGGCATGGTCATGACCATGGCGACGCCTGCGGTCCCGACTGCGGGCACGATCACCACCACCACGACGCCAACCGGCACGACGACCACATCCGCGCCTTCTGCATGGTGGTGAACGAGCCGATCCCGTGGAACAACTTCGTCGACTTCATGGAGGCCCTGATCGCCACCGGCGGGGAGAACCTGCTGCGCATCAAGGGGCTGCTGAACGTGAAGGAAAGCCCGCTGCCGGTCGTCGTCCACGGCGTGCAGCACATGTTCCACCCGCCGGTCCAGCTCCAGGAATGGCCCGGCGAGGATCACCGCTCCAAGATCGTCTTCATCACCCGCGACATCGGCGAGGCGGTGATCCAGCCGATGTTCGATCAGTTCGTTTGGGGAGCGGAAGGGGCGGCCTGAGGGCACTCCTTGCCCCCACCCCGGCCCTCCCCCGCTGACGCAGGGGAGGAAGAAACAGTCCCCTCCCCTGCAAAGCGGGGGAGGGTTAGGGTGGGGGCAACCGCCCGCCTCACTTCACCTTGTAAAGCTGGAAGTACCGCCCCTCCTGCACCAGCGTCAGATGCTCCGGCACCGGGTTGGCACGGCCGGGCTCGCTGAACAGCACATAGACGTAGCCGAAGCGCCGGGGCCAGTCGGCCCAGTAATGGTTGTCGCGCAAGCCCGGCTGGCGCACCGCGTCGGCGACGTAGCCGATGCGCGGCATGTAGGTGAAATCGCCGTCCAGGTCCGCATAGTCCGGCTTCAGCAACAGCACCTGCTTGCCCGGATGGGTGAAGGCGATGGGCACAAGGCTGGACCGCTCCATCAGCGCCAGCACCGGCGCGTGGTGCAGGCCGAAGGACAGGGCGCGGTCGTCGGTGAACTGGGTGGCACGGAAGACCGACTTATGCAGCGTCTCGTCGGCGTAGGTGGCGAGCACCGTGCTGCCCGGCTCGATGCGCAGCAGCGACTGGCGCACCTCCTCCAGCAACGGGTCCACCTTGGCCAGCCCCACCCCGGCGTCGGCGCTGCGCAGGAGCGACAGCGCAACGACCACGGACAGGAAGGCCACGCGCATGGCCGAGGTCGCCAATTCCCACCGCACGAAGCCCAGCGCGACGAAGGCGATGCCGATGGGCAGGCGGCTGTCGGCGAACCAGGAGCCGAACAGGACGAGCGGCATCGCCGCGTAAACCACCAGCCCCAGCGCGATGGTGATGGCGCCGACTGGATGGACGCGCAACGTCCTGCTCCACAAGCCCCAGGCGATGCCCAGCCCGACGGCGATTCCCGTCACGTAGCCCACGGTGTCGGCGTAGCCGCCGAAGAGGAAGTCGAAGCCCATCAGCTTCGCCATGCCGACCCACAGCACCGCGTCGGCGAAACCGGAGGACGGGCTCATCAGCAGCAGAGGCGGCACGATCAGGAAGGGCAGACCGAAGGCCAGCGCGTCCGGCAACGCCCGCCGCGGGTCGCGCCAGCCGCCGCTCCGCCACAGCCGCCAGCCTTCGAAGGCCAGCAGCGTCAGCCCGTAGAGGCCGAGCGCAAACAGGTGCGAGATGAACAGCAGCAGCACGACGCCGAGCGAGGCCAGCCCGCGCTGCCAGGGCGCCCGCTCCCGCATCATGATCCAGCCGGCGATCCCCCACAGCGCCAGCCCGAGCCCGAACAGGTAGTTGAACAGTCCCATGTAGGTGGACAGCGTGTAGAGGAACAGCCCGGCGGCCAGCGGCCCCAGCTCCACCCGGCCCCAGACGGCGCGGTAGAGCGCGATGGAGCCGGTGACCAGCACCAGATAGCTGGCGGTGACGAACAGCCGGCTCGCGGTGTGCACACCGATCAGCTTGGCCAGCGGCGGCACGACGATGTCCATCACCAGATTGGGGATGATCGCCCAGCGCACCATGTAGAATTGCGCCAGCGCGGGGTCCTGGTCCAGATGGGCCAGGGCGTACATCCGCGTGACGTGGTTGACGTAGTCGCCCAGCGCCGGGATCTCGAACATCCAGACGGGGACCGAGGCCGCCACCAGGATCAGCAGGGCGGCGGGCCAGACATACACGGACTCGGCGCGCGACGCCGCCCGCCCGTCGAGGGTGAAATCCCTGAACATGCGGCCCCCTCAGACGCTTTTCGGGAAGGACTGGGGCGGAGCGCCAGAGGCGGCCGCAGGAGCAGCCGCAGGGATCGACGCCGTGGGGGACGCCTGCAGATCCTCCGGATAGCGGTTGTGCAGGCCCGCCCGGTAATGGGTCCAGAATCCACGCAGACCCTTCATGTCGGCGCGCCGGTGCAGCAGGTAGTAGAGCGTGTATTTGACCATCATACGGGCGATGGACTTGCGCTCGTAGGTGGCGTGGATGTAGCCCATGTTGCGGAAGAAATAGGGGGCGCGGTTCTCCGGCATCTCCTCCACCGTGCCCAGGAAGCCGCCGGCCAGCGGGCGCTGGGTGCGGCGGTTGCGCGGGTGGACGTGCAGGGCGTGCACCGCCGTCCCGTCGCGCAGCCCGGCCCGGCGGGCGCGCAGCGTGAACTCCCACTCGTCGCCCCAGATGAACATCTCGCGCTTGATGTTGCCGATCCGCTCGAACACGCGGCGGCGCAGCAGGGTCCCGTTGAACAGCGCGATGGTGCCGGGCACGATGCCGTCCTGCGCCGCGGCGGCGAAGGCGTCGGCTTTGGTGAAGCCCTGCATGGTGAAGGCCAGATCGCCCCGATCCTCCGCCGCGACCACGGTCGGCCCGACGAGGTCGAGATCATGCCGCTCCCCCTGGCGCAGCAGTTCGGCGAGCGCGCCGGGCGCCGGGATGCCGTCGTCGTCGGTGCTCCAGATCCAGCGGGCGCCCAGTTCCAGCGCCGTGGCGAAGGCGGTGTGATAGGCCCCGGCGGAGCCGATGTTGGCCTGCCGGACCACCAGAAGCTCCGGAACCGCCGCCCGCTGCTCGGCCAGCCATTCCGCGGTGCCGTCGCTGGAGCCGTTGTCCACCACGACGATGCGGTCGGGCCGCGGCTCCTGCCCATGGATGGCCGCCAGACAGGTCTTCAGCAGGGCCAGACGGTTGTGGGTGACCACCACCGCGACGACCGGAGTCTCCCAGGGCGTTTCCCGAGGCCGTTCCTGGGCTCCGGTGTCCAGCGTCCGGGGCGTCTGGGCTTCTGACATGCGGTTTCCGTCCTTCGTCTGTGCCTTGAGCGTCTGTGCTTCGGGCGTCTGTGCCTTGGGGCCGTGCCTCGACACGAGGCCACCCCAAGTTTTTTGCTTTGCGAAGAGAGGGCAATGCCCCGGACGGAGAGGGGCGGCACCATTCGCATAGCCCGAAAGGAGAAAAATCAGCTCAGACGCATCCAGCCGGTGCCCCACAACCACAAAACGGCGAATCCCATCGACAAAAGGGTCATCGGGATGCCGCAACGGGCGTGCTCCAGAAAGCCGAGCTGGACTCCGGACGCCGCCGCCCGCTCCACCACGATGATGTTGGCGAGGCTGCCGGGGATCAGCAGATTGCCGGCCAGGGTGGACAGCACCGCCAGCCCGTAGAGCGCCCCTTCCGGCGGCGATGGCCAAGCGGCGAGCAACAGGATCACCGCCGGCACGTTGCCGATGCTGTTGCTGGCCGCAAGAGCGAGCGGTGTCATCACCGCCAGCCGGTCGGGCAGCCAGCCGGCGGCTTCCAGGCCCGACACGAACTCCGCGGGCAGGCCGGTCAGCTTCAGCGCATGGTTGATGGCGAACAGCGCGGCGAAGAGGACCAACAGATGCCAGTCCACCATGCCCAGCATCCCGCGCGAGGCCAGCCGCCGGCTGATCAGCATCGCCCCGGCGACCAGCAGCACGCCGATCTCGTGCGGCAGGTCCGTGGTGAACAAGCCGAGAAGCGCGAGGGTCGCCACCACCGCCTTGCCGAGCTGCGCCCGGTCCAACGTCACCGGCTCCGCCCCGCCCTGCCCCGCGGCACCGTCGTCCGGCTCGCCGAAGCGGCCTCGCCAAGCGAGCCACACCACGGCGTAGACCGCCACGAGGCCGACCAGCGCCGGCACCCCGCACACCGCCAGAAAGCGCCAGAAATCCAGATGGCCCAGCTGGCCGATCAGGATGTTCTGCGGGTTGCCGATCACGGTCGCCGCCGACCCGGCGTTCGCCGCGCCGGCCAGGGCGATCAGGTAGGGCCGCGGGTCCAGCCGGCGGGCCAACAGACCGACGCAGAGCATCGGCGTCATGGCGAAGACCACCACGTCGTTGGCGAGCACCGCCGACAGGCCGCCGCCCACCGCCACCGTCACCGCCAGCAGCCGGGCCGGAGAGCGCGCCGCCTGCGCCACCCGCAATGCGCACCAGTCGTAAAAGCCGCTGGCCGCGTACTGGGCGGACAGCACCATCAGCCCGAACAGGATGAACAGGGTCGGGAAGTCGATCGCTTCCGTCACCTGCCCCGATTCCAGCGCCCCGATGGCGAGCAGCAGGATCGCCGCGACCAGGGCGATGCCGGTGCGGTCGATGCGCAGGCCGGGAAAGCGCCCCAGAGCCATGCCGACATAAGTGAGGACGAACAGCGCGACGACCGTCAGCGTCATGGGCGGGACGGTCAGCAAGGGATTGGGCATGGATGGAGGAGTCGCTGCGGGGTGGAGGAAGCCCCTCTATAACGGCCCGCACAGGGTCAGGCCATAGGCGCCAAGCCAAGGTCAGGCCAGCGTGACCGTCATCCCTTCCCGCGCGGCGAAGCAGTTGGGGAACACCGCCTGGGCCGCCGCCTCGATGGCGGTCATGGCGGCGTCGTCATGGTCGGGGTCGTGGTGGAACAGAACCAATTGCTTGACACCGGCGGCCTGCGCCAGCCGGACGCCCTCGGTCCAGGTGGAATGACCCCAGCCGATGCGGTTCCGCCACTCCTCGTCCGTGTAGGTGCTGTCGTAGAGCACGAGGTCGGCGCCGTCGATCAGGTCGAGGATGTTGCGGTCGGGATGGCCGGGCACATGCTCGGTGTCGGTCACATAGACGAAGGATTTGCCCAGATGCTCGATGCGATAGCCGGTGGCGCCGTCCGGATGGTTCAGGCGCGCCGTGCGGACCTGCACCCCCTCGCCCAGCGCAAAGCGGTCGCCCGCCGTGATCTCATCGAAGACGATGTTGCTTCCCATGGTGCGCATCGGCACCGGAAACAGGGGGCGTTCCATCTGCCGCGCCATGGCCGCCTCGGTCCCGGGGGTGCCGTTCAGGTGGCCGGAGACGATGCGCAGGTGAAAACCCTTGTTGTAGGCCGGGGCGAAGAAGGGAAAGCCGCAGATGTGGTCGAGATGGGTGTGGCTCATCAGCAGGGTCGCCTCGGCGGCGCCCTCCTTCAGCAGACGCTTCCCAAGCATGCGGATGCCGGTTCCGGCGTCGATGACGATGCGCTGGCCGCCCGCCTGGACCTCCACGCAACTCGTGTTGCCGCCGAAGCCCATATGGGACGGCAGCGGGCAAGGGACCGTGCCGCGAACCCCCCAGAAGGTCACCGAAAAGCCCATACCGCCCTCGATACACCGATCTCCGGACCACCGCGCCGCACCGAGCCTGCGGGTGAGGACCGTTAAAACGGCATTTTAGCATGGTTTTCGGTTTACGCGGTGACGACCGTCACAGCCCCACCGGTTCCAAAGAGGGAGCCCGCCCCCTTCCGGATTGGACCAAGTCGATAGCCTTGGAGCAGCCGGTGCACGGTCAACTGGTCCACAGGATGCTTTCGATGAACCGTTCGCAGGACCGGCGGTGGTAGCAGCCGACGCAGCCGGTGTCGGGGCAGTCCAGTCCGGCCTTCAGAACGGTCAGCCCGTCCACCAGCCGGTCCTTCGTGGCCTGATCGATGACGTCCGCCACAAGCACGTCGCGGATCGCCTCCGCCACGAGGTCGTCTTCCTGTTCCGGTACGATCACGATATGCCTGAGAGCCTGCATGCGAAACACCTTTCCGTGGTCCAACTGCACCACAGGGGTGTTTCGCCAACATTTCAGGCGGAGCGCTCAAAAAAGACGAATTGCTGCAATCCGACACGTCTATTCGCAACGACTGACGGAATCCTGGACGATCACTCCAAACCAGCCGAGTCCCTTGTAGGTTTCGTAACCTGGAGTCACGGCGAAACCCACCACACGCCCCTGGTCGTCGGAGTAGCTGCCGTGCCCGTGGCCGCCGGTGCGCAAGGGGAAGCTCTCCGTCAGGACGCCCCTGCGGTCGGAGGCAGCGATCACGCGGCAACGGCTGTCCACCAGAAGGCAGCGGGTCCGGGAGCGCTCCTCGTCGGTCAGGCGGACGGAATCGACCACGCCTTGGGATTGATTCTGCCAGTCGAAGAAGACTCCCAGCACGCCGATGACGGGGCTGTTCTCCTCGCCACCCTCCCGGATGGCCGTGGCGTAGGTGGCGACGGTCGCACGGTCCAACAGGTCGTTGGCGCCGATGTCGGCCACCGCGAAGTCGGTGCCGCTGCGGGTGGCCATGGCCTCGCGGAACCAGGATTCGGACGCGACCGAACTGCCCACGGCGCGGCGGTAGCGGTCGGGCCGTCCCGTCGCCAGAACCACGCCCTTAGCATCGACGACCCAGAGGTCGAGATAGACCGTGTAGGCGCCAAGGATGACGCCCAGCCGCTGCACCGCTTGGCGCCGGTTGGCCTCGGACGGAGCGGTGGCGCAATCCACCACGGCGCTGTCGGTGGCCCACCACCGCACATCGCAGGACCGCTCGTACAAATTGCGGTCCATGATGTCGATCATGTTGAGCGCCAGATCGGCGAGCCGTCCGCCGCGCAACTGCGAAACCAAGCGGTTGCCGAGCGTGTTCAACTCGTCGGTTTGCACCGCCATCTGGGCGCGCAGTTCCCCGCCGATGCCGGTGATCCGCTCCGAGATGGCCTTCACCTCCTGGGCCACCACGGCGAAGCCGCGTCCAGCCTCCCCGGCGCGCGTCGCCTCGATCAGGGCGTTGAGCGCCAGGATCTTGGTCGTGTTCGTAACGGCCTGGATCTCGTCCATCTTGCGCGTGGCAAGATCGGACACGGCGCGCGACAACGCCACGATACGCTCGGGCATGAACATCACCTCCAAGGATTATCGGTGACGACCCCCAAAGGATGACCGAACAACCACTTGTCGGCTCATTCAATCATCCGCAACCCACCCGAGCCGCATTGAATCGACGCAATCACACATCCGCAACACAGAACGCCAGCCAGCGCCGTGCCACACCCTGCGGCGCAATGTCATCCCCCGGTATGCGGAAGTGGAACGGCTCAGACCTTGTAGGCCAGACGCAGGCCGCCCCAATGGCGTCCGCGCACGGTGATCGGAGCCGACACGTCCTTCATCAGGGCATACTGGCCGCCCCCCATGTCACGCCGATAGGTCTGGAGCAGGAACGGCTTCATGCTTCGCCCCGCGGCCAGGCCGACGCGGTCGTTGAAGATGCGGCGGTTGCGGCAGTTGGCCGCGTTCCACGTCGGGTCGGCACCCTGGGGCTGGCTGAACCTGCGGTTGTGGGTGGGAAGATAGCCGTTGGAGTCGACCGCCACGCAGAAGACGATGCGTTCGCTTTGCCCCAGCAGCGAATCGAGCACCCTCGGCAGCATGCGGTCGCAGAACTCCGTGAAGCGGGTCATGTGCTGCTGCGGGTTGGAACCGGGGATGGGCTGGTAATTGCTGTCGAACAGGTCGCCCTCGCGAACCTCGCCGCGCGACAGCGCATCCTCGAAATCGGCGGAGATTCGCGACGCGGCGTCACGGACCATGCGGATGAAGGGCGTGTCCACCGTCTCCACGTCCAACTCGGCGGTGATGCCGATCAGCCGCTCGCTCATGCCGACCAGCGTGTTCACGCGGTCGCGAGCCTGGGCCAGATTGTCGCTGGACAGCTGCACACCGACCGCGAGGTCGTCGATCTCGTGCTGAAGCTCCTCGCAGTTGGCACCGATCTCGGAGGAGGCGGCGTCGATCTTGTCGGTCTCGCCGTTCAGTTCCGACATGGCCCGGCCGACGGTCTCGATGACGGCGCCGATGGCGGTGGTGCCCTCGCTCACCGCGCGGGCCTTGCCGGCGCTGGACGCGCTTTCGGCCATCAGGCGCTGCGCCTGGTCGTTGAGATACTTCAGAGTGGCGTCGATCTCCGTCGTCGCCTCGCTGGTCTTCTTGGACAGGGCCTTCACCTCGTTCGCCACCACGGCGAAGCCGCGCCCGGCCTCGCCGGCGCGGGCCGCCTCGATGGTGGCGTTGAGCGCCAGCAGGTTGGTCTGCTTGGCGATGACGAAGATTTCCTTGGCGACCCGGCCCACGCGGTCGAGCGCCTCCTGAAGGCCGGCGATCTGGCCCTCAATGCCCCCCACCGCGGCGACGAGAGCGTGGATGTCGTCCATGGACCGCTGCACCCGGTCGTGGGAGGATTCGACCTCCTGCCGGGCCTGCTCGGTCACGGAGCGCGCCACGGTCGCGGCGGCGGAGATGCGCTGCGTGCTCTCCGACATCTTATTCCCGGTCCCACGCAACTGCGCGAAAACGTTGGCCTGATGGCCGAGGCGGCCGTTGACCTCTTCCACATGGCCCGCGATGTCCGCGATCTCGATGCCGAGATTGCCCGCTTCGGTGGCAATGTCCGCGATCAAATGAGAGCGGCCGCCGAACGCACTGTCCATTTTTCCGCCATCCGTTTCACAAGAATGCGCAGAGCGCTAAAATCCAATGCAATTATTACCGAACCCTTACAAATGCGCAACGGAGGAAGGGTCATTCTAAAAGGCAATGTGCTCAATTATTGCGCTCTGGTAACCCGCTCGCAACCGAAGGCGGAGAAAGCGTCAGCCCGCACTGCCCTCGACGCCCTGGCCGGGGGCGCCCTGGCCATCCGCAATGCGACGGTCCAGCCGGTCGTCCTGAAGACCGGCGGGCTCCTGGTGGATCAGAACCTCAGCGCCGGGGAAGGCTTCCTTCAGGCGGTTCTCCACCCGATCGGTGATGTCGTGCGCCCTGGCGACCGACAGCGAGGGGTCGAGTTCCAAGTGCAGTTCGATGAAGGCGCCAACGCCGGAGCTGCGGGTGCGCAGGTCGTGCATCCCCGCGACGTCCGGTTGCGCCATCACCAGCGCCGCGATGCGCTCCCGCTCCTCCACCGGCAGCTCCCGGTCCATCAGGACGTTCAGCGCCTCCCTGGCGACCTTGCGGGCGCCGTAGAGCAGGAAGGCGGCGATGCCCAGTCCGAACAGCGGATCGAAGGCGCTGATGCCTGTCCATCCCGTCAGCAGGATCGCCAGGATGACCGCCGCGTTCATCAGCAGGTCACCAGAATAATGCAGCCGGTCCGCCCCCACCGCGACCGAGCCGGTGGCCGTCACCACATGGCGTTGGAAGGTGATCAGGCCGGCGGTCAGCAGGATGGACAGCAGCATCACGGCGATGCCCACCGCCCCCTCGCCCACCGGCTGCGGGGTGATGAGGCGGCGCACCGCCTCGATGGTCAGGAACAGGGCGGAGCCGCCGATGAAGGCGGCCTGGGCCAACGCGGCCAGCGCCTCCGCCTTGCCATGGCCGAAGCGGTGCGCCTCGTCCGGCGGGCGCAACGCCGTCCGCACCCCCAGCAGCGTCACCACCGAGGCCATCATGTCCGTGCTGGAATCGATCAGCGACGACAGGATGCTGACCGAGTCGGTCGCCAGATAGGCCGCCAGCTTCGCCAGGATCAGCGTGAGGGACACCGACACGCTGGCGTAGGTCGCGTAACGGCGCAGCCGGTGCGAACGCGATTCGCTCATGAGCGCCTTCTTATGTGATGACGGCACCCGTCCTTTACGGGAAAAGACGCTCCGTCGTCCAGCGCGCGGGCTCCGCCGCCGCCGGGTCGCCCTCGCGCAGATACAGAGTCCGCTCGTGGAGGCGGAAGGGGCGGTCCTGCCAGAACTCGATTCGCCGCGGCAGGATGCGGAATCCGGTCCAGTGCGGCGGGCGGGGAACGGCGCCCAGGCCGAACTTGGCGGCGAATTGGGCGACCCGCTTCTCCAGCTCCCAACGGCCCTCCAGTGGGCGCGACTGCTGCGACGCCCAGGCGCCGATGCGGCTCTCCCGCGGGCGGCTTTCGAAATAGGCGTCGGCCTCGGAGTCGGACACCTGTTCCACCGCGCCCTCGACGCGGATCTGGCGCCTCAGGGTCTTCCAGTGGAAGCACAGCGCGGCGTTGGCGTTGGCCAGAAGCTGCTCGCCCTTCCGGCTTTCCGTGTTGGTGTAGAAGACGAATCCGCGCGGATCGACGCCCTTCAGAAGCACCATGCGCACCGACGGCGCCCCCTGCGCGTCGGCGGTGGCCAGCGCCATGGCGTTGGGATCGTTGATTTCGCTGCGGGTGGCTTCGTCCATCCAATCCTGAAACAGGGCGTACGGGTCCCGGTCGTTGGATTCGCTCATCTTGCCCTCGTTGCGCGGCCGTGGCCCAAGTTTCAACGTCAAGTTTCGGCGCCGTTCCCGGCGTCTTCCCAGTTCACAAATATGCCCAATTCACAGATAGGATAGCCTCGCATATATGAGTGTCCACCGGTGCGCCAGAAGCAAGGCACGCCGGCTCCCAACCTTTCGAGGCAGCATCGATGTTCGTGAAGAAACTCGTCCCGGCGGCGATGGCGATCGCCCTGCTTGCGGGTTGCGTCAGCACCTCGCAGGAAGCCACCAAGAACGCCGAGACCGTCGGCGGCCGGATCTCGTCGACCTATGGCAACGCGTCGGGCAAGGTCGCGTCCTCAGGCACCGGCCCGCTGCTGGGCGCCTTCATCGGCGGGGCCGCGGTCCAGCCCTCGGGCGCCGCCCCCCCCGCGACCCCGGGCCAGCGGGCCCACCCCGCCCCCGTCCGGGACAAGGTGGGCTGGACCAACCCGGCGACGGGCCATCACGGCTCGCTGACCACGACGCGCGAGGGCTACAACAACGCCGGCCAGTACTGCCGTGAGTTCCACCAAACGGTAACCACAAAGAGCCAGACCGAATTGGCTTACGGAACCGCTTGCAAACAGGCCGATGGTACGTGGAAGATTGTCGCCAATTCGTAACGCCGTATCCCCGGGCTTCGGGGTGGAATAACTCTGTTCGTGGAAAGCATGCGTGACCCTTATCAAATCCTCGGCCTCACCCGCTCCGCGAGCGCCGACGACATCAAGAAGGCGTACCGCAAGCTCGCCAAGGAGTTCCACCCCGACCTGAAGCCCGGCAACGCCGCGAACGAGGAGCGCTTCAAGGAAATCTCGGCGGCCTACACGCTGCTGTCGGATTCCGACAAGCGCGCCCGTTTCGACCGCGGAGAGATCGACTCCTCCGGCCAGGAGCGCCACCACGGCTTCGGCGGCCGCTCCCGCGCCAACGCCGGGCGCAGCCGCGCCTACAGCGGGGCCGGCGGCGGTGGCGACGATTCCTTCTTCGGCGGCGAGGACTGGTTCTCCGACCTGTTCAGCGGCGGACGCAAGCGCGGCGGGGCGGCGGGTGGTGCCGCCGGCGGCTCGCGGTCGCGCGGCAGTGACATCAACTACTCGGTCTCCGTGCCCTTCGTCGAGGCGGCGCAGGGCACCAAGCGGCGCATCAGCCTGTCCAACGGCAAGAGCATCGACGTCACCGTTCCGCCGGGGACGGAGGATCAGGCGAAGCTGCGGCTGAAGGGCCAGGGGCTTCCCGGCGCCGGCGGCTTCGGGGCCGGCGACGCCATCGTCGAGGTCCATGTCGAGGCGCACCCCTTCTTCACCCGCCAAGCTTCCGACATCCATGTCGAGGTGCCGATCACCCTGAACGAGGCGGTTCTCGGCGCCACCATCCGCGTGCCGACCATCAGCGGTCCGGTCGCGCTGAAGATTCCGCCGGGGGCCAACACCGGGTCCACCCTGCGGCTGCGCGGCAAGGGCGTGATGAACCAAGCGACCAAGCAGGCCGGCGACCAGTATGTGAAGCTGAAGGTCGTCCTCCCCGACCCGCCCGACGCGGAGTTGGTCAAGTTCATGGAGGAATGGTCCAGGACGCGCAGCTACGACGTGCGCAAAAAGGCCGGCCTGGAGTGAGCCGGAGCCGTTAACCCTCTCCTCACTTGTATGTCAAAGAAAAGTCTTGGATCGAATGCGGTTGATGCGGGCCGGTGGCGCCTTCATCAATGACGGCGATGTGCCGGAAACGGTTTTCGCTGCTTTCGTAGGACGCCATGCCGCCGATCCCGAAAAAGTATCTGACCGCCCTCGCCGTTGTTGCTGCGCTTCTGCTTGGCTGGTTCGCCTTCGCGGCCTGGACCGACTACGCGCGTGACGGCGCCGAGGAGATCGCGACCTACAGCGACTTGGTGGCGGCGGCCGAACGGGGGGACATCGCCTCGGTCACCTTCCGCGGCGACGGGGCGCACGCCGTCACGCCGGACGGCCAGCGGCTGCGGGCCGTCGTTCCGGTGACCGACGACCTGCTGAAGGAACTGCGCGGGCGGAAGATCGCCATCGCCTTCGAGGAGGAGGCCGGCGGGCTGGTGTCGGGCACCGTCTCCGTCTTGGAGAAGCTGGCGCCCTTCCTGGTGATCGGCCTGCTGATCGGCGCGCTGCTGCTCAGCGGAGGGCAGTTCCTCGGCGGCAGCCGGGCCACCCGCGTCCGCCCGCGCGACACCGGCACCGTCTTCGCCGACGTCGCCGGAGTGGACGAGGCAAAGGAGGAGCTTCGCGAAACCGTGGAGTTCCTGCGCGACCCGCGCCGCTTCGCGATGGCCGGCGCCCGCGTGCCCAAGGGCATTCTGCTGGTCGGCCCGCCGGGCACCGGCAAGACGATGCTGGCGAAGGCCGCGGCCGGCGAGGCCGGTGTGCCCTTCTTCACCGTGTCCGGCTCCGACTTCGTGGAAATGTTCGTCGGGCTGGGCGCCGCGCGGGTGCGCAGCGTCTTCAAGACGGCGCGGGCCGCCGCCCCCTGCCTGCTGTTCATCGACGAGGTCGACGCCCTGGCCGGCAAGCGCGGCGAATCCAACTCCCATTCGGAGCGGGAGCAGACCCTGAACCAGCTCCTGGTCGAGATGGACGGCATCGTCAATGGCGGCGAGGTGGTGGTGATCGCCGCGACCAACCGCGCGGAGATGCTGGACCCCGCCGTGACCCGGCCGGGCCGCTTCGACCGCCACATCCATGTCGCGCTGCCCGACGTGGCCGGGCGCGAGGCCATCCTGGGCGTCCACACCGGCCGGCTGCACCTCGCCCCCGACGTTTGCGTCCGTACGGTGGCGCGGGGCACGCCCGGCTTCTCCGGCGCGGAACTGGCCAACCTGACCAACGAGGCCGCTCTGTCGGCCGCGCGCAACGGGCGCGTCATCGTCGGCATGGCCGATTTCGAGGCGGCGAAGGACCGCGTCCTGATGGGCAACGAGCGGCGCAGCCTCGCCCTCTCCAGCCATGAGCGGCGCCTGACCGCCTATCACGAGGCTGGTCACGCGCTGGTCTCCATCCGCTGCCCGGAGGCCGACCCCATCCACAAGGCCACGATCATCCCGCGCGGCCGCGCTCTGGGCATGGTCGTGCGGCTGCCGGAGGGCGACCGCGTGTCGGTGTCGCGCGCCAAGCTGCTGGCCGACATCGCCGTCGCCATGGCCGGGCGCGCGGCCGAGGACCTGGTCTTCGGCGCGGATGCGGTCACCACCGGGGCGGAGGCCGATTTCCGCGCCGCCACCGACCTCGCCCGCCGCATGGTCACCGCCTGGGGCATGAGCGACGCCATCGGCTATGTCGCCCACGCCGGCAACGACCCGGCCATCGTCCGGTCCGAGCGCACCGCTTGGCGCATCGACGAAGAGGTCCGCCGCATCACCGACGAGGGGATGGAGCGCGCCCGGCGCATCCTGGCCGCCGACCGCGCCGCACTGGAACGGATCACCGCCGCCCTGTTGGAGCGCGAGACGCTGAGCGGCGAGGAAATCGGCGCGCTGGCGGAGGAGCAGCGGGAAACGGAAGCGGCCTGATGGCGAATTTTCTCGTTCACATTCAACGACAAACATTGCTGCATACGCGCATACATTGGTAAAATGCCGTAGAATTTCCGCACAGCTGTGCGATCAGCATCGGGGCTGAGGATGGCAGACGCGGTTGCCCGCCGGACGATACTGGCCTTGGCGCTCGCCGGAATAACGGCGGGCGGCCTGCCGTCGTCCGGCCTCGCGGCAACCGCCGACTCCGTGACCGCTCCGCTGACCGTCAGGGTCGGCGCCTACGAGTTTCCTCCCTACGTCACCGAATCCGGCGGCGGCGTCACGCAATCCCTGCTCGACCTGCTGAACGCGGAGCAGACCGACTTCCGATTCGAGCTGGTCCGCACCTCCCCCCAGCGGCGCTACGAGGACATGGAGCGTGGCCGCTTCGACATGATGGCCTTCGAAAGCCTCGCCTGGGGTTGGAAGGGGCGCCCCGTGGAGGCCTCGCGGGTGTATCTTCACGATGCGGAGGTATTCGTCGCCAAGGCCGGTCCCGGCATGGACCAGAGCTACTTCGACCGGCTGGACGACAAGACGATCCTGGGGCGGCTCGGTTACCATTACGCCTTCGCCGGCATGACCGCCGACCCGGAGGTCCTGGAGAAGCGCTTCAACACCCGGCTGACCGTCACGCATGAGGGCAACGTGCGCAGCGTCGCCGCCGGACGCGCCGCGCTGGCCATCGTCACGCGCTCCTTCCTGGCGCAGTTCCTGAAGGCCAACCCCGACATGGCGCCGCTGCTCCTGGTGTCCGACCGCACCGACCAGATCTACGAGCACACTATCCTGGTCCGCCGCGACGGTCCGGTCAGCGCGGCCTGGGTGAACGGCACGCTCGACCGGCTGGAGCGCAGCGGCGCCCTGCCGGCGCTGTGGACCCGCCAGGGAATCGTCCCGTGACCGAACTGCGCTCCCTCGCCGTTGGACGGCATGACCGTTCGCTGCTGACCCGCATCGGCAGCGTCATCCTGGTCACCGCCGCCGCCGTGGGAATGGTCGCCGTGGCCGTGTCGGCCAACGTGGTGGAGCATCAGCAGTTCTCGGCGCTGACCAAGCGGGCGCAGCTGGTCGCCGCCATGCAGACGGACGCGCTGGCCAACCCGATCTGGGAAATTGACGACCGCGCTGTCCGCAACATCATCGATTCGCTGCGCGAGCGCGACCCGGCCATTCTCGCCGTCTCCGTCTTCGAGCCGGGGCGCAGCGAACCGATGGCGGTTTCCGGCGACCCCAGGGTCGTGGCCGATTCCACCATGGTCGAGAAGGCCATCGACCTGCGGGGGCGCGACGGAGTGACCCGGCAGGTGGGGACTCTGCGCCTGCTCTATTCGACCGAGGAAATCCACCGGAACACGCTGGACGCGCTGCTGCCGGTGGTCGGGCTGCTTCTGCTGTCCTTGGTCACCGCGATCGCCATCATCAGCGTCATGCTGAACCGCGTCGTGCTGGGCCCGCTGCGGCGCCTGACCCAAGCGACCCAGGCGGTGTCCCGCGGCGATTACGGCGCCCGCCTCGCCTCCGAGCGGGAGGACGAGATCGGCGTCCTGACCAAGACCTTCAACCGCATGGCCGAGACGGTCCAGGACTACACCCAGACCCTGGAATCCCGTGTCCAGGAGCGGACGGAGGCTCTGGCCGACATCAACCGCCGCATCATGGACAGCATCAACTACGCCCAACTGATCCAATCCTCCATCCTGCCGAAACCGGAGGTTCTGGAGGGCGGGCTGGCCCAGCATTTCGTCCTGTGGCGGCCGCGCGACGTGGTCAGTGGCGACTTCTACTATTACCGCGAGGTCGAGGACGGCTTCCTGATCGGCGTGGCCGACTGCACGGGCCATGGTGTCCCTGGCGCCTTCATGACGATGACGGCCAGCGCGGTGCTGAACAACGTGGTGGACGGCATGGGCGCCGCCGATCCCGCGGCGCTGCTCGCCATGGTGGACGGCAAGGTGCGGGCGGCGCTGCACCAGGACGGGGACGCGGCAAGCTGGGAGGGCGGCTTCGACAACGGGCTGGACCTGGCGCTGTGCTACGTCCAGCCGGCGCAGCGGCGGCTCGTCTATTCCGGTGCCCGCCTGCCTCTGGCCATCGCCGGTCCGGACGGGTTGACCGAGATCCGCGCCGACCGCCGCAGCCTGGGCTACCGCGCGTCCGGCCCGACCCCGGCCTTCACGAATCACAGCCTGGAGCTTCGGCCGGACCAGACCTTCTACATCTGCACCGACGGGCTGACCGACCAATGCGGCGGGGAGCGGGGGCGGAGTTTCGGGAAGCGCCGGCTGCACGGTGTGGTCGAGGAGTGCAGCGTGCTGCCGCTCGACCGGCAGAAGGAGCGCATCGAGGCCTGCCTGTCCGGCTTCCAGGGCGATCGCCCGCAGCGCGACGACATCACCATGGTCGGCTTCCGCGTCCGGCTGGCCGGCGACCCGGCGGCCCCGACGCGGAACACCCTGTGGGAAATCGCGTAACTGCTTTCGTGAGGATTGCGTAATGCTGCAGCAGGGGACCTTCGCGGGCCGAAGTCGCTCGACCTACCATTCGAATTCATATAGTTTTCGCGCCGGCCCTGTGAACAATAAGCACCGGTAACGGGGGAGCAGAGGGGATGGCGGCCGTTACGATCGTTGTCGTCGAGGACGAAGCGTCTCTGCGACGTGACATGATCGAATACCTGCGCAGTTGCGGCTTCGATGCGGTCGGGGCGAAGAATGGGCGCGAACTGGACGAACAGATCGCCTCACGCCCGGTCTCCTTGGTTGTTCTCGACGTCAATCTTCCGGGTGAGGACGGATTCAAGATCGCCACGCGGCTGCGCGAAAATCCCGCCATCGGAATCATTATGGTGACTGCCCGCGGCTCCACCGTGGACCGGGTGGTCGGGCTGGAATTGGGCGCCGACGCCTATCTGGTGAAACCCGTCGAGATGCGTGAGCTGGAGGCCCAGGCCAAGGCCCTGCTCCGCCGTCTGGAGACCAGCAACGGCGCCACCACCTCGCCGGCCCCGCAATCCTCCAGCCAGCCCGCGACGGACGAGGCGAGCTGGATTCTGGACGCCACGGCCTGGGCGCTGACCAGCCCGGCGGGCGTGCGGGTGAGCCTGACGAGCATGGAGATGAAGCTGGTCTCGCTGCTGGCCGGGCAGGCCCGTCAGCCGGCGACCCGCGACCAGATTTCGGTGGCGCTCTACAACCGCCGCTGGAACCCCGACGATCGTTCCATCGACACGGTGGTCGGTCGCCTGCGCCACAAGGTGGAAAACGCGATCGGCGAAACCGCCCCGGTCAAATCGGTCCACGGCGTGGGCTATGTGTTCTCCGCGCCGGTCCGGGTGATCTGAGGCGGTTCAGGCGGAGGCATCGTCCGGAGGGGTGCTCCTCGGAAAGGTCAGGACGAAGCGCGTGCCCTGCCCCGGCGCGCTGTCCACCGAAATCGCCCCCTTCAGCGCTCCGACCGCCAGATTGTGCACGATGTGCAGGCCGAGCCCGCTGCCCCCCTCGCCGCGCCGGGTGGTGAAGAAGGGATCGAAGATCCGCGGCAGATGGTCCGCCGGAATGCCCCGGCCATCGTCGCTGTAGACCAGGCGCACGGTTCCTGGCTCCGGTTCCTGCACCGTAATCGTCAAGGCGCCGCCCTGCCCCTCCGCGCCCTGCGCGTCGACGAAGGCGTGGGTGACGGAATTCATCACGAGGTTGGTCAGGATCTGCGACAGGGCACCCGGATAGCTGTCAACCACCAGCCCGTCCGGGCAGGACACGGAGATGGTGTGCCGGCCCTGGCGGAGCTTCGGCTCCAGGCTGACCAGCGTCTCCTGGATGTAGCGGTTGAGATTCACCGCCCGCCGCTCGGCGCTGGCGCGGTCCACCGCCACCTGCTTGAAGCTGGCGATCAGCTTGGCCGCCCGCTCGCAATTGGTGAGGATCAGCGCCGTGGTGTCGGTGGCGGTGGCCAGATAGCGGGAGAAGTCCGCCTTGCTCAGCTCTCCGGACTGGGCGCGCCGGCGCAACCCGGCGGTGGCGTCGGACAGATGCGACGCGCAGGACACGGCGATGCCCACGGGGGTGTTGATCTCATGCGCCACCCCGGCCACCAGAGCGCCGAGCGACGCCAGCTTCTCGGCGCGGACCATCGCCTCCTGGGCTTCGCGCAGGTCGGCCAGCGCGGTTTCCGCTTCCTGCCGGCGGCGCTCCAGCTCCTGGTTGGCGGAGCCGATCTGCGCCTGAAGCCGGTCGCTGACCCGGACCAGCCGGCGCTGCTCGCGCGTGCTGCGCTGGAACGCCTCCACCAGCGCCTCGAAATCGGCGCGCAGCTCCGGCGCGGCGGCGCCCAGCCTCTCCCCCAGAAGGCGGGCCTGCTCGATGGCCTGCTCCTCAGCGGCGAAGAGGTTGAAGGTCATGACGCCCCGTCTGCCGGGATCTGTTTGAGCGTGAAGGCGACGTGCTGCAGATCCTCGGCGAAATCCTCGCCCAGTTCCTGCATGGAATCGTCGTTTTCCTCGTAGCACCAGGTCACGGAGATGCTGCGCCCTTCGCTGGCCGCCGTCTCCAGCATCTGGAAGATGTTCATCAGGGCCTTCGCGCTGGAGCTGTTGAAATACAGCAGTTCCATGTCGAAGCGGATGGGGTGGCCGCCCGCCTCGGCGAGAAAGGCGCGGAGCGATGCGAAGATCGGGCCGAAGAAGGTCGCCACGTCGTCGGGATAGGACTCGCCGCTGAGGCGGAGCACGCCTTGGGAGAAGTCGAAATCGACTTCGGGCGTCCGGCCCGTCGCGGGCAATTTCAGGGATTCCATGGTCGTCCGGATGTCCACAGCCGCTCTCAGATCCGAGCCTTGAGACAGAAGAAGCTCTTGCCTTCGTCCAATTCGAGGAAATCATACTCGATGGGTTCGCTGGCGCGGCGCGCAATCTCGATCAACCCGATGTTGGCGCCCCGTGCGCCCTCTTCCGGGGTTTCGCGCAGCTGCTCCCGGTAATAGGTCTTGATCGCGTCCTTGTCCAAGCCCTTCAGATACTCCAGCCGTTCGCGCAGGCGCGGAACGTCGGCGTTGTACACGGTGTTGCCGCAAACGATGAAGACCTTCCCGCCTTCCATGCCGATGGTGACCATGCCGGCGCTCAGTTCGACCGGCTTCTCGCGCGCGCCGGTCACCTTCTCGGCGGAGTAACGGATGATGTTCTGCATCTGCTCGACAAAGACGGCGAAGACCCGGCGGACCGTCGGGCCGTCGGTTTCTTCCAGAGTCATCTTTTCACGCAACGCCTCGCCCAGGGAATAGAGTATCCCCTCGGACAGATAGCCGCTGAATGAGAAAATGATGCCTTTCTCGTCGAGGTCCCGTTTGATCCCGGCATATTGCTGAGCGAGCATAATGGAGTCCACGGTTCTTCCGTTGGAGTGCGAAAAGGCCGCCCGCCGCATCTGAAGAGTCCGGACCGGTTTCCGGCAATCGCGTCGGCCTTGTTATGAACACGTTACATTTCCGTCCGCGGCGCTGAAAGGATTATCAGGGGTGAGCGGTGGCGGACCGGCCTTGCGCGTTCAGCTTTTCATGGGAAGGCGAACGCGGAAGACACTGCCCTGCCCGACCATGCTCTCGGCGCTGATCGAGCCGCCATGCAGCAGGATGATCTGCCGCACCGTGTGCAGCCCGATTCCCGTCCCCGGCACACCCGCCGACCCGGTTCCCCGATAATGCCGCTCGAACAGCAGGGGCAATTCGTGCTGCGGGATGCCGCGGCCCTGGTCCGCCACCTCCACCACCGCCATGCCGGCGTCAGACAGCCCGCGCACGGTGATGCGGCAGTCGCCGTCCGAATATTTGAAGGCGTTGTTCAGAAGGTTGCTGAACAGCATGCCCAGCAGGTGCCCGTCGGCCATCACCATCGGCGGCAACCGGTCCAGATCCAGGTGGAAGTCGCAGCCGATGTAAGCGGTGCGGAAGGGTTCCGTCACCGAGTGCAGCAGCGCCCTCAGGTCGACCTCCGCCCGCTGCACCCTCAGCGTCCCGGCCTGAAGCCGCTCGTCGGTCAGATGGGTGTCGATCAACCCGGTCAGCCGCTGAACGCTGCTGCGGATGACGCGCAGCCGTTCCAACGAGTCCGGGGTCTCCCGCTCCGCCCGCAGGGTCAGCATCTGAGCGGCGCTGTCGATGATGGCCAGCGGGGTGCGGAATTCGTGGCTGACCATGGTGACGAACTGGCGCTGCTGCTCGCGGGCGACCAGCTCCGCCTCCAGCGCCCGCTCCACCCGCTCCTTGGCCGCGACCAGAGCGGCTTGGTTGGCGGCCAGCTCGGCCGTCCGCTCACCAACGCGCCGTTCCAGCGATTGGTTCAGCGCCACCAGATCCTCGTACAGGCACACATTGTCGAAGCCGATGATGACACGGGCGCAGAACAGCTCCAGCAACCGATGATCGTCTTCGCGATAAGGCTCGCTCCGCTCCAGGGCGAAGACCGTCGTCCCATGCTCCCGCGTGCGGAAGGCCAGGATGCAGCGGGATGACCCGAAACTGCTCTGCTGCGTCTCGAAGGCGGAAATCACCTGGGCGGTCAGGTCGGGCTCCAGCGTGTCGGAAGCGGGTCGCCCGACGAACCGCGCGAAGCGTCCGGAGCCGGCGACCACGGAGGCCCGCGTCTTGCCGTCGCCGCGGTCCACCAGCCGGCAGGCCAGAACGGCGCCGCCGCTGTTGTCCACGACCTTGCTGAGCTGGTCCACCAGCTCTTCCACCAGCGTGCGCATGGAGCGGGTTTCGAACAGCGGGGCGGAGGCGACGAGGATGCGCTCCAGCCCCTGGCGGTGCCGTTCGATGGTCACGATGTCGCGCCACGCCCGCAGCCCGCTGACCAGCGTCGTGAACAGGCGCTGGGCGGTGAGCTCGCTTTTGGCCTTGTAGTCGTTGATGTCGTAGGCGACGACCACGTCCCGCTCCGGCGCCTGCCCAGGCTGGCCGGTGCGCAGAATGATGCGCATGCGGTGGTTGTTCAGATCCTCGCGGATGAAGCGGACCAGACGCAGGCCGGCGTCGTCCGTCTCCATCACCACGTCGAGCAGGGCCACCGGAATGTCCGGGCGGGTCAGCAGAAGCGACCGGGCAGCCGCTGCGGATAGGGCGCTGACCACTTCGAACGGCCGGTCTTCGAACTCGAAATCGCGCAGCAGCACCTCGGTCATGGTGTGGACCTGGGGATCGTCGTCGACCACCAGCACCGGCCAGGGGTCCGCCGGGCGGGCGTTGGCCGCGGAGTCGTCGGCAATCCCATCGTCGGGGCCGAACAACGGCTCATCGTCCAGACCTTCGTCCATATCCTGGCCCATGGTCTCCTCCACGCATGACCTACCCAAATCGTTCCGCATCGACGGACAAGGAAGGCACCAAAGCGGTACGAGACCTAAGCCCACCCGTCCAGGGCTGTAGCAAATTGTCACAAAACGCCATGCATTAGAGGCACCTAGCACCAATTTGGGCGGATTCTGCCCTTTGATGAATACCCAGGTATTACCGTTATCTTTTATACTCTCCGAAAACGAGGGAGTTTGCCCGCGTATGGACATGGACCTCAGGGGTGGGAACCTCAAAAACGGGGATTCCAATGGTAGGGACCTGAACGCTGCCCTCACCAGCCGGTGCGCGGCGTTCCGCCGGTTCCTGTCGCGCTTCGACCACCGTCCCGGTGCGTCGCGGGCCGCGGACCCGCCGGCCAGCCTGCCGGTGCGCGCCATGCTTCTCGGCCTGCTGTCCAGCCGGCGACAGGCGCACACGCGCCGCCTGTGGGCGCGATGGCTGGAGCCGGTGATGCTGCGCGATCCGGTCCTGTTGTCGGTCGCGGACCCGCTGCCCGGCTGCATCCGCGTTCTCGACACCGCCGGCTGGTGGCCGGCCCTGTCGCGGCGCATGGACGATCTGTCGGCCACCGTGCAGAACCGCCTGGACAACCGGCTGGCCGAAGGCGCCCTGGACCGGGTGCTCGCCTCTCCGGAGATGGTGAACTGGGCGGAAGTCTTGCGCGACCGCTCGCTGGCCGTCCTGGACGCGCTGCGCACCGATCCCACCGCGCTCGCCCTGTTTCTGGAAGAGGCCAACAGCCACCGCATGCGTGCCGCCAGCACCCTGGCGATTCCCGGCGGCGTCGCGGCGCTCCGACCGTTGGACGGCACGGACGTGGACACGCTGACCGCCGCGCTGCGCCTGTCCGACGGATGGCGGACGCTGGGCGGGCGGGCGCCGGACATGGAGATCGACGAGTTGCTGGCTTGCGTGCGCGGCGCGCTGTCCAACGACAGCGTCCCGCCGGAGGCGATGGCCTTGTTCGCGGTGGCCGGTCTCTACACGCGCCGCGACCCCCTACTCGGCGCGGCGCTGCGGGCGCTGCTGCCGCTGCCGCTGGTCGATTCCGCCGCCGCATGGCTGACGGCGCACAGCGAGGAGACGGATGGCGGCGCTTCGGGCTTACCGGTGCTCGGCGGCAGCACGGCGCACGGCTCCGACCGCGGGCTGCGGGACCTGTTCGAAGCCGCGCGGCGTTCCGGACAGTCCCTGTCCGCGCCACCGGCCGGACAGCTGGCGCCCCCCCTGGCCGGGGTGATGAACGCCTCCGGCACTCCGGGCGGGCGCTGATGGTTCGGATGGTGACGCGATGAACATGGACATCTTCGTCCTCGCCGTGCTGGTCCTGTGCGTGGGCGCTCTCGGCCTTTCCGTGGTCTATGAGGCATCGCGCCTCACCACCACCGCCAGCCGCAAGGCGTTGGTGCGGCGGAAGCTGGATGCCCAGGCCGTCGACCTCGCCGCACTCGGCCGCCGGATCGAGGACGCCCAGGCCGAGAGCGCCGTCCGGCAGGAGGCCCTCGACCGGCTGACCGCCGAGCGGGGACGCCTGACTGGCCTGATCGCGTCGGTGAAGGCGTCCAAGATCGCCCTGGTGCACGAGGTCGGCGACGCCCAGAGCGGCGCCCAGCGCTATGAGAGCGAGTTGCGCACCGTCCCGGAATTCGCCCGGCTCGATCCCCGGCGCATGCTGTTCGCTCGGGCGATCTGGGAGCGCCGGAACATCGCCCGCGTCTGGGCCGACACGCCGGACGCCGCGGCGGCGATGCTGCAGCGCGCCTTCAGCACGCGCAACGGGGTCCTGTTCTCGCGGCCCGAGACGATCCCGTTGATCCCGGCCGCAAGCGGGGCCAACGAGGGCGCGCGGCCGGTCTCCCCATGACGGCGATCCTCCTCTACGCGGCGCTGCTGCTGCTGGCGGCCAGCGTGCTGGTGAACCGGATGGGCGAACGCCGCGTCCGCGCGGCGCGCGACGAGATCGCCACCGCCGAAAAGGACATCCGGACCATGGAGCAGCGCGTCCAGGAGGCCCGGAAAACGCTGGAGACGACGCGCGGAACACTGGGGGGCCTAGAGGAGGCTCTGGCCGAGGCGAAGCGGCAGGCCGAAGCGCTGGAGCGGCAGCTCGATGCGGCCCAACAGGCACCGATGGAACTCTTCCACGTCTTCGACCGGCTGGAGGCCCGCCCCGGAACCATCTGGGAGGTGGCGGTGCGCCGCGCCCCGGACGCGCTCTACACCAGCGCCGCCATGGCCGCCTCCTGGCGCGACGGGCGCACCTACCTGATCGTCGCCGCCAACCAGAAGGAGGCGCTGGACCGCGTCGCCCAGCGCTTCCCGCGCGTGAACGGCTACGAGATCGGTCCGGTCCTGACCTGCCGCCTGTTCCTGCCCATGGACGCGGCGGAGCGCAAGAGGGCCGGACACGCCCTGTGAGGCCCGCCACAGCGCGGCAAGGGCACCATGGCTAGAGTGGGGTGGTCGACCCTCCTGCCCTGGTGACCGCCATGACCCACCGTATCGCAACCCGCCTTCAGCCCCTTCCCGCTCCCCAGCCGGCCACCCGCAAGCGCCCCGAGCCCAGCCTCGCAGTCCTGCCCCTGGACGACCGCCGCTGCCCCCGCCGCGAGGTCGCGGTGCTCTGCGAGACGGACAGCGGCCATCGCTGGGACGGGGCTTGACCGGACCACCCGCATGCCCATATCCCGGTCGCCTCTCCCGTGAGGACGACCTCACCACGGCACGCCCGACCATGGCACACCCAACCATGGGACACCCACGTCGGGAGTGGGGAGTTCGGCGGGGACGACCCTGCCTCCAATCCACCGGAGGTGTTCCGTGTCCTGGGTCATCCTGTTCTTTGCCGGCCTCTTCGAAATCGGCTGGGCCGTCGGCCTGAAGCAGACGGAGGGTTTCACCCGTCCCATTCCCACCGCCCTGACCGTTGCGTCGATGGTCATCAGCCTCGCCCTGCTGGGGATGGCGCTGAAATCGCTGCCGCTCGGCACCGCCTACGCCGTTTGGACCGGCATCGGGACGGTCGGCACCGTCGTCCTGGGCATCTGGCTCTATGGGGAATCCGCCGACATCCTGCGGCTCGGCTGCATCGCGCTGATCGTGGCGGGCATCCTGGGGCTGAAGCTGATCACGCCCTGATCCGCCGTTGGTGGCCCGCCGTCAGGCGCGCTCCCTTTGCAGGGCCGCCCGCGCGGCGTAGCCGATTCCCCCAACCACCGCGAGGCCGGCGAGGAACGCGAAGCCGCGCGCCGCGGTTCCCGTGGTGCTCAGCGACAGGCGCTCCTCCTGCCCGGTGAAGCGCCCGTGCGTGCGGTGCACGCCGGGCACCGGCTCGAACAGGTTGTCGGGCCGACCGAGCGCTTCCGTTTCCTCCGTCTCCTGCCCTTCGAAGGCGGTGAAGGCCACCCGGTAATCGGCATAGGCGGGAAGCGCCTGCGTTCCGAGGATCGCCTCGGCGGTGGTGAAGCCCAGCCAGTGCTCCCGCTTGGGGTCCGCCGCGGCCTGGACGATGGCGCGTCCGATGTCGTCCGGGTCGAAGATGGCGCCGACCGGCTTCGCCCGGCGCGGCATGTGGCTGCGCGCCCAGTCGAATTGCGGCGTGTTGACGGCGGGCAGATGGACCATGGTCACCCGCAGGCGGCTGCCGTCATGGATCAGTTCCGAGCGCAGGCTGTCGATGAAGCCGCGGATGGCGCTCTTGGCGCCGCAATAGGCGGCCTGGAGCGGGATGGAGCGGTAGGCCAGCGCCGACCCGACCTGAAGGATGAGGCCGCGGTCGCGCGGCAGCATGCGGCGCAGCGCCGCCATGGTGCCGTGGACGGAGCCGAGATAGGTCACCTCGGTCACCCGCCGGATTTCCTCGGGCGTCAGGTCGCGGATGCGCCCGAACACCGTCACCATGGCGTTGTTGACCCAGACGTCGATGGGACCCAGCGCCCGCTCGGCCTGCTCCGCGGCGGCTTCCACCGCGTCGGCGTCGGCCACGTCGGCGGGCAGCACCAACGCCGTCCCGCCGAGCCGCTCGATCTCCGCCGCCACATCCTGCAGCGCGTCACGGGAGCGGGCGATCAGCCCAACCGCAGCACCCCACTCCCGCGCGAAGGCGAGCGCCGTCGCCCGTCCGACCCCTGCGGACGCTCCGGTGACGACAACGACGGGCCGGTTCCGGCTGGCAACGGGGGAAGTGGGCATGGCGGCAGGGCTCCGTGGGCTGGGACGAGCATCGACGCTGTCCCAACCCGCCCGGAGCCCGCCGGTTCCGCCGCCGTTACGCCTACGGCGCCTCGACGATCTCGAAATCGTGGGTGATCGCGGCGGTGGCGCCCAGCATGATGGAAGCGGAGCAGTATTTCTCCGCCGAGAGGGCGATGGCGCGCTCGACCTTCGCCGGGTCCAGGCCGCGCCCGGTGACCACGAAGTGGACGTGGATCCTGGTGAAGACCTTGGGGTCGGTCTCGGCACGCTCGGCCTCGATCTCGGCCACGCAGTCGGTGATGGCCTGACGGCCCTTCTCCAGGATCATCACCACGTCGAAGCCGGTGCAGCCGCCCATCCCAATCAGCAGCATCTCCATGGGACGGATGCCCAGGTTGCGCCCGCCCGCCTCCGGCGCGCCGTCCATGACCACGGCGTGGCCGCTGCCGGACTCGCCGACGAACATCCTGCCGTCAACCCACTTCACCCGCGCCTTCATGGCGGTCTCCCGATTATTGTTCGTCTTCCAATGGATGGCAGGGCTTGCAGCCGGTCGGCCAGGGTTCCCCCAGATCCTCGACGAAGCAGGTCCAGGACGGGCTTTCCAGCCGGATGCAGGCGCCGCCGGCAAAATTCAGGATCAGGGCACCCTCCGCCGCCTCGACGGAGAGCAGTTCCAGGATCTGCGCGCGGTCCCTCAGGTCGAGGCCGCGGAGCTTCACGGCCTTCACCCCTTCGATACGCACGCCGCAGTTGACGCGCTCGAAGGGCGTGAGGTCGTCGTCGTCGGCGGTGGGGCCGGGACGCCGCCTATCGGCCGTTTCCCACTTGAAGCGGTTGGCCACCAGCACGAAGCGCGCCTCTTCGGGCAGGAAGCACATGTCGCCGATCGGCAGGATGGCGTCCTGCAGACAGGCGGAGACGACTTTCAGATCCTCGGCATCCTGGGCGCGCAGGCGGATCGGCGTGGCGGTCATGAGCTTCCCTTCGCTGTGGACGGCTGAGCGGGCGCAGGACGCCGTCAGTCGTCCTCCGCCCGGATGCGTTCGATGTCCGCGCCGCAGGCCGCCAGCTTGTCCTCCAGCCGCTCGTAGCCGCGGTCGAGGTGGTAGACGCGGTTGACCGTCGTCTCCCCTTCCGCCGCAAGACCGGCCAGGACCAACGACACCGACGCGCGGAGATCCGTCGCCATAACGGGCGCGCCGGTCAAACGCTCCACACCCCGGACGAGGGCGGAGGAACCGTGCACCGTGATGCGGGCTCCCATGCGGGTCAGCTCGGGCGCGTGCATGAACCGATTCTCAAATATGGTCTCGGTGATCATGCCGGCACCCCTGGCCGTGCACATCAGGGCCATCATCTGGGCCTGAAGGTCGGTGGGGAAGCCGGGATAGGGCTCGGTCATCACGTCCACGCCGACCAGCTCGCCGTTGGCGCGGGAGACGCGAATCCCCGTCTGGCCATTGGTCTCGATCTCGGTGAACTCCACGCCCGCCGGGACCAGGGCGGTCACCGCCGCCTTGATCAGGTCCATGCGGGTGTTCAGGATGTCCAGCGTGCCGCCGGTCATCGCCGCCGCCATGGCGTAGGTGCCGGTCTCGATGCGGTCCGGCACCACCATGTGGCGGGCGCCGTTCAGCCGGTCCACGCCGACGATGGTCAGCCGGTCGGTGCCGATGCCGGTGATCTTGGCGCCCATCTTGACGAGGCATTCGGCGAGGTCGGTGACCTCCGGCTCGCGGGCGGCGTTGACCAGGACGGTGGTGCCGCGGGCCAGCGTGGCGGCCATCAGCAGGTTCTCGGTGGCGCCCACCGACACCTTGGGGAAGACATACTCGGCACCACGCAAACCGCCCTGCGGCGCCTTGGCGACGATGTAGCCGCCCTCGATGCGGATGTCCGCCCCCATGGCCTCCAGGCCTTTGATGTGCAGGTCCACCGGGCGCGCGCCGATGGCGCAGCCACCGGGCAGCGACACCTTGGCCTCGCCGCAGCGGGCGAGCAGCGGGCCGAGCACCAGGACGCTCGCCCGCATCTTGCGGACGAGGTCGTAGGGGGCCGTGGTGTTGGTGATGTCGCGGGCGGTGAACTCCACCACGCGGCCGGCGCAATCCCCGCCCGCCCCGGCCATGTGGATCGCGACGCCGTGCTGGAGCAGCAGGTTGCACAGCGTGTTGATGTCCGCGAGGATCGGCAGGTTGGTGAGCGTCAGCGTCCCGTCGGTGAGGAGCGCCGCGGTCATCAGGGGCAGCGCCGCGTTCTTGGCGCCCCCGACCGTGATCGACCCGTGAAGGGGCTTGCCGCCGCGGATGCGGATCTTGTCCATGAAGCTGTCTTGTCCGGTCAGATGCTGTCGAAAAGGCCGAAGCCCGGCGGATTAGGCCATCTTGCGGGTCCGAGGGTCCGGCGACAGGCCCATCGTCGGCGGACGTCTCGGGTCATACGGGGATTGAATCTGTCAGGCGTTGTAGCGGAGCATGCGGGCGCGCTCAAGGGATGGAATTGAGGCTTTTTTCATGGAAGCCCTTCTCCCGTTGCACAGGAAAGGACCGATTGCGTGACACAGGACAGCGCCCAGGGCAGCGCACAGGACAGCATGGCGGCCGGCCTGACCCTCTCCCTCTCCGGGCGGCTCGACCCGGACGAGGTGAAGCAGATCCACGGGGAGCTGCGCGCCTTCAACGAGCGCTTCACCGCCCCCTACGACCTGCGGGACATCCTGGCGACCGTCCGCGATGCGGACGGGGCGCTGATGGCCGGGCTGACCGGCTACACCAACTGGGAGTGGCTGTATGTGGACTATCTGTGGGTCCATGACAGCCGACGCGGCAGCGGGCTCGGCGCCCGCCTGCTCGCCGCCGCGGAGGAGGAGGCGGTGAAACGCGGCTGCCGCTGGTCGCGCCTCTACACCTACGATTTCCAGGCGCCGGGCTTCTACCGCAAGCAGGGCTACGAGGTGTGGGCGGAGATGGAGGGCTATCCGCCGGGGCACACGCAGGTCTGGCTCAGGAAGGCTCTGCGGCGGGACGGGGAATAGCCTGCACGGCGGACTCGTTGCGCTTCAGGAAGACGATCACCGCGCAGACCACCGCCATTCCGGCGAGTTGGGGCGGCTCGAAGCGCTCTCCCAGCAGCAGGAAGGCCGTCACCCCGGCGAAAACGGGATCGAGCATGCCGATCACCGTCGCCGGGAACGGCTCGATGGTCTTCAGACCCTCCAGATAGAGCCAGTAGGGCGCCACCGTGCCGAACACCCCGATGAACAGGACGAAACCGACCGTCTCCCAGGTCACCTCGACCGCCGCGTAATCAATAGCTGGAGTGGCGAGCAGCCAGAACAGCGCCGACAGGAAGAAGGGCCAGAAGGTCATCGACCAGCTGTTCAGCCCCCTGCGATGCCCGTGGGCGCAGCGGACGTTGTAGGCGGCGAAGCACACGGCGCTGAGCATGCCCACCGCCGCCCCCAGCGCGTTCCCCGACCACAGGGCCGGATCATAGGCGCCGACCAGCAGGAAGCAGCCGGCGGCGTTGCCCGCCAGAATGAGCGCGACCGCCCGGTTCATCCGATGGGTGCCCAGCACCAGCCCGGCGGCCACGATCAGCATGGGCGCGGTGTATTCCAGCATCAGGGCCAGCGCCACGTTGGTCAGGGCGATGGCGTAGAAGAAGGTCAGGTTGACCAGCGTCAGCCAGACGGCCAGTTCCGCCAGGAACGGCAGATCCGCCCGCCGCACCCGGATCGGCCGGCCGAGGGTCAGCATGATCAGAGCCAGCACGGCGGCGGACACCATGGCGCGCACCGCGATCATGACCAGCGGCGGCATGGAGGCGACGAACATCATCTTCGCCGCCGTCCCGGCCACGCCGAACAGCAGCGCGGAGGCGACGATGCAGCCATAGCCCCACAGGCGCGTCCGCGCCAACTCAACCGCCATGGCCCTGCCCTGCCCCGTTCCAGATCGGCGGCAACGATACCGTGTGACCAACGCCGAACCGATGCGGCAAATGCGTCACCGGCCTTGTGACGGTCAGCCCGGCTGGCCGTCCTTCTCCCGCCCGCGCGCCTGCTCCTTGCGCTTGCGCAGGTTCTCGCGCAGGCGGGCGGCGAGCCGGTCCTGCTTGTCGTCCTTCTTCGGCTGGATGGCGGCGGGACTCTTGGTCTGATCTTCCGTGGTCATGCGGCGCTCGCGGCAAGCGGGGCCGGGGCGGCGGCGCTGCCCCAGCGGCGGTTCCAGTCCTGGAACATCAGCACGTTCCAGAGCCGGTGCTGGTTGTTGCGGGTCCCGGCCAGATGCTCCGCCCAACAGGCGCGGATCGGCGCGGGGTCGAAGAAGCCTTCCCGGCGCAGCCGCCCCTCGTCCAGCAAATCCTCCGCCCAGTCGCGCAGCGGGCCGCGCAGCCAGCCGTCCAGCGGGATGGCGAAGCCGGCCTTGGGCCGCTCCACCAGGGCCGGCGGGACATGGCGGTAGAGCACTTGGCGCAGCAGCCACTTGCCCTTGCCGTCGCGCAGCTTCTGCGCTTGCGGCACGCGCCAGGCGAACTCCACCACCCGATGGTCGAGCAGCGGCACGCGCGCCTCCAGCGACACGCCCATGCTGGCGCGGTCCACCTTCGCCAGGATGTCGTCCGGCAGGTAGGTGACGCTGTCGAGATGCTGCATGCGCTCGACGAAATTGGGGATGCCCGCCGCCAGCCCGTCGTCCCAGGCCGGTTCGTGCGGCTCCCGCCCGCCACGGACCAGCGCGTCGGGGGCCTGCCATTGGCTGACCAGACGGCGGTAGATGGCGTCCGGCCCGGCGGCGTCCAGCACGCCGGCGAGCTTGTGCAGCTTGTCGCCGGTCTGGCGCGGGCGGCGCCCCTCGGGGATCAGCCCGGCCAGCGCGTCCCAGCCGGCGGGACGGACGGCGCGGATCAGCCCGGCCGCGCCGCGCCGCAGCCCGGCGGGCAAAGGCGCCATGCGCCGCCACAAAGCCGGCGCCGTGAGGTAGCGGTTGTAGCCGGCGAACAGCTCGTCCCCGCCGTCGCCGGACAGGGCCACGGTCACGGAACGCCGGGTCATCTCCGACACCAGCAGCGTCGGAATCTGCGAGCTGTCGGCGAAGGGCTCGTCGTACCAGTCGGCCAGCTTGGGGATGACCTCCAGCGCGTGGCGGGCCTCCACCCGAAGCTCGGTGTGCTCGGTGCCGAGATGGGCGGCGACGGCGCGGGCGTGCACCGCCTCGTCGTAGCCATCCTCGCCGAAACCGATGGTGAAGGTGCGCACGGGCCGCGCGCTCTGCGCCTGCATCAGCGCGACGACGGTGGAGCTGTCGATCCCGCCGGACAGGAAGGCGCCCAGCGGCACGTCGGCCATCATCTGCCGACCGACCGCGTCCTTGAGCAGCGATTCCAGCGCGTCCGTCGCGTCGTCGTCGGACAGCGACAGCCGGTCGGCGATGCCGGCCCGCGCCGCAGCGCCGGCGTCCCAATAGACGGTGCGCTCGGGTTCGCGCCCCGGACGGACGGTCAGGATGCTGCCCGGCTCCAGCTTGCGGACGCCCTGGTAAATGCTGTGCGGCGCCGGGACGTAGCTGAAGCGCAGATAGGCGGACAGCGCGTCGCGGTCGACCTCCGCCGCGAAGGCGGGATGGGCGCGCAACGCCTTGGGTTGGGAGCCGAACAGCAGCGCTTCGCCCATCCGCGCCCAGTAGAGCGGCTTCACCCCCAGATGGTCGCGCACCAGAAAGAGCGTGCGCTCGCGGCGGTCCCACAGGGCGAAGGCGAAGATGCCGACCAGCCGCCGCACGGTGCGCTCGACGCCCCAGGCGGCGCAGCCCTCCAGCAGCACCTCCGTGTCCGAATGGCCGCGGAATTGGTGGCCGGCGGCTTCGAGTTCCGCCCGCAGGTCCTGGAAATTGTAGATTTCGCCGTTGTAGGCGATCACCCAGCGCCCGTCCGCCGATTCCATCGGCTGGCGGCCCAGCGGCGACAGTTCCACGATGGCGAGCCGCCGGTGGCCGAGCGCGATCCCGGCCTCCCCATCGGCCCACACGCCGTCCCCGTCGGGACCGCGGTGCGCGATGGTGTCGGCCATGCGCCGTGCTGTGGCCTCAAGCCCGGACTCGAAGCCCGGGCCGGCCAGGAAGCCGCAGATGCCGCACACGGCGCGTGCCCTCGCCCTTAGTGGTCGGACCGATGCAGGATGCTGTCGCGCAGACCGGTCTCGTAGGCCATGCCCTCGGCGGTCACGACCCCGTAACCGGCATCGCGGCGCAGCATGCCCTTGCGCTCGAGGATGGTCCAGACGGCCTCGTTGGTCAGGCCGGTGGCGTCGCGGGAGGCGACGACCGCGCTGCCCAGATGAAAGTGGTTGCCATGGGCGTGCGGCAGGTTGGTGACCTGGAAGGCCCCCTCCTCGCCCTCGACCGGCTTCTGCTCCAGACGGGCGAGTTCCTGAAGGAGGGTCAGCGTCTTGAGCTGCAGCGGGTTGAGGTTCGCGGGATTCTTCTTCGGCGGCATGGATGTCCGGCTCGGCAACGTGATTAAGGTTGCGGCAGTAGATCGGGTGCGCCCGGCGGCTGTCAAGCGGTGGAGGATTTTTGCGGACTGGCATCCGGTCACCGGGTCGGGCATAAGACGAGCTGTTGACGCGCGCGTGACGGCCCGAGCAGGGGGCTGGCCGGCGCGCGCCTGTCAGGGGTGGTGGATATGACGATCGTGGTCACCGGCGCGGCCGGTTTCATCGGCTCGCACGTCGCGGCGGCGCTGCTGGATCGCGGCGAGACGGTGTTGGGGATCGACAACCTCAACGACTACTATTCCGTGGCGCTGAAGGAGGCGCGGCTGGCCCGCCTCGCCGACCGGCCCGGCTTCCGCTTCGTCAAGGCCGACGTGTCCGACCGCGCGGTGGTCGAGGCGCTGGCCCCCGACTTCGCGGCGGCGACCGGCGTCGTGCATCTGGCTGCCCAGGCCGGGGTGCGCTACTCGCTGGAGAACCCCTACGCCTATGTGGACGCCAACGTCACCGGGCAGGTGGCGATGCTGGAAGCCGCCCGGCGCATGCCGAAGCTGAAGCATTTCGTCTACGCCTCCACCTCCTCCGTCTACGGCGCCAACAAGAAGATGCCCTTTTCGGTGGAGGACCGTGTCGACTCCCCGATGTCCATCTACGCCGCCACCAAGAAGGCGGCGGAGATGATGACTTATGCCTATTGCCATCTCTACAAGATGCCGGCGACGGGCCTGCGCTTCTTCACCGTGTACGGGCCCTGGGGCCGTCCGGACATGGCCGCCTACCTGTTCGCCGACGCCATCATGGCGGGCCGCCCGATCCGCGTCTTCAACGAGGGGCGGATGAAGCGCGACTTCACCTTCGTCGAAGACATCGCGGCGGGCGTGCTGGCGGCGTTGGACCGCCCGGCGGCTCCCGACGCCAATGGGGCGCCGCACGCCGTTTACAACCTCGGCAACAACCGGACCGAGGATCTGATGCGCTTCATCGGCATCATCGAGGAGGCGTTGGGGCGCAAGGCCAACATGACCATGGAGCCGATGCAGGCCGGGGACGTGCCGGAAACCTCCGCCGACATCGAGGCGAGCCGCCGCGATCTCGGCTATGAGCCGACCACCTCCATCGAGACCGGCCTGCCCCGCTTCATCGCGTGGTACAAGCGCTACCACGGCCTCGCCTGAGTTCCGCCGTTCCGCCCCGCCCGTCCGAGACCCGCACCGTGTCCGTGAAACCAAAGCTGATCTACCTCGTCACCGAGGACTGGTATTTCTGGTCGCATCGGCTGCCGATGGCCCGCGCCGCGCGCGACTCCGGCTTCGACGTCGCAGTGGCCGCCCGGATCGACCGGCATGGCGACCGCATCGCCGCCGAGGGCTTCCGCGTGCTGCCGCTGTCCTGGCAACGGCGCAGCGTCAACCCGGTGGGCGCCCTGTCCGACGTGGCGGAGATCGCCGCCCTGTATCGCCGGGAAGCGCCGGACATCGTCCATCACGTGGCGGTGAAACCGGTCGTCCTGGGCGGGCTGGCGGCGTGGCAAGCCGGTGTTCCCGCCGTGGTGAACGCCCTGGCCGGGCTCGGCACGATGTTTCTCGGCACCGGCGGCGCCAAGGCGCGGCTGGCCGGGCTGCTGGCGAAGCCGGTCCTGGGCTGCATGCTGCGCCGTCCCAACAGCGTCACCATCCTGCAGAACGAGGACGACCGCCGGACCCTGCTGGAGCAGCGTCTGCTCACCCCGGACAAGACCTGCATCATCCGCGGTTCGGGCATCGACACGGCGCACCACGCCGTCCTGCCCGAACCGCCGGAGCCGCCGGTGACGATCGGCTGCGCCGCCCGCCTGCTCGCCAACAAGGGCATGGACCGGCTGGTCGAGGCGCACGGCCGTCTGCTGGAGAGGGGGCTGGACGTGCGGCTGATCCTGGCCGGCCAACCCGACCCGGCGAACCCCACCTCCTTCCCGCAGCCGGTTCTCGATGGCTGGGCCGCCCGCCCGAACGTCGAGCTGGCGGGCCATCTGGACGACATCCGCGATCTGTGGCGACGCTGCCACGTCGCCGTGCTGCCGACGCTGGGCGGCGAAGGGTTGCCGAAAAGCCTGCTGGAGGCCGCGGCCTGCGGGCGGGCCATCGTCGCCACCGACGTGCCGGGCTGCCGCGAGGTGGCGCGCGCGGGCGAGAACGCCCTGCTGGTCCCACCCGGCGACGTGGCGGCCCTGGCCGACGCGCTGGAGGTCCTGGTGCGCGACGCCGCCCTGCGGCGGCGGTTCGGCGCGGCCAGCCGGCGGCTGGTCGAATCCGACATGGCGGCCGACCGGGTGGGCGCCAAGACGGTCGAGCTGTACCGCCGCCTGCTGGCCTCGGCCCAGCCCGGCACGGACCCGGTCGCGGAGGCGTCATGACCGGCCCATTGGCCCCGCTTCTCGCTTTGTGCGGCAGTTTCGCGCTGTCCTGGCTGCTCACCGGGCGGGTGCTCGCCTATTTGCGGCGCAAGGCGATCCTCGATCACCCGAACGACCGCTCCAGCCATTCCATCCCGACGCCGCGCGGCGGCGGTTGGGGCGTGATGCTGACCCTGCTGCCCGCCTGGGCGGTCATCGCCGCGACGGCGGACGATCCGCTGCGGGCGTTGCCGATCCTCGTCGGGGCGGTGGCGCTGATGGCCGTCTCCTGGATGGACGACCGGCGCGGGCTGGGTCCGGCGCCGCGCTTCCTCGCCCAGATCGCCGCGGTGGTCGCCGGGCTGATCGCTCTTCCCGGGGGCGCGCTTCCCGGCGAGGGGCTGGTTTTCCAGGGGCTGCTGCCCTTCTGGGCGGACCGGCTGGTGGCCGCGGTCGGCTGGCTGTGGTTCGTCAACCTGTTCAACTTCATGGACGGCATTGATGGGCTGGCCGGCGGCGAGGCGGCGTCCATCGGCGCCGGGCTGGCGCTGGTCGCCGCGTTCGGTGCGCTCGACCCGGCGTTGGCCCTCTACGGCTTGGCCGCGGCGGGGGCGGCGCTGGGCTTCCTGATGTGGAACTGGCACCCCGCCAAACTCTTCATGGGCGATGTCGGGAGCGTGCCGCTGGGCTTCACGCTGGGCTGGCTGCTGCTGGCCCTGGCGGCGTCGGGGCTGTGGGTCGCCGCCCTGCTGATCCCTGCCTATTTCCTGGCCGACGCCACCGTCACCCTGCTGCGCCGTCTGGCCGAGGGCAAGAAGGTCTGGCAGGCCCACCGCGAGCATTTCTATCAGAAGGCCACCCAGCGCGGACGCAACCACGCGCAGGTGGTGCGGCTGGTCCTGGCGCTGAACGCCGCGCTGCTGCTGCTGGCCGTGGCGTCGCTGGCGCTCGGTTGGGTGGTGCTCCCGGCGGGCGCCGCGGCGGTCGTGCTGCTGCTGGCCCTGCTGGCGCGGCCCGTGCGGGCGGCGGCGTGATGCGCGTCCTGGTCACCGGGGCCACCGGCTTCGTCGCGCGGACGGTCATCCCTCTGCTGGTGGCGCGTGGGCACAGCGTGCGCGCCGTGGTCCGCCAAAAGGGAGATGGCCGCCCTGACGTCGCGGTTCCGCAGGCGGCGGAGACCGTCACCATCGGCGACATCGGCCCCTCCACCGCCTGGGGCAACGCGCTCCAGGGCATGGACGCGGTGGTCCATCTGGCCGCCCGCGTCCATGTCATGCGCGACCGCGAGTCCGACCCGCTGGCCGCCTTCCGCCGCGTCAACACCGCCGGCACCCGCGTGCTGGCCGAGGCCGCCGCGGCGGCCGGCGTCAAGCGCATGGTCTATCTCAGCAGCGTCAAGGCGCTGGCCGACGAGAGCCGCCCGGACGAGCTGAGCGAGGAGACGGAGCCCGACCCGCACTCCCCCTATGGCATCTCCAAGCTGGAGGCGGAGCGGGCTCTGGCCGAGATTTCCACCCGCACCGGGCTGGAGGTCGTGGTGATCCGTCCGCCACTGGTCTATGGCCCTGGCGTGGGCGGCAATTTCCTGCGGCTGATGCAGGCGGTGGACCGCGGCATCCCCCTGCCGCTGGGCGCCCTGGAGAACCGGCGCAGCCTGATCTTCGTGGGCAATCTCGCCGACGCCATCCAGGAATGCCTGACCCACCCGCAGGCGGCGGGCGGGCGGTTCCTGGTCCATGACGGGCGCCCGATGTCGACGGCGGAGCTGGTGCGCGCCATCGCGGAGGCGCTGGGCAAGCCCGCGCGCCTTCTGCCCGTCCCGCCCTCCGTGCTGGCGCTCGCCGCGCGGCTGGCCCGGCGCGAGGCGATGCTGGACCGCGTCGCCGGCTCGCTGGTGATCGACGACGGGGCCATCCGCCGGGCGCTGAACTGGCGCCCGCCCTGTTATCCCGCGTACGGCTTGCGCCTGACCGCCGAATGGTTCAATGCTGTGCGCGGCTGAACGGCCATCATGGTCCGAGGGTTGCCCGAAAGGGAACAGCCCCCGGCAAAGCGATATTCCAAGGTAAAGCGCATGCGCATCCTGTCCCCGCGGGCGTCACTCGTCTACCTGCACGACCTGACGATGACGGCCGTTTCCCTGGTTGTGGCGCTGTATCTGCGCGTGGGCCAGCAGGCGTTCAACGAATACAGAGACCCGCTGCTGACGGGGCTGCCCATTCTGGTGCTGATCGGCGCGGTGGCGTTCCGCTTCTCCGGGCTGTACCGCGGCATCTGGCGCTACGCCTCGGTGCCCGACCTGGCCCAGCTCCTGCGCGCGGTCACGATGGTCGTGCTGTGCTTCGTCGCGGTCATGTTCCTGCTGACGCGGCTGGAATCCCTGCCGCGCTCCCTGCCGGTGATCCTGTGGTTCGTGCAGCTCGTCCTGCTGGGCGGCCCGCGCTTCGCCTACCGCCTCGTGAAGGACCGCCGGCTGGGCCTGCATGACCGGGATTCGACGGGGGTGCCGCGCATCCCTGTGCTTCTGCTGGGCGTCAGCGACGCGGCGGAGCTGTTCATCCGCTCGCTGGACCAGAACGCCGGCGCCGCCTACCGCGTCGTCGGCCTGCTCGACGACAAGAACCGGCGCATCGGCCACGCCATCCGCGGCGTGCCGGTGCTGGGCGGCCCCGACGATCTGCCCCGTGTGGTGGAGGAGTTGGCGCAGCGCGGCGACCGCCCGCAGCGGCTGATCGTCGCCAAGGGCCAGGCCGATGTGACCGGCACCGTCCTGCGCGACCTGCTGGAGCAGGCGGAGTCCCTCGGCCTGTCCATGGCCCGGTTGCCCAGCCTGACCGAGTTCAAGTCGGCGCTGGGCGAAGGCAAGATCGAGGTGCGCCCGATCGCGCTGGAGGACCTGCTGGGCCGTCCCCAATCGGTTCTCGACCGCGGCGCCATTGCCAGCTTGGTGACCGGGCGCCGCGTCGTCGTCACCGGGGCGGGCGGCACCATCGGCAGCGAGCTGGTCCGCCAGATCGCCGCCCTCGAACCGGAGACGCTGACCCTCGTTGACGCCGGGGAGTTCAACCTCTACACCATCGAGATGGAGATGCGGGAGCGCTTCCCCGCCCTGGCGCTCCAGGCGGTGATCGCCGACGTGCGTGACCGCGACCGCATCTTCCGCCTGTTCCAGGCGCAGCGCCCTCACATGGTCTTCCACGCCGCCGCGCTGAAGCATGTGCCGCTGGTCGAGGCCAACCCGGCCGAAGGTGCGCTGACCAACGTCATCGGCACCCGCAACGTCGCCGACGCGGCGCGGGCGGGTGGCTGCCAGGCGATGGTCCTGGTGTCCACCGACAAGGCGATCCGCCCGACCAGCGTGATGGGCGCCACCAAGCGCTTCGCCGAATGCTACTGCCAGGCGCTCGACATGCTGCCGCCGCGCGACGGCGGCGAGACGGCGACCCGCTACATGACGGTCCGCTTCGGCAACGTGCTGGGCTCCAGCGGGTCGGTGGTGCCGCTGTTCACTCGCCAGCTCGCCAAAGGCGGCCCGCTGACCGTCACCCACCCCGACATGCGCCGCTATTTCATGACGGTGCGCGAGGCGGTGGAACTGGTGCTCCAGGCGTCGGCCCACGGCGTCGCCCGCGCGGAGGAGCGCGGCAAGGTGCTGGTGCTCGACATGGGCGAGCCGGTGAAGATCGTCGATCTCGCACGGCAGATGATCCGGTTGGCCGGCTATCGTCCGGGCGAGGACATCAAAATCGAGTTCACCGGCCTGCGCCCCGGCGAGAAGCTGTTCGAGGAGATCCTGACCTCGGCGGAGGCACCGTCGCGCACGGAGGCCGACGGTGTGTTCCTGGCCTCCCCGCGGGTGATCGACTACGCCCTCATCAACCGCGCGCTGGGCGAACTGGAAACGGCGGCGCGGGCCGGGGATGCGGAGCGGGTGATGACGATCCTGTCCAACATCGTCCCAGATTTCCGCGCCGAGGCGGTCCTGCCGCCGCCGAGCGCCTTCAACGCCGCGGCGGGGAGCGAAGCCGGGGCGCTGAACCAGGGCGGCGCCAACTGACCAGCACGGAAACGGGCGTGACCATGGGCGGGGGATTTCCCCGCCCATTTTTCTTTGCGGATAAGGTGCTTCCCCGCTTGCATCGGCGCAGAGCCTGTGGCATAACCCGCGCCACTTCGACGGTTGGCCGCAAGTTCTTCCCGGCCTGCAACACCGTCCCGGCGCTGCCGTAGCTCAGTGGTAGAGCACTCCCTTGGTAAGGGAGAGGTCGAGAGTTCAATCCTCTCTGGCAGCACCATTCCCCCTCCTTGTTGTTTCCTTGCAAATGCTGAAGCGCAGCCGTTGTCCGGCTTGCGTGGCTTTTTGCGTTCTGCGTTTGGGCGCGCATTGGGCCTTACCCCGACCCCGGCCCTCCCCCGCTGTCGCGGGAGAGGGTGCCTTCTGCTAAGCGGCAGCACTCCCTTCCCCTGCGAAGCTCTCGCGCAAACCAAAGGTTCGCGCTGACGCGGCAGGCGGACCTTCGGTCCGCCGAGAGCGGGGGAGGATTAGGGAGGGGGCAAGGCTCGCCAATTTCAGCAATTCCCCTACCCCAAAGAAAAACGCCGCCCCGGATCGCTCCGGAGCGGCGTTTTCCCTGGAACCCGGACGGGCGCCGTCGTTAGTCGACGACGGTCACGCCACGGCGGTTCTGCGCCCAGGAGGCCTCGTTCGAGCCGAGGACCGCCGGCTTCTCCTTGCCGTAGGAGATGACCTTGACGCGCGAGGCGTTGATGCCGCCGGCGACGAGGTAGTTCTTCACCGAGTTGGCGCGACGCTCACCCAGGGCGAGGTTGTACTCGCGGGTGCCGCGCTCGTCAGCGTGGCCTTCGATGGTCACGGTGACGTTCGGGTACTGCTTCAGCCAGGAAGACTGACGGTCCAGGGTGGCGCGAGCCTCCGGAGCCAGGTCGTAGCGGTCGAGACCGAAGAACACGCGGTCGCCGACGTTGACGACCAGGTCTTCCTGCGAGCCCGGGCGGATGCTGGACTGGGTGGCGGCGCCATTGCCCGAAGCGTTGCCGGCATCCTTCGGAGCGGTTTCGCAAGCGGCAACCAGAGCGACGGCCGCGATCAGGCTCAGATACTTGATACGCATGTCTAATGACCCCCTAAGCGACACGAGATGTTTTTGACCGGATTGTGGAGGAAGAACGGCGCCGACTTCCGCCAGACCCCGACGGAAGTACCGACTTCCGGCCTTCGTCTTGAGCGACGTTCTTGCGCGCGCAAAATAGGGCTACTCCACTAGGGAATCAAGGGCGACCATGCGGGATCGGAGCCGTCGAGCGGAGTGATCACACGGCGTTCGTTTGCCCCGGTCACGTCGATCGTGTAGAGCTTCGCGCTTCGCCCACGCCCGTCCCCGGCCGGAACGTCGCGGAAGAAGCTCAGCACGCGGCCGTTCGGCGCCCAGGTTGGGCCTTCGACGTGGAACGACTCGGTCAGGATGCGCTCGCCGGTGCCGTCCGGACGGATCACGCCAAGCGCGAAGTTGCTGCCCCGCTGCCGGGTGAAGGCGATCAGGTCGCCGCGCGGCGACCACACCGGCGTGCCGTAGCGGCCCTCCCCGAAGGTCAGGCGCTTCGGCCCCGAACCGTCCGCGTTCATGATGTAGAGCTGCTGGCTGCCGCCGCGGTCCGACTCGAAGACGATGCGCTGGCCGTCCGGCGAATAGCTGGGGCCGGTGTCGATGCCCGGCGAATCGGTGAGCTGGGTCTGGCGGCGGGTCCGCAGGTCCAGGGCGTAGATGTCGGTGTTGCCGTTCTGCGCCATGCTCATGATGACCTTGTTGCCGTCCGGCGAGAAGCGCGGGGCGAAGGTCATGCCAACGAAGTCGCCGAGGACTTCCTGGCGGCCGCTGTCGATGTTGAACAGGTACACGCGCGGCTTCTTGTTGAAGTACGACATGTACGTGATTTCCTGGGTCGCCGGCGAGAAGCGCGGCGTCAGGACGAGGTTCTTGCCGTCGGTCAGGAACTGGTGGTTCTCACCGTCCTGGTCCATGATGGCGAGCTGCTTCTTGCGCGCGTTGGCCGGGCCGGATTCGGCCACATAGACGATGCGCGTGTCGAAATAGCCCTCCTCGCCGGTCAGCCGCTTGTAGATGGCGTCGGCGACGATGTGGGCGATGCGGCGCCAGCTGTCGGCGGTCGCGGTGTAGCTCAGCCCCTGCATGTACTGGCCGGCGGCGACGTCCCACAGGCGGAAGTCGACCTTCATGCGGCCGTCGCCCATGGCGGTGGTGTTGCCGGCGACCAGCGCCTGGGCGCCGACGGCGCGCCAGTCCTGATAGCGCGGCTCGCCGGAGCGGAGCTGGTCCGGGGTCTGCAGGAAGCCCTTGGGGTCGAGCGGACGGAACAGGCCCGACCGCTCCAGGTCGGCGGCGACCACCTTGGAGATGTCCGAACCGACCTGCGCCTCGCGCCCGCCGGCTCCGGCGAAGCTGGTGATGGCGATCGGCAGCGGCTCGACCACGCCCTTGGTGATGTCGATTCGCACCTCGGCGCGGGCCGGGGCGGGCGCCGCGACGCCGAGGGCGAGCAGCAGGGCGCCGGCGCAACCGGCGGCCTTCAGCAGGAGCCTCGTCTTCTTCGTCATCGTCAGAACATGTCCCTCGGGTCGAAATTGAACACGAAGTAACGCCACTCTTCATACCGGGCGGGCGTGAAGTCGCCGGAAAATTCGCTGATGGGCAGGGGGCTGGCCCGCTTCACCGCGCGCAGCGCGGCGTCGGCCGATGCCCGGAAGGCCGCGTCCGACATGTAGCGGGAGCGGTACTTCTCGTTGATCGTCGCGTTCAGCACCGAACCGTCGCGGCCCAGCTCAACGATGATCTCCACCTGCATGTTCCCGGCGTCCTTGCGGCCCGGGTCGAAGTTCCAGTTCTTGCTCACCGCGCCGCGGATGCCGTCGATGGCGCGGCCCGACGGCTTGAACGGCTTGTCGGGGCCGTTCACCGCCTTGGCGGCCCCTGAGGGCGCCTGCGACGCGGCGGCCTGCTGGGTCGGCTTGGCGTCGGCCTTGCTCTCCGAGGCCGCCGGCTTGGCCGGGGCGTTCTTCTGAACGTTCTTCAGAAGGTCGGCCAGCGCGTCGGTCTTCTCCGGCGGCTTCTCCGGCTTCTTCGGCTCGGCCTTCGGCGCCTCCGGCTTGGCCGGCTCGGGCTTCTTGGGCTCGGGCTTGGGCGGTTCCGGTTTGGCCGGTTCCGGCTTCGGCGGTTCGGGCTTCTTCGGCTCCGGCTTCGGAGGCTGCGGCTTCGGTTCCGGCTTGGGCTCGGGCGGCTTGACCACCGGCGCCGGCTCCGGATCGGGCGGCGGCGGGGGCGGAGTCGGCCGGGGCGGCGGCGGCGGTTCGCGCGCCGGGGGCGGCGTCACCTGGGCGACCTTGGGCGGCTCCGGAACCTTCGGCTCGGGCCGGGGCGGCGGCGGGGGCGGCGGCTCGCTGGCCGGTTCCGGCGGCGCGGGGGCCGGCGGACTCGGCTTGGCCTCGGGCACCGGCGGCTTCGGGGCCGACGGCTTGGGCTCGCCCTTGTCGACGCGCGCGGCCTGGGTCACCTCGCCCATGTCCACGATCTCGATCGGGATGGACTCGGGGATGTCCAGCTTGCGATCGCTGGGCGGCATGCCGAGCACGAACAGCGCGACCAGCGCGACGTGCAGCGTTGCCGAGGCGATCAGGGGTTTGCGCATGGGTCAGCCTTCAACTCGCCGTGGCGTCTCAGCGCTGCGCCGAGCCGCCGACGCGCGGCCCGGTGGCGCCCGGCCCGCTGGGCATCTCGGCGACCAGCCCGACCTTCTTGAAGCCGGCGGCGCTCATGGTGCCCATCACCTCCAGCATCTTGCCGTAGGCGATCTTCGCGTCGCCGCGCACCAGGATGCGGGCGTCTGGGTTGTTGTTGGTGACGGCGATCAGCAGCGGCACCATGTTGGCCGTCTCCACCGCCGTCTCCTGCACATAGACCCGGCCGTCGGACTGGACGGTCACGAACAGCGGGTCCTTCTGCGCCTCCAGCGGGGCGGCGTTGGTCTTCGGCAGATCCACCGGCACGCCGACGGTCAGCAGCGGTGCCGCGACCATGAAGACGATCAGCAGCACGAGCATGACGTCGATGAAGGGCGTCATGTTGATGTCGGCCATCGCGCGGTATCCGCGGCGGCGGCCTCGTCCGTGGCCGCCCTTTCCTGCGAGCTGGGCTCCCATGTCAGGCGGCTCCCCGCTCCTCGAGGTGGCGCGACAGGATCGCCGAGAACTCGCCCGAGAAGGTCTCCAGCCGGTCGGCGTAGCGGCCGAGGTCGGTGGTGAACTTGTTGTACGAGATCACGGCGGGAATGGCGGCCACGAGACCCAGCGCCGTGGCGAACAGCGCCTCGGCGATGCCGGGGGCGACGACGGCGAGGCTGGTGTTGCCCGACGCGGCGATGGAGGTGAAGGAGTTCATGATGCCCCACACCGTGCCGAACAGGCCGATGAAGGGGGCCGTCGAACCGACCGACGCCAGGAAGGTCATGTAGCGTTCGGCGCGCAGCATCTCGCGCCCGATGGTCACCGACATCACGCGCTCGACCCGCTGCTGCAGCGAGCCCTTCATGGAGCCGATGCCGCGGTCGGCGGCGTGGCGCCATTCGCGCATGCCGGCGGCGAAGGTCGCCGACATCGGATCGGTCGGGTTCTGGCCGATGCGATCGTACAGCGCGTCCAGCGAACCGCCGGACCAGAAGCTTTCCTCGAAGGCGTCCGCCTGCGCGTTCAAGCGGCGGATGCGCATCAGCTTCTCGATGATGATGGCCCAGCACCACACCGAGGCAACCAGCAGCATCAGCATCACGACCTTGACGATCATGTCGGCCTGCCAGAACAGGCCCCACATCGTGATGTCGTGAGCCTTCGCCGCGGCCCCGACCACCTGGGCGGAATTCAGATCCATCGCAGTCAGTCTCGCTTCTGCCTTTTGTACAAATCGAAGAGCGCCTCGCGGACCGGCGCCGGAAGGCGCGCGGGACGTCCGGCCCGGTTACCGGTCAAATTGATCATCGCCAGCTGAATCACCGCCCGCGCGAGGTCACGGCCGTCGCGACGGACAAGTTGTGCAACTGCGAAGGAGGCACCGCCGGTATCGGTGATTCGCGTCACCACTTCAAGCGTATCCTCGAGCTTTGCGGGAGCGACAAAATCGATCTCCGCCCGTCGTACCGCAAATGACACACCGTCGCTTTCGGCCAGCCCGGCGTTGGTGAATCCGGCCAGCCGCAGCATCTCGGTGCGCGCCCGCTCGAAGAAGCGCAGGTAGTTGGCGTGATACACCAGACCCCCGGCGTCCGTGTCCTCGTAGTAGACCCGCAAGCGCAGCCTGTGCTGCGCGTTCTCGTCAAACCAGCCCGAGAGATTTGGCTGCGGAGCCAGGGCGGCGTCAGACATCGCCGTCCTCCGGGTCCGGGTTGGCCTCCGACAGCCGGTCCAGCAGGTCGAACTGCCGCGTCGGCGCCGAGGGTGGGTTGAGGCCCAGATAGCGGAAGCCCTGGTCGGTCAGCATGCGCCCGCGCGGGGTCCGCTGCAGGAAGCCCTGCTGGATCAGGTAGGGCTCCACCACCTCCTCCAGCACGTCGCGCTGCTCGCCGAGCGCGGCGCCCAGCGTGTCCACGCCAACCGGGCCGCCGCCGTAGTTGTTGGCGATGATGCCCAGATAGCGCCGGTCCATGCTGTCGAGGCCGAGCCGGTCGACCTCCAGCCGGGTCAAGGCGGCGTCGGCGATGCGCGCGTCCACCTCCGGCACGCCGGCCACCGCGGCGAAGTCGCGCACCCGGCGCAGCAGCCGGCCCGACACGCGCGGCGTCCCGCGCGACCGGTTGGCGATCTCCCGCGCCCCTTCCGGCGTGATGAGCATGTTGAGCACGCCCGCGGCGCGGCGGACGATCAGCTCCAACTCGTCCGGCTCGTAGAACTGCAGCCGCACGGGAATGCCGAACCGTTCACGCAGGGGGCGCGTGATCAGGCCGGACCGGGTCGTCGCGCCGACCAACGTGAAGGGCGGCAGGTCGATCCGGATGGACCGCGCCGACGGGCCTTCGCCGATGATGAGGTCGAGCTGGAAATCCTCCATAGCGGGATAGAGCACCTCCTCCACGGCGGGATTAAGGCGATGAATCTCGTCGATGAAGAGGACGTCGTGCGGCTGCAGGTTGGTCAGCAGCGCGGCGAGGTCGCCGGCCCGCGCGATGACCGGGCCGGAGGTCGCGCGGAAGCCCACCCCCAGCTCGCGCGAGACGATCTGGGCCAGCGTCGTCTTGCCGAGGCCCGGCGGGCCGAACAGCAGCACATGGTCCAGCGCCTCCCCGCGGGAGCGGGCGGCCTGGATGAAGATCGACAGGTTCTCGCGCGCCTGCCGCTGGCCGATGAACTCGGCGAGCGAGAGCGGGCGGATCGAGGCTTCACCGGAATCGCCGGCGCCCCGCCCCGGCTGCACCAGCCGGTCGGGATCGGTGCCGTTCTGGTCGGCGGTCATTGGCTGAGTTCCTTAAGGCCATGGCGGATCAGCTCCGACACGCCGGCCCCGTCGCCCAGCTTGCGCCCGGCGGCCACGACGGCGCCGAACGCCTCCGACCGCCCGTAGCCGAGGTTGACGAGGGCCGAGACGGCGTCCGCCATGACCATGTTGTCGGGGCCGCCCGCCGTCGGCGCCGCCTTGCCGCCCGCCGCCGGAGCGGCGGAGGCCGAGGCGCCGAGGGTGAGGTTGCCCACCTTGTCCTTCAACTCGTTGACGATGCGCGCGGCCACCTTCGGCCCCACGCCGTCGGCGCGGGTGAGCGCCGTCTTGTCCTGCGCGGCGATGGCGCGGGTGAGCTGGTCGGGGTCCAGCACGCCGAGGATCGACAAGGCGAGGCGCGAGCCGACGCCCTGGATGGTGGTCAGCAGCCGGAACCAGTCGCGCTCGCCGGCATCGGCGAAGCCGTAGAGGGTGATCCGGTCGTCGCGGATGAAGGTCTCGACGACCAGCGCCCGCCGCTCCCCCACCGCCATGCGCGACAGCGTGCGGTTTGAACAGGCGACTTGGTAGCCGACCCCGTTGACGTCCACCACCACCCAGTCGGTCCCGACCGAATCCACGACACCGGTGAGCTTGGCGATCATGGAAGTGACTCCCTACCGGACGGCTGGCGCCGCAGAATGGTTGTTTCGTCGAGGCGGGCCTTGATCGTTTCAAGGACCCCGTCCAGGTTCTCGTTCAATTCGTTGTTCCAGAAGCGCAGCACGCGGAAACCCGCCTGCTCCAGCATGCGGGTCCGGCGCTGGTCCTGTTCGACGCGATCCGCATGCTGTCCACCGTCCAGTTCGATGACCAGACGGTGGTCGTGGGCCACGAAGTCCACCGTAAAGCCCAATATCGGTTCCTGACGGCGGAATTTCGCCCCCATCTGGGCGTTCCGCAGCCGCTGCCACAGCAACTTTTCGACGTCCGTGGAATCACGCCGCAACTGCCGTGCCCGAACGGTCTGAACCTCGGACGGCTTCTTTTGCGCCAGGACTCCCCACTCCCCCTCTCCCCCCCGGGGAGAGGGTTGGGGTGAGGGGGGAACGCCGCCCATTTTGCCGCGCGCCAGAAGTTGCACCCCCCCACCCCGCCCTCTCCCCCCCGGGGAGGGGGAAGACGCCGGTGGCCAGGACAGGAGGGACTGGCGGTGATGCGCGTGGCAAATCGCCACGGCGAGCGCGTCCGCGGCGTCCGGCGTGGTGATGGCGCAGCCGGGAAGCAGCAGGCGCACCATGGCCTGCACCTGCGTCTTGTCGGCCCGGCCCTGCCCCACCACGGCCTTCTTCACCATGTTGTTGGCGTATTCCGCCACCGACAGCCCGGCCAACGCCGGAACCAGCAGGGCCACCGCCCGCGCCTGCCCCAGCTTCAGCGTGGAGACCGCGTTGCTGTTGACGAAGGTCTCCTCCACCGCCGCCTCGTCGGGGCGGTAGCGTTCCAGCACCTCGGTCAGCGCCTCGTGAAGCTGGCAGAGCCGCTCGGCGAGCGGACGGCCGTCGTCGGAATGGACGGCGCCGTCCGCCACATGGGTCAGCCGGTTGCCGGACACGTCGATGACGCCCCAGCCGGTGTGCCGCAGGCCGGGGTCCAGCCCCAACAGGCGTACGGGCGGCTGTTGCGCCGCCCCGCTCCTTCCGGCCTGCCCAAGCACCCCGGTTCCCTCCGCTCCGCGGCCTGAGATCAGGCCGTCAGCTTCTGCATCAGCTCGTCGGAGATGTCGAAGTTGCCTTCGACGGTCTGGACGTCGTCGTTGTCCTCCAGCACGTCCAGCAGCTTCAGCAGGCTGGCGGCGGCGTCCTCGGACGGGGCGACGGTGTTCAGCGGCTTCCAGGTCAGGCGCGCGCTCTCCGCACCGCCGAACTTGGCCTCCAGCGCGTCGCGCACGACGGCGAAGTTCTCCACCGTCGTGGTGACCTCATGACCGTTCTCGTCGGACGCCACGTCCTCCGCGCCGGCTTCCAGAGCCACCTCGAACACGGCGTCCGCCGCCGCGGCACCGGCCGGGTAGTAGATCGCGCCGACGCGGCTGAACATGAAGCTGACCGAGTTCGTCTCACCCAGCGAGCCGCCGTACTTGGTGAAGGCGGAGCGCACTTCCGAGGCGGTGCGGTTGCGGTTGTCGGTCAGCGCGTCGACGATCAGCGCGACTCCGCCGGGGCCGTAGCCCTCGTACCGCACCTCTTCATAGTTCGCGTCGTCGCCACCGCCGGGCGTGCCCTGCTTGATCGCGCGGTCGATGCGGTCGCGCGGCATGTTCTGCGTGCGGGCCGCGGTGATCGCGGCGCGCAGGCGCGGGTTGGCCGCCGGGTCCGGCAGGCCGCCCTTGGCCGCCACGGTGATCTCGCGGGCGAGCTTGTTGAAGATCTTCGACCGCTTGGCGTCCTGCGCGCCCTTGCGGTGCATGATGTTCTTGAATTGGCTATGACCGGCCATGCGTCGAACGAGCCCCAGATGGATTCAAAGATACAAGGTCTTGTGAAACAGCTTGGTAAGCGGTGGGACACATGTACCAGTTCTTGTGCGCCACCGCACGCCTTCGGCGCCGGAGACGACACCTACCCATATAGAAAGTCAATATGGCAGTATTGGGGCGCCCCTTTTGCGCTCCACGGGGGCTGGGCCGGCGGTGTCGCTCAGCCCCGCACCGGCACGGACTGGCTCAGCCGCCCGCCCAGCCGCAACGGCTGGATGCTGGTGGCGAGGCCGGTGCGGTCGTCCGTCTCGACGTAGCAGCCGCAGACGGTGGCCTCGCCTTCCGCCGGGCTCAGCCGCTCGGTCGGCAGCTTGCGGATCAGCTTGGCCATGGCGACCTCCTTCTTCATGCCGATGGCGCTGTCATAGTCGCCGCACATGCCGGCGTCGGTCAGATAGGCGGTGCCGCCCTTCATCACCACATGGTCCGCCGTCGGGACATGGCTGTGCGTGCCGACCACCAGCGAGGCCCGGCCGTCGCAGAAATGGCCCATGATCATCTTCTCGCTGGTCGCCTCGCCATGGACGTCGACCAGGATGGCGTCGGCGCCGTTGGGGCCCAGCCGGTGGGCGCGCAGCACCCGGTCCACCGCGGCGAAGGGGTCGTCCAGCGGGTCCATGAACAGGCGCAGCATCACGTTCATGACCAGCACCTTGCGCCCGCCCCGCGCCTGCAGCAGCACGAAGCCGCGCCCCGGAGTGCCTTCCGGGTAGTTCAGCGGGCGGATGATGCGCGGCTGCTGGTCGATCGCCGCGACCAGTTCCTTCTGGTCCCAGCTGTGGTTGCCCAAAGTCACCACGTCCACCCCGGCCGCGAAGAACTCCTCGGCGATCTTGACGGTGATGCCGAAGCCGCCGGCGGCGTTCTCGCCGTTGACCACGGTCAGGTCGGGGTCCAGCCGGTCGCGCAGCATCGGCATGTGCGCGATCACCGCGTCGCGTCCCGTCCGCCCCACCACATCACCGAGAAACAAAAGCCGCATCGTCCCCAACCTTCACTGCGTAAAGCGGAGCGTCTCGCGCTCCGTCAGAATCCAATCGAGCCGCTCGTCGTGCGCCCCGCAGGGCACAGCGTCCATCTCCTGCGCGGCGAAGGCCATCCCGACTGCCAGAATCGGGCCATCGGACGGCGACCGGGCGGCGCGCAGTGCGTCGAGCGTCCGGTCGTAATAGCCGGCGCCGTAGCCCAGACGGTGTCCGCTGCGGTCGAAGGCCAGCATCGGCACCAGCAGCACCGCCGGAACCACCTCGGGCCGGTCGGCGTCCGGCTCCTGGATTCCGTAGCGGCCGGCGGCCAGCGGCTGCGCCGGGTCCCAGTCGCGGAAGGTCAATGCCTGCCCGCGCGGCCCGGACACCGGAAGCGCGATGGAGCGCCCGCCCGTCCTAAGATGGAGCAGCAGAGGCCGTACGTCGAGTTCGGAACCGAGCGGCCAATAGCCGGCGACCGGGCCGTCGGGAATCAGCCCCGGCCGGACCAGCTCCTCCAGGAAGCGGTCGCGCAGGGCGTCCGCGGCAAAAGCGCGCATCCGGTCGTCGCTGAGGGAGTCGCGCCGGGCGCGCGCCTGGGCTCGGGCGGCGTCCTTGGCCGCGCGCGGGTCGGTCATCGTCGCCTGGAAACGTCGGGGAAAATCAGGGGAGAGGCGGAAGGTGCCGCCTTGGCCGTTGGCATTGCTTATCCTCCATGACCTGCAGAGCAGGTGGGCGCCGTGTACCCGGACCAGGGTCCGGACAGGGACAGCTCCCGAGAGTCTAAGATTATCGGCCCTGGGGATTATTGCGACCTGACGAACCAGGCAGCGACCTTCCAAGAGCTAACTTAGGCGCGCTCGAGCCGCGCGGCAACCTCTTCAATGCGCAAGGCGACATTATCCACGGCGGCGGCCACCTCGGCCTCGTTGACCGTGGACAGCGGGGCAAGGCCGCGGCCGGCCATGACGTCCTGCATCTCGTCGGCCATGACGATGGCGGTCAGGACGAGCATCTGCGCTTCCGACCCGGATTTCCCGCCGCCGGTCACCTGCTTCAGCTTGGCGTCGACGAAGCCGGCCAGCTCACGCAGGCGGGCCTCCTGGCCGTCCTGGCAGAAGACGCGGTAGGCGCGCCCGTTCACCTCGATGTCCACCTGGGCCATGGCTCAATTCTCCAGAACCGCTTCGAGACGGCCGATGGCCGCCTCCAGACGCTTCGACACGGTTTCCGCGTTCTCCTGGGCGCGCGCCTGCTCGATGCGGGCCTCGCGCAGGGAATCGCTCAGCTCCTGCTCGCGCTTGGCCACCCGTTCCTCGCGGGCGCACGCGGCATGCTCCAGACGATCCACGGCCTTGGAGAGGCGGTCGAGCGCGGCTTTCAGGGAATCCATGGGCGGGGAACCTTGACGGACGGATGGACGGCTGGCGGGCTGCAGTTCGCACATGCATAAAATGCCGAGCGCTACAGTTGGGCCGGCCATGCCGCCCCGTCAACCGGAATTACGCCGCAGATTGCGGTGGAAACGGCGCCGTCACAATGCGCCGGAAGCCGGACCGCCATCCCCATTCCCGTGTTGACCTGCGCACACGGGTTCTGCATGGTGCGCGCGTCCTGCGGGAAGCCTTGTTTCCCGCCCAATCGGTGTTGCCCGACCCCGTTCGGCCCACGCCGCTCGCTGCCCGCCTGCCCACGGGAACATTCTTCAGGAACCCTGCCCGATGTCCGCTGCTTCCGCCGCCACCCCGCCCGCCCCCATCACCACCATGGCGAACGCCATCCGCGCGCTGTCCATGGACGCGGTGGAGGCCGCGAAGTCCGGCCACCCCGGCATGCCGATGGGCATGGCCGACGTGGCCACGGTGCTGTTCACGCGCTTCCTGAAGTTCAACCCGAAGCAGCCGGCCTGGGCCGACCGCGACCGCTTCATCCTGTCGGCGGGCCACGGCTCGATGCTGATCTACTCGCTGGGCTACCTGACCGGTTATGAGCGGATGACCATCGACGAGCTGAAGCGCTTCCGCCAGCTCGGCAGCCTGACGCCGGGCCATCCGGAGGTCGACCCCTCGCTGGGCATCGAGATGACCACCGGGCCGCTGGGCCAGGGCGTCTCGACCGCCGTCGGTTTCGCTCTGGCGGAGCGGATCACCAATGCCCGCTTCGGCGACGACCTGATCAACCACTTCACCTACGTCATCGCCTCGGACGGCGACCTGATGGAGGGCGTCAGCCACGAGGCCTGCTCGCTGGCCGGCCATCTCGGGCTGAACCGCCTGATCGTGCTGTGGGACGACAACCACATCTCCATCGATGGCCCGACCGACCTCAGCTTCACCGACGACACGCCGGCCCGCTTCCGCTCCTACGGCTGGAACACGGCGACCGTCGACGGCCACGATCCGGACGCCGTCGCCAAGGCCATCGAGGCCGCGCAGACCTCCGACAAGCCGACGCTGATCGCCTGCCGCACCATCATCGGCAAGGGCGCCCCGAACAAGGCCAACACCCACGGCTGCCACGGCTCGCCGCTGGGCGCCGACGAGGTGGCCGCCACCCGTGAGAATCTCGGCTGGCCGCACGAGGCCTTCGTCGTCCCGCAGGACGTGCTGAACGCCTGGCGCGCCGCCGGCACCCGCGCCGACGCCGCCTACGCCGACTGGGCGCAGCGCGTCGCGGCGCTGGACCCGTCCGCCCGCAAGGCGTTCGAGGCGGCCATGGAGCGCGGCGTCCCCGCCGGCCTGGACGAGCTGATCGCCGCCTTCAAGAAGAAGGTGTCGGAGGACAAGCCGAGCTGGGCGACCCGCGTCGCCTCGGGCAACGTGCTCGACGTCCTGGTCCCGGCGGTGCCGGAGATGATCGGCGGCTCCGCCGACCTCACCCCGTCGAACAACACCAAGGCGAAGAACACCGCCGACGTGAAGGGCCGCGGTGAGTTCAACGGCCGCTACGTCCGCTACGGCGTGCGCGAGCATGGCATGGCCACCGTCATGAACGGCATGGCGCTGCACGGCGGCGTCATTCCCTACGGCGGCACCTTCATGCAGTTCGCCGATTACTGCCGTCCGTCGATCCGCCTGGCCGCGCTGATGAAGCAGCGCTCGATCTTCGTGATGACCCACGACTCGATCGGCCTCGGCGAGGACGGCCCAACCCACCAGCCGGTGGAGCATCTGGCCGCTCTGCGCGCCATCCCGAACCTGCTGACTCTGCGCCCGGCCGACGCCGTGGAGACCGCGGAGTGCTGGCAGATCGCCCTGGAGCGCGTCAACGGCCCGTCCGTCCTGGCGCTGACCCGCCAGAACGTGCCGACCCTGCGCACCGAGCACGCGGCGGAGAACCGCTCCGCCCGCGGCGGCTACGTGCTGCAGGAGGCCGAGGGCGAGCGCAAGGTGACGCTGCTCGCCACCGGCTCGGAAGTCTCGCTGGCCGCCGAGGCCCGCAAGGCGCTCCAGGCCGAGGGCATTGGCGCCGCCGTGGTGTCGATCCCGAGCTTCGAGCTGTTCGAGGCGCAGGACGACGCCTACAAGGCGTCGGTTCTGGGCAGCGGCGTCCGCGTCGCGGTCGAGGCCGCCGTCCGCCAGGGCTGGGACCGCTGGCTGGGCTATCCGGGCGCCACGGCCGTCGCCTTCGTCGGCATGAGCGGCTTCGGCGAGTCGGCCCCCTATCAGGAACTCTACAAGCACTTCGGCATTACCGCCGAGGCCGTGGTCGCCGCGGCGAAGGCGCGCCTGTAAAAGAGCGAGCTTTCGTGGGATCGGGCTCCGGGCCGACGGCCCGGGGCTGACAATGACCGCCCCGGACCACACATCCGGGGCCGGGAGTTACCGCCCCAAGCCGGATGGTTCGGGGTCGGGGAATGCCAGACTGGAGGAAAAACAATGGCTGTTCGGGTAGCGATCAACGGTTTTGGCCGTATCGGCCGTCTGGTTCTGCGGGCCATCTACGAGAGCGGCCGCAACG
>NZ_JACCJY010000034.1 GCF_014596085.1 Azospirillum tabaci
GCCAACGGCCAAAACCGCCGCCTGCGCATCCCTTCTCACAACACGGTATCAACGATATCCAAGATCCCGCGGCCCCAGGAGAACCGCAACACCCCGCGCCCATTCCCTTGAAGGAGTGGGCCGCCAGGGCCAGAATGTCTCTGTGTTCCCGACCCGTCGGCGCCTCGTTGGCGGCCACCGCGTCGGTGGAGCGGGTTATAGGCGCCTCCCCCACGAACACGCAAGCGCTTTTTTGACAGGCTGATGAAAATTCTGCCCAACCGTGAAAAATCAATGGCTTGGCGGGCCGCAGCCGGACGAGCGGGTTACAGAAGGCCGAGAGAGCGCAGTTCAGCAGCCAGATGGGCGGGCAATTGGTCGCCCTGCCCGCCCACGTCGGACAGGTCCTTGGGCGCGGCTTGCGGGTCGAGATAGCGCCACCCCTGGAACGGCCGGTGGGGCGTCGGCACGGTGGCGACGAGCTGCGGATCCATGCCGAGGATGCAGCAGCTCTCCCCTTCTTCGTCCACGGTGGTGTCGATGGCGATCACCCGCTGGCGGGCGGCGACGGAACCGCGGACCACCCAATAGATCGAACCGCCGGCGAGGATTTCCTCCCCGCGCTTCGGCACGCGGCGCGTGAAGACGGGAATCATCGACCGCCCCTCGACGGCCTGCGCACGGCGCGCCTGTACCGCGGCCAGATGGTCGAGGTCGTCGATGCCGACGGCCAGCTTGATGAGATGCAACGGCATGGACGACTCAAGGAAATATAAGGTTGGCGGGACGGGTTCGCTGCCGCAGATGGGAATCCGCAACAGCGTTTCCAGCCGTGAGGTGCTTGGCGCGAGTCAGGCCGGCACGTTGTTCAGGGACCGGCAGCGCTCTTCGAACAGCGGAGTGACGAAGTCCGGCTTCTTGTAGAGGCCGCGCATCCAGGCGGTCAACGTGCAGAGGTCTTCCAGCCGGACGGTTTCATTCAGGGTGTTCTCGGGGAAGGTCAGCTCAAAGGTCTCGGCAATGTGGTCCAGGACCTGCTCGAGCTGTTCGGCGGTCAGACCGATTCCTCCGTCCAGCGCGGCGTTGCGGGTCAGGACCTTTTCATCCACGCCGTATTCGTCGCGGATCAGCTTCACGATCCAGCGGAACAGATGCATCCAGTTGGTGATCCCGAGGATCGGCTCCGACATACCCCGCCCCTTGTGTACCGCGACCTTGGCGCGAAGAATGGCACGCATTCTTTGCAAATTCATTGCGTGAAAATGCCGCTTCCGTAAGACGGCGGCGGCGTCCATAGAATGCGGCCCATGCGCGCCGCTTATCTCAACCTCGCCCTGTCGATGACCCTGGTCGGGCTGTCCGTTCCGGCGTCCAAGGTGATCGTATCCCATATCCCACCGCTTGTGGCGGCGGAAATGCGTTTCGCGCTGGTCGCGGCGCTGCTGGCGCCCTTTGCCCTCAGGGGTGGAGCGGCGGCGCTGCCGCGCAATGGCCGGGACTGGACGAGCCTTACCCTGCTCTCCCTGTTCGGCATGGTGCTGTTCAACCTGTTCCTTCTCTATGGGCTGCGCGAGACCAGCGCGGTGGCCGCCGGAATCATCACCAGCACCATCCCGGCCATGACGGCTCTCGGGGCGGCGCTGATCCTGCGCGAGCGGATCGGGGCCGGCAGCGCCGCGGCCATCGCCTTGGCGGTCGTGGGCATGGTCGCGCTGAACCTGCGCCCCGGTGGCGGCGGTGGACCCGACGACTCCGTCGTCGGCAACGCGCTGGTGCTGGGCGCGGTGGTGTCGGAGGGGCTGTACGGAGTCTTTGCGCGGCAGCTCGGCGGGCGCATTCCGCCTCTGACGCTGACCTGTCTGGCGAACATCCTGGCCGCGGCGATGATGGCGCCGGGCGCACTGGCGACGCTGGGCGGCTTCGATCCGACCGCGGTGCCCGGCTGGGTCTGGCTGCTGTTCGTGGCGTCCGGCCTGACCGGCGGCTTGCTGGCGGTGGTGCTGTGGATGCGCGGGATCGCCCATGTGCCGGCCAACCGGGCCGGGCTGTTCACCGGGTTGATTCCGGCGGCGGGCGTGCTGGCCGCCGTGCTGTTCCTGGGCGAGTCCTTCACGCTCGCCCACGCGGCGGGGCTGCTGTGCGTTCTGTTCGGAATCGCCATGGGGACGGGGGCGCTGCGCCTGCCGAAGCGCTTCACGCCGGGGTAGGCGCAGCGCCCATCCGAATCACATTGTTTCCTGGACCAGGGCCACGCCCTTGACCTGGGCGTAAACCGGCTGGCCCGGAGACAGTCCCAGGGCGTCCCAACTCTTGCGAGTAACGCGGGCGAGCATGCGCGCTCCCCTGCCCTCCTCGCCCAAAGCCACGACGGCCATCATCTGAACCTCGTCCTGCCGCTCCGCCGCGACGATGCGGGCGGGAAGCGCGTTCAGGATCGTGCTGCCCTCCGGCGGGTTGCGGGCGAGGCTGACGTCGGACGCGGCGATGCGGGCGCGCCGCGCCGTCCCCTGCGGGCCGAGGTCGCCCGGAACGAGCAGCTGACCGCCGTCCAGGCGCAGCAGGGTCAAGCCATAGGCGTCTTCCCGTCCCGCCACCACCGCGGGCAGGGTCACCCCGGCTTCGGGCATGCGGGCGATGGGCAGGGTGGGATCGGCCTGAAGCTCCTGCATCGGACCGGCGGCGACGACACGTCCCTGGCGCAGCAGCACCAGATGGTCGGCCAGCCGCTCGACCTCCGCGATGTCGTGGCTGACATAGAGGACGGGGACGGACAGGACGCCGTGCAGCCGCTCCAGATAGGGAAGGATTTCCTCCTTGCTGAAGCGGTCGAGCGCCGCCAGGGGCTCGTCCATCAGCAGCAGCCGCGGTTGCGAGAGCAGAGCGCGGCCAACGCCGACCCGCTGGCGCTCGCCGCCGGACAGATGCTCGGGCGAGCGGTCGAGCAGATGCCCCAACCCCAGCAGATCGACCACGTCGTCCAGGCGGATGTGCTCCGGCACGCCCCGCCCCACCGTCCGGCGATGGCCGAACAGCAGGTTGGTGCGCACCGACAGATGGGGGAACAGGCTGGCTTCCTGGAAGACGTAGCCGATGGGCCGCTTGTGCGTCGGCCGGAAGGTCCGCCCCTCCTGCCAGACATCGCCGTCCAGGGCGAAGCGCCCGTTCAGCCGCTGCAGCCCGGCCGCGCAACGCAGCACCGAGGTCTTGCCGCAGCCGGACGGACCGAACAGCGCGGTGATGCCGCGGCCCGGCGCCTCGAACGCCACGTCCAGCTCGAACCGGCCGAGCGTCCCATGGAAATGCACCGACAGGCTCATCGCCCGCCCCGCCCGATGCGCTTCTCCAGCATCATCATCGTCAGGATCACCGTGAAGGAGAAGACCAGCATGCCTCCCGCCAGCAGATGGGCCTCGTCCCATTGCAGCGTCTCGACATAGTCGTAGATGGCCACCGAGAGGACCTTGGTCTGGCCGGGAATGTTGCCGCCGATCATCAGGACGACGCCGAACTCGCCCATGGTGTGGGCGAAGCCCAGCACGGCGCCGGTCAGGAAGCCGCGGCGGGCCAGCGGCACCGCCACGGTGAAGAAGGTGTCGAGCGGCGAGGCGCGCAGCGTCGCCGCCGCCTCCAGCGGGCGGTCGCCGAACGCCTCGAAGGCGTTGCGGATCGGCTGCACCACGAAGGGCATGGAGTACAGCACGGACCCGATGACCAGCCCTTCGAAGGTGAAGGCCATGGAGCGGGCGCCCCACAGGGACGCCAGCCATCCGCCGGGGCCGTTCGGCCCCAGCAGCATCAGCAGATAGAAGCCCAGGACCGTCGGCGGCAGGACCAGAGGCAGCGCCACCACCGTGGCGACCGCCTCCTTCCACCAGGCTCCGGACCGCGCCAGCCACCAGGCCAAGGGAGTGCCGACGATCAGCAGGATGACCGTGGTCAGAGCCGCCAGTTCCAGCGTCAGGATGATCGGTTGCCAGCTCATCGGCGGGCTGTCCTTACCAGGGAGGCCGGCACGGTCAGTTCGGCGCCCTCGTGCCGTAGCCGTACTTGGAGATCACCGCCGCGGCCTCCGGCCCCTTCAGGAAGGCGAGGAAGGCCGTGGCGGCCTCGTTGCCGGCGCCCTTCTTCAGCAGGACGGCGTCCTGGAAGATCGGGTCGTGCAGCGCGTCCGGAACCGGCCAGCGGGTGCCGTCCGGCTTGGCGATCACCTGCGACAGGGCCACGAAGGCCAGTTCGGCGGCACCGGTCTCGGCGAACTGGAAGGCCTGGGCGATGCTGTTGCCCTGGACGATCTTCGGCTGGATCGCCTCGTAAACGCCCATCTTCTTCATGGCCTGCACCGCGGCGGCGCCATAGGGCGCGGTCGCCGGGTTGGCGATGGACAGCTTCTCGAAGGCGCCCTTGCGCAGCGTGTCCTCGCCCAGCGGCGCCTCGCTGGCCTTGGTCCACAGCACCAGACGGCCGACGGCGTAGGTGAAGCGGGAATCCGGAACGGCCAAGCCCTCCTCCACCGCCTTCTTCGGGGTCTCGTCGTCGGCGGCGAGGAAGACGACGAAGGGCGCGTCCTGCTTGATCTGGGCGTAGAACTGGCCGGTCGCGCCGAAGCTCAGGACGGCTTTGTGGCCGGTCTTCTGTTCGAAGACGGTGGCGATCTCCTTCGCCGGGGCGGTGAAGTTCGCAGCGACCGCGACGTTGAATTCGTCGGCACGGGCCGTCGCCGAGATGGACAGCAGCGCGACGGCGGCAAGCAGGACACGCGTCATTCGAAAACTCCTTTCGATCCTATCGTCATTCCACCGCAAGAATGATGTGCGATGCGTCGATCAGCGCGCAGGCCGGCGCGCCAACCTTCAGGCCGAGGTCGTCGGCGCTGCGCAGCGTGATGATGGCGGTCAGCGTCTTGCCGCCGCCGATGTCCAGGGTGATCTCGCTGTTGACCGCTCCGTCCTCGCGGCGGGCCACCACGCCTTCCACGCGGTTGCGCATCGAGGTGCGCTTCGCCTCGTCGGCCGGGGCGAGGATCACGAAAGGCGCCTTGATCAGAGCCGTCGCCGCACGCCCTGGGAACAGGCCCAGGTCGCGCACGCTGTCGCGGGTGATGATCGCAACGATCGAGGTCCGGTCCGAGACGGTCAGGGTGACTTCGGCGTTCACCGCCCCATCGGTGATGGCGGTGACGGTTCCGCGAAGGGCGTTGCGGGCACTGGTGCGCATGAAGAATCCCCACATCAAGCTGGCCGCCGACAGGCCGGTGCCGTTCAGTTCCGGTTCCAGCACCTGGAAGGCGCGGACCATCTCGCTCTGCAGACGGTGGAAGGTGGCGACCAGCCGCACGCCGTCCGGCGTCAGGGCCGTTCCGCCGCCGCGCTTTCCGCCGGCCTGCGCCTCGACCAAAGGGCGGCCGAACAGGTTGTTCATGGCGTCGATGGCGTCCCAGGCCGCCTTGTAGGTGATGCCGACCGACCGCGCCGCGCCGGAAATGCTGCCCTCGCGCCCCACCGCCTCCAGAAGCCGGATGCGCTCCACGCCGATCGGCGACGCGTGCGGCCCTGCGAACGACACCTGCGGTTGGACGGACATGAGCGGGCACCTCAAATTCGCTATATACATTGGCTATATAACCATGCTCCGTGCAGGTGAACCAGCGCTTTTTGCCAACGCCATCGATTTTTGAGGGATATCGGTGAGGGGGGTACGCGACGCCGGTTTGAACATCGGATCAGTCCACGACATGCACCGTGCAAACGATGCACGGCATTCGCTCATCATGCCGATTTTCTAAGCGTACTTTGGCGTCTGAACAGGCGTTACTGTTTGCCTGGCGCCGAAATCGGCGAATTACAGAGACGGGATTGTCAGTTTCGACGTCATCACGCCTCACAGGCCGATAACAAGCAATGCCGTCCGCCCCCCATTGTCAGGAAAGGGCCGGGCGCAGCGAATCCAATATGTAGGTGATCTATACAGCGACGGAGGCGGGCGGCGCGCGGACACCCCATCAATCCACCAGTTCCCAGTCGAGTGTGGACACGACACGGACGATCTTGTCGATCTGCCGGTTTTCCATGATTCCGGGCGCCTCGTCGCGGGCGAGAATCTGGAACAGGCCCTGATTGGCGCGGCGGATGCCGCCCAACGTCGCGCCGCTGTCGGTCGCGAACTGGGTTGCCGCCTCGCGCGCCTTGGCGGTCGCCTCCGCGATCATCTCAGTCTTCACGTCGTTCAGCCGCGTGAACAGGTAATTGGGGCCAGAGCCCATGCCCGGCTCCCCGCCCAGAGTGACGCCCTGGTCCAGAAGCTCCGCCAGATTCTGGCTGGCGCGGTCGACCCGCTCCACGTCGGGGCTGCGGATCATCAGGGTGCGGGTGAGGATATAGCGCTGATCCGCCGGACCCTGACGGTAGGCTTGGGCGAGCAGGTCCACGAGATCGAGCGAGCGTGAGACGACCGCCTCGGCGCCCAACCCATACCGCTCCAGAAAGGCAAGGACGGCCTTCTCGTCTGCCGCCGTCTTCGCCTGCACGGCTGACAGATCGTCGCCGGTGGCGACGAAGCGCACCGGCCAAAGGGCCAAGTTCGCCTTGACCTCGCGCTCGGCGGAGCCCTTCACGGTGACGAAGCGGTCAGCCAGCCGGACCTGCGCCACCTCCCGCCCCGCCGACCAGCCCGCCACCGCGATCCCGATGGCGAGAAACGCCGCCGCAGCCAACGCCGTCCGGTTTCCGATCATGCCACTCCCCCTCGTCGCTCACTGCGGAGCATGACGAAGGATTGTGGCGAAGCTCAGGCCGGAACGGCGCCCCGCGACGGTGTCAGATCACCAGCATCACACCGTCGTCAGCCAGACGCACAGCAGCGCGTAGGCGACGGGGAAGACCACCAGGGACCAGCGGTCCAGGAGCAGGGACTTCGCCGCGTTCCGCTCGTAGATCATCAGCGACACCGCGCTCTGCATCAGGCTGAGGAAGATCATGCCCATGGAGGCGAGGTTGACCCGGTCCGACAGGGTGAAGCCACTGCTGCGCGGAAGATCGCTGGCGATGACGAAGTAGCAGGCGACCACGGCGAACAGCGCGCCGATGCCCAGGCCGAAACGGGGATCAAGGTCGACCGGCTTCACCAGGAAGGCCAGAAAGGCCACCACCGAGGAGATGAAGATGGTCGAGAAGGTCTTGATGTAATAGACCGAATCCGGCCGCTCAAGAGTGATCGTGTGGGTGTAGCGGGAATAGACGGACTCGTGGTTCTTCGGCAGGGTGATGTCGCCGTAATTGGTGCGGTAGCGGTGCGCCGAAATGGCGGCGCCGTTGCTGGTCAGAGTGTAACCCGAGACGTCAACATCGGGATCGATGGTGCTGTTGTCGGTGTCCGGCACATAGACGAAGTTCTCGGCCGTCAGGTCGCTGTCTTCGATCACCAGACGAATGGTCTGGGTGTCCAGCGGGAAGCGGCTCACGTCCCAGGGCTGATTCAGCACGGCCTGGACGCGCGCCTGCCCATAGTTCGTGTCCTTCAGCTTGCGGATCGGGGTGGGCGTCCGGGATTCGATCCGCCCGTTCATCAGCTCGAACGTCTCCAGCGGGTTCAGGGAGTCGTCGTCCCAGCGGAACCAGACATAGAAGTCCACATTGACCTGGTTGTCGCGAAGGTTCACCCCGGTGATCTGGTTGACGTAGGTGCCGACCACCACCTTGGCCGGCTCCGCTCGCGTCGCTCCGGGCAGACCGGCCAGCAGAACGGCGAGGAACGCCAGTGCATACCGAATCATGATGCCCTCTCCTTTCCTGCCGGATGTCAGTGCGCGTGGCTCTTCTTGACCAGCACGTCCATGGTCGCCAGCAGCACGCCGGAGACGATGAAGGTGACGTGGATGGCGACCAGCCACATCAGGTCACGGTCGGACACCTCCGACACGTTCATGAAGGTTTTCAGGATCTGAATGGAGGAGATCGCCACGATGCTGGCGATCAGCTTCACCTTCAGCGCGCTGAAATCCAGCTTGCCCATCCACTCCGGACGGTCGGCGTGGCCGGCGACGTCGATCTTCGAGACGAAATTCTCATAGCCGCTGAAGATCACCATCAGCACGAGGTTGCCGACCATCGTCAGGTCGACCAACCCCAGCACGATCAGGATGATGTCGTTTTCCGTGCCATGGACCAGGAGAGGAAGCGCGTGCACCAACTCCAGCGCGAAGCGCCAGCCGATCATCAGCAGCGCGCCCACCAAGCCGACATAGAGCGGCGCCAGGAGCCAGCGGCTCTGGAACATCACCTGCTCCAGGAAATGCTCGGCCCGGCGCCCTGGTCCGCGGCGCTCCGCGCCGTTGCGGGACAGGACGGTGGGGTCGCCGGCCAGGGCCGACGGGTTCGACTGGGTCATGACTTGCTCGCCAATGTGATGTCGCCACGGATTTGGCCGATTTTCCGGCCGTCGATCTGGTGCTGGTAGGTCATCTGCAACTGGTCGAAGGCCAGCGAGATGGTCTCGGTGCCGTTGCTGCTGTCGTCGTTGTCGACCGACAGCACATACTCCGTGATCTGCGTGTTCTTTAGGATGATGGTCAGGTACGGTTCGGCGAAGATGTCGCTTTCGCCGAAATGCTCACCGCCTTGCAGTTGGGCGAAAGTGCGGAAGAAATGGATCGTCGCGGTGACGTCCTTCTTCTGCGGGTCGAAGGCCGCCTGCATCAGCTTGGGCGAGGCGAGGTCGAAGTGACGCTCCAGCTTCAGGCTGTCGACGCCGAGCTTGTCCTGCTTCTTCGCCTTTCGGCCGCTGAAGGAGGAGTTGTCCTCGACCGGGTCGTCGTAGTTGAAGCCGCCGACCTCACGCTTGCCCGAGGACAGGTCGAAGCTCACGCAGTCGGCCAGGTTCTTGTAGTTGCGGATCAGCGACTCGCCCTTGATGCCGGGGTAGTCGAGCAGGATGCGGGGCATGGCTCAGCGCTCCTCAAGCCGCAGAAGGCCGAAGATCCGCCCGACCTCGCCGCGGTCGCCCAGCAGCTCGGCGTACAGCTCCGGCAGGGACAGGTTCCCCCAGGTCGCGGCGCGGCGGACGAGGTAGGAGGTCGGGCTGTGCGGTTCCTCCCGCGCCAGGAAATCGGCGATCTGGTGCAGCATCGCGTAGGCCTCCTGCCGGGTCCGCGGCCCGCCGGGGCGGGCGAAGGCGGCGGGAATGATCTCGGCGGACGCGTCCATGGTGGCCTCCTCCCCGCCCTCGGCCTCCTCCGTCACGGCGGAGGCGCCGTCCGGATCGATGCCGCGCTTGGCGAGCGCTTCGCGGTGGAATTGGATCAGGCTCTCCAACGTCTTCAGAAGCTGGCTGAAGCCGGGGGCGGCGCGGCCGGCCACGGCGTCCAGTTCCGCCGCCAGGGTGCGCACCGCCGTCACCGTGTCGCGCAGGTGGCCGTGCTGAGTCTGGTAGAAGCCGGGCGGCGTGCGGTCCTGGGCGGCGAGGATCTGCTCGACCGTCACCTCCCCGTCCTCGACCGCCTCGTGGAAGGCGCGCTGGTCGCGGGTGGCGAGCTTGCGCAGGCGCTGCGCGTTCTGCCAATCCTGGAAGCGGTGCGTCTCGTCGGCATTCGCCCCCGGCTGGGTGACGGTGGTCGCCATCAGATCGCGCGACAGTTGGCTGTCCAGCCAGACCAAGGGGGCCAGCCGCGGCTCCGGATCGCCGTCGTCCAGACGCGGGTAAAGGCCGTCCCAGAAATCCTCCACCAGCCCATGGACCAGCAGAAGCCCCGGCGCCAGCCCCGCCGGACCATGCAGGCGGCCCAGCGCCTGGACGAGCCACGCCGCGACCTGAAGATCCTTGGTGCGGGTCGTCAGCAGGTCCGACGCCTGCTTAACGACGCCCTTCCAGTCCGCCTTCTTGACGGTGGTCTGCCAGATGCCCTGGTCGAGATCGTCGTCCATCCGGCGCGCCTCGGTCAGCGCGTCGAATTCCGGGCCATGGCGCAGGTCGTCGCCCGCCGGATCGTCGCCGGGGATGGGCTGGAGCAACGCGCCGATGTCGATCAGCGGGTGGGATGCGGTCATTGGCAACTCATGGGGGACTGCTCACGGGAAGCGTTGGGCCGCGGGGCGGAGCATGGGGGGCTGGGACGGGGGAGTGCCCAGATCGAAGAAGGCGCGGTCCGCCGGGGCCACCGCGCCCGACGGCGCCGGCCAGCCGGCCAGCCCCGGCATCCGCCGCATGGTGCCGACCGGCGCGAGCGGCGGCGCCTGCGCGGGCAGTGCGGGCATAGCCACCTTCTCCTCGCGCGGCGGCTTGCCGTCGGCCAGGACGGTGCGCTTGACCGCCAGCGTCATGAAGACCCGGACGTTGGGCTTCACCGCGGGTTGCGGCGCTGCCTGCGCGGCCGGAGCGATCGGCATCGGGGCGGCGGCAGCCTCCTTGACCGGGCCGCTGGCGGTGGCCTCGAACAGCAGCAGCGGTTCGGTGTCCGGGCCGGGGCGGCGGTCGCGCTGCGGCGCGGCCTGCCGGCTGGCCAGGGCGAACAGCGCCCAGGGACCGTCATAGTCGAAGCGCAGCGAGGGTCCGTCCACCGCCGCCCCCGCGCCGACACCCGAGACCGGCAGCACCGTGCCGTCCTTGGCCCAGCGCAGCGTCACGCTCAGCTTGTCGCCGGGATACCAGCGCAGCGGGGTGCGCGGCAGCACGCTGGACAGGGCGCCGTTCGGCGTGGCGAGCTTCCATTCGATGATGTCGCTGCCTCCGGCCTCGCGGCCGCGGTTGACGCGGAAGGCGGGGTCGAGCGCCAAGCCGCCGCTCTGGTCCGGGGTCACCGCGGCGATCAGCAGCGGACGCGCCCGCTCCATGGTCTCCACGAAGCGCAGAGCCTCCCGCCCGGCGGTGCCGAACCGCTCGCCGCGGCGCAAGCCCTCCAGCACGAAAGCCGACCGGGCGTCGAACCGCTCGTAGAAGGCGCGCACCGCCGCCGGGTCGGCCTCCTCGCCCGACACCGTCCCACCAGAGATTCCCGAAGCGGCGAAGGGGAAGCGGCCGGCCAGCATCTCGTTGAACGAGGCGGCCATGTCGACGTAGGCGTCGTAGACGCGGGCGTCGGCGGCCAGCACGCAGCGCGTGGCGATCCACTGCTTCAGCTCGGCCAGACGGCTGCGGAAGAAGTCGTCCGGCACCCCGTCGATGGCGCCCAGATTCTGGCAACCGGCGGCGTCCACAGCGGCGCTTTCCACCGTCACGAACTTTTCGAGCTGCGCCAGGGAGCTGTTCGGGCGCCCGCCGTCGTACTTGTCCAGCTCGGTGATGATGCGCGCCCACTTGGAGGCGGCGCCCGATCCGGTTCCGGCGCCCATCACCGGGCGCTCCAGGATCTCCACCACCGGGGCGGCGATGTCGCGGGCGAGCACCGTCACCTCCTGCCGGGCGTTGCCGAGATAGAGCGCCAGTCCGGCCGGTGTGGTCTGCCCGAACAGCAGGTGCGGCACCAGCGGCCCGTCCACCCAGACGTCCAGCGCGTGGGCGTCGGGCCGGTAGAGCTGGTCGCCCTCCAGCAGCCGGTCGGCCTGGGCCAGCACGGCGTTGGCCTGCCGGGCCACGGTGTCGCGGATGGTGTCGGCGGAGGTGATCAGCCCGATCTGGCGGAAGGACTGCATGGTCTCGGCCAGCACCGGGAAGGCGGTGCGCAACGCGTGGGCCGAGGCGCGGAGCTGCGCCAGCCCGCCCGCCCGGTCCACCCCGCCGCCCGCCGGGCTGCCGGCGAGCGCGCGGGCGAGGATGCGCTCCACCCCCTGGCGGAGCTGGTGCTGCGCCGCCGCCCGCATGGAGGTGCGGAGCATGGCCGGTGCCTGCGGCAGGTCCTTGGCGTCGAACAGCAGATAGTCCTCGACCAGCGGCGGGATGCTGTCCAGAGCGGCGCGGTCCCAGCCGGCGCCCATGGCGGGCATCGCCAGCGCGCCGCTGTCATCCGTCTTCATAAAGCGGCGGGCCATCCACACCGACAGGGTGCGGCGAAGCTGCTCCGCCGCCGGAGCCAAGCGGGCGCCCCCATTCGGCGCCTGCTCCAGAAGGCGGCCGATCACCGAATCCAGGCTGCGGGCACCGACTCCCGCCTCGTCGTAGCGGCGCTGCGCCAGATCCAGGATGTCGGCGCGCAGGTTGGGGCCGAGCAGGTCGGACTTCTCCAGCCGGCCGAGCAGCGCCTCGAACTCCGGCGGCAGGACGGGGCCGTTGGCGCCGATCCAGGCGCCGCGCTCCGCGCCCAGGCCGCGGGCGGCGTCCTCCAGGCTCGACAGCACCTCGGCGTAGGCCGCCGCCGCGTCGGCGCCGGACCGCGCCCCGCCGGCCAGCAGCTCCAGTTCGCTGGCGGCGACCGACAGCCGCGCGGCGGCGAGGCCGCCCATGGCGAGGTCGCGCAGATAGGCGTCGGCATACTGCCGGAAACGGCGGCTGACCTCCGCCCGGTGGGCGGTCAGGTCGATGGGGCGCTGCGCGCCCGGTCCCGGCGCGGGAATGGCGGTGCCGCCCGGCGGCTGGTCGATCTCCCAGCCGTGCAGCCGCGCGGAGAAGCCGCGCGCCACGCCGGAGCCCAGCGCGAAGTCCAGCACCTCGTCCAGCGGCAGGGTCGGGTCGCGGGCGTCCACGTTGTTGTAGGCGCGGGCCAGCCCCTCGGCGATGCCGACCTCGCCCGCGAAGGCGCGCAGCCGCTCGAAGGCGCCCGCCCCCGCCGGCCCGACCCCGCCGTCGCGGGTCAGGCGGCGCAGCCGATCCTCGGCGACGTCGCGCACGGTCGACAGGGCGAGGCGGCGGTAGCCGACGGCCAGCGCCCCCGACACCGAATCCGGGACGCCGCTGATCCACGACGCCGGCAGCGGGTTGAAGGTCCAGTCGGTGGGCAGCATCGTCACGCCCTGCACGAAGCGGGCGGCGGGATCGCCATAGGCCGCGGTCATCGGCGCCCCGGCCTCGACCGCCGGACGTTGGTCGGCGAGCTGCTGGAGCCCGCCTGGAATGTCGGCCAGGACCGGCAACAGCCGGTCCGACAGGGTGGAGGCGCGCTGCACCCCCATCCACAGCAGCAGGACGGCGGCAACGGCGGCGGCCCCCGTTCCCACCGGCCAGGAGTAGCGGCGCCACGCGCGGGACGCGGCCAGCGCGCGGGTCGGCTTGGGCAGGCCGGCCTCGGGGAAGATCTTGCGGTTCAGCAGGTCGCGCCCGAACAGCGCCGCCGCGTCCGGATCGGGGCGGCCCGTGAAGTAGAGGCCGCGGACGTAGAGAGTCTCCTGGTAAGCGGTGCGCTTGAAGGCGGTGCCGAGCAGGGCGCGCAACGCCGCCTCCGTCCCGGTCAGCCGCTCCGTCAGGGCGAACAGCGGGGCGCCGTCCGGCGTGGCCGTCGCGCCGAACACCTCCAGTTCCACCGCCAGCAGCCCGTCGGCCAGCGACTGCAGCGCCTCGCTCACGAAATCGGGGGAGAAGGCGGTTTCCAGCGCGTAGGGGCTCGACCAGCCGAGCATCCCACCGGTCAGGGAAGGGGGCAGCGCCTCGGCCAGCGCGGCGAAGCCGGGGGCCTCCTCGCAGCCCGTCACCACCACATAGACCGGCAGGGCGAAGCCGAGCGTGCGCTGGATCTCCCACAGCCGGGCGTACAGCTCCGTCCCGCGCGCGGTGGCGCGGCGCACGTCGTCCAGCTCAGCCAATGGGATGGTCAGGATCAGCCCGTCGGCGGGCAGCATCGGGCGGCGGCGGCCCAGCAGGTCCAGCACGCCCGCCCAGGCGGCGCGGGGATCGTCGACGTCGATGACCACCGCCCGGTCGTAGAAGCGCCAGGAGAAGCCGGCGTGCCGCTCGGCGGCCACCGGGGGACGCACCTCCTCCGCGCAGGACAGCAGGCCGGCGTCGTCCGACGCGGCGACGCCGGTGCGCAGGTACCAGGGCACCAGATAGACGTTGCGCGACAGCGTCTCGCGATAGGCCGCCAGACCGTCGCGGAACAGCCGGCGGATGTCGCGGATGGTGACGTCCGGCGCGGTCGCCGCGAGCGCCGGGACCGTTCCGCCCTCCTCCGCCGTCGCATCGGGCGGCGGCAGGGCCGCCGGTTCCGCCGGGGCGGGCGGCGCCGCGCTACGGGCGCGCAGCAGGATCGCCGCCATCACAGCGACGATCAGCAGCACGAGGACGAGAAGCCCCGCGAAGACCCAGATCTGGTTGCCGGCGATGCCGGACAGGACCGCTGCCAGGAGTTCCATGACCGTCCTCTCCCGTCAGCGGGTCACGCGAACCGATGCCTGAAGCACCGCGTCCGCCGCGTTGGAAAGCTGCGCGGTGGACATCCACCAGAGCGCCTGACCCAGGACCAGCCACAGCCCGGCGATGGCCCCCAGCACCAGCGGCCAGCGCGGCCCGCGCGCCAGCGTGCGCGCCTTGCCGTCGGTCAGCGTGTGGGCGTAGGCGGCGGGGATCAGCGTCCGCCCGCCGGGCAGCATCCCGGCGCCCAGCTCGGACTCGCGGCCGGCGATGAACTCGAACAACCGAGCGCTGTAGTCGCGCAGGGTGGATTCGCCGCCCGGCACCCGGCAGCGCCCCTTGAAGCCCATGCCGAGCACGCAGAGATAGACCGCCGCCAGCTGGACCAGCCGCCGGTCGTTGCTGGCGAGCAGCGCCTCCATCCGGTCGAACACCCGCTCGCCGGCCAGCCGGGTGCGGAACACCGCCTGCTCCAGCAGCACGCTGCGCCACAGCTCCCGCCCGTTCCACTCCACGTCATGGATGAACAGGTCGTCGGCCAGCGCCGCCATGGCGTATTGCGCCTCGCGGTGCTGGCTGATCATCAGGTCGGTGCCGGTGCGCCCGACCTGGACCGCCTGCGCCTCCAGAAACTCCTGAAGGCGGCGGATGATGATCTCGGCGTCGGGCTCCAGCGCCAGGGCCGGCAACGCCGCGGCGGCACCGCGGGGCGCCGGGATCGCCAGGGCGTCCTCGGTCAGGAAGGCCGGCAGGCTGTCCGCCGTCTCCCCAGCGGCGCCCTCGGGCTTCGCGGCGGCTGTAGGGCGCCCGGCGCCGACGGCGGCGCGGTGCTTCTGGAGTTCCCGCGCGAAGGCGAGGAAGTGATCGACCAGATCCCGGCGGTGCAGCATGGCGGTCATTCCCCGGCTCAGGCGCTGACGAAGAGGGTGATCTCGACCGGGCGGAAGCGGCTGCCCAGCGAGTCCGGGTTCCAGATCTCCAGCCGCTCGCCGGGGACGATGTAGCGGGGATCGACCTTGATCTCGAACGGCACCACGCCGCGCGGGGCGGCCACCCCGCCCTCGCCGCTGTCATCCAGCGCGACGCGTTCGGCCCCCTTCACGCGCAGGCCGGACAGCGTCTCCAGCCGGGAGCGGGAGGCGACGATGCAGTTCTCCATCCAGGCGGCGACCTCGCTGACCGGAGCCGCGGCCGGGCCGCGCACGCCGACGACCAGCCGGCCCTTCAGCCAGGCCTCGTCCATGGCCAGACCGAACATGCCGTCCTCGAAGGTGAAGGGGATGCGGGCGACGCCCTCCTTCACGCGGTCGATCATGCGCAGGATGAAGTCGCGCACCTCGCCGAAGCTCGCCATCGGGTCGTCGTGGTCATAACGCGACAGCTTGGCCGGTACGGCGCCGCTGGCGAAGGCCGACAGGTGCCCGGCCAGCGTGCACAGCGACATGTAGACATCGAACGGGTGGCAGACGCCGACGCCGAGCTGCGCCTCCAGCGGCGGCAGGCCGGTGACGAGGCTGCGGATCTCCGCCCGCGCCGCCTCGGCCAGTTCGGTCGCCGGGTTGCCGTTGCCAACGCCGGAGCGCTCGGCCAGGAACAGCGCCTTCTCGCGCACGCGCCGCACCACCTCCGCCCCCAGCCGGCCGAGCGGCGCGTTGGCGGCGACGGTCAGCGCCGGCGGCACGAAGTCGGTCAGCACGAAGGCGTCGTTGCGGAAGGTCGCCTGCGCGATCGGCATCGAGACGAACTTCTGCGGCGGCTTCTGGGTCGGGCCGGTGGTGGCGAACAGGGCCAGCCGCGGGCGCAGCCGGGCAATGGACAGCTCCTCCCCGCCATGCTGGTCGGCGACCGGCGCACCCTCGACCGAGACGTAGCGCGGCGTCTCCCCCGGTCCCGGCGCGCGGTCGCCACGGGCGGCGGGAACGATCAGGTGGATGGTGATCTGCGTCTGCCCCACCGGGTCCGCGTAGGCGGAGATGTCCACCTCCAGCGGCTCGTCGGTCCCGGCGCGGTAGTCCACGACGAGGCCGTCGGGCAGGATCGCCTCCAGCTCCCGCACCTGAACCAGCCCGGAGACGAGCTGCACCCGGTCGACCTGGAGATGGACGACGCCCCAATGGAAGGGCCGCGCATGCCGGACGTGATAGGTCAGCTGCCGCTCGTGCCGCAGCGCCTGCTGCTGGAAATGCTGCGGGGCCAGCAGCATCCCGTCGTGCCAGTCGATGGCGTCGGGAATGTCGCGCGCCTCGGTCATGCGATCCTCATGGAGAAGGAAAGAACATCACGGAACCAGTTCGACATCCTTGTCCCCGGCGGTGAGGGTCAGCGTTCGTGTGTCGGGCACGCGCAGGCGGTGCGGTCCCGGCGTGGAATAGTTGGCGAAGACGAGGATCGCCCAGGCCGGCTCGCCCGGCGGCAGGTCCGCCTTCAGCGTCTGGCCGGGGACCAGCTCCCAGCTCGCGACGCCGAGCGTGGTCGGGTGATCGCGCATGGACTGCTCGCGCTGGCCGAACCACTCCGCGGCGGTCAGCGCCCCCAACTTGTCCACCAGCGCCTTGTCGCGGACGGACACGAGGTCGATGGCGACCGGCGTGGTGTCGTTGGCGGCCGGGGCGACCGTGAAGGACACGCTGTCCAGCGCGGCGCGCGGCTTCTCCGCGCAGCCGGCGGTCAGCAACATCAGCGCCAGAGCACCGGCCAATCCCAATCCTTTTCCGTTCACCGGAGTCATGACGTTCAGCGCTCTCCCGCTTCGGCAAGGGTGACGACGGTCCCGGATACACCGTTCGCCCGCGCCAGCGCGTCCAGCGCGCGGGCGGCCTCGTCGGCGGCGGCGTAGCGTCCGGTGCGCACGGCGTAGGGGGCGTTGCCGCCCGGCAACGGCGCGAAATCGACCGTGCCGCGCACGCCGCGCTGGGCGGCGGCGGCGGCGAAGGACTCCGCGTTGGACGGGGTGGCGAAGCGCCCGAGTTCGATGGCGTAATGGCGGACCGGCGCCGGCCCGTTCCCGCCGCCGTCCTCCTTCATCGCGTCCAGCCGGTCGTTCAGCGTGTCCTCGACGATGCCTTCCACGCTGTTGCCGGCGAATTCGGTGACGCGGTAGCCGGTCTTCTCGATGACGTGGGCGGCGGTGCCGGCCATCCAGCCGGGCAGGAAGCGGCGGGCCGCGTCCGCGGCGCCGCGCGTCACCGGCTCGGTCGCCGCGATCGCCCGTCCGCGCGCCTCGTCGCTGAAGATGTCCGCCGTCTCGATCACGCCCTGGCGGGCCTCGAAGCTGTCGGCGATGTTGCTCCGTGCCATCGCGCCCAGTCCGCCGCCAGCGGCGGGCGCCGCGGCGGTCGTGGCAGCGGACGCGGCGGCGGGGGGTGGGGCCGGTGCCATCGGCGTATCGCCGCCGCCGGTCAGGATCAGCGCCGCCATCACCCCGCCCCCCAGCAGCGCCACGACGGTCAGCACGGCGACGCCGGCGGCCAGAGCCGCCACCTGCCATCGTCCGAGCGTGATCGTGGTCATCGCGGGAATCCCTGGGGAAGAAACCGTCGGATGGACCGCCCGTCCCACAGGACGGCGGCCCAGCCTGATAGAAGCATCCCGAAGGCCCAAATCCGCGCGCTGTCTGGTTCGTTCTGGCGTAGTCCCGCGGGGGTTTCGCGGGGATGGCCCGGAAGCCCGCCCCGCCGTGCGGAGAAGCCCGCAAATCCGGCGGGTTACCCCCTTGGTCCGAACTGGATCATTCGCCGCCGCCGGCCTTCGCGGGTTGGGCGGCGGCAAGCGGCTCCTCGACCACCACCCCGCCGATCCCGGCGATGCGCTCGAAGGACGGGCGGCGCGCCTCGGCCTGCCAGCGGTCGGCGAAGGCACCGGCGCGCACGCGGTGCCACTGCCCGCCGGCGGCGTCCATCGTCTCGACGATCTCCACCGGCAGGCCCCGCCCGGCCAGCGCCGCCGCGAAGTCCTGGGCGTTCCCGGCGGAGCGGAACACGCCGAGTTCGATGGAGAAGCGCGCCGTGGGCGCCTTCACGGTCGCGACCGGGCGGACCGGGACCGCGGCCGGAGCGGCCTTCTCCGGCTCCGCCTTCGCCGCCTCCTGCGGCGCGGCGGCGGGCGCGGCGTTCGCTTCGGCGGGCGCAGGGTCGTCCGCGGCGCCCGGCAAGCCCCCGCCCGCCAGGAAATAGCCGCCCGCGAAGGCCACCAGGAGGAGGAGCAGCGCCAGCACGCCGACCAGAAGTTTCTTCATGGCACCGCGCTCACGATTCCGGGCCGCCGCACAGCCGGCGCATCTCCGCCGTCTCGCGCTGGTAGCCGAGCCGCACCCGCCGGTCGAGCACGAGGCAGAGGTAGGTGTCCTGCGCCGTCGGGTCGCTGGCGTGGTAGCGGCGCACCGCCTCCGTCCAGGAACCGTGGCGGTCGTACAGCTCACGCAGGAAGCGGGCGGCGTAGGCGACGTTGACCGCGGGATCGAGCATGTCCTCGCCCCCCGCGAAGGACCCGGCGTGCCAGCGCGTGTGGATCTGCATGCAGCCGACCGCCACGTCGCCGCGCAGGCCGCCCTCGCCGTCCTGCATCAGCCGCAGCGCCTCGCGCCGCGTCGCCGGATAGTGCGGGCGCCCCGAGACGTTCAGCGCCCAGGGCCAGGGCATCCCGGCCCGCCCGGATTCGACGACGCTCATGGCGTGCAGGATGCCCGGCGGAATGCCGTAGAGCGCCTCCCCGTTGCGCAGGTAACGGCTGCATTGGAACAGCGCCGGCCCACCGTCGGACGCCGGGGCCAGTTCCGCCGCCGCCGGACCGGCCAGCAGGGCGCCCATCAGGGCGAGCGCGCCGGCCAGGAGGCCACGCGCCCTCATGCCCGCACCCGCAGGGCGACGCACAGCCGGTCCACCGCCATCGCGGCGCCGCCGCCATGCTCGGCCAGTCCGGCGGAGACCGCGGCAGTGACGCTCGCGGCGGACAGGTCGTCGAGGTTGCCGAGGATGCCGGTCAGCCGTGCCCGCCCGAAAGCGACACCGAAGCGGTTCTCGCCGTCCAGCAGCCCGCCGTTGCACAGCACCAGGGTGGAGGGCACCGGCAGGTCGAGCGCGGTTTCCACCGCCGTCATCGACGGATCGAGGCCGAGCGGCGGGTTGGCGGCCACCGGCAGGTCCACCACATCGCCGAAGCGCCGCAGCAGGAAGGGCTCCGGCACGCCGGCGGCGGCGAAGACCAGCCGGCGCGAGCGCGGCGACACGATGCCCATGGCGAGGCCGATCGACAGGCCCGCCGCGTTGTCCGCCGCCAGCAGCCGGTTGGCGCCGGTCAGGCAGGCCGCCGGCCCGAGCCCGGCCGCCGCCAGCGTCCGCAAGGCGGCGCGCGCCGTCACCGTCATGAAGCCCGCCGCCAAGCCGCCGCCCGACACCTGCCCGATCAGCACCACCAGCGAGCCGTCCGCTGTCAGGAAGAAATCGTAGAAGCTGCCGTCGAACTCCGCCGCCGGGCGCATCAGGCCGGACGCTTCCAGATCGGCCTCCAGATCGGGGGCGGTGGTCAGGTCGGGCGGCAGGATCGCCGCCTGCATGCGCCGGGCGATCTCGAACTGCTTCTGCAGCTCGACAAGCTCGGTGCGGGTGTCCAACGCTGACTGAAGCTGGCGGACCATGCCGTCGAGCGCCGTGTGCTGGTCGCGCACGCGCTCGGCCATCACCTCGAAGGCGACGGCGAGCGCGCCGGGATCGTCGGTGCGCGCGCAGGGCGTCCGGCCTTCCGACGCCGCCTCAATGCGGGCGAGGTCGGCGAGGAGTTCCAGCCGCCCCTGCTCCGGTAGGGTTTCCGACAGGCGCAGCATCTGGCGGCGGATGAAGGACTGCTGGCGCAGCCAGTGGCGGGCGCGCCGCTCCTCGGCGTCGCGCAGCGCGCGGCTGCGGCTGCGGAAGACCTCCACGGTGCGGGCGAGCTGCCCGGCCTCGTCGGTGCGCTCCGCCCCCAGCACGGCGACGCCGGTGTCCCCCGCCGCCAGGGCCGACAGGGCGGACATCGAGGCGTAGACCGGCGTGAAGACGCGCCGGAAGTACCAGTCCAGCCCCAAGGTGCCCGCCACCAGCACCATCAGCACCACCAGGATGGCCGAGCTGTCCAGCAGGCTGTCGGCCATGGCGGCCAGCGTGGTCTCGCGCGCCATGACGAGGTACAGAGTGCCGTCCCCCTCCGTGCCGGCCACCTTGGGCAGGCGCAGCTTGCGCACGCCGTAGCCGCGGGCGCCGATGGTCGCCTGCACCTCCTCGCCGCGCTCCGCGGCGGGGCGCACGTCGGCCCAGGCCAGCGGTCCGGCGTGGCCGTACAAACGGCCGTCGCTGCCCACCAAGAAGGCGGAGCCGCCGAGGACGCCGGCCAGCGCTTCAAGGCTGCCCGTCAGCGGACGGATCGCGACCAGCGCCCGATCGGCGGGCCGCTGCGCGCCGAGGGGGCGGGCGAGCAGAAGCTGCGCGGCGCCGCCGGTCAGAACCAGACCGTCCTGCGTGTCGTTGCGGGCCAGCACCTGCCCGATGCGCCGCTCGTCGAGAAGGCGGATCGGCTGGTCGGCCGGGACGGCGAGCAGGGTCTGGCCAGCGCCGTTGACCACCGTCGCCGCGGTGAAGCCCAGCGCACCGAGCCGCTCCGCCGCCGCCGCCGCGTTGCCGCGCTCCAAAGCGTCGGTGAGGCGGGGATCGCCCACCGCCACCCGCGCGGCCGCGGCGGACTGGTCGAGCAGCCCTTCCCACAGCCGCAGGGTCATCCGCCCCTCATCCTCGGCGTGGCGGGTGGCCCCGCTCTCGATGCGCAGCAGGGCGAAGACCGCGGCGGTGACGAGCACGGCGAGGACCACCGCGGCGGCGGCCACCGTCATGCGCTGGCGAAGACCGGTCATCGCGCGGCCTCCCCTTCGACCGGGACGCGCCGGCGTGGCGTGGCGTGGCGCCACAGGGCCAGCGCCAGCGGCGGCAGCGCGGCGATCCCGGCGAGCAGGGCGAGCGAGGGCAAACTGCCGGAAGCCACCACCGTGTTGCTCCCGCCAACCAGCCACAGCACGCCGAGCGTTCCGGCCAGGGTCAGCGCGGCGCGGACCGCGGTCAGCCCACCCCATTCCCCGGACGCCGCAAAGCCGGCGTGCCCGGCGCCGAGAGCCGCGGCGGCGCTCAGCGCGACGACGGTTCCCGGTTCCACCGGGCCGAGCGCCAGAAGAAGCCCGACCACAGCCGTTCCGCCCAAACTCAGCAGCGCCGCCCCGCTCCGCGGGACCAGCACCGCGACCAGCGCGGCGCTGAGCCAAGCCGGAGCCGCGTGCAGCCAGAAGAGTTCAGCGACCCGTCGGGCATCCATCGCCCCGCCGCCGTCGGCCCGGCTCAGCGCCGCCAAAGCGAGGGCGGTGACCAGCCACAGCGCCCAGCCCTTCGGCCGCAGCGTCCCGTCCGCCCACCAGCGGTCCACCGCCAGCAGAGCACGAAGGGTCACGCGCGGCAGCGTCAGGCCGGCGCGCCGCTCCAACCGGACGGCGGCCAGCAGACCGGCCAGTCCGGACAGCACCGCTCCGGCCATGAGAACGCCCGGCACACCGCCACCGAGGCACAGAACCGACAACCCCGTTCCAGCCACCAGACCGCCCGCGGCGGACACCGCCGGTCCGGCGCGCAGGCTTTCCGCGGCGGGCCGCACCGCCTGGAAGGGAAGCGCCGCCGCCAGCCCGCCCAGCACCGCACCGGCCAGCCATACCGACATCGCGTCGCCCAGCCCGTTCAGCAGCGCCCAGCCGCCCAGCGCCAGCGCCCCCGCAATGGGTGTGCGGCGGCCGAGCGCGAAGGCGAGCGGCACCGCCGCGGCCATGCCCAGAACCACGCCGCCGAGCGCCACGCCCGGCGGCAGGTGCCGCGCCGCGACCGCCGCGGCGACAGCCGTTCCCACACCCGCGCAGAAGGCGGTGGCGTAGGGCAGCGACCCAGCGTCCGGCGGGGCCAGCGCGGTCAGCCGATCGGGCGAGAAGCGGCCCAGACGCTCGATCCGCTCGATCAGCGGCGCCACCTCCGCCGCCGCATCCTTGTTGAAGCTGAGGTCGCGCACCTCGGCCAGATAGCTGCGCAGGCGGGCGAAGCGGTCGTTCACGCCCGTCACCACCCGGTTCATCTCGGCCAGCAGAGTGCCGATCAGGCTCTGCTCCACCGGCGGGGCGATGCGGTCGTAAGCGGAGCGCGCGAGGTTGGCCTCCAGCGACGCCGCCAGCCGCAACGGCGTCGTCACCTGGGCATTCAGCATGGTGCGCAGCGCCAGCCCGCCGAGCGCCAAAGCGATGCTCAGCGCCACCGCGAAGTCGATCAGGATGCGCGGCGCGTTGGCCGGCTGCGCCACGGCGCTGCGGCCCAGCAGGACCTCCCCCGCCGTCGCGGCGCCCTGGCGGATGGGAAAGCGTTGCAGGACCAGCCCCAGCGCGGACCAGTCGGTCTCCGCCGGCACCAGCCGGACCGACAGGTCGGGGCGCGCCGCGTCGGATTTCTGGAACAGCGGGCGCCCGGCGCCGTCCACCACCAGGATCAGCTTGATCTCCGGGAAGACCGCGCCCGCCTCGCCCAGATAGTCGTCCATCCCGGCCATGCGGTCGAGCGGCAGGCCGAGCGCCAGCGCCTTTTCCAGGTCATGCGCGATGCCCGTCCCGACGATCTCGGCGCGGGAGGCGGTTCCCCGGTCGGCCAGCCCGGCCGCGGCGATCAGCGCCGCCGCCAGGGTGGCGAGCCAGGGCACGACGACCACCACGGCCATCAGCGGGATGAACCGCCGCAGCATCCCCCGATTGAGGAACGGCGTCGCCGGGCGGCTCATCGCAACACCTCCCCGTCGATGCGGGCGGCCTCGGTCTCCGCCGCGCGCAGCCCGGCCAGGACGGCGGACAGCGCCGGATCGCCCACCGCCACGGCGGCGGGCGCGTCGGCTTGGAGCTGCCGCGCCTCGGCAGCGTAGAAGGCCGTCCGCTCCAGAACGGACCGGCAGACACCCGACAGCAGCAGCCGCGTGCCCAGAACGGCGAGAACCCCGATGGCGGCGAGGAAAACGGCGGTGACCGTCGCCGTCTCGCGCAACGCGGCCAGAACCTCCACCCGCGCGTCCTGCTGCGGGGCGAGGCCCAGCACGGCGCCGGCGGGCTTGCCCAGGGCGTCGGCCACCGGCACGCCGACCAGCACGCCGTCATGGTCGGCGAGGTCCCAGGGCTCCGCCGGCAGCCCCGCGGCGCCGCCCATCCAGGAGGCCGGCACCGGCGTCCCCGCCGCCTGGGCGGTGGCGAACAGCACCGTCCCGCGCGGGTCCACCACATAGAGCCGCAAGCCCCCGCCGCCGGTGGACGCCACCTCGATCAGCCTTTGCAGATCGTTCTGGTCGGCGAGCGGAAAGCCGATGGCCGCGCGCTCCGCCGCGCTGGCGGCGACACGGCTGGCCAGCGCCGAGGCACGCGCGGCGATTTCCGCCGTGTGCGCTTCCGCCACCGCGTTGTGAAAGGCGAACAGGGTGAACGCCTGCCCGCCCACGGCGCACAGCCACAAAACAAGCGCCAGACGCCCGAAACCGTAGAGCATGGCCAGCCTCCCAAGGGTCCGGCTATAGCGGCTTTCCGTGGGAGCATCCCGTTCAGATTGGCCCAACTTGGTCTGATCTGCTTTTGCCGCTCCCCGGCCCCTGCGATACTCCCCCGGCGAACCAGAAAGGACGCGGTCCATCATGAAGCAGGACGCCCGGCTGCACGCGATCCTCGCCCGGCTGCGCAGCGATTCCCCCGGCGAACGGCTGGCCGCCCTCTCCGCGCTGGAGCGGCTGATGCCCGCCGGGACCTCCCTCTACGACGTCATCCAGGTCGGGCTGTTCTACACCGACCGCGGCACCGTCGCCCCCTCGCTGGTCGAGGAGGTCGACCGCCTGCGCGGCGAGGCGCAGGAGGCCACGCGGCGGGAGGAGCGGCAGCGCCGCCGCGTCCGGGCGCTGGAAGCCGGCATCCGCGCCGTGATGGAGGAGTTCCGCGGCGGCAAGGACGTCTGACCGCCTTCGCTCCGCAACGGACGCAGTTCCGGCGGCGTGACTCCGGGAGTGGACCAACAAGGCGTTCCGCGGCGGCCCGCCATCGCACACCTTGCGGGGCATTACCGCCGTGCGTACCCGGAGGCCCTTTGCCCACCATCACAGCACCCTGTCAGCATGCCCTTTTCGCCGCCGTGGACTCCGCGGCGGCGGCGCGCGGCATGACGGTGCCCGCCCTGATCCGCTCCTGCCTGACGCTGGTCGGGCCGGAGGCGCTGACCCATCTGCCCGACCCCGGCAGCCCCGAGCCGGTGGACGTCTCCCACCGCACCGTGACGCTGAAGAACGGCGGCACCCGCCGCGTGCGGGTGGTGCCGAAGTTGCGGGTGCGCCACGACACGCCGCTGGACGCGGCGACCGTGCGCAAGGCCGCCTGGGTCGCCGCCACCATCGGCAACGACGACGGCGCGCATCTCATCACCGCGGGCGAGTTGAACGCCGTGGAAAGCGAGATGAGCCGCTGCCGCCTGCGGCTGGAGCAGTTGACCGCGGCGCTGGAGACGCTGGCCTTCCGCCCGCTGCGCCAGCCGATCCGCAAGCCCTGGCAGGCCACCTACGTGCTGGGCTTCACCCACGAGTGGGGGCTGGACACGCAGACGGTCAACAGCCGCTTCCGCACGCTGGCCCCGATCTTCCATCCCGACACCGGCCTGCTGTCCAGCGCCGAGCGGATGAGTCAACTCTTGGAGGCCCGCAACTTCCTCTTGCAGCACCTTCGAAGCTGAGCGGGCGATGCTTCGTACGCCGGACATTCCCTCCGAAACGGAGGTGTTCCGGGGCGATGTCGTCCAATTGGGGTCCATCTCGGCTGGCCTCCGCGGGGGTGCCTTTCGAATGATGGCGAAGCTCGACAGCCGGCGCGCGACGCGCACAACCCTATGAGGTCGTCAGATATGAGCGAGAGCAGTCAGAAGAAGTTGGAGCGCGTCCGCCCGCCGCGGGTGAAGCTCACCTACGAGGTCCACACCGGCGGCGCCCAGGAGATGAAGGAGCTGCCCTTCCTGGTCGGCATCCTGGCCGATCTCAGCGGCAAGCCGGAGAAGCCCCTTCCCAAGCTGAAGGAGCGCAAGTTCGTCGAGATCGACCGCGACAACTTCAACGACGTGATGGCCTCCGTCGGGCCGCGCCTCGCCTTCCAGGTGGACAACAAGCTGCAGGAGGACGGCGGCAAGCTGAACATCCTGCTGAACATGCGCCACATGGACGATTTCCAGCCGGTGGAGGTGCTGAAGCAGGTGCCGACGCTGAGCCGCCTGTTCGAAGCCCGGCAGAAGCTGTCGGACCTGCTGGCCAAGCTGGACGGCAACGACGAGCTGAACGGCCTGCTGAACGACGTCATCACCAGCACCGAACAGCAGGACGAGCTGAAGAAGCTCCTCGGCCCGGTGGCCGGCACCCCGGCCGGCGAGCCCGCGGGCGAGCCCGCCTGATCCCCCCTCCCGGTAAGCCCAACCAGAACCCCCTTCACGGAGCGAACAGGTGAGCACGGAAACGTCCGTTGAGAGCGCCGCCAGTCTGTCCCTGCTCGACCGCATGATGGTCGAAGGCAAGATGGCGCGCGAGGAGGGCCAGCGGCCCTACGCCCGCGACCTTCTGACCGAATTCGTCGACCAGGTCCTCGCCGAGACCGGCGACGCCTCCGCCGTCGACGTGGTCGAGGCGATCAACCAGCGCATCGCGCAGATCGACGAGCTGATCAGCGATCAGCTGAACGAGGTCATGCACCACCCCGACTTCCAGAAGCTGGAAGGCACGTGGCGCGGCCTCAACTACCTCGTCATGAACACCGAGACCTCGACGACGCTGAAGCTGCGCGTCCTCAACGTCTCCCGCAAGGACCTCCAGAAGGACCTGGACAGCGCGGTCGAGTTCGACCAGAGCGCCATGTTCAAGATGGTCTACGAGGCCGAGTACGGCACGCTGGGCGGCACGCCCTACAGCATGCTGGTCGGCGACTACGAGTTCGGCCGCCATCCGCAGGACATCTCCCTGCTGGAGAAGATGTCGAACCTCGCCGCCGCCGCCCACGCGCCGTTCATCAGCGCCGTGTCGCCGGCGATGTTCGACATGGAGAGCTTCGGCGAGCTGGGCGCCCCGCGCGACCTGTCGAAGATCTTCGAGACGGCCGAGATGGTGAAGTGGCGATCCTTCCGCGCGTCGGAGGACTCCCGCTACGTCTCGCTGACCATGCCGCACGTCCTGATGCGCCTGCCCTACGGCCCGAACACCGTTCCGGTCGAAGGCATGAACTTCGTCGAGGACACCGACGGGCGCGATCACTCCAAGTACCTGTGGGGCAACGCCTCCTGGGCGCTGGCCGCGCGCATCACCGACAGCTTCGCCAAGCACGGCTGGACCGCGGCCATCCGCGGCGTGGAAGGCGGCGGCAAGGTCGAGGGTCTGCCCAGCCACACCTTCAAGACGGACGAGGGCGACATCGCCCTGAAGTGCCCGACGGAGATCGCCATCACCGATCGCCGTGAGAAGGAGTTGAACGACCTCGGCTTCATCTCGCTGGTCCACTGCAAGAACACGGATTACGCGGCGTTCTTCAGCGGCCAGACCACCAACAAGCCGAAGGTCTACAACACCGACGAAGCCAACGCGAACGCCCGCATCTCCGCGATGCTGCCGTACATGCTGGTGTCGTCGCGCTTCGCCCATTACCTGAAGGTGATGCTGCGCGACAAGATCGGCGCCTTCCTGACGCGCAACAACATCACGGACCACCTGAACACCTGGATCGCCAACTACGTCCTGCTGGACGACGAGGCGTCGCAGGGCACGAAGGCCCGTTTCCCGCTGCGCGAGGCCCGCATCGACGTCTACGACGTGCCGGGCCGTCCGGGCGTCTACCGCGCCAACATCTTCCTGCGCCCGCATTTCCAGCTCGAAGAGCTGTCGGCCTCCATCCGCATGGTCGCTGAACTGCCGGCGCCGGAAGCCTGATCCCCTCCCCACCGAACGCATCGTCCGGAGTAAATCCGCATGTCTATGATCATTCTCGATATCCCCAACGTCCAGGGGGAGTCCGCGGTGGAGATCGCCGGGGGCACGGTGTTCAAGGACATGATCCTGTGCGAATCCCTGTCGCAGGACATGACCGTCGAAATGGAAGTGTCGACCAACGCCCGCCGCACGGTCCACACCCCGAAGGTCGAGAACATCACGCTCGAGCGCAAGTGGGACCGGGCCTCGCCCAAGCTGATCTCGCTGCTGCTGCGCTCGGCCAACTCCGACACGGCGAAGAAGCAGTGGACCATCCATTGTCTGAAGCCGATCGGCGACACCCACCAGTGGGGCGAGTTCCTGACGATCGAGCTGACCAACCCGCTGATCGCCAAGCACAGCCTGAGCGTCAACGAGGGCGACACGACCGAGACCATCGAGATCAACGCCACCGAGATCTACTGGACCTACAAGCGCTACACCGAGGAGCAGAAGCACGAAGGCGGTGGCGGCGTGAAGTTCAACCTGCTGAAGGGCACCGTCTCCGACAGCTGAGGTGGTGAACACCCCCCTCTCCCGCCCCGGGAGAGGGTGCCCGCGCAGCGGGCGGGTGAGGGTCGTACGAGAATCGCCACACTTTCCTTGGCGGCACCCTCACCCTTCCCGCGCTTTCGCGCGGGCCCCTTCCCTCTCCCGGGACGGGAGAGGGAATATCTTCACCCCCAACGGACACGGCGATGACCCAGCCCAAGACCATGACCGGCGGACGGTCGCTGCTGTTCGAACGGCTGATCGACTTCGAACCGGACCACCCGACGGGCGACGAGCCGTCCGCCACGGTGCTGTCCATGCCCGATCTCAAGGCGTCGATCCGGCGCGAGGTCGCACGCATCCTCGACAGCCGCAGCACCGGCACGCGCCGCCCCGACCTCGGCGGAACGGCGCTGGACTATGGGATTTCCGACATCACGCATCTGGACGCCGCCTCCGACGCCGACCGCCGTCTGGTGGAGCGGATGGTGCGCCAGGCCATCATCGATTTCGAGCCGCGGCTGAAGCGCCCGCGGGTGACTGTCAGCGCCGGAACCGGGCGCGGCACCATGGTCACCAGCATCTCCGGCGAGGTCGTGGCGGGCACCGTCACCGAACGGCTGGAGTTCGACGTGGGCCTGCGTGGTCCGGCCCCCAACGAGCCAAGCCAGTCCGGCTGAAAGGACGCATCAGGATGCGGCGCGAGGATCTCCTCGACCATTACGAACGCGAGCTTCTGTACGTCCGCCGGGCGGGCGAAGCCTTCGCGCGCAGCTATCCCAAGATCGCGCGCCGGCTGGCGCTGGGACCGGATCAGGCCGCCGACCCGAACGTCGAGCGGCTGATCGAGTCCTTCGCCTTCCTGTCCGGGCGCCTCCAACTCAATCTGGAGCGCGAGTTCCCGCGCTTCTCCGAGGCGCTGCTCGGCATCCTGCACCCGCAGATGATCGCGCCGATCCCGGCCATGGGCATCGCGCGGATGGAGCCGGTGCCGGGCGAGGGGCGGTTGACCGGCGGCTTCCGCGTCCCGCGCGGCACCCCGCTGCACGCCGTGGCCGAGGACAACATCCGCTGCCGTTTCCGCACCGCCTACGACGTGACGCTGTGGCCGGTCGCGGTGACCGACGCCGCGGTGGAGCCCGCCGACCGCTACGACTTCCTCGACGGCGCCGCCACCGCCTCGGTGCTGCGGCTGCGGCTGGAGACGCGCAACCAGTCCTTCGAAAATCTGCCGATCGACAAGCTGCGCCTGTTCATCGACGGCGAGACGATCCTCACCTCCGCTCTGCACGAGCTGTTCCTGTGCGGCGTCGTCGAGATCGCCTATGTCCAGCCCGGCAAGCCGCCGGTGCGGCTGCGCGGCGAGAACCTGATCGCCCCCGTGGGCTTCGGCCCGGACGAGACGGTGCTGCCGCACCCCAAGCATGCCCAGCCGGCCTACGGCCTGCTGCAGGAGTATTTCGAGTTTCCGCAGAAGTTCGACTTCTACGATCTGCCGATCCCCCAGGGGCGGCTGTCGGGGGAGGTCGTGGACATCCTGATCGCCGTGTCGCGCCCGCTGCCCAACCGGCTGACTCTGCGCAAGGACAGCTTCGTCCTTGGCTGCACGCCCATCGTCAACCTGTTCAACCGCACGGCGGAGCCGATCCGGCTGAATCACCGGCGCACCGCCTACCGCGTCGTCCCCGACGCCCTGCGCGAGCGGACGACCGAGGTCCACTCCATCCTGGAGGTCAGCGGCCTGCGCGACGGCGACGGCATGCACCACCGCTACGTCCCGCTCTTCTCGCACCAGCACGCCGAGGCCGAGACGGAGCCGCGCGGCTTCTGGCTGGCCGCGCGCGAGCCGACCCAGCGCGACGACGTGCCGGGCACCGACCTGCATCTCAGCCTGCACCACCTCGACCTGACGCCGACCGACCCGGCGGACGAAACGCTCCTGGTGCGCACGCTGTGCACCAACCGGGCGCTGGCCGAACAGGTGCCGGCGGGCGCCGCGCTGATGATCGAGGAGGCGGCGCCCATCGCCACTATCCGCTGCCTGCACAAGCCGACGCCCGGCCGCCCGGCCCCGGCGGGCGGTTCCTCGGCCTGGAAGCTGATCTCGCACCTGTCGGTCAACCATCTCAGCCTGACCGGCGACGCCGAGGGGCTGCGCGCCCTGCAATCCATCCTGCTGCTGCACGCGCCCGACGACCCGTCCGCCCAGCACCAGATCCGCGGCGTGCAGGGCCTGTCCTCCCGCCCGGTGCTGCACCGCATGGGGCAGGACGCCTGGCGCGGCTTCGTGCGCGGGCTGGAGGTGACGGTGGCCCTGGACGAGCGGAACTTCGTCGGGGCCAGCCCGCTGGTCTTCGGCGGCGTGCTCAGCCGCTTCCTCGGGCTCTACGTCAACGTCAACGCCTTCGCCCAGCTTCGGCTGCGCTCGGTGCAACGGGAAGGGGTTTGGAAGGCATGGTCGCGCCTTGCCGGCAGCCAGCCGGTCCTGTGACGGACCGCGCCCCCCAGCCTCCCGCCCTGATCGACCGGCTGGAGGCCGAGCCCTGGGGCTTCGACCTGCTGCAGGCCATCGCCCTGCTGGAGCGCGCCGCCCCCGGTCTGGCCCCGCTCGGCACCGGCATCGACCCGGAGCAGGAGGCCGTCCGCATCGAGCACGACCCCAGCTTCGTCTTCCCCGCCAGCGACGTCGTCGAGGCGCGGCGGACCGAGGACGGGCGCGGCGTCGTGCGCTCCCCCGTGCTGGGCGTGGCGGGCATCAACGGCCCCCTGCCCTACGTCGCCACCGAACTGCTCGTCGAGCGGGCGGCGCGGCGCGACACGGCGGGCACGGCCTTCTACGACATCTTCAACCACCGCCTGATGTCGATCTTCTACCGGACGCGCCAGGGCAGCCTGCCCCTGCTGGAGCGCGACCCGGAACGCACCCTGATGGCCCGCGTGCTGCGCGCGCTGGCCGGCATCGGCACGCCCGGCCTGGAGCAGCGCCTGCCCGGCACGCCCGACCGAATGCTGCTGGCCTTCTCCGGCATCCTCGCCAACCGACGCCGCTCCTCCGCCGGGCTGGAAGCGATCCTCGGCGCTGTCTTTCGGGTCAGGGTCCGGGTCGAGAGCTTCGTCGGGCGCTGGCTGCCGCTGGACGAGGAGAGCCGGACCCGCATCGGGGGCGGCTTCGGCGCGCGGAACAACAGCCTGGGCCGCACGGTGGTGCTGGGCCGCCGCGTCTGGGACCAGCAGAGCTGCTACGCCATCGAATTGACGCTCGACAGCCTGGAGCGTTTCCGCGAATTCCTGCCCGACGGGCGGCACCACCAGACGCTCTGCGCGCTCGCCCGCTTCCACACCGGGGACGGGATGGATTTCCGCATCGTGCTGGTGCTGGAGGCCACGAAGGTGCCGCCGACGCGCCTGTCCACCAAGCCGCAGGAGGGCAGCCGCCTCGGCTGGACCTCCTGGCTGCGGGCGCCGGGCCGCCCGAATTTGAAGGACGGGCGCCTGACCCTCGCCCCCGCCCCGCCCGCAACGTCATCCCAGGGAGCCGTCCCGTGACCGCCGACATCAAGTCCCTCATCGGAAAGCTCGACCGCGACGGGCGCAAGGTGCTGGAACGCTCCGCCGCGCTGTGCGTCTCGCAGACCCATTACGACGTCGAGGCGGAGCATGTGCTGCTGGCGTTGCTGCGGCTGAAGGACTCCACTGTCGCCGGCATCCTGCGCCATTACGGCGTCGAGGCGGGTCGTCTGGAGACGGAACTCGAAGCGGCTCTGGACCGCATCCGCCGCGGCAACAGCCGCACCCCGGCCTTCTCCCCCCGCGTGCCGGAGATGCTGGAGACGGCGCTGCTGATCTCCGTCACCCACCTCGACAGCCCGCAGATCGTCCTTCCGGCGATCCTCTGGGCCGCGGTTGCCTGCGATTCCGTGCGGGCCGTGGTCACGGAATCCGCCCCCTCCCTGCTCGCCCTGCCGCGTGAGCGAACCGCGTCCGACCTGCCGGAGCTGGTCCGCGTCCTGAAGGAGGGAGGACCGTCCGCCGCCGCCTCCGAGTCCTCTTCCGCCGCCGCTCCGGTCTCCGCCGCCTCGGACGGGCGGGCCATGCTCGACCAGTACAGCCAGGACCTGACCGCCCAGGCCAAGGCCGGGAAGATCGACCCGGTGATCGGGCGCGACCGCGAGATCCGGCAGGTCATCGACGTGATGATGCGCCGCCGCCAGAACAACCCGATCCTGGTCGGCGACCCCGGCGTCGGCAAGACCGCCATCGTCGAGGGGCTGGCCCTGCGCATCGCCGAGGGCGACGTGCCGCCGCCGCTGCGCGGCATGGTCATCCGCACGCTCGACCTTGGGCTGCTCCAGGCCGGAGCCGGGGTGAAGGGCGAGTTCGAGAACCGGCTGAAGTCGATCATCAAGGAGGTCTCCGCCTCCCCCGTGCCGATGGTCGTCTTCATCGACGAGGCGCACGCGCTGATCGGCGCCGGCGGGGCCGCCGGCCAAGGCGACGCCGCCAACCTGCTGAAGCCCGCCCTGGCGCGCGGCGAGTTCCGCACCATCGCCGCCACCACCTGGGCCGAGTACAAGAAGTATTTCGAGAAGGACCCGGCGCTGGCCCGCCGCTTCCAGCCCGTCTCGGTGCCGGAGCCGGACGAGACGGCGGCGGCGGCCATGCTGCGCGGCCTCGTCCGCCGCTTCGAGGAGCATCACGGAGTCAGCGTGCTCGACGACGGCATCGCCGCCGCGGTCGCCCTGTCCGCCCGCTACATCCCCGCCCGCCAGTTGCCCGACAAGGCGATCAGCGTGCTCGACACCGCCTGCGCCCGCGTCGCCATCGCCCGCAGCTCCAAGCCCGAAGCCATCGAGGCGATGGAGCGCGAGGACGCCATCCTGGCCCGCGAGGCCGAGCGGCTGGAGGCCGAACCCGGCACCGCCCACCACGCCCGCCTGTCGCAGATTTCGCAACGCCGCGGCGCGCTGGCCCTGGAGAAGGCCGCGCTGGATGAGCGCTGGACGCGCGAGCGCGACTTGGTCGATGCGGTGGAGGCCGCGTTGAAGGCCGGCCACGCGGTGGAGGCCGCTGCGGCCACGGAAAAGCTGAAGGCCGTCCAGGGCGACAGCCCGCTGGTTCCGCACCGGGTGGACGGCGCGGTGGTCGCCGCCGTGGTGTCGAACTGGACCGGCATCCCGGTCGGATCCATGTCCAAGGACGATCTGGAGGTGGTCGCCACGCTGGAGGACCGCATGGCCGCCCGCGTCGTCGGCCAGCCGCAGGCGCTCCAGGCCATCGCGCGAGCCGTGCGCGGCTACCGCGCCGGGCTGGGCGAGCCGCAGCGCCCCATCGGCGTCTTCCTGCTGAGCGGCCCGAGCGGCGTCGGCAAGACCGAAACCGCCCTGGCGCTCGCCGAGCTGCTGAACGGCGGCGAGGACAGCCTCATCACCATCAACATGTCGGAGTATCAGGAGGCCCACGCGGTGGCGACCCTGCGCGGCGCCCCTCCGGGCTATGTCGGCTACGGCAGCGGCGGCGTGCTGACCGAGGCGGTGCGTCGCCGTCCCCACGCCGTGGTGCTGATGGACGAGGTGGAGAAGGCCCACCCCGATGTGCTGGACATGTTCTATCAGGTCTTCGACAAGGGCGTGCTGGAGGACGGCGAGGGCGTGGAGGTGGACTTCCGCAACACGCTGATCCTGCTGACCAGCAACCTCGGCGACACGGAGCTGTTCGCGCTCGGCCGTGAGGCGCTCGACGCCGGGCGCATCGGCGAGGCGCGGGAAGAGGGGCTGGCCGCCATCTCCGACGTGCTGCGCCGCCGCTTCCGCCCGGCCTTCCTTGGCCGCCTGTCCGTCGTGCCCTACTACCCGCTGAGCGAGGCGCAGATCCGCCGCATCGTGACGATGAAGCTGGACAAGCTGCAACGCCGCACCGCCGGCAACCGCGGCGCCGAGCTGGCCGTCACCGACGCGGCGGTGGAGGCGCTCGTGCTGCGGGCGCTGAACTCCGACGCTGGGGCACGCATGATCGACACGCTGCTGTCTGAGTTCGTGGTGCCGGAGGTGGCGATCCGCATCCTCGACCGCGTCGCCGCCGGCCAGCCGGTGGGCCGCATCACCGTGGACCACGGCGCGGACGGGCGCTTCACCGTCGGCGTGGACGGCACGGCGGCCTGACCGGGGAGCGGCGAGGATGGCGAAGCGCTTTTCCCAGGACGGCCAGTATCTGTCCATCACCACCCCGCTGGGGGCGGACGCGCTGGCGCTGCGCACCATCGTGGGCGAGGAGCGGCTGTCGTCGCTGTTCACCTACCGCGTCACCATGATCTCGTCGGACGAGGACATCGCCTTCGACCGCGTCGTCGGCAAGGCGGTGACCGTCGCCATCACGCTCGGCGACCAGGAGACGGTGCGCTACATCAACGCCATCGTCGGGCGGATCGAGCTGACCCACGTCGACGACCGCGGCCAGGTCGCCCATTACGAGGCGGAGCTTCACCCCTGGCTGTGGATGCTGACCCATTCCGGCGACTGCCGCATCTTCCAGGAGAAGACGGTCCCGGAAATCGTCGAGGAGGTCTGCAAGGGCGCCGGCTACACCGACCTCAAGAAGTCGCTGACCGGTACCTACGCCAAGCGCGAATATTGCGTGCAGTACCGCGAGACCGACTACAACTTCGTCGCCCGTCTGCTCGAAGAGGAAGGCATCTTCTATTACTTCGCGCATGAGGACGGGAAGCACACGCTGGTGCTGGGCGACGGGGCCAACGCCTTCGCCAAGAGCCCGCTGCTTGATGCCTTCGAATACCGCGCCACCGAAGGGCACGACGACGAGGACCATGTGCTGAACGGGCTCAGCGTCGAGCGGCGCGTGACGACCAAGAGCTACGGCATCGACGGCTACCATTTCGAGACGCCCTTGACCGACCTCTACGCCACGGCGGAAGGCGCGTCGGGCTTCGGCACGGTCAGCGACTACATGGGCCGCCACACCACCTCGTCGGATGGTGAGGCGATGGCCAAGCTGCGCCAGCAGGCGCTCGCCTTCCCCGGACGCCGGGTGCGCGGCAGCGGCGAATGCCGGTCGTTGGAGGCGGGGACGCGCATCACCGTGTCCGGCCACCGCAAGAGCGACCTGAACGCCGAATATGTCCTGCATTCCGTGCGCATCGACGGGGCGAGCGGCCATTTCAATGCTCATTTCACCGCCTTCCCGCCGGACCTGCCCTTCCGCCCCCTCGACACGGCGGTGAAGCCGCGCATCCACTCCACCCAGACCGCCATCGTCGTCGGCAAGAGCGGGGAGGAGATCTGGCTCGACAAGTACGGGCGCATCAAGGTGCAGTTCCACTGGGACCGGCTGGGCAAGAAGGACGAGAAAAGCTCCTGCTGGGTCCGCGTCGCGCAGAACTGGGCGGGCAAGAACTACGGCATCATGTTCTTCCCCCGCGTCGGGCAGGAGGTGGTGGTGACCTTCCTCGACGGCGACCCCGACCGCCCGCTGGTCACCGGCTCCGTCTACAACGCCGAGCAGACCGTGCCCTACACGCTGCCCGACGATTCGACCAAGAGCACCATCAAGACCCAGACCTCCAAGAACGGCACCGGCAAGTTCAACGAGATCCGCTTCGAGGACAAGGCCGATGCCGAGGAGATTTTCGTTCACGCCCAGAAGGACATGAACGTCGAGGTGTTGAACGACGTGACCCGCCTCGTGAAGCACGACGAGGTGGAGACGGTCGAGAACGACAGCACCATCGACATCCAGCACGACCGCAAGCTGACCGTGAAGAACGATCACAGCATCACCGTGTCGGAAGGCAACGAGACGCACGAGGTCGCGAAGGGCACGCGCGCCGTGACGGTGAAGGGCAACGAGACCCACACCAACAAGGCGGACTTCACCCACAAGGCCGACGGCGACTACACCCTGACGGTGAAGGGCAACCTGACCATCGACGTGACCGGCGACGTGGTCATCAAGGGCAAGTCGGTCAAGGTGACCGCCACCTCCGGCGAGGTCGGCGTCAAGTCCGGGACGGACATGAAGCTCGACGCCGGCGGCGCCTTCAACGCCAAGTCCGGCATGGCGATGGAGATCAAGTCGGGCATGGGCATGGACGTCAAGGCCAGCATGGGGATGAACCTGAAGGCCGGGATGGCCCTGACCGCCGAGGGGCTGTCCGCCACGCTGAAGGCCCAGACCATGGGCGAGGTCAGCGCCGGCGCCGTCATGACCGTCAAGGGCACCCTGGTGAAGGTGAATTGAGATGGCGGACGATCCTGTACCCGATCCCCAACCCGTGGAGGAGCGCGACGAGCAGGGCCGCATCGTGCGCAGCGGCGAGATGCATGGCGAGCTGTTCCACGGCCTCTTCACCGCCTACGGCGAGGACGGGCACCCGATCCTGCGCGCCCGGCTGCGCGCCGGGAAGCTGCACGGGGAGGTGCGCAACTACGCCCCCGGCGGCGCCCTGGTCCAGGTGGCGGAATATGCGGACGGCGTGCAGCACGGCCAGACCACCTTCTACGCCAACGCCCGCCCGACCTGCCGCATGACCTACCGCGACGGGCTTCTCAACGGCCCGTCGGTCTTCTTCCACGAGAGCGGCACGGTGGCCGCCGTCTTCCAGTATTGCGACGGCAAGCGCGAGGGCGAGGCGCTGTTCCACAGCCCGCAGGGACGTCCGATGCGACGGGAGAGCTACGCCAACGACCGCCTGCACGGCCCGGTGCTGGGCTATTACGACGACGGCACGGTGAGCGAGCGCGCGGCCTTCCTGGACGGGCTTCAGGACGGGGTGCTGCGCCGCTTCTTCCCCTCCGGCGCGCTGATGCAGCACGGCGTCTACCGCCGCGGCCTGCTGATCGAACCGCTGCGGACCTATTCGGAGGACGGCAAGGAAATCGCCGTGCTGCAGCCCCCGGCGGGGTGAGGGAAACCCTTGGAGAGGTCTTGCCCCCTCCCCGGCCCTCCCCCGCTGCCGCAGGGGAGGGGGCCTTCTGCGAAGCGGCGGCAGTCCCCTCCCCTGCGATAGCGGGGGAGGGTTAGGGTGGGGGCAATTCCCCCCTACACCTCACCCCAACACACACCTCACGGCGTCTGCACCGTGAACTGCCCCGGCACGACGATCTGGATCACCCCGCCCCACATGCACATCAGCTTGCTGGTGGAGGTCAGGGCCGGCATGTTGCCGACCATCACGGTCGGGGCGCCGGGGACCCAGGGCGCGACGGTGCAAGGGGTGCAGGGTTGCGGCTTGATGACTCCCGGCGGCGGAATCGGGATTTTCGACGCAACGTTGGGATTGGCCGGGCTGCTGCAGACACCGAACGGGGGAACGTTCAGGAATGGCTTGTTGTCCATGATGTTCGCCATGGGCGGCCCGCCGGCCATCGTCCGGTTCATCGGCAGCACCACCAGCGCGGACGGCGCCGCCCCGAAGCTGCAGGTCATCATGGCCCCCGCGCACACCGCCTGACTCATCCCGTCTCTCCATTCCGAAACGTCCAGGCGAAGAGTGGGCGCCTCCCCCGTCCCGCGGCAAGCGGGCCCTGGACCGGATTGGTCCGAATTCGCTTCAACCCGGCGGAGACGGGCCGAATCCGTCGAACAGGCCCGGCTCCGCCTCGGTCTCCGGGTCGAGCAGGTCGGTGCAGCCGACGCCGATCAGGCGGATCGACCGCCCGTCCGGCTCGGCGTCCAGCATCTCGCAGCCGGTCTGCCAGATCAGCCCCGCCGACCTCGCCGGCGGATCGACGCGGCGGGAGCGGGTGATCGTCTGGAAATCGACGGTCTTCATCTTCAAGACCACGCTGCGCCCCCGCAGACCCGCGGCGGACAGGCGGCGGGCCACCGTCTCGGCCAGCGGGAGCAGCGCGTCCTTCAGCGCGGCCTTGTCGGCGGTCTCCCAGTCGAAGGTCGTCTCGGCGGAAATGCTCTTGCTCGGCGACTCCGGCTCCACCCGGCGGTCGTCCTGGCCGCGGGCAAAGCGGTGCAGCAGGCGGCCCATCTTGCCGTGGCGGCGCACGAGGTCGATCTCCGTCCAGCCGCGCAGGTCGCCCACCGTGCGGATGCCGTCCGACTGCAGCTTGCGCTGGAGCACCGGCCCGACGCCCCACAGGATCGACACCGGCTTCGGCGCCAGGAAGTCGAGCGCCTGCCCCCGCCCGATCACCGAGAAGCCGCGCGGCTTCTCCAGGTCGGAGGCGATCTTGGCGAACAGCTTGTTGTAGCTGAGCCCGACCGAGGCGGTGATGCCGAGCTGGTTCTCGAAGCGGCGGACCAGCTCGGCCAGCGCCTGGGCCGGGCTGATGCTCAGCCGCTCCGCCACGCCGGACAGGTCGAGGAAGGCCTCGTCGATGGACAGCGGCTCCACCAGCGGGGTGAAGGCGTGCATCAACTCCCGCGCCTGCCGGCCTACGGCCTTGTACTTCGCCATGTCGGGCCGCAGCACGACGGCGTCCGGGCAGGCCTCCATCGCCTGCCACATCGGCATGGCGGAGCGCACCCCGGCCATCCGCGCGATGTAGCAGCAGGCGGCCACCACCCCGCGCCGGTCGCCGCCGATGATCAGGGGGCGGCTGACCAGCTCGGGCCGGTCGCGCTTCTCCACCGTCGCGTAGAAAGCGTCGCAGTCGATGTGACCGATGGCGAGGCCGTGCAGTTCCTCATGCCGGACCAGCCGCCGGCCGCCGCATTTCGGGCAGCGCGGTTCGCTTCCGCGGAGGGCCGCCGCACAGTCGCGGCACAGGGCTTTGCAGTCGTCGAACACAACCATGGCCGCAGTCTAGCAGCAGCGTGCCCGCAGCGGGGAAGGAATGTTCCTGTCCCGTTCCGGTTTTGCGATTGAGACCGTCTCGGAATTCGGAGAGGAGGGTAAAGCGCGGCGCAAAGACCCTTCAGATTCGCGACGGCCTCACCATCACGCCGCGCACGCCCGCAATCCGTTCACCCTCGATTCTGATTGGCATCGTCACCGCCTTGGCCGCCCGGATGTCCAGGCCGAGCTGCTCCCGGCAGGACGCCGCCCCGGTCGCCAGTGTCTCGTTCCAGGCAAGCAGCGCCAGCTTGCGCTCGTTCAACGTTGCCCCCCTGTTCCGCAAGAAGGAATGCCCGGATCGTCTTCTCGGACGACCACAGCCGCCTGCAAAGGGAGGTTACATTTGCAAATAGGAATCACTTGCAATTTCAATTTCCGATTGGCAGAACGTGATGCTTATCCACCAAATTGGAGTGGCGCTCCATGATTGAAAGCGCATCGATGGCAGAAACCGCCTGTCAGGGGCTGGCATTGGCCGCGACAGCGACCGGAATCACCTGCTTCTACCTTTCGGCACCGCGCCAGCAGTGGCTGCCTCGCCCGCTTGCCGCCCGCCGCAGCCGCTTGGTCGGTACGCTCGCTCTTCTGGAAGGGTGGCTGCTGTGGTCGGTGGTGATGCACCCGGTGACCGCGCTGTTCACCAGCCTCACCGTGTCGATGCTGCTTCTCACCATTCTGCCCTTCGCCGCCGCCGCCCGCGGCGCCATGCTCGCGCGCCGGGAGGGTTGAGCGATGGCCGACGTCTCCTCCACCCGCAACACACCGACGCCGATCCGCCCTGACTGGTGGAGCAAGAGCCTGGCCGGGGTGGTCCTGGGCTTCGCGCTGGCCATCGCCCTGTCGGGACTGTTCGCCTGGATCGGCCCCGGCGGGCCGGCCGCGGTGAACAAGCTGCAATTCATCATGTGGCTGGTCGTTCCGATCTGGCTGGGGGTGGTCAGCGTCTGCTTCCTGTTCCGCAGCGGGCGTCAGGCCTGGCTGTGTCTGGGCTGCGCCAACATCCTGGCCCACACGGCGCTGCTCGCCGCGCGCGGCTCGCTGCCGCACTGACCCTTCGCCCACCCGTCCCGCCCTCACAGCCGCGAGCCGAGCCATGGCCATCCGCACCGACGTCGTGCGCCTCTACCGGCAGGTCCACACCTGGACCGGCATCCTGACCGGATTGATCCTGTTCGTCTGCTTCTATGCCGGCGCCCTCACCATGTTCAAGGAACCGCTGGAACGCTGGATCACACCGCCGGTGGCGGTGACTCCGGCGACGCTCGACCGGGCAGAGGATCTGGTCGCCGCCACGCGCGCCCTGCGGCCGGAGGTGCGGGACTTCACATTGGCGGTCGAACCGGCGCTGGTTGGAGAGGCGCCGCTGCGCCTGACCTGGACGGAGGAACGCTTCGACCCGGCCCCCTGGGCCGCCACACTAGCGCCGGACGGGAGCGTGGCGGTTGAGCAGCTCAACCCGTCGGGCATCGGCCTGCTGGTGGACTTCCTGCACCGCACCGTGGGCATCCCAGGCGATCTCGACATCGGCACCATGGTGACGGGGATCGCCAGCGCGCTCTACGTCGTGGCCCTGGTGTCGGGCGTGATCATCCTGCTGCCGTCGCTGGTCAAGGATTTCCTGATCCTGCGCGTCACCCGGAACGTGAAGCGCCTGTGGCTGGACGCCCACAACCTGCTGGGGTTGATCAGCCTGCCCTTCCACCTCGTCATCGCCCTGTCGGCGGTGGTGTTCGGGCTCCACGACCACATCTACGACACGCTGGATCGCGTGGTCTATGGCGGGCAGATGCGTGCCGTGGCGGCGGCCAGCAGCCCCTTCCGCACGGTGTCGAAGGACATGGGCCCGGCGGGCATGCTGCCGCCGAAGGAGTTCCTGACGCGCGTCCACAGCCTCGCCCCCGGCTTCCAGCCGGTCAGCCTGGCGTATCACGACGCCGGCACCGGCGCCGCCACCGTGCGCGTCTGGGGACACGACCCGCGCTATCTGGTGCGGCGGGAGGGCTTCGTCCTGATGGGGGCGGTGGACGGGCGGATCATCGACACCCAATACATGCCGGGCCACCAGAACGGGTGGTCGGCCACCGTCTCCGCCTTCTTCGCGCTGCATTTCGGGACCTTCGGCGGCGGCATCGTGCGCTGGTCCTACTTCCTGCTCGGGCTGGCCGGGGCGGCTCTGTTCTACACCGGCAACCTGCTGTGGATCGAATCGCGGCGGCGGACGGAGCGGCAGGCAAAAGGCCGTCCGGGCACCGGACCGGTCGAGCAGAGCCGCGCCACCCGCCTGCTGGCCGCCGGGACGGTCGGGGTCTGCCTGGGCTGCGTCGGCGGCCTGTCGCTGACCATCGCCGCCGGAAAATGGCTGAGCGGGCTGGTGGACGACCTGCACGCCTGGCATTGGGGCGTCTACTACGCGGCCTTCCTGGGCGCCTGCGCCTGGGCCTTCCTGCGCGGGGCGTCCCGTGCGGGGGTGGAGCTTCTGTGGGCCAGTGCGGCGGCCACCGCTGCCATTCCGGCGACTTCGCTGCTCGGTCTCGTCATGCCGGGTCTTTGGGTGTCGGATGGGCTGATCGGTGTCGATCTGGTGGCGTTGGCCGGCGCCCTGGTCTTCGCCGCGATGGCCCGCAATGCGGAGCGGCGCGCCCAGACCGGCCCGAAGGACAGCGTCTGGGCCGCCCCGCTTGAGGGCCCGGACCCAGGGATGGGCATCCAGCCGCTGGCCCACCCGGCAGAGTGATTTCCAGGAACGTGATTCCCTGACCAGTGATGCGGCCCACCTGAAAAACAACCTCACCGAGTCATAGCCCTTGCAGCGAAAAGGGATATGCACTAACAATCGAAAGAGGTAATTGCGAATGATTCGCATTAGCAGTTACAGATTTGCCTAATCAGGGGATACAAGCATGACCATTCGCACATCGGGGGCGTGTGCAGAGGAAGGGGCGGCAGCGAGCCGTCCGATGGTTGCGGCGAAATCCGCAACCATGGTGGGTGCGGCTCTGGCGGCGGCGCTGGCGGGGGGAACGCCGGCGCTGGCTCAGCAGGCCGCCACGGAAGGGACGCCCGCCGGGGTCCAGACGTTGGGTCCGGTGACGGTCACCGCGACCGGCACGGCACAAAGCACGCTGACCGCTCCCGCCTTCACCACCGTCATCACGTCGGAGGATCTGAAGAAGGAGGGCGTGGCCTCCTCCGGCCTGCCGGAGATCCTGGGCCGCTCGGTGGGCGTGAACGACCGCACCGACGCCACGGGCCGCGACGAGGTGGTGATCCGCGGCATGGGCCAAAACTACTCGCTGGTGCTGGTGAACGGGCGCCGGGTGTCCACCTCCGACGCGCTGTGGCGCGGCGGCGACTTCGACTACCACTCGATCCCGATGTCGGCCATCGAGCGGGTGGAGGTCGTGCGCGGCCCGATGTCGTCGCTCTACGGCTCCGACGCCATCGGCGGCGTGGTCAACATCATCACCAAGAAGCCGACCGACAAGTGGTCGGGCGAGATCAACGGCGACTACCGCGTCGTCGAGCCGGGCCGCGGCGGCACCCAGTACCGCACCGGCCTCTACGCCGCCGGCCCGATCGTGGACAAGGTCTCGGCCTCGGTCGCCGCCGAGTACTACAACCGGCAGGCCTGGTATGACGACTCCCGCTACAACGGCGTCGTTCCGGTCCTGGAAAAGAAGAACCTTGCGAACCTGCTGACCACGCTGGCCTTCGACGTGACCGAGAACCAGACGCTGGAGGCCAATTACGGCCTGAACCGGGACAACCGGCCCCGCGGCTATTACGATCGCTGGCTCTCCTCCCAGAAGCAGGAAATCGTCCGAAACACCTTCGGTGCCGCCCACCGCGGCAATTGGAGCTGGGGCGACACGCTGGTGGAGGCCAACTACGAAGATGGCCGCATCGACGACTACAACTCGTCCTTCAACGCGCCGCAGCAGCGGCACCTGAAGGAGAAGAACCTCTTCCTGCACGGCCGCTCCAACTTCCAGCTCGGCTTCAACCGGCTGACCGCGGGTGCGGAATACCGCAAGCAGACGGTGGAGGACCCCAACACCTTCCTGCAGTCCGGCAAGTCGGAGATTGGGCAGAAGGCCGTCTATCTCCAGGATCAGATCGGGCTGATCGACGGGCTGACCCTGACGGTCGGCACCCGCTACGACCATCACGAGATCTTCGGCGGCAACTTCACCAGCCGCGCCAACGTCGTCTACGCGCTGACCGACGCGCTGTCGCTGAAGGCCGGCGTCAGCCAGGGCTACAAGGCGCCGGACGCCTACCAGCTCAGCCGCGAATACCGGGTGGTGAGCTGCGGCGGCCGCTGCTTCCTGTCGGGCAACCCGGACCTCGAGCCGGAGACCAGCACCAACTACGAGATCGGCCTGGAAACCCGCTATGACCGCTGGGACGGCAGCGTCGTGCTGTTCCACAACAAGGTCAAGGACATGATCCAGGCGGTCTACAGCGCGGGGCCGCCGCCCTCCCGCAACTGGAGCAACATCAACAATGTGGACATCTCGGGCGTCGAGGTGACCGGCTCGGTCAGCCTGACTCCGAAGCTGCTGCTGTCGGGCAACTACACCTACCTCTACACCGAGCAGAGCAACGGTGCGGAGCTGGACTACCGTCCGCGCCACAAGGTCAACGCCTCCCTGACCTGGCAGGCGCTGGACACCGTCAGCACGTCGGTGTCGACCAGCTACACCGGCCCGCAGCTGCAGGGCACCAGCAAGATGCCCGGCTACACCCTGCTGAACTGGGGCGTCAGCGCCGACGTGACCGAGGCGCTGACCATCGGGGCCGGCGTCAAGAACATCACCGACGTCATCCTCAGCGAGAAGAACGTCAACTTCACGTCGGTGGAGGTGGGGCGCAACTACTACGTCTCCGCCAACTACCGGTTCTGATCCGCCGCCGCCCGCCCCCGGCTTGCTCCGGAGGCGGGCGCGCCCGCTTTCTGAAAGCCGCCTTCGGTTCCTCTGCCGCGGGCGCCGGTGCCGGAAAGGCCCGCCCATGATCCTGTCGAACCTTTTCGTCGATCTCAGCCTTCTGAGAACCAACCCCGATTTCCGCCGCGTCCTGATCGCCCGGACGATCTCGCTGATGGCGCTCGGCCTGCTGTCGGTGGCGGTGCCGCTTCAGGTCTACGCCCTCACCGGGTCGAGCCTTCAGGTCGGGATCGCCGCCGCCTGCGACGGTGTCGGCATGTTCCTGGGCCTGCTGCTGGGCGGCGTGCTGGCCGACCGCATGGACCGCCGCCGCCTGATCCTGGTCGCCCGCGGCGTCTGCGGCCTGGGCTTCCTCGGGCTGGCCGCCAACGCGGCGCTGCCCTCCCCGTCCCTGCCGGCGATCTACGCCCTGTCCTTCTGGGACGGCTTCTTCGGAGCCATCGGCGTCAACGCCCTGATGGCGGCGATGCCCCATCTCGTCGGGCGCGCCAATCTGGTGCAGGCCCGCGCGCTGGGCATGCTGTCGATGCGCATCGCCACCATCCTGTCGCCGGCGCTGGGCGGCCTGCTGATCGCCGGGATGGGCGTCGGCTGGGTCTATCTGCTGACGGCGCTGGGCACCGGACTGACCGTTCTGACCCTGCTCGGCCTGCCCCGGATGACGCCGGAGGGCGAGGCCGGGGAGAACCCTTTGCGCGCCATGGCACAGGCCTTCGCCTTCCTCTTCGGCCACAAGGTCATCCTGAGCGTGGTCGCGCTCGGTTGCCTGACCACGGTCGTCACCTCCATCCGCATTCTCTTCCCGGCCTTGGTCGAGGAGGCGTTCGGCGGCGGCGCCGTCGAGACCGGGCTGATGTACAGCGCCGTTCCCATCGGGGCGACGCTGGGCGCCGCGCTCAGCGGCTGGGCCGCGCGGCTGGAGCGTCCGGGTCTGGTGATGGGCGGCGCCTGCATGACCGCCTTCGCCTGCGTCGCCGTGATCGGGGCCGCCGGAAGCCTCCCCGGTGGTTTCCCCAGTGGTTTCCCCAGTGGTTTCCCTAGTGGTTTCTATGTGGCGCTGCCCGTGTTGGTGCTGTTCGGCTATGCCACTTCCATCGCCTCGCTTCTGGAATACAGCATGGTGCAGGGCCACACGCCCGACCATCTGCTGGGCCGCGTCAACAGCCTGTGGACCGCGCAGGACGTGTTCGGCGACAGCGCCGGGACCATCGGCATGGGCCTGCTGGCGACGCTGCTGAGCCCCGCCGTCGGAATTCTGGCGCTGGGGCTGGGCGCGCTGACGCTCGCCGCCGCCGTGACCGCCGCCGCCACCACGATGCGCGGAGCGCCGATGAGCGACCCCGCCCTGGAGGGAACCGGATGATGACCCGCGCCATGCCGATCCTGCTGACCGCCGCCCTGCTCGCCGCCGCGCTTCCCGCCGCCGCCCAGACGCGGGTGAAGGTGACGGCGGTGGTCGCCGCCCCCGTCCGCCAGACGCTGTACCTGCCCGGCACGCTGGTGTCGCCGCAGAGCAGCGCCCTGTCCGCCCAGGTCGAAGGCCGGGTGGACGACCTGCTGGTCGAGGCCGGCGACCGGGTGGAGGTTGGACAAACCCTGCTGCGGCTGGACGACACCCTCGCCCGGCTGGATCTGGAACGGCTGGAGCATTCCCTGGCCGAGGCGGAGCACCTGCAACGCGACGCCCTGCGGCTGGCCCGCGAGGCGGAGGCGCTGGCCGGCGTGCAGAGCGTCTCGCAGTCCCGCTACCGCACGCAGCTCGCCCAGGCCGCCATCGAGGAGGCCAAGGTCCGCCAACTTCGCGCCGCCGTCGCCATTCAAAGGGAACAGATGGCGCGTCACGCGCTGACCGCGCCCTTCGCCGGTGTGGTGACCGAACGGCGCACCGAACGCGGGCAATGGGTGGGGGCGGGCGTCTCTGTGCTTCAGCTCACCGCCACCGACCCGCTGCGCGTCGTCGTTGATGTGCCGGAGCGCCAGCACGGGCGCATCACCGCCGGCACGCCGGTCACCGTTCTGGTCGCCGACGCGCCGGACGGGGCCGGCATCGGTGCGGCGGTCGAGCGGGTGGTGCCCGCCGCCGATCCGGTCAGCCGCAGCTTCCGCATCCACATCGCGCTTCCCAACCCCGAAGGCCGGCTCATGCCCGGCATGTCGGCGCGCGTCAGAGTCGCGCTCGGCCCGGCGCCGGGAGCGGCGGAGATCGCGCTCCAGGTCCCGGCGGACGCGGTGCAGCGCCATCCCGACGGCAGCGCCCGCGTCTGGGTGGTCCAGCGCGGCGGCGATGGGGCGGTGGCCCGCCCGGTGGCGGTGCGCACGGGCCGCCATTCCGGCGACCACGTGGAGGTCCTCAGTCCCGAGCTTCGTCCCGACGATCTGGTGGTCGTCCAGGGCAACGAGGGCCTGCGCCCCGACCAGCCGGTCGTCCCGGACATGGTGGGGTGAAAAACCCCTCTCCCGCCTCTCGCGCCCGCATGCGGGCGCTGACGGCGTCAGGCGGCCTTTGGCCGCTGAGAGCCCCGGGAGAGGGTGGCCCGAAGGGCCGGGTGAGGGTCCTGCGAGGATCAAGACGCCAATCCTTGGCAGCACCCTCACCCTTCCCACGCCTTCGGCGTGGGCCCCTTCCCTCTCCCGGGGCGGGAGAGGGAGCATTCAAGTTTCCTTACCCGGAGTCGCGATGACCCGCCTGATCCTGCGCAACCCGCTGGCCGCCCTGGTGTCGGTCCTGATCCTGTGCCTGCTGGGCGCGGTGTCGGTCTTCCGCATTCCGGTGCAGATGATCCCCGACATCAGCCCGCGCCGGATCATGGTGGAAACCAACTGGCCCGGCGCCACCCCGCAGGACGTCGAGCAGGAAATCCTGATCGAGCAGGAGAAATACCTGCGCGCCATCCCCGGCCTCGTCCGCCTCTCCTCCGGCGCCGAGTTCGGCGGCGGTCAGGTGGAGTTGGAATTCCCCTCCGGCACCTCCGTCGACGAGGCGCTGATCCACATCGACAACGCGCTGTCGCAGGTCACCGACTATCCGGAGACGGTGGACCGCCCGCGCATCGTCGCCGAATCCGCGACGGCGGAGCCCTTCCTGTTCTTTGGCGTCGAACGGCTGGACGGCTCTACCGACGCGGAATCCATCCAGCGCGAGACCAACTGGATCGAGAACGTCCTGCGCCCGCGGCTGGAGCGTGTGGCCGGCGTGGCGAAGGCCGAGGTGATCGGCGGGGCCGCGCAGGAGATCCACATCCTGCTCGACCCGCTGAAGCTGTCCGCCCGGAACCTGAATGTGGGGACGGTGCGCGACGCCGTCCGGGCGCGCAACCGCGACGTATCCGGCGGCGACCGTGACTTCGGCAAGCGGCGCTATTTCCTGCGCACCATCGGGCGCTTTTCCGACCTGGAGGATCTGGCCGACCTGATCGTCGCGCGCGAGAACAGCACGGCCATCCGCCTGCGCGACGTCGGATCGGTGACCATGGCGACGAAAGAGGCGCGCAGCGTCGCCTTCGCCGACGGGCGCCCCACCCTGCTCGTCACCATCGGCAAACGGGCCGGCGCCAACGTCATCGCCGTCAAGGACGCGGTGACCGAGGCGGTGGAGGAGCTGAACCGCCACGCCCTGAAGGAGCGCGGTCTGTCCATGCGGCTGCTGTCGGAGGACGTGCGCTACATGGAACGGTCCATCGACAATGTGCTGAGCAACCTGATCGCCGGCAGCGTGCTGGCCGCGGTGGTGCTTCTGCTGTTCCTGCGCTCCGTCCCGGCGACCGCGGCGGCGGCGGCGAGCATACCGGTCTGCACGCTGGCGACCCTGCTGGTCCTGGCGGCGGCCGGGCGCAGCATCAACGTGATCTCGCTGTCCGGCGTCGCCTTCGCCATCGGCATGACGCTGGACAACAGCGTGGTCGCGCTGGACGCCATCGCCCGCCACCTGCGCATGGGCAAATCGCGCGCCGCCGCGACCGAAGACGGCATCGCCGAGGTGTGGCCGGCGATCCTGTCCTCGACTCTCACCACCGTCCTGGTTTTCCTGCCGGTGCTCTTCATCACGGCGGAGGCCGGGCAGCTCTATTCCGACATCGCCATCGCCATCACCGGCGCCGTCGTGATGTCGATGTTCGCCGCCCTGGTTCTGGTTCCGGTGGTCGCCGGGCGCTGGTCGGTGGCGTCCCCGGCAGGAAAGTCTCCGCAGAAGGAGGGCGCGTTGGGTGTGGCGGTGCGCTGGATGCTGCGCAGCGCCCGGCGGGAGCTGGCGATCCTCGCCGTCTCCGCCGCGGCCATGGTGGCCGTCATGCTCACCATGGTGCCGCCCGCCGAATATCTGCCGGAGGGCGAGGAGGCCACCGTCTTCAGCTTCATGTCCGCCCCGCCCGGCTACAGCATGGAGTCGATGCAGGAGGTCTGGCGGCAGATCGACCCGCTGCTGAGCCGTCAAGTGGGCGCGGCAAGCACCGACGCCGAGACCGGCATTCCGCCGCTGCGGGTCAATCTGAGCTTCATCCGGCCCGGCTTTATCCGCTTCGTGACGGAGCCGGTGGATCCCGCCGACACCGACGCGCTGATCGCCAACGTCACCAAGCGGATGCGGGCGATTCCCGGCATGCGCGGCTTCGCCGCGCGCGGGTCGATCTTCTCCGGCAACAGCGGCGGCGCCCGTGCCATCCGGCTGGAGCTGAGCGGCGGCGACCTGACCACGCTCTACGCCACGGCGCTGACGGTGCTCGACCGCGCGGGCGACCTGTTCCCCGACGGGCAGGTCAACAGCGACCCCTCCCCGCCCACGCTGGCCATGTCGCAGCCCTTCTTGGAGCTGCACCCGAACTGGGAGCGCGCGGGCGAGATGGGCATCGGGCTGGCCGAGCTGGGCTACACGCTGCGCGCCTATTCGGACGGCGCCTTCGCCGACGAGTATCTGCTGAATGACGAGACGTTGGACATTTATCTGCGGCTGGCCGGGGGCCTGGGCCGCGACCGCCAGAGCTTCGCCGATCTGGTGCTCCACACCGGCCGCGGCGCCCCGGTGCCGCTCTCCAGCCTCGCCGAGCTTAGGGAAACCGTGGGTTCCTCCAGCATCGCGCGGATCGACGGGTTCCGGACGGTCACCCTGACCATCATCCCGCCGAGGTCGGAGGCGCTGGAATCCGGCATCGCCGCGGTGCGGACCGATCTGGTGGACCGGTTGCGCGCCGAGGGCGTGATCCCCGACGGGATGAGCACCCGCATCACCGGGGCCGGCGGGTCCCTGGACGAGCTGCGCTCCTCCCTGGCCGGCGGATTCCTGCTGGCGCTCGCCATCACCTATCTGGTTCTGGTCGCTGTCTTCTCGCACTGGGGCTATCCGCTGATCATCATGGCGGTGGTGCCCACGGGGATCGGCGGCGGGCTGGTCGGGTTGTGGCTCTACAACCTCGTCGCCGGCCTGTCCGGAGGCTTCGGCCCGCCCCAGCCCTTCGACGTGCTGACCATGATGGGCTTCCTGGTGCTGGTCGGGACGGTGGTGAACAACCCGATCCTGATCGTTGAGCAGGCCGCCGTGAACCGACGGGCGCACGGCATGTCCGGGGCGGAGGCCATCGCCGACGCCTTGCAGAGCCGACTGCGCCCCATCCTGATCACCACGGTGACGACCGTCGCCGGCCTGATCCCGATGGTCGCGGTGTCCAGCGCCGGGACGGAGCTGTACCGCGGGCTGGGGCTGGTTGTGCTGTGCGGCCTTCTCATCTCCAGTCTGGTGACGGTGACGGTCCTGCCCGTGGTGCTGTCGCTGGTCTTCCGCCTGTCCGACCGGCTGAACGCCCTTGCGCACGTCCGGAGGGTGGCAGGGGCGGGCGACTGAGTCCGAACGCGAGAGAAACATATTCGGTAATGCAAAAAATACTTGCGACCCTCGAAGCATAATCCTATATTGCGAATAATAATCATTCGCATATATATGCGAACGCGATCCGCGGTCCCGGCAGAAAGCCGGCGGCGATTCCCGCGCCCGCCCGGACCTTCGAACGGCGCGCATTTTTCCGACCATGTCAACGTCGTCCGCGCTGGCGGATGGACAGTGGAGGCTCGTGTTTCCATGGACGTTCTACCCCTGCCCGCCGGGGAGCGGCCGCTCGGCGGCCGTTCCGACCCGGAATTCGCCTTCGCCTCACGCGGCCGCGTCCTGAGAGCCTACGGCGTGGACGAGCGGCTGGACGTGGCTCTCGACGACCGCAGCTTTGCCGATGGCCGGTGGGAGGAGGCCCTGGACCGCGCTTTCCGCCGCCGCAAGGCCCAGGGTGTCGAGAATCCCATCCTGGTCGGCACCGTCCCCTTCGACGGACGCCAGCACGCCCGCCTGTTCATCCCCAAGCACTGCGATCACGAGGACGCCGGCCGCATCGCCGCCGACCCCGACCCCGTCGCGCTGACCGCCATCGAGGAAACGGTGGGGCGCGGCGCCTTCGAAGCGGCGGTGGCCCAGGCCATCGGTCTGTTTCGCGACACAGCTTTGAAAAAGGTCGTGCTGTCGCGTCCGCTCGACGTAGAAGCGCGCGAGTCCTTCGCACCAGGGCGCCTGCTGCGGGCCTTGCTGCGGCAGAATCCCGGAGCCTACGTCTTCGCGGCCCCGGTCGCCTACGGACAGACTCTGGTTGGGGCGAGCCCGGAGCTGCTGATCCGCAAGACCGGGCGGACCGTGGTCAGCAACCCGCTGGCCGGTTCCGCCCCGCGCAGCCCGTCCGCCGAGGTGGAGCGCCAGCGCTCCGCCGCCCTGCTCGCGTCCACGAAGGACCGGACGGAACACCGGTACGTCGTCGATGCGGTGCGCGCGGCGCTCGCCCCCCATTGCAACCCGTTGTCCGTGCCGGACGCCCCCAGCGTGATCCGCACCCCGACCATGCTGCACCTGTCCACCGAGCTGACCGGCGAACTGGCCGATCCCGCGGTTTCGTCGCTGCGGCTCGCCCACGCGCTGCACCCGACGCCAGCGATCTGCGGCACGCCGACCGACCTCGCCCGCGACGCCATCGACCGGCTGGAGGGCTACGCCCGCAACTGGTACGGCGGCATGGTCGGCTGGATGGACAGCAGGGGCAACGGCGAATGGGCGCTGTCCATCCGCTGCGGGCTGGTCCAGGGGCGGCGGCTGCGCCTCTACGCCGGGGCCGGCATCGTCGCGGACTCCGACCCCGCGGCGGAGTGGGAGGAGACGGCGGCGAAGCTGACCACCATGCTGAACCTGTTCGGCGTCGGCTCCGCCCTGCCCTCCAACGCGGACGTGCCGGTGGAGCTGGCGTCGTGACCATTCCCTTCACGCCCTGGCCCGCCGAGTTTGTCGAGCGCTACCGCGCCAAGGGCTACTGGACCGGCGACCCGCTGACCGACGTGATCGACCGCCACCGGGGCGCGGCGGCGGGGGCCACCGCGATCCTCTGCGGGGAACGCCGGTTCCGCTACGCCGACCTGCAGAGCCTGTCGCTCCGTCTGGCGGCGGCCTTCCGCGCCCGCGGCCTGCGGCCCGGCGACACCGCGCTGGTCCGGCTGCCCAACCGAGCGGAATTCTATCTGGTCTTCTTCGCCCTGCTGCGCTGCGGGGTGGTGCCGGTCAACGCGCTGAACAGCCACGGCGCTTATGAGCTGACCGCCTACGCGCGCCAGATCGCGCCGGCGCTGGCCGTGCTGCCGGCGGCGGACGAAGCTTTGGTCGCTTTGATGGCGCAGGCGGTCGGGCCGGAACGGCTGCTCCTGCTCGGCGCTCCGTCCGACGACGGGATCGGCGGCTTCGCCTGGGCCGACGGCGGCGCGCTGGCGGAGGACGCAGCCGGGCCGGCCCCTGTCGCCGATCCGTCCGGCGCGGCCTTCTTCCAGCTGTCCGGCGGCAGCACCGGCACGCCGAAGCTGATCCCGCGCACCCACGACGACTATCTCTACAGCGTCCGCCGCAGCGCCGAGATCTGTGGGCTGGACGGGTCCTGCCGCTTCCTCTGCGCCCTGCCGGCGCCGCACAACTTCACGCTCAGCTCGCCCGGCGCGCTCGGCGTGTTCCACGCCGGCGGCACGGTGGTGATGGCCGGCGACCCCAGCCCCGCGACCTGTTTCCCGTTGATCGCGCGCCACCGCGTCACCTGGGCCGCGCTGGTTCCGCCGATGCTGTCGGTCTGGCTGGAGACCGCCGGCGGCGCTGAGGATCTGTCCAGCCTGGAGGTCGTCCAGATCGGCGGCGCCAAGCTCAGCCCCGCCGTCGCCGAGCGGGTGCCGGAGGGGCTGGGCTGCCGCCTTCAACAGGTATTCGGGATGGCGGAAGGACTGGTGAACTACACGCGGCTCGACGACGATCCCTGGACGGTGGTCAACACCCAGGGCCGCCCGATGAGCCCCGACGACGAGATCCGCATCCTCGACGCCGCCGGGCACCCGGTCCCGCCCGGCGCGGTGGGGGAGCTGTGGACCCGCGGTCCCTACACCTTCCGCGGCTATTACAAGGCCGACGCGCACAACGCCCGCGTCTTCGACGCCGAGGGTTTCTATTGCAGCGGCGATCTGGTCAGCCTGGCGCCGGGCGGCAACCTCGTCGTCTGCGGGCGCAACAAGGACCAGATCAACCGCGGCGGTGAGAAGATCGACGCGCAGGAGGTCGAAGACCTGCTGGCCGCCCACCCCGCGGTGAGCCACGCCGCCGTCGTCGCCATGCCCGACGCGCTGATGGGCGAGCGGTCCTGCGCCTTCGTCATCGCCCCGCCCGGCACCAGGCCGTCGGAGCTGCGCCGCTTCCTGCGCGGCCAGGGGCTGGCCGACTTCAAGCTGCCCGACCGCTTCGTCTTCGTCCCGGACCTCCCCAAGACTGCCGTCGGCAAGATCGACAAACAGACCCTGCGCGAGCGTGCGCGCAAAGACAACGCCTCCATGGAAATGACCGCATCATGACCATCCGATCCATCGCCCCCTACGCCCTGCCCACCGCCGCGGAACTGCCGCAGGACAAGGTGTCCTGGAGCGTCGACCCCGCCCGCGCGGTCCTGCTGATCCACGACATGCAGGACTATTTCGTCGGCTTCTACGGCGCGGCGAACCCGGCCATCGTCAGTTGCATCGACCGGATCGTCCGGCTGAAGCGCCATCTGAAGGCGCTGGGCGTGCCGGTGGTCTACACGGCCCAGCCGCCGGTGCAGTCCGACGCCGACCGCGGCCTGCTGAACGACCTGTGGGGGCCGGGCCTGACGGCCAAGCCGGACCTCGCGGGCATCGTCGCCCCGCTGGCCCCGGACGCCGACGACCAAGTGTTGACCAAATGGCGCTACAGCGCCTTCTTCCGCGCCCCGCTGGCCGAAATCATGGCGGAGGCCGGCCGCGACCAGCTCCTGATCTGCGGGATCTACGCGCACATCGGCGTGATGCAGACGGCGTTGGACGCCTTCATGCGCGGCATCAAGCCCTTCCTGGTCGCCGACGCCATCGCCGACTTCTCGCGCGAGGATCACATGATGGCGCTGCGCTACGTCGCGCGCAACGCCGGGCGGACAATCCATTCCGACAGCCTGCTGGCGGCCCCCGCGGCGGTGCTGAGCAAGGAGGGGCTGCGGCGCATCCTCCTCGCCTCCCTGGATGAGGTGCCGGGGGACGACGACAACCTGATGGATTTCGGTTTGGATTCCATCGCGGTGATGCAGGTGGTGGACCGCTGGAAGGCCGCGGGCGTCGAGGTCGGCTTCGCCGAGCTGGCCGCGCAGCCGAGCATCAACGGCTGGTGGGCGCTGATCGAGCCCCGTCTGGCCGCTTCCGGGCGCGTGGCGGCATGACGGACTTCGCGGGCCGGACCGTCTGGGTGACCGGCGCCGGGCAAGGCATCGGGCGGGCCGTGGCCGACCTGTTCCACGCCCGCGGCGCCATCGTCGTCGCCTTCGACCGCCACTGGAACGACGGCGGGGAGCGGCCCTACCGCGCCGTGACGCTGGACATCGCCGACGCCGACGCGGTCGCCGGAACCTGCGAGGCCTTGTTCGCCGAGGGCACGCGGATCGACGCGCTGGCCAACGTCGCCGGCATCCTGCGCATGGGACCGGTGGAGACGACGACCGACGCCGACTGGCGCGACAGCTTCGCCGTCAACGTGGCCGGTCCCTTCCACATGATGCGGGCGGTGATCCCGGCCTTCAAAAGCGGCGGGAGCGGCGGCGCCATCGTCAGCGTGTCGTCCAACGCCGCCCATGTGCCGCGGATCGGCATGGCCGCCTACGGCGCGTCGAAGGCCGCGCTGACCAGCCTGACCATGACGGTGGGGCTGGAGCTGGCGCCCTACGGCGTGCGCTGCAACGTCGTCTCGCCCGGCTCCACCGACACGCCGATGCAGCGTGCGCTGTGGAGCGGGCCGGACGGCGCGGCGAAGACCATCCAGGGCAATCCCGGCCAGCACAAGCTCGGCATTCCGCTCGGCAAGCTCGCCACGCCGCGGGACGTGGCGGAGACGGTGGTTTTCCTCGCCTCCCCCGCCGCTGGCCACATCACCCTGGCCGACCTGCTGGTGGACGGTGGGGCGACGCTCGGGCGCTGATCCTTTCATTTCCAGGAATCATCATGACCAACGACCAGTACGTGAATCCCTTCGACGACGAACGTCACGATTTTCTGGCTCTGATGAACGCTGCCGGCCAGTTCAGCCTGTGGCCGTGCTTCGCCGCGGTGCCGGAGGGCTGGACGGCGGTCTTCGGCCCCGCCGGGCGCGCCGCCTGCCTCGACCACATCGAGGCCGCCTGGACCGACCTCACCCCCGCCGCCGCCTGACAGCTTTTCAAAGCACTCACGAGGACAGGGCCATGCGCATCATCCCCCTGCTGGGCACGCAACTGGGCATTTGGCTGGCGGATCAGGTCGCGGCCCGGAAGAACGCCTATGTCATCGCCCACGCCATCGAGCTGAACGGCGCCGTCGACGCCGCGCTCCTGTCCCAGGCCATCCGCGACGGGCTGGCGGAGGCCGACACGGTGACCGCGCGCTTCGCCGAACGGGACGGCAGCGTCGTCCAGATTCTGGGCGACGGTGCGGTGGCGGAGCCGGAGCGCGTGGACCTGAGCACCGCCACCGATCCGGAGGCTGCGGCACGCGCCGTCATGGCCGACGATCTGGCCGGCGACCTGCCCGCCGATGGCGACCGCCCGCTGTGCCGCCAGATCCTGTTCGACATCACCGGGGCGGACGGGGCGCCGCGTTGGATCTGGTACCAGCGCTATCACCACATCATGCTGGACGGCTACAGCTTCAACGCGCTGACCCGCCGCATCGCGGAGTTGTACGGCGCGGCGATCAAAGGCCGGGCGCCGGCCCCCTGCCCCTTCGTCTCCGTCGCCGCGGTGGCGGGGGAGGAGGCGGCCTATCTCGCCTCCGACGCCTTGGCCCGCGACCGTGCCTATTGGAGCGGGCTGTGCCGGGACTTTCCGGCGCCGCTGACCCTCTCGTTGCAGGGCGCCAAGCCGACCGAGCAGCAGGCCACGTCGGAGGTGGTGGCCCACACCGCCGCCCTGCCCGACCCTCTGGCCCGCGCGCTGACTCAACTGGCGGAGCGAGCCGGCGTATCGGTTGCCGATCTGGCGATGGCCGGGATCGCCGTCTATCTGCACCGGCTGTCCGGCAATTCCCGCCCGGTGGTGGGCGTGCCTTTCATGCGGCGCATGGGCTCCGCCGCCGTCCATGCGGTGGCGCCGGTGGTCAATGTGCTGCCGGTGCGCATCGACCTGACCGGCGCCGGCACGCTGGGCGAGGCCGCCGGTCGGGTGCGGGCCGCGCTGCGGGAGGCGCGCCGGCACCAGCGCTACGACGCGGAGCGCATCCCCCGCGACCTCGGACAGGTTGGGACGGGAAAGGCGCTCTACGGTCCGGTGGTCAATTATCGCCTGTTCGATTACGACCTCAACTTCGCGGGTGTGAAGGCGATCACCCACCATCTGGCGACCGGCCCGGTGGACGACTTCGAGTTCGGACTGATGACCCGCGGCGGCGGCATCGCGTTGGAGCTGCGCGCCGACCGCACCCGCTACGACGCCGCTGAACTGGCCCGCCACGCCCGGCGCCTGACCCGGCTGCTCGCCGCCGCGGTGACCGGTGCTCCGCTGGACGGCCTGCCGGTGATGGACGACGATGAGGGTGCAGCCATCGCCGCCTGGTCCAGCGGTCCCGTCTTCGCCGCTCCGGAGCGCCCGGCGACCCTGGTGGAGGTTCTGGACCGCCAGTCCGCCGAGACGCCGGCGGCGACGGCGCTGGTGTTCGGCGACACCCGCATCCCCTTCGCGGAGCTGTCGGGCGCGGTGTCGCGGCTGGCCCGGTTGTTGATCGCGCGCGGCGTCGGTCCCGGCGACGTGGTGGCGGTGGCGGTTCCGCGCTCCGCCGACGCGGTGGTCGCCATGCTGGCGGTTCTGGCGAGCGGCGCCACCCATCTGCCGCTGGACCTCGACTATCCCAGCGAACGGCTGACGATGATGTGCGAGGACGCCGGGCCGCGCTGCGCGCTGACCTGGACCTCGGTGGCGGGACGGTTGCCCGCCGGGCTGGAGGCGCTCTGCCTGGACGACGCCGACCTGCTGGCCGCCTGCGCCGCCCTGCCCGGCGGATCCGTCGCGGCGGCGGAGCGCAAGGCGCCCCTGACGCCGGCCCACATCGCGACCATCATCTTCACCTCCGGTTCCACCGGGCGCCCGAAGGGGGTGATGAACACCCACGGCGCGCTTCTGAACCTGCTGCTGTCGCACACGGCGACGGTCTATGGGCCGGCGCTGGAGGCCGTCCGACGGCGCCACGGTTCGCGCGCCCTCAGGGCCGCCCACACCCATTCCTTCGCCTTCGATTCCTCCTGGCTGCAAATCTTCTGGATGCTGCTGGGGCAGGAGCTTCACGTCTTCGACGAGGAGATGCGGCGCGACGCCCACGCCCTGGTGCGGGAGGTGCGGAGCCGGCGCATCGACGCCATGGACCTCCCGCCCTCCTTCTGCGCGCAGATGCTGGCCTGCGGCCTGATGGAACCGGGCCACCACCAGCCGACGCTGATCCTGATCGGCGGCGAGGCGGCTTCCCCCGCCCTGTGGGCGGACCTCCGCGGCCACGCGGATCTGATGGCGGTGAACCTTTACGGCCCGACCGAGAACACGGTGGACACGCTGCGCGCCCCCGTCACCGCGGCGGAGCGGCCGGTGGTCGGGCGGCCGGTCGGCAATGTGCGGGTGCATGTGCTGGACACCCGGCTGCGCCCGGTGCCGGTCGGCGCCGTCGGCGAGCTGTACATCGGCGGCGCCGGTCTGGCGGCGGGCTATGTGGACCGGCCGGGGCTGACCGCCCAGCGCTTCGTCGCCAATCCCTTCAGCACGGGCCCCTTCGGCACGGGCGGGCGGCTCTACCGCACCGGCGATCTGGTGCGCTGGACCGGCGACGGGCAGATCGACTTCATCGGACGCTCCGACCACCAGATCAAGGTCCGCGGCTACCGCATCGAAATCCCGGAGGTGGAGGCCGCCCTGCACCGCCTGCCCGGCGTGTCGGGTGCGCTGGTGGTGGCGGAGGCGGTGAACGGCAGCCACCGGCTGATCGCCTACTGCACCCTGGCCGAAGGGTCGGATCGGACGGCCCGTGACCTGCTGCATGGCTTGCGCGAGCGGCTGCCCGACTACATGGTGCCCTCGGCGCTGGTGGTGCTGGACGCCTTTCCGCTGACCGTCAACGGCAAGGTGGACCGGGCGCGCCTGCCCGCCCCGGCGGCGGAGAGCGGCGGTGCGGCTCCCGCCACCCCCGGGGAGGCGCTGCTCTGCCGCGCCATGGCGAAGGTTCTACAGGTGCCGATGGTCGGCGCCGACGCCGATTTCTTCGCGCTCGGCGGCGACAGCATCAGCGCCATCGCGCTGGGCAGCGCGCTGCGCGCCCACGGGTTCGAGCTGCGCCCCCGCGATGTCTTCGCCGGACGCGACCCGCGACGCATGGCGCTCGCTCTGAAGGCGCTGGTTCCGGAAAACCGGACCGTCACCGCGCCGCCCGCCGTCGATCCGACGACGCTGGAGGCCCGTCATGGCCCGGTCGCGGCGGCGGTGCCGCTGCTGCCCTTGCAGAAGGGCATGCTGTTCCAGAGCCAGCTGGGCGGAAAGGCCAGCGCCTACAACGCCTTCACCGCGCTCGACCTCGACGGGCCACTGGACGCGGAGCGGCTGGGACGGGCCTTCGACGCGGTGCTGCGCCGCCACCCGCAGCTTGCCGGGCTGTTCGACCATGACGGGCGCGGCGAGCCGCTGCTGGTCATCCCCGCCCTGCCGGACGACGGCGCCGGGCTGTGGCCCATCGAGCACCACGACCTGTCGGACGAAGCGCCGGAGGCCCGCGCTACGGAACTGGCCCGCATCGAGGCCGCGGCGGCGGAGCGCGCCAACCCGACCGACCGTTTTCTGGGTCTGGTGAAGGCCATCCTCGTCCGCACCGCGCCCGACCGCCATCGGCTGCTGATCGCCGTGCATCATCTGGTGGTCGACGGCTGGTCCACGCCGCTGCTGCTGCGCGACCTGCTGACCGCCTACGCGCAGGACCCCGACGCGCTGACGCCCCTGGCCGCCGGCTATCCGGCGGTGGTCAACGGCCTGCTGGCCCGCGACCGGTCCGCGAGCCGGGCCGCCTGGGGCGCGGCGCTGGCCGGGGCCACCCCGACCGTCCTGTTCGACCCGGCCCGGTCCGGCGGCGACACGCCGATGCAGGAGGCGGAGCTGGCCCTGCCGGCGGAGCTGACCGACGCCCTGCTCTCCCGGCTGCGGGCGGAGGGGCTGACCCTGAACGCGCTGATGCAGGCGGTGTGGGGGCTTGTGCTGAGCAATCTGGCGGGGCGCGACGACGTGCTGTTCGGCACGCCGGTCTCCGGACGCTCCGCCGCCGTTCCCGGCCTGGAGGAGCAGGTCGGCCTGTTCCTGAACACGGTGCCGGTGCGGGTGGCGCTGGACCCGGCGCGGCCGCTGTGGGAGCAGCTTCCGGCCGTCCAGGAACGCCACATCGCCCTGATGGAGCATGACGGTCTGGGCCTGCCGGAACTCCAAGCGATGGCGGGCGGCGCCGCTCTGTTCGACACGCTGCTGGTCGTGGAAAACTACCCGGACAGCGGATACGAGTCCCTCGACCTCGGCGGCGTCCGCGTTTCCGGCGTCCACAACCGCGGCTACAGCCACTACCCGCTCGCCCTGCTGGTCCTGCCGGGCCGGGAACTGACCCTGCTGGTGGAGAACCGCAGCGCGGTGCCCGACGCGGCGGCGCTGGCGGAGCGGGTCCGCGGCCTGCTGACCACGCTGATCGGCTATCCCGAGACGCCCGTGGCCGCCCTGCCGACCCTGACCGAGACGGAGCGGCGGCACCTCGCCGCGGTGAACGCCACCGCGCGGGCGGTGCCCCGGACCACGCTGCGCGACCTCCTCGTCGCGCAGGCGGCGCGCACGCCGGACGCCGTCGCCCTGGTCGACGAGCGGGAGAGCCTGACCTTCCGCGACGTTCGAGGGCGGGTGACCGCTTTGGCCGAGCGGCTGCAGGCCCTGGGCGTGCGCCCCGGCGACGTGGTGGCGGTGGGCGTGCCGCGCTCCGCATCCCTCAGCCTGTCGATCCTCGCGGTCATCGAGGCAGGGGCGGCCTATCTGCCGCTCGACCTCGGCTACCCGGCGGAGCGGCTGGCCTTCATGCTGTCCGATGCCCACCCGCGCGTCCTGATGACCGACGCGGCCTCGCGCCCGCTGTTCGGCGCCGCGGTGCCGGTGCTGTTCGTCGATGAGGACGGCGGGACGGTGGATGAAGCGCCTGTGCTCGCGGACGGGCTGACTCCGGAGCACCCGGCCACTGAGCACCCGGCCTACATCATCTACACCAGCGGCACCACCGGACGGCCGAAGGGCGTGGCGGTGTCGCACGGCGCCATCGTCAACCGCATCCTGTGGATGCAGAACGAGTATCCCCTGGGGCCGGACGACGCGATCCTGCAAAAGACGCCCTGCGGGTTCGACGTGTCGGTGTGGGAGTTCTTCTGGTCCTTCCTGGTCGGGGCACGGCTGGTCATGGCGCCGCCCGAGGCCCACCGCGACCCGGCGGCGCTGGTCCGGCTGATCGAGGATCACCGCGTCACCGCGATCCACTTCGTGCCGTCGATGCTGGCTCTGTTCACCGCCAGCGTGATCGAAATCCACGGCCCCGATGCTCCGGTCTGCACCAGCCTGACCCGCGTCTTCTGCAGCGGCGAAGCGCTGGGGCGGGGCCTGTCGCGCGCCTTCACCGACCGCTTCGGCGCGGCGCTGCACAACCTCTACGGCCCGACCGAGGCGGCGGTGGACGTCACCTATTGCCCGGCGTCCGGCGCCTGGATCGAGGGGGACGGCGGCGTTCCCATCGGCCGGCCGGTGTGGAACACGCAGCTCCGCATTCTCGATCACGCGCTGCGCCCGGTGCCGCCGGGCGCGGTGGGGGAGCTGTATCTGTGCGGCGACCAGCTCGCCATCGGCTATCTCGGACGGCCCGGCCTGACCGCGTCGCGCTTCGTCGCCGACCCCTTCGATCCGGGGCGGCGCATGTACCGCACGGGCGACCTCGCCCGCTGGCTGCCGGACGGTTCGGTCGAGTATCTGGGCCGCACCGACCATCAGGTGAAGATCCGCGGCCAGCGCATCGAGCTGGGCGAGATCGAGAGCGCCCTCGCGGTCCAGCCCGGCGTGGCCCAGGCGGCGGTGACCGCCGTGGCGCTGAGCGACGGCGGGTCCGAGCCGGGCATGGACCGGCGCCAGCTCGTTGCTTACCTCGTTCCAGCGGCGGGCCACGCGCTGGACGAGGCGGCCATCCGCGACGCCCTGCGGGACACGCTGCCGCCGCACATGCTGCCCGCCGCCTATGTGACGCTGGACGCCCTCCCCCTGTCGCCGAACGGCAAGCTGGACCGCAAGGCCCTGCCCCTGCCCGCGGTGGGCGCCCAGGCGGCCTCGCCGGGCCGTCCACCGGCGCCGGGGCTGGAAAGCCGGCTGGCGGTCCTCTTCGCCGAACTGCTGGACCTGGAGCGGATCGGTGCGGACGACGACTTCTTCGCCATCGGCGGTCACTCCCTGCTGGCGATGCGGCTGGCGGCGCGCATCCGCCGCGACCTCGGGCAGCCGGTGGCGGTCAGCCAGATCATGGTCGCCCCCACCGTCGCCCGGCTGGCCGCCCTGCTGGCCGAGGCGGGCGAGCGTGACGAGCCGGAGAATCTGGGATTCGCCCCGGTGATCCGGCTGCGCGACGGGTCGGGGCCGCCGCTGATCTGCCTCTATCCGGGGTCCGGCCTGTCCTGGCAGTACAGCGTCCTGTCGCGTTACCTAAGCGGAGACCGGCCCATCGTCGGGCTGCAATCGCCGCGCCCCAACGGCCCGCTGGCGCTCAGCGCCGACCTCGACGAGCTGTGCAACCGCCAGCTCGCCATCCTGCGCGAGGTGCAGCCGCAAGGCCCCTACCATCTGCTGGGCTATTCGCTGGGCGGCACGGTCGCCTACGGCTTGGCGGTGCGGCTGCGGCGGATGGGGGAGCGGGTGGACTTCCTCGGCCTGCTCGACACCTACCCGGCGGAGGCGCACGACTGGAGCGGACTCGGCCGCACCGACGCCGATCAGGCGGCCGAGCGGGAGCAGGAACAGTTCCTCACCGACGCCCTGGCCGACGTGATGGACGAGGCGCTGCGGCGGGAGAAGGTGGAGATGTTCGGCCACATCTTCGGCAACTACAAGGACGCCGTCCGGGTTCTCTCGAAGGCCTGCACCCCCGTTTACGACGGCGAACTGACGCTGTTCGTGGCGGAGAAGTCGATCCCCCCGGACATCGACCCCGAGGGAAGCTGGACGGGCCGGGTCGGACGCCTGTCGGTCCACCGCCTGTCCCATTGCTCGCACGAGGACATCATCGCCCCGGCGTCCCTGCGGATCGTCGGTCCCCTGCTCGACCGGGTAATCATGGGGACGGCGGCCGACGCGGAGCCGGTCCGTGCCGCGGTGGGCGGATGAGAAAGGAAGGGCGATTGAAGCGCCTGAGGCTCGTGGGAATGGTGATGATGCTTCTGAACGCCTGCGCGGGGGTGCCGGACGGCCCCCCGTTGGTTCTCGACGTTCCCGTGTCCGGCACGGAGCGCAGCGCCGTCCATCCTTTGGACCTCGACGACGGCGATTATGTGGAAGGCGTGCTCGATTCGGGAACGGACGCGGCGGAGCTGCGGCTGATCGACCGCGAAGGACGCCCTATCCGACTGCTGCTGAACGGCACGGCGGGGCGGGAAGTCTTCCGCTTCGTCGCCGGGCCCGGCATGGCGGCGCTGCGGGTCACGCTGCGCGGGGACGGCGGCTATCGACTGGCGCTGACCCGCCGCATCGCCGTGGCGGACCAGCATCCCGTCCTTCAGGGGCATCTCAGCCCGACCATCGCCGCTCTGGCGGAAACGGTGAGGCGCGGCGGCGGGACCGATGCCTTCTGGCAGGACATCGCCCGGCGCGGCACGCCGTTGGTGGAACCGTTGACGGGCGCGCCGGGATCGGACCGGGTCACGATGACGTTCCTGGCGCGGGGCGCGCGCCACAATGTGCGCCTGCTGGGCGGTCCGACCTCCAACCATGAAAATCTCGACCGGCTCGGCGGAAGCGACGTCTGGTACAAGAGCTTCGTCGTTCCCGCCTCCACCCGCCTGTCCTACCAGATCGCGCCGGACGTGCCGGACTTCCCCGGAACCTGCCGCGAATGCCGGATGGCGATCCTGGCGCGGCTTCAGGCCGATCCGCTGAACCACAACCCTTGGCCGGTCGCCGCTCCCGACCCCTACAATCAGGTCTCCCTGGTTGAACTGCCCGGCGCCCCGCCCCAGCCTGGACTGGAAGGCGGCTGGGCCGAGCCGGCGGGACGGCTCGTCCTCGAACGGTTCGCCAGCCGCATTCTCGGCAACACGCGCGACGTCGCGGTCTATGCGCCGCCCGGCGTCGATCCGGCGGGGAAGGATGCGGTTCTGTTGATTCTGTTCGACGGGCCGGACTATCTGGACCGGCGCGCGCCGGTTCCAACCATGCTCGACCGGCTGACCGGCGATGGCCGCCTGCCGCCGACCGTCGCCGTCTTCATCGCCAACCCCTCCGCCGCGGCGCGGGAACGCGAACTGCCGGCCAATCCCGCTTTCGCCGCGATGCTCGCCGACGAGCTTCTTCCCTGGTTGAATGAGCGGATGGGCATCCGGTCCCGGCCCGACCGCACGGTTCTGGCCGGGTCAAGCTATGGCGGGCTGGCGGCGGTGTCCGCGGCGTTGGCCCATCCGGACCGCTTCGGAAACGCGCTTTCGATGTCCGGCTCCTTCTGGTGGCACCCGGCCGAGGCGCCGCCGGACCGCCCGGAGCATATGGCCGGCCTGGTGGCGTCGCGTGAACGCCGCCCGGTGCGTTTTTTCCTCAGCGCGGGCTTGTTTGAAACCGGAGGCGATGGCGACATCGGCATCCTGGAAAGCTCACGCCACCTGCGGGACGTGCTGGAGGCCAAGGGCTACGAGGTGACCCACCGCGACTATGCCGCCGGGCACGACCTGTTCGCTTGGCGCGGTGCGCTGGGCGACGGATTGCTCACACTGTTCGGGCGCTGAGGCGACAGCTCCGTTGTGGCTGTGCGGTGCGGCGTCGCAAATCGCGCGCACGGCCAAGCGCTGGCCGATCAGAAGCGGAACCCGCGGTTGAGCAGCCAGCCGAGCGGACCGGTGAACACCAAGGGTCGGTCCTGCACCAGCAGGCACAGGCACTCTCCGTCCGCATCGGCCACGGCGTGGTGCGGCGTGTGGGTCTCGTAGGACGCAACGTCGCCGACCCGGTAGGCCCCGAATTCGTCGGAGAAGCCGCCCTTCATCACCAGCAGCATCTCGCTGTCGGTGTGGCGGTGGGCCGGAACCCGCGCTCCGGACGCCATGCGCAGCAGACAGGCCGAGGCCGTTCCGGCACTGACCGCCCAGGCGGACAGATGGACACCCGGAACGACGCGCACCCACTCCAGCGCCTCCGGTTCCGCACCGATGGCGCGGCGCAGCGGGCCGGGAAACACGCTCCTTCCGGCTGGTGCAGCGACGGGAGACGACGGGGCCGCAGTCTCGCCCAGCCGGGTCATGAGGGTGCCGAACAGGGTGTCGGATACCGGCTCCGGCGGCAGATCCGCCAGCAGGACACCGCCGCAGGCCTCCAGCTCCGCGACCTGCGCCCGGCAGTCCGGGCAATAGGCGAGGTGCGCGGCGACCAGCAGCGACTGCACTTCGCGCAGGCTGCCAGCGGCGTAGTCGAGAAGCAGTTCGGGGGCGGGATGATGGGCCGGCACGGTCACGCCCCTTCCCCGAATGCCCGGCGCAGGCGAACGAGGGCCAGCCGCAAGCGGGTCTTCACGGTACCCAGGGGAATGCCGCGTTCGGCGGAGATTTCCGCATGAACCTTGTCCTCGTAATAGGCGAGCCGCAGCACGTCGGCCTGCTCCGGCGGCAGGTTGCCGATCACCGCGCGCAGGCGGAAGGCCGTCTCGGCCGCTTCGAACTGGTGGTCGGGCGTGGGCTCCTCCCCACCCTCCGACATCAGGTCATCGGGCTGAAGCTCGGGCCGCCGCTCCTGCCGGACACGGTCGATCCGGCGGTTGCGGGCGATGGTGTAGATCCAGGTGGAGGCGCTGGCCAGCGCCGGGTCGAAGCGGTCCGCCCGCAGCCACACCGCCATCATGACGTCCTGGACCAGCTCCTCGGCCGCGCTGCTGTCGGCCCCCAGCCGGCGCATGTAGGCCTTGATCCGCGGCGCGAAATGGTCGAACAGCGCGCGGAAGGCGGTGGAATCGCGGTTGCGGGCAACGGCAAGCAGCAGTTGCTCGTGGTCCGGCATGGTCGGGTCGTTCGAATCGGCCTTCGGCAGCATGCCAGGGACAAGTCTTCGGTCGGTCAGCGTTGTGCCGCACCATACAACAGCGTGTGCCGCGGCACACGGCGTAATTCGGCATAGGATCAGCGTCGTGCGTATGGGCAGGGCATCCCCCAACTGGATTCCCTGGTATGGTGCCCCCACCTGATGCTAGGTCCGCGACGCCCTCCGCCGGGCGCCCCACCAAGCCCCCATCAAGCCCCCATCAAGAAGGAAGAAGGCATGAGCCTCGAACCGAACTTTGAACATCTGCGGGCCAGGGCCGTGGAGTCGCTGTTCCACCATCTGGCGGACGCCTGCGTCGGGCTGATCGTGGTCGACCAGCACGCGCGGATCGCCTGGATCGGCGACCGCTATCTGGAGCTGTTGGGCTATTCCGGCAACCCGAACGACGCGCTGGGCCGCCCGGTCGAGGAGGTCATTCCCAACAGCCAGATGCGCCACGTGGTGGAGAGCGGGCAGACCATGCTGCTCGACCTCATGGACATCGGGGAACGGACGATCGTGGTGACCCGCCTGCCGCTGCGCGAGGAGGACGGAACGCTGATCGGGGCCATCGGCTTCGCCCTGTTCGACCGGGCCGACCGGCTGCGTCCGCTGATGTCGAAGTACCAGAAGCTTCAGGAGGAGCTGACCCGCACCCGGCAGGAGCTGGCGCAGGAGCGGCGCGCGAAATACTCCCTGTCGCAGATGATCGGCAACAGCGATTCCATGCGCGAGGTGAAGCGCCTGGCCCGCCGCGCCGCTCAGCTCGACAGCACCGTCCTGCTGCTGGGCGAGACCGGCACCGGCAAGGAGCTGCTGGCCCACGGCATCCACGCCGCCAGCCCACGCGCCGGGGCGCCCTTCGTCGGGGTGAACGTCGCGGCGATCCCGGAGAACCTCCTGGAATCGGAGCTGTTCGGCGTCGCCCCCGGCGCCTACACCGGCGCCGACCGCAAGATGCGCGAAGGGAAATTCCAACTGGCGGACGGCGGTACCCTGTTCCTGGACGAGATCGGCGACATGCCGCTGCCGCTCCAGGCCAAGCTTCTGCGCGTGCTGCAGGAGCGCGAGTTCGAGGCGGTCGGCTCCAACAAGGTGGTGCGTGTCGATCTGCGTGTCATCGCGGCGACCAGCCGCGATCTCGACGCGCTGGTCCGCGAGCGGCAGTTCCGCGCCGACCTCTATTACCGTCTGAACGTGGTTCCGATCACCCTGCCGCCGCTGCGCGACCGGACGGAGGACATCGGCAGCATCGCCGATCGCATCCTGGACGAGCTGGCCTTCACAACCGCCGCCCCGTCGCGGGAGCTGACCGCCGGGGCCATCGCCGTGCTGGAGGATTACGACTGGCCAGGCAACGTGCGGGAGCTGCGCAACGTGCTGGAGCGGGTGTCGGCCATGACCGACGACGCGGCCCTGACCGCCGAGCACATCCGTGCCGCCCTGCCGCGCGCGGCGGTTCGCTCCGGTTCGGGCGATCGCCCGGCGGAGGGTGGTGACCGTCCTTTGAGCGACGTGCTGAAGGACACGGAACGCGCGGCCATCGTCGGCGCCCTGTCGCGCACCGGCGGGGTGAAGGCGAAGGCCGCCAAGCTGCTGGGGATTTCGCGCGCCTCGCTCTACGAGCGGATGCAGGCGCTGGGAATCAAGGAGGACGCGCAGGGGGCGGTGTAAAAGCCCTTCTCCCCTCTGGGGAGAAGGGTATGGGATGAGGGGGCGGCCGCAAGGCCAGAAATGCGCTGCAATGAGGCTGTGTTGACGCCCTGACGGGCACCCCCTCACCCTAACCCTCTCCCCAGAGGGGAGAGGGGACTTTCAGGGACTCAATGCGCGCCGTGGAAGGTGCGGCTGATGACGTCCATCTGCTGCTCGCGGGTCAGCTTGATGAAGTTC
>NZ_JACCJY010000035.1 GCF_014596085.1 Azospirillum tabaci
CCGGGCCGCCCCCCCCGGGGCCGCCCCCCCCCCCCCCACCCGGCCCCCCCCCGGGCCGGCCGGGGTGGCGCCCGCTCGCCCCTCTCCCGCCCCGGGAGAGGGTGGCGCCGGAGGCGCCGGGTGAGGGTACAGCCGAAGATCAGCCCCTTGCCCGTCGCCGGTACCCTCACCCTCCCGCCGCATAGCGGCGGGCCCCTCCCTCTCCCCGGTCGGGGGAGGGGCTTTCTCCGTTCCTGTTTCTGGGGACCAACCCCTGGCGGGGGGCGCCCGAAAGCCGATCCCCTTGGCCACCTACCGCGTGCAGCTGCGCGCCGAGTTCGGCTTCGACCGCACCGCTGGAATCGCCGACTATCTGGCGCGGCTGGGCGTCAGCCACCTCTACGCCTCGCCCTACATGAAGGCGCGGCCCGGCAGCACCCACGGCTACGACATCGTGGACCACAACGCCCTGAACCCGGAGCTGGGCAGCGAGGAGTCCTTCCACGCCATGGTGGAGGCTCTGAAGCGCAACGGGCTGGGCCAGATCCTCGACTTCGTGCCGAACCACATGGGCGTCGGCGGGTCGGACAACGGCTGGTGGCTCGACGTGCTGGAATGGGGGCCGGACAGCCCCTACGCCGGCTATTTCGACATCGAGTGGGAGCCCGACCGCCGCTACCTGCACGGCAAGGTTCTGGTGCCCCTGCTGGGCGACCAGTTCGGCGCGGTGCTGGAGTCCGGTGGGCTGGAGCTGCGCTTCGACAGGGAGGCGGGCGGCTTCGCCATCTGGGCCTACGGCACCCACAAGCTGCCCATCCGGCCCGCCGACTACGGCACAATCCTCGGCGACGACCATCCCGACCTGGAGCGCATCGGCGACGCCTTCCGCCATCTCGATCAGGTGCGCCCGCACCAGATCCGCCGTGCCAACGCCCTCAAGGCCGAGCTGGCCGCCCTGGTCTCCGAGAAACCCGATGTGGCCGAAGCCGTGGAGCGCCGGCTGAAGCGCTTCCGCGGCGAGGAGGGCGAGCCGGAGAGCTGGCGCCGCCTGACCGACCTGATCGCCGCCCAGAACTGGCGGGCCGCCTACTTCAAGGTGGCGGCGGACGACATCAACTACCGCCGCTTCTTCAACATCAACGAGCTCGCCGGCCTGCGCATGGAGGAGCGGGAGCTGTTCGACGTCGCCCACCGGCTGGCCTTCAAGCTGGTCGACGACGGCACGCTGGACGGGCTGCGCATCGACCACATCGACGGCCTCTACGACCCCAAGGGCTATTGCGAGCGGCTGGCCCAGGCGACGGAGCGGCCCTTCTATCTGGTGGTCGAGAAGATCCTGGCCCGCCACGAGCGGCTGCGCGAGGACTGGCCGATCGACGGCACCACCGGCTACGAGTTCGCCAACCTGATGGGCGGGCTGTTCGTCGACCCGAAGGGCGAGGAGGCCTTCACCAAGCTTTACGCCGACTTCACCGGGCGGCACGAGAGCTTCGACGAGGTGGTGCGGACGAGCAAGATCCGCATCATGGAAAGCGAGATGGCCAGCGAGCTTCATGTGCTGGCCCGGCAGGCCTCGCGCATCGCCCGCGCCAACCCGCGCACCGCCGACTTCACCGCCAACATCCTGCATCAGGCGCTGAAGGAAACCATCGCCCGCTTCCCGGTCTACCGCACCTATGTGGACTGGCGCGGCGTCAGCGAGCTGGACCGGCGGAGCATCGACTGGGCGATCACCCAGGCGCGCAAGGCCGACCCGAACACCGACGGCTCCGCCTATGATTTCCTGCAAAGGCTGCTGACCACCGATCTGGTGGCCCAGCCGCGCAGCGGCTACAGCCGCCAGCAGGTGCTGCGCTTCGCCATGCGCTTCCAGCAGTACAGCGGGCCGGTGATGGCCAAGGGGCTGGAGGACACCGCCTTCTACCGCTACAACCGGCTGGCCGCGCTGAACGAGGTGGGCGGGCATCCCGAGCATTTCGGGGTCAGCACCGCCAACTTCCACCACGCCAACGCGGAGCGTGCCGCCCGCTGGCCGCAAGCCATGCTGGGCAGCACCACCCACGACACCAAGCGCGGCGAGGACACCCGCGCCCGCCTCTACGCCCTGTCGGAGATGCCGGAGGAGTGGGAGCGGCAGATCCAGACCTGGAGCCGCCTGCTGCGCGCCCGCCGCGGCGACGTGGAGGGCACCGCTCCGCCCGACCGCAACGACGAGTATCTGTTCTACCAGCTCCTCGTCGGCGCCTGGCCGGCGGAGCTGACCGGGGCGGACTCCGCCAGCCTGGACCCGCAGGCGATGACGGAGTTCGCGGAGCGCCTCGCCGGCGCCATGACCAAGTCGATGCGCGAAGCCAAGGTGCACAGCACCTGGGCCGCCCCCGACGAGGCGTACGAAAGCGCCATGACCAGCTTCGTCCACGACGCGCTGGACGTGTCGCGCAGCACCGCCTTCTTCGACGCCTTTCTGCCCTTCCAGGCGCGGCTTGCCCGCATTGGCATGGTCAACGGGCTGACCCAGACCCTGCTGAAGCTGACCAGCCCCGGCGTGCCGGACATCTACCAGGGCTGCGAGCTGTGGAACTTCAGCCTCGTCGATCCCGACAACCGTCGTCCGGTGGACTACGACGCCCGCCGCCGCCTGCTCGACGAGGTCGAGGGGGCGGAGATCGGCAGCCTGCTGAGCCGCTGGCAGGACGGCGCGGTGAAACTCTCCCTGACCCGGCGCGCCCTGGCCTTGCGGGTGGCCATACCGGACCTCTTCGCCAGGGGCGAATATCTTCCGCTGGAGGCGACGGGCGAGCGGGCTGAGCATGTGGTGGCCTTCGCCCGCCGGCTGGGCGACGACACCGTCGTGGTCGCCGTTCCGCGGCTGGTGGGGACGTTGGGCGAAACCCCGGACTGGGGCGACACCTCCGTCCCGCTGCCGCGCGGACAACGTTGGCGCAACGCGCTGACCGACGGGACGCTGGAGGCCGCCGACGCGGTGACCGCCGCCGACCTCTTCCGGGACTTCCCCGTCGCGCTCCTGGTGCGGGAGGGGTGAGTTCCATGGACCGCAACCCGCCGCCGCGCCGCACGCTCGTTCCCATCGACCAGCGGCTGATCGGGGAAGACCCCGGCAAACCCGCCGTCTTCGGGACCGTGCTGTCCGGCGATCCTCAGGAAAGTTACCTGAACCTCTACGACGGCGGCGGGGGACGGTTCGCCTGCGGGGTCTGGCAATGCACGCCGGGCACCATCGCCATGGCCGATTGGCCGTACGAGGAGTTCTGCGTGCTGCTGGCCGGGCGGGTGGTCATCACCCCCCGGGACGGCGCCCCGCAGGAGCATGGACAGGGCGACGCCTTCGTCATTCCCAGGGGCTTCACCGGGGTCTGGGAGGTGCGGGAGACGATCCGCAAATACTACGCCATCGAGAAGCCGCTCGGCCCCCGTGCCGCTGCGCGTCGGCTGCTTCGCGCCCCGCTGTCGCTGGCCCGGCGGCTGTTGCGGCGGGGCGAGCCGGCGCTGGCCCGCGAGGGCTTCTGAAGAGGGCTACCGACAGGGCAACCTCACAAAATACCCGATTTTTTCACTCAGGATTGATCGAATCCCTCCGCCACGCGTTATTCCAATGGATAGGCGCCCGAACCGAGCCCCTAATCGAGAAACGAGAGGCGCCTCATCGGACTCATTCCTGCACCACGGGACGCGACCACAGACGGACGGGAGACAAGTCATGAGCGATCATCGCCAGTGGGTCAAGCTGGACCCCAGCAACGGAACCGACAACGCCAAGCCGCAGGACAGCCAGTCCGCGGCGGCCCCCGCGCAGAATTCCGCCGAGACGGCGGAATCCCCCTCGCCGGGCGGTCCGGAAGGGTCTCCGGACCGCTGATCAGCGGTCATTTCGCAAAGGAACTTTTTTTAAGGCATCGGAAAACGGCGGGGCGGGGCCTCAGGGCCTCAGCCCTGCCGCCGCATGGGCTGGGGCGCGGATTGCGGCGCGGGGGCGGATACGCGGTCGGGCCGCCCGAACAGCTCCAGCGCCGGAGGAATGGAGGACGGGCGCAGACCCGCCAGGATCTCTCCGACGGCCCCGACCGCATCGACGAGCGCGTCGGGCATCACCGGCTTGCGCAGCAGGCCGACCGCGAAATCGCGCGCCTCCTCGCCACGGTGGTCGAAACCGGTGATCAGAAGGGAGGGGATGCTGTGCTCCTCCCACAACTTTCGGGCAAGCGTCAGCCCGTTCTCACCTCCGGCCAGATAGACGTCCACCAGCGCGAGATCCGGCTGTTCCCGGGCGCCCAGCCGCGTCGCCTTGGCGGCGTCGCGCAGGGGGCCGACGACCGTGTATCCGGCATTCTCCATCACGGCCTTGATGGCGGGCCCGATCAACGGATCGTCTTCGACGACAAGCAACTTCACGGCATCTGTTCCTTGTTGGCGGACGGCACGGACCGACGTGGCCCGCAGCGCCCATGTTTGTCGATGCGGTGCATCAATCAAGGGGCTGATTGCGCGCAATGGAGCGAGCCGGCGGGCGACCGAACGGGCAGTGCCATACGGAGAAGCGAACCCGCCGCCCTCTTTGCGTGTTTGAAACAGTCCAAGCGTGATGCAACCTCCGTGGGAGTCCTGCATGAAGTTCATCGAATTCACCGACCGCGCCGGGGCGCCGGTCCTGATCAACGCCGCGGGCGTTCTGTACCTGCGCGGCACCGAGGGGGAGCGCACCGAAATCACCTTCGCCGGCCGCTCCGAACCGCTGGTGGTCGCCGCTCCGCTGGAGGAGGTGGCCCGGACGCTGGAAGACGCCACGCCGGAACCGCCCGACCCCACCCTGGCGCTCGTGTCATGACGGGCCGGCCTTACACGTCGTAGATCGGGCCCGGCGTGGTCTTGTTGGCGCCGCCGCGCTTCTGCTCCTCCTTCTCGGTCAGTTCGGCCTCGCCGCCCTGGTCGGGCTTGACGGTGCCCTCCCGGGCCTCGTCGATCCGGTCGTCCTTTTGCTGGGGCTGGGTGGCGGGAGTCCGGTCGTCGCTCATGACGGTCCTCATGCTGATTGTCGGTTCAGCGTATTCAACATTTCGGGGGCCGCGACGTTGCGCCCGTCGCCTGCCCCTTCCGGAGGGCTGATCCGCGCACGGCGCGGGTTGCCTGAAACCGCTTGCTCCATCACTTTTCGGGGCGGAGACAAACCGTAAGGACCGCCATGATCGACCTTCATTACTGGCCGACCCCCAACGGGCATAAGATCACCCTGTTCCTGGAGGAAGCCGGGTTGGACTACACCGTCCATCCCGTGGACATCTCGGCCGGAGACCAGTTCAAGCCGGACTTCCTGGCGATTTCCCCGAACAACCGCATGCCGGCCATCGTGGACCGCGCTCCGGCCGACGGCGGGGAGCCGGTGTCCGTCTTCGAATCGGGTGCGATCCTGACCTATCTGGCGGAGAAGACCGGCAAATTCCTGCCCGCCGACCCGCGCGGCCGCAAGACCGTTCTGGAGTGGCTGTTCTGGCAGGTGGGGGGGCTCGGCCCGATGGCCGGGCAGAACCACCATTTCGTGCAGTACGCGCCCGAACAGATCCCCTACGCCATCGACCGCTATGTGAAGGAAACCAACCGCCTCTACGGCGTCCTGAACAAGCGTCTGGCGGGCCGCGCCTTCATCGCGGGCGACGAGCTGACGATCGCCGACATGGCCTGCTACCCGTGGATCGTTCCGCACGAGCGGCAGCGCCAGAACCTGGGCGACTTCCCCGAGTTGAAGCGCTGGTTCGAATCGATCCAGTCCCGCCCGGCGACCGTCCGCGCCTATGAGAAGGGTGCGGAACTGGCCAAGCGCCCGTCGGTCACCGACGAGGGCAAGAAGATCCTCTTCGGCCAGACCGCCGCCAACGTCCAGAAGTGATGATGAAGCCCTCTCTCGCCCCGAGGCGGGAGAGGGCAACAAAGTCCTTACTGCGCGGTCCAGCCGCCGTCCATGAGCAGGCTGGAGCCGGTCATCTGCGCGGCCGAGTCGGAGCACAGGTAGACGGCCAGCCCGCCCAGCTCGTCCGGCGTCACGAAGGCACCGGAGGGCTGCTTGGCGCCGAGCAGCTCCGCCCGTGCCTGCTGCTCCGGGATGTTCTTGGTGGAGGCGATCGCGTCGATCTGCTTCTGCACCAACGGGGTCAGCACCCAGCCCGGACAGATGGCGTTGCAGGTGACACCCGTCCCCGCCGTCTCCAGCGCCACCGTCTTGGTCAGCCCGACCACGCCGTGCTTGGCCGCGACGTAGGCCGCCTTGTTGACCGACGCGACATGCCCGTGCACGGAGGCGATGTTAAGGATGCGCCCCCAGCCGCGCCGCTTCATGCCCGGGAGGGCGTGATGGATGCCGTGGAACACGGCGGATAGATTGAGCGCGATCACCGCGTCCCAGCGCTCCGCCGGGAAATCCTCCACCGGGGCGACGTGCTGGATGCCGGCGTTGTTCACCAGCACGTCGACGGAACCGAAGGTTTCCTCCGCGTAGCCGATCAGCGTGGCGATCTCCGCCGGCTTGGACAGGTCGGCGCCGTGATAGCCGACGCGCACGCCGAACTCCGCCGTCAGACCGGCGCGCAGCTCCTCGATGGCGGCCGCGTCCCCGAAACCGTTCAGCACCACGTCCGCCCCGGCTCCGGCCAGTGCCCGCGCGATGCCCAACCCGATCCCGCTGGTCGAGCCGGTGACCACCGCGACCTTCTGAGTCAAGGTCATGGCTTATCCTCTGTTGTCTTGATGGTTTGGGTGCCCTCCCCCCGCCCGGGGAGAGGGCTGGACGCCGGTCAGCCTTCCAGTTCCGGGCGCTCGCGGAACTCGTCGAGCGCCATGGGATTGGCCAGCGCCTCGGTGTTCTTGATCGGGCGGCCATGCACCGCGTCGCGCACCGCCAGTTCGGTGATCTTGCCCGAGCGCGTGCGCGGGATGTCCTTGACCGCCACGATGCGCGCCGGGACGTGCCGCGGCGAGCAGTTCTCCTTGATGCGCTTGCGGATCGTGTCCTCAAGCGCCTTGTCGAGCGTCAGCCCTTCGCGCAACACCACGAACAGGATGACGCGCACGTCGCCGTCCCACTCCTGGCCGATGCACACCGCCTCCAGGATCTCCGGAAGCTGCTCGACCTGCCGGTAGATCTCCGCCGTCCCGATGCGCACCCCGCCGGGGTTAAGCACCGCGTCCGAGCGCCCGTAGATCACCCAGCCGCCATGCACCGTCCGCTCGATGAAATCGCCGTGCGTCCACACGTTGGGAAAGCGCTCGAAATAGGCCGCGCGATACTTGGCCCCGTCCGGGTCGGCCCAGAAGCCCACCGGCATGCAGGGGAAGGGCCGCGTGCAGACCAGCTCGCCCTTCTCGCCGCTGACCGCGTGGCCGGCGTCGTCGAAGGCCGCCACCGCCATGCCGAGTCCCGCCGTCTGCAACTCGCCCGCCCACACCGGGGCCGTCGGGTTGCCCAGCACGAAGCAGGACACGATGTCCGTGCCGCCGCTGATCGAGGCCAGATGGATGTCCGCCTTGATCGCCCGGTAGACGTACTCGAAGTTCTCCGGCATCAGCGGCGAGCCGGTCGAGGCCAGCGCCCGCAGCGTGTCGAGCCGGTGCGTGCGCATCGGCTCCAGCCCCGACTTCTCGGCCTGTTGGATGAACTTGGCCGAGGTGCCGAACAGAGTCATCCCCTCGGCGTCGGCGTAGTCGAACAGGATGTTGCCGTCCGGCGCGAAGGGCGAGCCGTCGTAGAGCAGCAGCGTCGCCCCGGCGGCCAGCCCGGAGACCAGCCAGTTCCACATCATCCAGCCGCAGGTGGTGTAGTAGAACACCCGGTCGCCCGGCTTCACGTCGCTGTGCAGCCGGTGCTCCTTGACGTGCTGGAGCAGCGTGCCGCCGGTGCCGTGGACGATGCACTTGGGCTTGCCGGTGGTGCCCGACGAATAGAGGATGAACAGCGGGTGGTTGAAGGCCACCCGCTCGAAGCTCGGTTCCGCCGCCGCGAAGGGGGCGATGAAGTCGCCCCAGGTGACGCCGCCGCGGATGGCCGAGACGTCCGGGGTCTCGTTGACGTAGGGGATGATGACGGCGGCCTTGACGGTGGGCAACTCGGTCAGCACCTGGGCGATCTTGGCGCGGACGTCGTGGCTCTTGCCGTTGTACCAGTAGGCGTCAGGGGCGAAGAGGACGGTCGGCTCGATCTGGCCGAAGCGGTCTGTGATGCCCTGGGCGCCGAAGTCGGGGGAGCAGGAGGACCAGATGGCGCCGAGGCTGGCCGTGGCGAGCATGGCGGCCAGCGTCTCCGGCATGTTGGGCACCACGGCGGCGACGCGGTCGCCCTTGCCGACGCCGGCGGCCTTGAGCGCCTGCTGGAGGCGGGACACCTCGGCCTTCAGCTCGGCGCCGGACCAGCGGCGCTTGACCTTGTCCTCGGCCCAGAAGACGACGGCCTCGCCTTCCGGCGCGTTGGCGAGCAGATTCTCGGCATAGTTCAGGCGGGCCTCGGGGAACCAGCGGGCGCCGGGCATCTTGTCGCCGTCGACCAGCGCAACGCCGCCGAGGTCGCCGGTCAGCCCGGCCCACTCCCACAGGAAGCGCCAGAAGTCCTCCTTGCCGGCGACCGACCAGTCGTAGAGCGCGTCGTAATCGTCCAGCCGCAGCCCGAAGCGGGCACTCGCGGCCTGCCGGAAGGCCGTCAGGTTGGAGGCGGCCACGCGCGCCTCCGACGGGGTCCACAGCGGCAGATCTGAAGGCGGTTGATCCATCGTGCTGATCCTGCTTGGGTCTTTTTTATCTCGTTCGGTTTCTTTGCGCTTACCGGCGGCCGAAGCGGGCCTGAAGCTCACCCACGATGCCGCGGCGGAAGACCAGCACGCAGACTACGAAGATCGCGCCGATCACCACCGGAACCGGCATGCTGGTGGCCGCCAGATAGCTTTCCAGCGTGACGACGATGGCCGCCCCCACCACCGGGCCGAGCAGCGTGCCCATGCCGCCGAGCAGGGTCATCAGCACCACCTCGCCGGACATCTGCCACGTCACGTCGGTCAGCGAGGCGAGCTGGAAGACCAGCGCCTTGGTCCCGCCGGCCAGCCCGGCGAGGCTCGCCGACAGCACGAAGGCCAGCAGCTTGTAGCGCTCCGTCCGGTAGCCGAGTGACACGGCGCGCGGCTCGTTCTCGCGGATCGCCTTCAGCACCTGGCCGAAGGGCGAATGCACCGCGCGCCAGACCACCGCGAAGCCGATCAGGAACACCGCCAGCACGAAGTAATACATGGACAGCGAGTTGCTCAGGTCGATCACGCCGAACAGATGGCCGCGCGGCACCGCCTGGATGCCGTCCTCGCCGCCCGTGAACTTGAGCTGGAGGGCCATGAAGAAGACCATCTGCGACAGCGCCAGCGTGATCATCGCGAAGTAGATGCCCTGCCGCCGGATCGCCAGGGAGCCGAAGGCGAGGCCGAGCAGGGCGGAGAAGCCCATGCCGAGCAGGATGCTGATCTCCGGCCCCAGCCCCCAGACCTTGGCGGAATGGGCGGTGATGTAGGCGGCGCCACCGAAGAAGGCGGCGTGGCCGAAGCTCAGCAGACCGGCGAAGCCGATCAGCAGGTTGAAGGCGCAGGCGAACAGCGCGAAGCACAGCACCTTCATCACGAAGACGGGGTACAGCACGAAGGGTGCCGCCAACGCGATCAGCAGACCGATGCCGAGGATGATGGTGTTCCGGGCGGTGTCCTGCCCCGGACGGCGCAGCGCGATGGTGGTCGTCTGGGTGTCGGCCGTCTTGACGCCGGCCGTCTTGATGCTGGTCGTCTTGCTTTGGGTGGCCATGGCTCAGCGCTCCCGTCCGAAGAGGCCCGCGGGCTTGATGAGAAGGACGATCGCCATCACGACGAACACCACGATGTTGGAGGCTTCGGGGTAGAAGACCTTGGTCAGGCCCTCCAGCAGCCCCAGCCCCAGGCCGGTGACGATGGCGCCGAGGATGGAGCCCATGCCGCCGATCACCACCACCGCGAAGACGACGATGATCAGGTTGGAGCCCATCAGGGGCGACACTTGATAGATGGGTGCCGCCAGCACGCCGGCCAGTCCGGCCAGCGCGACGCCGAAGCCGTAGGTGGCGGTGATCATCACCGGCACGTTGATGCCGAAGGCCTGGACCAGCACCGGATTCTCGGTGGCGGCGCGCAGGTAGGCGCCGAGCCGCGTCCGCTCGATGGCGAACCACGTCCCGAAGCAGACGACCAGCGAGGCGACGACGACCCAGCCGCGGTAGTTGGGCAGGAACATGAAGCCTAGGTTCTGACCGCCCTTGAGCGCGTCCGGGATCGGATAGGGCTGGCCCGACACGCCGTAGAAGTGGCGGAAGGCGCCTTCCATGATCAGGGCGAGGCCGAAGGTCAGCAGCAGGCCGTAGAGATGGTCGAGCTTGTAGAGGCGCGACAGCATGGTCTTTTCCAGAACCACGCCCAGCAGCCCAACGATCAGCGGCGACAGGCCCAACGCCCACCAGTAGCCGAGGCCGAGCTTCGTCAGCAGCAGCCACGCCACGAAGGCGCCGATCATATAGAGCGCGCCATGGGCGAAGTTGATGACGTTCAGCATGCCGAAGATGACCGCCAGCCCAAGGCTGAGCAGCGCGTAAAAGGACCCGTTGATGAGGCCGAGCAGAAGCTGGCCGAACAGGACCTGGGGCGGCACCCCCAGCAAGTCGAACATGACCGTCCCTCCCTGTGTATCGGACTTGTGTTTTTTTGATTGATGTCAGAAGTGGACCCCCACCCTAACCCTCGCCCGCTTCGCAGGGGAGGGCTTTATCTCCTCCCCCTGCGAAAGCGGGGGGAGGCCGGGAGGGGGTCCCGCCCCGAAACTCAGACCCTTACTTCACCAGCGTGCAACCGCTCTTGGCCGGGTCGAGGAACGCCTGCTCGGCCGGGATCGTCTTGACGATCTTGTAGTAGTCCCAGGGGGCCTTGGACTCGGCCGGGGTCTTCACCTGGGCCAGATACATGTCGTGGAACATGCGGCCGTTCGCGGCGATCTTGCCGTTCTTGGTGAACATGTCGGCGACCGGGGTCTCGCGCATCTTGGCGGCGACCTTGTCCGGATCGTCAGAGCCGACGGCCTCGACCGCCTTCAGATAGTGGCGGACGGCGGAGTAGACGCCGGCCTGGACCATGGTCGGCTTGCGGCCGGCCTTGGCCTCGAACTTCTTCGTCCACTCGCGGGTCTGCTCGTCGGCGTCCCAGTAGAAGCCGGTGGTCAGCAGCAGGCCCTGGGAGGCCTGGAGGCCCAGCGCGTGGATGTCGCTGATGAACAGCAGCAGGCCGGCGAGGCTCTGGCCCGACTGGGTGATGCCGAACTCCGACGCCTGCTTGACGGCGTTGGTGGCGTCGCCGCCCGCGTTGGCGAGGCCGATCACGTCGGCCTTCGAGGCTTGGGCCTGGAGCAGGTAGGACGAGAAGTCGGCGGTGCCCAGCGGATGGCGGACGTTCCCCGCGACCTTGCCGTCGAGCTGCTTGACCATCTTCGAGGTCTCTTCCTCCAGCGAGTGGCCGAAGGCGTAGTCCGCGGTGATGAAGTACCAGTTCTTCTTGCCCTGCTCGACCAGCGCGCGGGCGGTGCCGGCGGCCATGGCGTAGTTGTCGTAGGTCCAGTGGAAGCCGTAGGGGCTGCAGGACTTGCCGCTGAGGTCGGTCGAGCCCGGGCCGGACATCAGGAAGATGCGCTTCTTGTCCTTGGTGATGCCCTGGACGGCCAGCGCGGCGGCGGAGTTCGGCACGTCGGCGATGACGTCCACGTTGCCGGCGTCGATCCACTCGCGCGCCGTGTTGGCGGCGATGTCGGCCTTGTTCTGGTGGTCGGCGACGACGATCTCGATCGGCGCGCCGGCGATCTTGCCGCCGAACTCCTCGGCCGCCAGACGGGCGGCGATGGCCGATCCTTCGCCGGCGAGGTCGGCGTAGATGCCGGACCGGTCGTTCATCACGCCGATCTTGATCACGTTGTTGGAGACCTGGGCGTGCGCGGCCCCGGCGGTCAGCGCCAGCAGAGCGGTCCCGCAAAGCAACGTCTTGAGCATTTCGAACTCCCTTCGATTGGCTTTGTTTTGAGTGTGTTCGGCAGAGGAGGTAACTGGTCAGACGCCCAGATAGGTGTGCAGCTTGTCCATGTTCTGGGCGAGCTGGTCGTTGGGGATCATGTCCACGACATGGCCTTCCTCCATCACGTAATGGCGGTCGGCGATGGTGGCGGCGAAGCGGAAATTCTGCTCCACCAGCACGATGGTGAAGCCGCGCTGCTTCAGCTTGCGCACCGCCACCCCGATCTGCTCGATGATCACGGGGGCGAGGCCCTCGGTCGGCTCGTCCAGCAGGATCAGGTCGGCGCCGGTGCGCAGGATGCGCGCGATGGCCAGCATCTGCTGCTCGCCGCCCGACAGGCGCGTGCCCTGGGTGGTGCCGCGGCCCTGCAGGTTCGGGAACAGCTCGTAGATCTGCGGGACGGTCATCCCGCCGGACTTCACCACCGGCGGCAGCATTAGGTTCTCGTCCACGCTGAGCGAGGAGAAGATGCCGCGCTCCTCCGGCACGTAGCCGATGCCGAGGCGGGGAATCTTGTGCTGCGCCATGCCGATCAGCTCCTTGCCCTGGAAGCGGATCGAGCCGTTGCGCTTGCCGACGATGCCCATGATCGAGCGCATGGTGGTCGTCTTGCCGGCGCCGTTGCGGCCCAGCAGAGTCACCACCTCGCCCTGCCGCACGTCGATGTTGACGCCGTGCAGCACGTGGCTTTCGCCGTAGAAGGCCTGGAGGTCGCGGATCTCCAGCATGGCGGTCTTCACGGTCGCGCCGTCAGGCATGGCCCACCTCACCCGTGCCCATATAGGCTTCCATGACCTGCGGGTTGCGCGATACGACGTCGTATGCGCCCTCGGCCAGGATCTCGCCGCGGCGGAGCACGGTGATCGTGTCCGACAGGTGGGCGACGACCGACAGGTTGTGTTCCACCATCAGAATGGTGCGGTCGGCGGAGACACGCTTGATGAGGGCGGCGGTGCCTTCGATGTCCTCGTGGCCCATGCCGGCCAGCGGCTCGTCGAGCAGCATCACCTCCGGGTCGAGCGCCAACGTGGTGGCGATCTCCAGGGCACGCTTGCGGCCGTAGGGCAGCTCGGCGGCGGTGTGGCCGGCCCAGGGGGTCAGGTTCACCGCCTCGATCAGCTCCTCGGCGCGGTCGTGCAGGTCATACAGGCTGGCCTCCGGCTTCCAGAAATGGAAGCTGGTGCCGCGCGGGCGCTGCAGCGCCACGCGGACATTCTCCAGCACGCTGAGGTGCGGGAAGACGGCGGAGATCTGGAAGGAGCGCACCATGCCGAGCAGCGCCACGTCGGCGGGCTTCATGGCGGTGATGTCGCGCCCCTTGTAGAGGATCTGGCCGCGCGTCGGCGTCAGGAACTTGGTCAGCAGGTTGAAGACCGTGCTCTTGCCGGCGCCGTTCGGGCCGATCAGCGCGTGGATCGTGCCGCGGCGAACCTGGAGGTTCACCTCCTTCACCGCGATGAAGCCCTTGAACTCCTTCGAGAGTCCGCGCGCTTCCAGAATGATGTCGTCGGCCATGGGTGCCGCTTTTCCCTCCCTGTTCGTCCGCGTCGTCTGCCGGTCCGCGTTTTTGGTTGCGCTGATATAAGCACACGGCATGCCAACCGCGATAGTCTTTGGTAAGCTGTTGAAATTCATGAATTGGCCAATGTCGGCGACGGACATCGCACGCAGTCCAGAGTGTCAGCTTTCCAGACAGGCTGTACCGATCTTCCGACACACCAACGGTGGGGCGGGCGGAGCGTTCCGGGTTCGACGGCACGGTTTTCGGGCGCCAAATGGCCGCTTGCAAATCGGGGGTCCGCCTGCAATTCTGCGCCTCCGACGGTGCCCCGTCCGCCGTGAAGGCGCGGGGATAATAGGGAATGCGGTGCGGACCCGGATGGGGTCCAAGGCCGCGGCTGCCCCCGCAACTGTATGCGGCGAGTCCGCCTCCGGAAATGCCACGGGCCGACAGGCCGGGAAGGCGGGAGGCGCGACGACGACCCGCGAGCCAGGAAACCTGCCGCCGGACCGACACTCATCCAATCCGCCGGGTGTGGCGGAGACAGGGAAGCCAGATCATGACGCATCGCGCCGTCCTCAGTCCGTCCGCATTGCCGCTCCAGGCCGCCGCACCGTCCCCGGCCGCCGGGCGCCCGCTCCGCTGACCGGCGGACCGACCCAACCCTATCCCCTATTTCCCTTTTCAGGAGACGGCCGATGACCACCGGCCCGCTGACCGCCGGGAAGACCCCGGCCACCGTCATCACCGGCTTTCTCGGCGCCGGGAAGACGACGCTGATCCGCAGCCTGTTGGAGCAGGCCGCCGGGCGCCGCCTGGCGCTGATCATCAACGAATTCGGGGACGTCGGCATCGACGGCGAGATCCTGCGCGCCTGCGGCGATCCGACCTGCAGCGAGGACGATGTGATCGAACTGGCGAACGGCTGCCTGTGCTGCACCGTCGCCGACGACTTCGTCCCGGCCATCGAGAAGCTGCTGGCCCGCCCCCAGCCGCCGGAGCACATCATCATCGAGACGAGCGGCCTCGCCCTGCCGAAGCCGCTCGTCCAGGCCTTCCACTGGCCGGCGATCAAGACGCGGGTGACGGTGGACGGGGTGGTCGCGGTGGTCGACGCCGCCGCCGCCGCGGAGGGCCGCTTCGCCCCCGATCCGGCGGCGCTGGCCGCTCAGGCCGCCGAGGCCGGGCAGCTCGACCACGAGACCCCGGTGGAGGAGGTGTTCGAGGACCAGCTCCTCTGCGCCGACCTGATCGTGGTGAACAAGACCGATCTGGTGGACGCCGCCGATCTGGCGAAGGTCGAGGACCTGATCCGCGCCGCCATGGCGGAGGGCGGCGTGTCTGAGGGCGGCACCGGGCGCGAGGCCAAGATCCTGCGCGCCAGCAACGGCAAGGTCGATCCGGTGGTTCTGCTGGGCGTCGGCGCCGGGGCCGAGGACGACCTCGCCAACCGCCCCAGCCACCATGACGAGGAGGAGGGCCACGACCACGACGACTTCACCAGCTTCGTCGTGGAACTCGGCCCGCAGCCCGACCCGGCGGCGCTGGCGAAGACACTGGAGCGGGTCGCCGCCGCCCATGGCGTGCTGCGCCTGAAGGGCTTCATCGACGTGCCGGGCAAGCCGATGCGCCTTCTGGTGCAGGGCGTCGGCACGCGCATCCAGACCCATTTCGACCGCTTCTGGAAGCCCGACGAGCCGCGCCGCAGCCGCTTGGTGGTGATCGGCGAGACGGGTCTGGACCGCGACGCCGTGACCGCGGCGCTGTCTTAAAAAGCCCTCTCCCGCCCCGGGAGAGGGAGGGACCCGCTCGCAGAGCGGGAGGGTGAGGGTCGCACGCGGAGACCGCACCGATCCTCGCCCGCCCCCTCACCCGCCCGCTTCGCGGGCACCCTCTCCCGGGACGGGAGAGGGAGTGTTTGCAAAGCTGTGGCCCATGCACCTACTCGCCGCCCGCCAGGAAGATCTCGACGCCGGTCCCCAAGCCGTGGATCTGGGGCAGAGCCCGGCGGACCTCGTCGTCCTGTCCTTCTCCGACAGCGACCTGACGGCGCTCGCCGCGTGCTGGAAGCGCCATCGCGACACGTTGCCGACGCTGCGGCTGGCGAATCTCGCGCGGCTGGGGCACCCGCTGTCGGTGGACCTCTATGTCGAGTCCGTGATCCGCAAGGCGAAGCTGGTCGTTCTGCGCCTGCTCGGCGGGGCGGGCTACTGGCGCTATGGGCTGGACCATGTCGCCGCCGCCTGCCGGGAGTCCGGGGTGGCGCTGGCCGTGCTGCCCGGCTGCGCCCAGCCGAACCCCGCCCTGGAAGGCTACGGCACCGTTCCGGCCGAGGCCGCGCAACGGCTGTGGCGTGGATTCACCGAAGGCGGGCCGGACAATATGGCCAACCTGCTGGCCTACGCCGCCACTCTGGCCGGGCAGGAGCGCCCCTGGCGCGAACCGGCGCCCGTGCCGCGCTTCGGCGTCTATGAAGGGTGGTCCGGCCAAGTTGCTGGGCCATGCGCGCCGGTCGTCTTCTACCGCTCCCATCTGCTGGCCGGCGATCTGGAGCCGGTGCACGCGCTGTGCGACGCGCTGGCCGCGCGCGGCCTCGCCCCGCTGCCGCTGTTCGTGGCGAGCCTGAAGGAACCGGACTGCGCCGCCTGGATGCGCGCCACCCTGACCGCCCGCAGCGCCGCCGTCGTGATGAACCTGACCGGCTTCTCGGCGGCGCGCGAGGACGGGTCGCCGCTGGAGGCCAACGGCACGCCGGTGCTCCAAGCCGTGCTGTCCACCACGCCGGAGGAGGGCTGGCGCGGGTCCGCCCGCGGCATGGGGCCGTCCGACCTCGCCATGAACGTCGTGCTGCCCGAGATGGACGGGCGCATCCTGACCCGCGCCATCGCCTTCAAGGCCGAAGGGGCGCTGGACCCCGATCTGGAGTTCGCCCCGACGCTGATCCGCCCGGTTCCCGACCGCGTGGCGTTCGCCGCCGATCTGGCCGCCGCCTGGGTGCGGCTGGGCGCCACGCCGCGGGCCGAGCGCAAGCTGGCGCTGGTGCTGTCCGACTATCCGGGGCCGGGCGGCGGCATCGGCCACGCGGTGGGCCTCGACACCCCGGCGAGCGTCGTCGGCATCCTGGAGCGGCTGCGCGCCGAGGGCTACGCGCTGGACGGGCTTCCCGCCGGCCCCGCCGCCCTGATGGAGGCGCTGACCGGCAGCACGACCGCCGCGCTGAGCCTGGAGGACTACCGCCGCCTCGCCCCCGCTGAGGCCCGCGCCCGCATCGCGGAATGCTGGGGGGACGAGCAGGCCGACCCGCTGTCCGCTCAAATGGAAAACGGCACCGCCTTCCGCTTCACCGTGCTGGCCTGCGGCAACGCCACCGTCGCCGTGCAGCCGAGCCGCGGCCACGGCCCGCTGACCACCACCCAGCACCATGACCCGGAGACGCCGCCCAGCCACGGCTATTTCGCCTTACACCTCTGGCTCCGCCATGTCCTGGGCATCCATGCGCTGGTGCAGGTGGGGGCGCACGGGACGCTGGAATGGCTGCCGGGCAAGGCCGTCGCCCTGTCCGCCGAGTGCTGGCCGGAGATCGTCGCCGGTCCCCTGCCTTGCCTCTACCCGTTCATCGTCAACAACCCCGGCGAGGGCGTGCAGGCGCGCCGCCGGCTGGGCGCCGTCCTGATCGGCCACCTGACCCCGCCGCCGGTCGAGGCCGGGCTGCACGGCGACCTCGCCGCGCTTGAAACGGCCATCGACGAGTATTCGATGGCGACAGGGCTCGATCCACGGCGGCTGGGCACGCTGCGGCAAACCATCCTGGACCTCGCCTGGAGTTCCGGCGTCGCCGCCGACTGCAACCTGCGGCCCGACGACGACCCCGACGCCATCCTCAGCCGCCTCGACGCCCATCTCTGCGACATCAAGGAGATGCAGATCCGCGACGGGCTGCACGTCTTCGGCACCACGCCGGAGCCGGAGCGCCGCGCCCGCCTGCTTGCCGCCGTCGCGCGCTTCAGCACGGCGGAGGACGTCGCCCCGGCGCTCGACGCCTGCGGCGAGGCGGAGATGGCCGCCCTGCTGGCCGGGCTGGACGGGCGCTTCGTGAAGCCCGGCCCCGGCGGCTCCCCGGCGCGGGGGCGGGCGGACACGCTGCCCACCGGGCGGAACCTCTACGCGCTCGACCCGCGCGGCGTGCCGACGCCGACCGCCTGGACGCTGGGCTGGCAGGCGGCGGACGCGCTGATCACCCGCTATCTTCAGGACCACGGCGACTGGCCGAAGCGGCTGGTGGTCGATTGCTGGGGCACACCGGCCATGCGCACCGGCGGCGACGAGCTGGCCCAGGCCATGGCGCTGCTCGGCGTGCGCCCGCTGTGGGAGAACGGCTCCGGCCGGGTCACCGGCTTCGAGGTGATGCCGGCCTCCGTCCTGGGTCGCCCGCGGGTGGACGTGACGCTGCGCATCTCCGGCCTGTTCCGCGACGTCTTCCCGCAGCAGATCGCCCTGTTCGACCAGGCCGTCCGCGCCGTGATGGCGGAGGACGAGCCCGACGATGTGAACCCCGTCGCCGCCGCGTTGCGCACCGACCGCGCCGAACTGGAGGCCGGAGGCACCCCGGCGGTGGAGGCCGAGCGCTGGGCCAGCGCGCGGGTCTTCGGCGCGGCCCCCGGCGCCTATGGGACGGCGCTGCCCGGCATGATCGCGCGCGGCGACTGGTCCGCGCGGGCCGACTTCGGCGCCGCCTATCTGGAGGGAAGCTGCCACGCCTATGGCAAGGGGCTGGAGGGCGTTCCGCTGCCCGCCCTGTTCCGCCGCCGCATCGGCGGGGCCGACGCGCTCGTCCACCACCAGGACCAGCGGGAGCACGACGTCCTCTCCACCGACGGCTTCATGCAGTATGAGGGCGGCTTCTCCGCCGCCGCGGCCCTGGCCAACGACGACCCGGCCAACGACCCGGCGCTCTACCACCTCGACAGCTCGGAGCCGGAAAGCCTGACCGTCCGGACGCTGGGCGAGGAGATCGCCCGCGTGCTGCGCGGCCGGGCCGCCAACCCGCGCTGGATCGACGGCATGATGCGCCACGGCTACCGCGGCGCCGGGGAGTTGGCGGCGAGCGTGGACACGCTGTTCGCCTTCGCCGCGACCACCACGGCGGTGCGGCCCCATCATTTCGACCAGTTGTACGACGCCTATGTGGACGACCAGCGGGTGTGGGACTTCCTGGCGCAGTCCAATCCGGCCGCCGCCCGGCATATCGTGGACCGGTTGACCGAGGCCCTGGAGCGCGGTCTCTGGCACCCACGCCGCAATTCGACGGGCGACGATCTGCGCCGCCGCAAGGAGATGTCCGCATGAGCGCGATCACCCAGCCCTGCAATGCCCTGCCCCGCAATTTGCCGCGCCGGCGCGGCATGTGCCCCGGCGTGCTGGCCCCGATGGAGGTCGGCGACGGGCTGCTGGTCCGCGTGCGCGTTCCGGCGGGTGTGCTTCCCGCCGCCTCGGCGAAACGGATCGCGGAGCTGGGGCGGCGTTACGGCAACGGTCTGGTCGACCTCAGCCACCGCGGAAACCTGCAACTGCGCGGCGTCGCCGCCTCGGACATGGAGGCGCTGATAGCGGAGCTTCGCGCGCTCGGCTACGTTTCGGATGATGCCGAGAGCGAGGCGGTGCGCAACGTGCTGACCTCCCCCACCGCCGGGCTGGATGGGACGGCGGTGCTGGACGTGCGCCCCTACGCCCTGGCGCTCGACGCCCGGCTGGCGGCGGACCGGGACCTCCACCGGCTGCCGCCGAAGTTCGGCTGGCTGGTCGACGGCGGCGGTCAGGCCCCCCTGTTCGACAGCAGCACCGACGTGCGCTTCGACGCGGTGGAGGGGCCGCTGTTCCGCGTCGGGCTGGGCGGGACGTTCGAGGGGGCCGCTCTGCTGGGCCACTGCCGCCCCGACGATCTGGTGGAGCTTGCGGCGGCGCTGGCACGGGCCTTTCTGGAACTTCGGCAGACTCTGGCCGAGCCGCCGCGGCGCATGGCCGGGCTGGTCAAGGCGCTGAGGGTGGAGGCGTTGCGGGAGCGGGTGTCCGGGATGCTGACCGGCCCCCACCCTTCCCATGCTGCGCATGGGCCCCTTCCCTCCCCCGCTGGGCAGGGGAGGGAGCTTCAATCCCCTCCCCCGCCCAGCGGGGGAGGGTCAGGGTGGGGGCAAACCTCGCCCACGCGACATTTCCTCGGCCCTCAACCCTCCTGGCTCGGCGTCGCTTTTCCCTTCGGCCGCCTCGACGTCGACCGGCTGGAGGCGCTGGCCGCCCTCACCCACGAGATCCGCATCACCCCCTGGCGCGCCCTGCTGCTGGCCGCCCCGCAGGAGGGCGCCGCGGAGACAGCCACCGCCCTCGGCGGCATCCTCGATCACCATGACATCCGCCTGAAGCTCACCGCCTGCAGCGGCATCACCGGCTGCGACGTCGGCACCACCGACACCCACGCGGACGGCCTCGCCATCGCCGAGCGCGCAGCGGGCTTGCTGGAGGTGGTGCGGATGGTGCATGTCTCCGGCTGCGCGAAGGGCTGCGCCCATCCCGGTGCAGCGGATGTCACGCTCACCGCGCGGGACGGCGTCTATGACGTCGCGCTGAACGCCGCCCCCGGCGGCGCGCCCTGGCGGGCCGGCCTGACGCCGTCCGAGGCCGTCACCGCCGTTGCCTCTTTGTCTGGCGCCGATCTGTCTGTTGAGGAGTTGTCCCGTGTCCGCTGAGCCGCTTTACGACTACATCCGCGATGGAGCGGCCATCTACCGCCAGTCCTTCGCCACCATCCGGGCGGAGGCCGACCTGTCGGCCATCCCCGACGACCTGAAAGCGGTGGCGGTGCGCGTCATCCACGCCTGCGGCATGGTGGACGCGGCCAAGGACCTGATGTTCTCCCCCGACGTGGGGACGGCGGCACGGACGGCTCTGCGCGGCGGCGCGGCGATCCTCTGCGACAGCGAGATGGTCGCTCACGGAATCACGCGGGCGCGCCTGCCGGCGGACAACCCCGTCGTCTGCACGCTGCGCGACCCGGCGGTGCCGGAACTCGCCAAACAGGTCGGGAACACCCGCTCCGCCGCCGCGCTGGAGCTGTGGGTGCCCCGGCTGGCCGGTTCCGTCGTCGCCATCGGCAACGCGCCGACCGCCCTGTTCAAGCTGCTGGAGATGATCCGCGACGGCGCGCCGAGGCCGGCGGCGGTGCTGGGCTTCCCGGTGGGCTTCGTGGGCGCTGCGGAAAGCAAGGACGCGCTGGCCGAGGCGCCCTTCGGCCTGCCCTTCCTGGCGATCAAAGGGCGGCGCGGCGGCAGCGCCATGGCGGCGGCGGCGGTCAACGCCCTGGCGAGCGACGTGGAATAATGAGCAACGACACTCCCCCCACCGGCACCCTCTACGGCGTCAGCGTCGGCCCCGGCGATCCGGACCTGATGACCGTGCGCGCCATGCGCACCATCGGCGCCTGCCCGGTGGTCGCCTATTTCTGCAAGCGCGGCACCTCCGGACAGGCCCGGCGCATTGCCGACGGCTGCATCACGGCGGAGCACATCGAGCTGCCGATGGTCTATCCGGTGACGGTCGAGCTGCCGCCCAGCCACCCCGACTACGGCCGCCAGATCGAGGCCTTCTTCGACGAGTCCGCCGAGCGTCTGGCCGAGCATCTCGCCGCCGGGCGTTCCATCGCCGCGCTGAACGAGGGCGACGCCTTCTTTTACGGCAGCTTCATGCACCTGTTCCTGCGGCTGGCCTCGCGCTTCCCGACGGAGGTGGTGCCGGGCGTGACCTCGATGATGTGCAGCGCCTCGCTGCTGCCCCGCCCGCTGACGCTGCGCGACGACGTGCTGTCGGTGATCCCCGGCACGCTGGGGGAGGAGGCGCTTCTGCGCGCGCTGCGCAACGCCGACGCCGCGGTCATCATGAAGCTGGGCCAGAACCTGCCGAAGGTCCGCCGCGCCGTCGAGGCCGCCGGGCTGGCCGACCGCGCCTGGTACATCGAGCGGGCGAGCATGGCGGACCAGCGCGTCATGCCCTTCCGCGAGGCGCCGGAGACGGCCCCCTACTTCTCGCAGATCGTCATCCCCGGCGAAGGGCTGCGGCGATGACCGCCGATCCGCACGCCGGATGGTTGAAGGTCGTCGGCCTCGGCCCCGGCACCGAGGATTGGCTGACCCCAGAGGCCCGGCGCGATCTGGCGGAGGCGACGGACCTCGTCGGCTACTTCCCCTATGTGGACCGGGTGCCGCCGGGGCCGCAGGTGCGCCACGCCTCCGACAACCGGGTGGAGTTGGACCGCGCTCGCCACGCCCTTGAACTGGCGGCGGAAGGCCGCCGGGTGGCGGTGGTGTCCGGCGGCGACCCCGGCGTCTTCGCCATGGCCGCCGCGGTGTTCGAGGCGCTGGACGATCCGGCAGCACCCGCGGCGTGGCACCGCGTGCCGCTGTCCGTCGATCCCGGCATCTCCGCGATGCAGGCGGCGGCGGCGCGGGCCGGTGCGCCGCTCGGCCATGATTTCTGCGCCATCTCGCTATCCGACAATCTGAAGCCGTGGGAGGTGGTGCTGAAGCGCCTGCGTCTGGCGGCGGAGGCGGATTTCGTCATCGCACTCTACAACCCGATCAGCCGCGCCCGTCCCTGGCAGCTCGGCGCCGCCTTCGACGCGCTGCGCGACTTGCGCTCGGCCGAGACGCCGGTGATCCTCGCCCAGGCGGTCGGCCGCCCCGACGAGGCGCTGACGATCACGACGCTGGGTGCGGTGGACGCGGCGCAGGCCGACATGCGGACCTGCGTCATCATCGGCGCCTCGCACACCCGGCTGGTGCCGCGCGAGGGTGCGCAGCCGTGGGTCTACACGCCGCGCAGCTATGGAGTGCGGGGGTGAGGACGGTGGCGAAACGGGTCCCCACCCTAACCCTCCCCCGCTTCGCAGGGGAGGGAATCCGCTCCTCCCCCTGCTCTCGGCGGACCAAGGTCCGCCTGACGCGTCAGCGCAAGCTACGCTTGCGCGAGAGCGAAGCGGGGGGAGGTCGGGAGGGGGACCCTACTCTACCGCGCCTCCAACCACGCCAACGCCGCCGCCGCGTCGTGCACCTCGGCCACGCCATTACCAGGGGGCCGCTCGACCATCACCACGGGAATGCCCCGGCGGCGGGCGGCCTCCAGCTTCGCTTCCGTAGCGCTCCCGCCACTGTTCTTGCTGACGATGACATCCACCCGATGCTCCTCCAGCAGGGCGCATTCTCCCTCCAGCGTGAAGGGGCCGCGGTCGAGGATCAGGCGGTAATCCGGCAGCTTCGGCGCCGGCTCCGGCGGATCGACGGCGCGGATCAGGTAACGTTTGTCCGGCACCGCCTCGAAGGTCGCGACCTCCTGTCGGCCGATGGTCAGGAAGACGCTTTCGCCAAGCGGGCGCAGAGCCTCGGCGGCGGCCACCATGTCCGGCACGCCGATCCAGCGGTCGCCCTCGCCCGGCACCCACGGCTTGCGGGTCAGCACCAGCAGCGGCACGCCCACCCGCGCGCAGGCCGCCGCAGCGTTGGCGGAGATCTGGTCGGCGAAGGGATGCGTCGCGTCCACCACCGCTGCGACCCCGGTCTCGACGAGGTGCGCCGCCAGCCCCTCCAGCCCGCCGAAGCCGCCGATGCGGGTCGGCAAGGGCGGCAGGACCGGCTGCTTGGTGCGCCCGGCCAGCGACACCGCCGCGTCAATGCGCGGGTGGCCGCCGAGCAGGCGGGCCAGCGCCGTCGCTTCGGTGGTGCCGCCCAGAATCAGCGCCTTCATGCTTGTCCTCCTTGGGGTGCGCCATGATTAGCACAGGACCGGGGCGTTGGCTGAGCGTCGTCGGCATCGGCGAGGACGGGTGGGACGGTCTGTCACCCGCCGCCCGCGCGCTGGTGGAAGGCGCGGACCTGCTGGCCGGCGGCGCCCGCCATCTGGCGCTGGTGCCGGAAGCCGCCGGACAGGAGCGCCTGCCCTGGCCCTCCCCCCTGTCGGACGCCTACCCCGCCCTGCTGGAGCGGCGCGGTCAACGGGTCTGCGTGCTGGCGAGCGGCGACCCGTCCTGGTACGGCATCGGCGCCACCCTGTCGAAACTCGTTTCGGTTGAAGAACTGTCGATCGTTCCGGCCCCGTCATCCTTCAGTCTGGCTGCTGCCCGCCTGGGCTGGCCGTTGCAGGAGTGCGGCACATTGACGGTGCATGGCCGCCCGTTGGAGCTGGTCATTCCGTATCTGCAACCGGGCGCGCGGCTGCTGGTTCTGTGCTGGGACGGAACGACCCCGGCCAAGCTGGCGGCGCTGCTGACGGCGCGCGGCTTCGGACCGTCGCGCCTGACGGCTCTGGAATCCATGGGTGGACCGCGCGAGCGCAGCATCGTTGCGACGGCGGAAGAGTGGCCGGCGGAGCGCGTGGCCGACCTGAACACGCTGGCGGTGGAGTGCCTCGCCGCGCCCGGCGCCCGCGCCCTGCCCCGCACGCCGGGCCTGCCCGACGACTGGTTCGAGCATGACGGCCAGATCACCAAGCGCGAAATCCGCGCCGTCACCCTGTCCTGGCTGGCGCCGCGCCGCGGCGAGCTGCTGTGGGACATCGGCGCCGGCTCCGGTTCCATCGGCGTCGAATGGATGCTGAGCGACCCGACCAACCGCGCCATTGCGGTGGAGCACAAGGCCGACCGCGCCGCCCGCATCCTCGCCAACGCCGCCGCCTTCGGCGTGCCAGGGCTGGACCTGGTGCGCGGCAAGGCGCCGGAGGCGTTGGACGGGCTGCCGGCGCCGGACGCCGTGTTCATCGGCGGCGGGCTGACCAACGACGGGGTGCTGGACGCCTGCTGGTCGGCGCTGAAGCCCGGCGGGCGGATCGTCGCCAACGCTGTGACGCTGGAGAGCGAGGCGATGCTCATCGCCACCCACAAGCGGCTGGGCGGGCAGTTGTCGCAGATCGCCGTCAGCCGCGCCGCCCCCATCGGCGGCTTCACCGGCTGGCGCCCGCTGATGCCGGTCACGCTGTGGCTGGCGGAGAAGCCGCAGTGACGGCGGATCGATTCATCGCGGCGGGAATCGGTTGCCGGGCCGGCTGTCCCGGTGACGAGATCGCCGGGCTGCTCCGCTCCGCCTTCGAGGAGGCCGCGCTGGACGAGGCCGCGCGCCGCGCCGTGCAATTGGCGGCACCGATGCGCAAACGCAACGAGGCCGGGGTGGCGGAGGCGGCACGCCTGCTCGCCCTGCCGCTGCGGTTCGTTGACGATTCAGCGTTGGCCGCGGCGCAGGACCGGGTGCAGACCCGCTCCGCCCGCGTCAAGTCCGCCGTGGGCGTCGCCTCGGTCGCCGAGGCCGCCGCCCTGGCCGCCGCAGGGCCGGGCTCCACCCTTCTGCTGCCGCGCCGTTCCACCCCGCGCGCCACCTGCGCGCTGGCGATTTCTGGGGAAGTTTCCGCATGACCGTGCATTTCATCGGCGCCGGACCGGGCGCGCCCGACCTGTTGACCCTGCGCGGGCGCGACCTGATCGCGTCCTGCCCGGTCTGCCTCTACGCCGGGTCGCTGGTGCCGAAGGAGATCATCGCCCACGCCCCGCCGGGCGCCCGGATCATCGACACCGCCCCGATGACGCTCGACCAGATCGTCGCCGAGTTCACGGCGGCGCACGCGGCCGGGCAGGACGTGGCGCGGCTGCACTCCGGCGACCTGTCGGTCTACAGCGCGCTCGGCGAGCAGACGCGGGCGCTGCGGGAACTGGGCATTCCCTACGACATCACGCCGGGCGTGCCGGCCTTCGCCGCGGCCTCGGCCGCGCTGGGGCGGGAGCTGACCCTGCCGGAGGTCAGCCAGACGCTGATTTTGACACGGACGGAGGGCCGCGCCTCCGCCATGCCGGCGAACGAGACTTTGGAGGTTCTGGGGCGGTCGGGCGCCACGCTGGCCATCCACCTGTCGATCCACGTCGTCGACCGGGTGGTGGAGCGGCTGACCCCGCTCTACGGCGCGGACTGCCCGGCGGCGGTGGTCTACCGGGCGACCTGGCCGGACGAGCGCGTGCTGCGCGGCACGCTGGCCGACATCGCCGCCCAGGTGGCGGACTCGCCGATGGAGCGCACCGCCCTGATCCTGGTCGGCCCGGCGCTGGGTGTGGAGGATTTCCGGTGCAGCGCGCTCTACGACGGGTCGCATGTGCGCCGCTACCGGGGGCTGGGGGAGTGAGGAAGCTCTTTTCTTCCTCTCCCTGGGGAGAGGGGCGGGGTGAGGGGGTCCGGCGGTTGCTGAACGTTCCGGTCCCCCCTGAACCCCCTCACCCTAACCCTCTCCCCAGGGGGGAGAGGGGACTAGGACCCCGCCCACCCGGACGTTCCGACGATGTTGCCCTGGCGGTCGGTGACCAGCACCTCGACCGACACGGGGGCGCCGTCCAACGTGTCCAGCGCGGTGCGCTGCGCCAGTACCGCCACGCGGTCGGCCAGCGGCAGGCCGGCCTCCTTGGCGATGCCCAGGACCTGCGCGGCGGTGTTGGCGCTCCGGGCTTCCGCCACGGTGTCGGGGTTGGCACCCAGCTCGGCCATGCGGTCGGCCAGCCAGTCGAGATCGACGTTGCCGCGCTTGGAGTGCAGATCGAGCAGGCCGCGCGCCAGCTTGCCGAACTTGGCGAAGCCGCCGCACAGGGTCAGGCGCGGGATCGGGTGGCGGCGCAGGTACTTCAGCGTGCCCCCCGCGAAATCGCCCATGTCGAGCAGCGCGTGCTCGGGCAGGCCGTAGCGCGCGACGACCGCCTTTTCCGAGGTGTCGCCGGTGCAGGCCGCAACGTGGCCCAGCCCCGCCGCCCGCGCTACGTCGACGCCGCGCTGGATGGAGGCGATCCAGGCAGCACACGAATAGGGCACGACGATCCCCGTCGTCCCCAGGATCGACAGGCCGCCGAGGATGCCCAGACGCGGGTTCATGGTGCGGCGGGCCAGCGCCTCCCCATTCTCCACGGAAATTTCGACAATGACGTCGGGGGCCTCGCCGGCCAGCGCGGCGGCCTCCTCGACCGCTTGGCGGATCATCGCGCGGGGCACCGGGTTGATGGCCGGTTCGCCGACGGGGACCGGCAGGCCGGGGCGGGTCACCGTGCCCACCCCCTCCCCCGCGCGGAAGACGACGCCCTGGCCGGGCTGCCCGCGGCTGACTCGGGCGCGGATCAGCGCGCCGTGGGTCACGTCCGGGTCGTCGCCGGCGTCCTTGACCACCCCCGCCGCCGCCCAGCCGTCGCCGCGCTCCGTCCAGGCGAGCGCAAAGGCTGGCGTCTGGCCGCCGGGCAGGGTTACCGTCACCGGATCGGGAAAGTCGCCGGAGAACAGCGCTCCGCAGGCCGCGCGCGCGGCGGCGGTGGCGCAGGTGCCCGTCGTCCAGCCCCGCCGCAACGTTTTCCCGTCGCCGTCCACACCGATTTCCGTCGCTGAGTGCTCGTCCATGACCGCAGAGCCGTCGCCCGACTCCCTTTCTCTTCCTTTGGAACTGGCCGACTTCCGGCCCGGCAGCGTGTGGCTGGCGGGGGCCGGTCCCGGCGACCCCGGCCTGCTGACCCTGCTGGCCCTGCAAGGTCTAAGGCAAGCCGACGTGATCGTCCACGACGCGCTGGTCGGTGAACGGATCATGGCGCTGGCGGCGCCCTCGGCAAGACTGGAGTTCGCGGGCAAACGCGGCGGAAAGCCCTCCGCCCACCAGGACGACATCACCAACCGCCTGATCGAGCTGGCGGGCGAGGGGCACCGCGTGCTGCGGCTGAAGGGCGGCGACCCCTTCGTCTTCGGGCGCGGCGGGGAGGAGGCGCAGGCTCTGGCCGAGCGGGGCATCCCCTTCCGCATCATCCCCGGCATCACGGCGGGCATCGCCGGCCCGGCCTACGCCGGCATTCCGGCCACCCACCGCACGGCGAACCAGGCGGTGATCCTGGCGACCGGCCATTCCTGCGCGGGCGGGCCGGACTGGAAGGCGCTGGCCGCGACGGGCGCGCCGCTGATCCTCTACATGGCCTGGAAGGGCCTGCCCGGCATCGCCGCCGCGCTGATGGAGGGCGGGCGGCCCGCCGACACGCCGGTCGGCGTGGTGACCGACGCGACGACCGAGCGGCAGCGCGTGCTGGTCACCACGCTCGGCACCTGCGTCGCCGACCTGGAGGCGAGCGGGATGGAGCCCCCGGCCATCATCGTGATCGGCGAGGTGGTGCGGCTGCGCCCCGTGCTCGACTGGCTGCCCAAGGAGCTTCCCCATGGCTGAGGCCCCTATGTCTGAGGCTGCGCCACGCGGGCTGATCGTCGGAGCGCCGGCGTCCGGCACCGGCAAGACCACCGTCACGCTGGGGCTGCTGGTCGCGCTGAAGGCGCGCGGCCTGCGCGTCGGCGCGGTAAAGGCGGGGCCGGACTACATCGACCCGGCCTTCCATCAGGCGGCAACCGGGCGGCCCAGCGTCAACCTCGACAACTGGGCGATGGGGCCGGACCTGCTGGACTCGTTGGCCCGCCGCGCCGGGGAGGGCACCGACCTGCTGGTCTGCGAGGCGCTGATGGGCCTGTTCGACGGGGTGGCGGGCGTCGGGGCGACCGGCACCGGGGCCACGTCGGAGCTGGCCGCCCGCACCGGCTGGCCGGTGATCCTGGTGGTCAACGCCAAGGGCCAGTCGCAGTCCGCCGCCGCCCTGGTCAAGGGCTTCGCCACCTACCGCGACGATGTGCGGATCGGAGGGGTGATCCTGAACAACATCGCCAGCCCGCGCCACCTCGCTTTGGCCGGTGGCGCCATCGAGGCGCTGGGCATCCCCGTCCTCGGTTCGCTTCCCCGCACCCCCGATGTGATCCTGCCCGAACGCCATCTCGGCCTGATCCAGGCGGAGGAGACGGCGGACCTTCAGGAGCGTTTGGCGGCGCTGGGCCGCTTCATCGCGCAGCATGTCGATCTCGACCGGGTGGCGGCACTCGCCGCCCCCTCCCGCGCGCCGGAAGGGAGCTTTGCCCCCGCCCTGCCGCCACTGGGCCAGCGCATCGCCATCGCGCGCGACGCCGCCTTCACCTTCGTCTACCCGCACCTGCTGGAGGGCTGGCGCGCGGCAGGCGCCGAGGTGACGCACTTCTCGCCCCTGGCCGACGAGGCGCCGCCCGACGACGCGGACGCCGTCTATCTGCCCGGCGGCTATCCCGAACTGCACGCCGGACGGCTCGCCACCGCCGGACGCTTCCGCGACGGCATGCATCGCGTCGCCGCCCTCGGGCGCCCGGTCTATGGCGAGTGCGGCGGCTACATGGCGCTGGGCGAATCGCTGGAGGACGCGGCGGGCACCACCCACCCGATGCTCGGGCTGCTGGGGGTGCGGACCTCCTTCGCCAAGCGCAAGCTGCACCTGGGATACCGGCGCGCCGTCCTGCTCGGCGACACGCCGCTCGGTCGGTCGGGCACGGCGCTGCGCGGGCACGAGTTCCACTACGCCTCGATCCTCGACCGTGGGTCCGACGAGCCGCTGGTCACCGCCACGGCGGCGGACGGGTCGGACCTCGGGCCGCTCGGCGGGCGGCGGGGCAGCGTCTTCGCCTCGTTCTTCCATGTGATTGCGGCGGACCGATGAGCGACCACGCCTTCGCGCCGGAGGAGCGGGACGCGCTCTACAAGGCGATCTTCTCGCGCCGCGACGTGCGCGGGCAGTTCGCCCCCGATCCGGTGCCCGAGGAGGTGCTGACCCGCGTGCTGACCGCCGCGCACCACGCGCCGTCGGTCGGCTTCATGCAGCCCTGGAACTTCATCGTCGTCCAGGACCCGGCGGTGAAGGCCCGCGTGCACGCCGATTTCTCCCAGGCCAACGAAGAGGCCGCCGCCCTCTTCACCGGGGAGCGCAAGGCGCTCTACAGCCGCCTGAAGCTGGAAGGCATCCGCGAAGCGCCGGTCAACCTGTGCATCACCTGCGACCGCGAGCGCTCCGGCCCGGTGGTTCTGGGGCGGACGCACATCCCGACCATGGACCTCTATTCCTGCGTCTGCGCCGTGCAGAATCTCTGGCTGGCCGCGCGGGCGGAAGGGTTGGGCGTCGGCTGGGTCAGCATCCTGCACGAGGACAAGCTGCGCGAAGCGCTGGGCATCCCGGAGCGGATCGTCCCGGTGGCCTATCTCTGCCTGGGCTACGTCTCCCATTTCCACGAGACGCCGGAACTGGAGAAAGCCGGCTGGCGCAGCCGGCTTCCCCTGGAGGACCTCGTCTTCCGCGACCGCTGGGGTGAGAGGACGTAGGAACCGCCGTCAGGCTCCGAAGCCACCGTCGATGGTCTGGAACGAGCCGGTGATCATCGCGCCGTGCGGGCCGGCGATGAAGGCGGTCAGTTCGGCGACCTCGCTGGCGTGGGCGTAGCGCTTGATGGCCATGAAACCGCGCATGGCCTCGGCCATCGGACCGTCGGCCGGATTCATGTCGCTGTCGGTCGGCCCCGGCTGGACGGCGTTGACGGTGATCCCGCGGTCGCCGAAGTCGCGCGCCAGGCCGCGCACCATGCCCTGGACCGCCGCCTTGGTGAGCGCGTAGGCCGCCCCGCCCGCGAAGGGCATCCGGTCGCCGTTGACCGACCCGATGACGATGATGCGCCCCGGCCCGGTCATGTGGCGCGCCGCCTCGACCGCGGCGTGGTAAGGCCCGCGCACGTTGATGTCGATCATGCGATCCACCGCGTCGGGGTCGAAGGTCAGCGGATCGCCGATCACCGCCACCCCGGCGTTGACGACCAGCACGTCCAGCGCGCCCCGCCCGGCCACCGTCGCGATCAGCGCGTCGCGGTCGGCGCTGTCGGTGCGGATCGCCTCGGACCCGGTCTCGGCGGCCAGCGCCGCAGCGGCCTCCGCCGAACCGGCGTAGGTGAAGGCGACGCGCCCGCCGCCCGACGCGAAGCGCTGGACGATGGCCTTGCCGATGCCCCGGCTGCCGCCCAGCACCAGGATGTTCTTTCCCGCGAAGTCGCTCATGATCGGTTCCTTGAATTAATGTAGTGACCGCTATATAAAATCGGCAGAGGGCATCGCGCAAGGTTTTTCTATAGTGACCACTACAAAAAAATTGGAACCGCGTGGACGGCGTCGTTCCTTCGACGTGGACGAGGCGGTGGAGACGGCGATGCGACTGTTCCACGCCCGCGGTTACGACGCGGTCGGCGTGGCCGAGCTGGGCGCCGAGCTGGGCATCAAGCCGCCGAGCTTCTACGCCGCCTTCGGCAGCAAGGCCGGGCTGTTCGAACGGACCCTGCGCCGCTACGCGGCGGGCGAGGCCAACGTCTTCGCGCGGGCGCGGGCGGAGGGCGGCGACGTGGCGACGGTGATCGGGCGGACGCTGGCGCTCGCCGCCGCGCTTTATCCCGGCCAGGGCGGGACGGCGGGGTGCCTCGTGCTCGACGGCGCGCGCAACAGCGCCGACCCCGAGGCGCAGGCCCTGGCCGATGCGGCCAAGCGGGAAGGCCGCGCCGCGGTCCGCGACTTCATCGCCACCGAAGCGCCGGACCGCGCCGACGCCCTGGCCGATCTGGTGGTGGTCACGATGATGGGGATGTCGGCGGCGGCCCGCGACGGCGCGGACCGGGGCAGGTTGGAGCGGGTGGCCGCCATGATGGACCGGGCCTTCCGCCGGGAGCTGTCGGGCGCCTGACGGTTCCACCCTGCGGAGGATGGTACAGGATTTCCGTCATGTCTTGGTCCTTACGACTGATCGGTGGGCGGTGCAGGATCAGCGGCAGCCGGGAACCTCCCGCATCCCTCCTTGAGGACCAACCGCCATGTCCCCGCGTCTCGACTACCACGCAACCGCCCCTGCCGGCATGAAGGCCCTCGCCGGCGCGCATGGCTACATCGGCCAGTGCGGGCTTCCGGTCACGCTGATCGACCTTGTCTACCTGCGCGTGTCGCAGATCAACGGCTGCGCCTATTGCATCGACCTGCACAGCCGCGATCTTCTGAAGAACGGCGTCACCATCGACAAGCTGGTGCTGGTTCCGGTCTGGCACGAGGCCGAAACGCTGTTCACCGACCGCGAGCGCGCCGCGCTGCGCTGGGCGGAGACGGTGACGCGGGTGGCCGAAACCGCCGTCCCGGACGCGGAGTTCCAGGCGGTGTCGGCCCTGTTCTCGGAGAAGGAGGTGGCCGACCTGACGATCGCCATCGGCCTGATGAACCTCTACAACCGCCTCGCCATCAGCTTCCGCACGGTTCCCTCTGCGGCCCGCTGAGCGTGGTCCCCCGGGTCAGCCATACCGGGTCAGCCATACCGGGTCAGCCATGCCGCTTCACCAAGCCGATCAAGCGGCGGCAGTCGTCGGACAGGCGCCGGTCCTGGAGGTTGGTGATGCCAAGCAGCAGACCGCGGGGGCGAGCGGCCTCCGGGCCATCGGCGTACCAGGGCGACAGCGGCACCGGCGCGAGGCCATCCGCCTGCGCCGCCGCGGCGATGGCGATGTCGCGGCTGCCCGGTGGCAGGACCAGCCGGACCGACAGGCTTCCCGACGCCTCCACCGCCATCGGCGACTCCGCACCCGCGGCGTCGCGCAGCGCCGCCAGGAGCGTCTGCTGGCGGACGGCGTAGAGCCGCTTCATCCGGCGCAGATGCCGGAAGTAATGCCCGCCCGCCATGAAGTCCGCCACCGCCCGCTGCATTCCTGCCGCCGAGGCCGGGGACAGGCAGGCGGCGGCCTCGCCGAAGAGACCGGCCAGCCCCGGCGGCACCATCAGGAAGCCGAGCCGCAGCGCCGGGGTGATGGTCTTGCTGAAGGTGCCGGCGTGCAGCACCCGCCCATCCCGGTCGAGGGAGGCCAGCCCCGGAGCGGCCCGGCCCTTCAGCTGCAGTTCGCTGAGATAGTCGTCCTCGACGATCCATGCCCCGGCCCGCGACGCCCAGTCCAGCAGGGCAAGGCGGCGCTGCAGCGTCATGGTCACGCCGAGCGGCGCCTGCTGGCCGGGCGTCACCACGGCCAAGCCCGCCGCTGGGGCCCGCGCGAATCCCGCATCCACGTCGATCCCACCGCCATCCGCCGGCACGGGAACCACGGTCATGCCGGCGAGGTGGAGGGCGCGGCGGGTCAGAGGAAAGCCGGGCTCCTCCATCCAGGCGGTGGCGCCGTCCAGCCGCAAGGCGCGAATCACCAGGCCGAGCGCGCCGGAATAGCCCGCCGTGATGAAAATCTGCTCCGGCGTGCAGCGGATGCCGCGGGCGATGGCCAGCACGGCGGCGATCTCGCGCCGCAATTCCGGATGGCCGCGAGGATCGGGATAGCCGACCGGAGCCGCCGCCGCGGCACGCGCCGCCCGCCCGACGATCCGGGACCATAGCGTGAAGGGGAAGGCGTCCTGCGCCGGCACACCCATCTGGAAGGGCAGCGGCGCCCGCTCGACATTTGAAAACAACTCCGGGAAGGACGGAGCCTGGACCGGCCCATCGGGGGACGGCCCCGCCATGGCCCCCTCGGCCACCCGCGTGCCCGCGGCGCCCAGGCCGACTGCAAGCTGTTCGTCAATCAGCCGCTCATAGGCGTCGCGCACCGTGCCGCGGGACACCCCGAGCTGTACAGCCAGATCCCGCCAGGACGGCAACCGCGCCCCTCCGGCCAGCCGGCCATCGCGGATGGCGTCGCGCAAGGCGGCGTGGATCTGTGCAGACAGCGGAACCTTCGCGGTTCGGCTGAGGGCGATGTCCAGAGTTTCCGGCAGCGGCAGGGCGGGCATGGGCCGCAGGATAGCGCAACCCTGCCCGTCCGCTATCCACCGCAAGCCTCCCCGGTTTTACGCCGGCTGGCCCCGGCGTCCGGCGCATCGCGGACGAAAAAAAGGCCGGAGCAACCGCTCCGGCCTTGAGTCTAGGGAGGAAACGCCCCGAGAATGGGCTGGCGGAGAATAGGGGCACCCCTTTCGAAGTGGTATTACCAATGCGGAATGGGTGCGGTGCAACATCCGCATAGGCCGAAATTTCCCTGTAAATACTATGGCCTTTCGGCATTACCGATTCGCCGCGGCGTTCGGGTGTTGTCCCCTCGCGGAACGGGGCGATTTGTCATCCTCGGTACAGCTTCACCACCGTCGCGCGAACGCGCATAATCCGGCGCGGAACTGGGGGGTGCGGCCCACGGTGGTGACGGCCGTGCGGGTGCTGGATGGGGAACGACGGCATGGGATTCGGCAGGGGCGTCTGGTTGCGCCCGGTGTTTGCGCGGGTTCTCGGAATCCTGGCTTGTGGGATGTTGGCTGGCGGGAGTGTGGCCTGCGGAACCGCGTGGGCGGACCCCGCCCGCTTCACCATTCTCTACGCCCACAGCACGACCGAACTGGAGGATGTCCAGGGTCGCGGCGGCATCGCCCGGCTCGCCGCGCTGGTCCGGCAGGAACGTGCGGCGGGTGGTAGCGTGTTGGTCCTGCACGGCGGGCAGGCGCTTGCCCCCTCCGTCCTGTCCTTCTACGACCAGGGGGCGCACGTCATCGACCTGCTGAACGGGGTCGGCATCGACGCCATGGCGGCGCTGAACCGGGAATTCCATCACGGCGACGACGTGCTGATGACCCGCGCCTTCGAAGCGAACTTCCCCATCGTCGTCTCCAACGCGGTGGACCGCCAGACCGGCAAGCCGCTGGACGGGCTGGAGGACCGGGCGATGCTCAACGCCGGCCCGCTGCGCGTCGGCGTTCTGGCCGCGGCGCCGGCGCGGACGGGGGAGATCACCCGCTCGCCACGGACCGATTTCCTGCCGCCGGGTCCGGTCCTGGCGCGGAAGGCGAAGGACCTGCGCGACGCCGGGGCCGATCTGGTGGTGGCGCTGACCGGTGACTCCGGCGGCACCCACCGCGACGTGATCGCCTCCGGCGCCGCCGACATCGTGCTCTACCAAGACCGCGGGCGGGTGGTCGCGGTGGATTACGACGGCAAGACCCTGAACGCGACGGTCGAGCCGCAGGCCGCCTGGGTGCTCGCCCTGGACGTCACTGCTGAAAAGGTGACCAAGGGCGGCGCCACGCGCACCGCATGGAGCAGCGGCGTGCGCGCCATCGACACCGCCACCGTGGCCCCGGATACGGCGCTGGACGCCCAAGCCAAGGCCTACCGCGCGCGGCTCGACAGCATGCTGGGCATGCAGGTGGGCCGGCTTGACGCGCCGATCGACACGCGGCGCGAGGCGGTGCGCGCCAGCGAGAACGCCTTCGCCAACACCGTCGCCGACGCTCTGCGCGAGGCGATGGAGGCCGACGTGGCGCTGATCAACGGCGGCTCCTTCCGCGGCGACCGCGCCTATGCGGCGGGCACGGTGTGGACGCGCCGGGACATCCAGACCGAATTCCCCTTCCACGACACCGCCGTGCTGATCGAGGTCACGGGGCAGCAGCTGCGCGATGCGCTGGAGTTCGGTTTCTCCGGAATCGAGCAGTTGCAGGGCCGCTTCCCGCACCTGTCCAACGCCCGCGTCACCGTCGATGCGTCGCGCCCGCCCGGCCAGCGGGTGGTGGCTCTGACGGTGGGCGGCAAGCCGGTGGAGCCGCTGGTCCGCTTCCGGCTGGCCACCGGCAGCTATCTCGCCAACGGCGGGGATGGCTATGCGATGCTGTCCACCGCCCCGCGGCTGGTGGACGACCGCGACGCGGATTTCGTCTCGACCATCCTGGCCAGCCGGATCGCCCGCACGGGCGGCTTCGCGCCGCGGCTCGACGGTCGCCTGACGGTCCAGCGGTAACCGCGGAATGGACGCGACCGCCACCAAGACGGCCACGACGCCGCCCACTGACCGCGCCGACGCTGCCGCGCCCCTGCGGCGGCGCCGGCGCGCGCGTGCCGGCATCGTGCTGCGCATCTCCATCGGCCTGACCATCATGACGATGCTGGTCCTCCTGGTCGGGGTCGTGTCGCTGTCCTCCTTCCAGCTGTTCCGGGGAGAGGTGTCGGTCCTCTCCTCCACCACCCTGCCGAAGGTCATCACCAGCGCGGAGCTGCGCGGCTCGCTCCAGAAGCTGGTTGCCCGCTTGCCCGTCCTGGCCGGGGCGGCCACCACCCCGCAGCGCCGGGCCATCTACGACGAACTCATCAGCGAACTGGAGTTCCTGAGGAAGCTGGTGGAACGCATGCGGGACCTCCACCAGCAAGGGGAGCCGGCCGGCGGCGACGATGGCGACGAGTTGCGGCTTCTGGAACAGGCCCAGTCCACCCTGCTGATCCTGGCGGCGACGGTGGCCGACCTGAACGCGGAGGTCGGGCGGCAGATCGAGTCCGGCGCCCGTCAGGCGGAGGCGATCCGCGCGCTGGCCCAGCTGGCCGACGCGCTGGAGCGGCTGCCGGGGGCGGAGCCCGGAACCGGTTTGGCCACCGGTTCGGCCACGGCGGCGCCCGGCGGGGACGGCGGGATGCTGGGCGCCTGGGCGGTGCGGGCGGGCGCGCTGATGGCGCGGGCCGCCGGGGCGATGCAGACGGACCATCTGAACCGGCTGCGGGTGGAGCGCCGCAACGCCGAGCATGCGCTGGCCGAGCTGGGCCGCTTGGCCGCCGCCACAGCCGAGCCGGAGGGGTCCGCCATGGAACGCATCCGGGCCGATCTCGCCACGATCCTGGTGGCGCCGGGGGCGCTGTTCGACAGCTCCGCCGAGCGGCTGCAGGCGCGCAACCGCGCCCAGGCGCTGTCCGGCCAGTCGCGCGTCCTGGTGGAGACGGTGGACCGCTTCACCCTGGCTCTGTTCGACGCCATCCACGACCAGTCCACCGACCGCACCGGCGATCTGGCGGCGATGATTCAGGAGCGTTCGCGCATGGTGATGGTGCTGGGCGGCGCCTCCATCCTGCTGGCCATCCTCGTTCATCTCGTCTTCCGGCGCTTCCTGACCTCGCGTCTGGTGGCGCTGAACGGCGCGGTGCTGGCCCGCCTGTCCGGCAGCGACGCGACGGTGCCGGTGGAGGGCAACGACGAGATCACCGACATCGCCGCCTCCATCCGCTACTTCATCGACGAGATCGACCGGCGCCAGATGGATCTGGCCGACAACGAGCGGCGCTTCCGCGACCTCGTCGAAGGCTCCATCCAGGGCATCATCATCCACCGCGACTTCCGCCCGCTCTACGCCAACGAAGCGTTCCTGCAGATGCTCGGCAGCAGCCTGGACCGGGCGCTGCGGGTGCGGTCGGTGCTCGACTTCATCGCGGAGGACAGCCGGCCGGTGGTCGAGGACAACTACCGGCACATCGTCGCCACCGGCCTGCCCAGCGACCGGCGGCGGCTGCGCGCCCGCCGTCTTGACGGGGCGGAGCGCTGGATCGAATTGACCAGCCGCCGCATCGACTGGAAGGGCGAGACCGCCGTCCAGTCCATCGTTGTGGACGTGACCCGCGAGGTCGAGGCGGAGGCGGCCTTGCGCCGGTCCCGCGACGCGGCGGAACAGGCGTTGCGCGAATTGAAGGAGACCCAGGCCAGCCTGATCCAGGCGGAGAAGATGGCGTCGCTCGGCCAGCTCGTCGCCGGTGTGGCGCACGAGGTCAACACGCCCATCGGCATCACCATCACCGGCGCCTCGCAGCTTGCCCTGCAGTTCGAGGAGCTGACCCGCCAGCTCGCCGCCGGGGCCATCAAGAAGTCGGAGTTCCAGCGCTTCCTGGCCGACGGCGGGGAGATGGCCCGGCTCATCCTGTCCAACAGCACGCGCGCCGCCGATCTGGTGCAGAGCTTCAAGATGGTCGCGGTGGACCAGTCCAGCGACGAGCGCCGCCGGTTCGAGCTGAAGACCTACATCGTCGAGTTGCTGCGCAGCCTGCGCCCGGCCTACAAGGACGTCGGCGGGCTGGACATCGGCGTGGACAGCCCCGACGACCTGGAACTGGACGGTTACCCCGGCGCCCTGTCGCAGATTCTGACCAACCTCGTCCTCAACGCGCTGACCCACGCCTTCACGCCGCACCAACCGGGCCGGCTGACCATCGCCGCCAGCCTGCTGCCGCAGGACCAGGTGGAGCTGACGGTGGCCGACAACGGGCTGGGCATCCCGTCGGACATCCTGCCGAAGATCTTCGACCCCTTCTTCACCACCCGCCGCGGCAACGGAGGCAGCGGGTTGGGGCTGCACATCGTCTACAACCTCGTCACCGGCACGCTGCGCGGCACCATCACCGTGCAGAGCATCCCCGGCGAGGGCACCCGCTTCACCTTGCGCTTCCCGCGCGTCACGCCGACGGCAGGGGCGACGGCGGGAAAGGCCGAGTTGGTGTGATCGGCCACTGCCCCGGGGAGGGCGGTCAGCGCACCTCGCCCTCGAACCAGTGGCGGCCCTTGCGGTCCTCCACCTCGATCACCCAGACGTCGGGGTCGTAGCGGGTCTGGCGGGCGATGTAGGCGTCGGCGGTGGCCTCGTCCACCGGCTCGGCACCGGTGCCGCGCGACCAGCGCAGCCGCTCCTCGTCGCGCACCTGGACCAGCACGCTGAAGGTCCGATCCAGCCGGTTCAGTTTCAGGATGACCGTCCCGCGGCTGGGGTCCCCCTTGCGCAGAACCATCATCGTGACGCCCTCGGCATCGGCGGCGCGGATGTGCGCCATCACCCAGAGATGCGTCGGCAGGCGGTCATCCATGGAAATCCTCGCTCCGGGAAGGTCCGGGGGCTCGCCTTCGGCAAAGCCCCGGTGTAGACAACGGGCATGGCGACACTCCTGGACGTTCTCGACGCCGCCGTCAACCACCACATGGCCGGGCGCCTCGCCGAGGCGGCGCAGGACTACCGCGTCGTGCTGGCGGTGGAGCCGGCGCAGCCCGACGCCCTGCATCTGCTCGGCGTGATGGAGGCGCAGCGCGGCGCCCACGCCGCGGCGGAGGCGCTGATCGCCCGCTCGCTGCGACTCCGCCCCCACGCGGCGGCGCCCTGGGCCAACCTCGGCGGCGCCCTGCGCATGCTGGGCGAAGCGGAGCGGGCCGACGCCGCGCTGACCCGCGCCCTGGCCCTTGACCCGGCCTTGGCCGACGCCCTGACCAACCTGGGTTCGGTGCGCCACGCGCTCTCCGACTACCCCGCCGCGTTGGCGTGGCTGGAGCGCGCGGAGCGCCTGCGCCCCGGCCATCCGGACACGGCGCTCAACCGCGGCGTCGTGCTGCGCGACGCGCGCCGCTTCGCGGACTCCGACGCCTGCCTGGACGCCCTGCTGGCCTCCCGTCCCGAGCACGCCGACGCGCATCTGGCGCGTGCCGTCAGCCGGTTGGTGCGGGGCGACCTGCGCGCCGGATGGGACGAGTTCGAGTGGCGCCCGCGCCGCCTGCCCGCCCCGCCCTGGGGCGGGGAGCCGCTGGAGGGCCGGCGCATCCTGCTGCACGCCGAGCAGGGGTTCGGCGACACCATCCAGTTCGCCCGTTACGCCCCGCTGGTGGCCCGCGCCGGGGGGCGGGTGATCCTGGACGTGCACCCGCTGCAGTTCCGTCTGCTGCGGTCGCTGGGACCGGACATCGAAGTGCTGGTGCGCGGTCCCGCCCCGGCGCCGCACGACCTCCACTGCCCGTTGATGAGCCTGCCACGCGCCTTCGGCACCGATCTGACGAGCATCCCCGCGCCTCCCGCCTACCTCGCCGCCGAGGCGGACGAGGTGGCGCGCTGGGGCCGCCGGATCGCCGAGGTTGATACGGGAACGGGTTCGGGGCCGCGTGTCGGCCTCGTCTGGGCGGGCAACCCCAATCACCGCAACGACCGCAACCGCTCCATCCCCGTCGAGCGGCTGGCCCCGCTGCTCGACACGCCGGGCCCCCGTCTGTTCAGCCTTCAGACCGGCGATGCCAAAGCGGCCCGGCCCGCCGCCCTGCCCGACCTGACCGCGGGCATCCGCGACTTCGCCGACAGCGCGGCCATCCTGGCGAATCTGGACCTCGTGATCGCGGTGGACACGGCGACGATCCACTTGGCCGGAGCGCTCGGCGTCCCGGCGTGGCTGATGCTGCCCTACGCGCCGGACTGGCGCTGGCTGCTCGACCGTGCGGACAGCCCCTGGTACCCGTCGCTCCGCCTGTTCCGCCAGTCCCGCCCCGGCGACTGGGACAGCGTCCTGCGCGCCGTCGCCACGGAGCTGGAGCGGTTCGCCGCCGCTCAGTTGGCGCCGCAGAAGCAGTCGTAGGGATCGTTCCCGCTCCAGGCTGGAAGAGGCACCGCGGCCGGCAGCGCCGGCATCTCCGCCGCCAGCAGGGTGGCGTTGAAGGCGGCCACATCGAAGGCCTGCGGATCCGGAAGATCGAAGTGGAGCGGCGCGTTGCTCAGCGCATGCCCCAGAAGGGCCGCCCCCAGCAACGGTATCAGAAGTTGCTCCACACGGTCCAAACCGCCCTCCCCCAGCGGCCCCACCGCCGGCGTGTGTCCCGTTTCCTCCCCCCTTTTACCGCAGCCCCCGCCCGGCCACGCCCTGTCCTTAGGTCATATCGGTCGGTCGGACCGAGGGGACGGGAGCTTTCTTCCCTCCCCCGCACAGGCTGCTAGGCCAATTTTTCCCAGCGCGCGGCAAAAAGGGGGCCAGCGCGGTCGTCTCAGAGGCTTATTCATATAAATCAGTGCGTTAGGGAAGACCAGGAAGTTGGCATCGTCCTTGCTTACCCGAATGGCAACGATTTATGCCCTTTCCGCGTGGAGATCCCTGGCCATGAGCATCTTCGGTTCGATGACCACCGCCGTCCTCGGCCTGAGCGCGCAGTCGAAGGCCCTCGGTCACATCTCTGACAACATCGCCAACGCCTCGACGGTCGGCTACAAGCGGGTCAACACCGCCTTCGAGACGCTGGTGCTCCAGTCCAACGAGCGGTTGCACGCACCGGGCGGCGTGACGGCGGCGCCGGTCTTCATGAACAACATCCAGGGCAACCTGACCCAGGTGCAGAGCCCGACCAACGCCGCCATTCAGGGCCAGGGCTTCTTCAGCGTGTCCAAGCTCAGCCGCGGCCTGACCGGTCCCGGTCAGCAGGGCGAGACGGTGCAGACCCAGACCGGCACGCTGAACGCCGACAACGTCTATTACACCCGCGTCGGCGACTTCGAGCTGGACAAGAACCGCTATCTGGTGAACAGCGCCGGCTTTGCGCTGAACGGCTGGGTCGTGGACGACGTGACCGGCCAGTTGAAGAAGGACGTGGTGCAGCCGCTGCAGGTCAACACCCTGACCGACAAGCCGCAGTCGACCAACAGCATCACGCTGGGCGCCAACCTGCCGGCCACCCCGACGCCGGGCGTGCCCATCCCGTCCTCCAGCATCCAGGTCTACGACACCCAGGGCAACGCCCGGACCATCCAGTTCAACTGGCGCCAGGATGCCGCCAACGCGTGGCGCCTGGGCATCGAGGCGCCGGGCAGCTCGACGCAGCCGGTCGCCGGCTCCTTCACCGGCGGCGCCGCCTCCATGGCGGCGGGCAGCCAAGTGTCCGGCGTGACCCCAGTGGCCCAGGTCAGCCAGGTGCTGGTCAACGGCACGACCTCCTTCCCGTCCTCGTCGGTCACCATCGGTGGCCGCACCAATTATTACCCGGACGGCACGTCGCAGGACAACATCCGGGTCGGCGACACCTACACCCTGAACATCAATGGCGGCCCCGCTATCACGGTCGCGGTGACCGCCGGGAACATCGGGAGCTATTCAAGCTACCAAGATGTCGCCGCCGCCTTGATGGACCAGATCAATGCGCTGTCTCCTGCCCTCTACCAAGCCAGGCTGGACGACAAAGACAACCGTAGAATAATCGTCGAAACGACGGGAACCAACCCCACGCCGGTTGAGATTTCGGGGACCTTCAACAACACCACGCCACAAACCAGCACGATCAGCGGTCCCTCAACCAACTCGACCGGTTCGGTCAGCGGCGACCAGCGCAGCACCTTCACCTTCTCCACCGCCGCCATTGACGTTGGCGACGAGTTCCGCATCACGGTGGCTGGCACCGAGTTCAAGACGCGCGTCACCTCGGCCAACATCGGCACGCTGCTCAACGTCAACGGTGTGGTCGCCGATCTGGCCAACCAGATCAACACCGCCGTGCCGCCGCTGGGCATCAATGCCCTGATTGGCACGGCCACGGTTCCCCCCGGCACGGCCAACCAGCTCGTGCTGGACGGCACGGCAATAACGCAGACCTTCACGGCCACTTATGGCGTGACCAACGCCGACAGCCGTAAGAACAGCATCACCGCCTCCACCCCCGTGGACTACTCGACAATGACGGCGACCACCACCCAGCTCCCCGCCCCCGGCGTGGTCGAGATCACCCAGGTCGATTTCCCGACAGCAGCAAGCTTGAAGGTGCCGGACCAGTATGTCGTCAACGTGCTGGGGACCGAGTTCAAGACCAGCATTTCCTACTCGAACATCAACACACTGAAGGATATGGAAGGGGTCGTGGACGATCTGGTGACGCAGATCAACGGCGCCGGATTGGCGGTATCCGCTGCGCGCAACGCCGCAGGCGATCTGGTGCTGACGGCCATCAATCCTAATGATCCCCTGAACGTCAGCGCCAACAATCTGAACATCACCGCCACCGACAACGTGCGGGTCGGCGACAGCTACACCGTGCGGGTGGACGGCGTGCCCTACGCGGTCTCGGTGACCGCGGACAACATCCTGACCATGGGGACCTATGGCGGCATCGCCAACGCGCTGGCGGCCCAGATCAACTCGGCCCGCCCGCAGGCGCCGGTCATCGCGTCGGTCGTGAACTCACAATTGCAGGTCACCGCCCGCAACCCCGGCACGCCCTTCAAGATCGACCAGGAATACACATCGGGCGCGGCCTCCAACAACCAGGTGACCGGCCCGACGATCAGCGCGCCGACGGACGCGCGCGGCCAGCGCCAGGAGTTCTCCTATCCGCAGACGCAGATCGACATCGGCGACGTCTATTCGGTGTCGGTCGACGGAACGCCGATCTCAGTGAAGGTGGACAAGTCCAACTTCGGAAACTTCCAGGACATCAACGGCGTTCTTCAGGAATTGGCCAACCGCGTCAACGCCGCCAACCTGAACGTCGTCGCCACGGCGACCGGCGGCCGGCTGACCCTCACCCACAACACCTCGACCACCGGCAAGTTCGAGGCGAAGGCCAGCATACAGAACGCCACCGGCAGCTCCGGCACGCTGACCGCCTCCACCACCACCTCCAACGTGGCGGGGGTGCGGCAGTCGGAATCGGTGACGCTGACCGGCACGCCGGGCGACAAGGACGCCGAATACACGGTCATCGTCAACGGCTCGCCGATCACCTACCGGACGACGGGTGAGGAGACCTCGATGGAGACCATCGCGGCCAGCCTCGCCAATCTGGTGAACAAGAACACCTCCTTGCCGGTGACCGCCAGTGCCGAGGGCAGCGTGCTGAAGCTCGTCGCCAAGACGGCGAGCGGCACCGCCGCCGACCAATTCTTGCTGGAAACCGCCGCCCAAGCCGGCACCACCCCCGCGCACGTCCTGCTGAACTTCGGCACCGATCCCGGCAACGTCGGCACCATCACCAGCGTCAGCACGGCGAAAGTCGGCACCGGCACGGCGGTAACGTCCGCCAACCAGGGGCTGGGGGCGGACGCCAACGTGACCTTCACGGTGGATTACGGCTTCGGCCCGCAGCAGATCACGCTGAACCTCGGCCAGATCGGCAAGTCGGGCGGCGTCACCCAGTTCGCCGGCAGTGAGATCAACGTGCGCGAGCTGGTGCAGGACGGCGCCTCGCGCGGCCAGTACAAGGAGGTGGTCTACGGCGACAACGGCGACGTCATCGTGAACTACGACAACGGCCGCAGCCGCACCATCGGGCGCATTCCCGTGGTCACCTTCAACAACCCCAACGCCCTGCAGCGCGAGGCGGGCGGCGTCTACATCGAGACGGACGACGGCGGCCGGCCGAACTTCAACGACCCCGACACCAACGGGGCCGGCGCGGTGGTCGCGAACAGCGTGGAGTCCTCCAACGTGGACATCGCGGACGAGTTCACCAAGCTGATCGTCACCCAGCGCACCTACTCTGCCAACACCAAGATCGTCACGACCTCCGACGAGATGCTCCAGGAAGTCCTCGGGCTGAAGCGCTAAGCGCGGTTCCGATCCGGCGGGCGGCCGCGTGATCCGCGGCCCGCCCGGCCAACAGCAGCCCGCTTTCCCCGTAGACGAAAGGTCCAACGGCCATGTCCCTCTTCGGCGCCCTCGGCAGCGCGACAGCCGGCCTCCGTGCGGTCCAGGCCCAGGTGAAGCTGGTCTCGGACAACGTCGCCCGCGCCGACGATCCCACCCGCACCCGGCACACCGTGTCGAACGTGCTGGATTCCAACGGGTTCGTCCTCACCTCCCAGTACCGCCGCGAGGTCGATTCCGCCCTGCTCAGCCAGGTGCAGGATTTGACCGCGCGCGAGGGCTCCTCGGCCGCCAAATCGTCCTACATGCAGAAGCTGGGCGACCTGCTGCGCACGACCAGCGGCAAGCCGCAGTTGAACGAATACGCCGAAGCCTTCCAGACCGCTTGGAAGGCGGTGGAGACCTCTCCGGAAAGCGAGGTCGCTCAGTACCAGCTCATCCAGGCCGCCGACACCTTCTCGCGCGAGATCGTGCGGGTGTCCCAGGGCGTGGAGGACATGGACCGCGAGATTCAGGGCGACCTCGGCCAGTCGGTCGGCGAGGTGAACCGGCTGCTGAAGGAAATCGAGAGCATCAACAACAACATCGTCTCGCTGCAGGGCTACGGCTCCGCCGGCAACGAGGTGGCCGACAAGCGCGACGGGCTGATCCGCGAGCTGAGCACCTACGTCGGCGTGCGCACGATGACCCGCCCGGACGGTCGCGTGGCCGTCTTCACCCCCACCGGGCTGGCGCTGGTCGACAGCCAGGCGGCAAATCTTTCCTATGACGGCGGCAATATTAACCTGACGGTGGGCAATCAAGTCACCAACGTCAACCAGCACCTGAAGGAAGGCAAGGTCGCCGCGCTGATGAACCTGCGCGCCGACGGTTCGGCCACCAACCCGCCGCAGCCGGCCAGCGCCGACCCGACCAACGAGGTGATCCGCAAGCTGCGCTCGCAGCTCGACGCCTACGCGCAGATGTTCACCGGCTCGACCAAGCCCGGCGAGCCCACCAGCTTCCGCGACGCCTACGACCAAGCGAAGACGGTGCCGGGCGAGGAAGGCACGCAGTTCTTCATGGGCAACGACCGCTTCACCATCCACGTGAACGAGAACCTGCTGAACAACAGCAAGAAGCTCAAGAGCGCGGCCGTCAAGGACGTGGTCACGGCGCTCGGCGCCACGGGCCGGACCTTCCAAGCCGACGGGCTGAAGCTGGAAGGCGCGTCCTTCAGCTCCATCACCAGCAACATCACCGGCGGCTGGATGTCCGCGGCCAAGACCGCGCTGGACAAGACCACGCTGGACAAGGACTCCCGCCAGATCCTGGAGGAGCGCTACCACGCGACGACCGGCGTCAACATCGACGAGGAAATCGCGAATCTGCAGCAGCTTCAGACCTCCTACGCCGCGTCGGCACGGGTCATGCAAGTGGCCAACACGATGTTTGACGCGCTGGAGGCGATCGTCCGATGAGCTCCATCACTCAAGTCAGCAGCTACGCCAAGTATCTCGGCTTGGTCCGCAATCTGACGAACGGCCAGAACCGGGTGGACACGCTCTCGGAGCAGTTGACCACCGGCAAGAAGTCCACCGACCTCAACGCCTACGGGGCCGAGACGCAGAAGCTGCTGGCTCTGCGCGCGGAGCTGACCCAGCGCGAGGCCTATGTCCAGAACATCAACACCGCGTCGCCGCGCGTGAAGGCGACCGACACGGTGCTGAACAGCCTGGAAAAGCTGGCCACGGACTGGCAGAGCAGCAACCTGATGCCGTTCCAGCCGGGCCCCGCCAGCGTCACCTCCCCCTTCAACAGCAACCCCGACGCGCTGAAGCTGACGGTCAACGGCGACAAGTCCACCTTCACCCAGAACGCCCGCTACACCGTGACCTCCATCCCGTCGAAGGACGGAGTCAACGGGTCGTTCGACGTGACGGTGACCGACGGGCTGGGCGGCAAGACCACCCGCACCATCAATCTGAAGACCGTGCCCCCCAGCGACGGCGGCGGCTACAACTTCAAGATCGATGGCGGCCCCGGCGAAGGCGCGGTCCTGAATCTGAGCTTCGACCAGCTCACCGCGGCTTCGAGCAGCACCTTCACGGTGAGCTGGCCCCAGGCCAACGACATGCGGGACCGGGTCGAGGGGGCGCTGCGCGACATCCAGCAGCTCCTGAACGAGCAGTTCGGCGACCGCTACCTGTTCGCCGGCTCGCGCTACGGCACGGAACCGGTCGGCGACCTGCTGGCCCAGCCGCAGTCCACCCGCGTGACGCTGAACGGGTCGATGGTCAACGCCGACGACTACTTCGAGGTGTCGATCGACGGCAAGCCCTTCGGCTATCAGGTCCAGCCGGGCGATCCGAAGACCGTCACCTTCGTCGCCAACACGCTGAACAGCCTGATCCAGTCGGCCAACCCGAAGCTGCCGATCATCGCCGCCGCGGCCAACGGCGTCATCTCGCTGATCAGCGAGGACCCGAGCCAGAAGTTCGACGTGAAGGCGCGCGTCCAGAACTCGATGAGCATCGACAATTCGATGACGGCGCCGACCACCACCCAGGCGGCCACCCTGCCGGCGCCCGCGGGCACCGGGCTGAAGCAGATCGACAGCTTCGCGCTGACCGGCGACGGCGTGGACATCGGCGACACCTACGAGATCAACGTCACCGTCGGCGACCCGGAGGACCCCTTCAACCGGAAATACTATTCGGAACACCCGGACGAGCCCGAGGACCTGCCGCCCTATCAGCAATACACGGTCCGCTACACGGTCACGGAGAAGGACTACAACAACGGCGTCACCGACGTGTCGAAGGTGGCCGACATGCTGCGCACCGAGCTCACGAAGACCAGCCCCGTGCCGCCGTTGGACATGAACGCGATCCTCGGCGACCTCGGCAAGGGGCCGACCATCGCGTTGACCGGCAACAGCACGATGGACCCGAACCATCCGTCGCGCGTGCAGCAGTTCACCACCTCGGTGCGGGCGGTCAACGGCCAGATCGACAACACCATCTCGGTCGCCACCCTGCCGTCGCAGGCCGACGCCCTGACCGACCTGCCCTACGTGGACCCGCCGGACCTGCCCTTCTACGATTCGGAATACATGTCGAACCGGCAGAACAGCAAGGCGTGGGACAAGGCCGCGGTCACCATCGACGACGGCCAGACGCTGACCTACGGCGTCACCAGCGACGACCGCGCTTTCCAGAAGCTGATCTCCGCCTTCCGCATGGCCCACGTCGCCGCGTCCAATCCCGGCAAGTACGAGGAGTACATCACCAAGTCGCGGGAGCTGATGGCCCAGGCCAAGGACGAGGTGCGGTCGGTGCACTCGAAGGTGGCGTCCGACCTCGCCACGCTGGAAGAGAAGAAAACCGCGCACACCACCGCGTCGGCCACGGTGGTCGAGCGCATCGCCGGCATCGAGGGCATCGACGAGACCGAGGTGGCGGCGCGGCTGCGCACCTCCATGAACGCGCTGGAGGCCGCCTACACGGTCGCCGGCCAGCGTCAGAAGCTGTCGCTGCTGAACTACATCGCTTGAGGCGCCAATGGCTCCCTCCCCTGCGGAGCGGGGGAGGCCTGCGGAGGGGGCAACACCCCCTTGGACAACGCTTCCGCCGCTTTTCCGACAGCCGCCGCCAAAACGAAACCGGCGCCCCGAAGGGCGCCGGTTTTTCGTTCGAAGCGTTCTGGCTTCAGATCGAGATCCGCAGCGACTGGCGCGGCGGCTGGCTGTCCGGAGCGGGAACCTGCGGGGCCATCGCCTGAGGGGCCATCGGAGGACGCGCCGCCTGCGAAGCCGGCGCGGGCTGACCCTGGGCGGGCGCGTCGGGACGGGCGGTCAGGCCGCTGGCCACCGACCGGTTGATGCTGATGAGCGTCTCCAGCTTCGACACATCCAGGTCGATCAGCCGGGCGACCGTCTCGCGATCGACCAGCAGCGACAGGGCGGCGATGTTCGTCCGCACCTCCGGCGGGTGGCCGCAATCATCCTCGGTCATCGCGGCCTGGAAGATCGTCCACAGGCGCTGGTTCAATTGCAGGGCGGCGCGGAGCGTCTCTTCGTTCACGGGGCTGCGCCCGGCATCGATCAGGCGTCGCGACGCCTCCGCCAAAGCCCAGGCCTCGACATCACGGGGATTGTCGGAGGTCGGCTTGTTCGCGTATGTCGGTGTCGGCTTCATTCCAAACCCTCGGGACAGGCCGCCGGACAGAGCAATGCTGAATCAGGTCCGGACCAAATGGATTGTCAGCGATCCTTCAATCCTTGTCAACTTTAGGGACCTGTCTCCGGTGATTTGCAAGGATTTGTCACGACTTCGCGCCATTCCTGAGTTGCCGGTCCAAGCAGTTCCTCCACCGCCCGTTCAACCGCTTCCACGGCGATGCCGTCCATCAGGCCGGTGGCCTGCGGATCGGCCTTCTGGCGGGCCAGAAGCTCGGACCGAGGAACCCGGCTGATCACGGTGCGCGCCGCCACGCCCCAGGGGCCGTAGGTCTCGGGGAAACCCGGCCCGAACAGCCCGACGGTCGGCGTGCCGGCGGCAGCGGCGATGTGCATCAGTCCGGAATCGTTGCCGATGTAGAGCGCCGCCCGGCGCACGCAGGCCGCCGCGGCCATCGGGTCGGTGCGCCCGGTCAGGTCGATGGCCCGATCGCCCAGCGCCTCCAGAACCGCCCGGGCACGCTCGCGTTCCGGCCCGGCGGCCAGGACGGCGACGCGCCGGCCGGACAGCCGGCCGCCGGGACCGGTCAGCCGCGCGGCGAGCTCGGCGAAGCGGTCCGCCGGCCATTCCTTGCCGGTCCAGTTCGCGGTCGGGCCGATCGCCAGGAACGGCTCCGCCCCGCCGGGCAGCAACCGGTCGGCCTCCGCCTCGGCCGCCGCGTCGATCCACAGGCGGGGGGAAGGCGGCGGGGACAGGCCCAGCACCCGCCCGATCTCCTCCACCTTGTGGAGATGCGGGGCGCGGGTGTGGAAGAAGCGGCGTTTCGCCAGGACGAGACGTCCGACCGCGGAGTTGCGCAGGTCCACCACCAGATCCCATCGCGTGCCGACGCAGGCGCGCCACAGGTCGATCCAATGCCGCGCCCAGGCCCGCTTCGGCATGGGAATCAGCCGGTCCAACCCCGGCACGGCACGGAACAGCGGCGCCGGCAGGGGACCGCAGGCGATGGTCAGCGCGGCGTCCGGATGGCGTTCGTTCAGATGGGCCAGCAGCCCGGTGGAGAGGACCGCGTCGCCCAGCCGGTTGGAAGTGATGAACAGGATGCGCAAGACCCGCCCCTCAGCCCGCCGCCGCTTCGCCGCTGGGCGGCACGCGCCGCCGCAGGTTGCGCGACAGAATCCAGGCCGCCGGCGCCAGGGCCGCCACCGGCAGCACATACATCAGCGGCACCAGCACGCTGACCTTGGCGGCGAGGCTGGACAGGCCGAGGACGGCGGCCTGGATCGACATGACCAACAGGACCGCGGTGGTGACGCGCACCGACTGGCCGCGCCGGTTGAACTCGCCCGACAGCAGGCTGGCCAGCGCCACCATGGTGTAGGCCAGCGCCAGCAAGGGCGAGGACAGGCGGTGATGCAGCTCCGCCAGCAGGTCCCGCATCATCTTCGGGTCCTCCGCCAACTGGGGGGGCGGGTGCAGAAGCTCGTCGGTGGAGCGTTCGCGGGCGTCCGGATAGCGCTCGCCGGTGGCGCTGCTCAACACTTTCAGGTCGACCGCGTAGCGTTCGAAGAAAAGCTGGGACAGCCGGTTGGTCTTGCGGTCCAGCTCCTGGCGGTTGCCGTTGTAGACGACGAAGCGCGCGCCCTCCGACCCGGTCAGCATCACCGCCCGCTCGCCCATGATCGTCACCGGCTTTTCCGGAACGCGCCCGTCATGGATGATCACGTTGTGCAGATTGGCGTCGCTGTCGCGCTCTCGGACGAAGACGCTGAAGCGGTCGCCCACCTCGTTGAACACGCCTTCGCGCAGGAACAGCTGCGAATAGTCGCTGCGCACGGCGTATTCCATGCGCACCAGCTCCTGGTGGGCGGCGGGAGTCAGCCACAGATTCAGCACATAGACGACCACCGTCACGCCGAAGGCCAGCAGCATCGCGGGCGCGGCCAGGGCGAAGGGGCCGACGCCGGCGGCGCGCATCACGACCAGCTCGCTGTCGGTTGCCAGCCGGTTGTAGGTGAACAGCACCGCCCCGACCAGCGCCAGCGGCAGCACGATGCCGAGAAAGGTCGGCACCGTCAGGACGAGCAGCCACAGGAACACCCGCATCGGCGCCCCGGCTTCCACCACCATCTCGATCAGCCGCAAGGACTGGCTCAGCCAGATCGTCAAGGTCAGGCCGGCCGTGGAATAGAGAAGGGCGATCAGAAGATTGCGGAAGAGATAGCGTTGCAGTCGGTTCATGTGCTTGCGTCGCGGGGAAGCCCGGCGAGAAGCTGACGGGCTCGGGCGTCCGGGTCAAGTGTTGATCGGGCCGAAGACCCGGCGCGCCGAACTTTTGCTCCTCAAGGCGCCCCCGCCGCGTCAGGCCGTGCGCACCGCGGTCAGGAACACCTCCACCTTGCTGCGCAGCCCGTCCGCCTGATCGGACAGCGATCCCGCCGCCTCCAGCACGTTGCGGGCGGCACTGCCGGTCTCGCTGGCCGCCCGGTTCACGTCGGCGATGTTGGAGGTCACGTCCTGCGTGCCGACGGCGGCCTGCTGGATGTTGCGGGCGATCTCCCGCGTCGCCGCCTGCTGCTGCTCCACCGCCGCGGCGATGGTCGAGGCGACCTCGCTGATTCGCCCGATGGTGCCCATCACGTCGCCGATCGAGGCCACCGCCCCCTCGGTCTCGCTGCGGACGGAGACGATCTTCGCCGCGATCTCGTCGGTGGCGCGGGTGGTCTGGTCGGCCAGCGCCTTGACCTCCGCCGCCACCACGGCGAAGCCCTTGCCCATCTCGCCGGCCCGCGCCGCCTCGATGGTGGCGTTCAGCGCCAGCAGCCGGGTCTGGGAGGCCACCTGGGTGATGAGGTCGATCACCGCGACGATTTCCGCCGAGGCGCTGGCGAGGCTGCGCATCGCCTGATCGGCGCGCTCGGCCTTGTGCACCGCCTCGTCGGCGATGGCGGTGCTGCTGGCGACCTGCCGCCCGATCTCCTGGACCGACGCGGCCAGCTCCTCCGTGGCGGTGGCGACCGTCTGCACGTTGGCGCTGGCCTGTTCCGACGCGCCGGCCACGGTCACCGACTGGCGGGAGGTCTGCTCCGCCGTGGCGGCGAGTTGGCTGGCCGTCGCCTTCATCTGCACCGCGGCGGCGGAGACCGATCCGAGCACGGCCGCCGCCTCGCGGTCGAAGCGGCCGGTCAGCTCCTCGATGGCGCGGGCGCGGCGGGCGCGGACATCCTGCTCCGCGTGCTCGCGCTCCGCGGCCTGCCGCGCGGCGATCATGTTGTCCTTGAAGACCAGGACGGCCTTGGCCATCTGCCCGATCTCGTCGCCCCGCCCGGTGGCCGGCACAGGGGTCCCGGAGTCGCCGTCGGCCAGCCGCCGCATCGCCTCCGTCATGGCGCCCAAGGGCCGCACGATCGAGCGCGAGGTCAGCAGAACCGCCGCCGCCGCGATCAGCAGCCCCAGAGTCAGCAGAACCGCCTGCACCATCACCAGACGGTCGGCGCCCTGGATCATCCCCTCCGTGTCGGCTTGAAGCAGGGCGCGCTGGCGTGGGATCAGGCCGCTGGCGTCGTTCGAGCGGGCGTCGCCGACCAGCAGGCTCATGACTTGGTTGGCGCGCGGGATCGCGTCGTCGTTCAGGGAATTCAGCGCCCCCATCTGGTCGCCGATGGTGCCCAGCGATTCGGCCATGTCCTGATCGCGGCGCAGATGGTCGAGCAGCGGCTTCACCGCGTCCCAGGTGGCCTGGACCTGCGGGTCGGACCAGCGGGCCGACAGACCGTCCATTTCCTGGCGCAGCGCGTCGATGCGGTCCCACGCAACGTTGCGCTCCTGCTTCAGATCCTCGCGGTTGGTCAGCAGGTAGCCCTGCATGGCCGCGTTGGTGGCGGTGACCGCCGCGACGATGCCCTGCCCGGCCAGCGCCGTCGGCATGCGGACATCGGCCACAAGGCGGCTGAGCGTCTTCCCATTGTCGGTCAGCAGCAGGCCGGTGCCGACCGTCACCACCAGCACCGCGATCACCGCCGCGAAGCCGATGGACAGCCGCTGGCCAATCCGCAGATTGCCGAGTGCCTTCATTCGTTCCTCCCGTGCAGCACCCTTTGTCGGACGCTTCTTTTTCGACCGGACGTTGCCGCGTCGGCCGTTGCCTTCAGTCAGGAACGAATGATGGACCAACAAACATTAAGGGAGTGTTTCCAGCGTCGCGCTCGGCTGTCGCCGCTGGCGGGTCACAGATCCTCGGCGCCCAGATACGATTCGATCACCTTGGGGTTCGCCACAACCTCCGCAGGCAGGCCGTCGGCGATCTTCTCCCCATGATCCAGCACGACCACCCGGTCGGACAGGGCCATGACGGCGCGCATCACATGCTCGATCATCAGGATCGTCATGCCCTCGCGCCGGTTCAGGTCGCGCAGCACCTCGACCATGCGGTCGACCTCGGTGGGGCGCAGGCCGGCCAGCACTTCGTCCAGCAGCAGCAGGATCGGGCGGGTGGCGAGCGCGCGGGCGACCTCCAGCCGCTTGCGGTCCGGCAGGGTCAGGCTGCGCGCCGGGCGGGCGGCCTGATCGGCCAGCCCCAGCCGGTCCAGCACCATCCGGGCGTGGTCGCGCGCCGCCGCCACCGACCGCTCGCGGGCCAGCGCGCCGACGACCACGTTCTCCTCGACCGACAACTGCCCGAAGGGCTTGACGATCTGGAAGGTCCGGCCGATCCCCGCGGCGCAGATGCGGTTGGGCTTCAGCCCGGTGATCGGCGCGCCCTTCAGATGCACCCGCCCCTCGTCGGGCGGGAAGACCCCAGCGATCAGGTTGAAGGTGGTCGTCTTGCCGGCGCCGTTCGGCCCGATCAGCGCGACGATCCGGCCCTCCGGCACGGAGAAGCTGACGTTGGAGACGGCCTTCAGCCCGCGGAACCGCTTGGACAGGCCCTCGACCTCCAGAAGCGCCGCCATCACGCGTCCTCCCCGGGGCGGCGGACGAGGCCCAGCCGGTCGGCCAGCCACGGCCACACCCCGTCCGGGCGGTAGACGACGATCACCACCAGCGCCACGCCGTAGAACAGTTGCTTGAGGCCCGGCAGGTCGAAGCCGGTCACCTCGATCAGGTAGGTCAGCAGCTCACCCAGCGGGGTCAGGATGAAGGCCCCGAGGATCGGCCCGATCAGCGTGCCGATGCCGCCGACGATGGCCGGCAGGATGATCTCGATGGAGCGGCCCATGGAGAAGACCTGCTCGGGGAACAGGTTGTTGAAGTAGAAGGCCTGGAACACCCCGCCCAGCGCCGTCAGGGCGGAGGACACGGCCACCGCGGCGATGCGGGCGCGGAACAGGTCAACGCCGACCGCCTCCGCCGCCTCCGGCTCCTCGCGCACGGCCAGCCATTGGTAGCCGAGGCGGCTGTGCAGCAGGACCCGCGACAGGGCCAGCGCGGCCAGCACCAGCGCCAGGATCACGTAGTAGAACAGCTCCGGCGAGCCGCGCAGGTTCAGCAGGTCGTTGCCGGCGTCGCCCGCCACCGGGATGAAGAAGCCGCCCGAGCCGCCGAACCATTGCAGATGGTCGAAGCCGATGCGCGCGACCTCGGCGAAGGCGATGGTCAGCAGCGCGAAATGCACGCCGCGCACCCCGAAGCGGAAGCCCAGGAAGCCGATGAAGCAGCCCGCCGCCGTCGCCGCCAGCATCGCCACCCACATCCCCGCCCAGGGACCGATTCCGAAGTGCACGAACAGCGCCGCGCTGGCGTAGGCCCCCAGCCCGACATAGAGCGCGTGGCCCAGCGACAGCAGGCCGGAGAAGCCCATCATCACGTTCCACGCCTGCCCGACATAGGCGAACCACAGCACCGTGGTCAGCACCGACAGGACGTAGCGGTCGGCGATCATCGGCGCGGCCAGCAGCAGCGCGCCGCACAGCGCCAGAAGGACGATTCCGCGCCCCGTCACGACCGTTTCCCCAGCAGGCCCTGCGGGCGCAGCAGCAACACCACGATCAGCACACCATAGCTGAAGAGGGACTTGAGCGAGGGATCCAGCAGGAAGCCGGCCATCGCCTCCGAAAAGCCGATCAGCATGCCGCCCAGCAGAGCGCCCGGCAGGCTGCCCAGCCCGCCGACGATGACGATGATGAAGCTCAGCAGCGTGTATTCCGGCGCGAGCTGCGGCCGGGAGTCGACCAGCAGCGTCATCAGCGCGCCGGCGATGCCCACCACCCCGGCGCCGATGCCGAAGGTCAGCGCATAGAGCCCGTCGATGTTCAGCCCGACGACCCGGGCGCCCAGCGGGTTGTCGGCGCAGGCGCGGATGGCCTTGCCGGTGCGGCTGAAGCGGAAGAAGGCGAACAGCGCCACCGTCACCACGATCGCCCCGGCCCCGGCGCGCAGCCGCACCGCGTCGAGCAGCAGCGGCCCGATCTCCACCGTGTCGAAGCTATAGGGCACCATGACGTTGCGCGAATCCGGGCCGAACAGCATCAGCATGGCGTTCAGGATGATCGTCGCGATGCCCAGCAGCAGGATGAACTGCATGTGCTCCGGCCGCTCCACGAAGCGGTTGACCAAACCGCGCTGCAGCACCCAGCCGAAGGCGAACAGAACCGCCGCCACGACGGGCGCCGCCAGGATCGGGTCGAGCCCGAGCAGGCTGGCCAGCAGCACGGCGCCGTACATGCCGGCGACCATCATCTCGCCATGCGCGAAGTTGACCACGCGCACGACGCCGAAGATGACCGACAGTCCGAGCGCCGCCAGCCCGTAGACCAGTCCGGTCAGCAGGCCGGACGCGGCGATGTTCAGGTAATAGTCAAACGGCATGCACGATTCGCCCTTGGGAGAGCCCCGGATGGCCAAGCCTGAGCGGCGTAGCAGTCCTTCGTAGTCGTGACAAGTTTCCTGTGCGGATCTGGCGGCGATCAGCGGCGCTTTGCCTGCTCCAGCCGCACGGTCAGGGCGTCGCTCAGGCAGGCCCGCGCGGCGGCGGCGACCGCCGGGTCCTCCTCCATGCCGCGGCGGACCCAGCAACGGGCGGTGATGCGGTCGTCGAAGCGGCGCTCCTCCTGAAGCAGCGCATAAGCGGCCGCGTCGCGGCGCTCCGCCGGCAGGGCGGCGAGGTGGCGCTGGTGCAGCCCGCGCGCCCGCCCATCCAGCGCGGCCAGGTCCGGCATCGTGCAAATCATCCGCCGCAGGGGCGCGCCGGCTGTGGTACAGCGCGGATCGGGCACGATGGGAAGCGACGGCGGCGGGGCGGGAGTTGGGAGAGCCGCCGGAACGGCGACTGCACTGGCGGGCTGCGGTGCCGGGACGATGGCCGGCCCGGAGACGACTCGGACAGGCGTCCCGACCGGCACCATCTCGAACAGGGCGGCGATGTCGGCGGGCAGCATGCGGAAGCAGCCGCCGCTGGCCCGGCGGCCCACCGAATCCGGCTCGTTGGTCCCGTGGATGGCGATGGCCGTCCAGCCGAGGTCGAGCGCGAATTCGCCCAAGGGGTTGGACGGCCCCGGCGGCACCGACGCCGGCAATGCCGGGTTGTCGCGGCGCTGGTTGGCGGTGGGGTGCCAAGTCGGGTTGCGCCGCTTGCGCAGAACTTGGCTGTCCCCCAGCGGGATCGCCACGCCGGGCCGTCCGATGGCGACCGGGAAGGAACGCGGCGGGCGTCCCTCCTCCAGCAAATGGAGTCGGCGCTCCGTCAGGCTGATGACGATTCGTCGCGGCGACGGGGTTTCGGCGGTGGTGGCGGTGTCCTGCGCGCGGACGCCACCGGGCGAAACAAGCGCCAGGGCAATCGCCAGGGTTGCCGTCGGGACAAGATGCCACAAGAATGTCGCGGTGCGCTGCATGGGAAAAGTTCAGCGCATCCGCCCTAAAAGCGCGTAAACATGCCGTCAGGGACCAAGCAGCAGGAACGCCGACCATGGACACCATCGAACAGACGCTGGCCGTTGCGACCGAACACCACCGCGCCGGCCGCACCACGGAGGCGGAACGCCTGTACCGTGAGGTGCTGGCGGCGTCGCCCGGCCATCCGGATGCGCTGCACCTGCTCGGCGTCATCGGGCTGCAAAGCGGGCGTCCGGCGGAGGCGGTGGACCTGATCGGGCAGGCGGTGGCCGGCGACCCGACCTCTCCCCTGCTGCACGCCAATCTCGGCCACGCCCTGCACGCCACCGGCCAGACCCGCGACGCGGCGTTGAGCTTCGCCCGCGCCCTGACCCTGCTGACCAACGAGGGCGAGGGCTGGGGCAACGTGAGCGCGCTGGCCGGGCTGATCCGCCGCTACGACGACGAGGACCGCCGCGCCGCGGCGGCCGAGGTGGACGCGGCCTACGCCATGGGCGACGTGATGCGGCGCCATTCGCTGCTGTTCCTGCTCGATGGTGACGTCGCCCATTACGAGGCGCTGACGAACGCCGTTCTGGAAGACCCGATGCGCTTCACCGTGCCGTCGATCCATTACGCCTTCTGGGGCATGGCGATGCAGCTTTTCCAGGGGGGGGCGCGGTCCGGCGACGCCGGTGCGTTCCAATCCGGGAATCTCACGGAATATTACCGCCTGATGGTGGACGAGACGGCGCTGCGCTACCATCTGCGCCGCCGCATGAAGCGCGCCACGCCGCGCGGCGCGGTGAAGCGGATCGTCCTGATCACCAACCAGATGCTGGGCGCCGGCCACCAGCCCACCGCGGACGCCTTCGACTTCGCCCGCCGCCTGCAGGACGAGTTCGGGCGCGAGGTGGTCATCATCAACCCCAACGCCATGGCGATCACCGGCGAGAACGGCTTCGTCCCCGAATATTCCTACAACATCACCGAGGAGTATGAGGGCGAGCAGGTCATCGCCGCCTTCGGCACGCGGGTCCGCATGATGTCCTTCCCGCAGAAGCGCTTCGACGAGGAGAAGGTGAACGCCATCGTCGATTACGTGGACGGCTTCGACCCCGACGTCATCGTCGCCTTCGGCGGGTCCAACGTGGTGGCCGACCTGTTCTCCGGCGCGCGCCCGGTGATCTGCGTGCCGACCTCCTCCGGCCTGCCGCTGTCCATGGCCCGGCTGGTGCTGGGCTATGGCGAGGCCGACACTGCCCAGGGCTGGCCGGAGGACATGGCGGAGCGTTTCCGTCCCTTCTCCTTCGGCTGGACCCTGCCGCCCGCCGGGCCGGAGCGCAGCCGCACCGATTTCGGCATTCCGGAAGCCGGGCCGGATGGCGGACCGCTCTTCCTCGTGGTCGGCAACCGCCTGGACCAGGAGGCCGGACCGGACTTCCTGGCGCTGGTCGACTCGTTGCTCGACCGCCTGCCGGAGGCCCGGATCGCCATCGCCGGCGGCGTGGAATCGCTGCCGCAGCGGATCGCCGCCCTGCGCAACGCGGACCGGGTCCACACGCTGGGCGACGTGGAGAATGTGCGGGCGCTGCACCGCCTTGCCACCGCTTACCTGAACCCGCGCCGCCAGGGCGGCGGCGGCAGCACGGCCTTCGCGCTGGCCGACGGGGTTCCGGTGGTGACCGTCGCGGCGGGCGATGTGGCGACCGTGGCCGGGCCGACCTTCACCGTGGCCGACGACGCGGCCTATCTGGAGCGCGCCGCCGCCCTGGCCGGCGATCCGGCCTTCCGCGACCGGCAATCCGCCGAGGCCCGCGCCCGGTTCGCCGCGTCCGGCGATCGCCGCACGTCGGTGGAACGGCTGCTCGCCTACGCGCTCGAAGCCCAGACGGCATGAAAAAGAAGGGAGGGGACGCGGCCCCTGCGGCCGCGCCCCCTCCCTTCCCACATCCCCTCGATCAGGCGCGCTTGCCCCAGCCCGGCATCGGGAAGACCGGGTCCATCTCCGCGGAGCCCTTGGGCAGGACCACGGTCGGGCGCAGGTTGCGGTTCTGCAGGCAGGCGGAGATGAGCTGCGTGTTCTGCCCCTTCTCGTCGAAGGTAATGGCCGGGCCGACCATCATCTTGTCCTTCAGGTTGGTCTGGCGCAGCGCCTCCAGCAGGGTGGCCGGTTCCGCGGTCCCGGCGCGCTTGAAGGCATCGGCGGCGACCAGGATCGCTTCCAGCGTGAAGGCGACGTTGAAGGCGTAGCCCTCGAACCGGTCGTTGGGATACTGCTTCTTGAAGGCCGCCTCGACGCGCTTGGTCAGCTCCGCCTTGGGGTCGTACCAGGGCAGGTTGGTGATGGCGTAGTCGGCGTACTTGCCCAGCACCTTGTAGAACTGCTCGTCATACAGGCCGGGCGAGCCGGGGGAGACGATGCCCTTGGGCTCCCAGCGCTGCTTGACCATCTCGCGCACCAGCATGATGGCGTCGTTGGCGCGGGTGGTGACGATGGCGAGTTCGGCGCCCGTCGCCTTGGCCTTGGCCACCTCGACCGCGAGGTCCTGGGCCTTCGGGTCGTAGGAGATGCTGTCGACGATGCCGAACGGCATGTCCAGCTTCGGGAACAGGGCGTCCATCGCCTGCTTGTTCGCCATGCCGAAGGTGTCGTTGGCGTGCAGGAACACCGCCGTCTTCGGGGTGACGCCGCTGACCGCGAACAGGTCCTTCATCAGCGCCAGCCCGTTGCTGACGAGCATGGTGGAAGTCGGGAAGTTGCGGAAGACGGTCTTGTAGCCCTGCTCGGTCAGGCGGTCGGCGGCGGCGATGTTCATCACCAGCGGGACGCCGCGCTGCTCGCAAACCTGCGCCGCGGCGGCGGTCTGGCCGCTGTCGAAGGCGCCGACGATGACGTTCGCGCCGTCGTTGATCAGCTTCTCGGCGCGCGAGCGGGCGACGTCCACGTTCGATTCGGTGTCGGCGGACAGGATCTCGACCTTGTAGCCGAGTTCACCGAGGATGGCCGGCGCGATTTCGGCGCCGCGCTGGCAGGCCTGGCCCGCCTGGGCGAGCAGGCCGGAGCGGGGCAGCAGCACGCCCACCTTCAGCGCGGTGCCCTGCGCGAAGGCCGGCGCCCGGCCGAAGGCGGCGAGCGCGCCGGCCGAGAGGGCGACCGAGGCGGCGGCGGTGCCGAACTGACGGCGGGTGAGTCCTCCCATGGACCCATTCTTGCTGATGCGATGATCGTTCATTATCGGGTGTTTCCCTGAGGCATGGTCCCGGAGCGGATGATTTCCCCGCATGGGCCTTTGTGTCAAAGTGGAATCCATCAAAAGGCGACACACGGACGAGACGGACCCCACCGAATGGCGACCATCGAGGAGGCGCTCGGCATCGCGCTCGACCACCTGAAGGCCGGACGGCAGACCGAGGCGGTGGACCTGTACCGGCGGATCCTGGACGCCGATCGCAACAATCCGGAGGCTTTGCACCGGTTGGGCCTGCTGACCGCGCTCGGCGGCGACCGGGAGCGCGGCATGGCGATGATCGCGCGATCGGTGGAGTTGGACGGCGGAGACGCCGACGCGCACTTCAACCTCGGCGCCCTGCTCCACGTCGCCCTGCGGACGGAGGAGGCGATCGCCGCCTACCGCCGCGCGCTGGCGCTGCGCCCCGACTTTCCCGACGGCGAGTATCACCTGAGCGAGGCCCTGCAGGCCATCGGCCGCGTTGGCGAGGCCTTGGACGTGCTGGACCCTCTGCTGGCCCGCCACCCGCACTTCGTCCCCGGTTGGCGGCAGAAGGGCGACATCGAGGCCGACCTCGGCCGCCCCGGCGCCGCCGTGTCCTTTTACGAGATGGCGCTCGCCATCGACCCGCGCGACGAAGGGTCGCGGGAACGGCTGGCGGTGCAGGCCGCGATCTACCGCGCTCGCCGGGCGATCCTCGACGGAGCGGGGCCGGACGGTCGGCTGGACCTTCGCGACGTCACCATCCTGGTCCCCTTCCGCGCCGACAGCGCGGACCGCAAGCGCAATCTGCGCTGGATCGTCTCCTTTATCCTCAAGCACGCCGACACCACCGTCTTGATCGGAGAGGACAAGGCGGGGCCGAGCGACGTCGCCGACGCGCTGGGGCCGGAGTTGGCCGCCCGCTGCCGGCATCTGCACTTGACCGGCAACGACACGCCCTTCACCCACAAGGCTTACCTCCTCAACCGCATGGTCGAGGCGGCGACGACCCCCATCGTCGCCCTGCACGACACCGACGTGGTGGTCGATCCCGTTCAGTACGTGCTGGCCCGCGACGCGGTGCGCGGCGGGGCGGCCATGGCCTTTCCCTACAACGGGCTGTTCTTCTGGATCCTCGGGCGGGAAGTTCACCGATTCGGCCACACGCTGTCGGCGGCCCCCCTCAACGCGGTCTGCCCCCGCTTCCCGCTGATGCACCGCGATTCGCCGGGTGGAGGCGCCTTTTTCGACCGGGCGGCGCTGCTGGCGGCGGGCGGCTACAACGAGCGCTTCGTCTCCTGGGGCTATGAGGACGACGAGATCGTCGAGCGTTTGCGCCGTCTGGGCCTGCGGGTCGAGCGGGTGCCGGGGCCGCTGTACCATCTGGAGCACGCGCGGCCCGAGAACTCCACCGACAGCAACCCCTTCGTCGACGCCAACAAGGCGGAGCTGGAACGCATCCAGGCCATGGACGCCGACGCGCTGCGCGCCGACATCGCCGCCGGCCGCCTGCGCCGCCCGCTGTTCTCCAGCGCCGGGTAGGAGGGCAGCGTTCGGGAAGAAGGGTCAGCGGGCCTTAGCCGCGGCGAACTGGTCGGACGCGTCCGTCGCCATGGCTCCGACCCTTTGAAAATCAGAACATGCTGATTTGATAAATCCGAGCCGCCTCGCGAAGGGGAATGGGGAGCAACCCTGCCCCCTGCACTGTTTCGGTGTGGCTCCCTTCACCACGCCAGCGACCGATCATGCCCCTGCGCTCCGCGCCCCTTCTCGCCGATAAGGAACCCTTCGACATCGACGAGGCGTTCCGGCGCCTGCGCCAGGCCGTGGCCGGACGCCCGAAGGCCGCCATGTTCGCGTTGCGCGACCGCGGCTATGGCAGCCCCTTCGAGCAACTGGTCGGCAGCCTGATCTCCGCGCGGACACGCGACGAGACGACCCTCGTGGTGTGCGAGCGGCTGTTCGCGGTGGCGCGCACGCCGCAGCAGATGGTCGCCCTGACGCCGGAGGAGCTGACCCGTCTGCTCGACGGCGCGACCTTTCCGGAGCCCAAGGCCCGCGACATCCGGGCGCTGTCCCGCCGGATCATCACGGAGCATGGCGGGGTGGTGCCCGACACGCCGGACGCCCTGATGGCCTTCCATGGCGTCGGCCCGAAGATCGCGGCGCTGACGCTGGCGGTCGGGTTCGGCATCCCGGCTGTGGCGGTGGACGTGCATGTGCATCGCATCGTCAACCGCTGGGGCTTCGTCGCCGCCCCGACGCCGGAGCGCACCATGGTCGCGCTGATGGAGCTGTTGCCCCGCCCCTACTGGGTGGAGATCAACGAACGGCTGGTGCCCTTCGGCAAGTGGATCTGCACCGGCGACCGCCCGCGCTGCTCGACCTGCGCCATGCTGTCCATGTGCCGGCAGGTGGGGGTGACGACCCATCGCTGAGGCGCGTCCATCACTCAAGCGCCAAGGCACCGGCCTTGATGCAGATCATCGCGCCGCTTCGCGGGATTCCGTCCTTCTTTCCGGCAACTGCCCCGCCCAAGGACGATCCAAGGAAGACCGTCGATGATCCTGTACGCCCTGCGCTGCGCCTGCGGCCATGAATTCGAGCAGTGGTTCAAGAACATGGCCGATTACGACACCCGCAAGGCCGATGGCCTGCCCTGCCCCTCCTGCGGCGGGACGGAGGTGTCGAAGGCGATCATGGCGCCGCGCGTCGGCGCGTCCAAGCCGTCACCCGCACCGATGCCCGCCTGCAACCCGTCCGGCTGCGGCAACGCCATGTGCCCGATGTCGCAAATGGCCTGAACAGGGAATCGCCTGAGAAGGCCGCGGCCTACCGCCGCCCGCGTCCGCCGCTGGTGAGCGGCGGCAGGGCGCCGGTGGTCAGCTCCTCCCGGCGGCGGCCACTGCCGAAGCTCGGCTCGCGGCGCTGGTCGCGCGGGCCGTCGTTGCGCGGCGCCGGGCGCGGAGCGTTGGCCCGCCCGCTGCGCCACCACGCGAAGCCGATGCCGAGCACCGTCGCTCCGATCACCCCCATCACGCCGTAGCGGGCGCCGTTGGCGGCCCAACCCGGCAGCATCGACCCGCTGTCGGCAGCCGGCTCGACCACCGGCACCGGCTGACCGGACGGGGTGGCCGCGGTGACGCTGGCCCGCGGCGCGGCCTGCGGCACCGGCCCCTGCCCCTGTCCCTGCGAGGACGCCGTGGCGGAGGCCGCGGGGGCCGACGAAGCGGGGGCGCTGGACGGGCCGCCCGACGAAGAACTGCTGCTGCTGGTGGGCGGGCCGGCGCTGAACTGCGCGCCGCCGCCGACGCTGCCCGCCCCGCTGTCGATCCGCTGGGTGGGCGCGGCACGGGGCACCACCTCCCGTTGCGGTTCGCGCGGCGCTTGGCCGGGACCGCCGCCGCCGACCTTCTGCTGGGCAAGGTTCCCGACCGTCGCCGGGGCCTTGCCCTCCCGCTCGCCCATCATCTTGGCGATGGTCGCCTTGTCGAGCTGGTTGGTCACCGGCAGTCCATGGGCGGCCTGATACTTGCCGAGCGCCGCCTTCGTCTCGGCGTGCATCTGGCCGTTGGCCCGCCCGCCGATGTTGTAGCCCTTGTCCTTCAGGATGGTCTGGGCCCATTGGATGTCCGCCGTCGATTGCGCCCGAACCGAAGCGCCCGCCAGCAGCCCAGCCGCCAGAACCGGCACCACCACAGCCAACGCGACCGCGCGGCGCGCGCGGTGCGAACCACCCGTCATGACCATCCTCCGTCCGAAACGCCAACCGACCATCGCTTTATCCACTATCGTGGATGCGCGACCGTGTTACCAGATTGCGGCGGATTTCCGGGCGCGATTTTTGTGCGCCTGCGTTGCGGCTGCATCAGGTACTCCCCCCCTTGGCGCCCCCGGAAGGACCGGCTGATTCCCCATCCGTTAACCGATGCGCGCGCAAAAACGTGGTATAGATCCCGTAAGGCGTTTTGTGGGAGGCCGTGGCATGGCGACTCTGAGACACGCGATCCTGGCGGGCGGAGCGCTGATGCTGGCGGCCTGCGGCAGCACCCCGGCCTATCGGGAATGGACGGCGACGGAGACCACGGCGACCGCCGCCTACGACGAGTGCATCGAGCAGGTGGACAACACCCTGCGCCTGCGCGGCTATCCCTACCGCCCGCTGCCGGAAACGCCGCAGTTCCGCTACCGCAAGGAAATCTTCGCCCTGTGCATGCGCCGCAAGGGCTACACGGCGGACGACTGAGCCGGCTTCATGGCCCCGGCAGGCCATAGCGCAGATAGAGCACGCCGCCGATCAGCACCCCGGCCAGCACCACCGCCGCGTAGAAGCGGAGCGGCAGCGGAACCTTCTCCCGCCGCTGCGGCCCCTTGGTCGCGGTTCTTGCCGCGGCGGCGCGGGGCGCCGGCCTCGCCGCAGCGGGCGTCCGGCCCGGCCAGGCCGTTCCCCCCTGGTTGGGGTCGTGCAGCTCGATGAGCTTCCAGTTGAACTCCATGCCGTCGCCGTCGGCCCCGGCGTTGTGGTCGAGCTGGATCAGGCGGAAATAGGCGCGCGGGTTCACCCGCACCATCAGGTTGAAGCGGGCGCGGGCGTGGTCGAGGTCCTCCCCAACCTCCAGCGTCTTCCAGCCCTTGCCGCGCGCCTTCTGAATGGCGAAGCGCGTCGGCTGGGCGGCGGGAACAGGCGCCATGATCGCAGCCCCATCCCTTAAGCCGAGGTCGGAACACCCTTCCTGCGGATCACGTCGGCATACCAGTGGTAGCTGGCCTTGGGACGGCGCTCCAAAGTCTGGCGGTCCACCTCGATCAGGCCGAAGCGGCGCTGATAGCCCTCGGCCCACTCGAAATTGTCCAGCAGGCTCCACACGAACCAGCCCCGCAGGTCGACCCCCTCTTCCAACGCTTGATGACCGGCCAGTATGTGGCGGCGCAGGTAGCTGATGCGGTCTTTGTCCTGGACGAAGCCCTTCGGCCCGGTCTGATCGGGATAGGCCGCCCCGTTCTCCATCACATAGACCGGCGGGTTGCCGTATTCCTGCTTCAGCTCGATCAAAATTTCGGCGATGCCGTCGGGCTCCACCGGCCAGCCCATCCCAGTCGTCGGCGTGCCCTCCGGCGGGGAGCCGTAGCCGGTGCCGAACAGGCCCGCCGGATCCGGCTGCTGGTGCATCCGGCTGTAGTAGTTGATGCCCAGGAAGTCGATGGGCTGGCGGATCGCCTCCAAATCGCCGGCCTTGACCAGCGGGGCGAAGTCCTCGCGGAGCAGTTCCGGATACTCGCCCAGCAGCAGCGGGTCGAGGCAGGCGCGGTTCCACACCGCATCCCACATCAGCGATGCCGCGTAATTGGCGTCAAGCCCGCCGACCGGCCACACCGGCTGGAGCGACAAGACCGTGCCGAGTTGCCAGCCCTTGCCGCCGCCCGCCGCCCGCAACGCCTTCAGCGCCATGCCCTGGGCGAGGTTCTGGTGGTGGATCGCCTTGAAGTAATTGCCCTTGCCGGTCATCCCCGGCGCGTGCCCGCCCAGGCCGTGGCCGAAGATGGCGTGGACGGAGGGCTCGTTCAGCATGGTCCAGTGCTTGGCGCGGTCGCCGATTCGCGCGGCAACGATCTGGGCGTAGTCGGTGAACCAGCCCACGATGTCCCGGTTGGTCCAGCCGCCGCGGTCCTGAAGCGCCTGGGGCAGGTCCCAATGGTACAGGCAGGGCCAGGGCGCGATGCCCTTGGCGAGCAGCGCGTCGGTCAGCCGGTCGTAGAAGTCCAGCCCCTCGGCATTGGCGGCCCCGGTGCCGGTCGGCTGGACGCGCGGCCAGGCGACGGAGAAGCGGTAGGCGTTCATCCCCGCCTTCGCCATCAGATCCACGTCCTCGGCGTAGCGGTGGTAATGGTCGCAGGCCACGTCGCCGGTGTCGCCGTTCGCCACCTTGCCGAAGGAATGGCTGAAGGTGTCCCATACGCTGGGCCCGCGCCCGCCCGCGGTCACCGCCCCCTCGATCTGGTAGGAGGAGGTGGAGGCGCCCCAGACGAACTTGTCAGGGAAGGCGGCCAGCACTTCCGACGGCTGGGCCACCGCGGCGCGGCGCGTGGTCAGAAAGGCCCCGGCCGAAGCCGCCAGCCCGCTGGCCGCCGCCGCCTTCAGGAAACTCCGCCGCCGCATACCGAATTCCTCTCGCCGTCCGGGTCGTCCGCGACAATGTAAGAAGACCGGGCGTCAGCGCAACAGGCGCCTCGCATCGGAATGCCCGTGCAACCGGTTTTGCCGGTGTAGGCGTATCCTGGACCGTGGGGTAGTATGGCGCCATGAACGGACTTTTCATGTTTTTGCTGATCGTGGCGCTCGGCCTCGTCGTCGCGTCGCTGTTCTCCGGGCTGTTCTTCATGGCGCGCGGCGGACAGGGCGATTCACGCAAATCGAACCGGGCGATGCGGATGCGCGTGGCGCTCCAGGGGGTGGCGCTCGTGCTCTTCCTGCTCGCCATCCTGACCCACGGCTGATTGAGGACACCCGCAGGAATCATGGTCAAGCTGACCCGCATCTACACCCGCGGCGGGGACCGCGGCCAGACCTCGCTGGGCGACGGGCGCCGCGTGCCCAAGCACGACCCGCGCGTCACCGCCTACGGCACGGTGGACGAGGCGAACGCCGTCATCGGGCTGGTCCGGCTGCACACCGCGGACCAGCCGGAGACCGACGCCATGCTGGCGCGAATCCAGAACGACCTGTTCGACCTGGGCGCCGACCTCTGCACACCGGAGGCGGAGGACCCGGCCTACCCGCCGCTGCGCATTCTGGAGTCGCAGGTGGACCGGCTGGAGGCGGAGATCGACGCGATGAACGCCGACCTCGCCCCGCTCACCTCCTTCATCCTGCCCGGCGGCTCGCCGGCGGCGGCGCATCTGCATCTGGCACGCACCGTGGTGCGCCGCGCCGAGCGGCTGATGACCGAGCTGGCGGAGGTGGAATCGGTCAACCCGGCGGCGGTCAAATACGCCAACCGCCTGTCCGACCACCTGTTCGTGCTGGGCCGGAAGCTGAACGCGAACGGAGCATCCGACGTGCTGTGGGTTCCGGGCGCAAACCGTTGATGCAATTCTGCCTCCTTCGCGCTTGCGGCGTGGGCGGCGTTGACAGCCAAAACGGCAACTCCTATGGTCGCAGCGCTGTCACAGCTGCCCGATTCGGCGCCAGCGGCGAAGGTGCGCCTGCATAATTTAAGAAAAGGGTGGGATATGAAGGTCCTCGTCCCGGTCAAGCGGGTGGTCGATTACAACGTCAAGATCCGCGTCAAGGCGGACGGTT
>NZ_JACCJY010000036.1 GCF_014596085.1 Azospirillum tabaci
GCGGCGGCGCTCGACGAGATCAACGCCACCGTCTCGCAGATGGACGAGATGACCCAGAAGAACGCCGCGCTGGTCGAGGAAACCACCGCCGCGGCGCAGTCGCTTGCCAACCAGGCGACGGACCTGCGCTCGCTGGTCAGCTTCTTCAAGTTGGACGCCGCGGCCTTCGCGGCGGCCCCCGCCGTCCATCATGGCGGGGCATCCCAGGCTCTGCGGCGCAGCATCGCCCCGACCAAGCCGGCCCCCGCCAAGCCGGTCGCGCGCAAGGCGGCGCCGGCGGCCCGTCCGGCCGCCGCGGGAAAAGCGGCCTCGGCCACCCTGCAGCGCGCTTCCGCCGATGAGGATGACTGGAAGGAGTTCTGACCGGAGGCGCTAAAAAAGCGTGCGATGGAAAGGGCGGCGCGGACGTTTGTCAGGGTAGGCCATCACACCGGCCTCATTCACCAACCGGGAGTGACGAACCCATGACCGCGCGCCGCCTCATCCCCGTGAGTCTCATGGTGCCTCTGCTCCTCGCCGGAGCCTTGTGGGCGGTGCCGGCGGGTGCCGCCGACACGCCGCCCCCGCCCGGCGCCACACCACCGGTTCCCGGCACGCCCGGCACGCCGGGCGAACAAGCCCGCCAGGGGGTGGAGCTGCTGATGAAGGCCCTGGAGGGGTGGGTGCGGCAGGTGCCGATGTTCGCTCCCCCCGAAGTCACGCCGGAGGGCGACATCGTCATCCGCCGGCTCGACCGGTCCCGTCCGACACCACGCAATCCGGCACCGGCCGAACCTGCGCCGCCGAAGGCCGAACCCCCGGTGCCGAACGCGCCGACCGACCTTTAGGGCGAAGGCAGAGCCCGATACAGTTTGTCACGCAGCGTGCCGGCGTGGTCGGCAGAGCGCCGTGAACTGCCGGAACAGGCTTAACGCTTCCTTAATTCATAGTTAATGGCGGGTTAACGACCTTTTGCGGGCCGAACGGAGGCCGCATGGGCCGTGCTGCGTGACGCCCTGTATCGGGCTTCCGGCGTTCCCCGTCAGCCGGCGTGCCAGGGACCGCCTGTGCGGGCGAAGCCCTCCACCTGATCGCGCAGTTTCTGGATTTGCGACGGGGTGAGGGTGAGGCCGAGCCGCGCGGCGAAGGCGGCGGCGAGGGCGCCGCGTGTCGGGCGCTCCCCCCGCTCCGACAGGGCGCGGTACAGCTCGAACGCCGCGGCGTAGCGCTGCAGGGCCTCCGGACGGCGGCGCAGCTGGGCCGCCTGCGGGGTGGCGGCGGCCTCCAGATGGGCTTCAAGGCGGCGCAGGGCGTCCGCCGCCGACAGGGCGGGAAGGGGAACGGGCGGTTCCGGTTCCCGCTCGGGCCGGCCGATGGCGGCCTTGGCGCGGTGCCGCCGCTGGCGCAGCCGGTCCTCGTTGCGCAGCCGCTCCGCATAGGCGGGATCGCTGCGCCGCCGCTCGGTGCGGGAGCGGTTGGCGCGGGCGTTGCGTTCCTCCCGGTCCGCACGGCTCTGCGGATCGCTGAGAAGGAAGGCGAGCTCCTCCGCGGTCAGGCGCAGAGAGTCGGTGTCGGTATCAGTGTCGTTTTCGGCAGCCATGCCGAAAGCAACGTTTCAGGCGCCGTGATCGATCCATACCACCAAAGAAGGTCACAGAAGGGGGCGCCTCAGGCCGCGTGGTGCATCTCCCGACCGTCCGGGCAGGGGCCGGTTTCCACCTGGACCGTGGCGTGGCCGATGCCGAAACGCCCGCGCAGGGTCTCGACCAGATCGCGCAGCACCGCATCCCGGTCGGTTCCCGGAGGCACCACGGCGTGCATGGTCAGCAGCGGCCGCTCCGCCGTCAGGGACCAGACATGGACGTGATGGATGTCGGTGACCGCCGGCACCGCCTCGTGCAGGGCGCTGCGCAGTTCGTCCACGTCGATGCCGACCGGCGTGCCCTCCACCAGGATGTGGGCGCTCTGCCGCACCACCTCCCAGGCGCCGCGCAGGATCAGCAGGGCGACCAGCACCGACAGGATGGGGTCGATGGGCGTCCAGCCGGTCGCCAGGATGATGCCCGCCGCAACGACCGCCGCCACCGAGCCGAGCAGGTCGCCCAGGACATGCAGGGCGGCCCCGCGGACGTTCAGGTTCTCCCGGTCGCCGCGGTGGAGGATGTAGAAACCGGCGAGGTTGCCGAGCCCACCCAGCACCGCCACCGCCATCATGGCGCCGCCCAGGACCGGCTGGGGCTCCATCAGCCGCTCCGCCGCCTCCCACAGGATCCAGGCGGAGAGCAGGAACAGGCTGAGTCCGTTGACGAAGGCGGCGAGGACCTGGAGCCGGTGGTAGCCGAAGCTGCGCCGCCGGTCGGACGGGCGCCGCCCCAGCCGGAAGGCCAGCCAAGCCAGCGCCAGCGCCGCTGCGTCGGTCAGCATGTGCCCGGCGTCGGCCAGCAGGGCGAGCGACCCGGAGAGGACGCCGCCCACCACCTCCACCACCATCAGGGTGGCGGTCATCAGCAGGACCAGCAGGATCCGCCGCTCGCTGTCCGCCGTCACCGTCGCGGTGTGGGAATGCCCATGGCCATGCCCGTGCCCATGATCGTGGTCATGACCATCATCATGGTCATGATGCTCGTGATCATGGTGATGGGCGCCATGGCCCTGCGGTCCCTGCGTCACTGGCCTGCCCCCTCGCGGTTATGCTTGGAATAGGACGACGGCGTCAGGATAGGACCGATGCTGCGCCGCCGCCACGGCGTTTCCGGTCACGGCGATTTCGCTGTCCATCGCAACGGCGCCTCGTGCTAGAGAATGCCCCCGACACGAGACGTCACCCATTTCACAGCAGACGGGACCCGGCCGGCCATGACCCCCAGGCAAGCCCTCCAGCAGCGCCTCGCCGCCCTGGACGCGCATCTCCGCGCGGAAAACCCGAACCTTCTCCCGGTCATTCCGACCTTCCGCAATTTCGACCGGGTTCTGGTCCGGCTGGGCCTGCTGGGGCCGCACGAGTCGCTGACGACGCGCATCCCCTGGTGGCCGATGATCGCGGTGCTGGGCACCTTCTCCGCAGGCAAGTCCACCTTTCTCAACGGCTATCTCGGCGCGCCGCTGCAGAACACCGGCAACCAAGCGGTGGACGACAAGTTCACGGTGATCTGCCACGGGCCGGAGACCCGGCGGGAGGCACTGCCGGGCACAGCGCTGAACGCCGACCCGCGCTTTCCCTTCTACCGGATCGCCGACGAGATCGAGAAGGTCGCGGCGGGCGAGGGCAAGCGCATCGACAACTACCTGCAGCTCAAGACGCTGTCCGGCGACCGGGCGCGCGGCAAGATCTTCATCGACTCGCCGGGCTTCGACGCCGACGACCAGCGCCGCTCGGTCCTGCGGCTGGTCGACCACATCGTCGAGCTGTCCGACCTCGTGCTGGTCTTCTTCGACGGGCGCCACCCGGAGCCGGGGGCGATGCAGGACACGCTGAAGCACCTGGTGTCGAAGACGGTGGACCGCGCCGACGCGCGCAAGGTCTGCTACATCCTGAACCAGATCGACACGACGGCGAAGGAAGACAATCTGGAGGCGGTGTTCGGCGCGTGGCAGCGCGCCATCGCCCAGGCCGGGCTGGTGTCGGGCCGCTTCTACGCGCTCTACGACAGCAAGTCGGCGGTCGCCATCGCCGACGACGCTGTGCGCGCCCGGTACGAGGCGCGGCGCGACTCCGACCTCGCCGAACTCCAGGTGCGCATCAACGAGGTGGAGGTCGCCCGCGCCTACCGCATCGTCGGCATGATCGACAGCCTCGTGAAGGAGCTGAAGGGCGAGATCGTCCCGCAGCTTGCCGCGGCGATGAAGCGCTGGCGCAAGCTGGTGCTGATCGGAGACGCGGTGTGGCTGGCCCTGCTGGCCGTGCTGTTCGGCGGGATCGCCAGCCTCGCCGGCGGCGACACGGTGTCGGCCTTCCTGACCTGGCTGACCCAGTCGCAGCCGGCTTGGGCCGGCGGCCTGCCGGTCGGGGTGCTGGTGGCGCTGGTGGTGCTGGCCGGCCTGTTCGGCGCCGGTCATTTCTGGCTGCGCTCCTTCATGGCCCGCCGCGTCGCCCGCAGCCTGCCGGAGCGCTACGGCGACGTGGACCTGAACCTTCAGCAGGGCTTCCTGCGCAACACCCGCTTCTTCCGTTCGATCTTCCGCAAGAAGCCGGTGGGCTGGAGCGGCGGGGCCGAGAAGCGCATCTTCTCCATCCGCGAAGCGGTGGCGGAGCATGTCCAGCGCATCAACGACCTGTTCACCGACCCCGCCGGGCGGCGCAACCGCGCTCCGGCGGAGTGAGCGGGCGCCCGCCGAAGAGGGAAGGTGGCTGGCCCGTCTCCGGGCAGCACCTGATTCTCTCCCGTTCGCTGGCGGCGGCGGCGGCGATCCTGGCCGCCTTCAACGCCGGATTGAAGACGCTGAAGGATGGCGGCGCCATCGAGGAGATCCTGCGCCGCCATCTGTCCGCCGCTCCATGAGGCGTTTGCCGTCGAAGGGGGCAGAACACGCCGAATGGACGTAATGTTTGCGCCATGCGGCATTGCCAGCGCGACGCAAAGTGCTATAAACGCGCGGACTCGATCTTGGAAAAGGGGCGTGGCCCGTGGCCATCGACGCTTCCGTTCTGGTCCTGAACGGACCGAACCTGAACATGCTGGGCGTGCGCGAACCGCACATTTATGGCTCCATGACGCTCGACGACCTGGAAGGCGCGTGCCAGGAACGCGCCGAACAGCTCGGGCTGGCCATCGACTTCCGGCAGTCGAACCACGAGGGCGAACTCGTTTCCTGGATTCAGCAGGCGCGGACGGAGCATGACGGCATCGTCATCAACGCCGGCGCCTACAGCCACACCTCCGTCGCCATCATGGACGCGCTGATCCTGTCCGAGCTGCCGATCGTCGAGGTGCATCTCTCCAACATCTACAAGCGTGAGGCCATCCGCCACCACTCGCACATTTCCGCGGTGGCCAAGGGGATGATCTGCGGCTTCGGCCCGCACGGGTATCTGCTGGCGCTGGACGCCATGGCGAATATCCTCGAGCGCGACTAAGGAACACGGGAAAAACGAACACCATGGCAAGCTTCGACATCGATGGCGATCTGGTCCGCAAGCTCGCGGATCTCCTGCGTGAGACGGGCTTGAGCGAGATCGAGTTTGCCGAGGGCGAGAAGCGGATCCGCGTCACCCGCCCGACGGCCGCCCAGACGGTGGCCGTGCACGCTCCGGTCGCCGCTCCCGCTCCGGTCGCGGCCCCGGCCGCCGCCCCGGCGGGCAAGCCCGTCAGCCACCCCGGCGCCGTCACCTCGCCGATGGTCGGCACGGCCTACGCCGCGGCCGAGCCGGGCGGCACGCCCTTCGTGCGCGTCGGCGACACGGTGAAGGCCGGCCAGACCGTCCTCATCATCGAGGCGATGAAGGTCATGAACCCCATCAAGGCCCCGCGGGGCGGCACGGTTGTCGAGGTCCTGGTCTCCGACAGCCAGCCGGTGGAGTTCGGCGAAGTCCTTATGATCATCGAGTGAGCGGGGATCATCCCTTGGCGATGTTCGAGAAGGTCCTGATCGCGAACCGCGGTGAGATTGCTCTGCGCATCCACCGCGCCTGCCGCGAAATGGGCATCCAGACCGTGGCGGTGCATTCCACCGCCGATGCCGACGCCATGCACGTCCGCCTCGCGGACGAGAGCGTGTGCATCGGCCCCGCGTCGGCCCGCGAAAGCTACCTGAACATTCCGGCGATCCTGTCGGCGGCGTCGATCACCGGGGCGGACGCGATCCATCCCGGCATCGGCTTCCTGTCGGAGAACGCCCAGTTCGCGGAGATGGTGGAGGAGCACGGCTTCACCTTCATCGGCCCGACCGCGGAGCACATCCGCATCATGGGCGACAAGGTCACCGCGAAGAAGACGGTGATGGAGCAGGGGCTGCCCGTGGTCCCGGGCTCCGACGGCCCGGTGCCGACGCTGGAGGAGGCGGAGAAGATCGGCCGTGAGACCGGCTATCCGATCCTCATCAAGGCGGCGGCGGGCGGCGGCGGCAAGGGCATGAAGGTCGCCCGCAACCCCGACCAGCTCAAGGAAGCTTACCAGCTCGCCCGTGGCGAGGCGCGCGCCGCCTTCGGCAACGACGAGGTCTACATCGAGAAGTATCTCGGCAAGCCCCGGCACATCGAGATCCAGCTTCTCGGCGACGAGCATGGCAATTGCGTGCATTTCGGCGAGCGCGACTGCTCCGTGCAGCGCCGCCACCAGAAGGTCATCGAGGAAGCCCCGTCGCCGGCCCTGAACGCCGAGCAGCGCGCCTTCATCGGCGATCTGGCGGCCAAGACGGCGGCGGCCATCGGTTACCGCGGCGTCGGCACGATGGAGTTCCTGTTCGAGGACGGGCAGTTCTACTTCATCGAGATGAACACCCGCCTGCAGGTCGAGCACACGATCACCGAGATGATCACCGGCATCGATCTGGTGCGCGAGCAGATCCGCGTGGCGACCGGCGCCCCGCTCGGCTACGGCCAGGCGGACATCCGGTTCCAGGGCCACTCGATCGAGTGCCGCGTGAACGCGGAGCATCCGGAGACCTTCATCCCGTCGCCGGGGAAGATCGACGGCTACCACGCGCCGGGCGGTCTGGGCGTGCGCGTCGACTCGGCGCTCTACGACGGCTACCGCATCCCGCCGCATTACGACAGCCTGATCGCCAAGCTGGTCGTCCACGGCACCACCCGCAACGAGTGCCTGATGCGGCTGCGCCGGACGATCGAGGAGTATGTGATCGGCGGCGTCGACACCACGCTGCCCCTGCACCAGCGCATCATCGCGCAGCAGGCTTTCATCGACGGCAACTACGACATCCATTGGCTCGAACAGCTGATGGGCATGAAGAAGTAAACGGCAGAACGGTTCAAAGAAAAGAGCCCTTCTTCCCGGTGGGGAGGAAGGGCTCTTTTCGTTCGTGTGGGTGTCGAATTCTCGGGTGACAAGGTCTTCACGGATTTCACGGATCCAGGCACGGATTTCACGGATTTATATACTCGTGCTCAGCGCGTGCCCGTTGGATCGGCGGGGGCTGGGCAAGCCCGAAGAAATCCGTGCCGTCCGTGCTTAAATCCGCGAAGACCCTGTTGTCATCCAAGAATCCCCCGTCACGGCGCCGCGGTCAGAAGCGCGTCGCGGCGGCAGCGGTCGACCACCTTGGCGCCGCAGGGCATGAAGGACAGATCCTTGTTCAGGCACAGCCGCACCTCGGCCACGTCGCGCTTGGAGCAGATCAGCGCCACCGATTCCGGCTCAAGTCCCGGATTGGCCTGGACGAACAGGCGCTCCACCTGGGTCGCGGGGATCGACAGGTCGGACTTCGGGGCCTGGAGCGCCTCGGGGACCTTCACCTTGGCGAAGGCCTTGCGGACCTGCGCGAAATAGTCGGTGACGGGCAGGCCGCTGCAGGTGCCGTGCTTCGTCCACTGATGCACGATCAGCCCGACGCTGGGCATCACCGGCATGGTGGCGTCCACAACGGCGCGGGGGACCGTGCGGTCGCGGGTGCAGGTGGCCGGGTAGCCGCCGTTGCTGTACTGCGGCCACAGGCCGTGGACGATGAAGCCGAACTTTCGCTCCACCCCGCACTGGTCGGGGTCGGCGTCGCCCTGATTCTTGGCGCAGTGGGTGGGCGACCAGGACAGGCTGAGCACATAGTAATCGAAGGTGCCGGGCTCCGCCTTGCGCTGCGCCCATGACGCGCCGGTCATCGAGAGAAACGCAACCAAAGCTATGGTGATGGCTGGCAGAGCCGTCTTCATAATGGAGTCCCTCCTGTGAACGCTTCCTTCCGTTGCATACCATGGTGGGAGCCACCTGTCGCGCGGAAGTGGTGCGCTGAGATAACGTTGCTGGGGTGAGGGGGCAAACGGCTATAGTGTCCGCGATGATCGAACTGTCCGCATCGTTGCTTCTGCGCGCCTACGCCGCCGGCATTTTCCCGATGGCGGAGAACGCCGACTCCGAGGAGCTGTACTGGTTCGATCCGGAGCGGCGCGGCGTCCTGCCGCTGGAGGGCTTCCACGTCCCGCGCAAACTGCGCAAGACCGTGCGGCGCGGCCCATTCGAGCTGCGTTTCGACACGGCCTTCCGCGCGGTGATCGAAGCTTGCGCGGAATCGACGCCGGACCGCCCGAAGACCTGGATCAACGGCGACATCCTGCGGCTCTACACCGAACTGCACGAGCGTGGCTGCGCCCACAGCGTGGAATGCTGGAGCGGGAGCCAACTCGTCGGTGGTCTGTATGGCGTCGCGTTGGGCGGCGCCTTCTTCGGGGAAAGCATGTTCAGCCGCGTCACCGACGCCAGCAAGGTGGCGCTGGTGCATCTGGTCGCCCGGCTGCGGGCGGCGGGCTACACGCTGCTGGACGCGCAATTCGTGACGGAGCATCTGAGCCAGTTCGGCGCCATGGAAATCCCGCGCTCCGAGTACCGCCGTCGGCTGGCCGCCGCCCTGGCGGTGCCGACGGACTTCGGCGGCGTGGACCAGGGCACGGCCATCGCGGCGTTGCTGGGCACGGAGGGGTGAAGGCGAGGCGCTGGGCTTGCCTCAGTCCCCCTCGCAGGACAGGACCCAGACGTCGTAGATCGGGTGCTCCATCGCCGACAGGGCGGGGCTGGAGGCGAACATCCAGCCGCTGAACACCGGCTCGGCCTGCTCGCCGGGCTTGTTCTCGATCACTTCCAGAAAGGCGGCGGTTTCCGGCGGCTCGATCGGCGGGTTCTCCTTGCAGGCGCGCAGCGTGATGCGCAGGCTGCCGAGCGTCTTGGTCTCGCCGACCGCGATGGTGAAGGTGGAGGTGCGGGCGGTGATCTTGTCCAGCCCCTGAAGCTTGGCGGCGGGGCGGCTGACCATCTCCTCCGGCACCGGGGCGGCGCCGGCCGGGCTGGTCAGGCTCAGGGCCGGAAGGCAGAGCAGCGCGGCCGCCAGGGCCGCGCCGCGAATGCGTTTGCCAACGATCGGGCCGATGAGGCTTTTCGGAGTCGTCGTCACTTGGATCGTCGTCACTGGGGATCGCTTCCGTGATGTCGAACGGCGTGGGCCGAAACCCGACAGCCTTCTAGCCCGGAAGCGTCTCCCCGTCTACTCCGTGCCGGCTTTACTGGGTGATGCTGCCGCTGGGGCGGGCGCCGCCGTAGGGAGCGTTGGTGGACGGACCGGCGGTGCCCTCCTTCTCCTCGACCTTCTGGGTGGCGGTGCCGCCCGCGGCACCCGCAGCGCCACCGACCACCGCGCCGACCGGCCCGCCGATCACGGCGCCCGCCGCCGCTCCGCCCAGAGCGCCGCTGGCGGCCTTCTCCTCGGTGTTGACGCCGCAGGCGGCGGCGAGCAGGGCGAGGCCGAGAACCAGGAAACGGGCTTTCATCGCTGATCTCCTTTGTGATGGGGCTGGCGTGATGAGTCTCGCGTGATCGGTGTGCCGTGTTGGGTCTGCGGAAGGAAACGGCAGCGTGGCCGCGGCTGTTCCGATGGGGTTTGGGAAAAAGTGGATGGCGCAAACGAAAAAAGGGGCCGTGAGGCCCCTTCGTTCGACGTCTTTGTATGCGGCGTTTACAGCTTGGGCGGTTCGCCGCCCTCCTGGCCGGGCTTGCTCATGTTCTGCAGCGAGAAGATGACCTGACCCAGGAGCTGTTCGATGCCGGGGGTGCTCTGCGTGTACTCGACGCGGCCGTCCGGCTTGAGCATGTCCTCTTCGCCGCCCGGTTCCAGCGACAGGAACTTGCCGCCCAGCAGGCTTTCCGAGGCGATGACCGCCGCGGTGTCCTTGGGCAGCTTGATGTCCGGGTGGATCGACATGTGCACGACCGCCTGATAGCTCTTCGGGTCGAGCGTCAGTTCGGTGACCGACCCCACCTTCACGCCGCTGATCCGCACGTCCGCACCGCTCTGCAGGCCGGAGATGCTGGTGAAATTGGCGGTGAGGGCGTAGCCGTTCACCTTGCGCAAATCGGCGCTGGTGTAGGCGAAAGCCAGAAAAAAGCCGGCCACGGCGAGGACGACCCCGCCGAGCACGGTTTCAATCACATTGCGGCGCATGAGGAATTCCTAAGGGACCGCGCGGGCGTCTCAGCCCGGAGTCCAGGGTTCGTAATCGCCGGTGGCGCGCACGCGCTGCCCGCCCGCATACTGATGCCCGGGCGGCCGGTAGGCCTGGAGCGAGCCGGACAGGTTCGGGAGATGCTCCTTCTGCCACGGCTTGTGGAAGGCGCTGTTGCCTTCCGGCAGCGGCTCCTTGGTGGTGTGGTGGAGCCAGGAGTGCCATTCCGGCGGCACCTTGGAGGCATCCGGCTCCCCGGCATAGATCACCCAGCGGCGTTCCTTGACGCCGGCGATCGCGCTCGGGGCGCGGTAATAGGTGTTGCCGAAGCGGTCGGTGCCGACCTTGTTGCCCCGGCGCCAGGTGACGAACCGGATGTGGATGTTCGCCATCCAGGTGATCAGGGAGATTTTCTCGCTCATCGTCGCTCGCGGTCGGTAAGCCATTCGGCCGGACGGGCTGGCCGGTTAAACGCGGGCGGCACTATGACACCCCCGGCCACGCTCGTCCACTGACTCCGCAACGTCTTTTCCCGCCTGACGGATTTGCCGTCAGGCGATGCGCCGGTCGGTCAGCAGCAGACGCAGCGCGAAGCCCAGGAACAGCACCCCCGCGACGCCGTCCAGCACCGCCCGCACCCGCGCGCTCGACAGGGCGCGCCGCGCGGCACCGGCGCTGAGCGCCGCGACCCCCAGCAGGTAGAGGCCGCCGATGACGCCGAGGATCGCGCCGAGCAGGAAGATCTGCAGCGCGACGTGGCCGAGCGCCGGTGCGACGAATTGCGGCACGAAGGCGAGATAGAACAGGATGACCTTCGGATTCAGCAGATTGGTCAGCAGCGCCTGGAGGAAGACGCGGTGCGCCGGGGCCGACTCGGGCTTGGCGGTCGCCTCCTCCGCGCCGCCGCGGCGGCCGAAGCCGCTCCGCAGGGCGCTCCACAGCGCCCGCCCGCCGATCCAGCCCAGATAGGCGCCGCCGGCGTAGCGCAGCACGTCGAACAGGGCCGGGGAGGCGGCGACCAGCGCCGAGATGCCGGCGGCGGCGAGCAGCGCGTGGATCAGGTTCCCCACGGTGATGCCGGCGGTGGCGACCACCCCGGCGTTGCGCCCTTCCATCACGCTGCGCGACAGGACCAGCAGCGAATCCGGTCCCGGCGCCAGCGTCAGGACCAGCGCCGCGACGAGGTAAAGCTGAAGCAGATGCGGGTCGAGCGGCAGGGCCATGGGACTTTCTCCGTCAGTCGGGCCAGCGCCGGTGCAGCCAGAGCCATTCGGCGGGGCGCTCGCGAATCCATTGCTCCAACAGACCGTTCAGGCGCTCCATCAAAATCCGCACATCAGCGTTGCGGTCACCGGTGTTGGGAGACTCGACTGGCGGCAGAACGGTGATGCGGAAGCGCGCGCCGCCCAGCCGTTCCGTCCGCGCCGGCACCAGCGGGATGCCCAGCCGCAGGGCGAGCTGCGCCGCCGCCGGGGCGGTCATGGCGTCGCGCCCGAAGAAGGGGACGGGCATGCCGTCGTTCATCTTCTGGTCGATCAGCATGCCGACATGCCCGCCCTTGGTCAGCACCCGGATAAGCGTGCGCGCGCCCTCCGGTCCCTTGGGAATGTGCGTGCCGCCGGCGGCCCCCCGCAGTTCGGTCAGCAACCGGCCCACATAGGGGTTGTTGGGCGCGCGGTAGACCACGGCCAGTTCCAATCCCATCTTGCGGGAGCAGACGGGCTTCACTTCCCAGTTGGCGAAATGGCCCGAGACGAGGATGCCGGCCTTGCCGTCGTCGCGCAGGGCGTCGATGTGCTCGCCCCCGATCACCTCGGTCCGTCCGCCGGGGCCGTACGCGCCGATGGCGTCGAGGTGCGGGTACTCGGCGATGACGCGGCCCAGATTGTCCCACATGCCAAGGATGATCGCCTCGATCTCCGCGCGGGATTTCTCGGGGAAGGCGCGCTCCAGGTTGCGGCGGGCGGTGCGCGTGCCGCGAAGGCGCGGGCCGACGGTCCGCCCGATCCAGCCGCCGAGAGCCGAGGCGCGGTCGAGCGGCAGGGCGCGGAACAAGCCGCAGAAGCCGTAGACGAGGACGGCCTCCAGCGGGTAGCCGACCCGCCGGGTCAGCCAGGACACCAGGGGGCCGCGCGGCTTAGCCATTGGGAACTCCAGTCGGAAGCGCGGTCAGAAGGGGGGCGAGCAGGCGGTCGAGGGCGGCGGGGTCCCGCCAGACGGCGCGCACCGGCACCGCCCGGACCAGGGCGCGCAGAGGGTCCGGCAGGCGGACGGCGTCCTTCACGGTGGTGACCGGCAGGGCGCCCAGGGCGTTGGCGCGGTCGACCAGGGCCATCACCTCCTCCGGACGGTAAGGGTGGTGGTCGGCGAAGGCGGCGCGCTCCACGACGCGGGCGCCCAGCGCCTCCAGCGTCGCGAAGAACTTCTCGGGCCGTCCGATGCCGGCGAAGGCCAGGACCGCCCGTCCGGCCAGATCGTGGGCGCTCTCCACGGGTTCCAGCCGGGCGTGCAGGACGGGCAGCGCGCCGGCCACGCGGCGCTCCACCCCGGCGCGGTCCTCCCCCAGCACGACCACGGCTCCGGCGCGGGCCAGCCCGCGGGCCACCGGCTCGCGCAGAGGGCCGGCCGGTACGAGATGGCCGTTGCCGAAGCCCACCGCGCCATCCACCACGATCAGCGACAGATCCTTGGCCAGCCCGGGATTTTGGAACCCGTCGTCCATGACCAGGACGGATGCGCCCGCGGCGACCGCCGCCCGCGCCCCGGCGGCGCGGTCGCGCGCCACCCAGCAGGGACCATGGGCGGCCAGCAGCAGCGCCTCGTCGCCCACCGCGGCGGAGTCGTGGGTGCCGAGGTCGACCGGCAGCGGGCCGTGCTCCCGCCCGCCATGACCGCGGGTGAGGAAGGCGGGGGCGACGCCGCGGGCGCGCAGAGTGTCGGCCACGGCGATGCAGACCGGCGTCTTGCCGGCCCCGCCCGCCACCAGATTGCCGACGCAGAGGACCGGGACGGCGGCCCGCTCCGGCTGTCCCGCCGCCATGCGCAGTTGCCCGGCCAGCCCGTAGAGCGCGCCCAGCGGGGCGAGCGCCCAGCCCAGAGCCGCCCCGGCGGCGCCGCCGGACCCGTACCAGAAGCCGGGAGTCCTCATGCCGCGGGCCGGACGCTACCGGCGTCCAGGACGGGGGCCAACGCCGCCAGCGCGCGGTCGACGATCCGCCGGTTGCCTTCGGTCACCGCGGTCGCTCCGGCGGCCACGCCGGCGCGGGCGGCCTCGTCGGTCAGCAGCCGCCCGACCGCGTCGGGCAGCGCCTCCGCCCCGGCCACCGGCAGGGCTCCTCCGGCGGCTTCGAGCTGGCGGGTGATCTCCGCGAAGTTCCACATGTGCGGACCGTAGAGAACGGCGCAGCCGAGCAGGGCCGGCTCGACCGGGTTCTGGCCGCCGTGCGGCACGAAGGAGCCGCCCATGCAGACCACCGGGGCCAGCCGGTAGAACAACCCGACCTCCCCCATCGTGTCGGCGATGTGCACGGCGTCGGTGGCGGCCGGCAGGGCGCCCTCGCCGCGGCGCGAGACGGTCAGGCCGCGCCCGCGCAGCAGCGCCGCGATGTCGGCGCCGCGGTGGGCGTGGCGGGGAAGCAGCAGGGTCAGCAGGCCGGGGAGGCGCGGGGTCAGTGCCTCATGCACCGCGGCGGCCAGCTCGTCCTCGCCGGGGTGGCTGCTGGCGAGCAGCCAGACAGGGCGCCCGGCGCAGGCCGCGCGCAGCGCCTCCAGGGCCATGGGGTCGGCGGGCGGCGGCTCGGCGGAGAATTTCAGGTTGCCGACGCTGACGACGCCCCGCGCGCCCAATCGGCGCAGCCGGTCCGCGTCGCCGTTCGACTGGGCCAGCGTGACCTGGAAGGTGGAGAGCAGTGGCGTGATCAGGCCCGACGCGCAGCGCCAGCGGGAGAAAGAGCGCTCCGACATGCGCGCGTTGACCAGCGCCGCCGGAATGCCCCGCGCCCGCACCGCGGCCAGCAGGTTGGGCCAGATCTCCGATTCCGTCCACAGCACCAGATCGGGTTGCCAATGATCGAGGAAACGGTCCACGGCCGACGGCAGATCCACCGGCACATATTGGTGAAAGGCGCGCTCCGGCAGACGGCGGGCCATCAGCTCCGCCGAGGTCACCGTGCCGGTGGTCATCAGGACCGTCAGATCCGGGGTCTCGTCCAGCAGGCGGTCGATGAGGACGAGGACCGAGTTGGCTTCCCCGACGCTGGCCGCGTGAATCCAGGCGAGCCGCCCGGGCGGGCGCGGACGAGCGGGCGTGCCGAACCGTTCCCCCCGGCGGGCGGAGTCCTCCTTGCCGGCGGCCAGCCGCCGGTCGAGATACAGACGAACCGCCGGCCCGGCGAGGGTCGTCAGGCCGCGGTAGAGTGACTGAAGCATGCGGGTCGAAACGCCATCCACAAAACCAACGCGGCCAGGAATCCCGGCCGCGGTCCCCACCACTTTAGCACGGGGGGCTGTGGCAGAGGTAAGGCTTTGCGCTGGCGTCGACCGGAAGGCTGATGGCCGGATGGGGGCTGCGCGCATACCAGGGTATGACGATTTTGCGATCCATTATGATAATTTTGAAGCAATCCGATGCTATCCCTATGACGTAGAAACGTCGGCAGCTTCAAGGAAGGCGGGCAAGGCGCCGGCCTCCAACATTTCAGGATGATAATATCATGGCGGGCGTACAGGAACGTGACGGCCAGGAAAACCGGCTCCGGGCCTTCAGCATCACCGAAGCGGACATCGCGCGTCTGCGCGCCAACCGGGATTTCGCGCAGCACCGTCTGCCCGTGCTGCTGGAGCAGTGGCACGGCGCCTTCGCGGCCTGGCCGGAAATCCGCGACGCCCTGACCTTGCCCGACGTCCACGCCGCGCGCGTCGCCCACTGGACCCGCGTGGTCTCGGGCGACTTCGGTCCGGGCTTCCTGGAGTCCGCCCATCGGCTGGCCAAGGCCTTCTACGACCACGGCGTGCCGGGCTATGCGGTGGCCATCTGCCACCACACGGTGTCCAGCGGCATCGCCCGCGAACTGGGCCTCGATGCGGCGGACGGGCGCCGATCGCTGTTCGGATCGAACAAGGCGGCGGAGCGGGCGGCCCTGCGCGACACGCTGGGGCGGGTCGCTTGGCTCGACCTCGAAGTGCTGCTGGAGACCTACGCGGCGGCCGAGCAGGAAAGCAAGCGCGCCATCCTGAACCAACTCGCCGACAGCCTGGAGGGCAGCGTCCGCGGCATCGCCGACAACACGGTGGCCGCGTCGGACGAGATGAAGGGCAACGCCCAGCGCATGGCGCAGATCGCCGCCGCCACCAACCGCCAGTCGCTCGCCGTCGCCGTCGCCGCCGAGCAGGCGTCCGCCAACGTGCAGACGGTCGCCGCCGCGTCGGAACAGCTCACCAGCTCCATCACGGAGATCAGCCGGCAGGTCGCCCAGTCCTCGCAGATCGCCCGTGGCGCGGTGGCCGAGGCGGAGCGGACCAACGCCACGGTGAACGGCCTGGTCGACGCCGCACAGAAGATCGGCGCGGTGCTGCAGCTCATCAACAGCATCGCCGGCCAGACCAACCTGCTGGCGCTGAACGCGACGATCGAGGCCGCCCGCGCCGGGGAGGCCGGCAAAGGCTTCGCCGTGGTCGCGCAGGAGGTCAAGAACCTCGCCAACCAGACGGCCAAGGCGACGGAGGACATCTCCGCCCAGATCGGCAGCATCCAGGAGGTGGCGCGCGGCTCCGCGGAGGCGCTGAGCGGCATCGGCTCCACCATCGGCAGCATCAACGACATCGTCATCACCGTCGCCGCCGCGGTGGAGCAGCAGACCGCCGCCACCCAGGAGATCGTCCGCAACGTCCAGGAGGCCGCCCGCGGGACCCGCAGCGTGACCGACACCATCGGGGCGGTGACCAGCGGCGCGTCCGAGACCGGCAGCCTTGCCGAGGAGGTGCTGGGGGCCGCCGGCAACCTGCACCGCGAGTCCGACCGTCTGCGCGAGAGCGTGGACCTGTTCATGCAGCGCATTCGCGCCGCGTGACCGGGGGCGAGCCGGGCCGGCAGCGCGCCGGTCCGGCTTCCTTCCCTCTTCAGGTGAACGGACGGAGGTTCGCCAGGAACTGCTCGGCGGAGCGCCGCCAGGAGAAGTTCAGGGCATAGTCCCGGCACTGCTCGGGCGGGATGGTCAGGGCGCGTTCGACGGCTCCCTTGAGATCCTCGTCCAGGCAGCCGGCGCCGGAGCCGTCGACCACGTCCAGGGGGCCGGGGACCGGGTAGGCCGCCACCGGCACGCCCGAGGCCAGCGCCTCCAGCAGAACCAGACCGAAGGTGTCGGTGCGCGACGGGAAGACGAAGACGTCCGCCGCGGCGTAATGCTGGGCCAGCTCTTCGCCATGGCGGGCGCCGGCCCAATGGACGTCCGGGTATTTCTGCTGAAGCTCCGCGCGGGCCGGGCCGTCGCCGACCACCACCTTGCTACCCGGCAGGTCCAGCCTCAGGAAATCCTCCAGATTCTTCTCCACCGCCACGCGCCCGACATAGAGGGCGATGGGGCGCGGCAGCGCCAGGAAGCCCTTGGTACGGGGGCGAAACAACTCGGTGTCCACGCCGCGGGTCCAGCGCCGGATGTTGGTGAAGCCGCGGGCGGCGAGGTCGCTTTCGATGGATGGCGTCGCCACCATCACCGCCGAGGACGGCTTGTGGAAGCGGCGGACCACCGCGTAGCTGAGCGCCAGCGGCACCGGCGCCCGGTCGCGCACATATTCCGGAAAGCGGGTGTGGTAGGCGGTGGTGAAGGGCTTGCCGCGGCTGAGGCAGTAGCGCCGGGCGGCGAAGCCCAGCGGCCCTTCGGTCGCGATGTGGATGCAGTCGGGGCGCAGCGCGTCGATCAAGGCGTGCAGCCGCCGCCCAGCCCCCAGCGCCAGCCGGATTTCCGGGTAGGTGGGCATCGGCACGGTGCGGAAGCGGTCGGGGCCGATCACCTCCACGCGGTGGCCCATGGCCTCCAACTCCGAGCGGACGGTGCCGATGGTGCGCACCACGCCGTTGACCTGGGGGAGCCAGGCGTCGGAGACGATCAGGATGTTCACGCCGCAACCGACTCCTTGGGCGCCTTCTCCTTCGCCTTTTCCTTGGCCGGGATGCGGGCGGGCAGCGTCGTCGCGGCGCGCCGGCGGATGTCCGCCGCCCAATCGATGATCTCCAGCCGGCCGCAGGGATGCTCGACCAAGGCGGTGCAGGACTCGACCCAGTCGCCGTCGTTGCAATAGAGGATTCCTTCCATGTCGCGGATTTCCGCGGTGTGGATGTGGCCGCAGACAACGCCGTCCACCTTGCGGCGCCGGGCCTCGTCGCCGAGAGCGGTCTCGTAGTTGCCGATGAACTCGACCGCCGTCTTCGTCTTGTGCTTCAGGAAGGCGGACAGCGACCAGTAGGGGAAGCCCAGCTTGCGGCGGACCCAGTTGAACAGCGTGTTGGCCTGGAGCAGAACCACGTAGGCGTTGTCGCCGATGAAGGCCAGCCAGCGGGCGTATTTCACCACCACGTCGAAGCGATCGCCGTGGGTGACCAGGAGCCGCCGCCCGTCGGCGGTGACGTGGATCATCTCCTCCACCACATGGACCCCGCCGAACTGCAGGCCGGTGTAATCGCGGGCGGCCTCGTCGTGGTTGCCGGGGATGTAATAGACCTGCACGCCCTTGCGCGCCCGGCGCAGGATCTTCTGCACCACGTCGTTGTGCGCCTGCGGCCAGTACCAGGTCTTGCGCAGCCGCCAGCCGTCCACGATGTCGCCGACGAGATAGAGATGGTCGGACTCGTTGTGCTTCAGGAAATCGAGAAGGTACTCCGCCCTGCATCCCCGCGTGCCCAGATGGACGTCGGAGATCCAGATGCTGCGGTACTGCTTGACGTCGCGTGATGCGCTCATGCCCCGCTCCATCGCCGTTCCGGCAAGGGTTCGTTGAAACACATCCCGTATATCTGCGGGTCATTATCTTGACAATGATTTCGAGTGCTCGCATCTGTTGGGAGCGGTGATTTCAATGAGACTTCTTGTCAGTGAAACAAAGGCGAAAAATGACTTTATCAAAACTGAAACAGTATGGTCACATTGGGTGCCGGCGCAGCGAATGGGGGCGAATCGGTGCCTGAGACGTCCGGGCCGGCCGCGGCGACCCGGCGGCGTCTTCTGGTGATCCACAACCCGGTGGCCGGCGCCCGCCGGGCCCGCCGTCTGGGCGCGGTGCTGGAGCGGCTGGAGCAGCGCCATCGGGCCGCGGTGACGCTTCAGGCCACCGGCGGGCGCGGCGACGCAGAGGCGATGGCCCGCGCGGTGGCGCCCGGCGCCTTCGACGCGGTGGTCGTCGCGGGCGGCGACGGCACCATCAACGAGGTGGTCAACGGTCTGGGGGCGCGCGGACGCGGGGAGGCGGCGATTCCCTTGGGCATCGTGCCGCTGGGCACCGCCAACGTGCTGGCCCATGAGTTGGGCCTGCCGCTGGACGCGGAGGGCGTGGCGCGGGTGCTGGCGGAGGGGCGGCCGCTGCCGGTGCATCTGGGTGTGGCGAATGGCCGCGCCTTCGCCATGATGGCCGGCGCCGGCCTGGACGCCCGTGTCGTGGAGGGGGTGGACACACGGCTGAAGCGGCTGATCGGCAAGGGCGCCTACGCGGTGGAAACGCTGGCCCGGATCGCCGCGGGCGGTGGCGGCCCCTACCGCGTGGCGGTGGACGGCGCGGAGCCGGTGGAGGTCGCCTCCGTCATCGTCGCCAAGGGGCATTTCTACGGGGGGCGCTTCGTCTGCGCGCCCGATGCGCGGCTGACCGACCCGCGGCTGCACGTTTGCCTGTTCCCACGGGCGGGGCGTGGGAACGCCCTGCGCTACCTCTGGGGTGTCACCGCCGGGCGGCTGCCGCGCTTCCCCGACTACCGCATCCTGCCGGGCCGCCGGGTGGTCATCGACGGGCCGGCGGGCGAGCCCGTGCAGGGCGACGGCGACGTGATCGCCCGCCTGCCGGTGGAGATCGCGCTGGCGCCGTGGGTTCTGCCGGTGCTGGCGCGCTGAACAGTGTTTTAAGACTCCGTTAAGGGGTCTCTTGGGAAAATTACTTGGGAGCATTCAATAATTACTTCGGTCTCTAAGGATCAAGGCCCCGCGGCTCAGGCGGGACCGCAAGGGGGAAGCCATGTCCACGTCGATCAACGCCCTGTTTTCGGCCACCACAGCCAGCGCCGCCGCGACCACCACCAAATGGAAGCCCGCCGCTGGTGCCGCCGAAGCGGAGGGGACGTGGAAGGCGGCCTCCGACGCCGGGTCCTCCGCGGGCGCCGCGGCCCTGGCCGCCTTGAAGGGAGAGGACAGCGTGGAGCTCAGCGGACTGGCGAAGTCGCTGACCGGCGTGGCGGGGAAGGTCTTCGCGTCCATCGGCTCCAAGGGACGCGCGATGCTGGAAGACTTCGTCAAGTCCGGCAAGATGACCGAGAAGGACGTGGCGTTGGGACTGCGCCAAATGGCGACCAACGCCGTGAAGGACCGCTTCATCAAGGAGCGGCCCGAGGATGAGGAGGACAAGGCCTGGGCGGAGAAGCTCGGGGCGGCTGAAAAGGCCTTCAAGACCAAGACGGAGCGCATGGACAAGGCCATGTCGGCCCTGAACGAGGCGCGGACCGCCGCTTTCGCCGCCTTTGGGAAGGACGAGGATACCGAGGCGTTTCAGGCGGCGATGGCTCCGGCCAATGCCGTCTTCCGCGCGGAGGCGGCGGACATCGACCGCGAGATGATGGAGACCGTCGGTGGCGACCCGAACAAGATCAAGGGGAATGCCTTCAGGTATTTCGCGACAAAGGGAGAGGACGCGTTCGAAAAACTGGATTTCGGCGCGGAAGCGGAAGGCGGCGAGGGTGGGTTGCTGTCACCGGACAATGAGAAGGGAAAGGCCGCCGCCAAGCTTATGTATGACCTGGGCTTCGAGGCCAAGCTTTACGCAAATGGTCTCGCGCAGTACGCCGCGGACGTGGACATCCCCGGCATCGGGCGCGGTGAGGTCGACAAGAGCCGCCCAGGTGGCAAAGACCTCGAGCCCTCCGCCAAGGAGGAGGCCGAGGCCGCCGGCCTGCCGCCGCCGCCCGCCACGGTGCTGACCACCAGCCAGACGCCGGGGCTCCAGGGCTTCGCAAAGGTCATCCAGGACGCCCGCGACTCGCTGGACGCCACCTACACGGCCATGGCGAAGGAAGGCAAGGGGGTGAACTACTCCGACCCGACCGGAAAGGACATGGACCGGTTGTTCGGCGGCTTCGACCGGCGCAGCCTCCACGCCATCGCCAGCAACAAGGACGGGACCTTCTCCAAGAACGAGCAGCAGGCGGCGCAATCCATCATGGCCCGTCAGCAGAAGGAGGCAATGGACGCCGCCGACCCTCTCGGCACCGACAAGGCCGCCGCCTACCGCGCCGGGGTGAAGTTCCTCGACGAGGCCAGCCAGGAGGAGAAGGAGTCGGTCAACTGGTCGGTCCAGCGGGCGGCGCTTCAGTACAGCTACGAGAAAACGGTTCAGGAGACGGGCGGGAAGATGGAGCGGCTGGGCTACGGCAGTGCGCTGGCCTCCGTTCTGAAGGACGCGCTGGAGGCCCAGGGCGCGCAGACCGCCGAGGTGATGAAGAGCATCGGTGGAAAGACGATGGGTGGCGAGGGCACGGGGTACGTCTCCGACCTGAAGAGCCTGTCGCTGTTCCGGGATTTCCTGCCCAACCTCTCGGTGCGTGGTGCCGGCGGTCCGGTGAGCGTGACGGTCTGATATCCCGTCCTTACCACAGGCGGGCGGCGGAGCTTGCGGCTAATCCGATAGGGGTAGGGCCGCGGGATGTGTTTGCGGCTCAAATTCGGCAGGCAAGGGAATGCGGATCATGAACGGGGATCGGGTGCGGCGTTGGAGCGGGCGTGCCTCGCTGGCGCTTCTGGCGGTGCTGTGCATTGCCACTCCGGCGCTGGCGGACAAGCCCGACTGGGCCGGCGGTCCCGGCGGTGGGCACGGCAAGCCGCAGGGTGAGCCGTCGTACGATTCCAAAGGGCACGACTCCAGAGGGCAGGGTTCCAAAAAGCACGACTCCAGAGGGTCGGTGTCCCGCGGCGAGGTGACGATCATCCGGGACTATTTCTCCGCCCATCCGGTCGGGGCGACGGCCCTGCCGCCGGGGATCGCGAAGAAGCTGGCGCGCGGCCAGCCGCTGCCGCCGGGCATCGCCAAAAAGGTGGCGCCCATCGAGCTGCGCCAGCGGGTGCCCATGTGCATGAACGGCTGGGAGTGCATCCTGGCCGGCGCGGACATGCTGATTCTGGATGCGGTGCACGGCACCATCGCCGACATCGTCCGCGGCGTGGTCCGCTGACAGGAAGAGGGGGCGCCTTGCGGCGCCTCCCGTTGCGCTCACAGCCCGGCGATGGTCAGACCGTCGATGCGGATGGTCGGGGCGTCCATGCCGAAGCGCAGCTCCAGGTCGCTGGCCGGCTCCAGGTTCAGGAACATCTCCTTCAGGTTCCCGGCGATGGTCAGTTCGGTCACCGGATAGGCGATCTGGCCGTTCTCGATCCAATAGCCGGCCGCACCCCGGCTGTAGTCGCCGGTCACCCCGTTGACGCCCGTCCCCATCAGCTCCGTCACGTAGAAGCCGTTGGGGATCTCGGCCAGCAGCTCCTCACGGCTCTTGGCGCCTGGAACCATGTAGACGTTGGCCGGGGCCGGGCCCGGCGGACCGGAGGTGCCGCGCGCCGCGTGGCCGGTCGTCGACAGGCCGAGCTGGCGGGCCGAACGCAGATCGAGCAGCCACGTGGTCAGGTGCCCGTCCTCGATCAGGTTGCGGCGGGTGGTGGCGACGCCCTCCGCGTCGAAGGGGCGGGAGCGCAGGCCGCGCTTCACATGCGGGTCGTCCACGATGGTGATGCCGGCGGCGAAGATCCGCTGCCCCATCTTGTCCTTGAGGAAGCTGGTGCCCCGCGCGATGCTCGGCCCGCTGATGGAGCCGGTCAGATGCCCCAGCAACCCGCGCGAGACGCGGGGGTCGAACACCACCGGCACCTTGCAGCTCTTGACCCGGCGCGGATTCAGGCGGCGGATGGCCCGCTCGCCGGCCTCGCGCCCGATCGACGCCGGGTCGCGCAGGTCGGAGCCGTAGACCTTGCTGTCATAGTCGTAGTCGCGCTCCATCCCCGTGCCCGTCCCGGCGAGAACCGAGGCCGACAGGGACTGCCGCGACACGCCGTAGCTGCCGGTGAAGCCGTTGGACGCGGCGATGGCGATGGTGGAGCGGCTCCACCCCGCGTCGGCCCCTTCGGAGTTCGTCACCCCCTCGACCGCCAGGGCGGCCTCCTCGGCGATGCGGGCGCGTTCGATCAGCAGCTCCGCCGAGGGTTCCGACGGGTCGCACACGTCGAGGTCCGGAAGGGTGGTGTAGATCTGCTCCGGGTCGGCGAGACCGCAGAAGGGGTCCTCCGGCACCACGCGGGCCATGGCGACGGCGCGCTCCACCAACTCGTCCAGCGCCTTGGCGCTGCGGTCGGTGGAGGAGACGATGGCCTGCCGCTTGCCGATGAAGACGCGCAGCCCCAGGTCGCCCGACTCGGACCGCTCCAGCTTCTCCGTCTTGCCGAAACGCTGGCTCAGCGACAGGGAGGCGCTGTCGAACAGCACGGCGTCGGCGGCGTCGGCCCCGGCACCCTTCGCCTTGCGGATCAAATCGTCCAGCAGGGTCAGCACGTCGGGCTGAGAGGCGGGTTGCGAGGTGGTCGAAACGGGCATTACGGTCTCCGCTAGGTCTCCGGCTTGTCTAGCAAATGGGAGCCCGGAGAAGAAGAGGAAGGGGCATATCGCCTCAGGTCGGGCGCGGTCCGGGCGCAAACGCGGCGGCGCGCGGGGGGCTGGTGCCCGCCCGCGCGCCGTTCGTCATGTCCGCTTCAGGGTCAGGCCAGCCGGCTCTGAAGGGCGCTGCGGCCGGCGGTCGGCAGCTTCAGGGCGAAGGCGCCGTCGCCCAGCAGGGCCTGCACGCCGAGCAGCACGGTCCAGAACACCGGGAACTCCCAGCCGCCGCCCTGGGCCGAGAAGACCCAGCCGTTGCCGGTGTGCTGGAGCGTCGCGCCGATCATGATCGGCAGCAGGGCCAGCGAAATCCAGCGGGTGAAGACGCCGGCCACCAGCAGCAGGCCGCCGCCGATCTCGCCGAGGATCACCAGATAGGCGAAGAGGCCGGGATAGCCGAGGCTCTCGAAGTATCCGACCGTGCCGGCGATGCCGAAGGTGACGACCTTCAGGATCAGGCCGTGGGCGATGAAGAGAAGGCCCAGGCTGACGCGCAGCAGGAAGGCGGCGTAGGGGGCGGTGCGGTTGTCGATGGTGGCGTTCATGGCTTGGTCTCCTTGTCTCAGCGTGGTGCCCCGCGCCGGGGCCGTTGTCGTCTGAGGCCAAGAATAGCGATGTCCTCGGTTGGGATAATCCGCTTATTTATGCACTGATTGTTGCCCATTCAAGAACGATGTTCACGCGAGGGAAGCGTTGGCCGGATCGTAGCGGGAGGGCAGGGCGAACAGGTCGGCGGTGGTGCCGGCGTCGTGAAGGCGCGTCTTGGACGGGCTGTCGTAGACCACCAGAAGGGCGGGCGGGGCGCCGTCGCGGCGGACGCATGCGATGCCCTCCGCGTGGTCGTCGCCCTTGCCGTGGGGGAGATTCAGCAGATGGACGAGCCGGTCGCGCGGGATGACGGTCTCGTGGGTGACGGACAGGACGTCGGTCCAGCGCCATAGGCTGACGGGACCGTCGAGGTCCATCGTTGGCCCGGCCAGGATCACCAGATCCTCCCCGTCGAAGGTCAGTTCGCGGATGCCCAGCCCATCCAGATCGACGAAGTGCTTGCGGTACTTCTCGCCGTTCGGCCCGATGGGGCGCAGCCGCAGGCGCTCCTCGACGTCCGGGTGGTCCTCCACCGCCAGTTCCAGAATGCAGGCCCAGCCGCGCAGCACCGGGCCGCGCAGCCCCAACCAGACCCGGTCGCCATGGGCGGCCAGCCCTTCCACGTCGAAGCCGTTCTCCTTGGCGGGCACGGCGACGAAGCGGGCCAGATGCTCGTCCTCCGCCAGCGCCTTGGTCAGCGCGTTGCCGCCCTTGCGGAACTTCAGGCAACCGGCCGTCCGCTTCCCGTCGCGGCGGACCGGGGTGAGGCGCCCGCCCGCCTCGGTGACCAGCGGGACACGGCCGAGCAGGAAGCGGTTGGGGTCGCAGCGCACCTCGGTCAGCCGCTCCAGCGCCTTCTCGATGCTGCTCTCGTCGCGCCCCGGCTTCTTGCGGGCCAGCGCGTGGGAGCCGGTGACCCACAGCCAACCGTCGGCGATGGTCATGCCTTCGATGTCCGCCTCGTCCTCCCCTGGGATCGTCACCGGCAGGGCGAAGAAATCCGCCAGGGGATAGACGGCGTCCTGGCGGTAGAGAGTGCCGCCGTCTTCGGCGGCCATGTGGACGATCCGCGCGCCCTCGTCCGACGCCACGAACAGGTTGCTTCCCGCCCGCTCGGCCACCGACAGGTTCCCGGCGGTTTCGCCACCGTCACGGAAGACCAGGCGGACGGTGGCGATGGGGCGGCCAATGGGGTGGTCGGTGTCGCTGGGCATGGCGGGACTCCTTGGAAGAAGCGGGACGTCCCTTAACGCCTCACTTCCAGATCGGGGTCCCGCTGCCCGGAAGACCGTAGGACGCCCATTTGCGCGACACCTCGTCGACCACGCCCTGGTCCATGCGGATCTTCTGGCCCCATTCGCGCTTGGTCTCCGGCGGCCACTTGTTGGTGGCGTCCAGCCCGACCTTGCCGCCCAGGCCCGACTCGGGACTGGCGAAGTCCAGATAGTCGATGGGAGTGCCCTCGATCACCGTGATGTCGCGGGCCGGGTCCATGCGGGTGCTCATCGCCCACATCACGTCCTTCCAGTTCCGCGCGTCGATGTCGTCGTCCACGACGATCACCCATTTCGTGTACATGAACTGGCGCAGGAAGGACCAGACCCCCATCATCACGCGCTTGGCGTGGCCGGGATAGGCCTTCTTCATGCTGACCACCGCGATCCGGTAGGAGCAGCCTTCCGGCGGCAGCCAGAAATCCACGATCTCCGGAAACTGCTGGGTCAGCAGGGGAATGAAGACTTCGTTCAGCGCCTCGCCCAGCACCGACGGCTCGTCGGGCGGGCGGCCGGTGAAGGTGGAGAGGTAGATCGGGTTGCGCCGCATGGTCATCGCCGTGACGGTGAAGACCGGGAAGGGCTCGACCGAGTTGTAATAGCCGGTGTGGTCGCCGTAGGGCCCCTCGTCGGCGTACTCGTCCAGGCTGACATGGCCTTCCAGGATGATCTCGGCCTGGGCGGGCACCTTCAGCGGCACGGTCTTGCAGTCCACCAGCTCGACCTTCTTGCCGCGCAGCAGGCCGGCGAACTGGTATTCCGACAGCGTGTCCGGCACCGGCGTGACGGCGGCCAGGATGGTGCCGGGATCGGCGCCGAGGACCACCGCGCAGGGCAGCGGCTCGCGCTTGCCGCTGGCCTGCCAGCGATGATGGTGCTGCGCACCGCCGCGGTGCTTCAGCCAGCGCATGATCGTCTTGTTCTTCCCCAGCACCTGCATCCGGTAGATGCCGAGGTTGAAGTCGTCCTCGCGCTTGCCGGTCGGCCCCTTGGTGACGACCAGCGGCCAGGTGATGAGTGGGGCCGGCTCGCCCGGCCAGCAGCTCTGCACCGGCAGGCGGCCGAGATCGATCTGGTCGCCGGTCAGCACCACCTCCTGGCAGGGGGCGGAGCCGACCGTCTTTGGCTTCATCGACAGCACGGTCTTGGCGAGCGGGATCAGCTCCATCGCCTCGCGGAAGCCGCCCGGCGGCTCCGGCTGCTTCAGGAAGGCCAGCGTCTCGCCGACGCCGCGCAGCTCGTGCGGCTCGCGGTCCATGCCCCAGGCGACGCGCTCCACCGTGCCGAACAGGTTGACCAGCACCGGCATCTCCGAACGGGTGCCGTCGGCCTTGATGACGTTCTCGAACAGCACCGCCGGGCCGCCTTCGGCGAGCAGGCGGGTCTGGATCTCGGTCATCTCCAGCGCCGTGGACACCGGCTCCCGGACCACCACCAGCCGCCCGGCCTTCTCCAGCCGGTCGATGAAGTCGCGCAACGAGGTGTAGGGCATGGTCGAGGGTCCGTTCGGATGCGATGGGGTCGGATCAAGAGAGGGCGCTTAGCATCGGCCTGGAGGGCGCCGCGTCAAGGGGGGAGGTGCCGCCTCACGCGGGTTCCTTCACGCTGCGCAGGGCGCGGCGGACGATGCGGCGGGTGGCGTCCGGGTCGGGACTGTCCATTTCCCAGCGGGCGCAGAGGGCCTGCACCCAGCCGGGCTGGCTCTTCGCCGCGTCGTTCAGCCAGTTGGCGACCGAATCCTGGACGTAGCGCGCGCCGTCCGCCCGCAGCGGGTCGAGGACCGGCAGGCCGCGCGCCGGGTCGGTCTTCAGCGCGCCGATGTGGCCGCACCAGACGCCGCGCGGGCGGGTCGCCTCGCTGGCGAAACGGCGCAGCCGCTCCGACGGTTCGGCGGTCCAGGGCGCGAGGAGGGCCAACGCCTCGTCGAGGGCGGCGGCGATGTGCGGGCGCAACGCCAGCCACGCCCATTCGCGCACCCCGAAATGCGGGTCGTCGGCCAGCGGGCGGACGCGCACCAGCCGCTCCGCCAGAGTCAGGCCGGGGGCCGCCGCCAGTGCGTAGCAGGCCCAGCCGCGCACCGTGTCGGAGGGGTGGACGGCCAGCCGCTCCACGGCCTCCAGGCCGAGGCGCTCGACGGCCGCGCTCCCCGCCGCCGCCATGCGCCGGGTCACGCCCTCCTTCGGGTCGAAGGACACGGCGCCCGCGGCTTCCGGAACGGCCGCGGCCAGCAGGGCGGCGAAGTCGATGGCGAGCGATTCGGCCAGCGTGGCGGTCTCGCGCCGGCCCGCGTTCAGGTCGGCCAGCACCTCCGGCGGGATGTCGGCCATGCGGGTGGCGCCCTTGCGCGGAGCGGTCGTGGTCATGACTCAGGCCTCCGGCAGCAGGCGCCAGATCGTCGTCTCGCGCATCTCGCGGTCCTCCAACTCCAGGGAGGTCGGGACGCTGTACTGCGCGACCCGCTCGATTCCGCTGAGCGGGACATAGGCGCGGCCCGGATCGCCCAGCAGGACCAGCGTGCCGGTTGCGGCGATTCCGCGCAGCCAGGCGGTCACCCGGTCGGCCATCGGCTTCTCGTAGCAGACGTCGCCCGCCAGGACGACGTCGATGCCGGGCAGGGGGCGGTCCACCAGATCGGCGCTGACCGCCTTCACGTCGACTCCGTTGGATTCGGCGTTCAGGGCGATGGCCGCCAGGGCGAAGCGGTCGATGTCGCAGGACTGAACGCGCGCCGCCCCGGCCATCATCGCGGCGATGCCGACCAGTCCGGTGCCGGCGGCGAAATCCAGCACCGACTTGCCCGCCACCAGCTCCGGCCGGTCGAGCACGAGCCGCGCCACCGCCTGACCGCCCGGCCAAGCAAAGGCCCAGTAGGGCGGCGGCACATTGGACTCTTTCAAAGAATCCTCCGTAGCTTCCCACAGCGGCGTGATTTCCGTCGCCAGATGCAGCGCGATTTCGGGCAGCAGAGGAGTCCGCGTTACGACCGTGTTGGAGCGAATGAAGTCGATTTGAGAAAAGTTGTTCATAACTGGACTCTCACCGGAGCTGCGCGGGGGTGGATGATCTATCCACAACCGGTTTTGGTTACATAATTCAAACGGAGTAGACACACCTGCTGTCCCGTGTTACCCGTTCGAAAGGAGAAAAACAAAGGGCATGGGGCTGATATGCGGTCGAAAGGGATTGCACTCTGCGCATCGTTCGCGGCGTTCATCGCTCTTAGCCCGTTCACCATATCCCAAGCCCAGGCCCAGGACGGGGATTGCGTCCGCACGGTGCGCTCCATATCGGATTTCGACATCCGGGGCGATGCCTGGACGTGGTGGAACGCCGCCGCCAACCAACAATACGAGCGTGACCAGCGCCCGGCGCTCGGTTCCGTCCTCGTCTTCAAACGGTCGCAGCGGTTGGGCCGCGGCCATGTCTCCCTGGTCAGCCACATCATCGATCGCCGCACCATCGAGGTCGATCACTCCTGGCTCGACGGCCGTGGCCTCCGTCGCAACATGCGCGTGGTCGACGTGTCGCCGCGCAACGACTGGTCGGCCGTCCGCGTCTGGCACGAGCCGTCGGACCAGCTCGGCCTGCGCGTCTACACCACCTACGGCTTCATCCTGCCGGAGGGCGAGGAGGCGGAAATCCGCCAAGCCGATTCCCGGGGTGCCGGCATCGGCAGCACCTTCGCCGTGGCTCCGCAGGGCCGCGCCACACCCAAGCCCGCCGCCGGGCCGCGCCTGATGGAGGCCTCCCTGAAAGGGCAAGCCGTCGCCGTTCCGGGCCGCAAGCCGCAGGTGCTGACCGCGTCCCTCACCCTCTCCGGCAAGGGCACCGCCGCGAAGATGGTTCCGCCGGTGGTGACCGCCGTGCTGCCGGCCCGCAAGCCGACCCAGCCGGCCGCGCAGAAAGGCGTCGAGATGGTGGCCTCCACCGAGGGCATCCGTGCGGTCCTGCCGCCGCGCAAGCCGGGCTCCGGCGACAGCACCGTCGCCGAGCTGACGCGCTGAAACCTCCCTCCGTCTAGATCGTCCCGGCCAGGAAGGCCGCCAGCACCAGCCAGCCGAACCAGCGGTTCGACTTGAACTTCTTCAGGCAATCCGTCTGATCGTCGGGGTTCCAGGTCGCGACCTGCCAGGACAGATGCAGCGCGGCCAGGGAGAGCAGCGGCAGGAACAGCCCGCCCAGCCCGGCCAGACGCCCGGCGATGCCGATCCCCACGAAGGTCAGCGTGTAGAAGCCGTAGATCCAGATCTTGCTCTGGTCGCCCAACCGCAGAGCGGTGGACTTCACGCCGATTCGCGCGTCGTCCTCCTTGTCCTGGTGGGCGTAGATGGTGTCGTAGCCCAGAGTCCAGACGATCCCCGCGGCGTACAGCGCCAGCGCCGGCCATTCGAGATTGCCGCGCACCGCGGTCCAGCCCATCAGGGCGCCCCAGTTGAAGGTCAAACCCAGGAAAGCCTGCGGCCACCAGGTGATACGCTTCATCAGCGGGTAGGTGAAGACCAGCGCCAGCGACAGCACGCCCAGCCCGATGGTGAGCGGATTGAACTGCACCAGCACCGCCAACCCGATGAGGAGCTGGACGGCGAGGAAGGCCAGCGCCTGTTTCACCGACACCTGTCCGGAGGGGATCGGGCGCGTCCGCGTGCGTTCCACCATCGCGTCGAAGTCGCGGTCGAGGATGTCGTTGACCGTGCAGCCCGCCCCGCGCATGACCACGGCGCCGATTGCGAACAGCGCCATCATCCAGAGGTCGGGAATCGGCCCCGATCCGGCCAGCGCGATGCTCCACCAGCCAGGAAACAGCAGCAGCCATGTGCCGATGGGCCGGTCCAGCCGCGCTAGCCGCAGATAGGGACGGACCGCCGCCGGGGCGAAGCGGTCGATCCAGTCGCCGCGCCGGATGTCGGTGAATTCGCCGGGAGCGGGGGAGGCGGGGCTGGTCATGGCGGACTCGGGAAAGGGGAATGGAAGAAGCCGGGGGCAAGGTAGCGGCGGGGGTGGGTCCCCGCAAGGCTGGGCCGTTTCCGCCCCGAAGCGTTATCGCTATAGTCGGCGCCGCACACCGGAGACCTCGCGCCATGTCAAACCAACCGAAGACCCGCCTCTATGTGGACAGCCCCCTCGGCGAGGGGCAGGCGGTGGGGCTCGACCACGAGCGGGCGCATTTCCTGCGCCATGTCCTGCGGCTCGACAAGGGCGACGTCGTGGCCGTCTTCAACGGGCGGGACGGCGAGTGGCTGGCCGCCATCGACGGCTTCGGCAAGGGCTGGTGCTCGCTCACCGTGACCGCGCAGCGGCGTCTTCAGGCGGCCGGGCCGGACCTCTGGCTGCTGTTCGCCCCGATCAAGCGCGGGCGCATCGATTTCGTGGCGGAGAAGGCCAGCGAACTGGGCGTGTCGCGGCTGTGGCCGGTCTTCACCCGCCGCACCGACCCCAACCGCGTCAACACCGATCGCCTGCGCGCCAACGCCATCGAGGCCGCCGAGCAGTCGGAGCGGCTGACCGTGCCGGAGATGGCCGACCCGCTGCCACTGGACAAGGCGCTGGCCGGCTGGCCGGCTGAACGTACGCTGTACCTGTGCGCCGAGGCCGGGAACGTACGCCCCATCGCGGAGGCCGTCCGCGACCGTCCACGCGGCCCCGCCGCCTTCCTGATCGGGCCGGAGGGCGGCTTTGCGCAGTCCGAACTTGACGAAATTTGCAAACTCCCCTTTGTTGTTCCCGTCGGTCTGGGGCCCCGCATTCTCCGGGCCGACACGGCGGTGGTCGCGGCGCTCGCCTGCTGGCAGGCCCTTGCGGGGGACTGGACGGCGGACGGGGGCGACACCCGACCGCCCTTCCGCGCGCCGGCCGACCCCACCGTCGGGGAGTAAGGGCCGCTCGACGCGCCGCTGTTCCGAGGCGGGCCGTTTGACTCGTTGGCCAGTTTTGACTTTTTGAAAGCGGGAGCTTCCATGTCCGCACCTCCGCAGACGCGTGGTGAACCGATCACCGACCGCCGCCAGCTGGCGGCTTATCTGGAATCCGGCAGCAAGCCGGCCGACCAGTGGCGCATCGGGACCGAGCACGAGAAATTCGCCTACCGCGTCTCCGACCACCGGCCGCTGCCTTACGAGGGGCCGGACGGGATCCGTGAACTGCTGACCCGCCTGCAGCGCTTCGGCTGGGACCCGGTGGAGGAGAAGGGCAACCTGATCGCCCTGACCCAGGGCATGGCGAACATCACGTTGGAACCGGGCGGGCAGGTGGAGCTGTCCGGCGCGCCGTTGGAGACCCTGCACCAGACCTGCGCCGAGGTGCACCGTCACCTCGATCAGGTGAAGGAGATTGGGGGCGAACTGGGCATCGCCATGATGGGTCTCGGCTTCCAGCCGAAGTGGCGGCGCGACGAGATCCCCTGGATGCCCAAGGGCCGTTACAAGATCATGGGCGACTATATGCCCAAGCGCGGCAATCTCGGCCTGGACATGATGATGCGCACCTGCACCGTGCAGGTGAACCTGGACTTCGCGTCGGAAGCCGACATGGTGAAGAAGTTCCGGGTCAGCCTGGCGCTTCAGCCCATCGCCACGGCGCTGTTCGCCAACTCGCCCTTCACCGAGGGCAAGCCGAACGGCTTCCAGAGCTTCCGCAGCCACATCTGGACCGACACCGACCCCGACCGCACCGGCGACCTGCCCTTCGTGTTCGAGGACGGCTTCGGGTTCGATCGGTACGTGGACTACCTGCTCGACGTGCCGATGTACTTCGTCTACCGCGATGGCACCTACATCGACGCCTCCGGCCAGTCCTTCCGCGACTTCATGCAGGGCCGCCTGCCGGCGTTGCCGGGCGAGGTCCCGCTGATCACCGACTGGGCCGACCACATGACCACCTCCTTCCCCGAGGTGCGTCTGAAGAAGTATCTGGAGATGCGCGGCGCCGACGGCGGCCCCTGGCGCCGCCTGTGCGCCCTGCCGGCCCTGTGGGTCGGGCTGCTCTACGACAGCCAGGCGCTCGACGCCGCCTGGGACCTCGTGAAGGGCTGGACGACGGAGGAGCGCGCCCACTTGCGCGCCGAGGTGCCGCGCCACGCCCTGCGCACCCCCTTCCGCGGCCGCACGGTGCGGGAGGTCGCGCTCGAGGTGCTGGAGATCGCCCGCGGCGGTCTGGCGCGCCGCGCCCGCAACGACAACTGGGGCGACGACGAGGCGCATTTCCTGAACACGCTGCTCGACATCGCCGAGTCCGGCCAGACCCCCGCCGACGAGCTTCTGGAGAAGTTCAACGGTCCCTGGGGCGGCAGCGTTGATCCGGTGTTCAAGGAATACGCGTACTGAGGTTGAAGCCCTCTCCCCCCCTGGGGAGAGGGTTGGGTGAGGGGGCGTTACGCCCGGCAGGGCGGGAGAGTGGTTGTGTCGCCCACTTGGCGCGCCTTCGGCGCCCCCCTCATCCTTAACCTTCTCCCCAGGGGGGAGAAGGGATAGGGCAAGGGCTCCTTACTTTTTCCAGGCGATCAGCCGCCGGGCCGCTTCGGCGATGGTCTCCTCCGAGCCGGCGAAGCTAAAGCGCACGAAGCGGAGGCCGCGGGCCGGGTCGAAGTCGACGCCTGGGGTGCAGGCGATGCCGGTCTCCGCCAGGATTCGCTTGCAGAAGGCCTCGCTGTCGTCGGTCATCTCCGTCACGTCGGCGTAGATGTAGAAGGCGCCGTCGGCCGGAGCCAGCTTGTCGAACCCGGCCTTCGGCAGTTCCCTCAGCAGAAGCTCGCGGTTGCGGGCGTAACGAGCGACGTGGCCGTCCAGTTCCTCGGTGCAGGTGAAGGCGGCGACCGCGGCGGCCTGCGACAGGCTGGGGGCGGAGATGAACAGGTTCTGGGCGAGGCATTCGACCGAGCGGATCAGGTCGTCCGGAACGATCATCCAGCCGAGCCGCCAGCCGGTCATCGAGAAATACTTGGAGAAGCTGTTCACCACCAGCGCGCTGTCGCTGACCTCCGCGGCGGTGACGGCCTCCGGCCCGTACGTCAGCCCGTGGTAGATCTCGTCGGAGACGAGGCGCACGCCCTTGGCGTCGCACCAGCTGGCGAGCGCGGTCAGCTCTTCGCGACTCAGCATCGTGCCGGTCGGGTTGGCCGGGCTGGCGACGATCAGGCCCTGGATGGGCGGGTCGAGCTGTTCCAGCAATTCGATGGTCGGCTGGAAGCGGTGCTCCGGCCCGGTCGGCAGTTCCACTGGCTCGACCCCGATGGCGGTCAAGGTGTGGCGGTAAGCCGGGTAGCTGGGCGAGGCCATGGCGACGCGGTCGCCCGGATCGAAGGCCGCCAGGAAGCCGAGCTGGAAGGCCCCCGAGGAGCCGGTGGTGACCACCACGCGCCGCTCCGGCACGTCGATCCCGTAACGCTCGCGGTACCAGCCGGCGATGGCCGCCCGCAGCGCCGGGATGCCCAGCGCGCCGGTGTAGCCCAGCACGTCGGCGTCGAGCATGCGGTGGGCGGCCTCCAGCACGCCCTTCGGCGCGCCGGTCGAGGGCTGCCCGACCTCCATGTGCAGGACCTCAAGGCCGGCGGCTTCGCGCTCGGCAGCGGCGCGCATCACTTCCATGACGAAGAAGGGCGGGATGGCGCCCCGTTTGGAGACTTTGGGTGCTTTGCTCATGATTCCAGACTTCTGAACATCAACGCTCGGTTTCGACCAGGATGCCCAGGGCGTGGGCGCGTGGGTCGGCGGCGATCTGGCATTCCTTCCAGCCGCTCTCCATCGAGGTCTGGCAGGTGACGAAGGTGGCGCGGCCCGGCCCGCTCGCGGCGCGGCTGGCGCGGATGGCGGCGCCCGGTTCCTTGTCCAGCGCGGCGGGCAAGGCAGCGGTCAGCAGGGCGGCGGGAGCGGCGGCCGGGCCGTCGTTGCCGGCGGCGCTGGCCGCCCCCGCGAACTGGGTGCGGCCGACAATGGCGTTGGTCAGCAGGGCGGGCGCGCCGAAGCCGGCGCCGTCCACCCCGCGGGCACCCAGCAGGCCGGTGCCCGGCACCATGCGGCCGGTGCCGAAGGGTGCCCCCATGGTGAAGGAGCAGGCGACGCCGTTCTCCTCATGGTCGATCACGACGAGGCCGGCGCCGGGCGTGGAGGCCCCACTGCCGGTGGCGCCCAGCGCCTGGGCCACGCGGGCCGCGCGCTGGTCGGACGGCAGGTCGGCGGTGGCGTTCCAGGCGGCGGTCAGGGCGGCGCCGTTGTTGGTCTCGGGAAGCTGGGCGAAATGCATCGACACGATGCCCAGCGGAACGGCGGCGGTGCCGGTCCAGCGCGGCTGGAAGCCGCGGATGGTCGCGGGGTCGATGGCGGCGGCCTGGGCCACGGCACCACCCAGCGGCCCGCCATACATCGCGGCGATGCCGCTGCGGCGCACCTGCGACAGGGTTGCGGCCAGCTCCGGCTGGCTCAGCGGCGCGCCCTCGGCCAGCGGTGCGCCGGTCGGCAGGAAGACGCGGCGCGCCTCCGGGTCGGCGGACAGGCGGGCGGCGGAGTCGGCGAGGTCGCGGGCCAGCGCCCGGCTGACCGGGGTGGAGCGGGCGAGTTGCTCGGCCGGGACCACGGCCTGCTCCCAGCGCATCGCCCCCGTGGCGGCCTGGAGCGCGTAGACGCCGCGCAGGAAGCCGGGCTGGGCCGCCCCTCCAGCGCCGACGGACCGGGGGAGGAAGTCGAGCGTGCGGGTTTCCTTCTTCGCGGCGTCGAACACCACGCAGACGCCGCCGCCGGTCATCCCGACGCGCGACGGCAGGGTGACGGCCATTGCCATCGCCATGGCGGTGGCGGCGTCGCCGGCCTTGCCGCCCTGGGCGATGATGTCGCGCCCGATCTCCGCCGCGCGCGGCTCGTCGGCCGCGACGAAGCTTTGGGCCGGGGCGCCCGTGCGGTATTTCGTGTTGACGCAGCCACCCACCAGCGATGCGGCTATGGCAATCACGCCCAACCCTTGCCAGATTCGGCGGGTGGAATGGGGCGCCCGGGCCGGCATCTTGACCGGCTGCCCGGTGTCCCGGTGTGCGGAGGAAGAAACGGTGCGCAAGCCCAGCAGGCTGGTTTCGGTCATCGCCATGGTTGCCGTGATGGTTCTGTCGTGGTCGCCGCCCGCGGGCGCGCAGCGGCGCCAGGAGATGCAATTCCTGAGCGACGCCGAGACGGAACATATCATCCGCGACATGGCGCGGCCAATCTTCCAGGCCGCCGGCATCGATCCGGACGCGGTGAACATCGTTCTGGTCAACGACAACACCATGAACGCCTTCGTCGCGGGCGGGCAGAACATCTTCCTGCACACCGGCCTGCTGCTGGGGCTGGAGGACGCCGGGCAGCTCATCGGCGTGATCGCGCACGAAACCGGCCACATCGCCGGGGGCCATCTGGTCCGCGGGTCGGAGGCGATGGAGAACGCCTTCCTGTCCTCGCTGATCGGCATGGGCATCGGCATCGTCGGCGGCATCGCCGCGGGCAACGCCGGGGCCGGTGCGGCGGGCGTCATGCTGGGTCAGCATCTGGCGGAGCGCAACTTCCTGTCCTTCTCGCGCAGCCAGGAATCCTCGGCCGACCAGGCGGGCCTGTCCTACATGGAGCAGTCGGGCATCTCGGCGGAGGGGCTGGTCACCTTCCTGGAGAAGCTGGGCGCCGCCGACGATCCGCTTTTGGTGGACCGCGACGCCGGCTACCGCCGCACCCACCCGCTGACCCGCGAGCGCATCGAGACGGTGCGCAATTTCGTGGAGCGGTCACGGGCCGGTAAGAAGCCGGTCCCGGCGCAGTGGAACGAGGAGTTCCGCCGCATCCAGGCCAAGCTCTACGCCTATCTCGACCCCAACGGGGCGCTGCGCCGCTACAAGGCGGACGACCCGTCCTTCGTGGCGCGCTACGGCCGGGCCTACGCCTATTTCCGGCGCGGCGAGGTCCGGCAGGCATTGCCGCTGGTCGACGGGCTGATCGCCCAGGAGCCGAAGAACGCCTTCCTTTACGAGATGAAGGGCGACCTGATGCTGCAGAACGGGCGGGCGGTGGACGCCGCCGCCCCCTACCGCAAGGCGATCGAACTGGAGCCGGACGCCGGCAGCATCCGCGTCTCGCTGGCCCATTCCCTGATGGAGCAGAACGACAGCCGGCTGGCCGACGAGGCGCTCCGCAACCTTCAGGTGGCGTCCAAGACGCAGGCGCAGTCGGCCTTCCTGTGGCGGTTGATGGCCCAGGCCTGGAGCATGAAGGGCAACGCCGGCATGGTCGCCTACGCCACCGCCGAGGAGGCCTTCGCCCGCGGCGACAAGCCGATGGCCCGCTTCCAGGCGGAGCGGGCGGAGAAGCTGCTGCCCGCCGGCTCCCCCGGCTGGCTGCGCGCCCAGGACATCCGCGGGCAGGCGGGCGGCAAGTGAGGCTCCTCCGTTCGCACGGCGCACAGCCGTCTTGCCTGACCCCGCCGTCCCGGTCCACAGTATCGCCCCGATTCGCGCCGTTTTGGCTCCCCACGAGAGAGTTCGACATGACCCGCTTCCGCCCCGCCGCCCTGGCGCTCGCCGCCGCGCTGGCCCTCCCGACGGGGCTGCTGGCCCCCGCCCTCCAGGCGCAGAGCCCGATGGACGACGCGCAGCGCAAGGCCGTCGAGGAGGTGGTGCGCGACTACATCCTGAAGAACCCGGAAATCATCCTGGAGGCCGTGGACTCGCTCCAGAAGCGCCAGAAGGTGGCCGAGGAGCAGAAGGCCAAGGCGGCGCTGGCCGACAACAAGGCGGCGCTGTTCCAGAACCCCGCCGATCCGGTCGCCGGCAACCCCAAGGGCGACGTGACGGTGGTCGAGTTCTTCGACTACCAGTGCGGCTACTGCAAGGCCGTGCAGGCCGACACCGAGCGCCTGATCAAGGACGACGGCAAGCTGCGCTTCGTCTTCAAGGAGTTCCCGATCCTCAGCCCGGCCTCGCTGACCGCGTCCAAGGCGGCCCTGGCGTCGCGCGGGCAGGGCAAGTATCTGGAGTTCCACAACGCCCTGATGGCCCACCGCGGCCAGCTCGACGACGACGTGATCCAGCGGCTGGCCAAGTCGGTCGGGCTGGACACCGACAGGCTGAAGAAGGACATGAACAGCCCCGAGGTGCTGAAGGTCATCGCCGCCAACCAGGCGCTGGCCGAGGAGCTGGGCATCCGCGGCACCCCGGCCTTCGTCATCGGCGACGAGCTGGTCCCCGGCGCCATCAAGCTGGACCAGATGAAGGAACTCGTCGCCGCGGCCCGCAAGGGCTGAGGCAGGGACGAGAAATGACGATGACCAAGCCGACCACCGTCGTCTTCGACATCGGCCAAGTGCTCATCGAATGGGACCCGCGGCATCTCTACCGCGAGCTGTTCGACGGGTACGAGGACCTGATGGAGGACTTCCTCGACAATGTGTGCACCCCCGCCTGGAACCTGGAGCAGGACCGCGGCCGCCCGTGGGACGAGGCGGTCGCCGTCCTGACCGCCGAGTTCCCCGACTGCCGCGAACTGATCCGCGCCTATCACGAGCGGTGGGAGGAGATGGTGCCCGGCCCCATGGCCGGGACCCCGGAGATCCTGATGGAGCTGAAGCAGCGCGGGACGCCGCTCTACTCCATCACCAACTTCTCGTCGGAGAAGCTGGCGCTGACCCGCAGGCGCTTCGATTTCCTGAACGTCTTCGACGGGATCATCGTGTCCGGCGATGAGAGGCTGGTGAAGCCGGACCCGGCGATCTTCCAACGCCTGCTGGACCGTTACGGCTTGGCGGCGGCGGACTGCTATTTCATCGACGACAGCCCCGCCAACGTCGAGGCTGCCCGCGTCCTCGGCATGACGGCGCATCGTTTCTCCGGCGCCGCCAGCCTGCGCGCCGAACTGGAGGAGCTGGGGCTTCTGTAGCCCCAGCCTTTCTTACGCCGCGTCGCCCGGATAGCGGATGGCGACGACCTCGATCTGCTCCAGCCCGGCGGGGGTGCGCAGATCGACCACATCGCCTTCCTGCGCCTTCAGCAGGGCGCGGGCGATGGGCGAAATCCAGCTCACATGGGCGCGGTCCATGTCCACCTCGTCGGCGCCGACGATGGTGATGGTGTTTTCCGTCCCGTCCTCCCGCGCGTAGGTGACGGTGGCGCCGAAGAACACGCGGTCGCGGTTCTTCTGGAGGGTTGGGTCCACCACCTCCGCCGATTCCAGGCGCTTGGTCAGGAAGCGGATGCGCCGGTCGATCTCGCGCAGGCGCTTCTTGCCGTAAATGTAGTCGCCGTTTTCCGAGCGGTCGCCGTTGCCGGCCGCCCAGGACACCACCTCGACCACCTTCGGGCGCTCGACGCGCAGCAGCGAGCGCAGCTCCTCCTGCATGCGCTGGAAGCCTTCGGGCGTCATGTAGTTCTTCACGCCCTTGGGCAAGGGTTTGGGATCGTCGGCCTCGTCGTCGTCGCCGGCGGAGTCGTTCTCCCGGGTGAAGGCCTTGCTCATGGTCGGGACCCTTCGCGGTTCTCAGGAAAAGGAAAAGGCGCCGCGAGGCGCCTTTTCCAGTCTTTACGGCGATGAAGCGCGCTTAGCGGCTCCACCAACCCCGGCGCGGCTTGGCCTCCGGGGCGGCGTTGGCGCTGGCCGGCTCGTCGGCCGGGGCGGGCAGCGCCTCGCTGACCGCCGGAGCGGGTGCGGCCTCGGCGGGAGCGTCCGCCGCGGTCTTGCGCTTGCGCGCCGGGCGCTTCTTCGCCTCTTCGGCGACCGGAGCCGCAACCGGCGCCGGAGCGGGCGCGGCCTCGGCGGGAGCGTCCGCCGCGGTCTTGCGCTTGCGCGCCGGGCGCTTCTTCGCCTCCTCGGCGACCGGGGCCGCAACCGGCGCCGGGGCAGGGGCAGCCTCGACGGCCGCGGTCTTCGCCTTGCGGCTGCGCGACGGCTTGGCCGGCTGCGGAGCGGTTTCCTCCGGAACGGCGACGGCCTTCGCGGTGGCCTTGCCACCCTTGGCGGCGCCCTTCGCGGCGCGCTTCGGCTTGGCGGGGGCCGCTTCCGGCTCCGCCGTCACCGACTCGGCAGCCTCCGCGGCGGTCGCCTTGGCGCGGCCACGGCGCGGCTTGCGGGCCGGAGCCTCCTCCGTGGCAGCCTCCGCGGCCGGAACCTCCGCGGCGGTGTCCGCCGTGGTTTCCGGAGCGGTCTCGGCGGCCACCGCGCTGGTCAGGACCCAGTCGAACTCGACCGGTTCCATGTCCGCCGGCAGCTCCGGCGGGTTGACGGCGCGGCCGGCCTCGACGGCGGTCGGGAAGGACTCGGCTTCCGCTTCGCCCTCGGCGCCATCTTCCGATTCGGCGGCGGGCAGGCCCTCGCCGGCCTCCAGGCCCTCGCGCTGGCGGGACCGCCGGCGACCACCGCGCTTGCCGCGGCGGCGCTTCTTGCGCTCGCCATTGCCGTCGCCGTTCGGCTCGAACGCGTCGACGCCGTCGTCCGCCTCGGAGGCGGCCAGATCGGCATCCTCGTCCTCGTCGTCTTCGATGTGGGCGGGGCCGACATCGACGTCGCTGATGACGAACTCCGGAGCCTCGATCTGGGCGCGCTCGATCGCTTCCTCGTCGATCGCCGTCTCGTCAGCATCGGCGGCATCGGCTTCGACCTCGTCGCCCTCGGTCGCCTCGGCGGACTCGCCGAACGGCGCGCGGCCATCCTCGCGGTCACGCCCGCGGCCACGGCGGCGGCGGCGGCGGCGGCGGCGGTCGCCCTCGCTCTCCCCGGCGGCTTCGGCGCGCTCCGGCACCTCGGCCTCGACGGCTTCCACGACGGGCGCCTCCTCCTCGGCCTCCTCGGCCTCGGCGGCCAGGATGCGGTCGGTCTCGGCCAGCACGCGCTCGGCGCTGACCAGCGGCACGTCGTCTTCCGGCGTGCGGGCCTTCACGCGCTCAAGCCGCAGGTCCGGCGCGATCAGCGTGTCGTCGGCCTGGACCATGACGCGGAACCGGTAGCGGTCCTCGATCTTGGTCAGTTCGCCGCGCTTCTGGTTGAGGATGTAGAGCGCGATGCGGGTCGGCACGAAGACGGTGATCTCCGACGACCGCTTGCGGATGCCCTCCTCCTCGATGGCGCGCAGCACGTGCAGCGAGGCGGACTCCACCGAGCGGATGACGCCGGTGCCGGAGCAGTGCGGGCAGCGCTCGAAGTTGGTTTCCAGCAGCGACGGGCGCAGGCGCTGGCGCGACAGCTCCAGCAAGCCGAAGGCGGAGATGCGGCCGAGCTGGATGCGCGCCCGGTCGTTCTTCATCGCCTCCTTCAGGCGGCGCTCCACCGCGGCGTTGTTGCGGGGCTCCTCCATGTCGATGAAATCGATCACGATGAGGCCCGCGAGGTCGCGCAGGCGAAGCTGGCGCGCCACCTCGTCGGCGGCTTCGAGGTTGGTCTTGTAGGCCGTTTCCTCGATGTTGCGCTCGCGCGTCGACTTGCCCGAGTTGACGTCGATGGAAACCAGCGCCTCGGTCGGGTTGATGACGATGTAGCCGCCCGAGCGGAGCTGCACGACCGGGCTGTGGATCGCGTCGATCTGCGTTTCCACCTGATAGCGGTGGAACAGCGGGATCGTCTCGTCCTGGTACTGCATGACGCGCTTGGTGTGGCTCGGCATCATCATGCGCATGAAGTCGCGCGCGGTGTTGAAGCCGGCGCTGCCCTCCACCCAGATCTCGTCGATGTCGTCGGTGTAGAGATCGCGGATCGAGCGCTTGATGAGGTTCGCCTCTTCATAGATGAGGCAGGGCGCGGAGGATTTCAGCGTCTGGACGCGGATGTCGTCCCACAGGCGCAGCAAGTATTCGAGATCGCGCTTGATTTCCTGCTTGGAGCGCTCCAGCCCCGCGGTGCGCAGGATGACCGCCATACCTTCCGGAACGTCCAGGTCGGACAGGATGTCCTTCAGACGCTTGCGGTCGGCGGGGTTGGTGATCTTGCGGGAAATCCCGCCGCCGCGGCCCGTGTTGGGCATCAGCACGCAGTAGCGGCCCGGCAGCGACAGGTAGGTGGTCAGCGCGGCGCCCTTGTTTCCGCGCTCCTCCTTGGTCACCTGGACCAGCATGACCTGCCGGCGCTTGATGACCTCCTGGATCTTGTAGCTGCGCAACGGGCGGGCGCGGCGGCGGTGGGCCTCCTCGACCTCGTCCCCGCCGATGACGTCCGGGCTTTCAGCCTGGGCGGCGCCTTCCGGAGCCTCCTCCGAATCCGCGGCCTCATCCGAACCGGCGTCCGTGGCGAAGGCCGGGATGTCGCCCTCGAAACCATCGCCTTCGGCCTCCGCGTAGGAGCCGGGCATCGGAGAGTTTTCCTCGACCACCATCTCCGGGCGGATCGGCTCGGCCATCACGGCGCCGTCGGCGGCGGCCTCGGCGCGGGCCTCGGCCTGCTCCTCCAGCCGGCGTTCCTCGGCCAGCAGGGCCTCACGGTCGGCGATCGGGATGCGGTAATAGTCGGGATGGATTTCCGAGAAGGCCAGGAAGCCGTGGCGGTTCCCGCCATATTCCACGAAGGCCGCCTGAAGCGACGGCTCGACCCGGGTCACCTTGGCAAGGTAGATGTTGCCCTTGAGTTGCTTCCGGGTGGCGATTTCGAAGTCGAGGTCTTCGAGTCTGTTCCCATTGACCACGGCAACCCGGGTTTCCTCCGGGTGCGTGGCGTCCACCAGCATGCGCTTGGCCATACAAGATCCCCATGACGCCCCAGGCCGCCCGCGCGACGGACAAGCCGCCAGGGCGCGTCATCGTTGTGAGCGAAGCCTGCGGAACCGGCCCCTAACCCGTCGAACGGCGCTGACGAAGCAGCCAGGACGGGTCGGGCTTCGGCCTCCGGGTTACAGCCTTGCGGCCGGCACCAGCTTCGAGGTTTCGTCCCAATCCACCGGCAACCCAGAAGCGTCACGCCCCGGACCGCGCCCGATGATGTAAATTTCGGCCGTGGGGGTCCGCGGGCGACGCTCACAGTCACCCCGGAGAGAAACCTCTCGGAAGAGTGGGCTGGTGGGTCGCGGTATGTCGCAGAGCTACCATAGACAAGCACGAAACCATGCACAACCATGCACAACGTGGAATTCGGCGAAAGTTGCCCTCCACCGCATCCGGTTCGGCGGCATTCCGCCGGGGTGGGACCGGCCCGGTGCAGTGTTGCACGAACGGCACCCTCGCCGACAATTCCGCCACGCCCCCGGACGCCACCGTTGAGCGCCTTGATTTCGCTGCGCTATAGCTGACCGCTGGCTTTGCCGGTTTGCGGTTTCTGGTGGAACGGATGCCCCGATTGCTCGCGATTGTCGCTGCGCTGGGCGCCCTTCTGGGGGCGGTCGCCCTGCCGTGCGCCCCGGCGCAGGCCCAAACCACCGCGGCGCTGCCCTTTCCGCCGCCGGTGCAGGAGCGGGTGTCCGTCCTGAACGCGCGGCTGGGCCTGCATCCCGACAAGACGCGGCTGGTTCTGGAACTCACCGACTCGGTGCCCTTCACCGTGTCGGTGCACGGCTCGCCCTACCGCGTCGTGGTCGATCTGCCGGACGTGAGCTGGCCGGGCGGCAACACGGTGATGGCGGGCAAGGGTGTGGTCGCCCGCTACCGTTTCGAGGGGCGCGACGGCGGCGCCTCCCGCCTCGTGGTGGAGACCGACGGGCCGGCGCGGGTGGTCGAGTCCTACCTCATCCCGCCGCGCGACGGCTTCAAGCCGCGCTTCGTCCTGGACGTCGCCCGCACCACCCCGGCGCAGTTCGCCGCCTCCGCCCCGGTCGCCGTTACCACGGGCACCGCCTCGGTGAGCCGCGAGGCGGCCCGCCCGCCGGCGCGCAAGGACCCCATCGTGCCGGTCGCCGCGGCTTTGCCGCCGCCGGTCCCGCCGCGGGCGGCCCCGGTGCCGGAAAAGCCGATGATTGTCGTCGATCCCGGCCATGGCGGCGTCGATCCCGGTGCGGTCGGCGTCGGCGGGGTCTATGAGAAGGACATCACGCTGGCGATGGCGCGGGAGCTGAAGCGCCAATTGGAAGGCAGCGGCCGCTACCGGGTGCGGCTGACCCGCGACAAGGACGTGTTCATCCGCCTGCGCGACCGTGTCTCCATCGCGCGGGAGTCCAACGCCGACCTGTTCCTGTCGCTGCACGCCGACAGCATCGGCTCCGCCAACATGCGCGGCCTGTCCATCTACACCCTGTCCGACCGGGCGTCCGACCGCGAGGCGGAGATGCTGGCCGCCAAGGAGAACCGGGCCGACGCGCTGGCCGGCATGGACCTGTCCTCCGAGAACGATCTGGTGGCTTCGATCCTGATCGACCTCGCCCAACGCGACACGATGAACCACTCCAAGCGCTTCGCCAACATGGCGCTGGAGCATCTTGGCCGCGAGGTCAAGCTGATCCCCAGCAAGCCGCACCGTCAGGCCGGCTTCGCCGTGCTGACCGCGCCGGACATGCCGTCCGCGCTGGTCGAGATGGGCTATCTGTCGAGTCCCCAGGACGTGAGCCTGCTGAGCAAGTCGGCCCACCGGGAGAAGCTGGGCCGCGGCATGGTCCGCACCATCGACGCCTATTTCAAATGGCTGACCGGGGCGCAGAAGAGCTGAGGCCCATTCGAACGAAACCGGCCGCGCCGGGCACGTAGGCCCGGCGCCAGCCATGCGGGCGGAGGCGGGCGGGCATTCGCCTCGTCCGATCACCACTTTCTTGCATGCGCCTTGTGGCCGTCACATTTTCCTGACATGGCTGCGAGGGAGTCGGACTGCCGCCTCTCGCGGTGTAGGATGCCGCCCATCGGATGGTTCCGCGTCTTCCCGGTCTCTGTCCCGGACGAAGGCGGCGGGACCGCCGCCATGCCTGTCTGGGAACCGTCATGCGCTTCATTCTGTCCGCCCTGATGGCCGTCGTGATCCTCGCCCTGGCCGGGGCGGGGGGGCTGGTCTACATGCTGGACCATTACGATCACGAACTGCCGGACTACACCAAGCTCGCCAACTACGAACCGCCGGTGACCACCCGCGTCCATGCGGGCGACGGACGCCTGCTGGCGGAGTTCGCGTCGGAAAAGCGCGTGTTCGTCCCCATCGACGCCATGCCGAAGCGCGTGACCAACGCCTTCCTGTCCGCCGAGGACAAGAACTTCTACGACCACAAGGGCATCGACCCGGTCGGCATCGCCCGCGCCATCCTGACCAACGTGGAGAATCTCGGCCGCGACCGCCGGCCGATGGGCGCCTCGACGATCACGCAGCAGGTCGCCAAGAACATGCTGCTGACCAACGAGGTGTCCTTCTCGCGCAAGATCAAGGAAGCGATTCTGGCGATCCGCATCGAGCGGGCCTTCAGCAAGGATCGCATCCTCGAGCTGTACCTGAACGAGATCTTCCTGGGATACCGCTCCTACGGCGTGGCGGCGGCCGCGCTGAACTACTTCAACAAGGCGCTGGACGAGCTGGACATCGAGGAGGCGGCCTATCTGGCGGCCCTGCCCAAGGCGCCCAGCAACTACCATCCGGAACGCCAGCGCGACGCCGCCCTGGCGCGGCGCAACTGGGTGATCGGGCGCATGGCCGAGGACGGGCACATCACCCCGGAGGAAGCCAAGATCGCCCAGTCCAAGCCCCTGGTCGTGCGCAAGCGCGACGAGCAGGAGTATGTGACGTCGGAGTATTTCGCCGAGGAGGTCCGGCGCGAGCTGGTGAAGCTCTACGGCGAGCAGGCGCTCTACGAGGGCGGCCTGTCGGTCCGCGCCTCGATGGACCCGGTGCTCCAGCAGGCGGCGACCCGGGCGCTGCGCACCGGGCTGGTCCAGTACGACCGCCGGCACGGCTACCGCGGCCCGGTCGGCAAGATGGAGAACTTCGACAACTGGGCGAAGAAGCTCGCCTCCATGGCGCCGCCCGCCGGCTCCGAGGGCTGGCATCTGGCGGTGGTGCTGAAGGACGACGAGGCGGCGGCGCTCGACATCGGCCTGCCGGATGGCTCGCGCGGCCGGGTGCCGCTGGCCGAGCTGCGCTGGGCGCGGGCGCAGCGCGACGACAACCGGCTCGGCCCGGAGATCCGCCGCCCCTCCGACGTCGCCAAGCTGGGCGACCTGATCCTGGTGGAGCCCGCCGGCAAGGACGAGAAGGGCAAGGAGCCGCCTCCGGGCACCTACGCCCTGCGTCAGGTTCCGGCGGTGCAGGGCGGTCTGGTCGCGCTCGATCCGCACACCGGCCGCGTGCTCGCCATGGTCGGCGGCTTCTCCCCGCACATGAGCTCCTTCAACCGCGCCACCCAGGCGATGCGGCAGCCGGGCTCCTCCTTCAAGCCCTTCGTCTATCTGACGGCGCTGAACCAGGGCTTCACCCCGTCCTCTCTGGTGATGGACGCCCCGTTCGAGTATGACCCCGGCCACGGCCAGCCGATCTGGCGGCCGGAGAACTACAGCCACGAGTTCTACGGCCCGACGCCCCTGCGCGCCGGCATCGAGAAGTCGCGGAACGTCATGACCGTCCGTCTTGCCCAGGCCGTCGGCATGGACAAGGTGAAGGCGCTGGCCGAGAATTTCGGCATCACCGACAACCTGCAGCCCTATCTGCCGATGTCGCTGGGAGCGGGGGAGACGACGGTGCTGCGTCTCGCCACCGCCTACGCCATGCTGGCCAACGGCGGCAAGCGGGTGAATCCGACCTTCATCGACCGGGTGCAGGACCGCAACGGCAAGACCGTCTTCCGCCATGACACGCGCCCCTGCGCCTCCTGCAACCAGGTGGCCTGGAACGACGGGCTGGCCGTTCCCGCCGTCGCCGACACGCGGGAGCAGGTGAACGACCCGCGCACCGTCTATCAGATGGTCTCCATGCTGGAGGGCGTGGTCCAGCGCGGCACGGCGACGAAGCTGCTGTCGCTGGGCAAGCCGCTGGCCGGCAAGACCGGCACGACCAACGACAGCCATGACGCGTGGTTCATGGGCTTCTCGCCCAACCTCGTGGTCGGCACCTACATCGGCTTCGACCAGCCGCGCTCGCTGGGCGCCAAGGAGACCGGCGGCTCGGCGGCGGTGCCGGTGTTCAAGGACGTGATGGAGGTGGCGCTGAAGGACCAGCCGGCCACGCCCTTCCGCGTGCCGCGCGGCCTGCGCCTCGTCCGCGTCAACCCGGAGAACGGGCGCCTCGCCCAGCCCGGCGAGCGCAAGGCGATCTGGGAGGCCTTCATCCCCGGCACGGAGCCGAACCCCGACCAGCCACAGATGGTGCTGGACGGCTCGGCCCACGCGGCGGACGGCGGCTGGACCGGTGGGGTGCCCGGCGGCGATCCGGCGGCCCAGCAGCAGCCGGGCGGCTGGGGCGCTCCGGCGGCTCCGCCCTCGGCGGCGACGGTGGGCACCGGCGGCCTCTACTGACCAAGTCGGTTCGGCAAAGAAAAGCCCCGCTTCCCGGTTCGGGAGGCGGGGCTTTTCCTTTGTGCGGAGTTTCAGGGCCGTGCGGCGGTGTGGGTGTCCGTGCGGAGCTGGGCGATGGCGTCGGCGGGTGCCGTATCGGTGGGGCAGTCGGCGAGCGGGCGCAGCCGGTCCTCCATCCGCGCCAGCATCAGCCGGACTCCTTCCTGGTTGATGTGCAGGGCGTCCACGAAATGGGCTTCGTCCTCGACGTCGCGGCGGGCGTCGATCACCGGCACGTCGGGCGGCAGGCGGGCTTTCAGATCCTCGAAGAAGGCGTCGAAGTTGGTCACCTTCTCGATGTAGCCGGGGAAGAAGGGCGTGATGACCACGGCAACCCGCGTGCCCTTCTCCCGCGCCGTGCCGATGATGCGGTCCAGCGCGTCCCAGTTCGGCTGGAAGCCCTCCATCCGCTCCGTGGGCGCCTTTTCGAGCTGGGCCTTGAAGAAGGGCGACATGGTGCCGCTCAGCGTCCGGTCGCCAGTCGGGTGCAACCCGTCGAAGGCCAGCCGGATCGTCTGGTTGTTGTTGAAGATCAGCGTGTTGAACAGCTTGTTGGAGGCCCACATGGTGGCGTCGACCTGCCGGATGAAGCCGTCCACCCGGTCCGAGTAGTAGGCCAGCAGCGGCAGGTCGGCGAGCGCCTTGGGATCGTCGACCACGCTCGTCGGCTCGACCAGCAGCAGGCGGGGGGCGCCGTGCCGGTCGAGATAATCCTCCCACAGCAGGTCGCCGACCGTGGTGGGGGCGCCGCCCATGCCCAGGTTCAGCACCCGCCCGCAGGTCAGCGCCTGCACCTCCTCCACCGGGAAGTGGTTGTCGGCGCGGGAGTTGCCCAGGATCACCACGTCGGCGGGCGGCCCCTTGCGGTAGACGGTCATGAAGCGGTCCGACGACTGGAGGAGCGTGTCGCCCATCCAGGACGCCACCGCGCGGTCCATGGCGACCACCATGCCCAGGATCAGTCCGATGGCGGCCAAAAGGCGGATCATGGTTTGGGCTCCCTCAGAACTGGAAATAGATGAAGGATCGGTTGGCGAAATTGCCGAAGAGCAGGAGCATCAGGATCAGCGTGGCGCAGCCGGCGGAACGGACCACGACGTTGACCCCGGCGTAGCGGCGCCCGGCCCCGAACTCGATCATCGCGTCGATCATCAGCACGACGAGACCGAACAGGGCGACGCGGACCAGATAGCTCATCTGCTGCATGCCGCGCGGCAGGCTGAAATCGCCCTCGGCGATGATGCCGAGGATGGTCCGCACCGTGTGCATGTCGTCGGCGCGGAAGGGCAGCCAGGTCAGCGTGATCAGAAGGAAGACCAGCCCGACGGTCAGCAGCTTGCCCGCCACCAGCGGCGCGCCGCTCAGCCGCAGCGGGCTGCGCTTGGCCAGCCAGCGCACGCCGTCCTCCGCTGCCATCAGGGTGGCGTGCATGGCGCCCCACAGGACGAAGGTCCAGGCGGCCCCGTGCCACAGGCCGGACACCAGCATCACGATGGTCAGGTTGCGGATGCGCAGCCAGTGGGTGCGCCCGCCGCCCATCGGGATGTAGACGTAGTCGCGGAACCATGTGGACAGCGAAATGTGCCAGCGCCGCCAGAAGTCCTTCATGCCCATGGCGAAGTAGGGGCGGGCGAAGTTCTGGCAGAGCGTGTAGCCGAAGATCTGCGCCAGACCGATGGCGATCAGCGAGTAGCCGGCGAAGTCGCCGTAGATCTGGAGCGAAAAGCAGATCAGACCGATGACGTGGTTCAGCGCGTTGAAGAACTCCGGCTGGGCGAAGCGCGCGTCGACCACGGCGGCGGCGTTGTCGGCCAGACCCAGCTTGAGGAAATAGCCCCAGATGATCTTCTCCAGCCCGGCGAAGCGGAAGGCGAAGCTGACGTCGTGGCGCGGGCCGTTCTGGATCTGCGGCAGCAGGTCGCGCGCCCGGACGATCGGCCCGGCGACGAGCTGCGGGAAGAAGGCGACGAAGGTCGCGTAGCGCAGCAGCGACCGCTCCGGCTTCTCCAGATGGCCGAGATAGAGATCCAGCGTGTAGCTGAGATTCTGGAAGGTGTAGAAGGAAATGCCGACCGGCAGGATGATGGACAGCGTGCGGTGCCCGACGTCGAGGCCGAGCGAGGCCAGCGCCACCTGCGCGCTGTCGATGAAGAAGTTGAAGTATTTGAAAAAGAACAGGATCGCCAGATTGGTCGCCACGCTGATCTGCATGAAGATGCGCGCGGTGGCCCGGTTCGGCGCGTCGGCGATGCGCAGACCGCAATAGAAGTCGAGCAGCGTCGTGCCGGCGAGCAGCAGGCAGAAGCGGTAATCCCAGAAGCCGTAGAAGATGTAGCTGGACACCAGCAGCAGCGGCGTGAACAGCCGCGTCCTGGCGAGCATCATGAAGCCCGCCGTGAAGGCCGTGATGAACAGCAGGAACCCCAGGCTGGTGAAGTTCATCGGGGGGCCACGCTATTGTTGTTGGAGAACGGGGGCGCCGACAGTCCGCGCCCGTCGAAGGACGGGCACGAACGTTGGTGACGCTATCACGGGGGGCTGCCACTTATTCGCGCCGCGAAAGTGGTTTTGCGGCGCAAAAACGGTTTCATCCGAGTGGGTTGGGCGGGTGTCCCGGTGACGGGGCGGCGCTCCGGCGGGTTACCGTTCCGGATCGGTCCAGCGTCGCGGAAGCCGGAGCGCCTGTGGAATAAGAGGGTGCAACGCCGCTTCCAACCCGCTACATAAGGGCCAAGACACTGGTTCAACTCTGGCTGACGAGGAGGCACTGCGATGCGGGCCGAGATCGAAGCGGCCGCCGGCGAGATTAGAGAATCGCTGGCGCTGCTGAGGAGGCATCTTTGACTGGGATAACGCGCTGCGTCGTCTCGACGAACTGAACGCCCACGCCGAAGACCCCAAGCTGTGGGACGACCCGTCCCGCGCGCAGACCATCATGCGCGAGCGCACCCAGCTCGAAAATTCCGTAAACGGTTACCGCGCGCTTGAGCGCGACCTGTCCGATAGCCTGGAGCTGATCGAGATGGGCGAGGCCGAGGGCGACGCGACCGTGGTCGCCGATGCCGAGGCCCAGCTCTACGCGCTGCGCGACCGCGCCGCGAAGCTCCAGATCGAGAGCCTGCTCTCGGGCGAGGCGGACGCCAACGACTGCTTCATCGAGGTGAACGCCGGCGCCGGCGGCACGGAGGCCCAGGATTGGGCGCTGATGCTGATGCGCATGTACCTCCGCTGGGCGGAACAGCACGGCTACAAGACGCAGTGGCTCGAGGAAAGCCCCGGCGAAGAGGCCGGCATCAAGTCCGCCACCGCGCAGATCAGCGGCCACAACGCCTATGGCTGGCTGAAGACCGAGGCCGGCGTGCACCGTCTGGTGCGCATCAGCCCGTTCGACAGCCAGGCGCGCCGCCAGACCAGCTTCGCCGCCGTCTCGGTGTCTCCGGTGATCGACGACAAGATCAACATCGAGATCAACGAGAAGGACTGCCGCATCGACACCTTCCGGGCGTCGGGCGCCGGTGGCCAGCACGTCAACAAGACGGACTCGGCGATCCGCATCACCCACCTGCCCACGGGCATCGTGGTGGCCTGCCAGCAGGAGCGCTCGCAGCACAAGAACCGCGCCAAGGCGTGGGACATGCTGCGCGCCCGCCTGTATGAGCGGGAGCTGAAGATCCGCGAGGACGCCGCCGCCGCCCTTGAGGCGACCAAGAGCGACATCGGCTGGGGCCACCAGATCCGTTCCTACGTCCTGCACCCCTACCAGATGGTGAAGGATCTGCGGACCGAGGTGGAGACCTCGCAGAGCCAGGCGGTGCTGGACGGCGACCTGGACATGTTCCTGGAGGCGGCTCTGGCCGCCCGCCTGAAGGGGCAGAGCGACGACGCCGCGGCGTGAGTGCGGTTTGGGGGTAGGTCTTGCCCCCACCCTAACCCTCCCCCGCTGCCGCAGGGGAGGGGACTTGATCCTCCCTCCCCTGCGAAGCGGGGGAGGGCCGGGGAGGGGGCAAGGCACCCCCTTTTTTTATTCCTTGGCCCTAGTTTTACCCCTTGGCCCTATTTTTACCCCTTGGGAAGAAACGCGGCCTCTGCGTTGTTGATCTCCGCAACAAGAAACGGAGAGAGACCATGAACCGCAGCCTGTTCGCCGCCTTCCTGGCCGCCACGGCCTTCGCGTCCCCGGCCTACGCCGCCTGCCCGACGGACTCGATGACGCCGGACATGTACTTCGCCTATGTCGAAGGCATCCAGAAGACCCTGACCGAGCAAGGATTCCGTCCCGGCGCGATCGACGGGAAGATCGGCCCCAACACCCGCTCCGCCATCCGCGCCTACCAGAAGGCCGCGAAGCTCCCGGTGGACGGCTGTCCGACTCAGGAGCTTCTCGACCACATCAACTTCTCCCAGCCGAAGATCTACGGACCGGGCAAGCGGTAAAATCTGCCCTCACTTCACGAAGGTCAGGTCCATCACGGACTTGGCGTCCAGCGCCTTGTCCACCTGACCTTCGGACTGCCAGAACTTCACCTGATTGATGACGTCGTCGACCAGCAGCTTGCCCTTCGGCTCGACATAGGGCAGGCCGGCGGCGACCACCTCGGGCTTCTGCTTCGTCGCCTCGGCGATGATCGCCAGCAGTTCGTCGTAGCCGGGACCCTTCACGATGGCGCCCGACGCGTCTTTGGCGTTGAAGGCGGCGTGGTATTCGGCCAGCGCGGTCAGATAGGCGCTGACGAACTTCTCCGCGAGCGGACGGCGCTGGGCGACGGTCTTCGGGCTGGTGAAGAGGGCGCCGAGCTGCCACGGCGTCTCGTCGCCGACCCAGCCCAGGATGGTGCCGGAGCCTTCGGCGGCGAGCTGGCGGGCGACCGTCACCGGGGCGATCACCGCGTCCACCTGACCGCCCTTGAAGGCGGCGACCATCTTCGGCACGTCCTGCATCGCCACCATGGTCACGTCCTTGACCGTGAAGCCGTGCTTCTGGCCGAGCAGGCCGACCATGTAATGGAAGGTGGAGCCCACGGTGGTGATGGCGATGCGCTTGCCCTTGAGGTCCGCCGGCTTGGTCAGCCCGGCGTCGTGCGCCGCCTTGGTCGCCACATAGGCGCTGAGCTGGAAGCCCGGCTCGTCGCGGCTCTGCGCCGCGATCATGGTGACGGCACCCTTGGCCGCGAGGTTGTAGAAGCCGGCCGTCAGGCCGGTGACGCCGAAATCGACGTCGCCGGAGGCCACCGCCACCGGCACCTGCTGGGCCGAGGTGAACATCTTCAGATCGACGTCCAGCCCTTCCTTCTCGAAATAGCCCTTGGACTTGGCGATGAAGATCGGGCCGGAGGAGGCCAGCGCCAGCACGCCGATGGAGGTCTTCTCCAGCCCCTGCGCCTCGGCGGCGGGCGTTCCGGCCAGCGCCAGGGCCGCAGCACCCATTGCACCCAGAACCAAACGGCGGCTCCAACGCACGACGGTCATTCTCAGTCTCCCTTTCTCAATAATCATTTTTCTCACCGCCATTTCAGCAGGCGGCGTTCCAGGATGGACAGAACGGTCCCGATGCTCAGGCCGAGCAGCGACAGAACCAGCACGCCGGCCAGGAGCTGGTCGGTCAGCATCAGGTTGCCGGCGGTCAGGACGAAGGCGCCGATGCCGTATTCCGCCCCGATCATCTCCGCCGCGACCACCAGGATCAGCGCGATGGAGGCGGTGATGCGGAAGCCGGCGAGGATGCCGGGCAGGGCGCCGGGAAGCACGATCTTGCGCAGGATCGACGCCCAGGGCAGGCCGAAGCTCTGCGCCATGCGGATCAGGTTGCGCGGCACCGAATCGATGGCGCTGTAGGTGGCGATCACGGTCGGGAAGAAGACGCCGAAGCCGATGGTGGCGAACTTCGACGGCTCGCCGATGCCGAACCACAGGATGAACAGCGGCAGCAGCGCGATCTTCGGAATCGGGAAGAAGGCCGACACCAGCGGCACGCCGACCGCCCGCGCCACCGAACCGATGCCCATGGCGAAGCCCACGGCCATGCCCGCGACCGTGCCCATGACCCAGCCGACGCCGATGCGCATCAGCGACGCCTTCAGGTGCTGCCACAGCGAACCGTCCTGCGCCATGGCGGCGAGCGCCGAGGCGACCGCGCTCGGCGGCGGCAGGAACAGCTCGCTGACGAGCCCGAAGCGGTTGGTGGACTCCCACACCGCGATCAGGACCACGAAGGCGAGCAGCGCCGCCCAGCGGTGCCCCTTGACCGTGAAGCCGCCGCCGCGGAAGCGGACGGGTTGCGACGGGGAGCGATCCTGAAGCGGGAGACTGGTGCTGGTCAAAGGGGTGTCAGGCATCGGCGATCTCCCGGTCGGCCAGTTGGGCCTCGGCCCGGATCAGGTGCCACAGCCGGTCGCGCACCTCCGCCAGATGGGCCTGGGCGGAGGGCTCCAGCCGTTGGTCGCGCGGCTCCTCGATGGTCACGATCTCGCGCAGGCGGCCCGGACGGCGGCTGAGCACGACGACCCGGTCGGCCAGCCGCAGCGCCTCGTCCAGATTGTGGGTGACGTAGAGGGCGGTCGTCCGCTCGCGCTGCCAGAGCGAGAGGAAATCCTCCATCAGCAGCTCGCGCGTCTGGGCGTCGAGCGCCGACAGCGGCTCGTCCAGCAGCAGCATGGCCGGGCGAACGGCCAGCGCGCGGGCGATGCCGACGCGCTGGCGCATGCCGCCGGACAGCTGCTTGGGCAGCGCCTTGCGGAAGTCCCACAACCCCATGCGGCGCAGGCCGGACTCGATGCGCTCCCGCCGCTCCGCCGCCGACAGCGGGTGGTGTTCAAGGACGAGCGACAGGTTGTCCTCGACGCTGCGCCAGGGCAGCAGGGCGAAGTCCTGGAAGATGAAGGTGATCGGGTTCAGGCAGCCGTCCGGCACCTCGCCCGCCACCGCGATGGTGCCGGAGGTGGGCGCCACGATGCCGCCGGCGATGCCGAGCAGGGTGGACTTGCCGCAGCCCGACGGGCCGATGACGGCCAGAACCTCCCCCTCCTGCACCGTCAGGTCGATGCCGTCCAGCACGACGAGGTCGTCGTAGCGGTGACACAGGTCCTTGATGATAAGCCTCATTGTCCCTTTCCAGTGGCCTTGCCGGGATGTGCCCCCGCCCAGGCGATCAGCAGTTCGTCGCGCGAGGTCAGGCCCGCCTCCGGCAGCGCGTGATTCACGACGGCCTTGGCGGCGCCGCCGGTCGCTTCCGGCAGACGGTTCTCCCACATGGCCTGATGGAGCGTGGGCAGCTCGTCCCAGGCGCCGAGGTATGTCGTTGGCACACGGACCGCCCCCGACGCAATGACGCGGTTCAGCCCTGCGATTTCCGCAGCGTTCGAAAGATGTGTGCCGACGATGGATGCGGATGGCATCAGGATGCGGCGCTGGCGCATCCACACTTGCGGCGCGTAGAAGCTGTAGCGACGACCACTCATGTCGCCGCAATAGACGACGCGCCCCGTGTGCGGCTTCACGAGCATGGTGGAGACGGCCAGCGTGTCGCGCCGCGCCCGTTCCACCACCACGTCGGGCATGCCGCGCGGGTTGTCGGCGGCGCGCAGGATGCGGCCAACCGCCTGGCCCAGTGGCTTGAAGGTGTCCTCGGTGAACAGCCGCACGGCCTCCTTGAAGGCTGCGGTCTCGCGTTGCGGGTCGGGCAGGTCCGGCATAGTGTCGGGCCAGTCGAAATGCGGCACGCGTCGCTTGATCTCGGCCAGCGACACGGCGCCGGCCAGCGCCTCGCCATAGCCCAGCGACAGCACGAAGTCGCGCTCGGAATCCCGGTCGGTGACGACGCAGACGCGGGCGCCGGACTCGCGCGCCGCCTCGATGGCCGACAGCGCCATGTCGTCGCGCAGCCCCACCGCTCCGGCGCCGTAGAAGACCAGCACGGCCTCGCCGGGGCGCAGGCGGGCGCGGCGCAGCATCCCGGCGGGCTCGGCGGTGCCGGGCTTGCCGAGGAAGGTCATGTGGTAGCCGCTGGAAGCGCCGAAGAAGGTCAGTGCGCCGCCCTCGGCCAGCGATTGGAAGGTGCGCGGGAAGGTCGTCTCGCCGGCGTGGCTGACCGCGTAGTCGACGAGTTGGCCGCCATTGGCGGCGCGCAGCGCGTCGATGTAGGGATGGCCCGCGCGCTCCCACGCCGCCCAGTGCGCCGGGTCGGCGGGGATGCGGGTGAAGGCGGCCTCGGCGACGGAGCGGTCCACCGCCTCCGCCCCGCGGGCGCGGATCGCGGCGGCGCGGCGTTCCGACGACACCATGCCGGTCACCTTCATGCGCCGGGCCAGCGCCAGCTCCACCGTCCAGGCGCCGGTGCCGCCCGCCGCACCCTCGACCAGCAGGCGCTTGCCCGGCTGGACGTCGAGGGCGGTGAACAGCGCGCGGTAGCCGGTTCCGGCGGCGAGCATGTAGCTGCCCGCCTCCTCCAGCGCGAGGCCGGGCGGCAGGGGGAAGAGCTGCGGCCCGTCGGCCAGCATGAACTGCTGGTGGCTGCCGTCCGGCGATTGATAGCCCTGGATGTGGAAGTCGGTGAACATGGGGTCGGACCCGGCTTCCGGGTCCAGCAGGTCGGAGACGCCGGAATAGACGGCGACCAGATCGCCGACCGCCAGCCGCCCCTGCGCCTGCAACGCCTCGCCCATGCGCACAACCATGCCGACGCCGCCGGAGCCGGTGACGTGCACGTCCTCGTCATGCTCGTCGAACAGTGAGATCGGGATGCCAGTCAGCGCCCAGACGTCGTTGTAGTTGACCTCGGAGGCGAGGATGTAGACGAGCGCCTGGTTGGGGCCGGGCTCAGGGACGGGGATGACCACCTCCGTCTCGGCCTGCACCGGGTCGCCATGGGCGGCGGCTCCCGTCTCCAGGTCGCGGACGACGGCTTGGGCGAGCTGCCAGCGCGGCAGGGGGGTGGCGCCGGGGATGAAGGGGCTGCCGATGGGCAGCACGCCGTCGCGGCTGTCGCGCCGCGGACGGGCGGGCAGGGGCGGCGATTTCTTCTCCAGGAACAGGGCGATGCCCTTCTTGGCGCCGTTGTCGGAGTCCAGGAGGAAGCGGGCGAAGGCGGCGATCTCGGCCTCGGTGCCGGCGTCGAACCCGTCGCGCAGGCCGGTGTCGACGAGCTGGACGATGGTGTCGGCGACGGGGCCGCGGCCGACGCTGTGGGCTTGGCGAAGGAGGCGCTTTACCCCCTCTCCCCCCTGGGGAGAGGGTTGGGGTGAGGGGGCTGCGCGTGGCGTGGTGTCCGGCACATGCGCAACCCCCTCACCCTCCCCTCTCCCCAGGGGGGAGAGGGTATTGGAGCGAAGCGCCGCATCGCGCGCCATCGCCTTCGCCAGCGTCAGCGCGTCGTCCGCCCCGCGCGCCACCACATCGACCAGCCCAAACTCCAGCGCCGTCCCGGCGTCGATCTGGCGTCCGGACAGCAGGATCTCCAGCGCCCGCCCGTACCCCCGCTCCGGGTCCTTGCGCAGCAGCAGGCGCGGCAGGCGCTGCGTCCCACCGTAGCCCGGCGGCAGGAACAGGTTGATCTCCGGCTGGCCCAGCCGGGCGCGGGGATCGGCCACCCGGACATGGCAGGCCATGGCCAGCTCGCAGCCGCCGCCGAGCGCCACGCCGCGGATCGCCGCGAACACCGGCTTGTCCAGCGCCGCTATGGCGCTGAAGACGGCGTGGGCCTTGGCGGGCAGGGCGCGGGCCTCGCCCTCGTCCCGCACCTCGTCGAGAAGCTGGCGGATGTCGGCGCCGGCCACGAAGTTGCGGCCCGTGCCGGTGATCACCACGGCGCGCACGTCGCTCCGCCGGGCAAGATGGGCGACCAGCGTGTCCAGCTCGTCGAGCAGGCGGTCGGACAGGGCGTTGACCGGCGGGTTGTCGATGGTGACGGTCGCCAGGCGCACGCCGTCGGCGAGGCGGTCGTACTGGACGGACAGGAAGCGCTGCCGCTCGATGAGGGTCTGTTCCTCCGCGCGCTGCTGGCCGCGCGTCCAGGCGGCGATGCGCGCCTCCAGGTCGGTCAGGCATTCGGGGTTGCGGAGCGTGGAGGTGTCGCCCAGCGGCTCCCCGTTCATCATCGCCGTCAGGAAGCGGCGCATGTACTTGCCGGAGCGCGTCTCGGGAAAGGCCGGGACGGCGAGGATGTCGGAGGGGACGGCGACCGCGCCCTTCTCCTGCCGCACCAGATCCTTCAGCCGGCGCTCGTCGTCCGCCGTCAGGTCGCGGCCCTTGGCGGGCAGGACGAAGGCGACCGGGGTCAGGCCCTTCTCGCGGTGGGGGGCGCCGACCACGATGACGTTGCCGACCGGGCTGTCGGGGTTGATCTGCTTGTCGCGCAGGATCGCGCCCTCGATCTCCTCCGTCCCCATGCGGTGGCCGGACACGTTGATCACGTCGTCGGACCGGCCGTGCAGGCTGAAGCTGCCGTCCTCGTACTTGCGCGCGAAGTCGCCTTGCAGGTAGGCCCAGACCGGCTGGCCCTTGGCATCGCGGAAGCGCCCGAAATAGGTCGTCACGAAACGGTCGAAATCGCCCTTCCAGCCGGGTTTCCCGACATTCTCCGCGTCGCCCCAGATGGTGCGGGTCAGGTAGGGATAGGGGGCGGTGACGACGATCTCGCCCTTCTCCTCCGCTTCGGCGGAGCGGAAGGCGACGCGGCCGGCGGCGTCCGGCTCGCTCTCGGGAACCCAGACGTCGCCGAGAACCCAGGGCAGCGGGTAGGTGTGGGCGTCGGCGCGCAGCGGCTGGTCGGGGTTGCCGTAGGGGTGGGTCCAGACGATGCCGCCATGCTCGGTCGCCCAATAGCTGTTGATGTATTGCGGCGTCATCACCGCCATGCCGAAGGCCTGGACGGCGGGGCTGGTCGGCTCCGCGCAGAAGGTCGCGACGCGCAAGCTGCTGCGGTCGTAGCGCTCGACGTCGGCGCGGTTCTCCGGGTGGGTCATGACCGTCTTCAGGAAGGTCACGCCCGCCTTGAAGATGGTGACCTTGTGCCGCTCGATGATCGAGGCGAAGCGCCCGGCGTTGGGGAAGACCGGCGCCCCCTCCGTCACGATGCCGGGGATGCGGGCGGCGAGGCTGGCGGTGATGAGGTAGCTCTGCCCGGTGATCCAGCCGGGATCGGCGACGACGTAGATCGCGTCGCGGCCCGGCAGGGCGTCGAAGCTGACCTTCATGGTGTGGGCGAGGCCGGCGACGTAGCCGCCATGGACATGCACCACGCCCTTCGGCTTCCCGGTTGAGCCGGAGGTGTAGATGATGAACAGCGGATACTCGGCATCCACCGGGACGCAGGGAACGGCCTTCGCCACGGCGGCGTAGAGCGCCCGGTCGTCCAGCGCGCGCAGCGCGTCCATGCCCGGAAGACCGGTATCCGGCAGGCCGGCGGCGGCGCACAGCTCCGCCTCGGCCTTCGCCAGCAGCTCGTGCGCCCAGACATCGCGGCCCTCGGTCCAGGGAATGTCGGGAAGCCCGGCGTGGCGGACGACGATCACCGCTTCGACCCGCGGCGGGGCGGCGGTCAGCGCCTCGGCGACGCTGGCGCGCAGGTCGGCCACGGTGGCGGCGTCGAGCGTCCCGGCGCGGTCCAGCGCCCGGCCCAGCTCCCGCATCACGTCGGCGGGGGCGACGGTGATCTCACCCTCCAGCCCGCGGCGCACCGGCTCCATCAGGGCGGTGTCGCCCAGCTTGGCGCGCAGGACCTCCTCGGTGATGCGCAGCGCCGTGGGCAGGGCGACGAAGCGGTCGAGCGCCGGGTCGCTGTAGGCCTCCTTGAAGGGGGCCATCTCGGCGTTGCGGCTGGCGCCGTCGGCGGTGATGACGACGCGGGCGCCGGCGTTCTCGATGCGGTCGGACAGCGTCTTGTCGGAGAAGCCGCCGAAGACGGCTGTGTAGATGACGCCGAGGCGCTTCGCCCCCTCCGTCCAGACGATCTGGTCGAGGATGTTGGGCATGTTCAGCGCGATGCGGTCACCCTGACGCAGGCCCAGCCCAAGCAGCGCCAGAGCGGCGAGCGCGGAGCGGATCAGCAGTTCGCGCCGGGTCAGCGTGACGTGATGGACCGGGCCGCCGCGCCCGCCGTTGGCGGCGGCGTCCCAGCGGTCGCCCTCGTACCAGTAGGCGGTTTCCGCCCCATGGCCGGACAGGACGTGGCGGTCCACCTCGTTGAAGGCGGCGTTGGTCATCCCGCCCGCGAACCAGCGGTAGAAGGGCGCCTCCGACCCGTCGAAGGCCTGGGTCCAGGGCGTCCAGTCCGCCTGCTCCGCAGCCTCGCCCGTTGCCGCGTTCCAGCCACGCCACACGCCGTCCGCCCCGCGCATCAGCCAGTGCGCGCCGTCGAACCAGTGGATCGTCTGTGCGGCGATGGCACCGTGGAAGGCGCCGGGATCGGCGGCGCAGGCGGCGCGCTGGCTCTGCCAGTCCGCGGCGGAGCGGATGGGGTTGACGGCGATGTCCTGCGGCAGCGGCGGCTGTCCGGCTGACTCCGCAATGGCGTGGTCCATGCTTTCCTCCCGATCGGGCATTTCTTCCTTGGCGGCCACGTCTTGTGCGCGGCGGGCATCACTATAGCGCGGCGCCCTGCATCCGCCGCAATGGCGCCGTGCGCGGCGGGGGTATGCCGTATACGCGGCTTTCGGTCATACTCGGTGCAATCAATGAGGATGGGAGGAAACGGCATGTCCAAAAACGACGCGCCTGCGAACGATTCGGTGACTTTCGCGGTCAGCCACGCCGATCCGGCGGACTTCAAGCGCGACGGGTTGCGGCCTTTCTTCGAATACCGCGACCTGGGCATCCGCGCCGCCACGGCGGGCAAGGCGAATGCCCACGTCATCCGCGCCCGCCCCGGCGAGCCGTCGCATGGCGGCTGGCACCGGCACGCGCTGGATTTCCAGATGGTCTACGTGCTGAAGGGCTGGGTGAAGTTCGCCTACGAAGGCGTGGGGGAGGTGCTGTTGCAGGCCGGCTCCTGCGTGCACCAGCCGCCGGGCATCCGGCATGTCGAGATCGCACATTCCGACGATCTGGAGATGCTGGAGATCACGCTCCCCGCCGACTTCCCGACCGAGGGGGCCGAAGCACCCGCCGGGGACTGACTTCCGCCAAAAAAGTGCCGGTCGCACCCGTCGCGACAAACGACGGTGCGGCCGGCCAGATGCTTTGGAGGAATCGCCGCCATGGCCACAGGGAACGACGCGGCCACAGGACGCTTCGTTGCAAAGGAAAGCAATGCCCATGCCAGCGCTTGGGTGGGCTCCCGGCGGGCGGTTTTCCGTGCTTTCGGGGAGGGCCTCCCGACCGCACCTGTCTGGAAGACTGGACAGGTGACCGGATCGCTGGACAGGCGGGTGGGCGCCGCTGTTCTGGCATGTTGGGCGCGTCGGAGGTATTAGGACGGCGTACGGCGGCGTGATGAGGATGCGGACGGGATGCCCGAGGTCGAGATCTCCCGCGAAGACAAGGGGCAGGCGACGGTGTTCGAGGCGTCGCCGTCCAGCGTGCCGCCCCAGCGCTACGCCCATCTGCTCTACGCCGCCCTGTTGCTGGCCGGTTTCGTCGTGGTGGCCGAACTGACGCTGGAGCCGACGGCCTCGATGCTGCGCTGGCTGGGTGTCCTGTGCGCGGTGCCGCTTCTGCTGATGTGGGTGATCACGCTGCTGCGGGCGGCGCGGCGCAGCGCCGTGCGGCTGGTCGTGGCGCCGGAGGGACTGACCGCCCATGGGCAGTTGGTTCCCCACAACACGATCCGCGGGGTGGCGCTCTATCCGCCGCAGGGCAAACGTCCGCTGTTCGTGGCCCGCATCCAGACGATGACCTTGCAGCAGCACCAAAAGGAACTGGCGCTGGCCGGGGGGGAGGTGGATGCGGAGGAGGACGGAAAACCGGGGAGAGGGCGTCGGCGGCGCGCCGGCTACCGGCTTCTTCTGCTGCGTCGCAACAATCTGCCGGCGCTGATTCTGGTGCGCGGCCTCACCCTGTCGGGCGGGGAGACGCTGATGGCCGGGCTGGCCGCTGAACTGCGCCGCCACAGCCGGCCGGGCTGATGTTTGCCCTGAGTTCGGTTGCCCGAGTTCGATTGCCCTGAGTTCCATCGGCGCGCGGGCAAGCGCCCCTCCCGCCGCGGGGCGGGAGAGGACCGCGCTGGAAAGACGCCTGAAGGACGTGGCTCAGCGACGGGCCGTCGGGGCTGCCGGCAGGTCTTCTTCCAGGATGACGACGTGCAGGGCGTAGGAGACCTCACCCTCGTCCACGTCACGGTGCAGGGTGCCGACGAACTCGTCGCCCAGCATGACCTCCGCGGACTGGCCGGCCTTCTCGGGCGGCTGGATGATGATCTTGTCGTTGCCGAGCGTCTTGCGCAGATAGGTCTGCACACGGGCGATTTCGGTTTCGGTCATCTTGGCGACCGTCGGCTTGGCGGGCGGCATGGCATGATCCCTGTGTTGTCGAAGGGGTCATATAGAAACCTTTCGGGCAAAGGGAAAGCACAACATCGCCCCGGATCGCGCATTCGCCGATCCCGCCCTTCGGGCGCTCCGTCTTTCTTGCGGGGGATCATGCCCCCGCCTGTGGAGAGCCGTTAGCCGGATTTGTCCTCTTGTTCCGGGAGGCACGGTCAAATACTGGGTGGAATGGAAAGTGGGGCGCCATGCTCCACCGTCCGGTGACCATGGCATGGGGTGACCATGGCTGTGCGCTTTCTCCGTTTCGTCTCGTGCCGCTTCGTCCTGGCGATCACCGCGGGCCTTCTGCTGGCCATGGTGGCGTGGGTGGCGCCCGGTCTGGCGGCCACAGCGCCGGAGCAGCGCATCGCGCTGGTGATCGGCGTCGGCGCCTACCGCCACGCCACCGAACTGCCCAACCCGCGCAACGACGCCCGCGCCATGTCGGCGGCCCTGCGCAAGCTGGGCTTCGCGGTGGAGGAGCGCTACGACCTCGACAACCGCGGCATGGCCGAGGCGCTGCGCGGCTTCGGCATCCAGGCGGCGCAGGCCGACGTGGCGTTGCTCTATTTCGCCGGCCACGGCATGCAGGTGGGTGGCACCAATTTCCTGATCCCCGCCGACGCCCGGCTGGAGCGCGAGCGCGATCTGGTCTACGAAGCGCTGCCCCTGAACCTGCCGATGGGCGAGCTGGCCCAGGCCCGCAAGCTGGGCATCCTGATCCTGGACGCCTGCCGCAACAACCCCTTCGCCGACCGGCTGGTGCGGTCCGGCACCAAGCGGACGGAGGTGCATTCCGGCTTCGCCCGCGTGGACGACACGCCGACCGACACGCTGGTCGCCATGGCCACCCGCGCCGACGCGGTGGCCGAGGACGGGCAGGGCGACCACAGCCCCTACACCGCGTCGCTGCTGAAGAATTTCGAGGTGCCGGGGCTGGAGCTGAGCCTGTTCTTCCGCCGCGTGCGCGACGACGTGATGCAGATCACCCAGGGCCGGCAGGAGCCGTTCCTCTATGGCTCGCTCGGGGCCGCCCCCTTCTACTTCAACCCGCTGCCGGAGAACCGCCCGCCGCAACTCGCCGCCCTCAAGACGCTGGAGGTGTTCGACCGCGGCGGGACGGAAGGGTTGGGCATCGCGCGGCCCAGCGATCCCGACAACGACCAGCTCTTCGCCCAGGTGACCGGCCTGCCACGCGGCGGCGGGGTGCGCATCGGCGACCGGGTGGTGCTGATTGGCGACTATCTGACGCTTGACCAGCTCACCGCCTCGACCTTCCGGGCCGACGCCACCCATCTGGGCGACGCCGGCAGCTTCGAGTTCGCGGTGATGGACGGGCGCGGCGGCGTGGCGCGGGGCGCCGTTCCGATCCTCATCAAGCCGAGCAACCGCCCGCCGGTCGCCGTCGCGGAGCGCAGCGTGCGCGCCGTCGTCAACAGCCTGCGGCTGGAGGTCCCCACCGATCCGGACGGCGACTCGCTGACCTTCACCGTCAGCACCGTCCCGGAACGCGGCAAGGTCCGCGACGGCACCACCCCGCTGAAGCCGGGCGACCGACTGGCGCCGGACCGGTTGACCGCCCTGACCTTCGACCCGGAACGGGCGCCCACGGGCCGCGCCGGGGTGTTCAGCGTGCTGGTCGAGGACGGGCGCGGCGGACGCACGACGATGAGCGCGCTTCTGGAGGTCGAGGAGGCCGGGGCCGCCCCGCCGCAGGCCGATCTGGAGGAGGCGCTGTGGCGCCGCGTGCGCGACAGCCGCGATGCCGACGCGCTGGACGCCTTCCTGCGGCTGTTCGGCTCCGGTCCCTTCGCCGCCCCGGCGCGGGACCGGCTGAACCGGCTGCGTGCCGAATCGGCCAAGGTCGCGGCGGTCACCTCCGGGGGCGGGGCGGGGAGCAGCGGGTCGTCGGGCAACGGAGCGTCCAACGGCAAGGCCGCGCCGCCACCGGAACTCCAGCTCGACACCGCCGGGGAGGGCATGTATGTCGCCGTCGCCGATGCCGAGTTGCGCGCCGGGCCGGACGCGCGGTCGGAACGGGTCGGCGCCCTCGCCAAGGACGGCGCGGTGCGGGTGCTGGGCCGGGTGGCCGACGCCGACTGGTACCGGGTCGCCCTGGATGACGGCAGCCAAGGCGGCGTGCAGGGCTTCGTCCGCGGCCCCGCGCTGCGCCCCGCCGGACCGGAGGACCGCCAGCGCCTCGCGCTCGCCGCGCCGGCCCAGTCCGGGGGGTCGCAGGGGCGGGCGCAGGGCAACGGCGGCAGCTTCCAGGATTGCCCGGAATGCCCGCCGATGATGCGAATCCCCGCCGGCAGCTTCGTCATGGGCAGCGAGCGCGGCGACCCGAGCCAGCGCCCGCCCCGCCGCGTCACCTTCGCCCGACCCTTCGCCATAGGGGTCTATGAGGTGACGGTCGCCAACTGGCGGGCCTGCGTGGAGGGTGGCGGCTGCCCCGCCATGCCGCGGATGCGCAACGCCACTGACGACACGCCGGTCCACAACATCCATGTCGAGGATGCGCTGGCCTACACCGAGTGGCTCAGCCGCAAGACCGGACAGCGCTACCGCCTGCCGAGCGAGGCCGAATGGGAGTATGCGGCGCGCGGCGGCAGCGCGGCGCGCTTCGCCTGGGGGGACAGCCTGACGCCGGGCGCGCGGCTGGCCAACTGCCGCGATTGCGGCGGGGCCGCCGACCGCTCCTTGCCGGCGCCGGTCGGCGGTTTCCAGCCCAACGCCTTCGGCCTCTACGACACCAGCGGCGGCGTGGCGGAGTGGGTCGCCGACTGCTGGAACCCCGGCTACAAGGGCGCCCCGACGGACGGCAGCGCCTGGACGGAGGGCGATTGCCGCAAGCGGGTGCTGCGCGGCGGCTCCTGGCGGGACGGGCAGGACGCCATCGCCGTCACCGCCCGCATCGGCTACGACGCCGACGTGCGGTACATCGCCGACGGGCTGCGGGTGGCCCGCGACCTGAACTGACTCTCGCCCCGTTCGTTGGTGGGACGCACCGTCTGCGGATGGGACCGCGGCGCCCCCGAAATTGCAGAAATTGGTGTCGGGCCAATGCGCTAGACTTGACCGTTCGAAGGCTTGGCGATCCGCTGACCGGACGGCCCGATGATGAGAGGCCGGCGGAGGCTTCGACCAAAATCGTTACAGCCGCCGCGCCCTAAGACTCCCTAAAGGGGTGGTCAAAGAGAAAATCAGGTGGAGGGTATCGACGTGTTGCGCTGGCCCCGGAGCGCCGTTTGGAATGTTGCGCTGGTTGTGGTGACGGCGAACGTTGCCTTTGCCTCCATGGCTTTTGCCGAGGACAAGCGCGTCGCATTGGTGATCGGCAACGCGCAGTACCAGGAGGGCGGCCCGGCCGCCGGGGTGGGCGCCAACACGGCGGTCGTGGCCGACGCGCTGCGCCGCGCCGGCTTCACCGTCACCGCCGCCGAGAACCTCGACCACCGCGGCATGGTCGCGGCGCTGAGCCGGTTCCAGGACGCGCTGGGGCAGGCCGACCTGGGCTTCCTCTATTACTCCGGCGTGGCGTTGAGCCTGTCGGCCAAGGGGTTCCTGGTGCCGGTGGACGCCAAACTCAGCTCCGAATACGACGTGATCTTCGACACCATCGAACTGGACTACGCGCTGAAGGAGATCCAGCGCAGCGGGCGCAAGGCCGTCGCCGTGTTCGACCCGGTGCCCGCCCATCCGCTGGCCGACCGGCTGGCGTCGGCGATGGGCGAGGAGGGGCGCTCCGTGAAGCCGGCGCTGGCGGCCCCGGCGGCGCTCGACAACCTGTTCGTCGTCTACTCGCACCGGCCCGGCACGCCGCCCGCCGCACCGTCCGCCAAGGGGGCGGACGCCTTTTCCACCGCTCTGGCGCAGGAAATGGTCAAGCCCGGCGTGCCGCTGCGCGACGCCCTGGCCGAGGTCGCCCGCACCGTCGTCGGGCGCACCCGCGGGGCGCAGCACCCCTGGCTCCAGGACCGGCTGAGCGCCGATCTCGTGCTGGTGCCCGGCCCGCGCGCGCCGTCCGCCCCCGCCGTCGCCCGGACGGAGGAAGCGCCGCCCGCCGAGTCCACGGCTCCCGAACCGAAGGTGGTCGAACCGAAACCGCTGCCGCAGCGGCTCGAGGAGAAGCCGGCGGCCCCGGCGGTCGCCGAGGTCGAGGTCGACCCGCTGAACGAGAAGCGGGTGGTGACGCGCGACACCAACCTGCGCGCCGGTCCCGACACCAAGGCGGCGGTGGTCAGCACGCTGCGCCGGGACAGCGAGGTCGCGGTCACCGGGCGGACCCGGCGGAACGGCGGCTGGCTGCGCGTCGAGCAGGACGGCAAGACCGGCTTCGCCTTCGCCAGCAACCTCGCCAAGCCGGAGGAGGTGCCGGTGGCCTCCGCCCAACCGCAGGCGCAGCCCCAGCCCCAGCAACCGTCCCAGCAACCGTCCCAGACCCAACAATCCCCCCAGGCGGGGGCGCTGACGCCTGGCGTCTACACGGTGGCGCGCGACGCCAACCTGTTCGCCCGCCCGGTGCTGGGCGCCCGCAGCCTGCGCGATCTGGAGCAGGGGCAGCGGGTGACGCTGCTCCAGGCCGCTCCCGACACCGGCTGGGTGCTGGTGCGGGATTCGTCGGGGCAGGAGGGCTACGTCACCGCTGGAACCCTGTCGGGCCGGTCGGGCGAGGCGGTGTCCATGGGCGGCGCGGCGCCCAGCGCCTACCCTCCGCCCACGGTGGTCCGCGGTGACGTCGATCCGGCGGCCGGAGCGCTGTCCGGCACGACCGGCCCGACGAGGCTGGCCGCCCTTCCCGAGGGCGGCGGGGAGGGCGCCGCAGGGCGCTCCACCGCCGGTGCCGACCCGCTCGCCGCCGGGCTGGCCGAACCTTACCGCGACGCCGTGCAGGCGGGCCGCAACGCCGCCTCCCGCGCGTCGCGCTCCGCCACCGCCGGGCGCGGGGCGGAGGCGAAGGCGCGCGAGGCCCAGGC
>NZ_JACCJY010000037.1 GCF_014596085.1 Azospirillum tabaci
AACGGGTTCTCGTCCTTCGTCGCGAACTGGCAGGTCGAGTGCAGCGCCTTCCCATCCACCGTCTCGGACAGCGACTTGCCGACCGGCAGGTCGCTGCTGTCATGAGCCCAGAGCACCACCGGGTTCTTGCGGTAGTTACCGAGCTGCCAGCCGGACAGGGAGATGACGTCGTTGTCCCGGTCCTCGGACGCGGTGGAGATGACGAAATCGACGGTGCGCGCCGCTTCGTCGATGCTCTTGGCGCCGAAGGCGCCGGTCTTGACCAACGCCATGCCGGACAGGTCAGCGGCGGCCTTGGCCGAGCGCTTGAACTCGCCGGCCTCGACCAATAGGGGCTTGGGCATGTTGCGGTTCCTCAGGTTTGCAGGTAGGGGGCGAGCATTTCGAGCACCGCCGCGGCGATGTCCTCCGCCGATGCGCCGGCCCCGATTCCCGAGCCCTCGCTGTCGCCGGCCGGAGCGGTATTGACCGGCGCGCGAAACTGGTTGCCTTGCTCGTACGGATTGAGCCCGACCCGGCCACGGACCTCGTTCGGGTTGACCGACGCGATGTTGTAGAGCTTCGACATGGCCTCGGCGAAACTCTTCAGGTCGCCACGTTCGAGGCGTGAAAGATCGTGCTCGAAGAAATAATCGTCGTCTTCGTCATCCAGCAGAAGGTCGCGTTCGCAGCTTTGGGCGATGTTCGCAAAGTGCTCGGCGAGCGTGAACTTGATGAAGCCGAGCGTCATTTGTTCGATGCCCGTGCCCCAGCTGGTCGACTTCGTTGTCGCGCCGAGAAGGTGCGGGAACACACCGTAGATGCGGCCGATGTCTTCAACCTGGAACTCGCGCAGTTCCAGCCATTGCGCGTCCTTCTGTGGGATGCCAATGCGCTCGTACTTTGCTCCGTTCCCCAGGACCGCCGTCTTGTGGGCGTTCGCCGGCCCGGAGTAGGCCGCCGCCCATTGCGCAGCGACCCGGCGTTGCGCGTCCTCGCCCAGGCTGCCCTGGACCGTCAGGACACCGGAGACGGCAGCCCCACCCGCCCAGAACTGGCTGCCGAATTGGCGTGCGGCGATGGCGTCACCGATGGCCTCAGCGTGCAAGGCGATGGGCGATAGGCCCATGTAGGGATTCACCGCGCCCCAACGGAGGTGGAGCATGTTGTCACCAGTGACGGTGAACTGCTCGGTCCCGTACCACAGGCTGAACGTGTAGACCGGCGTCCCATCGTAGGCCCGGTAGACCCGCACAAGCGATGGATGGACGGGCAGCACCTGCATGACCCGGCCACGCCCGTCACGCTGGATGAACGCGTAGGCGTTGCCGACCTGGAGCAACCAGGTCATCAGCAGGCGCCAGAATTCAATGCGCGTCATCCACTGGTTCGGGCGGCGGCACATCACGCGGTAGAGCCTGTGGTCCTTCGCGATCTCCTGCCCGGCCCCTGCCCGCCTGTAGAGCAGAAGGGGCTGTGTCGCCACCGTGCCGGCGATGAGCGAGATGCAGCGCCAGACCGTCGTCACCCGCATGGCCGTGTCCGGGTTCACCAGCGGTCCGGCCGTGGAACTGGCGGTGGCCCCGAAGACGGAGAAGCCCGAGTTCATGCCCGCCTGAATGGCCGGCGGTGCAGCCGAGGGTGCCCGCTGGACAGCCGGAACCGACGAGCCGACCACCCGTGAAGGAGCGGCGACACGGATGCGAGGGAGTGCGTTCATGTGTCGTCAGCCCGCAATGATTAGATCTTGGTTCTCGTAGTCCGACTCTTCTTCTTTGTCGGCTTTCCCAACCATCGACACACCCAAAGCACTGATCAGCGCCACAGGTCCGTCGATCTTCTTTTCGTCCTTTTCCTTGGTCGGATAGACGTTGTCTTTCTTGTCGGGGCGAGCCACGACGTTCGACATCATCCACTCCATGCCAGGATCGCCGGGGTGCAGCAGCCTCCCGGCGCGGATCAGCGCATCCAGTTCCTTCATCGGCTCGCTGAAGTTCAGCACCAGGGGCCGGTATTCGATGACCGGCACGTTCTTCTGCTGGAGTCGCGTGACAAGCATCGTGGCTTGGTGCGGATCGTAGGCGACCGCTTCGACCTGGAAGCGGTCGCACAGGTCAAGGATGTCCTCCTCGATGCAGCCAAAGTCCGTGATGTTCCCATCGGTGACTTCAAGCCATCCATCGGCGTGCCACGCTTGGTAATGCTCGTTCTCTGCCGCAAGAACCGTTTCTTCCGGCAGGTAATGCTTGCCGAACGTGTAGTAGAATCCCCCTTCGTCCTCCGGCGGGATCAGGATTTCTAATGCGGCGATGTCCACTTTGCTCGCGAGGTCGAGCCCGATCACGATCCGGCAACCCTCGAAATCCTCAAGGCGAAGGCTCGGATCGGCCCGACGCCCCCAAGCGACCATGTCGAAGTAGGCCGACCGGGCGTTCACCCACATGTTCAGGTGCTTCGTCAGGAAGCGCCCACGGTTGCGCGGGTTGTTGATCGCTTCACGCTGGCGGGCCAAGAGAAACTCTTCGCTGATCGACACGCCGCAGTTCGGGTTGGCCTTGCGGATCACCGCCGGGTCAGCCCAATCGTCGCCCTTGTCTATGGTGAAGACGATGCCGAACAGTTCCTCGTCCCGTGCCACCTTCTGAAGCACGTTCAGCACGACGCCGCGCATGTCGTAGCAGGGGCCTGCGATGTTGTCCCCCGCGGTGGTGATGACCAGCGCCAGCGGTTGTTCGCGGGCACCCATGCCGGTCACCATCGTGTCGAACTGCTCGGACGTGGCGTGCTCGTGATACTCGTCCGTGATCGAGCAGGACGGTGAGGCACCGTCACCCGGCTTGCCAATGACCGGCTCGAATTTCGCAGCCTTGGCGATGATGCTGATGTTCCGGGCGTTGACGGAGATACCGGCCCTGTCCTTCACGTCGGGCCTGTTGATGAGCATTTCCCTCGCCGGCCCGAACACCTCCCAAGCCTGCTTCTCTGTCGTCGCTCCCGCGTAGACCTCCGCGCCCTCCTCCCCATCGGCGCACAGCATGTAAATGCCGATGGCCGCAACCAACGCAGATTTCCCGTTCTTGCGCGGCACCTCCACGTAGACCTGCCGGAACCTCCGGAAGCCATCAGACTTCCGCACCCATCCGAACACCATGCAGACGATGAAGCACTGCCAAGGCTCAAGCCGCAGCAGATGCGCCGTGGGGTTCAGCGGATCTCTTTTCCGCCACTTCCCCTTGGTGTGGGGCAGCAGCTCGATAAACTTGCAAACCTTCTCGGCCTTGGCCGGATCGAACCGGTACGGCCAGTCCGCGCTGTTGTCGGCCTTCAGGTCGTCGCGGTGCCGCTGGCAAGCCAACTTGACCCATTTGCAAGCCGGTATCGCACCCGACAGCACGCCGTCGATGTAGCGTTCAGCCAGTTCCACATGCGGGTTGCCGACCGGCCCGAGCGGAGCACCGCCCCTGCCTGCGCCGCGCCCGCGGCGAACGCCCGGCTGGTGCTGACGAGGCGCCCGAGGCATCAGAAGAACTCACTGAGCGGGTCTTCGGCGCCGGGCAGGTGGCCGCCCACACGAGTGCGATCCGCCGGCGTCAGGCCGAACTTCGCCAGCCAGCCGGCGAACCGGCGATCCGCGTCCGCGATGTCCGCGATTTCCGGGCGGGCACGCCGCATCGGGCCGCTTTTGCCGAAGGTCCAGTAGTAGCGCTCCCCGGCTTCAGCAAGGGTCAGTTCGCCGTCGTCACCGTTGGACAGCGTCATCGGCCTTGCCAGGGACGCGCGGGCCGCCAGCAGATCCGCATAGGCTTCGCACAGGCCCTCCAGTGCGAATGGGTCGGCTTCGGTCAGCACGCCCATGCGATCCAGCAACACCGACACGGCGCCCCAGGCGACTTTTGCCTTATCGCTCAAGTGCGCCGGGGGGGATGGGCGTTCCCGCTTCGGCTTCGGTTCGTTTGGGTTGGTCCGGCACGGCTGGGCCGTGCCGCTGACGACCTTCAGGTGCGTCGGCTTGCGCGGTCTTCCGGCCATGTACCTTTTCCTTCCATTTTGCACGCGCAGGAATTTCCCCACCACACCGGTAGACGGGCCTACCGCCCTGGAGATTTGCCCCCCCTACCCCTGGTGCCCCACACGCGCCCGCCGATGCTCCCTTTCGTGGCAGGCCGGGCAGAGGGTCGCGAGGTTCCACAGCGCATCAGCGCCCCCTTTGCGGCGCTCCTTGATGTGGTGGGCGATCAGCTTCCCGCCGTGACCACGGTTCGGTGTACGGCACCTTGGGTCGGTGCAGCGGTAGCCGTCTCTGCTCCAGCACGCTTCGCGAAGGTCCCGCCACGCGGCGGAGCCGTAATAGGGGTCCTGCACCTCCCGACGCTTCGGGGCGCGGGGAGCTGGCTTCCAGCCCTGCGGGCGGAAGACTGGGGGACGCGCTGGCATCAACGACCGGCCGAGCGATTGGCCCACGGCGAGGCCGGAGGGTTCACCGTGTCCGCCAGATCGCGCACGATCCGCAGTTGCCGCTCCACCACGGCCAGAAGGGGATTCACCTCAGCGGCCTGCCCCTTCTTCACCAGCAAGCCCGACGCGGCGATCTTCCGTTCGGCATCCTCCAGCCGGGCAACGGCAAGGCAGAAGGACGCCACAAGCGGCGCGCTGAACGGCGTCAGGCGGGCGCCCATGGCCTTAGCCGCTTCCCCCCACAGCTCGGCGGCACGGCTGTCCCCCGCAACGGTGGGTGGCGCGCTGACGTTCAGCACGGGCGCTGCGGCGCGGCCCGCTGGGTGGCTTGTCGTGGGCTTGGGCATTGGCTGGGGCTTCCCTTACTTGGCGCAGCCACAGGCCGCTGTCCGGGCTTCTGTCGCGGCCTGTCGGCGGTTCCGCTTCCGGTGGGTGCCGGTGCGGTGCAGGCAGGCCGCAAGGGGCTGGTGTCGCTCTTTGGCGACTGAACTACCGATTTTCGGAAGAAAGTTCAGAAAACCGTTTTTCCTTCTCGCTCCTCTTCGGCGTCTCCGCTACGGTTCAACCACAGCGAGCAACCAAGCCGCTGCCGCACACGCAACCGAAACCGCACTCCACAGGAGCTTGACCATGAGCCTCTTCGGCAACACCGACACCGCCGTTCGTTCCTTCCCCTCCAAGACCGCCGCGACGAAGGCCGCCGAGGCTGCCGGGTTCGAGCAGGGCGAGTTCACCGTTACCAAGGGCGATGATGGCTGGACCTACAGCCGCATCGAACCCGAGCAGACCAGCGGCGATACCCCGGCGCTGGAGCCGGTTCAGCCCGTGGGGCAGACCAACGAGGCCGGTGGCGCGGTGCAGGACGAACAGCCGGGCAACGATGCCGCCAACCCGCCGCAGGGCGAACAGCCGAAGGCCGGGCCGGTCAGCACCGCTCCCGCCAACCTGAAGTTCCCCTCCGTGGATCACGCCGTGGCGTGGGCGCGCTGCGATGGGTTCGCCAAGAACCGCATCAAGGTCGAGCAGGTGGACGGCGGTTGGACCTTCCGCCCCCTTGCGGAGGGGGAGAGGTACGAAGCCATCGGCTCCACGCCGCGTTCGGGCAACGCTCCCGCCTTCCCCGCGCCCGGCACGAAGAAGCGCATCCTGATCGACCTCGTTTGCCGCCCCGATGGTGCCACCATGAAGGAGCTGGAGACGGCGGTGGGTTGGAAGAAGTGCAGCGGCACCTTGAACGAGCTGGACGAGGTGTTCGGCCTGGACCTGGAGTACCGGAAGAAGGGCGGCGAGGGCCGCTACTTCGGCAAGATGCCCGCCATGGGCGAACCCGCGAACGGGAATGCGGCGGACAGCGGCGCGGAACAGGTTCCGGTCGCTGCCGAGTAACCCAAGCCGATCATCAGCAACGAAGGGGCGGGGTGACTCCCGCCCCTTCTGCTATCCCGAAAACCTATCCGAAATCTGGAAATGGTTCTTTACACCGTCCAGATTTCAGAGTATGTTTCTCTCATCAGCAAGGGGGCGACGATGGGCAAGCTGCTACGGGGGACGAACTGGTACTTGGAGGTGCGCGGTCGGGAGCACTACCCCGCTCACTTCCATGTGGTCAGTCCGGACTTCGCGGCGCTGGTGTCCATCGAAACCCTGGAAATCCGTGAGGGCCATCTGCCCCGTAACGTGAAGCTGGAGGCTCTGGAGTGGGCCGCCGCGAACCGGGACCAACTGGTCGCCGAATGGAACCGGATGAACCCCGACCTGCCTTTCAGCCTGTAGGAGCGACGCGATGACCGAGACGCCGCGCATCGAAACCGTTTCCATCAGCGGAACCGTTCTGTCCGTTGTCTGGCGTGACGGCCAGACCGAGAACATCGACATCGCCGGGTGGCTTGCGCGGCCCGGCCCGAAGGAGTTCGACATCCTGAAGGACCCCGCCGTTCTGGCGCGCCCCGTGGTTGCCGGGTGGGGAACCGTGGTGGCGTGGGACGAAGAGGGAGACGTCGGGATCGACAACGTCCACCTCCGCAACATCGCCGACGAGCAAAAGCCCTTCGGCTCCTCCGAACTCGCCGGATGGCAGAGCGGTCTCAAGCTGTCGAACAAGGAGGCCGCAAGCCTTCTCGGCGTCGGGGTGAGCACGTACCTCGGTTACAAGGCCGGTTCCCCGATCCCGCCGGTTGTGCAGATCGCGTGCCGCGCGATGAAGCGTGACCCGGTTCTGTTCGAGGCGCACTACCGCCCGAGCCGCCCGCCGGGCCGTCCGCCCAAGGCGGCATAGCCCAACGCCTCACTCACCCGGCTTCAGAGAGCCGCGTTCCTCCGGGGACGCGGCCTTTCTGCGTCTCTGCCCCGAGCTGGCCTCGTTGCCGGTGCCTGTGCGGCTGGACCACGCGCTTCCCACCCCGGCTCGCAGACGGTCGCCGTGGTCACCGGGTTCGCTGGGATTGCTTCACCCCTCCCCCTCCCACCGCTCCCGTCCACTCACGGGCCATAGCCTTGTCCGTCCGCCGCGTTCGTAGATTGCTTACACGCGCTCGCGTGAGACCCCCTCGTAGGTCTACGAAACAAAAACTCGGCCTACAGACCCCTCCCGTAGGTCTACGAATCTTTTTTCAGGACACCTCCCCGGCGGCCAGCGCCTGGACGAGACCGTTCAGCGGCGCGAGAGGCTCGAAGGCCGTCCCCTTCCCGACACTGTAGACCGGCCGGAACCGGCAGGCTGGATAGGCCATGGAGAGGCACACCAGCGTTTCGCCGCTGCCGGTGGGGACCTCGTAGGTGTCCGCCGGCAGGTCGCCCAACTCAGCCCGCAGTGCCGAGGCCACCGCCGCCATCAGCGGCACGGGCAGGTGCCCGCTTGTGGCATCCAGCAGATGCGGCCATGCCTTGGCAATCTCCGGCGCCGTCCACCACCGCCCCGCCGACAGGTCGCCACCTGGGGCAATCTCGACCGTGTAAAGCCCGGCATCCTTCAGGGCCGCGCTGGCGTTGCCGCAGGAGAAGCACACGACACCCGGCAAGCCCGCGGCGCGGACATGCTGGGCGATGACCAGCGCCCGCAGGCGCTTACGCTGCGGGATCGTCAGCATCGGCATCGCCGACCTCGATTTCCTGCGGGAACTCCTTCTTGATCTTCCGCGGGTCGCCCTTGAAGAAGATCAACACGTTCTGGTGCCCACGCCCGAGCTTGCGGCTCGAAAGGAACTGCTTGCCAGCGCGCAGGGCCAGGGACCCGACCGGCGTTACCAGCGCCGCCTCGTTGTAGAAGCCCAGCCCCAGGTCGCGGAAACAGGCGATGTTGTCGCCCAGGAAGTTGCGGTAATTCCCCCGCTCGTCCCTGACGTCTCCGATCTTCACGACAGCGAACCGGTTGGGCTTCAGCCGGTCGCAGGCTTGCCGGAAGATGTGCCGATACCACTCGATGAACAGGTCGTAGGTCGCGAAGGCAGAGCCGTCCTTGTCCTGCTTCGAGTAGATTTCGAGGTCGTAGTATGGCGGGCTGGTGAAAACCAGATCGTACTGCCGCCCGCCTGGAAGGACTTCCCCGATCTTGGCGCTGTCACCTTCGATCCAGAGAGGATCGCGCTGAACCTGCGCTAGCCTTTCCGGGGGCAGCTTGTCGCGGACCTTGGCCCATTGAGCCTGATTCGATGCAACCTGCTCGGATCGTAGCTCAACGCCGGTGTAGTCGAAGCCCAGCGCCGCGCAGACGACGCCTTTCGTCGCTTCCCCGGCGAAGGGGTCCAGCACAGACGCCGTTGGCGTCGGCGTGAACCACCGGAACACCAGTTCGGCCAGCACCGGGTCGAAGGCGCTTCCGCCCGTAGCCGAACCACGGCGCATCCAGTCGGTCGCCACGTTGGTGTCGGGCAGGTGTTCCCGGCCCTCCTCCGCGTGGACGCCCATGGCAACCCATGCCGCCTTGCGCTGCCTCCAGTAGCCTTGCCGGGCGTCCAGCACCGTGAACGGCGGGACGCCGAAGCGTTCCGCCAGCGTCTTGCCGGTCGCCCCGTCCTTGCGGCTATCGCCGGGGGCGTCGCCGCACAGCGCCTCCAGGTCAGCGGCGTCAAACCCGATGGTATCGAGATCGACGCCCAGGCCGTGGAGGTCCACCAGCTCGGCCGCCAGCAGTTCGTCGTCCCAGCGTCCGAGTTCGGACAGCCGGTTGTCGGCGATCACATAGGCCCGGATTTGCTCGGGCGTCAGGTGGTCCAGCACCCGGCACGGGACGGTGCCCGCGTCCGGGTGGTTGGGGATCTGCAAGCCCCGCTCGTGAACAAGCCGGGCGGCCTGCCACGTCCCGTGACCTGCAACCAGCACGTCGTCCGCGCCGATCAGCAGCGGGCGCGTCCACCCAAAGGTGGTGAGACTGGAGACCAGCCGTTCAAGCTGCTCCTGCCCGTGCGTCTTAGGGTTCCGCTCGTAGGGCTTCACCCCGTCGAGCGGTCGGAAAACAATCGCAATCTCCTGTGTCACGGTTGGCCTTCGCGATCCAACGCCGTTCAGAACCTGTTGCCAGCGCTCCACAGGTGCGCTAGTGTTACATCAGGTTGAATGACGTTATGCTTGACCAATCCGGCTACATACGTTCATGTGACGCCGTCGCTTCGAGGCGATGACGGGACAAACGGATCAACCGGTTGGTCTAACGGTGCGGTGCCTTCCATCGCGGCGAAAGGGTGCGCTATCACCCCGGTAGCCCCCGTCCTTATAGGGTCGCGGTGGACCACCTAAAACAAACCCCGCTGCGGATTGATCCGAGCGGGGCTGTATGCGCTTGCAACTATGGCGCTTGCGCGTTGTCAAGTATTAGCCAGAGGCGTTAACAGAGCGTTAAAGCCATGGCTCCGCTTGTGCGGCGAATCCGGAAATGCGGTGATCCTTCAACGCCAGCCCGGCCATACTGTCCAGCAGGGCCGTCATGCCCGCGTGCCAAGTCGCATAGACACCGTTCGTTCGCTCAATCCATTCGTCGCTTGGATCGAACTGGAGGGGGCAGTGCTTCACCTTCGCCTGCCGCTGGCCGTCTTCCAGGTAGCGGAACTCGATCCCCACGTCGTCGGTGACGATGGAGCGCCCATACCTGTCCACGATGGGAAGCCCGCGAGCGCGGCGCCAGTTGGCGAACTGAAACCGCGTCATGACGCCAACCCACTCCGCCAGCACCTTGTGACGAAGCGGGCCGCGGATGATCTCGGAGACCGGGACACGGACCAGCCGTTGCTTGCCGTTCGACCAGGGCGGCGCTTCACCGATGGAGCCGAATTCGATGATCAGCCCCCGCTGCCGCCAAGGCAGCCGCCCCATGGCAGTCGTCACCTCCTCGGCGTCCGGATGCATACGCGGGGCCACGCCGCGGGTCGGACCACCGCCGTCGATGCGGGTGCCGATGTTGCCGATGGCCGCGATGCGGGCGCAACTGTCCATCCCCCACCCGCCAGCGAAGGCGTAGCCATCCGCTCGCCCGCCGCGACGGCTCCGCATCGACATATGCGCGGCGCTCTCCACGGCGTGCAGCGCCGTGTTGTCCCGGTGGGCCTTCTGGTCACGAATGGCCCACGCCACCAGCTCCTCCAAATCCACCAGCTTCCGGGTGTCGCGGGTTTCGCGGGCGGTCATGGCGCACCTCCCGGCCCCTGTTCCGAGAACTGGAACGTCGGCTCCGCCGCTGGGCGGAAGACCTCGGCAACCAGATCCTCCGGCCCCTCGTAATCGGGTTCCCCAGGCCGCCCCATCCACGACGGCAGCCACATCTTCCGGTCCCGCAGCGCTTCCAGGCGGATGCGCCACACCGCTCTCGTGGCCCGCGCATGCTTGCCGATCTGCGGCTCGGTGTGGACGGCTATGGCGGCGGGCCGGATCGTGACCGACTTGCCGCGCACCTCCACATCCGGAAACGGCGCGGCCTGTGCGGCTATCATCTTCACCACGCGATTGTGGAAATACTTCAGGGTGTGCGGCGGCTCGTGCTTCAGCGCCGCCGCCCGGCTGAAGCCGTGGACGAACACGCCTTCGCACAGATCCAGGTCCGCACCTACGGCGATCCACTGGGCGGCCTCCTCGAAATCCGTGTAGTGAGGGCGCCGCCGCGCTTCGTCCTCCCCGAAGGCCGCCACACGGGCGGCGTCGAATGCCTTCACGATTGCCTCTGGCGTCGTCTCACGCACCAGCTCACGCGCGCCCTCGCGCGCACCCGCAGGCACATGCGCATCCGCGCTCGCGCGCATCAGCAGCGTCTGTTCTATTGGTTGTTCGGGTGCAATCAGGTTGCACCCTTTGCTGTCGCCGTTTGCACCCTTTTGCGGGAAAGGGTGCACCGTAGCTTGCACCCTTTGCGGGGATTGCGGGGTTTGAGAAGGGTGCAGTTCACTTGCACCCTTTTCCGGGAAAGGGTGCACCTTAGCTTGCACCCTTTGCACCGTTTCGATTTCAGCGTCGGGGTTTGCCAAAGGGTGCAAGCTGGTTTCACCCTTTCCAGCATCGCCCGCACCCTGCCGCGCCGCATCAGCGGCCAGCGCGGTCAGGGTTTCAACCGCCAGCGCATACTGCCTCGTCCGCCCGCGCCCACCCTTGGTGTTGCTGACGGGGAGCAGCCAGCCCTTATCTTCCATCTTACGCATCGTGTACTGCACCGTCCGTTCCGACACGCCGCAGTCAGCCGCCACCGTGGCGACGGCGGGGAAAATGCTTCCCCCGTCGTCATCCGCGAAATCGCTGAGGCGCAGCAGCACCAGCTTCTGCGCATCGCTATCGGTGCATCCGGCCCTTATGACCGCCCAGGCCAGCCGGGTCATTCGCAAGCTCACCGGCGCCTCCCTGTGCTTCTGTGGTTGCTGGGGTTCGTCTGCACGAAGGGACTTACTCGCCGGTCCCGCGCCCGCTGGGCCATTCCGGCGGCCACGCGATCTTGGACACCTCGTCCAGCGCCTTCCTGTCCCCCCACAGCTCCGGGATGGTCATGTCAGCGTGGGGGCGAACCGACGTGATGACACGGCGGAAGACGGCCAGCGCTGACGTGTCGCGCTTGAACTTCGGTGCCAGCACCAGATCGCGGCGAACACCTTCCATGAGCTGGCGGAGGAGCGCGGGGGTAGCACCCGCCGTGAATTTCACCAGCTTGTCGATGGCTTCTTCGGGGAGCGTGAGGGGCGACAGATACCGGGCGATGATCGCGTACCGGCAATCGTCATCGGGAATGCCGATGTCCAGGTGGACACCGAACCGGCGCCAGATGGCCGGGTCGATATCGTCGGGCCGGTTGGTCGCGGCCAGCAGCGTTCCGCTGAAACGGTCGATCTGCTGAAGGATGGTGACGACGATGGCGTTCCGCTCGTTATCAGCGCCAGATCCATTGGACATCCGCTTGATGCCCACGGCGTCGAACTCGTCCAGGAAAAGGACGCAGAGGTCCGCCTGCGTCTCAATCTGCGCGAACAAGTCCCTGAACAAGTCCCTGATATTGCGCCCGCTCTCGCCAAGCCACTTGCTGACGAGCGAAGCCATGTCCACCACCACCACCGGCAGACCCTGGCGCGCGGCGAGGTGATGGCCGAGCGTGGTCTTACCGCAGCCCGGAGGACCGCCCATAATGCAGGTCCGGCGGGGCTTCAGGTTGACCTGCTCCAGTTCCTTTTCGGACTGCAACTCCGTGAACCACTGGTGGACGCTCTCCCGAACGTTCCGTGCCAGGACGGGCGGTTCGGCATCGTCCGGGCGAAGTATGGTGGCGAACTGCCGGATGATCGGCGTCGGCTCGAAGGATTCGCGCTCGCTGCTCATGGCTCGGTCCCCTCGTTCTTCTCGTTGTCTCCACCACCGTCACCGCCACCGCTGCCGTCCGGCCCCTGCCCCGGCCCTTCGGCGCCGCCCTTGTCCTTCTTGGGCTTGGGCTTGCGGCGCCACTCCGGCGGCAGCTCCATGCCGTCCGTGCCGGTGGCCTTGCACCACTCCTCGTCCCAGACGCGGCGATTGGGATCGCGGTGGCCGAAGGGGTTTGGAGGTGATCGGCTTGCCCGCCTCCGCGTCTTGGCGCGCCATGGCCCGCGCCTCGTCTTCCGTCACCGGGGGCGGCTGCGGGGTGTCCAAGGGATCGGGCTTCGGCGCCTTGCCCTTGGCCGGGCGCTGCGGCGAAGGTGCGATGTCCTCGATGTCCGTTTGGTCGGAATCTTCATCGTCGGGCTGTTCCGGTTCCTGGGCCTTGCCGCCCGGATGCAGGTTCGGGCGCCCCATGTTCCCCCAGTCGAAGGCACCGCCATCGGTGACGCCCAGCGCCTCGTTGTAGAGTTCTTCCAGGGCCTCCTGTTCGAGCACGCCCTCCCTGTCCTTCTCCATCGCCTTGATGCGGGCCACCACCTTCCGCATCGTCTTCGTGTCGAAGCCGGTTCCCTTGGCCTCGGCATAGACTTCCTTGATGTCTTCGCCGATGGCCGCACGCTCGGCTTCCAAGTTCAGCGCACGCCGAACGAACGCCTTCAAGCGATCAGCGGCAATATCACCTATATCCGCCATGATTTCACCTCTATGATTTCAAGGTTTTGATAAAGAGCTTCAGCAAGTGACTTCTTCAGTTTGTACTCTGGGGTTTTGTATCCTTTCGCATCTTCGACCCTCTGCTCACCGGTCGCGGCGACGCGGTAACGAAAGTCGGCGTAGTAGGTGCAGATCAGCCGGCCGTTCACGACGAGGCGGAACGCTGGCTGTAGCTCCAGGTCTGCAATCAGCCCGAGCCGCTCGCGCCGACGCAGTTCGAGGTACCGGTCCGCCTCCAGCTTCGAATGGAAGCCGATGCCGTCCACGAGGGTGCGCTTGGCCCCGTACTTCGACCGCTTAGCCTCTCCCTGCCCCGGCTTCCCCTGCTGGGCCGCAAGCGCTTCCAGCCGCTGGCGTTCCCGCTCTTGCAGGGCGAACCGGATGGCCTCGATCTGGCGCTGTGCCGGCGCGCCCAGCATGGACGGGACAATTCTGTTGGCCCCACCGAAGCCCTTGCGGCGCCCTGTCATGGCCGCGCCAGAAGCTGGGCACCGAACGCCCGCAACGCGGCCAGAAGCCCGTCACAGGCCGCCTGCGCGGCGGCGTCGGTGGCATAGGTGAATTCGGTAGCCCGTTCCGCGCCGCTGAAGCGCACCAGCACAGCCGGCGAGCACGGCCACGGGTCGCCTTCCAGTGGGTCCGGCTCCCGGAACACGGGCTGCGGCTGGACCTGCGGTTCTGGCAAGCCCACCGCCCGGCAGATCGCGGCCAGCAAGCGCGACGGCGCCACGCTGGAAGGCTGCTCCTCGATCAGCGCCGCCTTGCCCGTGGCGCTGTCCCAATGCCGCCCCTCGCGGCACCACACCTCCGCGACGTTCCACAGCGGGATATGCGACCTGTAGCCGGGCAGCTGGTGAAGGGCTTCGACCTGGTTCGTCATGACCGGCCCCTCCGACCCCGAGACTGCCGCCGGGAGGGCGCCGCCCACTGCTGGTGGTGGTGCCACAGCCACGACGGAGCATGCCGATGGCGGCTCACGAGCTGGGCGGCCTGCCGGTAGACCGGGCGGGCGGCGACCCAATCGCGCAGCCACGTCCCCCGGATCGGAGCCAGCCACTGCCGGCCAGCGCCAGCCCACTCCGCATGCTCGGCCAGCGCGTAGAAGGCGGCGGCGTCCAGCCGGTCCACCTTCTGCTCCCCCAGATGCTCCAGGATGCAGGTCAGCGTCCGGGCGATGTCCGCACCCACGGTCACCTCGTCCTTCCGGCCCCCCGCCTTGACGCCCGCCTTCATGATCGCGTCGAAAACCTTCAGCAGGCCCACGGCCCGCTCCGGCCAGCTCGGGGCAGCGCTGACGAGGGCTATCCACAGTCCCAGCGCTTCGCGGGCCGGCTTCGACAGGCTCCGCTCATAGGCCGGGAACACAACCGATCCCGGCGCAGGCAGAGCCACCGCCTGTGTCTCGTGACCACCGTGCTTCAGGATCAGCTCGCCGACCTCGGCTTCGGTCTTTCCAGTGGCCTCGGCCACGAAGCGGCGGCGGATCAGCCGGTCATGGATGCCGTAGAGCTTGGCGGTTTCTTCCAGGCCAGCGCGGAGCACAGGCCCTGCCGGCGTATCGACGCGGTAGACATCGACCATCAACCCGTAGGGCGTGGCGTATAGGATCTTCTCGACCATAGCCGCTCCTCTGGGTCAGGCCCGCACCGCCGCCGGGGAGGCGACGCGCTTGGGTGCGGACAGGAACAGGGCCATCTCCTTCAGCAGGAGTTCCGCCGGGTTGCCGGGGTTGGCGGGATCGTCGGCACAGGTCTCCACGTAGCCCTCGGCCTGCCGGAGCAGGGCTATGGCCGTGTCGAAGTCGCGGAACGCAGCGTGGAGCATGAGCGTGATCCAGCCCACGGGGTCGTCCACCTCCGCGCGGATCTCCTCCACGATCACGGCGGCGAACTGCTGGGCCGTTATGGAGCCATTGTCCGCGGCCAGATGGAGCGCGCGGAAGCGGTCCACCGCCTCCGTCAGGCCCATGGTCGTCGCCCCGCGCAGGCAGGTCCCCATGTGCTCGGCCAGCGCCGGCATGTGGCGGCTGGGCGCCGCCCCGGTGGTGATGGGGGCGGTCATCGGCGATCCTCCGAGATCTGGCGGTCAATCCACACGCCATATTCGGGGTTGTAGAAGTAGAGGAAGCCATCGCGCGGCCCCTCGTATTCGTCCTGGGCGCCCCCGGAGCACACGGCCTCGTCACCGAGGTCTCGTGCGATCTGGCAGCGGTCTTCCGCTTCGGCGAAGGTGGTTGACCAGCAGACGGGGCAGGTGCCGCGCACGTAGAATGGCGGGGCGTTGGAGTGGTCTATGTCCGCCATGGCGGTTACTCCGGGGAGGTAGCGGCGGGAGCGGAGGCCCATAGGGCGTTTCCGGTCACGAAGTGGTCGTTGGTCAGGATGCAGTGGCGGCCGCACTCGAACGCCCCCCACTCTCCGTTTTGCAGCTTCGTCCACGGTCGCGTCTCGCCGCGCTTATCGGTCAGCAGCCATACGTCCCCAACCTTCGCCAGCTTCCACGGCTGCGGCTTTGCGGCGGCAGTTTCGCCGCACAGGAACTCGTGAATGGCAACCGCTGCCGGGCGGTCGATCCAGTCTCCGCCCACGTTGATCGCGTCGGGGTGGGCTCTGATGACGACGCCGTTGCTTGCGATGAATGTGGTCATGATTCAGCGCTCCCCTGCGGAGACGGCGGCAGGAGCAGGCCACGAGCGCGGGCGCAGCTCGGCCTTCAGGTACAGCGGGTGCCAGGGCTGCCCGGACTTCTCGGACAGCTTGAGGAACATCGGCTCGCATCCGGCATCTTCGACGATCCCGCGCACCGTTTCGGCCCGCTGCGCGACACGCTCGATCCCGCTTGTTCTTGCCCGCCCCGCCCCAGCCGCAGACGAATATGCCGGGGGCGGCACCGCCGGTGCGGCAGAAGTTGGCGGCAGCGCGGATGATGCTGTCGTTGTCCGGCCCTTCCGGGTCGCTCACGCCGTCCTCGAACAGCGCGTCCGGGTCTGTGGAGCGCATGGCGAACAGGTTGACGACGGCCAGGGTGGAGGCGTTCCAGCGGTTCGCATAGTCGACGCAGCGACGGATGGTCGGATCGTCGTGGGAGGCGTCCGCCGTGCTCGGATTGAGCATGCAGAACACCACAGGCCGCTCACCCCCGATCCAGTTCAGGTTGCGCCGCAGCCAATAGCGATACCGCCCGCTCGGCGACAGGATGGCCGAATCGTGCAGCGTCCATCCCACAGGAAGATTGTGCTCGGCCATTCACGCCTCCCCGCCGGCAGGATTGGAGGGGAGCAAGCCGCAGAGGACCGAAGCAGCCGCCTGCGGGATACGGTCGTGGACGTGCTCCGGAACTTCGCCGTCTTTCCCGATGGCAAGCATGACAAGCCCGACCATGTCCGGATCAGGCTCGCCCTCCTCATCGGTGTACGGGATGATCTTCACCCCCGACGCCTCCCCGCCTTGGCCCAGCGAGAGAGCAACGCGGATATCGTCCGCAGCCACCTTGGCAAGCGGTTGCACCGCGGAGGGCGTTTCGCTGGAGGCGATGAAGTCCAGCCGGTCGGCCGTGACCATCAGCGCGTCCCGCCACCCTCGCCTGATGTTCGCGGCGCGCCCATGAGCGGCGATGATCATTTCCAATCGAGCGATACGGGCCTGCGCTGCGTCCCGCTCGGCGACGGCCTCCTGGCGGAGCTGATGCGGCGATTTCCCATCGCCGCGCTGAACGGTCAGGATGTAGCGCTGACGGTCGCTGCTGATTTCGACCTGCTCGAACGCCGTCTCGGTGTAGTTCTCGGCATGGTGTTCGCGGAACCAAGCCGCCAGATGTCCGGCGATGATCGCCACGGCCCGGCCGGAGGCTTCGAGGGTAAAGCCGAGTTCGGAAGGTCCCATCCGGAGAAGCGACAGATCGGCGGCAAGGAGCTTGTCGGCGCGTTCGTTGGCCTCCTCCAGATCCTTGATGCGCGCTTCCAGGTGGGCGGCCCCGGTCTCGAACGCGGAGCAGACGAGCCGCAACACCATCACCGCATCCTCCAGGAGCATGCGGCGCCACGGGCGATCCAAGAGAACCGCGACCAGCTCACAGGGCGCCAAGCCGCCGCGGCGGGCGAGCGTGTTCAAGCTCTGGCCATGGTTCCGCTCTGCCTGCGCCTCGTGGGGGGCGACAAGGCTCCAGGGGACCGACCGGGGCGCGTCAGCCGATGGCCGACCGGGGTACAAGATCGGAAAAGTGATGGGGTCAGTCATGGCTGGGTCGCCTCCCTGGAGGCGCGACCGGCTGGGAGGGACGCGGCGTCAACCGGTGGACGGGGGTAATCCTCTGGCCGCATCAGTCGGACGTGCGTGTAGAATCGCGCTCCGCATTTTCCTTTCCCGCCGACCCGGCCATCGTCATCAAGGAGAGCTTCGTCGATGTCGTAGCCATGAGCGGGCGACCACCACCAAGCCATCGGGGTCGCTCCAGGATCACCGCGGAATTCTCGGGTCAGAACCCAGCCGTCCCCCTTCCGGGGCGCACGCTCCTCACGTTCAGTAGATTCGTTTCCCGCTTCTGGCGGGAGCGGCACGCCGGCACGCTCGGCCGCAACGACGGCCTGGACAGCATCCGTGCGGAATCGCTGGCGCGCGATGTCGAGCACCTTTTCCAGGGACGCGCGCAGCAGGGCCGGCGGCTCGCCGCCCTTATCGGTGAGGTGCTCCAACGCCGCGGCGGCAACATCGTTGAGCAGCTTGCCCTGCGCGTCGATGACGGCAATCAGCCGCGTGCCGATGTCCGTCGACACCAGTCCCTTTCCCATAGCGTGGTGGGCTGCGAGAAGCTCCTGGTACCGAGCCTCCCGCAGCACCACATGCTCCGACCCGACGACGCGCATGCCTGCGGCGCTCTTGAGCATGTAGGGACCGCCGGTGATCTGCCACTCGTCGTAGCTGGGATCTGCGGCCGGGGTCGGCTCGTCCGCCCGGTAGGCGTCCATCACCGCGGCGATCTGGCGCGCGGAAACGGTCTTGGCGGAGGGGGCGCGCTCGGCGTCCCGCAGGGCCGCCCAGAACCGCACAGCGGGCGCAGCGTGCTTGTCCCGCCCGAGCAGCACGAAGATCGGCTCCAGCGGTTCGCGCTTCGCGAGGCAGGGATTGAACGGGGTGATGATGTAGCCCGCCTCGTCCGAGACCGCCCCCTCGGCCGGGGCCTCCGTCTGCATGAACCGGGCGAGTTGCCGCTTCTTCCGCGCCCTGCCCTCCTCGACGGCGACCGCCGGGATCACGCCAGCGCGCAGGGCCAGGGACACCACCTCCAGGAAGTCCCCCACCTCATGGCCCAAGCGGACAGCGTTCGTGTCGCCTTGCCCGGCCTGCACCTCATCGAGACCGAACCGGGCCGTCTTCGTCGCCCGCTTGATCACCTCCGCCCCGAACAGCGCGCCGGTCTCGGACGCCTCCTCGATCAGGTAGTTCAGCACCTCGCGCTGATGCGCCGTCGGTTCCGGGAACGGGGACACATAGCGGTTCCCCACCAGCGCCGCGATTTCAGCCGGGTTCGCGTCGCCATAGGCACGCGCCCGGCCGGCGTTCTCGCGGGCGCAGGCCGTGCAGTAGACGTCGCCGTCGCTGGGTTCGTCGGTTGCGGCCTCGACATAGGCCAGCTGACCGGCCGGGATGGCGCAGTCGCTATCCGGATCGCGGCTCTTTTCCAGGCAGCCGGCGCACTGGATCACGCCTTCAGCGACGACGGACCCAACCTCCACACCGGCCAGCGCCATCTCCTCCTCGCTCAAGGGCGAGAGCGGTGACGGGGGCTTACCATCAGAAAGTCGGCATTCAATGCTCTGAGCCATAACTTTTCCTCTATTTCAATGGCTTAAATGAAGGCGTCGCGTGATGATCGGGGATGGGATCAGTCGCCCTCGGCGCTGTTGCGCCGGGTTGGAGAGCCGTCGTGCAACACGCCGTCGAGGAGGCGACCAGCGGCGCGTTTCCCGACGCGCTCCATCAGCACGTCGCCGCGCCGGAAGTGCCCATCGTTCTCACCCGCCGGCTTGACGATCCGCACGCGGTCGGCGCGCATGGCGCCGCCCAGGTCCCCACCGGGGGCGGGCTGCTGCGTCGGCGTCCATTCTCCCCACTGCTTGAAGAGGAACGGGATGCCGGTCTCGGCGCACTGGTCGCGAAGGCTTCGTGCCCAGCTGGGATGCATAGGCCGGGCCTTTGGGCCACTCTCCCCACCGACGATCACCCAATCGAGGCGCGCGCACCGCGTCGTCCCCCGCCCTTCGACCGACAGCGTTCCGCCCAGCGCGTCGAGCACCGATTCACCGTCATCGACGCGGCGCAGATCCACCGGCCCCAACGAAGGTTCCAGAGACAGGAAGCGCACCGCGGCCGGGGTCGCCTCCAGGTCGAAAACACGCTCGACTGCGCGCGACTGATCCTCGACTGAGACGCCCAACCAGACGTTCGGCAGCGGCAACGCGGATCGGTCGCGTTCATGCGAAAACCGGGGCCGCATGCCGAAGGCACCGCGCAGAGCGTCGATGGAGAAGCGCGGGATCACGGACACGCCATGCGGTCCGCGGCAGCTCTCGACGGCACGCTCCCAGGAGAAGCCCGCCATGTACTCGCGCATCTTGGCCGACCGCTTGGTCAACACCTGAAACGTGTGCTGGCCCGCCAGCGCCATCACAACGAACACGCGGTCGATGGCTTCGAACGGCATGTCTTCGTGGAACAGGTCCGACATGCTGTTGACGAAAATGCGACGCGGGCGCGCCCAACGCAGGGGTTGGCCGAGAGCGTCCTGGTGAAGGCGCACGGTACCAGTCCAGACCGGCCCGGCCTTGCTCGGCTTGGTCAGGCCGGCATACTTGGCGCCCCCCTTGCCGCCCATACGCTCCAGGCGCGCGGCCTCACCCATGGCGTAGCAGTTGGTGCAACCCGGCGACTTGATGGAGCACCCGACCACCGGGTTCCACGTCGCTTCGGTCCACTCGATACCGGTCTTGTCACCCATGGCACGCCTCCCCGTAGACGGCGCGGCACACGGCTTCGACCTTGTCCAGGTTCAGCCAGTCGTCGGTGCGGACACCGCTCTCCATGCAGATCCAGTAAGGGCCGTCGCTGTTGATCAGGCGCAGCACGTCGGCGACGTTGTCCGGCCCGATCCCGCCCGCGTAGCCGACGAGCTGGTCCCCGCCGGGGTGGCGCGGCCACTCCCCCGGCATCTGTCCCGAGCCGGCCGAGCGGTCGAACAGCCAGTCAACCCGCCGGTCGGCAGGGAACGCCTCGCGGGTTTGGGCGATGCCGCGCACACCCCAGTTGCGGGCGAACTGGTGAATGCAGCCCGCCACCGGCGCCTCGTGGTTGACCTGGACGCGCTTGCAGAATCCGATGTCGACCGGCAGCCCGCGACATGGCCCGCTCGCCATGATGTCGCGGCTGTGGGAGCCGCAGACGTGCGCGGCGAGCCGCAAACTGATGAGCGGGCTCCACATGATGGCGGACAGAGTTTCGCCACCGGGGTATCGACGGTCCTGCCCCTGTCGCTTCGGCGACAGCAGGAACGCGAACTCGACGGGATAGGCGCGGGCGATGGCGACGGCCCGGCGGAGATCCGTCCGAGCGTCCAGCCCAGTGAAGGTGATGCTGTCGGGCTTGCGCATGATCAGCCCTCCCCCTTGGCGAGCACGCGGACCAGATCGGCGATGCCGTCCTTGACCGACTTGGGCAGGAGGGCCAGACGCTTCGCGAACTCCAGATCCGCACGGCACAGCGTCAAGTCGCTGCCCTGCCCCGGCTGGGCTCCCAGGTCATCGAAGAAAAAAGACACCGGGACGTCCAGAACCTCGGCGATACGGAACAGGGTAGAGGCGCCGATGCGGTTGGCGCCGCGCTCGTACTTCTGCACCTGCTGGAAGGTGAGGCCGATGGCCTCGCCCAGGTCGGACTGGGACAGACCCATCAGGGTGCGGCGCGTGCGGACGCGGGCGCCAATCTTGATGTCCAGATGCTGGTGCTGCTCACGCATGCCGCCGTGCTTCTTGCGGCCCCGCGGCGTGGAGCTGGCGGGCATGGTGGAGAGGGTGGCGGCGTTGGGGGAGACGTTCATGGTTCAGCTCCAAGGGAAGGGCGCCGGCAGGGCCGCCAGCGCAAGAATGGGAAAGGGGGTCAGGCGGCTGGGGTGGGCACGGCGAACCCGAACAGTTCGTCAAGAAAGACCCGTTGCCCGCCCTTCTTGGGCATCAGCATGGTCCGATCCAGACGGCGTTCCGTGCTGGCGTAGAGGCGAGCACCGGGAGGGTCCAGGAGGGCCGCCGTCTTCAAGTCTTCTTCGGTAGCCATGATGCAGAAGCGGCACGACAGGCGGCGCATGCCGGCGGCATAGGCTCGGTGCCCCTGCTGGCCGGCGCCGTGGATGGTCGCCCAGACCTCCACCTCGCTCATCTGGTGGATCGGGAGCCAGCTGTACCATTCGCGGCCAGCCTTGCTGTTGCGCGCGTCGAATTCGAACGTGGTCGCCTTGGCCCGCTTGCGGCTTTCCTGGGCGCGGATGCCAACGCAGTTGACATACAGGGACCGGCCGCGCTCCCGCAGGATGCGCCGCACCAGCTTCTCAATGGGGCCGCGCTTCAGGTCGCTGGTGCACTGGCGGTTGTCCGGCGAGGGGAACATGCCGCGGTGCTCCACCATCTCCATGAAGGTCTTCACGGCCCGGCAGGTGTAGAGCGGCAGGCCGCCGCTGTTCGCCTCGATGTGCTCGATCAGACCTTCCCAGTCCGCGCCCGGCAGTTCGGCATGGATCAGCACCAGTTGATCAGGCGGGATGATCTCGCGGAGCTTGATGGTCATCGCCTGGGAGTCCTTCCCAGCCGAATGGTTGATGCCGAACAGGGCGCCACGGGCGATCAGGTCGACGATGTGCGGGTCGATCTGGTCCATCGCGCTTACACCTCGCCCTGGGTGGAGTGATTCCGGGGCTCAAGCTCGAACTCGACCGGGCCAGCTGCGGTTGCCATCGAACGCGGCGCTCCGCAGCGGCGGTCAAGCTCGGCTAGGATCACCGCTTCGGGCATGATGGGCTTCGGACCCTCCAGGACGTAGCGGCCCAGGAGCCTGCCCAGTTGCCCTTCGCTCAGCAGCCGCGCCTGCTCGGCCCATTCCGGGTAGTCGTCGGCGCGCTCCAGTTGGCGGCGGCACGGGGGGATGTGCCGCCAGCGCGTGTCCGTCTGGCCGTGCAGAAAGATGACCCAGGCATAGGCCGTAGCGCTGGACGCCTCGCGGGCCACATAGCCCTCGATCATCGGCAGGCGTTCCACGAACTGCGCGATCAGCGTCGGCGGGGTCTCGCTGAACAGCTGGTAGCGCTCGTTGCTCTCCATCCAGGTCCCGCGCACGAGCACAGCGCAGCCGAAGCGGGAAACCTGCATCGCTCGCCGCACGAAGGCGGTGGCGAGGCGAAACGGCGGGTTGGTGATGATCAGGTCCGCCCGCCGGGACGCCAGCCCCGGCAGCAGGAAGTCGTCCACCTCGAAGCCAGTGCCGTAGTCGTGCACATCGCTGGCGTGCACCGTGCCGAAGGATTCCCGCAGCGCCCGCACCATGTGCCCACGGTTGGCCGCCGGCTCGTGCACCTCCAGATTAGCCATGCCCTCCTGGGTGATGCCGAGTTGCGGAAGGGTGTGCACGCACAGGGCGCGGGTGCCCCAGGGCGGCGTCGGGAAATCGTCCAGGCTATCGCGCGGCTCCGCCCGCTGGGCCATGACGGCATGGGAACGGTTCTGGCTCATTGAGCACCGCCGTTCTTTGGCGCGTCGGCCGCCGCATCAGGAAGAAGGTCCCGCTGCGCTCGCTCCAGCGCCCTCCCGATCTGGTCCAACGCCTCGCGGACGGTCTTCGCGTTCGCCAGCGGGTTGAGCTTGTTGATGGCCGTCTGGACCCGCTGCACATCCAGGTAATCCGGCCAATCGGATTCGATGCCGAGCACCCCAGCCAGCGCGGTCCACACCTCAATCGCCTGCTTCACCGCATGGGCGAGTTCGCGGACGTGCCAGATTTCATCGCGATAGCTCTCGCCCTTCCCGAACGAGTGAGGCCGTGCCTTCCCGAGGAGCTTGAATATCTCTTCCGCAGCCTTGGCGATTTCCTCGCGGCGCTGGAACACCGCCGCCACGTCCTTACCGACCTCCCGCGCCAGCACGTCACGGGCCTTCCAGTCATGGGCGATCCGCGGTTGCAGCCTGCGGCGCTCCTCCAACCGCCCCAACGCGTCGAACAGCAGCTTTTGCCACACCTCCAGGGGGAGGTTCTCGATGGGCCGCAGGGTCGGCGCCTTGAGCGTCCGCCACCCGTTCGGTCCACGGACCATGAGACCGCAGCCGGGCGGAATCGCATCCTTCCCGACGAGACCGACCGGCACGGCGAAAATCACCTGGGAGGCATAGGGAAGATAGCTCTGCCACTTCCCACTGGTGACGTCGGCGCGGAAGTCGGCGACGCTGACCTTGCATTCGTAGGCCAGCGGCGTGAACCGCGAGTAGACCATGGGGATCGCGTAGACATCGGGCCGCACGCTCCCGGACGGGCCGAGCTGCATGTTGGTGAAGATCAGGCGATCCCCGGCCAGATGCGCGGCCAGATCATCGGCCAGCGCATCGTGCTTCCACTCGATGGGCGACAGCAGGTCAGTCATGGGGTGCACTCGGCTTCGTTGGCCGGCGGAGCCAGCAAGTTGTGTTGGGCGTCGCGCAGGGCCTGAACGCGGGCTCGCTTGCTCGCGGCGCGATCACGCGCAACGTCGCGCTCCCAAGCGTCGGCGGCATCTTCCAGCACGAGCGCGCGGGTATGGTTGGTTGGCTCGTCTCGACGGGCCTGCCGGGCGCGGGCGCGGAGCCACGCGGCGGGATCGTGAGTGGCGGTCATGCGGCGGCCCTCATGTCGGGCGCCTTCGGGGAGCGCGAGGAACGGCTGGTGTTGTCGTTCTCGACCTCGGCGCCGCCACCGAAGATCGCCGTCACCAGCGCACAGGCGGTGTTGACCGGAACCGCGTTCCCGATCTGCTTCGTGACCTCGGTGGCGGTGCCCACGAACTCGTAGGTCGCCTCCTCGTCGCTGAAGCCCATGGCGCGGGCCAGCTCCAGCGGGTCGAGCATGCGGAACAGGATGTCGATGATCCGCGCCTCGCCGTCGACCACCACGAGGCGGCCTTGGAATGCGGCTTTGCGCAGCGCGTTGTCGTTGGCGATTTCCCGAGCCAGGGCCTGCACCAGCGCTTGGTTCTGCTTGGTCACCACCGTGAAGGTCGGCTCGTCCACCGAGCGGAAATGCCCGCCGACGCGGCCCGTCTGGTCGAACTGGACGATGACCGGCTGGGCTTCAGCCTCGACCAACGATCCAGCGCCCTGACTGGTGACCGTTGGCAAGGGCACTTCGACGCTGTGGTTGCGCGGCGCCTGCCCTTCCCGCTCGCCGAAATGCGGCACGAGGAAGGCTTCAGCGGTCGGCTCCACCACACAGGGCTGACTGCCGCCGGCCGTGATCGTTGGCACCGGCTGGCCGACCGAGCGGGGAGCGGGGCCGGCGCCTTCCTTTCCATGCCGGGTCGAAACCACAAAGGCGTCGGCATGTGGTTCGACCATGCCGAACCGGGCCTTGGCCGTCACGGTGGGGAGCGGCGTATCGACGCCCGAGCAGGTCTCGCCGCTACCCTTCCCATAGTAAGGAGCGATCAGCGGTTCGGCGGTTCCCTCAGCAACGCCCAGATGGCGAGCATGCGCGGTCGCTGTCGGCATCGGCGCATCCACCGATGCCGCGTTGGAGCGGCCCTTCATCACCACGATGCAGGGTTCGACAACGCCAAGGGATTCGCGCGTCAGGATCGTCGGCAGCGGATCGGCAACAGAGCGATGGCCGCGCTTGCGGTCGTGTCCCTGGTTGACCGGGAAGGTGAACGCCTCGGCGATGCCCACGCCGTTGTGCGTCGTGATCGTCCCGAGCGGCTCGTCCACATCGCGGGCAGCCTTCGGCTTGTCGCCGCCGGTCACGGTGATCAACACCGGCTCCAGGCAGCTGATTGCCCCGGCGCCGACGATGGTGGGAAGCGGATCGGCCACGTCCCGCGGCGCGCCCGTCGCCCCCTGTGCCAGCACGAAGGCCGGCAGATCGGACACCGGTTCCACCATGAAGATGCTGCCGGAGGTGACGATGCTCGGGATCGGCCCGTCCACGCTCTGCGGACGGTTGTTGGTGCGGTTGGCACAGGTGAACGCCTCGGCCTCGGTCGCCTGGACGATGTAGCCCGCACCCGAAGCGGTGGCCGTGGGCATGGGTTCGTCGGCGCTGCTGGCCCGGTTGTGGGCGCCGTTGTCCCCGTGCCGGTTCAGCACGAAGGCCGCCGGCTCGGCGATGCCGACATGCGTGCCGCCCGCGGACACGGTGGGAATGGGTTCGTCCAGGCTCCGCCCGTCCATGTGCTGCCGCAGCACAACCATCATCGGCTGCGCCCGGTCGCCGCCGGCAGCCGGCCCCGCGGTCATTTCCGTGGTCAGCCGCTCCAGCCGCTCCTTGGCATAGGCCAGGAAGCGCTTCTCAGTCGCCTGCCGCTTCTGCGCCTTGGCCCGGCCCTTCTCGTCCGCCGGCAGCGGAGCAGCCAGGAAGGTTTCGGCGCGGCTGATGTAGAAGGTCAGCGATTCATAGAGGGCGCGCTGAAGGGCGAGCGTGTAGGGCGCGGGCCACCGGAACTTGGTGGACCCGGCCATGATCCGTTCCAGGGTCTTCGGCGCGAGGGGCCGCGGGCGGTCGAAAATGCTCTGACCGCGGCGCTTCCAGTTGATGATCGTCCGTGCCGATCGCCACTTCCGCCGCGTCCCGAACAGGGTGCTTTCGCCGTCCTTCGAGTGCGTCGGCTCCGGCCAGAGGATGGGCTTCCGGTCGGCCCGGCAGATCATGAACAGGCGCTTGCGGGTGGTCGCATCGCCATAATCCGCGGCGTTGAGGATGCGCCATTCGACCCGGTAGCCGATGGCCCTCATGTGGGCGACGAAGGCCCGGAAATACTCGCCCTGCCGGGACTTCACCGGGCGATTGGTCTTCGCGTTGAGAGGACCCCATTCCTCCCACTCAGGCACGTTTTCGATGAGGACCGTCTTCACCCGGAGGTCGGTGCACCACCGGATGATGTGGCTGGCCGACATGCGGCTCTGGTCGTTCATCGGCTTGCCGCCGCGCGCCCGGCTGTGGTGCGTGCATTCCGGGGAAGCCATCAGCAGGTCCAGATAGCCCTCGGGCACCAGCTCCACCGGACGGGCCGCGTCCAGGTTGACGCAGTAGTGCCGGGCCTCGGGGTGGTTCCGGCTGTGCGTCTCGATGGCGACCGGCCAGTGGTTGACCGCGACCAGGGACATGAAGAAACCCAGCGCGCGGAGTGCCTTCTGCGCCCCGGTGCTGGAGCCGCCAGCGCCGCAGAACAGATCGGCGACCAGAAGCGGCTTCTTCCGCCGCTGGGCAGCCGGGCGCGTCTTGTCGACGGGGGCCGCAGCACGGGAGATGGTGACAGCGTCGGTGTGGAGCATGCTCATGCTGCGGCCCTCGCAGCTTGGCGGGGCTTGGGCATGTGCCGCCTTCCGGTGTTGGGGTTGTAGATCCGGGCGCGCCAGACGCGGCCCGCCTTCCGGTCATCGGCCCGCCAGTCGCGGACCAGGGCGCACAAGGCGGAAATCAGGTTCAGCCGCCGGCCCACCCGCCACTCCGTGAGCAGCTCGTAAGCTTGGAACCCGCGCTGGATGGCGAGGTTGTTCCAGTCCTTCCGGCAGGCCGGGGAACAGAATTCCTGTTCGAGATGACGGGGCGTGTAGGTCACGCCACAGGCGCGGCAGGGGCACGGTGCGTAGGAAGTCCGCACCGCTCGCCCCTCCACGGGGCCGGAAGCGGATGCAGCGCCGTCCAGCGTAGAGCGTTTAAATGCTTTGTGTGCGGTGGTTTCAGCCATGGGGCGCCTCCGCCAGCGAGCGGGCGGTGGTCACGCCGCGCGTGGTCAGCAGGGAACCCTCGGTGGCGACTGTGACGTATCCGCCCTTCTTCAGGAGGCGGGCGGCGGCAGAGACACGCTCATGAAAGGACAGGCTGCCTCCGCGGTAGATCCTCAGCAGCAGCTTCTGCGCCCGCTCGTCCAAGTCCAGGTCAGCCATGGGCGGCCTCCCCGTTCAGCAGGTCAATGTTCTTGCGGTGGACCGCGAAGGACGGGGCGACCACCCAGGGGTTGGCGTCCCAGGCGCCGGGTCCGTTGATGCTGCCCCACAGGTCACGGAACCAGCCGCGCGCCTCCATGCCGGCCAGTTCTTCGTCCGTTTGGGCCGGGCACCCCTCGGCGATAGCGTCCGCCTCGCTGATGTCCTGAAGCCGCTCGACCCGCACCTGCTCCACCACCAGCGTGAGCCGGCTGGCCCAGCGAGGCATGTGGATGGAGGGGCACACCTTCGCGCCCCCATTCAGGTGAGCCTGTCGCGAGCAGCCCGCGACGCTGTAGGTGGAGCCGGGGCCGCGCTCCGTCTCGCACCAGTAGTCGCCGCGCTCCGGGGTAGCCGGCACGTCATGACGGAAGATGTCCCCCCGCCCGGCGAGAAGACCCTTGGTCCGACAGCCGCTCTCCCGCACCCACAGCCGGTCGCCGACCGCGTAACGGATCAGGTCAACGTTGCCCGGCAGCAGAAGGAACGATGGACCGAATACGCTCAAGGCGTTAAGGGCCGCGCCCTTCTTGATGAGGCGGCGCGTCTGCGTCTTGCGCCCGTCGAGCAAGGCCCGGATCATCGGCGCGCTGAAAATGATGGGAATATCGCGCATGGATCAGGCCCCCCACAGGCGAGGCGCGTAGGACAGCGCGACACCGATCCAGAAGCCGAGGAGCAGCCCGAACAGCAGTCCCTTATGCGTGCGGGCGCGGTTGTTACCGGAGGTCATGGTCTGTCCCTCCGTCACAGGTAGCTGTCGCCATCGGAATGCACGCGGTATCCCCACCGCGTCCATCCGTGGGGAACAGAGATCCAGGAGGCTTCCCAGCCGGAGCCGTCGGAGTGGCTGGAGATCGTGCCGCAGTCGATGAACTCGATCTGCCAGCCGTCGTAGAAGCATGCGCGCCCAGCCGCTTCCTTCTCGGCCGCCTTGCGGCTCATCGGCTTCCAGTTCCAGCGAAGGGGAATGTCGCAGGTGACAATCCGGGGGCGCCGCGGGAACGGAGCGCGCTTCGGCCACATGACGGTAACCTCCGCCGGCCCGCCGGTGTCTTTGTCCACGTACTGGAACCGGATGCCGTGAGCCGGCCGTGGCTGGAAGCGAAGCCCGAGCGCCAAGCAGATCAGCGCCTTCATTCCGTAGGCGAAGCGCTCGAACCGGTTGAGGCTGTGGTTGTCCTCACACCGGCACCATTCGCGGAGGACGGCGCTGAACCTCGCGCGCCGCTCCCTGCGATCCTCGTCACGGTGCCAGCCGCGCAGGTCCCATTCTTGGCGCCACTCCTCAGCCGCGCGGTGCATGCGCAGCTTGGCCTGCCAGTCCTTCCCGACCAGCTCATCAACCGCGGCCAGCGCGTCATGCAGATGCATCTCGGCCAGGGCGACGGCGTCGCTGGTGTTGCCGGAGGCGTGCAGGTCGAGCAGACGCTTCCGCGTCGGCCAGGGCAGCCAGGACCAGCCGACCACGCATTTCGGGCAGCGCGGGTTGACCTGACCAACCACGCCGCATGCCCGGCACATGGGGTACCGGCCGTCCGCCAAGTAGATCGTATTCGAGGGAGAGAAGGACATTGTTCAGCCCTCCCCGATCAGGGCGGCGACAGCCGCGTCGACATCGGGCCGCGCCAGCACCACGGCCAAGGCTCTCGCGAGCTGGTTGTGTCGCTCCGGGTGGTCCGACCCGATGTTGGTGACCAGGACCCCTTTGCCGTTGCGGTTGACCAGCGCCGCGTCGATGTGGCCTTCCGCCGGCACCACCTCGTAGGTGGCAGCACCGGCCGGCGGCGTAGACCCCGCCGCGACACGAAGGCACCCGGCGGCGTGCGCCACCATCATCAGCATGTTCGCCGTGTCGGCGATCTGCTCCTCCACCTTGGCAAGGTCGCCCTCGTGGGCAGCGAGCAGCAGCTTGGCCGCATCGCGCGTCACCCCTTGCGCGAGCCGTTCCACGTCGGCGGGGCCGCAGCGCAGCCAGCCGTCACCGCCGCGCTTGGCGTCGTTGATCCGCATTTCCCGCTCCATCAAGAGCGCGAAGGCCATCACACCAGGTCGAATGAAGGTCTCGTTCATGGTCGCCCCCTCACGCCGCACGACGGAGACGGGAGGGCTTGTTGCCGGCGGGGACCATGGTCAGCTCATTCGAGCTGCCAACCTGCCGCCGGGCTTCATCCTCAGTGTAAAGACCGGCCTGCGCGGCGTCGGAGGTGTAGCCGCGGGCGCAGGCCCTGTACCAAGCCTCCTTGTCCTTCGCCCAGATCCGGTACAGGGGCTGGTCGCCGAACAAGATGCCCTTGAGCAGCGCGGCCCGCTGGAAGTCCATCGACGTGGTGGCCTTCGACAGCTCCCGCTCAAGACGGTGCCGGCGTTCGTGCTGGTTGGCCTTGCGGCGAAGGTTTTCCGGAGGCGTGGTGCGCAGCTCCGAGCACGATTTGCTGATGACCGAGTAGGGTCCGGTTGCCACCCACCAAATGTTGTTGATGTTGTAGAAGGCGGTGCCGCGGAGCCAACGGCCAGCACGGTCCAGCAGGTAGACGGGTTGCCCGTGCTCCAGAAGAACGCCGTCAGCGCTCTTGCGATCGTAGTCGCCCCCCCAGGCTGCTCGGCCCAGTTCCTGCTTGAAACGCCATTTGTCCTCGGCATTCTTGGCCGCAACAAACTGGGGCGCCGTCATGCCGCCGGGCTGAAGCTCCAAACTGGTGGCGCTGGGCAGCTCCACCGAGTAGCCGTGCCGGGCGCGCAGGAACGTCGTCACCTTCCGCATCGTCGCGATGCACCGCATGCGGAGCAGGAAGGGCATGCGTTCCAGCTTGTCGAAACCGCCCCGACCGCCGTTCCGGTTTGCGACGCTCTGGAACATCTCGAAACTGATGTGCCGCCCGCGCAGTTCGAGCATCGCTTCCAGGTCGCCGAACCGGCAGCGCCGGGTGCGGGGGCTCAAGAGGCGGTAGTGCTTCTTGGTCTTCTGATCGACCCGCACCGACCAGCCGTCATCGCGTAAGAACCGGATGAGCGGGCCGAACACGCGGCGCTGGAACTCCTTCTCGTTGACCCCCTCCTCCCAGATGCCGATGGAGGAATCGTGTATCCGGATGCTTCCCGGACGGGGGTCGGTCGGCGCCGTCACGGGTATGGCCGCGATGGGTTCGAGGTAGGTGGTGATACGCACGGTACGCACGGGCGTCTCCTTCACAGGCCGCCGTCCATCGCTGCGGCAGAGCGCGCGACGAAGGGCGAGGTGGTTGTGGGATGGCGGGCACGGCGCCCACCGGATCGGGATCGGGCGGCCTGGGGCGGTTTCGCCGCGGGCCGGAAAGGCACGATCTGCGGTGTCTGTCGCGGCACGGGCCGGAACGGGGCGCAGTAGGTAAGCAAGGCTTCGCGCAGGTCGGCGTCCGAGCCTTCGGCGAGCAGCCGCCGGGAAGCGGCTTCCCACAGCACCCGGACATCCTTGGTCATCGCGCGCCCATCCAGCGCCAGCAGGGCCAGCGCCAGCCGGTCACGGGCACGCTCAGCTTCACGCGGCGCAGCCAACAGGAAGACGTCGGCGGCCCGGCAAAGCTCGAACTCGGGGGCGAGCGCGGCCATGGCCTACCCCGCCACCTTCATCAGCGCGGCGCGGGCTGGCTGGCTTGTGCTTTCCCGACGCTTGGCCGCGTTGACGGCACGCCGTATGCGCTCGGCATAGGTCGGCGATTCCATCAGCAAGGGCCACATCGTCACGTAGACGTGTTCCCACCGGCACGGGAACTTGCTCGGGTCCTTCCGGGGCGGGTGCCCCAGCATGCGGCGCAGCTCCTCCATGACCTGCCAGGGCCGGCGGCGCGAGACGCAGGTCCAATCCAGCGCGAGCTTCTGGGCCGCGCGCTCGGTCAGCGGGGGAGCGGGCCGCGTCGTCATGCGAGGCCACCCCCTTCCACGAGGGTTCCGAACTGCGCCACTGCACCGGGGACAGCCCTGAGGCGTTCGGCGAGCAGCTTGGGCACCGCGTCCCTTTGGAGCGGGCACGACAGTTCAACGGTCGCCGTGCCCAGCGCGTAAGGAGCCAGCACAGAGAGCTGGAACAGGTCGTCGGCGTTGAGCGCGCCGTCCGCCTCGATGCTCTCCATGAACGCCACCATGACGCCCACGACGGTTGGTGACGGCACCCGCCCCAGCAGGCGGGTCATGACGTCTATGATTCTTGGATCGGAGGTGGTGTCCATGGCATCACCTCGCCGCTTTCTGGGCAGCCTTGGCCGCGTCCCTAAGAACTCCGGTGATGCGAACAGCCATCCAATGTCGCAGCGAGGCATAATCCTGCGTCGCAACGTTGATGTTCTTGCCCTCGACCACGACATCAACTTCGTAGTTCGAGATGGCCCGGCTCATGCCGTCTTTGAAAATCTGCTGCCTGGAGAACTTGCAGGTGCCGATGCTGGCACCGCCAAGGGTGACACCGCCGTTGATGTGGTCGATGTCCAGGCGCTGCTTCACCCAGGCAAGGCTGATGCTGTGGCTGGCGACCGGCACACCCGGCATGGATGCGCCGCGGGCCACCGCGCCGGCCAGATCCAGCAGACGAAGCACTTCCCACTGCTCGCGCTTGGGAACCGCTTCCCAGCCGGCCACCGGCTCACCCGCGGCGACCGACAGGCACTCCAGCGCGTTCTGCTGGCCGAAGGCCGAGATCGGCAGCGCGTCGGTGAACACCTGCCGCATGGCAACCTCGAAGGCGCCATGAAGCGTGAACGGGGCCGAAGGGCAGCCCCACCAGCGCAGGCGGCCGAACGCTTCGTCTTCGACGGTCGGGGCCACCCAACCGCGCTCAGTGATCAGGTTGGACATGGCCGCGAGCACCCGCACGGTGGTGTCGGCCTTTTCGTTGTCGTGCTGCGTCTGCATGCCCGGCCTCACTCGACCGAGGTGACGAGAACGACGCGCAGCGAACCGTCAGCATTGAGCCGGGGCGTGATCCCGCCTTTTGGGCTGCCCAGGCACTGCGCGCCGGTTGCAATTTTGTCCTTGCCAGAGAACGCGAATGTGACCGCCATCGCGATCACAACCCAGCCAATGAACCGCCATGGGTCCATCGCCATCGCGGCAGAGATCAGGGCGAGCACGAGGTTGAGCAGCGCGCGGAAAATTCGCGCAATGTGCCGCCATGGAATCATCGCCATCGCGGCGGAGGCCAGGGTGCACGCGCGGTCGAAAAGCGCGCTGAGAATGCGTGTGATGCGGTTCATGGCGCTCACCCACAGACCAGATCAAGCCAGCGCCCATGGGCGGCGGCCTGTGACAGGGGAATGGTGTGGCTGGCGCAAAAGGGTGAAGCGTGTTGCACCCTTTGCACCGCTTCGCCCTGCGCGGCGCTCAGCAGCAGGTCCGGCCCACCCTCCTCCAGGATCGGGAGGACGGAGACCTCCGGCGCAGCCGGGATCACGGGCCGGGAAGGACGGCCACTCACGCCGCCCCCTGATGCGGCGCAGCACCGCTGTTCGAGCTTTTCGGCCCACGGCGTTGAGCCTTATCGGCGATCCAGGAATCAATGTCCGATTCGAGCCAGCCAACGGCCCGCTCGCCGATTCGCAGCCGCTTCGGGAATTTGCCGTTCTTCTCGAGTCGGTCGACGTGCATCCGCGTGTAGCCGCCGATGCGCTTCTGCACCTCGGGGAAGCGGAGGATACGAGAGGTGTCACTCATTGGTGTGCCCGCGAAAGTTTCCTGACGTTACGTCAGTAGTATTTCTGTGGCACAGAAAACGTCAAGCTGCTTTTTCTGTGTGGCAGAAAAAGCCTGAACAGGGGCGCCCTAACGCGGCGGGGCCGCCGGCCTTAGCCATGCACAAGCGCCGCGCCGCCAGGACGGCGGCACGGTGCATGCTGTCAACTACAATGGTAGAAGTGGGAAAGGGCTGGCCTTAGCCCCGCCGTCCCTTGTTTGTAGGGGTCTCGCGGTCGATGCGCGCTTGGATCTCGTTGGCTTCCAGCGTCTCAAGCAAATGGGCCGGCACCGCCGCCTTGATGCCGAACAGCAGGTAGTCGCTAGGGATGCCCCGCGTGACAATCGGCCTCAGCCTGTAGGACGCGATCTGCGAGTCGCCGCGGATATACTGCGTGTAGGTATTCCTCGCACACCCCATCAGCTCGCACATTTCCGCTGGCCGGAAACCGAGTGTCATGCGGGCCGCCTCCAGACGGATGCCGACCTCGTACGCGAACCGATCCAGATCGTCGTTGGTCACGACTTCGGCTTCCATGGGGAATCTCCATGCACAGGCATTCCTCGGCATGGAAATCGGAGGGGCTATTTCTGTCAAGACGAAATAGGTTAACCGAAGGCAACACAACGTAACCGGTATTAACACGTCGTGATAACACTAGCCCGCACTGTTCATCGGCATGTTGGCACGGCCGCCTGAAAGCGCCGCGAGTGGAGGCACCAACGGCGCAACGCTCAGCCCTCCATGCGGCGCGCGTCGTTGCGGCTGGACCCCGATCCCCCAGCGGCTACAATAGCCAACCATGGCGATCCCCGAGCCGACAGGTTGCGGCTGGACCCCGATCCCCCAGCGGCTACAATGCATGGGGACGGGTGGCGTCCTCCTGTGGAGTTGCGGCTGGACCCCGATCCCCCAGCGGCTACAATCGGGTCGACCACGGGCATGCGAGCCGCTTCGTTGCGGCTGGACCCCGATCCCCCAGCGGCTACAATCGGGGCCAGCGAGGATGTGGTGATCGACAAGTTGCGGCTGGACCCCGATCCCCCAGCGGCTACAATCCGTGCCACCCCCGCGCCGCGCTGAGCGCAGTTGCGGCTGGACCCCGATCCCCCAGCGGCTACAATGGACAAGACGCGCGGGTTTCTTTGGGTGGGGTTGCGGCTGGACCCCGATCCCCCAGCGGCTACAATTGTTCAATGCGATGCGCACGGCCTCGACAAGTTGCGGCTGGACCCCGATCCCCCAGCGGCTACAATTCCTCGGACGCCTGCTCTACCACTTCGACCGTTGCGGCTGGACCCCGATCCCCCAGCGGCTACAATCACGGACCGTGTCGCGCCACACCATCGTGCGTTGCGGCTGGACCCCGATCCCCCAGCGGCTACAATTCACCAAGCGCATGGCCTGGGCGGTGACGTGTTGCGGCTGGACCCCGATCCCCCAGCGGCTACAATTAGCACTCCACCTCCACCGCGTCGGGTGCCGTTGCGGCTGGACCCCAATCCCCCAGCGGCTACAATAGGGTGGGCACCATCACGACCGTGCATCGAGTTGCGGCTGGACCCCGATCCCCCAGCGGCTACAATGTCGGGACCGGGGCGATAGCCGAGACACAAGTTGCGGCTGGACCCCGATCCCCCAGCGGCTACAATCCCCTCCCCCACCGGCCCTGTCCTGCTGCCGTTGCGGCTGGACCCCGATCCCCCAGCGGCTACAATAGGCCGCCCTCTCCGCATCCCAGGCGCGAGGTTGCGGCTGGACCCCGATCCCCCTGTCAATGGCGGAGTGACCGTCCTCAACTCGGGCGAAGTAAAATTCCCCAGGTGCGGTGATCAGCCGGCGTCCTGATCCATGCTCCTGAGCTTGGGTGGCCGGCCCCGCCGGCGCGGCGGCTGTGGTGCGGTGATCGGGCGGACGCGGGTGGTGTCCGGCATGAGATCGGCGTGCTGGCGGAGCCGATAGCTGGCCCCTTCGATCTGAACCACGATGGCATGGTGCAGCAGGCGGTCCAGCAGCGCGGTCGCGACCACCGGATCGCCAAAGACGTCGCCCCATTCGGAAAAGCCGCGGTTGGAGGTCAGCACCATGGCGCCGCGCTCATACCGGGCATTCACGAGTTGAAAGACCAGGTTGCCGCCCCCGGCGATCACGGGCAGGTAGCCGATCTCGTCGATGATCAACAGCTGAGGCCGGCACAGAAACCGGATGCGCTCGCGCAACGAGCCCTCACGTTCGGCCTTGGCCAGCGAGGCCACCAGGTCGGCCAAGGTGGTGAAGTAGACGCTGCGCCCGGCCTTCACCGCCTCCACACCCAAGGCAAGGGCGAGGTGGCTCTTGCCGGTGCCCGGCGGACCGAGCAAATGCAGCACCTCGTGCCGGTTGATGAAGTCCAGCTGGGCGAGCGCGAGAATGCGGTTACGGTCCAGCGAGGGCTGGAAGGAGAAGTCGAAGCTGTCCAGCGTCTTGATGCTGGTCAGCCGGGCCATCTGCAGGGCGGCCTTGATCCGGCGGCCCTCGCGGATGGTCAGTTCCTCGGCCAGCAAGGCGTCGATGGCGTCCAGGGCGGACAGCTCACCACGTTCGAGCTGGCGCACGATGTGGTCGAGCACCTCCAGAGCCCGCGGCATCTTCAGGCCGACGAGATGCCGGCGAACCCGGTCGAGGGTGGCGGGCGTCGCTCCGGTGCCGGTCATGGCCGCGATCCCTGCAGGGCCAAGCGCCGAGCCACCGCCTCGTAATAGGCCAGCGGCCGGCGCGCGACGGTATCCCCAACCGGGCCGATCGGCACCGGCGGCTCGCGCGGCGTGTCGCTGTTGGCCGGTGGCGGCAGGGTGCGGTGGCCCGCGGCAATCCGCCGTTGCCCTCGGCCTTCCAGCACCGGGTGGCTGGCGATCAGCCGGCCGTCCTCGAAGATCCGCACCTCGTTGGCCAGGGTCTGCACCTCAACGACGCGCCGGCGCGTGCACTCGGGCACGGAGTACAGGTTGCCGCCGACCGACACCATGCCCTCGCGCGTGACCCGGCGATCAAGCTTGAGGACGGCGCGATAGGGACCGGCCGGCAGCGGCTTGAGGTGGGGACGCTCCTCGGCGAAATGCTCGGCGACGATGCGGCCGGTGGTGGCGTGGCGGCGGGCGTTGGCGACCTCGTCGAGCCAGGAGCGGAACTGGGCATTCAGGTCATCGAGATCGCGAAAGCCGCGGCCCAGAAAGAAGTCCTCGCGCACATAGCGGAAGGGGCGCTCGACCTTGCCCTTGGTCTTGGCGCGGTAGGGCCGGCAGGCTTTGGGCAGGAACCCGTAATGGGCGGCCAGGTCGAGGAGCGTCTTGTTGTAGGCGATGCCCTGCTCGCAATCCTCGCCACGCACTACCGTCTTCATGCGGTCGTAGAGGATTTCGGCCGGCACGCCGCCGAGCGCCTCGAAGGCGGCGATGTGGCAGCGCAGGACGGTCTGCAGGTCCTGATGGACCACGAACTCGCCCCACATCAGACGGCTGTGGCCAAGCACGAGGGAGAACAACCAGACCACGCGCTCCACGCCCGGCTCGTCGGTGAACGCGGTGCGGAAATAGGCGAAGTCCACCTGGGCCTGGCGCCCGGCCGGCGTCTCGAAGCGACGCTCGAAGGGAGCGGCGATCGCGGGCCGGACGGTGCGCAGGAAATCCTTCAGCGCGGTGTAGCCGCCCGTGTAGCCGCGGGCGCGGACTTCGCGGAGCAGACGGCTGGCGGTGAGTTCCGGAAAAGCGGTGACGCGCTCGCGCAGGTATTCCTCGTAGGGCGCGACGACGGTCGGCCTGGGCTTGCGGGGGCCATAAACCGGCGCCTCCAAGCCACGCTCGATGTACTTGCGGACAGTTTTGCGATCAAGGCCGGTCCGGCGGGCGATGGCGGACACCGATAAGCCCTGCCGATGCAGATCGAGAATCATGACAAGCTCCCCGAGTGTGACCACCGACGCCCTCCCTCCGTTCCCCGGAGGGGAGAATGGGGATCGATGGCCGCCCGCTTCGGGGCAGGAGCCCCGTCAGCAGGCTGTGGCGTCAACCTGGGGAATTTTCAGGCGCCGCCTTCGAGGAGCATTCACCCGTCACTGACACCCCCAGCGGCTACAATCGAGGCCAACAGCGGAGCGGCGACCGACAGGTTGCGGCTGGACCCCGATCCCCCAGCGGCTACAATGCCCGCTCTGCCGGCCTCCTGGAGACGGAGGTTGCGGCTGGACCCCGATCCCCCAGCGGCTACAATCGTCACCACGTCGGGCAGCTATGCGGTGCCGTTGCGGCTGGACCCCGATCCCCCAGCGGCTACAATCCGCAGCCACCCCGGTCATCAAACCGAGAAGTTGCGGCTGGACCCCGATCCCCCAGCGGCTACAATAACCCGTCCTGCGCCCCCCAGGCGCACAAGTTGCGGCTGGACCCCGATCCCCCAGCGGCTACAATATTAGACACGCCCTCCAAGAGCGTATTCGAGTTGCGGCTGGACCCCGATCCCCCAGCGGCTACAATGCTCCGACCGCTGGACCGGCGCCGATTATTGTTGCGGCTGGACCCCGATCCCCCAGCGGCTACAATGCATGTGCTCCACCAGCTTCATGGCGAGCAGTTGCGTCTGGACCCCGATCCCCCAGCGGCTACAATTGATGTTCCAATAGTTCTCGGTCCACACCTGTTGCGGCTGGACCCCGATCCCCCAGCGGCTACAATGACTCGCGCCACGGGAACGCTTTGCCTCATGTTGCGGCTGGACCCCGATCCCCCAGCGGCTACAATCATGTCCATTGCGGCTTCTGTCCACGACCTGTTGCGGCTGGACCCCGATCCCCCAGCGGCTACAATCGCCAAGGCGTCCGGGATGCTCGTCCGCAAGTTGCGGCTGGACCCCGTTCCCCCAGCGGCTACAATAGGAGCCGCTGACGATCTACATGGACACCAGTTGCGGCTGGACCCCGATCCCCCAGCGGCTACAATATTCCGGGACGCGCCCGCGATACAGAGCGAGTTGCGGCTGGACCCCGATCCCCCAGCGGCTACAATGCACCTCGACCTTGAAGGAACCCGGCTCCAGTTGCGGCTGGACCCCGATCCCCCAGCGGCTACAATCGTGACCCGCGTTGAATTGGTGGCGCTGACGTTGCGGCTGGACCCCGATCCCCCAGCGGCTACAATCGGCCGGCTGGAAATTCATGCGCTCCAGGTGTTGCGGCTGGACCCCGATCCCCCAGCGGCTACAATTGCACATGGCTCACCCACGAGGCTCGCTCAGTTGCGGCTGGACCCCGATCCCCCAGCGGCTACAATCGGCGCGCTCGGCGGCGTAGCGCTCCACTGGTTGCGGCTGGACCCCGATCCCCCAGCGGCTACAATCATCGGGCCACCACACTGCGGGCAGGCGCCGTTGCGGCTGGACCCCGATCCCCCAGCGGCTACAATCCGCCATCACGGCGTCGTTGATCTCGAAATGTTGCGGCTGGACCCCGATCCCCCAGCGGCTACAATGGCGACCCGGCATGGCGCAACCCAGGACGAGTTGCGGCTGGACCCCGATCCCCCAGCGGCTACAATCGGCTAGGTAGATGCGCCAGATGCCGGTCAGTTGCGGCTGGACCCCGATCCCCCAGCGGCTACAATGCCGCACCACGCGCACCGTGCCGGCGAGCAGTTGCGGCTGGACCCCGATCCCCCAGCGGCTACAATTGTCCCTGACGCAGCTCGCTGTTGTCCACAGTTGCGGCTGGACCCCGATCCCCCAGCGGCTACAATGCCGCAGCCTGCGGTTCGTGCGCCTGCCGGGTTGCGGCTGGACCCCGATCCCCCAGCGGCTACAATCGTCGATCTCAACGGCCGCAAGGTCAAGGGGTTGCGGCTGGACCCCGATCCCCCAGCGGCTACAATATGTCGATCGGCTTCCCGTCGAAGGGGGCGGTTGCGGCTGGACCCCGATCCCCCAGCGGCTACAATTGATGCACGACGGCGAATACGTCGTGACGGTTGCGGCTGGACCCCGATCCCCCAGCGGCTACAATTGATTTACGCGGGATGGAGGGGCGCCGCGAGTTGCGGCTGGACCCCGATCCCCCAGCGGCTACAATTGCTTCTGGTCTAGGCCGCGTTCTCAGTCTGTTGCGGCTGGACCCCGATCCCCCAGCGGCTACAATGATGACCGCTTCAGCCTCGCATGGCGCCAGGTTGCGGCTGGACCCCGATCCCCCAGCGGCTACAATCGCCGCCGTCCGCGGTGCACAGACAGGTTCGTTGCGGCTGGACCCCGATCCCCCAGCGGCTACAATTGATGCGTTGACCGCCAGCATCCAAGCCGAGTTGCGGCTGGACCCCGATCCCCCAGCGGCTACAATACGTTCCCGGATAACGCGTTGAAATACATGCGTTATCCGGGGGTTTTCGTGCGCTCAACTCCGCAACTCCATTCACTAAAATAACTTAAACTGTTCATAAACCGCAGCAGGTTCATGCTTTGTCCGCGCTTCCAGGCACACCATCGTCTGATATTGCCGGTCGGTAAAGGTCAGGATTTGCACTTTTCCCCTTTTGGGAACATTCGTTCGGATGCGCCCGATTCGCGCCTCGACCTGCGGGGCGCCGGCGCAAAAGCGCAGATAGACGCTGAATTGCGACATCTCGAAACCTTCATCGAGCAGGAAGTTTCGAAATTTGGCTGCCGCTTTCTGGTCGGATTTCGTCACTGTGGGCAAATCAAACATCACCATCATCCACATCAGGCGATACGCGCTGAGTGCCATGCGCGCCCTCCTTGCGAGTGTGCGGGGAGACAAGATCTAGCGGCAGCGGCGACAGCGGCAGGTCCAGCACCTGACGCTCGCCCAACAGCAATTGCGCCAGCGAGGATGCCAACCGGAACAGGCAGGTCCCCAAGGGGGTGACGCCGGCTTCCGTCCTCAGATCCTGCACCAGAATGCCGGCCAACACGCGCTTGGTGTTCCGATCCACCTCCAGACGCCCATCGGCGGCGAGGCGATGGACCAGGATGTCGACTAGCGGCCGGAACGGCTCCAGCAGATCATCGACAAGGCACATGGGATTAGAGCGGTTGGAGTGCTTCAGCCCAAGCGTCGGATGGAGGCCGGCGGCGGCCACCGCCCGCGCCATACCACCCCGCAGGACGGCGTAGCCGTAGTTCAGCAGCCCGTTGATGCCCGGCTCGTCGCTGTCGCGCCGGAAATCCGGGCCGAACAGCAACGGCCAGTAGCGGCGCGCCGCCTGCGCCTCGATGTTCTCGGGATCACCTGATCGCAGGCGGCGCGCAAGCTCGACGAAAGCTCCGGCCGGTTGGCCCAGCGCCTCCAGCACCGCGCCCTGGTTGCGCACCTTGGCCCGTGCGATGGCCTGCCAGAGCCGGCTCCTGAAGGCGTCGGTGATCTCCGCCTGCGCACGCATCCGCTGGGCCTGGGCATGATGCCCGTCGACCGGCCACAGGATCGCCGCCGGGCTGAAATTGCGCCCGCACAGGACGACAGCGCATTCCCGCTCCAGCAAGGCCAGCAGTAGGTTGTTGGAATAGGTCAGCCCATGCGCGGTGCCGATCAGAACGGCGATGTCATCCAGGGGCACCCGGCCGATTTCGTCGCCGCGAGTCGAGACGACCATGAACCCCCGGTCGAGCGACAGGTGCCGCCCGTCCTCCGCCACTTCGATGACGATCCCCGCCGCGCTTGCCATCGTTCACTCCATCGGGCCCTTGTCGTGGACATAGCCGAGCAGATCGACACCGGCAGGGCGCGCCTGTCCCTTGCGCAGCGCATCCGGGGAAAAGGTCCGGTACTTGAAGGGATCGCCCGGATCGGCATCGCGCTCCTTCAGGTTTCCAGCTTCGTGATGGGGCGCCAGCACGATCCGCCCTTCCGAAAACTTGACGACCCGCATGATCTGGCGGTCAGGGGCGATGCCCAGCGCCAGCAGATCGCCCTTGAACAGCCTGAACAGCGGCGTGCCTGCATCGCCCGCCACCCGCCGGGCCGCCCAGTCCAGGAAGGGACGGCCATCCTCGGCCCGCGCCGCACCGGTTTCCGCCACCCACGCCCGGTGAAGCTGGTACGCCTCGTGGGTGCTGACGATCCGGCCGGTCCAGCGCCCGCGCCCGTCGCGCAGGATCTCGTACCAGGCGTTGCTGTCGCCCTTGTAGAGCTTGAACATCGTTCCGGCGGGGTCGCGGACCGGGACGGGACTGCCCAGCTTGTCGAGCATCCGCACGCGGCGCACGGTCCCATTCGTCCATTCAAACCGGCTCATCGCCTCGGCGAAGCTGCGGCCCTGCGCGGCCTGCTCCGCGACATGGGCCTCCAGCGCCGCCGCCAGCTTGCGGTCGCGGATGTTTGGAAGATCCTTGGCGGTCAGGCCGGCCAGCGGTTTGCGCGTTACCACCAGATGGGTGCCGTCCGGCTGGACGCCGACCGGACCGTAGGCGGTGTCGTTGTGCATGCGGGCCTGCCAGCCATGCTCCGCCTTATGGGAGACGACGATGCCGCGCACCTTGTCGCGCACCTGATCGCCGAACGACGCGCCGCCCAACCCGTCGAACGGATCGGGGAGGCCATCGAACAGGCGCTCCAGTTCGTTGACCTCCGCCCGCTCCGCTGCCTTGGCCACCAATTGGACCAGCCGCTGGTCGATGACGCCCAGCACCGCGGCGTCGATGGCGTGATGCCGGTGGTCGCCCCGGTTCTTGAGGTTCGAGTCCGACAGGATCTTGTTCAGCCCCCAGCGCGCCCGCAGCATCGCCGTCAGCCGGCCGGGCGCCACCCGGACCTTTTCCAGTGGCACGATGCTGCCGAGATACTGCCGGGCGATGCGTGACAAATGCCGGGTTTCGACGAGCTGGCGGGCCAGGAAACCTTTCTCGCCGTCGAAGCGCTCCATCGCGTCGGGCAGGAAGCGCCAGCGCTTATTCCGGGGCAGCAGCGCCGCCCGCTCCGCGATGGCGTCCCAGTCGTAGCCGTCCACCGGAACGGCGCCGAACGCCTCCCAGGGCGAACGGTTGCGCTTGAACCGGTTGGCGGCGCGCGCGCAGACGATCTTGTTGTCGGCGCCGTCGCTGAGCGTCTTGCTGAAGGGGAGGATGTGATCAATGTCCACGTCGCCTCGCAGCAGGCGCGTCAAGCTGATGACCTCCCCCGTGTAGACGCACACGCGGGCCAAGCCATGCTGGGGCAACTCCTCCCACAGCCGCATGCGCAGAAGCGATTCGGCCTTCACCTCGACGCCAAGTTCCTGCAGTTGCCGGACTCGCTCCTCGTTCTTGCGCTGGTTCTGCGCCTGATCGCGCTGGGTCCGGTCGCGTTCGTCGCGGCTCTGCTTCAGGTCGCGGGCCAGTTCGACGACGATCTCCTCCGGCTTGCCCCAGCGCTCGATGATCTTGTTGACCAGCTTGCGCAGCTCGTTCAGGCCGATGTGGACGGTCGGGTTGGGAAAGCGCCCGAGTCGCAACTCCGGGGGATCATCCAGTTCGCCGGTGCCGAAGGCGATGAAGCGCTCCAGCGGCTCGCCGTAATACGGCAAGGCGTCGAGCAGCCTGTCCGGCCGGAAGTCGGAATGGTGGAGGCCCAGCGCCTCGACGGCCTCGCTGTAGTTCAGATGGCGGTCGCGCATCAGCGGGACGACCTCCTCCAGTGCCTTCTCGCTGAGGCGGCAATAGCCCTCGGGCAGGCCCGGCCGTTCCGCCGTAAGGGTGGCGACTTCCCAGCTCAGGCCGAGTTCGGACACCAGCCAAGCGGCCAGTTCCCCCTCGTCCTCGGTGTCGAGCAGGCGGCCGACGATGTCGCGCTGGCGGTCCGGCGGCAGATCGTGCCACGCAGCGCCGATGCGCCGCCTCTTACCCTTCTCGGCCGATAGGGCATCGGCGACGGCGTCGCCCTTCAGGCGGTCGCGCTTGCCGTCCTCCAGGTTGATCGCCACGTCGGACGGCAGCTTCAGATCCTTGGCCAGCGCCTTGAATGTCAGATCGCCCTTGCGGCAAAGCCGTTCGAACAGGCTGGCGCTCTGGTCGCGCGTCAGGCCCCAGGGGATTTCGCCCGGCCGGTTGAAGCGCAGGTTGGCGAGTTCCGTCAGGATGCGGAACTGCTGGGCGATGGGCAGCGCCCAGGGTGCGCGCTCCTCCGCCGGGAAGAGAGTGCATTTGCCGGGCCGAACCGGGCGCAGAGGGCGCTGGTAGAAGATGATCGCCTCGATTCGGTCCCACTGCGCTGGCGACAGATCCGGATGGTGCGGAGCTTGTGCGGCACGGATCGCCTGAAACTCCTCATGGACCAGGGCGCGGTCGGGATAGAAGCCGTAGAATGCCTTGGCGCCGCTGCCGGACAGCCGCGCCCGCACCGGCTGGCGCTTCGCATGCCGCGCCGCGAGCCACGCCCCCAAGGTTTCCGCTCCACTCTCCTGAAGCTGAGCCTTCAGGGCGGAGACGCCGGTCTTGACCTTGCCGGCCTCCGCTTCGTCGCCAGCGGCCTTGCGATTGCTCTTGAAGCCGCGCCGCTGGTTCAAGTGGAACAGGGCACGGCCGAGTTCCGGCGCTGGCAGAGGTTCCGCCACGGCGTGCGCCCGTAGCGTATAGGGATCGGTGTGTTCCAGGGCCTTGCGGGCATCCTCTTCCGCCGGCATCAGGCCACCGGCGATCAGCGCGGTCATCAGCGCCGACCGCCGCCGCAGATAGCGGTCACGCCGCCGTCGCATCGAGCGCGCCAGCCGGCGGTCTGCGGCCAAGGACTCCTGGGATTTAGGATCGCGCCCGTCGGGGAAGATCCGCACGCCCATCCGCCGCACCGCGCAGGGCCGCCCGTCACCGTTCAGGTCGAGCAGGCAGAAGCCGATGCTGTTGGTGCCGAGATCCAGGGAGAGGCGGTAGCGAAGACGCTCGGACATGCTGGATTTCCTCCAAGGCACGATAAGATGGAAAAGTTGTTCGCCTTGGCGAAGAAATTACCATGATACTTCCGTTTTAAACGTACATTCTCGAATGATCGACACAGGCTTGACGTGCAGTCAGTTCCATGAAATTCTGAGAGTGGAATGACAATCACCTTGCTTAGCCGCTGGGGGATCGGGGTCCTTCCGTTAACACGTCGCGGAGGGTTTACCTCCGACGGCACAAGATGTGCGGCGGGCTTCGGCCCGCCGCGTTTCTTAAGATTGGGTCGTGGGTGATAGAAATAGCGCCACCTCAGTCGTGTCCTGCGCGACGCTCCCATTGAGGATTGCGCTGGGCGGTCCGGCGAATCGCTCGGCCTATAGGTAGGCCAGCAAATGGTCATCGTACTTAGCCGGCACGTTGTCGCTCAGTGCCAATCGGCGAGAGGCACAACTGATTTCTCCCAGATCGCTTTAGCGCGGGCCAGGAGCGGCGCCGCCTCGTCCACCCGCCCTTGCTCCTCATACAGCATGCCGAGATTGTGGAGGCTTATCGCCGTATCAGGATGATCGGGACCGAGCGTCGTTTCCCGAATCGCCAAGGCGCGAGCCAGGAGCGGCACCGCCTCGTCCAGTCGCCCCTGCTGCCGGAACAACCCAGCGAGATTGTTGAGGCCGGCGGCGGTGTTGGAATGGTCAGGGCCTAACTTCGCAATCCAGATTGCCAGGGCGCGGGTGATGAGTTGAGCCGCCTCGTCCAAATGGTCCTGACGAGCGTGAAGCATTCCTAGATTGTTGAGGCTGGTGGCAGTATCTAGATGGTCGGGTCCTAGCTTCGTCTCTCGGATCACTACAGCGCGGGTGAGAAGCGGTGCCGCCTCATCCAACCGGCCCTGTTCCAGGTACAGCGTGCCGAGACCGTCAAGTACGACGGCGGTGCTGGGATGGTTAGGGTCTTTCGCATCCCAGATCGCCAGGGCGCGGACGAGGAGCGGGGCTGCCACGCCCCGCTGGCGCTGGGATCGGTACAGTATGCCGAGACTGTAGAGGCTGGTGGCAGTGTCGGAATGGTCGGGGCCGAGCACCATCTCACGGATCGTCAGAGCGCGGGCCAGGAGCGGCGCCGCATCGTCCAGTTGGCCCTGTTCATAGTACAGCGTGCCTAGATTGTTGAGGCTGGTGGCGGTGTCGGGATGGTCGGGGCCGAGCGCTTTCTCGCGGATCACTACAGCGCGGGCGAGAAGCGGTGCCGCCTCATCCAGCCGGCCGTGTTCTAGGTACAGCGAGCCTAGACTATCGAGGCTGGCGGCAGTGCTGGAATGGTCAGGGCCTAGCTTCGCATCCCGGATCACCACAGCGCGGGCGAGAAGCGGTACCGCCTCATCCCGCTGGCCCTTGGCTCGGTATACCCCGGCGAGACTCATAAGGCTGGTAGCAGTGTTAGGATGGTCGGGGCCGAGCACCTTCTCACGGATCGTCAGAGCGCGGGCCAGGAGCGGCGCCGCATCGTCCAGTTGGCCCTGTTCATAGTACAGCGTGCCTAGATTGTTGAGGCTGGTGGCGGTGTCGGGATGGTCGGGGCCGAGCGCTTTCTCTCGGATCTTCAGGGCGCGGACGAAGAGCGCAGCTGCCTCGTCCAACTTGCGCTGGTCACGGTACAGCCCGGCAAGATTGTTGAGACCGAGGGCAATCTCGTTATGGTCGGAGCCGAAAAATTTCTCGCGGATCTTCAGGGCGCGGGCCATGAGCGGAACGGCCTCGTCCAACTGCTCCAGGTCACGGTACAGCGTAGCAAGATTGTTGAGGCCGTTGGCGGTGTCGGGATGGTCGGGGCCGAGCGCTTTCTCGCGGATCTTCAGGACGCGGGCTAAGAGCGGAACCGCCTCGTCCAGCCGGCCCAGGTCACGATACAGCCCGGCGAGATTGTTGAGGCCGAGGGCGGTTAGGAGATGGTCGGGGCCGAGCACATTCTCTCTGATCTTCAGGGAGCGGGTGAAGAGCGAGCAAGACGCCACGTAGGCGCCAAGCGCTACTTGCCAGTGGGACGCAACACGTCCCAAGAGGTCGCTCACTGCCAACTCCACGTGCTCAGGAAGCCCTGCCTCGGCGTCAAGCAGAGGCATGACCAATCCGTCCAGTCGCCGCGCCCGCTGCCACGTTTCCGGGTCGCTGTACAAGTTAGTCGGGTATACCGTGTGTAGAGCCCGGATCAGCCCGCCACGCATCTTATCGTGGGCATCGGCCGTTGTTCGCGCCGCTGCGACTTCCCTTACAAGCCGATGCACCAGGACCGTTTCCGTCGTCACGGCCGGTGTGCGCTCGTCCGCGATTGTCTCGCGTCTCACCAATGCCAGGGACCGAAGCGCCGCTATTGCTTCGTCGAGCCCATCGCCGTCGAGCAGCGCATCCAAGGGCGATCCAAGGCTCGAAAACCCTTCCCGCAGCAGGAACAACGGGATCGGCTCCGGTGCCAGCAGAGCGAGATGTCCGATCAGCGACTCGGCCGCTGGATTCAGGATGGCGGCGGCCTCGATAGCCAGAGCGAAGGTCGCCGCCACTGTCCGGCCTTCGTGGTACTCCGCCGGGGCATCGCGAGGATCACCAAGCATGGCCACCGACCGGGCGGCGAAGCGCTGGTGATATTCCGCCAAGGCGATCTCCAGCCGCTCACAATAGGCGGCGGCCTGCTCATGGGCCAACGGCAGGCCGCCCAGCGCGTCCGACAATGCCTCGGCCGCCGTTCGCTCCCCTGTTCGGCCGGTGCGAGCGATCAGATAATCCGCGCCAACGGTAACAGGCCAGACGGTAATCTCGACCGGCTCGGCCACCCTCCGCCAATCCGGAGCATTGGAGGTGATGAGAACCCGCGCGGCTCCGCCGCGTGGCAGATACGGGGACAACTGCCGGTCGTTAAGGGCGTTGTCGTAGATCAGCAGTAGGCCGTCGCCCTCGTCCCGCACCCGGTCCAAGACCATAGCCACAGCCCGTTCCTCCTCCAGCTCGGAATCGACCCAGGCGAGTCGCAGCCCCAGCGCGACTAGATCAGCGCGCAAGCCCGGCTCCGTCCCGGCCCGAATCCACCATATGGCGCGGTGGTCGGTCCGGTGCCGCTCGGCATAGGCCGCCGCAAGCGTCGTCTTGCCCACGCCGCGCAGACCGTGCAGCGCCGTAATGGCCACCCGTCCCGCATTGCGTCCGAATGCCGCTTGGAGGGCAGCCAGGGCGTCGTCGCGGCCCAAGAAATGGGCTGGCTCGCGGATCGGCACGTTGGTGATCGCAGCACGGTTGCGGCCCTCTCCACCGAGCCCCTCGACGATCACCCGGACTGACGCTTCCGAAGCGCATTGTTTCGCAGGCTGCAGGGCGCCTCTGGAATGCATGATGGTCAGGATCTCATCGACCTTGGTTTCCGTCTGTCCGGCGCGCTCCTCGATGCGATACACCGCCATGGCGGCAGCTCCGCTTAGCCGGTTCAGTGCGTCCAGCTGGGAGAGCATTGCCGAAAGCCCGCTGTCGACGCTTTCCAGCGCCGCCAGGGTCTGTTCGACGAGCGTTCCGGTCAGGGACTGCGTTGCCGTATGGAACGCCGTGGTCGCCTGTGGATACTTTTTCGGATCCTTGAGCGTCTCGGCGAAGGAGGCGAAGACCAAATCGCCGAAGGAGCGTCGGTCACCACCACCCGTTTGCGCCAAGCCTTCGGCGGCGATGCGGACGAAGATAGGCGGCACTTCTGCGGGATTGCCCCCGGCAACCAAGTCGCCAAGGGTGCCGACAAAGCCAGCCGTGACCGCTCGCGCTCCATCGTCATGCTCTCCCATAGCGGCGGAAACCACCTCCGCCGCTCCCCGCACCACTAGTGGAAGATGAGCGTCAATCGCGCTCGTGCCGGGTGCCGATCGGCGATCAAAGGTGGCATCGCGGATGGCGCGCAACTGGTTGATTGCCAATCTGTGGAAGCGGTCGATGTCGGCACGCTGGACTTCAGTCCACTCCGGCGACTTGGCCGCCTTACGGCCGGCATTCAGGATGTGCTCAGCGGCTTCGATCCAGGCGACGCGCAGGACCCGAACCAAGTCGTGGTTGTCGGCGATGACTGCGAAGGGGTTGAGGTCTTGAAGCCGCTCTAGCGCCTGCTTCTTCCGATGTTCCGGAATCAATGCGAGAGTGGCTTTTGGCAAGGTGCCGAGAACGAAATCAAAAAACTTTTCCGTGAAAAGCACTGCCATCTCTCGTCTTTATCGTGGAAAATCTGCACCAACACCTTACACCGCGCGTGTTGATGTGAAAAGAAGATGAATGAGGAGCCGTCACAACGTGGAAAGCTGTATTCAAAATTGTTCCGATTGACGTTTGTTCACTTATAACTGACTGCAGCTGCGCTGAAAAATCCCAGCGTCCTAACAAGCATCAAAACACACCGCTGGTTCCCTATCCCTATAGAGTCACGGCGGACGCTCTTGACGACGTGAGCTTTGCCACCGAACCGAGCGTCCTTGAAGGCCGCCCTCAGTACCCTCGCAAGCGAAGTGCTGCCCGTCCGGCCAGCCACAACCCATCCAGAGCAGCCTGCCGGTCCACCACGTCCATACCAGCCATCCTGGGTGTCGCCAGCACCGGAGCGCCGAGGCTGTTACCTACTTGTTACCTAGAAACGCGAAACGACCCCTCTCGGGGTCGTTCTTGATCGCTAAGCATTTGATTAGGCTGGTGGGCGATGAGGGTTTCGAACCCCCGACCCTCTCGGTGTAAACGAGATGCTCTACCGCTGAGCTAATCGCCCGCGCCGCATCGTTGTCCAAACATTTCATCCGGACAACGCAAAGCCGGCCAGCTCGTGCCGACCGGCGCGCACTATGCCCGGATTGCCCCAACCGTTCAAGCCGTCATCACTTCAGGCCGTCCTTCAGCGTCTTGCCCGGCTTGAACTTCGGTTGCTTCGACGCGGGAATGGCGATTTTCTCGCCGGTGCGCGGATTGCGGCCCTCGCTGGCGGCGCGTTCGGACACAGCGAACGTGCCGAAACCGATCAGACGAACCTCCTCCCCGTTTTTCAGCGAGTCGGCAATGCCGTCAAAAACGGCATCAACCGCCTTGGTCGCTTCAGTTTTGGACAAACCCACAGCATCGGCGACATGCGCCACCAGATCATTCTTATTCACTTACTCCCCCTTCTCAATCCGGCGAAGAAAATGGAAGAAAAGCCGCCCAGTGACTTCGCGCATTGAAACGATAAACGCGACATCGCCCGCCCGTCAATTGCAGACGGGCGGGCGATGCGAAGCGTGGTGGAGCGTTAAGAGTGCTTTAAACGCCGGGCTCGATCAGTGCCGCAGCACCTCGCCGCCGCCGTCGGGCTGCGGCTTGGCGACTGCCGGCTCGACCGCCTCGGGCTCCTTCCATTCGATGGGCTCAAGCTCCCGAACCAGGGCGTGCTTCAAGACATCGTCGACCGTGCTGACCGGGATGATCTCCAGGCCGCGCTTCACGTTGTCCGGAATGTCGGCGAGATCCTTCTCGTTGTCCTTCGGGATCAGCACATGCTTCAGCCCACCGCGCAGAGCGGCCAGCAGCTTCTCCTTCAGGCCGCCGATGGGCAGCACCCGGCCGCGCAGGGTGATCTCGCCGGTCATCGCCACGTCCTTGCGGACCGCGATGCCGGTCAGCACCGACACGATCGAGGTGATCATCGCCACGCCAGCCGACGGGCCGTCCTTCGGGGTGGCGCCTTCGGGAACGTGGACGTGGATGTCCCGCTTCTCGAAGAGCGTCGGCTTGATGCCGAAGGCGGTGGCCCGCGACTTGACGTAGCTTTCCGCCGCCTGGACCGACTCCTTCATGACGTCGCCCAGCTTGCCGGTGGTCGTCACCCGCCCCTTGCCGGGAAGGCTGACCGCCTCGATGGACAGCAGTTCGCCGCCGACTTCCGTCCAGGCCAGGCCGGTGGTGACGCCAACCAGATCCTCCAGCTCCGCCTCGCCGAAGTGGAAGCGGCGGACACCGGCGTATTTGTCCAGGTTCCGCCGGGTGACGGAGACCTTGGCGCCGGCGGAGCCCTTCATCAGGATCTCCTTCACGGCCTTGCGGCAGAGATTGGCGATCTCGCGCTCCAGACTGCGGACGCCGGCCTCCCGCGTGTAATAGCGGATCAGGTCGCGCAGCGCGTCGTCGGAGATGGCGAACTCGCCCTTCTTCAGACCGTTGGCCTCCACCTGCTTCTCGATCAGGTGGCGCTTGGAGATCTCGACCTTCTCATCCTCGGTGTAGCCGGCGACGCGGATGATCTCCATACGGTCCAGCAGCGGCTGCGGCATGCGCATCGTGTTGGCCGTGCAGACGAACATGACGTCCGACAGGTCGTAGTCGACCTCGAGGTAATGGTCGTTGAAGGTGCCGTTCTGCTCCGGATCGAGGACCTCCAGCAGGGCCGACGACGGATCGCCGCGCCAATCGGCGCCGAGCTTGTCGATCTCGTCCAGCAGGAACAGCGGGTTGGACGACTTCGCCTTCTTCATGCCCTGGATGACCTTGCCGGGCATCGAGCCGATGTAGGTGCGCCGGTGACCACGGACCTCGGCCTCGTCCCGCACGCCGCCCAGCGACATGCGCACGAAGTTGCGGCCGGTGGACTTGGCGATCGACTTGCCGAGCGAGGTCTTGCCGACGCCGGGCGGCCCGACGAGGCAGAGGATCGGCCCCTTCACCTTGTTCATGCGGTTCTGGACCGCGAGATACTCGAGGATGCGCTCCTTGACCTTCTCCAGGCCGTAATGGTCGGCGTCGAGGATCTTCTGGGCGAGCTTCAGATCTTTCTTCACCTTGGTGCGCTTCTTCCACGGAATGGACAGCATCCAGTCCAGGTAATTGCGCACGACCGTCGCCTCGGCCGACATCGGGCTCATCGAGCGCAGCTTCTTCAGCTCGGCCAGGGCCTTGTCGCGGGCTTCCTTGGAGAAGCGGGTCTTGTTGATCTTCTCTTCCAGCTCGGCCGATTCGTCGCGGCCGTCCTCGGTCTCGCCGAGTTCCTTCTGGATCGCCTTGAGCTGTTCGTTGAGGTAGTACTCGCGCTGGGTCTTCTCCATCTGCCGCTTGACGCGGTTGCGGATGCGCTTTTCCACCTGGAGAACGCCGATCTCGCCTTCCATGAAGGCATAGACCCGCTCCAGCCGCTCCGACACCGTGGCGCATTCCAGAAGCTGCTGCTTTTCCGGGATCTTCAGCGCGAGGTGGGAAGCCACCGTGTCCGCCAGCTTGCCCGGTTCCTCGATCTGGTTGATCGAGACGAGGACCTCCGGCGGGATCTTCTTGTTCAGCTTGATGTACTGCTCGAACTGCGAGACGACCGCGCGTCCAAGCGCCTCAAGCTCCTGGCTTTCCCCGACCTTCTCCTCGACGAGGTCGGCATGGGCCTGGAAGAAATCCTCGTTCTCGGCGAACTTGGTGATGGACGCGCGCTGGCCGCCCTCCACGAGCACCTTCACCGTTCCGTCGGGCAGCTTCAGCAGCTGCAACACGGTCCCAACGGTGCCGACGCTGTAGATATCGGCCGGCGTCGGGTCGTCCTGCGCGGCGTTCTTCTGGGTGACGAGAAGGATCTGCTTGTCGTCCTTCATCACGTCTTCCAGGGCGCGCACGGATTTCTCGCGGCCGACGAAAAGAGGCACGATCATGTGGGGGAAAACCACAATATCGCGGAGCGGCAGGACCGGATAGAGGGCACCACGAGGGATTTCGAACATTGATTGGGCCTCTTTCATTGGGACGCCGTCAGCCCGGGATGGGCCTGGGAAGAACCCCGCCTCGGGGTATGAGCACAGGGATCGAAAACCGGCACTTTTTCTAACGTGGCACAGCCATAGCCCCCCTTCAAGGGCCAGAACCCCAATTCCGTATGGCGGTGCGGTATGCCGGTCCGAGCCGCCCCACAGCCTGCCGGGACGCTTGAAGTTTGCAAAAGCCGAAAACGACGAAGGGCGCCCGAAGCGCCCTTCCCCGTAGCCAATGCTGATCAACCGCGACGAACTCAGGCGCCCGGCGCCTGTTGCTCCCCGCGGCGTTCGGCGTGGACGTAAAGCGGTTTGGCACGCCCTTCGACCACTTCCTTGTTGACCAGGATGCTTTCCACTCCCGACAGCCCCGGCAGATCGAACATCGGGTCGAGCAGGATCGACTCCATGATCGAACGCAGGCCGCGCGCGCCGGTCTTCCGCTGGATCGCCTTGTGGGCGATGTTGCGCAGGGCGTCGTCGGAGAACTCCAGGCGGACGTCCTCCATCTCAAACAGGCGCTGGTACTGCTTGACCAGGGCGTTCTTCGGCTTGGTGAGGATCTCGACCAAAGCCGCCTCGTCGAGGTCGGCCAGGGTCGCGACCACCGGCAGACGGCCGATGAACTCCGGGATCAGGCCGAACTTCAGCAGATCCTCGGGCTCGACCTCGCGCAGGATGTCACCGGTCGAGCGCTCGTCCGGGCCGCGGACGTCGGCGCCGAAGCCGATCGAGGTGCCCTTGCCGCGCTGCGCGATGATCTTGTCCAGCCCGGCGAAGGCGCCGCCGCAAATGAACAGGATGTTGCTGGTGTCGACCTGCAGGAACTCCTGCTGCGGGTGCTTGCGGCCACCCTGCGGAGGCACGGAGGCGACGGTGCCCTCCATGATCTTCAGCAGGGCCTGCTGCACGCCCTCGCCCGACACGTCGCGCGTGATCGACGGGTTGTCGGACTTGCGGCTGATCTTGTCGACCTCGTCGATGTAGACGATGCCGCGCTGCGCCCGCTCGACGTTGTAGTCGGCGGCCTGAAGCAGCTTGAGGATGATGTTCTCGACGTCCTCACCGACATAGCCCGCCTCGGTCAGGGTCGTGGCGTCGGCCATCGTGAAGGGAACGTCGATGATCCGGGCGAGCGTCTGGGCGAGCAGCGTCTTGCCGCAGCCCGTGGGGCCAACCAGCAGGATGTTGGACTTCGCCAGTTCGACGTCGTTGTGCTTCGTGCCGTGCGCCAACCGCTTGTAATGGTTGTGCACCGCAACAGAAAGGACCCGTTTCGCGTGATGCTGGCCGATCACGTAATCGTCCAGTACCGCATGGATGTCGCGCGGGGTCGGCACGCCGTCGCGGGACTTCACGAGGGTCGTCTTGTTCTCCTCGCGAATGATGTCCATGCACAGCTCGACGCATTCATCGCAGATGAACACCGTCGGACCGGCAATCAGCTTGCGGACCTCGTGCTGGCTCTTGCCGCAAAAGGAGCAGTAGAGCGTGTTCTTCGAATCGCCGCTGCTGGACTTGCTCATCGGTACTCCGTCATCTCGCGGGGGACTGATCCGTATAACCTGTCAACCGCCTGCGGCGTCCCCCGACGCCGGTCCTTTCAAAGGTTGTCCCGGGGAAGGCCCGAGACAAGGTTAACGCATCCGCTCATCCTTCGAACCCGATCCATCGGACCGGTTCCCCATCATTCAACAACAGGGAACCGGCGCAATCAATCATTAGTTCGCGCGCCCCGTCAGGCGGCGCTGCCGTCGCCGATCGAGCCAGGGCGCTTTTCGACCACCTCGTCGATCAGCCCGAAGGCCTTGGCCTCTTCCGGCGACATGAACTTGTCGCGCTCCATGGCCGCCTCGATGGTGTCGAGCGACTGGCCGGTGTGCTTGACGTAGATGTCGTTGAGGCGCGAGCGCAGCTTCAGGATCTCCTGGGCCTGGATCTCGATGTCCGAGGCCTGACCCTGGGCGCCGCCCGACGGCTGGTGGATCATGATCCGGCTGTTCGGCAGCGAGAAGCGCTTGCCCGGCGCGCCGGCGGCGAGCAGGAGCGAGCCCATCGAGGCCGCCTGCCCCATGCACACCGTCGACACCTGCGGACGGATGTACTGCATGGTGTCGTAGATGGCGAGGCCGGCCGAGACGTAGCCGCCCGGCGAGTTGATGTAGAGCGCGATGTCCTTGCTCGGGTTTTCCGATTCCAGGAACAGCAGCTGCGAGCAGATCAGGCTGGCGACGGCGTCGTTCACGCCACCGATCAAGAAGATGATCCGCTCCTTCAGCAGGCGCGAGTAAATATCGTACGCTCGTTCGCCCCGGTTGGTCTGCTCGATGACCATCGGGACCAGAGCATTCATCTTCGGTTCGAAGTCGTACATGGTGGTCTTCCCTGCTCCCGCAGCTCGGTTAGTCGTCTGAGCAGTCTACATATAGGAATGGAAAGGGGCGACCGGTAGGCCGCCCCTCAACCTTTCTGACGATCAGGCCGCCTCGGCCTCCTCGTCGGGGTCCTTCATCAGCTCTTCGGCGGACACCGGCTTCTCGCTCACCTTGGCCTGGTCCAGGATGTAGTCGACGACCTTGTCCTCGAAGATCGGGGCGCGGAGGTTCTCCAGCGCTTCCCGGTTCTGCTTGAAGAACTCGAACACCTGACGCTCCTGGCCGGGGAAGCGGCGGGCTTCCGCGATCAGGGCGCGGTTGATCTCGTCCTGGGTCACCTGGATGTCGTTGCGGCGGCCGATTTCCGACAGCAGCAGGCCCAGGCGCACGCGGCGCTCGGCGATGCCGCGGTACTCGGTCTTCAGCTCCTCCTCCGGCTTGCCGGCGTCCTCACCGGCGGTGCCGTTCTTCAGCTCCTGCTGAAGGCGCTGCCAGATGCCCTCGAACTCGACGTCCACCATGCCCGGCGGGACCTCGAACGAGTGGGCCTCGGCCAGCTTGTCGAGGAGCTGGCGCTTGACGCGCAGGCGCGACACGTTGGCGTACTCGCCCTTGATGCGGTCGCCGACGGCCTCGCGCAGCTTCTCCAGGCTCTCCATGCCGAACTCCTTGGCGAGGTCGTCGTTGACCTCGGCCGGGACGTTCTTGCGGAGTTCCTTGACGTCCACCTCGAACACGGTGTCCGCGCCCTTCAGGCGGTCGTGCGGGTAGTCGGCCGGGAAGGTGACCTTCACCGTGCGGTGCTCGCCGGCCTTGGCGCCGATCAGCTGGTCCTCGAAGCCCGGAACGAACTGGTTGGCGCCCAGCTCCAGCGGGTAGTCCTTGCCGTCCATGCCCGGCAGAGCCTCGCCATCGACCGAACCGGCGAAGTCGATCACGGCGATGTCGCCCTTCTCGGCCGCGCGGTCCTCGGTGACCGGGGCCTGCACCGAATGGGCGGAGGCCAGACGGGTCAGAGCCTCGTCGACGGCCGAGTCCTCGACCGTGGCGACCGGCTTCTCAAGCTCCAGGCCGCTGAGGTCGCCCGGCTCGATGTCCGGCAGAAGCTCGACGCCCATGGTGTAGGACAGGTCGCCGCCGTCCTCGTACTTCTCGACGTTGATCTTCGGCTGCATGGCGATGCGCAGGCCGCGCTCGTTCAGCGCCTGGCGCGAGCTGTCGGCGATCGCATCCTCCAGAGCCTCGGCCAGAACGCTGCCGCCGTAGCGCTGCTTGATCACGGCAACCGGCACCTTGCCCGGACGGAAGCCGGGGAGCTGCACCGTCCGGCGCAGCTCTTCGAGCCGGCCCTGCACCTTCTGTTCGATATCCTGGGCGGAAATGACGACCTTGTACTCGCGCTTCAGGCCGTCGGCGCTGGTCTCGGTGATGTTCATCGGAACGAAAGCCTATCTCGTTGTCCGGCCCGGCGGCGCCCGTCCGGGCGGCCCGAAACCGTGTGTTCCCATGCGGTCCAAGCTGTTGCCATGGTGCGGGCGAAGGGACTCGAACCCCCACGACCGAAGTCACCGGAACCTAAATCCGGCGCGTCTACCAGTTCCGCCACGCCCGCAATGGCATAGACAGCCCGCGACGGGTGCGGAACACCCGACGGACTGCCGGCGAAGTCCGCTCTATAGCACAGGGTTCGCGCCGCAAACAGGCAAAATGGGCGCCGTTCCGCACGCCATTGGTGGGTGGCCCGGGGCGGGCGGCGGCAAAGGGCGGACCGGCTCATGCGCCCCCCCTGCCCAACGACCGGATCGCCGAGGAGGCGTTGACCTTGCCCTCCCCCCGGTAAGCCTCGTGGTTGGCGTCGATTTCGCCCAGCTTGTAGCGGTAGTTGATCATCATGCCGCAGGACTGCCGCAGCCCCTTGGGCGACCGGTCGCCCAGCCAATTCAGCCGCTCCATGCGGGCGCCGTTGCTGAGGTGGAAGTGCGCGACGGGGTCGAGCGCCCGCGCCGGCGCCGTGTCCGGCCGTTCGCTGCGACGGTCCGACGCGCGCGCCGTCGTCAGGTAATGCGCGCACAGCCGCATCAACGGGCCGCGAAGCTGCTTCTGTAGCTCATCGTGCCCGTGCCAGGAGGGCAGAGCCAGGGCGGCCGCCAGCACCGGGCGTTCGTCCGGATCGCCCTCCCCACCCGATTCGCGGCCATCCGCTTCCGGGCCATCCGGAAGGGTGGTCATGGCCTCCGCGATGCGCTCCGCCTCGGGCGGGCTGAGCAGCGAATCGCCGCGCTCGGCCAGTTCCCGGTCCAGCCAGCGGCGGAAGCCGGGAATCGGCGACAGGGTGGCGAAGCACTTGATGTTGGGGAACTCCCCGGTCAGGCCGTCCACCACCCGTTTGATCAGGAAATTGCCGAAACTGATCCCCGCCAAGCCCACCTGGGCGTTGGAAATGGAATAGAAGATGGCGCTGTCCGCGCTTTTCGGGTCGCAGACCGGGGCGGAGGGGTCGAGCAGCGCCTGAACGTTGTCCGACATGCCCTGGACCAGCGCGACCTCGACGAAGATCAGCGGCTCGTTCGGCATGCGCGGGTGGAAAAAGGCGAAGCAGCGTCGGTCGGAATCGAGACGGTCCTTCAAATCCCGCCAACCGCTGATCTCATGCACCGCCTCGTATTTGATGAGCTTTTCCAGGAGCGAGGCCGGGCTGTCCCAGGTGATGCGGCGCATCTCCAGGAAGCCGACGTCGAACCAGTTGCGCAGCAGGCTTTTAAGATCGTCCTCCAGCGCCTGGAGCAGCGGCTCGCCGCGCGCCATCTCCATCAGCTCGGCGCGCAGGTCCACCAGGAACTTCACCCCTTCCGGCAGGCCGTTGAACTGGGTCAGCAGCCGCAGCCGCGGCGGCTCCAGCGCGCGGCGCAGGGCGCGCTCGGCATGGCCGCGCGACACGGGGTCGCCGGCCGTCTGGAAGGTCGCCATCGCCCGATCGACGGCGGCGCGGTCCACGTCGAAGTCGCGCGCCAGCATCATCAGGAAATTGCGCCGCCCCTGCCCGTCCAGCGCCAGATAGGTGCGGCCGAGTTGCGCCGCCCGCGCCCGCGCCGACACCTCGCCGCCGCGGCCCTCGAGGCAGGCTTCGATCTGTTCCTTCAGCCGCTCCGCGTCCTCCTTGGGCAGATTGGCGCGCGGTGCCGCGCCGACCACACCGCGGGCGGAGGCAGCGATCTCGCGCCACCCGGCGCGCAGCGTGTCCAGGGTGCGGTCGAGCAGGCCCGGCGGCGCTCCCACCCCTGTGTTGGGCAGCCGGGTCGGAACGGGCTCGGCGGATTTGATCTCGGGCGTCTCGCTCATACCAAGAGTCTGGCGTGCGCGCACGCTCTCGGCAAGCCATAGCTTGAGCCCGGCCTTAAGAGTAAGCCCCCCTGTCCAGGCGTATGTATGCCCGCGGCGTCCCGCCTCAGCGCGCCCCTGCCTTCAACCGCTTCAGCACCCCCGGCAAGGCATCCGGCAGGTCCTCGGCGATCAGACCCGGCCCGAACGCGTTCGCCGCCTCGCCGTGCAGCCAGACCGCGGCGCAGGCGGCGTCGAATGCGTCCATCCCCTGAGCGATCAGCCCGAGCGCGAAGCCCGCCAGCACGTCTCCCGACCCGGCGGTCGCCAGATCGGCCGGAGCGTTGGCGTTGACGACGGCCCGTCCGTCCGGCGCCGCGACCACCGTGTCTGCGCCCTTCAAAAGGACGACGGCGCCGCAGCGCGCCGCCGCGGCGCGGGCGCGCGTCAGTTTGCCGCCCTCCGCCGCCGCAAGATCCGGGAAAATCCGCGCGAATTCGCCCTCGTGCGGGGTCAGCAGGCAACGTTCGTTCAATCGGCCGAGCAGGTCGGCGGGCGAATCGGCGAAGCTGGTCAGCGCATCGGCGTCCAGCACGCACGCCTTTCCGGCACCCAGAGCGGCGAGCACATGGCCCCGCGTGTCCGCCCCAATGCCGGCGCCCGGCCCCAGCAGCACCGCGTTCTTGCGGAAGTCCGCCAGCAGAGCCTCGAAGGCGGCGCCATCCGCCACATCGGTCACGATCAGGCTGGGCGAGCCGGCGGCGTAGATGGGCCTCAAGTCGGGCGGGCAAGCCACCGTCACCAGCCCCGCCCCGGCGCGCAGCGCCCCACGCGCCGACAACCGTGCCGCGCCGGTCATTCGCGCCCCGCCGAGCACGACGGCGTGCCCCCGCGCATACTTGTGCGCGTCGAGCCGCGGCCAGGGATAGCGGCGGCGCCACAGGTCGGGGCCGTTCACCAGGGCTTGCGGCGCAATGGCGTCCAGCACGGAGTCGGGGATGCCGATGTCGGCCACCACCACCTCGCCGCACAGGGCGCGGCCCGGCAGCAGCAGATGTCCGGGCTTGCGCCGGAAGAAGGTGACGGTCAGCGCCGCCTGCGGGGCCGCCCCCATCACCTGGCCGCTGTCGCCGTGCAGGCCGCTCGGCACGTCGACCGCGACGACGGTGCGCCCCGCCATCGCCTCGACCACCTCCTTCGCCATGCCGTCGAGCGGGCGGGCCAGCCCGGCCCCGAACAGCGCGTCGATGACCAGGGGGTTGCCCTCCAGAAGCCAGGGGTCGGCGGCCTCCACCGGCCCGGTCCAGCGCCCGGCCGCCACCGCCGCGTCGCCGCGCAGGGCGGAGCGCGATCCCAGCAGGGCCAGCCGAACCGGCCAGCCCGCCTCGAGAAGAAGGCGGGCGATGACGAATCCGTCGCCGCCGTTGTTGCCCGGTCCGCACAGGACGACGGTCGGATGCGGTGCCCAGCGCTCGCAAACCGCGCGCACCACCGCGGCTCCCGCCGCCTCCATCAGCACAGGCCCCGGCACGCCACCCGCCATGGTCAGCGCGTCGGCGCGGTACATTTCCGCCACGGAAAGCAGTTCGTCCATCGCCTCCACCCGCCGCAATCCCGCATCACCGTCATCCGACACAATAAGCGCCGATGCGGCCCCAGCAAAGCCGGGCACAGGGGGAATGGAAGGAGAGGCCTGTCTGGCACGGGAATTGGAATGAAGGACTGGGGCGATGGATGGGACTCGAACCCACGACCGCTCGGACCACAACCGAGAGCTCTACCAACTGAGCTACCACCGCCACCGGGGGACGGAATGAACCGTCCGCAAACACCCCACCCGCCGCTCCGACCGATGCAACACCAGCGTGAACTGTTCACGCGGCAAGCGCATCCTCCGTCAGGAGGGACTGGGGCGATGGATGGGACTCGAACCCACGACCGCTCGGACCACAACCGAGAGCTCTACCAACTGAGCTACCACCGCCACCGGGGTCGCCTATTTGCCCCAAGGGACGGGTCGGGTCAAGCTCTATTTTCCACCGCATTCATCAATCTGAAAAGCGGGCCCTACCCCCTCCGAAAGGGTGTGGCTGCGCGGATTGCTTGCAGGTTGTGCACAAATATTGTTCACTTCGCCTCATCCGTTGGCAGCCGCGTGCCGTCCCCGGTGGCATCGGCCCGGTGCGGCCCGGCATCCCACGCTGCCGAACCGCAACCGCTCCGATTGGCACGCAACGTGCTTACATCGGACCGTCGGCAGAGCCGTGGACGGTGCCTGCCGGCGTTGGCACCTCGTACACGAGAGACCCATGAAGAAGATCGAAGCCATCATTAAGCCGTTCAAACTCGACGAAGTGAAGGAAGCCCTTCACGAAGTCGGCATCAAGGGCATCACCGTCACCGAGGCCAAGGGCTTCGGCCGTCAGAAAGGGCACACCGAGCTGTACCGCGGCGCGGAGTATGTGGTCGACTTCCTGCCGAAGGTGAAGATCGAGGTGGTGATGGAGGACTCCCTGGTGGAGCGGGCGATCGAGGCGATCCAGCAGGCCGCCCACACCGGCCGCATCGGCGACGGCAAGATCTTCGTCACCCCCGTGGAAGAAGTTGTCCGCATCCGGACCGGCGAGAAGGGAGGCGACGCGATCTGATCGCGTCCCGAGAACCCGACCACCGGCCAACATGAACCAGCCCCGCCCACAACCGACGCAAAGCCGGCCTACGCAGAACCGGCCGACGCAGACCGTCGCAACCGCGAGCGGAACGATCCGTGCGCGGATGCCCCTCCGGGCGCGACTTTTTGTGCTGTCACGTTGTGCGCTTGGGAAAGGCATGACATAACGTCCGCCGCGAGCGCCGTCACCCGCCCCTTGGTCGGTTTGACGCAGCGGGACCCAAACCTCTTAAGCGTGGAAAAAGAGATATGTCCGACATCAGCAAGGTCTTCGACCTGATCAAGGAACACGACGTCAAGTACGTGGACCTCCGCTTCACCGACCCGCGCGGCAAGCTGCACCACACCGCCCAGCACGTCTCGACCATCGACGAGGACGTGTTCGAGGACGGCATCATGTTCGACGGTTCCTCGATCGCCGGCTGGAAGGCGATCAACGAGTCGGACATGATCCTCCAGCTCGACCCGACCACCGCCGTCATGGACCCGTTCTCGGCCCAGCCGACGCTGAACATCCTCTGCGACGTGTACGAGCCGTCGACCGGCCAGCCCTACGCCCGTTGCCCGCGCGGCATCGCGAAGGCCGCCGAGAAGTACATGGCGTCGGCCGGCATCGGCGACACCGCCTACTTCGGCCCGGAAGCCGAGTTCTTCGTCTTCGACGACGTGAAGTTCAAGGTCGAGATGAACAAGGTGTCCTACGAGTTCGACTCGGAGGAAGGCCCGTACACCTCGGACAAGGACTATGAGGACGGCAACCTGGGCCACCGCCCGGGCGTCAAGGGCGGCTACTTCCCGGTCGCTCCGGTCGACAGCGGCTCGGACCTGCGCGCCGAGATGCTGAGCGTGCTCGCCGAGATGGGCGTGCCGGTCGAGAAGCACCACCACGAGGTGGCCGCTTCGCAGCATGAGCTGGGCATCAAGTTCGACACGCTGGTCCGCACCGGCGACAACATGCAGTACTACAAGTACGTCGTGCACAACGTCGCCCACGCCTACGGCAAGACCGCGACCTTCATGCCGAAGCCCGTCTTCGGCGACAACGGCTCGGGCATGCACATGCACCAGTCGATCTGGAAGGAAGGCCAGCCGCTGTTCGCCGGCAACCAGTACGCCGACCTGTCGGAGCTGGCGCTGTACTACATCGGCGGCATCATCAAGCACGCCAAGGCGCTGAACGCCTTCACCAACCCGACGACCAACTCCTACAAGCGTCTGGTCCCGGGCTACGAGGCTCCGGTGCTGCTGGCCTACTCGGCCCGCAACCGTTCGGCGTCCTGCCGCATCCCGTACGTCGCGTCGCCGAAGGGCAAGCGCGTCGAGGTCCGCTTCCCGGACCCGTCGGCCAACCCGTACCTGGCCTTCGCTGCCCTGCTGATGGCCGGTCTGGACGGCATCCAGAACAAGATCCATCCGGGCGACGCGATGGACAAGAACCTGTACGACCTGCCGGCCGAAGAGCTGGCCAAGGTTCCGACGGTTTGCGGCTCGCTGCGCGAGGCTCTGGACAGCCTGAAGGCCGACAGCGCCTTCCTGCAGAAGGGCGACGTGTTCACCAAGGACATGATCGAGTCCTACATCGAGCTGCGCACCGAGGAGCTGCTGGCCTTCGAGACCATGCCGCACCCGATCGAGTACAAGATGTACTACTCGGTCTGATCCATTGGACCTCGGTCCGCCGGTTTCCGGTGTCCGTCCTGCCCTCTTGGCGCGGCGGGCACCACCGGAGGACCGAACCGCGGAGCAGAACAGAAAAAGCCCACCGGCGACAACGTCGGTGGGCTTTTTCTTGTCCGAGACTTGAGGGACGCCTCAGGCAGTGCCGCCGAAGCGCCGCGCCGCCTCGATGGTCAGGCCGGTGCCGACCGAGCCGAAGATGTTGCCCTCCACCACGCGGGCGCCGGGCAGTTCGGCCAGGATGGCCGCCCGCACCTGCGGCAGCAGCGTGGAGCCGCCGGTCAGGAACACCGCGTCGATCTCCGCCGGCAGCGTGCCGGCCTCGGCCAGACAGGCGCGCACCCGCCCGCCGATGCGGCCGGCCAGGATCGCCGTCGCCTCGTTCAGTTCGTCCACCGACACCGGGCGCGTCATGCCGCCACCGCCCCAGTCCAGCAACAGGCCGGCCTCCGGACCGTCGGACAGGGCGATCTTGGTGCGCTCCACCGCCATGGCCAGCGCGTGGCCCAGCCGGTGCTCGACCACGCCGATCAGCCGCTCGATGCGGTCCGGAGTCGCGGAATCGCGCCGCAGGCGCTCCAGGTCGGCCATCGCCTTGGCGGTGTAGAGGAAATTGATCTTCGACCAGGTCGCCAGATCGAAGAAGAGATGCTTGGGCGCCAGCAGGCCGGGGCGCTTCATGGCGCTGCCATGGCCCAGCAGCGGCATCGCCGTCGCCAACGACAGGTCGCGGTCGAAGTCGGTGCCGCCGACGCGGATGCCGTCGTTGGCCAGGATGTCGGCGCTGCGGTCGGCCCGCCCACGCCGCTCCGGCCCGATGCGGACGATCGAGAAGTCCGAGGTGCCGCCGCCGATGTCGGCGATCAGGGCCAGCTCCTCGCGCTCCACCTGCTGCTCGTAGTCGAGCGCGGCGGCGATGGGCTCATATTGGAAGGAGATGCCGCGGAAGCCGACGGAACGGGCGATCTCGCCCAGCACCTCCTCCGCCGCGGCGTCGCCCGCCGGGTCGCCGTCGACGAAATGCACCGGGCGGCCCAGCACCACGTCGGTCAGCTCGCCGCCGAGCGCTGTCTCCGCCCGCTCCTTGACCGCCGCCAGGAAGGTGGCGATGACCGCGCGGAAGGTGATGCGGCCCTTGCGCAGCGCGGTGTCGGCGTCGATCAGGTCGGTGCCCAGCATCGACTTGATGGAGCGCATCAAACGCCCCTCGACGCCCGACGCGTAGGCGTCGACGGCCGCCTGCCCGACTGTCACCGCATCGGCTTCGAAATCGAAGAAGACGGCGCTGGGCAGGGTCGTCCGCGGGCCGTCCAGGGGAAGCAGGCCGTAGCCGCCCTCCCCCGTGCCGGCACCCGCGGACGCCGTCCGCACGCCGAGCGTCGTGTTGGACGTGCCGAAATCGAGGCCGCAAGCCGTCATGGGAACCCCCGCCGTGATGGAAGGGGCGAGGCTATACAGGGGCCGGGGCCGCGGATCAAGACGCGCGACGGGACAGGCCGTCCGTGTTTGCTACTCCGCGGGAACGCTGCGGGTCGCCACGATATGGTTCAGCGTGACGGTCATCACCGCCTCGCCATGCTGGTTCAGCGTGGTGTAGGCCAGCCGCACCGTGCCGCGGTCGCCGCGGCGCGACGGAATGGCCTCCACCACCGCCACCCGGACGCGCAGCGTGTCGCCGGGCCGCACCGGGCGCAGCCAGCGCAACTCGTCGCCGCCCGAACCGCCCAGGCTGGTGCCGGTGATGGCCCCGGTGTCGCGGAACAGACGGAAGGTCAGGGACAAGGTGTGGAAGCCGCTGGCGATCAGCCCGCCGAACGGCCCCTCCGCCGCAGCCACGGCGTCCATATGGAAGGGTTGCGGGTCGAAGCGCTGGGCGAAATCCATGATTTGGCTGTCGGTGACCGTCGCCCCTTCGGTGTCGATCACGTCACCGACGCGGAAATCCTCGAAATAGCGCCCCGCCATGCCCGCTGCCCTCCCGTTCCATTGGTCCTCGTATGGACGGTGCTAAATGTAGATGGCGCCATCCATATAGAGAACCGCTTTCCCGGCGATCTTCACGCGGTCGACCGCCAGTTCGCAGGACAGCGCACCGCCGCGGGCCGAGACCTGCCGGGCCTTCAGCCGCTCCTTGCCCAGCCGCCGCGCCCAATAAGGGATCAGCGTGCAATGGGCGGAGCCGGTCACCGGGTCTTCGGGAATCCCCTGGGCCGGAGCGAAGAAGCGGGAGACGAAATCCACGCCGCCGCTGCCCGGCGCCGTCACGATGACCGCGTAGAAGTTCTCCAACCGGGCCAGGGCGCTCATGTCGGGCGCCAAGCTGCGCACCGTCGCCTCGTCGTCATAGACGACCACGAGGTCGCGCGCCTTCAGCACCGCCGTCGGCGGCGGTCCGCCCAGCGCGTCGAGCAGGCCGGCGGGCGGCTCGGCCAACGGTTCCGGCGGGCGGCTGGGGAAATCCAGCGTGTAGAGGTCGCCGTTGCGGGTGACGCTGAGGGTTCCGGCTTCTCGGGTGGCGAAGTCGATGCGCGGGCAGCCCCACTCCAGCATCGTCGCGATGACGAAGGCCGAGGCCAGCGTGGCGTGGCCGCACAGGTCCACCTCCACCGTCGGGGTGAACCAGCGGATCTCGTAACCGTCGCCGCGGCGGACGAGGAAGGCGGTTTCCGCCAAGTTGTTTTCCGCCGCGATGGCCTGAAGCGTCGCGTCGGGAAGCCAGTCCTCCAGCGGCACGACCGCTGCCGGGTTGCCCGCGAACACCGCGTCCGCGAAGGCATCGACCTGATACAGGGGAAGGCGCAAGGTGCCTCCTTAAGGTTTCTCGGTGAACAGGAACGCCTGGGCGTGCCGCTCCATCCCCGCCGCCTCGTAGAAGGTGATCGCTTTTGGAGCGGACAGGAGAAGGCAGGTCACGCCCTCCCCCACCGCGGCGCGGGTACGGCGCATCAGCTCCTTGCCGATGCCGCGCCCCTGACAGGCGCGGTCGACGGCGAGGTCGGACAGGTAGCAGCAGAAGGCGAAATCGGTGACGGACCGGGCGACGCCGATCAGGTCGCCGCCCGCGTTGCGGGCGGTGACGATCAGGCCGGCGTTGCGCAGCATCGCCTCCACCCGCGGGCGGTCCGCCACGGGCCGGCGTTCGGCCAGCCCGGAGCGGTGGAGCACGTCGATGAAGGCGTCGGCGGTCAGGTCGGGCTCGACGGCGTAGAGGATCGCATCGGCGCTCATCGGCTCACCCCCGCCAGAAGGGCTTGCTGACCTCGCTGTCCACGTCGGCGCGGGACACGCCGATGTCCTTCAGCAGATGGTCGTCCAGCCGCATCAGAGCCTGCCGCTGCCGCCACCGTTCGTAGCCGTTCAGACCGGCCTCCATCACGAACCAGACGGGGCGGATGCCGACGGAAAGGGCGCGCGCGATGACCTTGAAGACGGTCGTGAACGAGGACGATCCGGACGAGCGGGTCGCTTCTGTGGTGCGCATGATGTGCCTCCTTCGTCAAAACATTCAGCCCCGAAAAATCGAGACAATGGGGATTATGTCGACACAATCGCTCCGGTCAATGTCATTATTGTCACCATTACATTTCCGATATCGGATGTATCCCGGTTGCCACACCCACAGGTTCTCTTCCCTTTGGACGAGGCTCACCTCAAGGGACCTCATCATCCGGGCATGAAAAAGGCCGGCCGCGGAATGCGGCCGGCCCGGTAGAGCGCCTCGACTGGCGCCGGATGCGGTCCCGTTACTCGCGGTTGCCCATGAGCTGGAGGAGCATCTGGAAGAGGTTGATGAAGTTGAGGTAGAGGGAGAGGGCGCCCATGACGGCGAGCTTGGTGTTGCC
>NZ_JACCJY010000038.1 GCF_014596085.1 Azospirillum tabaci
GCACCGTCTCCAACCTCTCCGCCGGCATCGGCAACAAGGCCCAGCAGCAGGTCATCGGCATCCAGAAGTAACCCCCTCCCCTTTCCCCCTCCCATCCAGGCAGACCTTGCGGCCGGGGCACTCCCCCGGCCGTCTTTCTGCGCGCAAGCGGGGCGTTTCCCGGAGCGGATGTGCCGGCAAGGAACCTTCCACCCGGCGGCGCGTTGGAGCGGCGAACACTCTCCCGCGGCCAAACACCGCGGTCATTCGGGAAGCCGCAGCATGAACCGCAACAGCATTTCGACTTTGGGATGGCGCGCAGCGGCCATCCTGTCGGCATCGCTCGGGCTGGCCGCCTGCGCCGGCAGCGTGCCGCCGCCGACCGCCCAGCTCGGCGCGTCGGCGCAGGCCATCCAGCAGGCCGAACGGGCCGGCGCCCTTGAGCACGCCCCCGCGGAGTTCCAGTCCGCCCGCGAGAAGCTGGCCGCCGCCGACGCCGCCATGCGCGAGGACGAACGGACCCAAGCCCGCCGTCTGGCCGAACAGGCGCAGGCCGACGCCGAACTCGCCACCGTGCGCTCGCAGCGCGCGACGGCGCAGCAGGCCGCCAGCGCGGTCCGCACGCTCGCCAACCCCAACGCCGGCATGCCGGGCGCCGCGGGCCGGGCGCCCGCCGCGTCCGCCGCCGCTCCCCTGGCCCCGTCGGCCATGAGCGGAACCTCGACCTGGAGCGCCCCGCGCACGCTGGAGGGCACGCCGTGATGCACAGCACAAACAAGAAGACCCGCAAGATGGGGAAAAGTCTGGCCCTGGCGTCGCTCGGCGTCGTCGCCCTGTCGCTCGGCGCCTGCGCAACCCAGGACGACACCCCGGCCCTGGCCCAGGCGCGCCAGTCCTATTCCAGCGCCGCCGCCAACCCCCAGCTGGCCAGCAACGCCACGCTGGAGCTGCGCCGCGCCGAAGAGGCGCTGCAGCGCGGCGAGCGGGCGCGCAGCGACGGCAACACGGCGGAGATGGACCATCAGGCCTATCTCGCCAACCGGCAGCTCCAGATCGCCCAGGACGTGGCGGCGATGAAGGGCGCGCAGCAGGTCGTCGCCAACGCCGAGACCTACCGCCTCCAGGACCAGATCCGCGCCCTCCAGGCGGAACGGACGGAGCGCGGGCTGGTGATGTCGCTGGGCGACGTGCTGTTCGCCACCGGCAGCGCCCGGCTGACCTCCGGCGCCGACGCGCGTCTGGGGGAACTCGCCAACTTCCTCCAGCGCAATCCGGAACGCACCGTGCGGATCGAGGGCTACACCGACACCACCGGTTCGTCGGCCACCAACCTGCGCCTGTCCGAGGAGCGGGCCATGGCGGTGCGCGACGCGCTGACCGCGCGCGGCGTCAACCCCAGCCGCATCGCCGCCCAGGGCCTGGGGTCGGCCCAGCCGGTCGCCTCCAACAGCACGGAGTCGGGACGCCAGCAGAACCGCCGCGTCGACATCGTGATTTCCGAACCGGGCTCGGTGGCGGAGACGCGCTCCTGACGGGCCATGCTGCCATTTGACGCAGATCGTGCGTGACCAAGAACGGGCGGGCCGGAAACGGCTCGCCCGCCTCGATTCCGGCCCGATTTCCCGCCGGTTTTTCCGCTCCAACTTGGCCGCCCCGCACCGCCATTGCGCCTGAACCGCAGCCCTCCGGAAAAATTGTCTCGAATGCTGAGCAAAATCAATGCTTCTTTACCTTTTATGGTGTGTGGTTTTACCATGCGCGAACACGATGGGCCTTGGCGTCCTTCTGATTGCGCGGGAATTCGGAATGACCACTGGACGGGGTGACGAGGGGGCGATGCTCAGCAAGGGATTCCTGAAGGCGCAGGCTTTGCTTCTCCTCATCATCGGCGTTCCGGTGATCGTGGTGGTGGTTCTCCTCAACCCGCTGTGGAACGCCACGCTGCACCGCTTCGGCGTGCCGGAGGGGCCGGCGGCGGCGCTCGGCATGATCGTCACCATCATGGTGGTGATGGTCGTCCAGTATTGGGTGCTGGAAACGCGGCGGACCATGGTCACCTCGCTGTTCAACTTCATCCCGCACGAGCATCTGACCTTCGACGGCGAAACGCTGACGACGGACGAGGCCAACCGCCTGTTCGTCACCCTGCACCGGGATTCGGAGGAGTGGCGCCGCCTGCTGCGCGACAACGGCATGGACGGCCCGCTGGACGAGTTCGGCAGCCTGTGCGCCGCCCGGCTGGCCTTCGCGCGCCGCCCCCAGGGCATCCCGCCGGAGGCGGAGCGCGCCATCGCCGAGGTGCCGCAGGCGGTCGAACTGGCCAAGGCCCGCGTCGGCGCGGCGCTCGATCAGGCGGAGCGGGAAGTGCAGGCCCTGCGCGCCCGCCTGTCCGACACGCAGGACGCGGTGGCCGCCCTGGTCGGCTTCATCCGCGACAGCGGGGTGCAGATCGCCGGCCGCCACGACGACGCCCAGCGCTGCGCCACGCAGAACCGCGCGCTTCTCGCCAGCCTCCAGGAGCATCTGGACCGCCGCCGGGCGGAGGCGACCTCCGACCTGACGCGGTTCGAGCAGATCGTGGCGGAATCCCGCGCGCTGGAGGATTCGGTCAACGCCATCACCCGCATCATGTCCGCCACCAACATGCTGGCGCTGAACGCCGCCATCGAGGCGACGCGGGCCGGGGAATACGGCCATGGCTTCCGCGTGGTGGCGAACGAGGTGCGCGATCTGGCCCGCCAGTCGAACGAGGCCATCCAGGTGATCCAGAAGGGCATCGACCGCATGCAGCAGGCGATCGCCCAGCAGATCGCCGGGCAGGACGCCCAGGCCAAGGTAGCCGCCGAGCACGCGCTGCTGTCCGATCTGGCCGACCGCCTGCAAAACCTCAGCGCCGGCCAGCAGGACGTCGCCGGGCACGAGCGGCGGCTGATGGGCGAGCTGGACCGGCTGGGCGATTCCCTGGCCGACACGCTGGCCGGTTTCGCCGGGGACCTGCGCGTTTCCGAGGGGCTGCGGCGGGAGCTGGACGCGATCAGCGGCGGGCTGGCCCGGCTGAACGGTCTGGAGGAGGATCTTCGCGGACTGTCCGGCATCCGGAAGCGCGCCGCCTGACCGACCTGTGCGGCGCGCTGCTCAGCGGTCGCCGCGCTCGGTCTCGACCATCGCCCGCGCGACGGCGTAGACCCCGGCGATCGCCCCGGCGGTGAACAGGGCCGCCCCCACCGCGCGGGTCAGGGAGCGGGCCGGCGCCGGGGCCGGGGGCATGCGCTTCCACACGGCCCAGGCTTCCTCCGGACGGTCGGGATCGGCGATGCGCAGGGCGGCGAAGGCCTGCTCGGTCAGGCCGGGGTCGGTGTCGGGCAGCGGCGCCAGGCGACGTCCGGACGGTTTGTTCAAACGGTCGATGGCGGCCACCAGACCGCCGGTGGCGCGGACGGCGGCGGTCATCTCCGACGGGTCCACGCCCATATGCTCGGCCAGCAGGCGGTTGCGCACCGCGCCGATGGCGTTGGCGGTGCTGCGGTCGCCCGGCGACGCCTCCACCGCCAGATCGCATTCCGTGTCGTAGCCCATGGAGCGGTTGTTCAGGTTGCTCGACCCGATGCGCAGCAGCCGGTCGTCCACCACCATCAGCTTGGAATGCACGACGATGCCGTTGCCGCCCTCGGTCAGCGGGGTCATGGCGCGCAGGCGCCCGTGGCGGTCGGCGGCGCGCAGCTCCTGAAGCACCACGCCGCGCGGCGTGTCCATGGCCATGCGGTCGAACCAGCTCGGGCTTTCCATGGGGACGACGACGACCACCTCCGGCCCGTCCGGCTCGCGCAGCCGCCGGGCCAGCGCCTCAGCCACACGGAAGGAGGCGAAATACTGGTTCTCCAGATAGATGCTGTGCCGTGCCTCGGCGATGGCGGCGAAGGTCAGCGCCTCGTTCTCGCGAACCGGACGGCCGACCAGACAGTCGGGAAGCGTGCGGGCGATGCCCACCGCCGCGTCGGTGATCAGCGGGTGCAGCCCCTCCGGCCAGGGGTCGGCGGCGCCCGCAAGAAAGCCCTCCGGCGGCGGGGGCGGCAGCGCCTGTCCCGTGGCGTGGCTCCAGCGCTCGCGCGCCATCAGCCCCAGCGCGCGGGCGGCGGGTCCGTCCACCGCCATCATCACGTCGTGGCGCGGCGCGTGAAGCTCCCCCGTCGGCCAGCGGCGGCGCGGGTCGTTGTCGCGGTGCTCCGGCGTGTCCCAGCGGTCTCCGGCCAGATCGATGCCGCCGCAGAAGGCCAGCGCGTCGTCGATCACCACCAGCTTCTGGTGCTGCGCCGCCCCCACCGGCAGGGCGTCGTCCAGCTCCAGCGTCAGCCGCGGCCCGGTGCGCCGGTTCAGCCGCTCCAGCGGCCCGTGCGGGTGCTCCAGCGAGATGGGAAAGGGCATGTCCCACTTCAGCGCGTGGATCTGCAGCGACGGACGGTGGCGGATCAGGCGGGCGAGGAAGTCGCCCAGCGTTTCCGGGTCGTCGGGGTCGAGGCGCATCCGCGGATCGATGTCCCAGCCGAGCAGGATCACCGACCGCCGCGCCCGCAGCAGGGCGGCCCGCACCGCCGCGAAGAAGGCGGCGCCGTCGACCAGCACGGCCACCCGGTCCGCCCGCTCGGTCCGCCAGCAGGTGGCGCCGGGACGCAGGATCGGCCGCGCCCCGGCAAGGTCCGCCGCATCCCGATGATCGCTCATTCCTGCCTCGATGTGCCGTAACGGTGCTTGCGTCAACTCTTTTGGCGGCGGCCTGTTCCGCTGGGCGCCCGGCTGCTCCGGAATCGCCCGGAGCCCGCATCTGGATGGGAGCGGATGGAGGGCCTGGACGGTGGGCGGACCGCCAAAAGATCGGAATGGGCCTCCGGTTTTGCCGCAACGATGCCCCGGGCGTCCTGTTGGGAGTGACGAATGGGGGATGGGCGCGCCGCAGGGCGCCGGACTGAATCCTCGCCCGAACCCCCGCCAGGTGGCGCCCGGCCAAAGGGCGCCGTCACCAGATGGAGAGATGAGGATGCGTACCCTGTTGATCGCCGCCGCTTCGGCGCTCGCCCTGATGGCCGGCTCCGCCGTCGCCCAGTCGGGTGGCACCGCCGTGAGCCCGACCGTTCCCAGCACCACCACATCGCCGTCCACCGGCCTGAGCACCTCCGGTCCGGGCTCCACGCCGGGCAGCGTCACCTCGCCGGGCACGTCCGGTTCGTCCGGCACCATGAACACCCCGGGGACCACCATGCCCGGTTCGTCGGGCAGCACCATGGGCAATGGCACCATCGGCAGCGGCTCGTCGGGGGGCACTTGGCAGGGCCAGACCACCGCGCCGTCGGGCCTGGGCAGCGCCACCAGCAGCAACCCGGCCCGCGACAACCAGACCGCGACCGGCACCCACTGCCCGCCGGGCACCCCGAACTGCGGCCCGGACGGCAGCAAGTAACGGCTTCAAGGTTTGCACCGAAGGGCGCGCCGGGACCTCCGGCGCGCCCTTTTCCGTTTCAGGCCACCGGCTCCGGCCTGATCGCAGCCGGTTCGCCGGAGTCCACCGCGGGAGGCGCCTCGGCGGGGAAGCGCAGGACGAAGCAGGTGCCTCCGCTCTTCTGGCCGCTCGTCTGGCCGCTCTCCTGGCCGTCTTCCCGGCTTTCCACCCGGATGCTGCCCCGCAGGCGGGTGGTCACGATGTTGTAGACGATGTGCAGGCCGAGCCCGCTTCCCCCCTCGCCGCGCCGCGTCGTGAAGAAGGGATCGAAGACGCGCCCCAAATGGGCGGCGGGAATGCCGCAGCCGTCGTCGCAGAAGCGCAGCTCGACCTCCTGCGGGTTGGGGCGGGTCACGGCGACGGTCAGCGTGCCGGCCCGCCCGTCCGGATAGGCGTGGACCACCGCGTTCATGGTCAGGTTGGTCAGGACCTGGAACAGCGCACCGGGATAGCTGTCCACCCACAGGCCCGCCGGGCATTCCACCACCACCCGGTGGGGGGTCTGCTTCAGCCGCGGGCGCAGGCTGGTCAGCACGTCGTCCAGATAGGCGGCCAGATCGACTCGGCGCCGTTCCTCGCTGGTCTGGTCCACGGCGGTCTGCTTGAAGCTCTGGATCAGTTCGGCGGCGCGGTTCAGGTTGGTCTCGATCAGCCGGCAGGCCTCCCCGGCGGTGGTCAGGTAACCGGTGAAGTCGGCGCGGCGCAGCGTGTTGGCCTCGACCCCGCGGACCACCTTGCGGGTCTGGTCGGCCAGATGGGTGATGCCGGTCAGGGCGATGCCCACCGGCGTGTTCACCTCGTGCGCCACCCCCGCCACCATCCCGCCGAGCGAAGCCATCTTCTCCGCCTGGATCAGGTGGGCCTGGGTGTCGCGCAGATCGGCCAGGGCGCTTTCGGCCCGCTGTTTGGCGGCCTCCGTCTCCTCCTCGGACCGTTTGCGCAGGGTGATGTCGTTGACGGCGATGAGAATGGCCGGCTCGTCCACGTCGCGGATCTCCACCGCGGAAATCATCGCCCAGAAGGGCCGCCCCCCGGCGGTGCGCATCTCCATTTCCAGGTCGCTCGCCGCCCCCTGCTCGGCCACCAGACGGGACAGCCGGGCGGCGTCGGACGTGTGGATGAAGAAACACGCGTTGCGCGTCAGCGTCAGCCGCGGCCCCTCGGTCCCGAACAGCGCCTCGGCCTGCGGGTTGGCGAACAGGACGGAATCGTCCGACCGCCGCGCGATCACGATGGGAAAGGGGGAGGCCGCCAGGATGGCGCGCATCCGCTCCTCCCCCGCCTTCAGCGCCTCGGCGTAGGCGTGGGTTTCCACCAGCGCCGTGCCGAAGCGCTCCACGCTGGTGGAGATGGCCTGAAGCTCCGCGAACAGGGCGGGCGGCAGCCGGACGGTCCGGCGTTCCTGCTGCACCATGGCCAGCGCCTGCGACGCGCGGCGGATTGGGCGGACCACGTGGACGCGCAGCAGCACGTAGAGCACCGTCTGCACCGCCGAGGCGATGCCCAGCCCGACCAGCACGATCCACAGGCCGCTGCGCGCCTGATCGGTCAAGGTCTCGGCGATGCGCCGCGTGTTGGTCGCGGCGGCGTCGGTCAGGCTGCCGCTGAGGTCGTTCAGCACGCCGTGGGCGATCTCCGTCTCCAGCCCCATCAACCCCGCTTCGGACAGGATGGTCCGGCGCAGCGTGAACAGGTCTCCCAACCCGTCCAGGTCGCGCGCGGCGCGGGCCAGCGGCGCCCGCTCTCCCGGCTCCAGCGGGATCAGCGCGTTCACCACCTCGGCGGCGTGCTGGTGGAAGCGGGCGACCTCAACGGAGAGTTGTTCCGTGTCCGTCGCGATCAGGCCCGCGCTCAGCGCCTCCAGCGCACGGTGGTAAGGCTCCTGCACCACCAGGGGAGCGCCGGAGCGCAGCAGACCGAGGAACGCCTCATCCCCCTTGCGCTGCAGGGCGACGGCCTGGGCCGCCAGGGCATCGATGGCGTCGGCCCGCTCCGCGGTGCGGCGAACCGCCTGGATGGCCTGTTCGAGCCGTTGCAAAAGCGCTGGAGCCGCCGCGTCCGCCGCGAAGCGCTGCGACACGCCTTCTACCTCGGCCAGGGCACCGGCGCGCTCCTCCGGCGAGCGGGAGCGCAGGACGGCTTCGGCGAGCTGGCCCATGCGGGCGGCGAAGACGGCGTATTGGTGCTGGCGGGCGATCTGGGGAACGATGGCGCGGTCCGCCTCTTCCGCAAGGTCGAGCACCCGGACGAAGGCTCCGCCCACCCCGAAAGTCAGCCCGGCCATCAGAAACGCCGTGGCCAGCGCGGTGAGCATCGTCACCGTGTGCAGCCGAAGCCGCCGGCCCGCCCGTCTGTCCGTCACGCGCTCGCCCCTCCGCCGTTGCGGCGGCCCGATCGTTAGGCCCGATCGTTAGGATAACCGGTTCCACGCGCGAGGGAAATGGTGGCACAACGAACGGTTAAGAGGCACTACAGAGCGGTGGCGTCCTCCAGGCTGGCGGTTCCGGCGGCGGTGGCGGCCAGCATGCGGAACAGCGCCTGCTGGCGCTGGTCGGCGACCAGATATTCAGGATGCCACTGCACCCCGATCAGGAAGGGATGGTGGACCGCCTCGATCCCCTGGACGATCCCCACAGTTTCGCGCGCCACCACGCGCAGGCCGTCGCCCAGCCGGTCCACCGCCTGATGGTGCAGAGCGTTCACGCGGCATTCGGCGATGCCCAGGATGCGGTAGAGATGGCTGCGCGGGTCGATTCGGATGCGCTTGCGCGGCAGGACCGTGCGCAGGCGCGGCGCCTCCTCGTAGACCTCGTGGATGTCGGTGAGCAGCGAGCCGCCGCGGTGCACGTTGATCATCTGCGAGCCCCGGCAGATGCCCAGCACGGGAAGCCGCCGGGCCGCAGCGTCGTCCAGCGCGCACAGCTCCAGCCGGTCGCGCTCCGGGTCGATGCGCACCTTCGGGCGCGCGGTCTCGCCGTAGAGGGCGGCGTCGATGTCGTCGCCGCCGCCGACCACCAGCCCGTCCAGCCGCTCGATGGGAAAGGGGTCGCGCGCCGTGATGCGCACTGCCCGCGCCCCGGCGCGGCGCAACGCCAGACGGTTCGCCCACCAGGCGATGCGGCTGCCGTGCACCGACGCGGTGACTCCGATCAGGGGGCGTCCCCTTGCGATGAAGGCGGCCATGTCGCCCCCGTCAGACGGCGAGCCGCCGGCCCGCCTCGGCGGCCCAGCCGTCCAGCGCCTTGCGCGCGGCGAAGGCGCGGAAATCCACCCCCAGAGCGTCGAGCCGGTCGCGGTCCGCCGCCAGCTCCTCCACCGCCACCCACCGGTTCCAATCCTGGGCAAGGCTCCAGTCCGGATCGCCCAGCCGGGCGTTCGGCAGGCGGTAATGGAAGGTCGGGCGGGGCCGCACGTGCGGGTCGCTCAGCTTGGCCGCCATCGTCTCCGGGGCGAGATGGGCGAACAGCGGGAACAGGTCCAACTCGCGGTTGCGGGTCGGGTTGGCCTCCAGATAGTCACCGATCAGCCCGTCGAGGTCCGGGCGGTAGGCGGGATCGACGACCCTCACCGCGTAGTCCACCGGGAAGGCGGCGATGAAGCCGGTCAGGCGCCGGGTCGGGTCGACGCGGATCTCGCGGCGCAGCCAGGGGGCCAGCAGCAGGAAGGCCTTCAGATGGTCCAGCACATATTCCCCGTCGGTGCGCGCCACCTGCGGGTTCAGGTGCAGACCGAAGGCGAACAGCGGGCTGGCGTCCGTGCCGGCCGCACCCTGGTCGCTCAAGGCGGAAAACAGCGGCTCCAGCTCGGCCAGCCGGGCGATGGGGATGGGTGGGGCGGCGATCTCGAAGGGCATGACGAGGCTGCCGATGTTGCCCCACCAGGGCCGCAGCGCCTCCACCACACCGTCCACCACCTTTCCCAGCGGGCCGGCCTCGCTCTCCTCCGTCTTGCCGGCCTCCGCCTTGCCCGGATGTGCGGAACGCATGTCCAACTCCACCGAGAAGTCGCCCAACCGCGTGCCGGTCACCCGGCAGCGGTGCGGACTTTCCGGTTCCAGCGCGCCGCCGTAGAGGCTGCGCACCACCGCCGCCGCGGAGGGGGCGTCAAGGTTGGCGAATTCGACCTCCACGCCGACTGTGCGCGGGGCGCCGTCCGTCGTGGTGGAGTGGGGGGGCGTGCGGAATGGGGTGTTCATGGCGCCCGTTCAACACGGCGCCCGGCGTGGCGGTTCCCCGCCGCCTTCATCACCGCCTTGGCCATTGCCCGGTTCAGGCGGAACCTTCGCCCATCGACGCCCGCGGCAAATAGAGCGTCACGGTGGTTCCGGCCCCGACGGTGCTGGTCACCGTGACCGTTCCGCCCGACTGCCGGGCGAAGCCGAAGACCTGGCTGAGCCCCAGCCCGGTCCCCTTCCCCTCCGGCTTGGTGGTGAAGAAGGGTTCGAAGATGCGGCGCAGATGCTCCGGCGGGATGCCGGTTCCGGTGTCGCGGACGGCCAGCGCCACGAAATCGCCGGTCAGCCCGGTGTCGTCGCCCCGCCGGCCCAGCAGGCCGCGGTTTTCCGCCATGACGGTCAGCGTGCCGCCCTCCGGCATGGCGTCGCGCGCGTTCACCGCCAGATTGAGCAGCGCCACCTCCATGGCGTCCGGATCGGCAATGATGGGCCAGAGGTCGTCCGGAACGATCAGCGCGGTGTCGACCGCGCTGCCGGCGGAGCGCGCCAGCAGGGCCTCCAGCGACGCCTTGCGGTCCTGGAGATGGAAGGGCACCGGCTCGTAGACGCTGCGGCGGCCGAAGGCGGCCATCTGCCGCATCAACGCCTGCCCGCGCGCCACCGCACCTTCGATCTCGGGCAGCACGCGGGTGATGCGCGCCGGATCGTTGGCACGGCTGCGGATGACGGCGATGCCGCTCATCACGACGGTCAGCAGATTGGCGATGTCGTGGGCGACGCCGCCGGTCATTCGGCCCAGGGCCTCCAGCCGCAGGCTTTCCTCCCGTGCCGCCTCCTGACGGCGACGCAGCCGCAATTCGCGGGCGAAAAGCCACAGGAAGGCGCCGGCCATCAACAGGCTGGCCAACGCCCCCGCACCGGCCAGCCATACGGCGGTGGAGACCGGCGCCCGATAGGCGTCCTGCGGGATGGCGAAGTGAACCGACCAGCCGTAATCGGGCAGCGTGCGGAAGGCGACCACCGTCGGCGTGCCCTCCAGGCTCATCCCGTCATAGACGCCGCTGCCGGCGGCGCGGCGGGCGCGGAGCGCGTTTTCGCTGGCGTGGCGCCCGATCATGTCCGGGTCGCCACCGGCCCGTGCCACCACACGTCCTTCGGCGTCGATGACGGCGGCGATCCAGCCCGGCGGCAGGTTGTTGCCGAACAGCAGGCTTTGGAATCCCTCCGGCATCACCACCGCCGACAGGACGGCGACCGGCGCCCCGTTGCGCGTCACCGGAACGCGGATGGGAAAGGCGTGGCTGCCGCGCGGGCCGCGCAGGATCGTGCCGACCGCCGGCTTGCCCGTCTCCACCACACGCCGGTGGCTGTCCATGTCCACGACCCTGCCCCTCGTCCCCCCCACCAGGAAAGGGGCGTCGACCAGCCGGTTCCCCTCGACGTCGCTGAGGACGATGGTCGACCACAGGGGAAGCGCGCCCTGCACCCGCTCGGCGTATTCGAAGAAGGCCACGGCATCGACCTCACGGCCCGCGGCCAGACCGTCCAGCAGAGGCGACGCCGCCACCGCCTTCAGCGCGTCCATCTGCGCGGACAACTCGCGGTTCACCAGGGCCGACAGCCGGTCCACCAGGGCGACGGCGTTGGCCTCCATCGCGCTCTGCTGCCCCCGCAGCCAAGCGCCGCCGAGAACCGCCGACAGGACAACCAGCGGCAGCAGCGCGGCCAGCACAAGAAGAACCAGCGGACGATGATGGGACTTCGACGGCAAGCGGGTCTTCCGGAGCGGCGGGAGGCGCACTGTAGCACGGCCGTCCTCCGCTGGAAGCGGGTGATCCGGCCCGGGGGTGCCACGCTTCCCGCATTCATCATGGGTTGCGGAGCAGGATTCCATACACCCAGGATAGACCCTCACCAAAAGGTTGCAGAGCGTTATTTTTCGGAAGCCTCGCAGGGGTCCCCGCGTGGGTGCGTCCAATCGGGCATCCGCCCCTCTTCGAGACCAACGGCCCGAAGGGCGCTTCTCCTGAGGGCACCCGGTATCGACCTGAACCCATTCGCTTATCGAAGGGGCAGGTGATTAACTCTTCCGATAACAGAAAATCAAAAAATTTTAGGAGAAATGCAAAAGTAAATCTTCAGCAACCCCATCCCAACTACCCCTTTATTGCCAGGAAAATTCCGGTAAGTTTCCGGTCTGAAAGAAAATAAACACGGCTCATTAACTGCGGTTTAACCATGCAAAGGTTATCCGGAACACAGGCGAAACGATAGCGGACTTTCGGTTCCGGCTGCTTTCCCGCCCGATGGGAGCCTGTGACACGATGACCTTGCTGGCGCGACTTTTCCTGCTGGTGCTTCTGGCCGTCCTGCCGGCCCTTGGGATCCAGGCCTACAGCGTGTTCCAGTTCCGTGCGGAACGCGCCGAGGAAGTCGCGGCCCAGGCCGAGCGGCTGCTGCATCTGGTCGAAGGGGAGCAGGCGCGGATCGTCGACGGCGCGCGGCTGATGGTCACCTCCATCGCGGAATCGGCCACCCTGCGGTCCGGCGACTACGCCCAGTGCCAGGCCCATCTGATCCGGCTGGCTCAACGCGCCCCCGAATACCGCACCCTGTCCGTCCTGGACCGCGACGGCGCCGTTCTGTGCAGCGCCGTTCCCGACAGCGCCCCCGCCGCCGCCGACCTTCCCTACGTCCGCCGCGCGCTGGCGGAGGGCCGCTTCGTCGTCGGCGAATGGACGAGCCCCGGCCCGGCGGCGGAGCCCGGCACCGCCATGCTGCCCTTCGCCGTTCCCTTCCGCAACGAGGCCGGCACGGTCGCCGGGGTGGTGACGCTCGGCCTCGACCTGCCCTGGCTGGCCACCAACTTCGCCGCCCGGCCGCTTCCCGAGAACGCCAGCCTGCTGGTCACCGACCGCAACGGCACCATCCTGGTCAAGCTGCCCAACGGCATCGTCCAGCGCGGCGAGCGCGTGCCGCGGCCCTATCTGGACCTGCTGGGCGAAAAGCGCGGCGGAGTCACCACCCTGCCGGGGATGGACGGGGTGGCGCGGGTGCTGGCCTATTCACCGTCCCGCCAAGGCACGCGCGACCTGTTCATCAGCGTCGGGCTCGACCACACCGCCGTGGCCGGCACCATCGACCGCGCCACCCGCCAGGGCCTGTTGATGACGCTGACCGGGCTGCTGGTCGCCATCCTCGCCGCCTGGATCGGCGGCACCCTGTTCATCCGTCGCCCGGTCGAGGCGCTGATCCGCGCCACCCAGGGGTGGAGCGCCGGCAATTCCAGCGCCCGCGCCGGTCTGGTCGACCGCAAGTCGGAAATCGGCCAGCTCGGCCGCGCCTTCGACGCCATGGCCGAGACGCTGGAGGCCCGCGAGCGCGCGCTCCGCGGTTCGGAGGAGCATCTGCGCGCCGTGCTGGACGCCCTGCCGACCTTCGTCGGCGTGCTGAGCCCGGCGGGCGACGTGCTCCAGGTCAACCAGACCGCCGTCCAGGCCGCCGGCCTGCCGGTGGAGCAGATCGTTGGCCGCCCCTTCCACGAGGCCTGCCGGCGCGCCTTCGCCGGCGCCGCGGGCGATCGCCTGCGCGTGGCGGTGGAGCGCGCGGCCCACGGCGACTCCGCCCGCTTCGACGCCCCGGTGCGCATCGCCGGGGACCGTGCGGCGATCATGGAGGTCCGGGTCACCCCGATGCGCGGCAGCGACGGGCGGATCACCCACCTGATCGTCTCGGGCATCGACATCACCGAGCGCAAGACCACCGAGGAGGCGCTGCGCGTCGCCAACGAGCGCTTCCGCACGGCGCTGCGCAACTCCGGCGTCGTGGTGTTCAACCAGGATTGCGCCCTGCGCTACACCTGGATGCACAACCCGGCGCTCGGCTACACGGCGGAGCGCGTCGTCGGGAAGACCGATTTCGAGGTGTTCGAGGACGCCGCCGACGCCGAGGCACTGACCGCCGCCAAGCGCCGCGCGCTGGAGACCGGCGAGGGCGTGCGCGAGGAGGTCCGCATCCGCCACGCCGGGAAGGACCACTTCTACGACATGACCATCGACCCGCTGCGCGGCCCGGACGGCGCGCTGGCCGGCATCACCTGCGCCGCCGTGGATGTGACCGGCCGCAAGCAGGCGGAGGCCGACCTGCGCCGCGCGCGGGAGGAGGCGGAGCACGCCGCCGCCGGCAAGTCCAAGTTTCTGGCCGTCGCCAGCCACGACCTGCGCCAGCCCGTGCAGTCGCTCTACCTCTTCGCCGCCGCGCTGGGCGACCGGCTGCAGGACCACCCCAGCCTGCCGCTGCTCGACAACATGCGCCAGGCGCTGGACACGCTGAAGGGTCTGCTGGACGGTCTGCTCGACATGTCGCGGCTGGAGTCCGGCAAGATCGCCGCCAACCCGGCGGAGGTCCGGCTGGGCCAGGTGCTGGGCCGGCTGGTCGCCGAATACGCGCCGCGCGCCGCCCAGAAGGGGCTGGAGCTGCGCGCCGTTCCGACGCGGGCCTGGGTGCGCACCGACCCGTCGCATCTGGAGCGCATCCTGCGCAACCTGATCGAGAACGCGCTGCGCTACACCCGCCACGGCCGCATCCTGATCGGCTGCCGCCGCAGCGGCCCCGACCGGCTGCGCGTCGAGGTGTGGGACAGCGGCGTCGGCATCCCCGCGAACCGGCTGGAAGACATCTTCGAGGAGTTCACCCAGATCCAGGGCAGCGGCGACCGCGGGCTGGGCCTCGGCCTCGCCATCGTCAAGCGCCTGTCGAAGCTGCTCGACCACCGCGTGCGCGTGCGCTCGAAGGAGGGGATCGGCTCCGTCTTCTCGGTGGAGATGCCGCGCGTCGTCGTGGAGAAGCCCCGCGCCGCCGTCCCCCCGCCCGCCATGGACCTCTTCCGGCAGGCCGCCAACGACTGCGTGACCAAGGGCATGGTGCTGGTCATCGACGACGAGGCGATCATCCTGCTCGGCCTGAAGGCGATGCTGGAGGGCTGGGGCTACAGCGTGCTGACCGCGCGCTCGGGCGACCAAGCGCTGGAACGGCTGCGTGCCGACGGGCGCCGCCCGCAGATCGTGCTGGCCGACTATCAGCTCCAGCAGGGGCGGACCGGGCCGGAAGCCCTGGCCGCGGTGCAGGGTCTGGTCGGCAAGGACGTGCCGGGCATCATCCTGACCGGCGACACCGCCCCGGAACGGCTGGACGAGGCCCGCCGCAACGGCTTCAGCATCCTGCACAAGCCGGTCTTCCCCAACGACCTGCGGAAGATGATGGCCAGCGCCGGGGCGGCGTAAACGACGGCAGGGCGTGCAGAGTCAGCGCCGCCGGACGATCCTCCGCCACAGCGGCACCGGGCGCTCCTCGGCGGCCTTCTCGGCCAGCCACTGGTCGGCCAGCTCGCGCACCTGCCAGCCGCCCAGGTAGCGGTCGCAGTCGATGGCGCTGTACAGCCGAACCTTGTCCCGGCCGAGTCGTTCGAAATAGTCCAGCGTGCGCTGGCGGTCCGTCGCGTTCATCGGCGGGTTCATCGGGTCCATGGAGCGCATCCTGTCCGGCCTCCCCTCTGTGGTGCCCAAAAGAACGGCATACACCCGTCGCGGTTTGTTCAGTTGGTATATGGATTGGGCACGCAAGCATCCCAATAAGCCTTTGGTTGCAAGAGCTTCCCTCCGGCCCTTCCAACGAAGGTCAGGCTTGCGCGACCGCGACCGCCCATCCCTTCCCACCCGCCCCGCGGGCGTGCACAATGCGGCACACGGATGCGTGGGCGGCGGGCCGCCGCCCGGCGCGATCAAAAGACACCTTCAGAACCGGGAGCGGGGGATCATGAGGAAGACGTCGTGGATGGCCGGAGCCCTGGCGGCGGCCGTCGCCGGGCTGTGCGCGGTTTCGGCCTCGGCGCAGACCAAGGTGACCGTGGCGATGAGCGGCTGGACCGGCTTCGCGCCGATCACGCTGGCCAAGGAAACCGGCATCTTCAAGAAGAACGGCATCGAGGTCGAGATCAAGAAGATGCCGACCTCCAACCGCCACCAGGCGATGGCGGCCGGCGAGGTGCAGGCGATCACCACCACGGTGGACACGCACCTGCTCTACGCCTCCTCCGGCGTGGACGTGACGCAGGTGCTGGTGCTCGACAGCTCGCACGGCGGCGACGGCATCGTCGTGCGCGACGCGGTCAACAGCCTCGCCGACCTGAAGGGCAAGCAGGTGGCCGTGCAGTATGGCGGCGTGCCGCAGTTCTGGCTGGCCTATGTGCTGAAGAAGAACGGCCTGTCGATCGGCGAGGTGCAGACCGTCAACCTCCAGCCGTCCGACGCTGCCAACGCCTTCGTCGCCGGCCAGTTCGACGCCGCCGTGACCTACGAGCCGTACCTGTCCAAGGTGCGCGAGGCCAACGGCAAGATCATCGTCACGTCGGACCAGACGCCGGGCGTCATCATCGACACGCTGGCCTTCCAGCCCGACTACATCCAGAAGAACCCGAAGGTCGTGAAGGCCTTCGTCGACAGCTGGTTCGAGGCGCTGGATGAGATCAAGAAGGACGAGAAGAAGGCCTTCGAGATCATGGCCCGCGACGTCAACCAGACGCCGGAACAGTTCGCCACCTCCGCCAAGACCGTGCTCTGGTACGACAAGGCCGGCAACGTCGAGTATCTGACCAAGACCATGCCGACCTTCATCAAGGAGGTCCAGGACGTGATGCTGGAGGCCAAGCTGATCCGCAAGGCCCCGCCGAGCCTGGACAGCATGACCGACACGTCCTTCGTGAAGTAAGTTCTTGCCCCCTCCCCAGCCCTCCCCCGCCTTCGGCAAGGGAGGGAGCCATTCCCTCCCCTGCGCCAGCTCTCACGCAAACCGAAGGTTTGCGCTGACGCGGCAGGCGGACCTCTGGTCCGCCGAGAGCGGGTGAGGGTCAGGGAGGGGGCACCGCCTTCCAAACCCGACAACGGTCCACCAATCCCATGTCCCCCCTCTTCACTCCGCTGAAGCCGGTCGCTCCGGCGCTGCGCACGGTGCTGGGCATCGCCTGTTTCGTGCTGTTCTTCCTGGGCTGGGGCATCGCCACCTACGGCGGCTTCGTGAAGCCGCTGTTCCTGGCCTCCCCCGGCGACACGCTGACGGCGGGCATCGCGCTGTTCCGGGAGTTCGGCTTCGCCGAGGACATCGCCGTCACGGTCTGGCGCGTCTTCGCCGGCTTCGCCATGGCCGCCGCCCTGGCGGTGCCGCTGGGCATCCTGATGGGAGCCTTCAAGCCGGTGGAGGCCTTCTTCGAGGCCTTTGTGTCCTTCGCCCGCTACCTGCCGGCCTCGGCCTTCATCCCGCTGCTGATCCTGTGGGCGGGCGTCGGCGAGTTGCAAAAGATCCTGGTCATCTTCATCGGCTCGGTCTTCCAGCTCGTCATCATGGTGACGGTCATCGTGTCGGGCATCCGCACCGATCTGGTGGAGGCCGCCTACACGCTGGGCGCCAAGCGCGACGGCGTGGTGCTGCGCGTCCTGTTGCCCGCCTCGGCCCCGCAGATCTTCGAGGCGCTGCGCCTCGTGCTCGGCTGGGCCTGGACCTACGTGATCGTGGCGGAACTGGTGGGCGCGTCGCGCGGCATCGGCCATATGATCATCGACGCCCAGCGCTTCCTCGACACCGGCCAGATGATCTTCGGCATCTTCATCATCGGCGTGATCGGCCTGATCACCGACCTGCTGTTCCGGGCGCTCAACGCCCGTCTCTTCCCGTGGGCCAAAGGACGATAAGCGCCGGCCATGAGCAAGCTGTCCATCCGCAACGTCGAGAAGATCTTCCCCGGCCGCAACAGCACGGCGCCCACCCGCGCGCTGGTGCCGACGAGCCTGGAGGTCGCCGACAACGACTTCATCACCATCCTGGGGCCGTCGGGCTGCGGCAAGTCCACGCTTCTGCGCATCGTCGCCGGGCTGGAGACGCCGAGCGCCGGCGAGGTGCTGCTGGAGGGCAAGGCGGTGTCCGGCCCCGGCCCCGACCGCGGCATGGTGTTCCAGTCCTACACGCTGTTCCCCTGGCTGACCGTGCGCGACAACGTCTGCTTCGGCCTGCGCGAGCGCGGCCTGCCGCGGGCGGAGCAGTTGGCGATCGCCGACCACTTCCTGGCCCAGGTCGGGCTGAAGGGCTTCGAGAACCACCATCCCGCCCAGCTCTCCGGCGGCATGCAGCAGCGCACGGCGCTGGCCCGCGCGCTGGCCAACGACCCGAAGATGCTGCTGCTGGACGAGCCCTTCGGCGCGCTGGACCACCAGACGCGCGAACTGATGCAGGAGCTGCTGCTGGGCATCTGGGAGGCCGACCGCAAGACGGTGATGTTCGTCACCCACGACATCGACGAGGCCATCTTCATGGCCAGCCGCGTGGTCGTGATGTCGGCCCGCCCCGGCCGCATCAAGTGCGACATCCCCATCGAGCTGCCGCACCCCCGTTCCTACAAGGTCAAGACCACTCCGGAATTCGCCGCCTACAAGGAGCGGCTGACCGAGGAGATCCGCGTCGAGACCATCAAGGCCGTGACCATGGAGCGCTGATGCCGCTCTGTTCCGGACCGGAACATGCGAAAGAGCGGCGCTTGCGGGCGCCGCTCTTTTGTTTTTTCACCGCGGGCTCAGAGCCGACGACCTGTGTTCATGACCAGATCGGACAGGGCGATGCCGGCACGCTCGGCGTCCGATGTGAGGGCGCGTGGGCAGTTCCAGTGCAGCCGTCCGTCGATTTCAAGCATCCGGCCATGGCGCTTCACCACCCACACGCCGGTGGTCGCCATGTGGATGACGCGGGCCAGCGGCTCCCCATTGAAAGCCGGGCGGGTCTGGGACGTGGATTGGCCGGCTCTCGGAACGGCAGGTGGAACCGCCGGGTGGCTTGCCGCGTCCGAGCGTTCGAAGGCCGGCGCGCAAGGATGGGCACTGACCGGCTGCAGCGGGTGCCGTTCGCGGCGATCGCTCGGGCGGCTCGCCGGGAGGACGGCGAAAGCCTGCGGCCTGGAAAGATGCAGCATTGTGGGCATCCTGGGACGTTTTCGATGAGCCTGCGTCCTGATACCGCGCAGGTCGTTATGACACTGAACGTTCCATGCAGCCTTGATCGTGTAAAGGGGAAACGCTCCCAAATCAGTGCAGCGTTTCGACGCGGCATAACGGTAAACAAAGAGTAACCAGAATTAAATTGTAATTTCTCGCTGTTGCCCAAGCGCAGTTCCTACCGGCTTTGCCGAAGGGCTCCGAATACCCATCTTGAGGAGCAAACCAGCTCCATTTGGGATGAATATGATCACTTTCTGCCCCGGAATAGTCACACGCAAAGGCGTGTTCGTTCCGTAAGCATGTGTCACAAGCGCAGGCTTGGCCGCAGCCCCTCCAGGCTGACGGCATTCAAGAATGCAGGGAAGAAAACGGGTAGGATCATGGTGAAGAAGCTGGCAGTAATCCTGGTTGGCGGCCTTGTTCTGACGGGTTGCTCGAACCTCAGCCACCGCGAACAGCGCACGCTCTCTGGCGGCGCCATCGGCGCCGCGGGCGGTGCCGCGGTCGGCGCCCTGACGGGGGGCAGCGCCGTGATGGGCGGCGTGATCGGTGGCGCGGCCGGCGCCGCGGTCGGTGCCCTGACCTCCAACAACGGCAAGCACCGGTAAGACCAGTGCTTTAAAACGGGATTGGGCCGCCGGACTGGTGTCCGCGGCCATCCCAAACGCCTCCGCACCCTGAACGTCCGGGTTTCAGCAGGCCAATGATTTTCAAGGAGATTTTGGAGCGGGTGAAGGGAATCGAACCCTCGTCGTAAGCTTGGGAAGCACCGCAACCTCAGAGAGAGCTTGGCCGTCGGTATAGAAACATTTGAAACCGCTTTTCTTTTAACAACGCCAACCTTCGCGAATTAGCCGCCTCGTGGGACAATGCGTCCCAAGATGTCCCAGCCAAAAAACACGTTTTGCGCGCAAATACGGTCCTCAGATTGCACGTCAACCGTCCTCGTTCGCAACGTCCACGGGAGGCGCGGTCGCGCGTGTCCCGAACCGCTCGGCGACGCCGCTGAGCGCACACATGGCATTGTGCACAGGACGGCACGGCCGCCCTGCGGTCCGGTTTCCGGCCATTCTGTCAGGCGGCAATGGCCCCCCAGCCGGAACGGATCCAGCGGGGCCGCCATGTCTACATTTGTCAGGGCAAGACGACGCTGTTCGCCGTACTCAACGTACCGGACAGCACCGTTCTCGGCCAATGCGCTGCCCGCCACCAGCATCAGGAGTACATCCAGTTCTTGAACGCCGTCGAGGCTGCAGTGCCGGTTGGCAAGGTGGTGCACGTGATCCTGGACAACCACGCCACCCATAAGCACCCAAAGGTCTTGGCTTGGCTGGAAAAGCACCTACGCTGGGTCTTCCACTTTACCCCGACCTCGACGTCCTGGCTGAACGCGGTGAGGGCTTCTTTGCCAAGCTGACGACCAAACGCCTGCGCCGCGACAGCTTCCGCGGCATCGTGGACCTGCAAGCCGCCATCCACCACTACATCGCCGAGCACAACAGGACAGCCAAGCGCTTCCTCTGCACCGCCGATCCCGACCGCATCATCGAGAACGGCAACAAAGCGAACGGGCGTCAGACTTGAGCCAATGGGGGAGGCGCGAGAGGTAGAGGGGATCGCTTACGGTGGCCCGATCTCGACGACGTTGGCCGCGCGGTCGCGGATGTAGACGCGCAGGCCGAGGTTGCGGAACGCACCGGGCATGAAACGGCGCATGAAGCGGGCGACCTGTTGCACCTTCGTGGCCTCGTGCAACCGGATGTCGATGCCCTTTTTCAGCGCCTTCCTCCGGCGCTCCTCGTGCTTGCGGCTGACTTCGTAGTAGCGGTTCCAGAAGAAGATATCGACCGCCGAGGAGGCGACCCAGCCGACCTCCTCCACGTAGCCCGCCACCCATCGCACCCCCATGTCGTTGCCGTCGGGTGGCGTCAGAAGGGCGCGGGCGGTCTTGGCGTTGCCGACGAGGCAGCAGCCGAAATAGATGCCCTTGAGGCCGCCGGTGCGGCTGGCGGTCGCTTCCTTCAGAAGCTTGCCGAGAGCCTTACGTGGGATGAAGTTGTCGTCGTTCCCGGCCGCGCCGCAGATACCTGTCTTATCGCCGTGGCTGGCGATGTAGACGTTCGCAATCTTCCGGTCGGCCGCCAACCGTCCCATGATCTCCCGTAGCGACGCGGTGTTGTTGAACATCTCGTAATGGTAGTTCACCGGACTGCCGGTCTGGATCTCGGCTAGGATGTCGAACATGCCCTTGACGGTGCAGTTGCCCGTCTTCCACCAGCGGCTTTCCACCACCGCAAGGTTCAGCGCATCCACGTCGCCCTCTTCCACCGTCGTTCCTCTGACGTTTTATCGCGCGGACTCGCCTGCTGCCACTCCATTGTGGATTGCGGACGCCGGCAGCATTCGCCTATCGGGCCACCTTGGCCTGCCGGCGCCGCATGTAGACCGCGTGCGCGTCGGTGGGACAGCGTCAGGTCTAGCGATGCCGTGCGCCGCGCGACCAATCCATTGCCGACACCCCGCTAATGGCGTGTGCCAGACGAACCTTTACGTATGTAGCTCGCCTGAATCGGCAAAGTACGCCGACTTCGATGAGCTACAAACGAGCCGCTTCGTCTGATTCGGGTCATTAATGGCGTGTGATAGGAATGACAAAGACGGCATGGTCAGCGTTTAAGAAAAACCAAACCCAAGTGCTTGTGGGCCAGCCAGGATGAAGGACACGCCACGCCTCCATTCTAAATGAATGGAGGCGTCGATTTTGGATCAATTCCGTTCCCGGCTCCGCTCGGATCGCCGGCATCACTCGCACCAGCATCAAAATCTTCACCTGCTTCTATATCATCCCGCTCTTCAAAGCCCGCGGTATCATCAGCAGGAACCAATCTCTTCAAGATTTGCTTACGAGACTCAACCCTACCCAGGCTTGCTTTTAGATGATTCCTGCAGATATCAAGGGTTACCGACATTTTCTCCAAAAGCGCTTCTTCTTCTATCGTCTTAATTTCGACATCAGACTTATTTTGAGATTTTGCCTGCATCTTTTTTAGCTCTACTTCTTGCTTGAAGTCGGCGGCGCCCTGCGCCGTCCGTACAGCAGCGTCAAAGTAACGCTGGCGCAATTCCTCCAAGTCGTCAAGGAGCTGGGGAAGAATAGCGCGATAACGAGCGGCTTGGCTCTGCCATTGCGGGTCCGCTAGTACCGCTTGGACAGTTCCGTTAGCTAACCGCGAATGCAAAATCTCGAAAATTACGTAACGGAAGAACTCCCATTGCTTCTCATTCAGCTCGCGCACGTTGGTGGCCGCGAGCAGGCCGCGGAATCCTGGTTCCGCCGCTTCAAACGCCTTGGCGCGCGACTCAATCACGTATCCTGTCAGCGTCTTATGCTTTGTGGCGGTTACAGCGAAGAAGGAGTTTACGCCCTCGACAAGGAGCTTGGAGGCAAATCTGGTGGCCTCCAGCCGCTCATCATATGTCCCTCCAGTGTCCGGCAGCATCAGCTCGACCAAGGAAAGCGCGGCCATTAGGTAACCGATCTGAAACGCCTGTGTGGAAACAGTGTCAAAAATTGCCTTTGCACGCCCCCGAACGAGCTTAATTTCTGCTTCTACTGTCGCTTTGTCGCGGTTGGCCGCAAAGCCGTTACGATCGATGTTAAACAGAAAAAAGGCGCGGTCCTTTCGTACCTGCTCTTCGCGGGCCTGCAGAGCTCGTGTGACAGCATCGCAATAGCTGATTTGGCTTACCAAGTGGGCTGGCAGGTCCATACCCTGCTCAAGCAGGTCCTTGGATCGTTCCTTCAGCCGGTCGGCGTGCTCTTCGAAGACGTGCTTCGTCCCGCTGCCCTCAAAGAGCAGCGTCCTACACTTGCTTTGGACGCTATCAGCCATAGCCGTGGGATCTTCCAAGGCTGTCTTGAGCTCCTGCATGGCTTCGTTATGCACCGCGAAGGGGCGGAGCTGGTCGAACATCGGCAGCATTATGATGTCGGTTAAGGCACCAATGCTCTCGACGACGGCGCGGACATCCGCTGGGGAATGGTTCTTAGCGGATCGGCGGCTCAAAGACTGGAGCTTGGTGCTGCCGCTCCCTTGCAGAACCTCAATTGGCCTTGCTGGGTTGCGCACCTTTCGGCCGTCGGTGACATCGTCAGGTTTGGTGATGTTGTAGCAGCCGGGTAGCCCAAAACCCGTAGCCGCGTGCATTTTGTGGATGGCCACCGCCGAGCAATACTCGAGCTGGCCGGACATCACTTGACTGCCGTTATCGGCCTCGGAGTCGCCAAAAGCAAATGAATAAATCCGAGCGGATTGGACGGATTCCACCGACCGATCTTTGAAGTGAGAAAGGGTCTGCCGCATCATAAAGGCAGCAAAATCTTCATCATCGAGCAAGAGCTCTCGGGACTTACTGACTTCCTTGGCCTGCTTGTTGACGACAGTGAATATTTCGCGACTGACCGTCGTGAGATCGATGCGGCCTTTCTCCAGCGCGGTGTTGCCATCGTGCAGATCTGGGAAGAACATGAGACAAACCGGCAGCTCGACATGTGCGACGGCTTCTGGCGTAACTTGGATGTGGCTGTAATAAGGGGCGAACGGGTCAGCTTCCCAATTCTTGTTAAGCTGGCGGTGAAGGGCCAGCACGGCCATCGCCCGGTGCTGACCGTCGACGATCACCATGGCGGTGCGCTGGGGGTTGTAGTTGATGACCCCAAGCGGGGTTACGGTGCCATTGATCTCGACCTGCTCGAAATCGAACAAATCGCCGAAGCTGATCCTCGCTCCATTTTGGGATGGCGCTGGATAATAGGGCGAGATTCCACTGCGATCGCTCCGCTTCGGCACCATGACGGCAAGAATCGGCGGAAAGAAACGGGCATTGTGACCGGTTTCACCAAGCAGATATGGAATCAGGTCATGTGCCACCCGGCTGTCGTCCAGGTCGCGCTGGATCAGCTCCTCGAACGAGAGCTCCTCGATTTTGAAGACCTCACGCCACGGCTTCATCTGAGAAGCCAGCTGGTTCTCCCATAATCCCTGTAGGCCCGGACGGATCTTCGTCAGGACGTATTGGGCGCGGATCTGGGACGAACCCGACCCGACGGAGAACTCCCCGTAGGTTCCAAAAAGCGGAAACTTTTGGACTGAGAAGTTGTACGACATAATTCACCGTCTTCCACAAATAGGGTCGGCCAGCAACTGCAAGAGGCGTTCGAGCGCCCTGCGGGTCTTAGACTCGTTGGTAGCTATGTTATCCGGCCCAATGCTCTCGGGCATCTGGTCGGTCTCAAGGATCGAAACCACAAGGTCCATCGGGGGAATACCTCGCACCCGGGCCTCCAAGGCGAACGAATGAGGAAGCTCCAGTGCGTCCATCACCTTTTGGACTGAGGCGTCGGGGTGAACGGACATGTAGCGGGTGACACTAGAATTGTCTTCCCAGAACTCGGTGAGCGAAACATAGTGTTGCTTGTAAACCCGATCGTTGAGATTCTTGGCTATACCGATGTAGATAGGGCGACAGAAGTGCACAAACTCTTGTGACTGGAAGAACCATTCCAAAAACGGCTCAGCTCGGTCGAATGCTTCTTTCATTGCATTGGGAACCGACTCTTCCTCGCTGCCGAAAACAATCTCACCCTGAGCGCTTCCAATCAGCTTCACCCCGTAACGGTGCGTCACCGTGGTGTTGACTTGGCTCTCCGACGAGAAGAATCGGCCCAACGTGCGAAGAATCGCCTCCCGATCCACCGACTTCGGGCGGTAATACCAGGCATACAGACCGGGCCGGGCTGGAATGCGTGTCAACCGTTGCCCGACATACTCCGTGTAGGTAGACATTCGATCACCGCACGATGATGGGGTGCCATTTTATGCAACTCTCCATGGCGGGTAAAGCGTGCATATTCTTATTTGTGGCAAGATATGCAAACTTTTGCCGTTCCATAAATATCATCGATGTCCAGCGGCTCCGCGTCGGAGCGCAGAGGGTTGACACGGCGACGCTGCTCAAGCCGGGCCAACCGCTTTACATGCTCCTCTTTAATCTGCGCGATCCGTTCGGGACGCGCGAGCTCCTCCAAGCTCTCGCCTTGGCTCCAGGTAAAAGGCGAGCCATGCTCCACGGCATTTTTCTCGTAGCGCTTGGCCTCGTCGAAGGCGTCTGGGTGCTCGTCTAGAAGGCGCACCCATTCGATCTTCTGCTGGTAGAAACAGAAGGTACATCCGCTGCGTGACCGCCACCGATAGTAATCAGGCAGGCCGACGCCATAGGCGTCCAAAAGGTCGAGCACGCCGTCTTTGTCGATACCGCGCTCCCGGAACGGCAGCCGGACAGAAAGGTTAGGATGCGTCGACGCGTAGCCCTCTCGGTAATCCTCGTCAGCCCGGATTGCGATGTAGCTCACGACCTTTACGCCGGCCTCGAGCGAGGGCCGCAGCCACTGCTCCATGGGACGGATCTTGAGCTGGCGCGTGCACCAACGGGTCTTCGGCGAAGGAAGAAAGTGCTTGTACTGCGTCAGCCAAAAATCAAAGTCGCGATCCGGGTTTAGCCGTTCGATGGGCTTGCCGAGAAACCCTTCCAGACGCCCGAGGAACTCATAGACCTCGGGCAGCTCCTTGCCGGTGTCCGTGAAGAAGTATTCGATATCGAGCTCTGGGTGGTGCTGCCGCATGAACACGGCGAGCGCGGCGCTGTCGCGCCCGCCGGAGAGACCAAGGACGTGGCGTTCGCTGGTCATGAGACCCTCCGGCGTCGGACTGCATTAGTGGCGGTGGTCACGAAACCGGCTGGTTCATTCTCGGCCAGGCGGGCAGCCAACTCCGTCAGAGCAGCTAGCGCCACATCACGCTCAGCGCCTTTGCGCACCAGAATGTGAAGGAGCTCCTCAGCAAGTTCCTCGACTTGGTTGCGTTGACTTTCGGCAATGTCGAAGTCCGGCGAGATTGGCGAGGCGCGGTGCGGATCGCTCAGAACAATGGACATCCGGAACCGCTTGTCTGGACGCCCCTTCACATGCGCCAGGCTCTCCGCCTTGAGGAACTGCTGCGCCAGTGCCGCGACCTCGATGCGGGCTTGATCGATGTCGCGGTCGACCCAGTCTCGGGGTGGTCTGTTGGCGGCCAAGCTGGCGATTCCCTCGATCTCTTCCTCCAGCCCTGAATAGCCCTTGAGACGGGTGGCAAACGCATCCAAGCGGTAATTGCCCGTGAGGCCGAGCACGGTTTCGGCACGACTGTGCAGCTCGGCGAGCTCGGCCGGACCGCGCTCTCGGACTCGGAGTTCGGCGAGCATCACCGCCTCGAGCTCGCGCAGCATTTGCGGGTAAATGCCAACGAGCTCGCTCAATCCCTCGCGGACGGCGGCGATCACTGGGGATGCATCCGCCGCACTCGCTCCATGTCCGCCACCGAAGAGGTTGGGGATGTCGTCGAGCAGGAACTTGTTGGGATCATTGGCCCGCTTGGCCAGATCGCGCACCTTAACCGCTGTTGGGGAGAGACGCGTCGTCTTGAGCACCCATGGTTTTAGGCCCGTGACGACCGCGACGAGGCCGCGGGCAATCGCAATGGGCTCGGGATGGGCGGGGCCAGCGGGCGTCCCGCCGAACTCGGCCACGAGGTCGGCGATGCCGGTGAGGACATGCAGATGAAACTCCGTCACGTCGCTCCAGCGCAAGCGGACGGAGCTCGGATCCTGGGTCAACCGATCGATCAAGAGCGCCCCGAGGCGGGGTTGGAAGACGCCGTCCAGATAGACGGCGAGACGATCGATCCGGGAGAGCAGAAAGGCGATCGCGAGCACGGGGAGCACGCCGTCGCGCACGCCGAAGGGCGGCGCCTGCCATGCTTTGTAGAGCGCTGCCACGGTGTCCCCCCCGGCCCCCGCCCCGCGGAACAACTTGTCAGCGGCGTCCCACAGGTCAGCGAGGCCCGCGTCGTGCCCGGCCACCGGCTCGACAAACCGCCATCGGCCGGGCTGGTCCCGGCTTTCCTGATAGAGGCCAGTCTTCTCCAGCAGTGAGGAGAACAGGCCGCGCTCTGCTGGGTAGCCATCGACGAATCCCAAATCCGGCTCGCCGACCCTCTCCACCATCGCCCGGAGCAAGCCTTTCTGCGCGGCCACCGCGTTGCTCGACGGCTTGATGCGGTTGAGCAGCTCGTTCTTGAGCCGCGGGGACTTCTTGTAGCGCTGATCGGCCAGGTAGGATGCCGCAGGGCTAAGCCCCGCAAATCCAGTTTGTTGGGGGAGCGCCGTGATCTGGCCATCCGTGGCATCGGTACCGTCGCTCACCGCGCTGACGATCCAAGTCGCGGATAGGAATGCGCGGCGCAAGCCCTCTTCGAGTTCAGCCGCGGCTCGCGCCACGCGCGCGTTGACCTCTCGGCGAGCGACGGCATCGCCGTGCAGCTCCGGCCGCTCGGCACGGACCGTCTCGAGCGCCAGAAGCTCCATAGCGAGCTCCCGAATGGTGTAGCTGTCGCGCGACCACCCGATCGCGACGGGCCAGTCGCGGGCCGCCGCCGCCGCCTGTTCGCGAAGCCTCCGCGCCCTGGGCTCATTCTCTCCTTGCGTGCCGATAAGAAGAAGGAACAAGCCCGTAGCCCCGTTCTGGGGGCGGTAGGCTTGAACGCACTCGGCGCCATTGGCCAATGCGGCAATGTCCATATCGAACCAGCGCAGCGCCCCCGTCTCATGGTAATGGCGCTTGGCGACGACCGGCTGAAGCAGCGCAAGGGAGCGCAGCTTGGCGAGATCGATCCCGGTCATCCGGGCACGGGCCTCGTCGACCGCCGCGTCGATCTCGAAGTCGCTTCCGGCGTAGATTGCGAAAGCGCCTTGATGCCGTTTGTAGATGATGATCGACCAGCCCTTCAGCTCCTCGAGCAGGGCGTCGAGTTTGGAGCGGCCGAGGACGGGCAGGGCATGCGCCAGGACCTCCGGGCTCGGCAGCAGGCCGGAGCGTTCCTTGAAGAGGTCTATGAGCGCGATCGTCTTGACGAGGCGGAGGTGCTGCGCGTCGCCACCACGGGCCTCGCAGCGCTCGACGGCCTCCACCGCCAGCGACCATCGGTGCCCGTCCGGCGATGCCAGGATGGAGGGCTCCAGGTTCGCCCTGAGATAATCCCAAAGCCGGTTGGGCTCGTAGGTGACGTCCGTGCCCACAACCGTGCCGCGGAGGAATTCTTGGAAGCCATGCGGCTCTGCCGAATTAAGAAATCCGAACACGCTGCGCTGATTTTGGCCGAAGCGACGCCGCGACAGCGGCCCCAGAAGGCTCGCGACGACCGGATGAAGGGGCCAGCACTCGTGCAGGCGCCGCTCCAAGCCGTTTCCGGTTCCGGGGCGGTTGCGTCGGATAGCCTCCGCAACGCCGGCAGCGAGGACACCGTTCGCATCGGGACGATGATCGCATTCGATGGCGCGGGCGATGAGTTCGATCTGCTCCTCGCCTGCGACGTTGATGGGGATGTCGGCGAAGCGGCCTTGGATCTTCAGCCATTCATCCCGCACCTCCCGGGCCAAGCGGTGCGCATAGTCATCAAACGCTTGGTGCAGGATGCCGATGACGACAAGCCGACGGTTGCTATGGAACGCGGCTTCGGCGAGCTGCTGGAAGAAGTAAACGTCGGTGCCACCGACCGCGGCTTCCTCGAGGAACTTGCCCATTTCATCGATCAGCACGAGAAGCCCAGCGCCCGGCCCTTCTGTGGCCATGTGGTTGAGCTGCGCGATGACCTCGGTTCCATTCCACGTGGTCCGCCGGCGGCCGCGGCGGGGGCCTTGCAGGGCGGCGAGCGCCTCGCCGATCACGGCAGCCGGATCGCCTCGCCGCCCGACCACCGGCAGCACGGCCCACCCGGCATCGCCGGGTGGGATCAAGGAGACGAGCTGTCTTGCCGTTTCCTCGCCGATCGCCGCGAGCGCCTGGTCGCGCAAACGCCCGGAGGGGCCAAGCAGCGCAGCCATCGCCACGGCGAGGCTGGATTTGCCGCAGCCATATGGGCCGGTCCACGTGAACGCGCCTTGGCCGGTTTCGGCGACCTGGCGCGCCATGGTGAGCAGCGCGTCCGCCGCGGACGGGGGGCAGACGAATCCCTCGAGGGCGGTCGCGCCGATGTCGGTGTCGATGCGGATCGAGCGCTGGAAGCGCCGATTGACGCGGACAACGTCGCTAAGCAGGGTGGTCATGCGGCCCTCGCGCCGGAGTGGGAAGTGAAAAGCCGCTTCAGGTGCTTGAAGGGCTTGGCTGCCTTGGGGTCAGGCGAGTAGACCTGCCGCAAACCGGTCGACTCATCCCAGCGGATCGCTCCCTTGGTGAGATCGGTCAACCGAGCCAATCGGTCGGCGACTGTTTCCTCATCGAGCAGGAAGACTCGTCCGGGAGAGCCCGGCTCGTGGGTGAGCGTCTCGACCGAGAATTCGCCCCGCTTGGGAAAGAGGGTCGTCCAGAACTGAACAAGCCCAAACAAGAAGACCTCGTCGGGCAGCGTCGGTTTAGGGCCTCGACGGAACTGGAACGCGCCACCGACCTCGACGGGCTGGATTAGAAAAAGCTCAGCCAGTGGGCATTCCAGGCTCTCTTCATGGGAGGCGCGGCTTGTCGAGAGGCGCGCCACGTATGTCCGGATGAAACATTCAACATCTCGACGCAGCGTGGTTTCGGTGATTCGGGATTCTCGCAACCGCCCCGCCTCGCGCAGCTCCTCGCACCGGCGCAGCAGCCGTGTCCGCAGCAGCTCGCGGCTGAAGGTCGGCTCATGGAACTCGTTGAACGCCCAGTACCAAGTCGTCGCGCGCCCCGGCATCGAGGCAAAATGCCAATGGATCAACCAGAGGGAGGCCGGGTGCTCCAAGTAGGGATCGGCTTCGCCTAGGATGAGCCTGCCAAGCTCGGTGGTGTAGAGCCGTGCGGGATCTTCCCCCTCTGCGCCGCCATTGCGCAGTATTCCTGACGCCAGCGACCAATGCCGCATAGACGCCACCATATTTTTCCCGACACCGAAGTTGGCAATCGCGTCGTCGGTAGTAAATATGGACCTGCTGTCAAATTCTTCACGTTCTTCATCAGGAAAAATGGCATCGAATGACTTCTTTAGCCAGCCATAACGCAGCGGGAATGTTTCATGCCCGGCAAATTGAAGCTTAAATCTCTCGTCGTCGAGCAAACTGCGCACCATGACCACCGTCTGACTGGAACCCTCTGCCAGTTGAGAATAGAGCGCTCCTGTTGTACGGTCAATGCATCCGACTGGCGCTTACCGCCAGTCCGCTATCCTTAGAACGCCACGCGCGTCAAGCGGGGTATAGGAACAAAAGGGTAACGTAAAGAATGGAAGAGCAACCCCCATCGAGCAAAGCCGGAATTTACATGGATTATCAAGCCACTACGCCCGTTGATCGACGGGTGTACAAGGCGATGGAAGCACACTTTTTGGAACAGTACGGGAACCCGCACGCCGCCGATCACGCGTTTGGGTGGCAGGCAGAGTCCGCCGTTAGCGAAGCACGGTGGCGAATCGGGGCGGCCATCGGCGCGGATGCGGATGAAATCGTGTTCACGTCGGGTGCGACTGAGTCCAACAATCTTGCCCTGCTCGGGATCGCGCGCGCCATGCCGGCGCCGCGGCGCCGCGTCTTGGTTAGCGCCATCGAGCACAAATGCGTGCTCGGCGCTGCCCGCGCCTTGTCGGAGGAAGGCTTCGAAATCGTCACGATCCCCTGCGGCAACGATGGCATCGTCGACCCAGCGACTGTCGCGCAGGTTGTCGACCGGCAGACGGCTTTGGTGTCGGTCATGACGGTCAACAATGAAATCGGTACAGAGCAGCCGATCGCTGAGATTGCAGCCCTGTGCCGCTCGGTCGGCGCTGTGTTCCATACCGACGCTGCGCAGGCGCTCGCGGTGCAAGCCCTCGACGTTCGGGAGCTTGGCGTTGACCTGCTGAGCCTGTCAGCGCACAAGGTCTATGGCCCTAAGGGCATCGGGGCGCTGTTCATCCGCCGTGACCTGCCGGTGCGTCCGCGACCGATCATTCATGGAGGTGGCCAGGAGGGCGGGCTGCGTTCGGGAACGCTGCCGACCCCGCTGTGCGTCGGCTTCGGAGAAGCTTGTGCACTGTTGAGTCGAGAGCGCGAGGCGGAGATCGTGCAAATCCGCACTCTGCGGGATCGGCTTCTTTCCGGCTTGCAAGCGAGCATACCCGGGCTCTGCGTGAATGGGTCTTTGGCGCATCGCCATCCGGGCAATCTCAATGTCCGTATTCCCGGCGTTGAGGCCAGCCTGCTTCTCAACGCCGTCCAACCGCGGCTTGCCGCGTCCGCAGGGGCCGCGTGCACGTCCGGCATTCCGGAGCCGTCCCACGTGCTGCGGAGCATAGGGTTGCCCACTAGCGCTGCTGATGAGTCGATCCGGTTGAGCCTCGGTCGCTTCACAACGGAGCAGGAGATTGAGGCTGCCGTGCTGCTATTGAGCGCCGCGGCCGAGGAGATCCGGCGGGCGCTTTAGCTCGGACACCACGGCTCCTTGGACCGTGTAGACAACGCGCACTCGGCAGGATGTGATGTGGGGATGCTCCTGCTGCAGGTCCTGCGCGACTCCCTCGATTTCGTCAGGGTACTCGAGTCCGAGCATGCTCTGGATGCTCCCCTCCAGCTCCTCGGGGATCCGAAAAACGGTAACGGTGAATTCGTCGTGGAAGTGGGGGTCTCGAGGGGCGCAGAAGGCGTCCATCTGGTCATAATAGCTCTTCACCGCGGCGCAGGGGTCCTTCCCCCACACCAACATGCCGTAGTTTTCAGCCTCAATGACGGCGATGTGAAGGCGGGACTGCTCAGGCATCGGAGTTCTCCAACGTGTGACGATCGCGGATCACGCCTTAGTCGCTCAACGAATTTAGATTGGCGCGCCTCTGCCGCCAGAAGCGGAGGCGCGCCAGCCGGGGAGGGTTAGGCGGCTTTTGCCGTGGCTTCGCCGAGGAACTTCTTGGCCTCCGATGCGGTGTAGATCTCGCCTTCGACCGGCTTCGGCAGGTCTTCGTCAGGCTTGCCGCGGGCGCTGGTGAACGAGCGCCAAGCAGCGGCCTTGATCTTCTCGTCGAGCTTGTCCGCCGCGATCAGGTAGCAGATCAGCGTCGCCATGCGTTCGCGGGCCTCTCCCCCGGCATCGATGGTGCCACCGGACTTGATGATGATGTCGCGCCACAGCTCTGCCCCCATGCTCCAATCGGGGATGCGGTTGACTCGCTTCACGGCATCGACCAGCGTCAGTTTGCCGAGCGCCATGCTCCGCAAGACCCCATCGACGAGGGCGAGCTGCGCCGCCGGCTTGAACAAGAGCGCGGTCATCGCCTCGTCCTTGCGCATCTCGGGAATCCTCGACAGATCCGTCAGCGCGGTCTGGTAGGGCTCGATGTGCTCGAGCAGTGTTTCCCACAGTTTCGTGACGTGCTCGGTGTAGGTGTCCAGCGCGTCGTCGTCGGGGCGATCCTGCGGGTCGAGCTTGGCCACCTTGTCGTGCGCCAGGACCAGCTTCACCGTCTCATAGACGACGCTGATGGTGGTCAGGCGGGTCGAGCGGGTCGTCAGCGTGTTGTTCTTCCACTCCACCACGTCTTCGGACTTCTTGCCGTACACCCGAGACCCCAACGGCGCGCCGTCGCGCAGCAAGCGGCGGGCAACGATGGCGTAGCCGTCGTCCTCGCTGGTGATGATGTTGTCGCCACGACTCGTCTGCTTGGCATAGCGGTTGACGGTGTTGAAGATGCGGCGCGTCTTGACGTCGTTTTCGTAGTTGATGAACAGCACGCAGACCTCGTCGTCCGGCACCTCCGCCGCGAAGTCCCCCTCGGCATCCCCCTGCTGCACTAGGCGCAGCGCAAGCAGTCGATGCTGGCCGTCGAGCACGATCAGCGCCCCCCCGTCGATGGTCAGGAAACCGATCTGCTGGGCGATCTGCTTGTACGCGGCGGGCACGCTCTTCGCGAGCTCAGCCATGGTCTCGAACTCGACCTTGCCGTTGTAGACCAGCACGATGAGCGAGCCGAAGAAGCGGTCTGCATTGCGCACGATGTACGGTGCGAGCTGGTTCTTGATGCGCTTCAGGTCGGCGTCGCGCTGCATGCGTTCCTCGATGCCGAGGTTGGCCCAGCGGTCCATTTCCTTGGGCGGGCGAACGGCCTGCACCAAGTCGCGGACTTTCATGGTGGTCTCGAAGTACTCTGTGTTGCCGAGCTTCGCCTTGATGGCGGGAATCAGAATGGCCATGGTGCGTCTCCTTGAGGAAGGGGATTCAGTTGGGGGCGCCGGGGATCAGCCGGTTGCACGGCGGCTGAAGCCAAGAGACAAGGCGGCGCTCAAGCGTGGCACGGTCGCTCTCGGCCTCAACGAGGATCCAGGAGAAGGCAACCTCGCCGAACGGATGGCGCCGGGCGACCAGCAAGAGCTCGTTGTCGGCGATCCAGAAATGCTCGTTGAAGCGGCGGCGGAGCAGGTTGGTGCGCCCGACGTAGAGGACGCCGCGCAGATCGTGGATCAGGTAAACTCCGGCGTTGTCGGGAACGAGCATGCCATAAGTCGGGAGGAACGGAGCCGAGCCGCTCGGCTCCATCTGAACAGGGGTGCGCAGCAGAGCCCGGTTGTAGCCGTGTAGGGTGGGCGGCTTGCGCGGACCATGCGGCGCCGGTTGCGCTTTGGTGCGGTCCGCCGAAACCGGCGGGCAGGGGCGGAACGGCATCAAACCCTCATTGTTTGTGGTGAACGGCTCACTGTTCACCGTTTTTTTCGGTTTGTATGCGCAAACATATGCCATGCAGGATCCGATTCTGTCAACGGAATGATGGCAAAACTATCGCGATTTCGTCAGCACATGCCAGTTGTTTGCGCAAACATATAAGGGGAGATGCCTTTTTTCTTTTGTGTACCAATGGTTTAGCGGAAAACGTCAAGTCAAAGCCTGGCGTATCGACTGAGGCAGGCCGCAGCTTTGAATGGATGTCATGGTATGGTTGTTCTCATTTTGGAAGGACCAGGGCCACGCTAGGCGCACGGGCAACCTTCCGCCGCTAACGCCGCTGATATGCGGCAGGGCGCATACGGACAATTAGCTCAGCGATAGTCCGCCGGCAGTCATTCCACCGCCCGCATGCGGGCACGTTCTCATCCGCCGAATGCCGACTTTCACCGCGCCACCGCCGCGCAGCGCTCTAGCAGTAGGGGGACGCCCCCATGATGCTGTTTTCGCCAGACGCAACGCACAAGGAGGCGGTGACATGATGATTCGAGAGCGACGGGGCCAGCGGCGGTGGACGATCCAGCTGATCCGAACTACCTACGCCTCGGCCCTAGGGCGAGGGCAACAGAAGGTCGTGGGCAAGTTCTCGGCATTCGACGACACGCTGCCGACTGCCGTGTCGGCAGCCCTGACGCCGCAGGAGCGCGAGCAAGTCGAGGCGTGGCTGGCCGAACGCCGCCGTCGCAGGGCGGCGCTGCTGGTAGACAACGCGGCCGTGAACCTCGTGCGTTCCGCTGGCGACCTAGTTCTGGCCGCATCCAGTCCCGGCGAGTTGAGCCGCATCCGGGCAGCAATGGAGCACGCTCGCCTCGTCTACGCCGTGCAGCATCTACTGCAATCGGTGTATGGCGCGGAAATCCGAATCGTTGTCAGAGCCAAGGCCGCTCAAGCCGGTTACGGCACGGTCGCTTCCCTCGGCTGATCAGTTGCGGCATTCCGGTTCGTTGCTCAGCCAAGCTTGGCCCGGAATGCCGCTTTTGACGCCAGCCCTCCGAACAACTCTGGGCGACTGATATAGAAAAGAACCCCACCCTTTTCTTAACGCAAGCCGCGCCTTCCTCTAAATAACTTCCAACTTTCTATCGGACTTCGTTTCTGTAACTTTTATCTTTCTTACCTCTGTATTTGGGCTTGCATCTTTGCAGTGCTCCATGAATCTGTAAACACTTTCGCCCCCATCATAGTCGTCATCTTCCATCATATCATAGTATTTTCCTTCAAGTACTTTGGGGACTTTAACGCACTCTATTTCATACTCATAATAATGATCGTCCGGAAGTTCGAACGAGCAGTAGCCTCCATCTTTGCTCTCAGCGTCATCAAGCGCTTCTTCTATCGTTGAGCCTTCTCCAGCGTGCGCCCACATACCGTCAGCCGAAAATATGTAAAGGCTGGAAGCACTCTGCTGATTTGTGTTGGATGACATTTCAGGCCCTATCATAGCTATATGTTCGGTCCGGCACTCCTTTTTTAGGATTTTCCACCGGATGGCCGTTATCTTACATGGTATGCATCTGTTTTGGCAATATCAACTCGCACAAACAACCTTTAGGATACGGCCCCATGTTCTTCATCCGGGGTGCTCGGGTCTGCGTCGCCTGCGCGATCCGCGGCGACGGCCTCGTTGGTCGCCGGCGTCCAATCCGGTTTGCCGATCAGCTCGCTGTTGCGCATGCCTACCCCGAAGTGCTGGTCCGTGTCCGCAGGCCGACATTCCCGGTCTCGCGCCCTCGAGCGAGGGCGGCCAACAACCGGCCGCTTCCATCCGGCGCCCCCGCCCTACGGGGTTGGCTAACTCCACGGTCATGGGGACGGCGGCACGGGCGCGGAGCGCCACCGCACGATCGCGCGCACGGCAGACAGGGCATCCTCGTTGCGCTCGATCGGGAAGTACCGGCGCAGCTCGGCCACGGCCGACCATTCGCCGCCGTCGTCGAAGGCGCGGCGGATGGCGGTGCGCTCCTCTTCGCTCACCACGAACATCGTCTCTCCTTACCTCTCGGGGTCTGCGGCGCGCCTGGGGACGCCTCGCCCGGTCACAGCGGTAGATAGCGCCCGACGTCGTCCTGGAACAGCTGGCCCTCCTCGATGTAGCCACGCATCACGCGCTCGGAGCGGTCGCCGGTCTGGCGCATGATGACGCGTTCCGGGGCACCGTGCTCGGCGGCGGCGGTGGCCAGGCCGCGGCGCAAACTGTGGCCGGCGAAGCGTTCGGGCTTCAGCCCGACCCGCGCCACCGCCCGCTTCACCACGAGCGCCACGGTGCGGTCGGACAGCCGCCCATCCTCGACCACCCCGTTGTTGCGGACGCCGCGGAACAGCGGCCCGGCGACGAGGCCGGCCGCGGCGATCCACGCCTGCACGGCGGCCACCGGGTCCGTCTCCGGGTGGCGGCCGCGGCGAATGGCGATGGTGCGGCCGCGGCCCTCGCGGTCGGTCTTGGAGCGTCGGATGGTCACGCGCAGGCCGTCGCCGGCCGGTTCGAGGTCGGCGAGGTCGAGGCCGGCGAGCTCGGCGCGGCGGAAGCCGCCAGCGAAGCCAAGTAGCAGCAGGGCGCGGTCGCGGGCGCCGCGGCAGTCGGCCGGCAGGGCGGCGAGCATGTGGCGCAGGTCGACCACCCCCACCCCGGCCTTTTTCGCCGGCGCCGTCCCGTGCGTGGCGCGGATGCCGCGGCGGACCAACCCCACGGCGGCGTGGCCGCGCGGCGCGGGATGCCCGGCGGCGGTGTGCGCCCGGCCAATGGCGACGAGCCGGCGCTCGAGGGTGGATGGCTTGAGACGGCCGGCCAGGTCGGTGAGGTAAAGCACGACGGTGTCCGGCGCGGCGGGCAGGCTGTCCAGACCGTGCGCCGCACACCAAGCGGTGAAGGCGCGCCAGTCGCTGGCGTAGGCGCGCCGCGTGTTCGCCGTCAGGGCGGCGTCGGCGTACGCCTTCGCCTTCTCGACGGCCGCCGCCAAATCGGCCGGAAGGCCGAAGCTGTCCACCCGCGTTGGCAGGGCAGGCCGCTGCGGCTCGCCGCTCATGGCGCGAGGTCCTCGAGGCCGTCGACGTGTCCGTCGCGCCCGACCAGCGCGATGCGGACGTCGGTGCCGGCGAACAGCGGCCGGTCTTTCCAACGCTCGCGCAATGCGGCGAACCGAGAGGTCGCCGGGACCCCAACGACGATCAGGTCCTCCGGGGCAACGGCCTCGATCGTGACGACCTGGCCGATGGCCTTCTGCAGGATCGGGTACTCCGGGCTGCCTTTCCGCGGCACAAGAGGACCGCCCTTGCACTCGGCGCGAATCCGGCGCGTGCCGACCCGGGCCATCACGTCGCCGACGCCGGAGCGGGCGTGCACCGTCAAGGCGTGGTTGCCACGGCGGTACCGACCCTGCCAGGCGTTGCCCGCGTTGGGGCTCCGCTCCGCCTGCTGCCAGCCGGTTGCGGCGAGGAAGGCGGCGAGCGGGAAGATGTCGCGGCCGGCGATACGGACCATGGCGCCATCGATGGCGACCTCGGCGTGGCCGTCGCTGCCGGGCTGGTCGAGGAGATGGAAGGCGAGGCGCAGCGCGACCTCGGCCTCCGGCATGCGGTCCGTCGGCAGGGCGATCGGCGGACCAGCGACTTGGGCGGCGCAGGGCGTGGGAGGGACGAGCATGAAACGCTCCAGAGCAGGAGCGGCGATCGTGCGGCGGCCAGCGGGGTGAGGCACCAGCGTGCGGCGCATCTAGCGGCCCCATGGACGAACAGTCCGCGGCGGACGCCGCAGATCAACCATCGACATATAGGAGCATCGCGCGCGGGCGCGACGGGAGGTCGCGGAAGGGGGCGTCCCGCCCGCGCTCAGGTCCGGACGGCCGGGAGCGCGGCGGGTGGCGGACTGGTGGGAACATGGCCAGTAACCCGCCAACATCCTTTGTAGAACATAACTGCCCGTTCGGCGCGGACCACCAGCACTACTTTAGCAGTTCTACTGTCGCCTGTGCGGGACGAGCCAGCACCGACAATACGGACATCGGATCGGTGCGGTCTGACGAGTGCGCGCGAGAATAGCTCGGCGGACGGCGGGGAGCGTCGGCTGCGGAGGTGGACCGCTGTCCTCGTCGGTCCTTTTTCCCCCACTCCGGCGCGGCGGCGAGCCAAAGGTGCTGGAGAAACGCCAAAGCGATCATCACCAGGATCGCATGATGGCGCAGGCCGTGCCAGCTCCGGCCCTCGAAGTGATCGAGCCCAGCTCCTTCTTCATCTGCTAGTGCCCTTGTTCGCAGACCCATCGCGCCTTGATCCAGGACGCCAGGGTGCGGAGCGGCGTGTCCGGAGCCAGATTCAGCGGAACCACAGCTGCGTGCAATCCAGGATTTTTGCGGTTCTCAGGGCTGGTCCCGAGATTTCCCAATGATCCCTGCATGCCCTATGTCTCCTTACCGTGGTTCTCGCCCGTCCTATGGAGCGACCCCGAGTTTGCCCAACACCACCGCCGCGTAGTCGCCGTTCCAAGGTCCGACGGTCTCGAACATCTTCGGGCTCGAGAAGCATGCCCGAGCGTGCGTCAGACTCAGCTCGGCGTTTGAAATGTCGCCACCTTGCGCCACACCGCCCGTTTATCCATCATTGCCTCCTCACGCGCGTCCGTGGCACCTGCGGCTCCTCAAGCCAAGTCCAGAGCCGATTCCAAGCAAGCTCCGCCAGCCGCGTCCCACGCTCGGCAATGAACGCCTCGTCCCATTCTCCTTCGTACGTCGCAACTGCTTCGCACATCGGCAAATAGCGCGAGGTCGCCACAAGATCCTCGGCGGTGCGGCCCACATTGAAGCCGCCCCGACGGGCCAAGGTGATTGCTCGTTGCGCCTGTCGGACAGTCTTCGATGAGAACAGGGTGTATAGAATCCGCTTCTGCTCCCAAGATCGGTTGGCGAGTAGGTTATTTTCCTGCTTGGGCACAAGGATGAAGTTGCCGAGCCGCTGCACGGTGCGCACATCCTCGTACACGTCCTCGGGCCATCCGTTGCTAGGCGCATTCGGCGCGACGTGCTCGACGCTGATATTGACCTCGTCGTGCCATTGCTCGCGCGTGAGCATCGGATTGGTGCCCGTACGGCCCGGCTCGATCAGCCCAGGCGCGTCCTCGTCTGGCGTCGCGTCGTGTGACGCCGCGAACAGAAGAAACTTTGTGATCGTCTGCCCGACACGGTAGATCGGGATCTGGCTTGCGTTGCGGATCCAGGTCTCACGGTCGAGGTCCTCCTCGTTGAGGTAATGGCGCAGCATCGTACGCAGCGCCGCCGCCGTCGGCGTTTCTCCCCGCTGGCGCGCAAGCGGCGCGCCCCCAGCGGCTCCCCTTCGCATGATGTCGCGGTAGACCCCGTCGATGTTGGCCGTTCCACCTTGGCTCGCCCGCCAGAGCATCGAGAACGCCGTCACCGCCTTGATCGCGGCGAAGTACTCTGCCGCTGCCGAGGCCCTGCCGGCGGTGCGAACGTCGCAGTAGGCCGCGTAGAAGCGCGCGATGGGGGCGATCGCGACGTCGTGGCGGATATCGCGCAGAACCTCCATGCAGAGTTCGGCCACCGGATCGGTCAGTCCCTGATGGGGCAGAAGCTGCGGGTCCTGGCGCCGACGGGGCCGCCAAACCGAGCCCACGAACTGTGCGGTCGTCGCTAAGCTCGTCGTGAAGCGTTGCTTGGCCACGATGTCCGGCGCTCGCGCGTAGCCGTCCCTCAAGTATCGGCGCTGCGCGCTCAGGTGCTTCTCAAGCTTGTGGCCCTCCTCGATGAGCGCGAAGGGAATCATGAGCGTGCTCGCCGCGTTCTGCCGCTCGTCTGCGCGCTTGAACCGGTCGAGGTAGCCCTGCACTTTCTCGATGGCAGCTCGCGACTCTGACATTTGGTAGGCGCCCCCCTCGGCTTCGAGCACCTTTGGCTTGAATGTCTCGAAGGCTGTCAAAGGCTGGCCTGTCGTGTTCAGCGACTCGAACATGTCGAATGCGTGATCTTCGGCTTGCGTTAAGACAACGGTCACGGCCATGCCCTGGTTGACATAGCGGGCGAACGCACCGAGCCGGACTGCCCGCTCCAAGGCCCCGTGTAGCGGGTGGCCGCCGCCGTCGCGTAGGAACTGCGCGAGGTGGGGTGGCAGAGGGTGCGGCCACAGGCTATCCCGGAAGTGCTGTTTTTCCAGGATGTCCGTAGCAGTCGGAAGCACGAGGTTTTCGTACGCACCCTCCGCGAGACCATCGATTGCATCGCGGAGGTAAGTTATCACGTCGACGACGGGCCCGTGATCCTCAGGGACTTCGTCGTCGTCGTCGGTCGGTTCATAGTCGAAGCGGTTCCCCGCTTCGTCCGCAACGTGCTCCATATATTCCCAGATGAAGCGAGCGATCGGCGAAACGTAGCGGGCCACCGCCGCCGTCCTGCCCCACCGGTCGTCATAGGCCCGGATGATGCGGGGATACCAATCGTGCCTGTCTCTGGCGCGTGCCCGGCGCCCGATGAAGCGAAAGGTTTTGGCGAGTTCGTCTAGAAAGTCGTCAGTGTCCTCCTTGAACCATCGGATCGCCTCGTGCTCCTCCTCCTCGGCTATCTCGCGGCCTAGCGCGCGAAGTGCATCGTGCAGGACAATGTTGAGGATGATGAGCGTGCAGAGCCGCTGCTGCCCGTCGATGATCGTCAGGGTTCGAGTCGGCAATTCGCGGGCAAACGGGGCTTCGATATCGATTAAGGTTGTGCCTTGGACCGCGATCACCGTGCCGAGGAAGCGGATCGAGCCGCCGTCTTCCGCTAGCTTGGCGAATCCGAGAGTCGCGTCCTCAAGCAGACGGTGAACGTTGCCGGTGTCCCACGCGTAGGGCCGCTGGTAGGCCGGAACGTAGCAGCCCTGCCCCTCCACCGTTAGGAGATCGAAGACGCTTTGGCTTTCGGCCGTAAAGACCTGTTCAATATTGATTCCTGTCATTGCGCTAGAATACCAGAAGGGATCGGCAACCTGCAAGGCCACCGATCGGTCAACGAGCACCGGATCAACCTTAGCGGAACACCTCGCCCGCCGGTCGGTGCGATATTGCATGATGAGCGTTATACCAGGACCGCCGGGCCCTCCGCCCGGCACCGCAGCGCAACGGAGGCCGATGTTGGCGTACCCTCTTCCCGGAAAGCTTTTTCTCATCACCGAGGGTGGTGTGTCGGTTGAGGTCTACGAGCACGAGGACAGCCGGCGCTCCATCACCCGGCACAGCGGACTCGGGCGCGAATGAGAGGCAGCTCAACAGTGGGTCGACGTCAGGGACCGGCCGCGAGGCCCATGGATGGCTCTAGGCGAGATCACGGCCAGCGTCAAAGCCGGCTGACAAGGTTCTCGGGGCCGAATTAAGCGAAGCCCGACTGATCAGTATCGACCATAGGTCAGTTCATAGCGTCCCATTCGACCCACATAGGGAACGCTTCTTCAACCCACCACCTCTTTGCCAACGCGTCCTAACCAGGAAACTGACGTACGTCGAGACGGCCCGCCAGCAAGGTCTTATCAGGCTCGGCCTCAACATGGGCCTCGAGAAGTGCGCCGCCAGCGGGAGCTTCCGAGCACCTGCGGGAGTGAGTTTGGAACTTTTCGACCGAGGACCGTCCTCGTGCACCGGTTTGGAACTTCCCGACCGACTATGACGGTCCTGGCGCGGTTCGGACCCACTGATGTCGACCGACAACGGTCCTGGTGGCGGAGATTTGGAACTTACCGACTGGCTTGAAGACGGGCGATCTCGCGCTCGGGGATCGGCGGCTGCGAGGGATGCAGGACGGCGCCTTCCTCAGTGAGGTCGACGCATGCCTGCTCATAGACCGTTAGGGCGAAGTCGAGCGCCTTGCGGAACTCCGGCTTGAAGTGCTTCATCTCGTTGTACCCGCCGCCGAACTGTCCGAACAGGGCTGGCCACCCGATGGGCGTGGAACGCGTTAGCACGTGCAGGCAGTAGGCCAGCCAGACATAGACGTCGAAGGCCATGGAACGGCACGCCGCGATCGAGCAGCGCGCGTTCAGCCATGGCGCAGGCGTCGGTGCATGTCGGTGCGGGACGTTCCCAGCCGCACGTCAGCCACGCGGGGCCGTGACGCATCATCAGGTTCCATGCCCAGCGGCCATCGGCATCCTCCGCGACGCGGGCGCCATTGTCCCCCACGATGAGGACGAAGACGTCGTCGGAGGTGCGGACCCAGCGGCACGCATCGGTCATGCAGCCCTCGCCATCTCCGCGACTTGGTGCCAGATCAGCAGCTTCAGTCGGATCAGTTTGCCACTCCCTCGCGTTCCGGGCTCCCGTTCCGGGGCGATCGTCATTCGTCTTCTGGCATAAAGTCGCGGTTCCATTCGTCCACGAAGCGTCCGTGCTTCTCGTCGAACGCGTTCCAGACCGCGGCGGTCGCCGCCCGTACCAATTTCGCGCGCTCGTGTCCGGTCAGCAAGTCTCCCTCGAGCAGGTGCGCTTCGGCGGCCCGCATTGCCGCGTCCGGCGCGCTTTCCCAGCCCAGGGCCTCCGCGGCTTGGTCAGGATCCGTCGACCGTGACAGCATCCAGCACCATTCCGTCTTCTCAGGCACGACGCCCGGCACCCGCCAGACACCCAGGCGCCACTCATCCCATTCGGCCCGATAGACCAGACCGTTGTCATGCCACTCTAGGAGCGTTCCGTCGGTCATTGGTCGCCACCGCCGGAGAGCGTCCCGCACGGGATACGCCCATTCCGAGCCATCAGCTTCCACCCGAAATCGTCGGGTCGACGAGCCTCGAGACCGGCCGATTGTTGCGCCGTCGGTGCGCCGTGCTCGTACAGCGCACGCTCGGCTGCGCGCATGGCGTCGACGCGCTTAGCGAAGCCGTTGGCTGCTCCAGGAACGTGGAAGAAGCCGCCGCGTATGTCGCGGCTGAGCAGGCGGTGGTTCCACCGAGCCCTGCCCGGCGGAAAGACGTCCGCATACAGCGGCATTGCCGTTAGGCGCGGGGTGTCGCCCTCTGCCCCATCGCACTGCGGATCGTCGGGCATGGTCGCCTCCTGTTGAGACGATTCTCTCAAGCCATCGGCGCTGGCGACAGCCCCTCGTCCTTTGTGCGTGTCCATGGCGACAATACCCCCGCTTTTCGGCTCCATGGTTCGTCTCCTCTGTCCGCGGCAAGGCGCCGGCCCACCCGGCGCAACCCTTGTTCGCGACAGAACGTGAGACGAGCCACCGTCAGCTCAGCAGTGACATGGGGTCTAGTACAGCGTAACTGCCCGTTCAGCTTGGGCCATTAGCATCGGGAAGCGCCCCAATCATCTTTTCGGTACACCGACCCCGGCGGAGAGACGTAGAACAGCACGATTGATCGCTGAACGTCGTCAAGCCGATGCCAAGCGGATTCGAAGTCGGGAAACCTTGAAGGCAGCAGGTCCAAGCGGTTGATGCCCAATGCAACACACAGGTATTCGGACGTGGACAGCGCGGCCATAGCGTCCTCCGGCTCGACGACGTCCTGACGGATCCGTTCGATGATGCGGGCTTCCTTGCTCATCATACTTGCTCCTTTCGTAGTGCATGGAGTGCCAATGCCGTCGTCTCGGGAGGACCAAAGCAGGGTTTCCTCTCACGGGACGGACGGGCAGGATCGCCGGCCAAGTGCCGAAGCTGCTCGATCAGATCCTCCAGCGACCAGGCTGCGGCCGGATCATCCGGAACCTGGCGCCAGCCGAAATACCGGCCGACATGATGACGCGCCTCGTCACGACAGTCCGCGAGCGCCCGTCGTGCCGCAGAAACTTGATCGGGATGCGCTCGCAGGTACGTCTCCAGCGCGCTCGGTCCCCAGGTGAAGGCGACGGGCACGAGCGGGTGCAGTCCGGCAGCCGCGAACGCCTCGACGAGCATCCAACGGCACCGGACGTCCAGCACCGGGGCTCCGGTCGGCCGTACCAAGCCCGGGTCCGCATTCATTTCTCCGCCTCCTCGAGCACCGGCGCCGTGAGCATCGCGTCCGTCGGCACAACTGGCGGCAATGTCGCGCTGCCCACGCGTTGCCGGTGCAACTGCGCGACCGCACCACGCGCCGCGGCCAAGCGCGCAGCGTAGCGGGCCGGCAGATGCGGAGCCCGCCAGCCGCCGGCGTGCATGATCAACGGCGGAGCGAAGTTGCCGGCGGTCAGTTCCTGCGCCATGCCGACTCGTGGCGAGTGCGAGCTGATGCGCACCGGATCGAGACCGGCAAGGCGGGCGAGCCGCTTGAACGCACGTGACACGTGCTCCGGGGACAAGCGGTTCGGCGTTACGCCGGAACGCGTCAAGCTGCGCAGCAGCGGGCCGTCGGTGATGCCTGCGGCAGCTGTCCAACGATCGACGGTCGCGAGGGTGGCAGGCGAAATCCAGCCGACGGTCTCGGCATCACTGGTCACGACCTTCGCCCGGCAAAAGCGCACCAGAGCGCTCCCATCCGATAACCGCTCGATATCGCCGACATCGATGCTCACGGTTTCGGACCGTCGGCCGAGCAGGTCGAGGGAAAGATCGAGCAGTGCCGCGTCGCGCAGGTCGACGAGGCCATGACCCAGCCGGGCCTGAATGCGGTCGCGAATGTCGAGCGTCAACGGTGCTGCTTGGCGGCGGTGGCGACGTTGCCGGCGCGCCGCCCCCTTGAGCGCGAGCGCGACGGCGGGATGCTCCGTGGGGTCGGCGCAGCCGGCCAGGCGGTGGAGGCGGCTCAGCTCGGCGACGCGCCGGCTGAGCACCTCGGTGCTGAGCACGCCAGCGCGTCGGCGCACATAGGCCAGCACAGTGTTCGGTGTTGCCGGAAACACGCGCGATCCGCGCTGGACGCAAAAGCGCGTGAAATCTTTGATCCCGATGAGGACGTTCCGCGCGGTTTCCGGAGCGAGGGCTTCCGCAACCATGCGCGCCGCGCGTTCAAAGCGTTTCAGCGTGGTCGGGCGCGCTACCGCATCACCCAGAAGCCTCAGAACCCGCCAGGTCGCGTCGAATCGTTGATCCAGTGTCCGAGGCATGCGCGCCCTCCCCCGCTCGCCTTGCCACCCGAAGGCCCAGGGATCGTAGCGCCTTTTTATGTCGCAGGACTCTTAAATTAAGGGATAATATTGTCGGCGGACAATCAACCACAATTTCGTGCTACGCCGAGTCATCCATGATAAATGCGCCCCTTAACACCAACGTTTTGCATGCATATCACTCTGAATTGCCTTCGTCAATCCTTAACCATATCTCCGAATGGCCCCGAAACGACGATCGTCTTCATGAGCAATTCTAAGGAGCACGAGGACGGTATTCATGATTTCAAAACGGTCATCGTGTCAAAGGAGAGCAAGCGAATGACGAGGCGTGGCAATGGTGTGGGCGTCGCAACCTCGGCCCCGCCCCGAACGGCGAAGCGAGGACAAAGCGCTCCGGTCCGGAGGACGGCGGAGACAGCGCCGAAGGCGGTCCGTGCGACCGCGTGCGACGGCGGCGCGGCGGGAATTGACTTGGCCGCCCCCGGCTCCGACCGCGGCCGGCCCGAGGCGGCGGAGATCCACCGCACCGAATCCCACCGGCCGCCTGACCCGCGCTGCCCGGCTTGCCGGCGCGGAGACCTGGAACCGCGGGGTGGAGCGCGGCGCAAGACGGTGTGGGACTGCCCGCAGGGCTCCGTTCCCGTGCGGCTGACCGTCGAATTCCGCGCTTGGGTGTGCCCCATGTGCGGCCACACGATCGATCCGAAGACCGCCTGGATCGCGCCCGGATGCACGTGGATCGAGCCCGGGGTGCCGGTCACACCGGGTCTTGCCCGCCATCTGGAGGAGGAGCTGCGCGGTGGCACGGTGGCGGATCTCCTCCGCCGCACCGGCGTTCAGCACGAGACGGTGACCACCCTGATCGACCGCATCGGCCAGGACGTGCAGCACGCCATGGCGCACGGCCTGCTGCCTCCGGCCCGGGTCGTCGGCCTCGATGGCAAGAAGTTGGGGAATACCCACCATCTGGTGGCCGCCGACCTCGAACGCCGCCGGCTGCTGTGGTGCGCGAAGGGAACGGAGGACACGGCATCGGTCGCCGCCTTCATCCGGAGCCTCCCCGGGTGGCAGGACATCGAGGTCTTCGTCTGCGACTTCGCTCCCGGCTTCGAGTCCGGCATCCGGAGGGCCTACCGGGGGCTTTCGCAACCCCGCATCGTGCGATGCCTGCTGCACGCCGCGCGCGGCTTCCTCGACGCCGGGCACGCCGAACGCCGGCGGCTCGCCAGAGGACGAGCGCGCGGCAAGCTGCCCCCGCTGAACCGCATCTTCACCATGCGGGCGGACAGGCTGAAGCCGGCCCACCGGGCACTCCTGCGCCGCCTGAGGGAAAACATGCCGTCGCTCTTCAAAGCCTATTGCTTCAAGGAGGCGGTCTACGGCCTGTTCACCCCCGGCGTGACCGCTGCCATAGCGGAGGCCCGCTTGATCCGGCTGCAGCGGTGGATGGAGCGCGATCCGGAGATGGAGCGCGTGTTCCGCAAGCCGATGGAGACCGTCCGGAAGCACCACGAGCAGATCCTGTCCGGCTTCGCGGAGGACTGCGTCGCCACGAACAACCGGACCGAAAGCATCAACGGCCAGCTCGACGCGCTCGACCGTGCGACGAAGGGGCTCGCCCGGCGTGCGTTCGCGCGCTTCCGCGTCCGCGCCCTGCTGCGCTGCGGCGCCCTGCCCCCGGAGCTCCTGGACATCATCCGCGCCGCGCGCCTCGCTGCCTATGCCGCTGATGCGGCCGACGCGGAAACGCCATGACGCCGGTGTCCGCCGAACTGACGCCACCCGGACAGCCGGTCTTGGACGGCGGTCCGCGGCGCCGCCGCGGCCAAGCCCCGGCACCCGGACGCCGAGGCCCGGCCGCCCACCGTCGCGGACGGTGGCCTGGAGGCGCGTCGCACACCGGCATAGCGCGGAAAAGCCGCGCGTCGCGGCTCACTGAGCTGCGGCGGCCGCGCCGGCGCGGAGTCCGGCGTGGCGCGCTTCCCGCCGCCGTGCGGCGCGGCCGGAAGCCGCGGGAAATCGGGGGGTTACGGCCAAGGCTCCGCGTATGGCCAGATGCGGAGCCTTGGCCGTAACGCCGCACCGCCCCTGCCGAATCAACGGTTTGCGGGCCGCTCCTCATCCAAAATTCCGGCTATGCCGAAGCAAACTACCCAATCTTTGGTGGTAAACATGGGACTCTCTAATCAATTTGATAGAAAACGCCGGACGGCGTCCCAGGCGCTCCGCCGGGGCGCGCCGGCGGCGACCGCTCGGACCGTCCGTCAGCCGACGCCCGTCCGGAGCCCGGCCTGCGCCGGGCCCCGGGCCCCGGCGCCGGCCATCGGACGCTCCGCCGTGGGAGCGTGAGCATGGCCAGTATCGCACGAGCTTTCGCCCCGATCCGACGGCCCGTCGCAACGTCGCCCGAAGAGGCAGTCGCGCTCGACCGCCTGCGGCCCGTGCCGTTCTGCCTGGAACGGGCCCCCACCGACGCGGAACTGGCGGCCGCCCCGCGGCACGACGGTCCCATCATCGTCCGCCAGATCCCCGCAGATCCGCGCGCTCCGGTCGACGTACTGGCCGGGCTGGAGCGCCTGGAACGGCTGCGCCGGCATGGGGTCGCCATCGCCTACGTCTCCATCGCCGCGCCGCAGGGCGACCTGCAGGCTCTGATGGTGGCCTGGACGGCCGTGCCGGACGCACGGCTGGACGTCGCCGCGCTCGGCCAGCAGGTCCGCGCCCTGTTGCCGACGGTGTCGACCGGTGCGCCGGAGGAGGCCGAGTACGCTTTGGCACTCGTCACCGAAATCCCGCGGTCCGTGATCAGGCACGCGATGCTTCTTGCCGAAGCGGCCGATGCCGCATCGGATGGGGGGCCGACCACGGAGGCGCTGGCCGCGATGGGGACCGGAGCATTGCGCAGGATCATCGCCAAGCGCGCGAACGCGACGCCGTCGGCAGCGCCGCCCGTGCCGGTCGTCAACGCGGCTCCACCACTCGCCGAGCCGCCGGTCATGCCCAGCGTTGATGCCGTGCTGGCCATGCGAAAGGACGAGCGCTACGGCGCAATCCAGCAACTCCTGCCGCCCGGCGCGTCACACGACGACCTCTACGTCGCGCTCACGATGGTGAGCAGTCGCAAACTCAAGCGCGACACCATGGATCGGACCCTGAACGGGAAGCGGAGCAATGCGGAGACCATCCGCGATATCCTCCGGGCCATCATGGCGCTGCACGAAGCCGCCTGGAAGCCCGAGGTGGCCGAGGCGCTCACCGCAACAAGGGAAAAGATGCCGCTGCGTACCCGTCCATCCGTCCCGGCGTCCCCCCGAGGGACGGTGGCGGCGCAACGGGACGGTGCCGAGTCAGCCATCGGCCAGAACGGCCCGCGGAACACGGCCAACAGCGACCACCTCCCGGCGCCCCCGGCAATGCCCGACGAAGGCCCCCCGCGAAGCCACGGACCGTTCTCTTCCGAACCGCCCCGCCCGCAATGATCGGCGCTGGCGCGAACCGCCCCGTGGCCGGTTCGCCACCGCGCGCCAACGGCACAAACCTCTGATCCGCAACGAGGGGCCAGGCACGCGCCCGGAGCTGCCGCAGGAGGCTCGGCGACCCGATCAGCATTGTCGGCACGATGGGACGCAGCGCGCGACCGCCCCACCTACGCCCCTGCGCGTTCCGCCATGGCGGCCAACGCTCGGCGCGCCTGCGCGGCGGCAGCGATCCACGACTCCCTCGCACGCGGCTTGACTCCCTCGGGCTTGCCGACGGCATTCGCCGCGATGGGCGAACAGTTGATCAGCCCCAGCCGCCGCTCGGCCTTCCGCCCGAGGGCGATGACGACACGGTTTGGGAAAAGCGCGAGTTGCTTTGCCAGATAGTCGTGGGCGCACGTCCTCTGGGCGCCCAGCGTCGTGTCGCCCGTTACCGACGGCAGCGAACACAGGTACGACTGCGTGATCCACGTCCGCCGAAGCTGCCCGTCGAAGGGTATGTCCCCCCAGACCTGGCTCATGACGAACCGAACGTTGCGGTGATGGACGCTATGGTCCGGTGACGAGGGATTGCCGTAGCTGTCGTAGGCTTTGGCGAACGTCTGGGCGAGGATCTCGTCCCCTGTCCCCGCATAGGTCTCGCCGGGATCCGGAGGGCTTGGCTCCGCAATCACCAAGACCAGCCGGACCTCCTCAAGCGTGCCCGTGGCTCCCAGACTTCCGCGAGGTACGTACCCGGCTTCCGGCTCGTAGACGGCCCGCCGGCAGGCACCGTCGAAGTGCCGGCAGCGGTAAGCGGGCCGCAGGACGTCGAGCATTTCCCTGCACGGCAGCATCGGCTTTCTCCATTCAGCATGGTGCCGCTCAGGATGCCGCAGAGAGCCGTTGGACGTTGGAGAGCAAGAGGCGGGAAACGTCACCGCAGCGGCACCCACTGAGGGCACAAGGAACGCCATTTGGCGTGCACCACAACGATCCGTATCGCTCGCAGGCATGGCACAACCGGCGAATGACCTCTCCTCCACTGCACTGATGCCCGGGCACTCCTCCGGTGGCATCGTGGGGCTTTACAGTTGGGAGACAGGAATGGACACGAGCAGACGCCGTGAGGCGGGACGAAAAGCAATTGAAACGATGGTCAGGGAGTGGGGCGAGCGGGAATTGGAGCGGACGGGGCGTATGGCCGCGTGGACAAGAAAGAATCCACATCTACCGAAGACCGACAACCCGTACACCCGCGCCAACTTCTATCCGCCGTCCCCATGATTGACAATTGCCCAGAGCTCTCATCCCCTGCGATGCCTTTTGCAGAAATCCAGGCTGATCCGCAGGGCTCCATCGGCGGCCTGCCCCGAGACCCATTCTGCGCGGAACGGGCTCTTCGGCACGGAAGCGTCCCGGAAGCTATGCCGAGTTTATCCATTTATAGCGCTGCGGCACTATAAATGGCCGGCTCCTGCCCCCCACGACTGCTCGGCTGTCGCTCGCCGATCGACGCTGCTGCTGGTGCCGCCTGATCTCCGAGGTCGGCGTCCACCCGGACGCCTCAGCACATAGCGGTCTTGGCGCAGCGGCCGAGCGTCCTCACGTGGAAACGCAGAGCCAACAAGCGCTATACCCTCGCTTCCCCCTCGTGGCGACCGGCGGCTGTCACTCTGGTCGTCTCCGGCGGGCGACCCGGAGTGGGATGGGGCGCCTCGTAGCCGGCGGTTCCGGGAAGCTAGAGGAGGTAAGCGCATCCGCGCAGGCGACCCCGTTTGAGAAACCGGCAAGGAACGAGCGGACGGCGCTACTCTTGGGGAGCGGGAGAGGAGGGAGACTGCGCGATGAGCGGGGGATACATCCAATGGGTCGAGAGCTCCGGCACGTCCTATACGGGCGCATGCGGTGACTGGCAGGTGACGGCCAATCGGCTCAGCGGGCACCCGCTGCACTGGGGCTGGGTCGCTTCACTGTTGGGCCGCGATAGCCATGGGCACCTGCAGGTTGTTGATCGTCTCCAGGGTGAGGTCATCGGCATCGACGAGGTGGCAAAGGCGGCCGCCGAAGCGGCGATCCTGGGACGGATGACGGCACACGAGTTGACGAATCTGGCGCGGCAGACCGAAGAACGCCGGCTTCAGAGCGTCAGGGAGATTATCGGATGCGAAGGCAAGCTCAAGGAGAGCCGCCTCGGTCGCGGTGATCGTCTGGAGGAGGATCAATGACGGCGGGGAAGCCCGACGCGACGATGGCTCACCTCACACCGGAGGCCCGCAGCGCATTGCGGGCTCCGGCGAAGGAGGATGGCCGCTCCATAGCCGGCGAACTCGACTGGCTCATCCTGCAAGAGACCGAACGGCGCGGGCGTCCCACCAAAGACCGGTTCGAGCCGCGGTTGGTCGCGCGCAACGGCACAATTCCGCGCGGATCGCTGTGGGACGGAGGCGGAGGATGATCGACGGGCTGAGACTTCGCTGGCGGCGATGCGCCGGGATGCGCGTCGCGGATTGGCGCGGCAGGCACCTGTCGGTCGAGAGCGATCGGTTGGGGCCATTCCGGTGGGACCACGTGTGGTGCATCGGCCGTGATTGTGCCGGCCGTGATTCGGTCGAGGTCTTCGGCTTCGCGTCCACGTTTGCCACCGGGCAGCGCGCCGCCGAAGCCGCGATGGCGGAGTGCTTGACGGGGCACGAGCGCGCGCAGCTGGCGCGTGTCAAACGTCTTCAGGAACTGGACCATCCGCATTCCCGGTGCAGCGTGAGTGCACTGATGGGCGACAGTGAGCACATAGAGGGAACGGTATCCCCGTTTGAGTGCTCTGATTTCCTTGTCCAAATCGCTGCTGTCCCTGCTCCCGCCCGGTCTCGCCGTTGATCACGTCACCGTCGCCCACAATCGCGTTGTTGTAGCCGTGCGCGCTCGCGCCGCTGCGGCGGCCTGCCCGGCGTGTCGGCATCCTTCGCGCCACGTTCATAGTCGTTACATTCGCCGCCTCGGCGACCTGCCTTGGCAGGGCCGGGTCGGCCAAATCGACCTCGAGGTTCGCCGGTTCCGCTGCGCTGCTTCCGAGTGTCCGCGCCGCATCTTCGCCGAACGCCTGCCGGCCGTCGCCTTGCCGAAGGTTCGGCGGACCGTCCGGCTCTCGGAGGCGCAACGGCGCATCGCCCTCAGCGCCGGCGGCGAGGCTGGTGCCCGCTTGGCGGCTTGCTTGGCCATGCCGGTCAGCGGCGACACGCTGTTGCGCCTGATCCGGGCGGCTCCCCTGCCGGTGATGCCGACGCCGCGCGTCATCGGCATCGACGACTGGTCCTGGCGGCGCGGTCAGCGGCACGGCACGATCATCGCCGATCTGGAACGCAACCGCCCCATCGACCTGCTGCCCGACCGCCACGCGGAAACGGTGGCGGCGTGATTGAAAGCCCACCCCGGGGTAGCGGTCGTTGCCCGCGACCGCGCTGGCGCTTACGTCGACGGCATTCGGGCCGGCGCTCCGAACGCCGTCCAGGTCTCGGATCGCTGGCATCTTCTGCGCAATCCCGGTGATGCTCTGGCCAGGGCTCTCGACCGGCATCATCATGACCTGCGCATGGCCAGCAAAGCGGCAGCTGAAACCGCCATGGAAACCGACACGGCTGCCGCGTCGTCGGCGACGACCGCACCGCTCCCGGCACCAGCGGCCGAGATGCCGATGACGGAGCGCCACGGCGTTCGGCAGGCCCGGTTTGACGAGGTGATGGCGTTGCACGGCCAAGGCTGGCCGATGAAGCGCATCGCCCGCACGCTCGGCATCACTCGCAAGACAGTCCGCGCGTGGGTATGGTCCGGCGAACTGCTGGTCTGGTCTCAACGGGATCGCGGCAGTGCCATCGATCTCCACGCCGTGTACCTCCGGCAACGCTGGGGTGACGGTTGCCACAACGCCGCCCGGCTGTGGCGGGAGATCCAGGAGCGTGGGTTTCGTGGCCAACTCCGCACCGTGCAGCGCTGGGTGCACCGCCTTCGGAACGCCAACCCGCCCTCAGCCGGCGCGGTCGGTACGATCCTCTTCCGGACGGTCGCTGCGACCGCGGTGGCTCTCCTCGAGCTCGCCTTCCCTACAATTGTCCTTCCGAAAGCCTTGAGCCGCAGCTCTTCGGTCCGCCGCGCCAGATCCGCCAGCTCATGCGTCGTCATCCGTCCCGGGATCGCCGTCTCGGCGGCCGCCTTTGCCACCTCGATGCCCCTGGCGGCACCCTGGAGATAATCACGTCGGGGCATCGCCGCCGACCGCGGCGCCGTCGTCCGGCGGCTTGGCGTCCCAGTTCCAGGACGTCGGGTGCGGGAGCGCGTTCGGGGAGGCCCACAGGAGCCACCCGCGCCAGCCTGCCACGACGTGGCCCAGTCCGGGCGGATCGCTGGCCAGCGGCAGCCAGTGCAGTAGGAGCGGAGCGTCGGTCATGAGGCGTCGTGGTCCCCCGCCGACTGGCGTGCCCGGCACCGCGCCAGGTCCGCGGCCTGATGGGCGGTCAGCACGCCAACGTCGAGCAGGCAGCGCTCCACGGCGGCGCGGGCCGCGGCCTCGGTCTCCGCCTCGCTGTATCCAGGCGAGCCCCCGATTCCGTCGACGCGCCAGAGCCAGCAGCCGGCGGTGACTGGCGACACGAGGCCGGCAACGCGTCCGACGCGCAGCACTGCGCCCACCCAGGGCGGGGTGATCGGCGTCCACTCCGGGGCATCAGTCATTGGCCGCTTCCCTGAAGGCACCCGTTCTCACAGGGAAGTGTTGCATGATCCGGGGGGTACTGTCCACTGGCCGGCGTGCCGGAGGTGCTGCCGGCGCGCCAACCGCATCCAGGCGAACGGCGACCCCTCCGGTGCGGCGACGATGCCCAGCCGGTCTTCCGATCGCCTGGTCGCAGCCGTGGATTGTTCCGCCTTCATGACCCAAACGCCGCAGGCGTGTTGGAATGCGCCTATTTGGTCGACACGGCGATGCAATTCAACCGCACCCTCGATAGCCGCTCGTACCCGGCCCCGTCCGACCACGGGGCCCGCTTGAATCGAACCGGCCTGGTTGCGGCACACACTCACTGTATATTCATTGCCGCGTCACTCTCGGAGGTCCGTCATGCGCCAGCAGTTCGTTCGTTGGGGCAATAGCCTCGCCCGCCGGGCTACCAACGCGTACGCCAAGGACCTGAACGTTACCGATGGGAGCGAAGCCGAGCTGAGCATCGAGAACGGCCGACTGGCCGCCGCCCCCGTGCCGCCGACCCCAGTTTACGATCTCGACGAGCTTCTTGCTGGCATCACAGATGAGAATATCCACGCGGAAGTTTCCACCGGAGCCGCCGTCGGCGAGGAGTCCGCCTGATCGCCGGTGCCGCAGCCGAGCCGTGCTGCCCTGAAGAGGTGGCCCGGCAGCGCCGCCACCTGCAGAAAACGGCGTTTCGCCGAAGCGGTGAAACAGAGTGCGGCGCCCAAGCATTTTCAACGCGCCGGAAACCGTGGCCGAGGCGGATGCGCGGGTCGCGCTTGTCGAGGATGACTCCCTGATCGCGGAAAGCATCGGATCCGCTCTCGCCTTCGCTGGGCACGAGGTGTGCGCGATTGCGCCGAATGCCACCATCGACGGCCCCCCGCGTCAGCACACCCTAGCCACCCAACCGCTCGGCTATGTCCCGAAGCCGTTCATGCTCTGGAGCTTCCAGACGGTCGTCGGTGGGGCGAGCGGACGGGCGAGGCCCGCGGCGCATTGCAGGCTTAGGCGAAGGAGGAACGCCGCTCCATGGCCGACGAACTCGGATGGCTGGCCCCGCGCAAGGCCGAGCGGAGCCAGCGCCCCACCGCGGCCCGGTTCGGGCCGCGGTGGGTTGCGCGCAAGGGAGCAATCCCGCGCGGAACGCTGCGGGGCGGAGGCGCTGAATGATCGACGGGCTGAGACTTTGCTGGCGGCGATGCGCCGGGATGCGCGTCGCGGATTGGCGCGGCTGGCACCTGTCGGTTGAGAGCGATCGGTTGGGGCCATTCCGGTGGGACCACGTGTGGTGCATCGGCCGTGATTGCGCCGGCCGTGATTCGGTCGAGGTCTTCGGCTTCGCGTCCACGTTTGCCACCGGGCAGCGCGCCGCCGAAGCCACGATGGCGGAGTGCTTGACGGGGCACGAGCGCGCGCAGCTGGCGCGCGAGGCTGACGAGGGCCGTCGCCACGGTGGCCGCCCTCTCCGCGATGATGTCACGGCCGACACCGTGGAGGTGGCGGCCGTCCGGATCGAGCGAGAGGGTCGAGGCGATCCAGCGCCACGATCGGTCGGCCGCGCAAACCCAATCCTCGAAGCGCACGGGACGACCGCTGTCGCAAAGCTCGTCCAGCTTTCCGCGCACCAGACCGATGTCGTCGGGGTGGATCAGGTCGGTGTAGGGCCGTTCACGCAGCGCACGCTCATAGCCCAGCAGACGCGAACAAGAGGGACAAATGCGCAGCAGGTAGCCCTCGTGATCGGCGTAGACAAGGAGGTCTCCGCTGAGCTCCCGCTCGATCCAGCTCTCGTTGCGCTCTCCGTTTGCAACATCGGCGGCTTTTGATCCAATGCGGACCATCGCTGGAGACCGCTTTGCGCCAGTAGCGGACATCATCACCCGGTGCTCAGTGGCAACTGGATTGATGTAGCTCAACAGGACGGAGCACAGGATTCCTAAGAGTCCCAGGAATCTCTTGGGCAGACCAGAATCCCCGAAAACTTCAAAGGCTTACGGTGAGCGGAACATTGTAGCTCGCCCACCGTCTAAACCAATTCTAATAGCCGCCATCAATTCAAGCGTTTAGTTCCATCAAACCGGAACTAAGTAGCTGATCGACCAAAGCTTTACGGCTTCGCTCAAATCGGAGAGAACACAGAGACACTACCGTCTGCTCCACCTTTGGGCGGAGCACATCGAGTTCTCTATTATCTTTCTCAGGCACAACGAGCATCAAGCAAAGCTGCCTTTCATCCTTGCGCTTCGTCATGGCCCGCACCCTCCGTTTTCTCCGCCGTCTCAGCTTCGGCGCGCTGAAGCCGATGAACGACAATCTGCTCTCTGCGATGGAATCCGTCAAGCGGCGAGCGTGAAACGGGCGAAGCGTCGGTGGGTTCCCTCTCTATAGCTTTGCCCCCCTCCTTGCGAGCAGCACCTTGGCTGAAAAGGCGCAACATGTTTCTAGGTGCAACGCCTTCGTACTGAAGGAACTCAACTCGTCCCTTGGCATCACCCTCCTGCAAGGAGATTGCGTCGCTATGCAATACCGTTGCAAGACTCTTCGGATAAGGCTCAATGTAAACTACTCGCGATATGCCGCTTGCAACTATATGACGAGCGCAATTGTGACAAGGGAATGTAGTGCAATAGAGCGTTGATCCAACTATTCCGTGCTTCGCACCGCGCACCACAGACATAATAGCTTCCATTTCTGCGTGGACAGCACGGGAATACTCGATCAGATTTTTTATGTCAGTTTTCTTCAATACTTTCTTGATGGCGTCATACTCTGTATCTCGACCAACAATCCCCGCACCTTTTAGCTTTTTAGTGATGTCCTTATAAAGAAGTTCTTTGCGATCATCGTTGTGGCAAATCCTCCCTTCCCATTTATGACACCGATGATCGTTTCCTTGATCTTCCCAACAATACTGACCACCTTTCGGCTTAGGAACATCATTTGCACCCTTTCCGATCAGTTCTCCTTCCTTCGTATATATAGCTGCGCCCACCTGCCTGGAAAGACAAGCAGACGATGTAGCGGCAGAAGCCGCTGTATACATTGCAATTTCGTCTCTCGTTGGGGTATTAACTTTTGCCCCAAAAATAATGTCTAGAAATCTCCTAATAGATTTCTCCAACTTCTCCCTATTAACGTCGTCATTCCTGATGAAGAAGTCAGACTTTTCAATGGTGTCTCGGACCTTTTGCCCCGAAGAAACACCTTCATCTTCGTCAATTTCGAAAATGCTTGTAATAGTGCTGAGCTTAACGCCGTCTTTTACCAACCTGCTACGCCGCACCTCTTCAGGTGCGAAAACTCCAAACACCCAGAATATTTCTCCATACACATCACGCAGCAGGTCAACTTCGGCAGGATTCTTCAACGAGTCAATAACGTGAATAACTCTCCGGGGACGAGAAACAAGCTTACCGCCGACGCTCTTATATCCGTCGTTCTGGTGCCTATGCACCGCAATCCTTTCGACGCACTTTTCCGCAACATAGCCTTCGCCAAAACTGTCACGCATCTTATTACCGATTTTCTGAAGCTTCTTGATGCGCTCGCTCTCGTCGTCGTCCTCTTCGGGGGCATCTTCGCCCACAACTCCAGCAAAGCTCCGTATAATGTCACTCACCTTAATGTAGTGGTGGCCGTAACCGAAATCTTTTTCAAGAACCTTGATCAACTCTTCTGAGGTAGTGCTCACACCAGAGCCAACAGGCCCGACAAGTGCCACTACCAACTCATCGGTCTTGCGAGACTGTAAAGTTATAACTTCTTCTCTCGTCGGCTGCTCGACGGACTCAACCACTGAAACCGCAACCATCTCAAGCCCCCGCCTACCCGAGTATGTTTCGCACAGAGTTTTGGCAACTCGAGATGCTATGCCCCCAACCATGCCACTCGTCAAGCGCCAGCAGACGCACAACTGCCTGGAGAAGTTAAGGGGGTGGGCTGCTTGTTCGGGGGCACCATTGCCGAGGGTGCACTCAGAATGCACCCATAATGCGGCTATTAGAATTGGTTAAGACGGTGGGCGAGCTACAATGCTCCGCTCACCGTAAGCCTTTGAAGTTTTTGGGGATTCTGGTCTGCCCAAGAGATTCCTGGGACTCTTAGGAAGAGTGTGCTCCGTCCTGTTGAGCTACATCAATCCAGTTGCCGCTGAGCACCGGGTAATGATGTCCGTTCCTGGCGCAGAGCGGACCCGGCCGAGCCCTCTGGGCGGCGTTGCGGTTCTCGTTAGGCGTTCATCACCACGAGCGGTCAGGCCGGAGGGAGACATGTGGCTAGCCGGAGGGCGGGCAGCGGGCACGTCCACCGATCCACCCTCGGCCGGCGGCCACCCTACCGGTTGCAAAAATCGCCGGCATCGGTCCGGTGTTGATCCAGGTTGAGCGCCGCCTGGGTTTCGGCGTTCAGCCGACCAGTCGACTTTAGGCCATGAGAGCACTGGAAATCCTCCCCCAGGGCTTTCCGCGCCCCGGTCAGCCGTCCACGGCAACATGGCTGCCGTTATCGTTCAGAGCCCGCTGGACGTTGCGGACCCGCTCGGGACTCATCGACAGGGTCAGCTCCGCCGCTCCGAACCGCAAGAGAGCCCCGGGCGGCTCTCCTGGTCCCGTCATGCGGGTATTTTGGGAACACCACGACGTCATCGGCGTCCTTCGGAAAGCCGGGAAGTCCGGTTCTCAGAAATTCCGCGGAGGACGAGCCGCGGCGCAGGACCGATGCGACCTCCACGACGTCGCGCACATTCTCCTCTAGTCCGTTCGGATCCGCATCGGCGAGCTCCTCCCCAGCACAATTGCCCCCGTGGCGACGAGTTCCGCGACCTCAGCGGGGCGAGGTCGGGCGCATCGACCACTTGAATCCGCCCACGTTCCACCGGTCGCATCCGCGGAAGATGCGGGTGATCCCCCTCTGGACGCATCTGCTATCCCGAGCGCGCAGCGGAATCAGGATGACTTCGGCGCGCTCGAGCGTCCCCGGATCGTCGGCGATGCGGGAGAAGCGGGCGACCTCGACCGTCGGAACCCTGCGGACCTATGCGTGCCGCCCGCCCGAAAGGGAAACCGCGGCAAGTCGCCTGCAGCGGGCGCCGGATCGGCCCAACCGGATGCCGAAGGAGGCCCTTCGTCAAAGGGCGATCATTCCGCCGGATGATGTGGCCGCAGAAAGACGCACTCCCAATTTGGAATTGCCGGAATATACCGATGCCGCGCATCAAGTAGTTGAATTGAGCAGAGAAACATGGGAATGAATATGATGTGACTCAAAAGCGCGCCGCACGTTCAAAATACCGCAGACGCTGGTCCCATTTCTAAGCGTTACAAGATTGTAACTTCTTGTTCGAAGTATAGCGGTTTTCCTTGTTTCGGAACAGAACCGCTCATCGTGCCGATTTTCGCTGCGCCCGGGACGCCAGGCGCGCGTCCGGCGACGCGCGATGCCCAGCGCGCCCGCCCCATCCGAACATGGCGGAGGCCGAGATGAGTTCCCTTGTCCGCGTCGCCCACAACCGAAAGCTCCTGGTGAGCGTGTTCAACGCGCAGGAGGCCCGGGAGGCGGTCCTCGGTGGCGGCCGCATCATCGACAGCGAAGACCCCAAGAGCGCGCTCGGCAACATCAGCCCGCGCAACATCATGGACATCAGCGATGCCGTGCTCGATTTCCAGCGCGGGCTCGACGTGCAGCTGAGCACGAACATCGGCGAGGACCAGCTCCTGTTCCGCCGCTCCCAGGCGGGGCAGGCGATCGAGAAATCGCGCTACGAGATCGCCGGCAAGGCGGCGCAGGCGGCCATCGGCGTCGCGCTGTCGATGGGGACGAGAGTCCATCCCGTGAGCTTCGTGAAGGTCGGGGTCGACGGGATGGAGGTCGAGAAAGTCGCCGAGGTGCTGCAGGAGGTGGTCCTGACGCTGCGCCGGACGGAGCAGCTCAGCCACGCCCAGGTGATGTCGGTGCTGTTCGCACAGGACTTGGACCTGTGGAACGAGCGCAAGCGGACCGATGCGGTCCGCCGCGTGCTGGTGGAGCTGCGGGAGTTCAATCCGAGCTCCGCGGACGATCCGGATTCGTTCGATATAGCGCCCTACGCGATCGGCACGCTGCGCGACCAGCGCACGGGCGAGCCGCTCTTTACCGATCCGGGGCAGGTCTCACTCGCGAGCCTCATCCATCGGGGCGTGCTGCCGCCCGGCTCGGATGGCACGCACGTCCGGACCAACGAGCTGTTCGAGCATCGCCGCTACTTCCCGCGCGTGGCCGCGGGCGCGAACCGTACGACCCGCTCCGTCATCAAGGCGATGGTGGACGTCACCGCGGAAAGCGGGGCGAACGCCATCATGATCGACACGTCGATCCTGTCCAAGGTGTCGAACGTCTGCCTGGTCGACACGGCGAGCGAGGGCATGGTCGACATCAACGGCCTGCTGGAGCGCGACGGGCTCGAGCAGCGGGGCATCCTGGGCCTGGAGGACCTGCGCTTCTTCGTCGACTACTGCCATTACCGCGGCCTGGCCGCGAACGTCGCGGGTTCCATCGAGAGCTACCAGGCGCAGCAGCTCTGGATCCTCATTCCGCAACTCGATCAGGCGTCGACCCGTGGCTCCGCGTCCGCCGTCGACCACGATCCGTCGAACCAGCGTTCCTACGCCGATACGCGCCAGCATCGCGTCATCAGGCGCACGCTGGTGCGCGGGCTGGCGCCCCCGGAGCACGGCGGAGTGCTCAACCTGCCGGAGAGCCTGCGCGAGGTGGATGGGGCGGCGGCGCGGGTCCGGGAGCTCATGGCGCTCGTGCGCGAAGGCCGCCGGGCCCTCGGATTGCCCGAACTGGAAGCGTTCTGGGTCGACCGGTACGGCACGCAGACCCGGATCGAGCGCGGCTGAGAAAGGAGGACGAACATGCTTGCACCCGCGAGACCGTCCGACGGGCAGGAGACCCGCGTCTGCTCCATCCCGCTGAGGGACGCCGACTTCGGACTGGGCAACGTCAATTGGACAAAGGGCCTGCAGGCCATGTCCGATTGGATCTGGAGCGCCAACCTCACCCCGACGGCCTTCCCGAACAACCTCGGCCGCTACCTCCTGCAGATCCCTGCGATCTTCGAGCAGCAGCTCGCCTTCTCGACGACCCTGATCTTCGACGAGCCCTCCTTCCGCAACGGCGTCCAGGTCTCCGGCTTCATCGAGCGGCCGATCCGCGAGCTGGCCATCAACCTGATCGGGCAACGGCGGCGCGCGCGGTACACGATGACCCATCACGCGGTGCTCGGGACATTGACGGCGCGGCGGCACGGCTACGCCGATCGGGACTTCGCCGCCAAGCTCATGATCCTGACCGAGCACGCCCGCCACCCCGACCGCTTCAGCCCCGTGGAGCGGGCCGTCCTGCGGTTTGCCGACGCGTTCGCCACCGATTCCAAGTCCTGGACCGACGAGGAGTGCGCCGAGCTCAAGGCAGCGTTGTGCGAGGACAACAAGCGGCGTCACGCCGGAGAAACGGCGTGGATGGCCCGTCTTGAGGCCGCGCGCGCCGCTTGGCGCGGCGCCGTCGGCGCCGGCGCCGGCAGCCCGGAGCAGGCGGCGGCCGCGGCGGCGGC